>NZ_QAOH01000003.1 GCF_003050785.1 Celeribacter persicus
GGCGTATCTCAAACACGCTGGAAGCAGAGTTTTGCGTCGATGCGCTGAACGAAGCCATCCATAAGTTCGGCCCGCCAGAAATTATGAACACCGACAGTCATACGATTGATACCAGTTCTCGGATGGTTTGACTCAAACACTGATCGACCATTCGCTGGGTTGGTGCCGCATGGCTTCTCGGTTTGGTTTGACCCAAACAGCGACCGACCTGACACGTGTCTTTCCCTGGACCTGTCGATCATCCGGGAACGCCTGCGGCGAGCTTGTCTCAAAGGTGCTGCCGTGACCCAAGAAGGGCCTGACCATCCGGTCTCATGACTGTCCTGTCCCTGCATTCATCGAGGCGATGCTCGTTCTCTTGCCGCAGAAAAGGATCGTCAAATGGCCAACAACCCAGAAACGTCTCACGTCGTCGGAGGCGTAGATACCCACAAGGATTTACATGTTGCAGCTGTCGTAGACCATTACGACCGGGTGCTCGGCACCGAGAGCTTTCCCACGACCCGTCATGGCTATCGCTTGATGTTGAACTGGATGCGGTCTTTCGGGGATCTGCAACGCGTCGGCATCGAATGTTCGGGCAGCTATGGCGCAGGGTTACTGCGCTATTTGCAGACAGCTGGCGTCGAAGTTCTGGAGGTGGTTACTGCCCCTGACAAAAATGAGCGCCGTCGCCGCGGCAAGAACGACGACTTCGACGCAGAAAGTGCGGCCCATGCCGCCTTCACCGAACGGCGCACTGTCACACCGAGAAGCCGTGACGGTATGGTCGAAAGCCTCCGTGTTCTAAGGGTTTGCCGAAAGACAGCCGTTCAGGCGCGCCGCATTGCTTTGCAAATGATCCAGACGACGATCGTCTGTGCCCCCGACAGATTGCGAGAACCCCTGCGTAAGATGACGCGAATGCAGTTAATCCGCACACTGGCAGCTTGGCGGCCCGATCTCACGGCCTTTCGGCAGATCGAAGAAGCCTATCGCATCGCGCTCAAATCCCTGGCGCGGCGTTACCTCGAACTGCATGACGAGATCGCCGATCTGGATGACATGATTGAAGCCATCGTCAAGGACCTTGCTCCTGAGCTGCTCAAACAGACCGCGATCGGCCTGAACAGCGCGGCGCAATTATTGCTGACGGCTGGCGACAATCCAGAGCGGTTGAAATCCGAAGCCAGCTTTGCCGCCCTTTGCGGCGTCAGTCCCGTGCCAGCGTCTTCTGGCAAAACTGTCAGGCACAGGTTGAACAGAGGCGGTGATCGCGCAGCCAATAGCGCGATCCACATTATCGCCATCGGACGTTTGCGACTGGACCCACGCACTCAAGCCTACGTTGCCAAACGGATCGCTGCCGGAAACTCAAAGCTGGAAGCCATTCGCAGCCTCAAACGTTACATCGCGCGCGAAGTCTTCGGCATCATCATGCGCCGCTACAAAGAGATCAACCAGACACAAATCGCCGCTTGACTCTTAGAAGGGCGTCCAGGGCAGCCAGTTCACGTCATTCGCCTGGACGGACCGGTTGCGCCGATCCGGCGTGCGTATCTCCATGGATGGCAAGGGGCGGTTCCTCGACAACATCTTCGTGGAACGGCTCTGGCGATCTCTGAAATACGAATGCGTTTATCTGCATGCATGGGAGACCGGATCAGAGGCCAAAGCTGGCGTCAGTAAGTGGATCGCGTTCTACAACCACAAGCGCCCTCATTCCGCCCTTGGCGGCCAACCACCCGCTGTGATCTATTGGCAGCGAAATGAAACAACCCAACCCGATCAGCAGGTGCAAAGAGTAGCTTAAACTACGCCAGATATTGTCCAATATATGGGGAGTAGCTCATTTTCTCTGGCCCTGATGAGTTTGAGTGGTACAATCCTGGCGTCGAGATCATTCCCACGGTTGCATCAAATGCGGAGGACTATGTTGGTGACGCTATGTTCTCCCTGCTCACGCATGGAGCAGCCGTTTTTGCCGATGGCCGCATCATTACTGTAGGTGATGTATTTGATTATGCCGATGGAATCAGTACATCCATTCCGTATCTCTTGGGTGATGGATATGACGGAGGAAGCGATTTCTCCAGCGCTTCAGATGTATTTGTGAATGAAAATGGGCTTTATAACAGTGGCCTCCTCATCAATGAGGCTGCGTATTTCATGACACCCCATTCCCAAATCCCGTTCATGTACCACTCGGGCCAGACCCTTTGGGAGGGCGTTTGGGTATGAAACCTGATTTGTTCCGCAATTGGAGCCAAATCGCAATCTGCGCATTCGGGCTCGCGCTCACGGATGTCGCTGCGCATGCAGAGCAGAATGAGACCTCGACTTTACCTGACGGGCTTATTGAGTCTCACATCCTCGCAGGCCCAAAAGCAGCCAGAGAACGACAAAGTGAGCCTCCCGAGGGATACCAACCCGCACACTCTGCGCTCAACATGAAAATGAGCACTCGTCAGCTTTCCGGCAAACCGCCGATGGTCGTTTCCGACGCCATCATCGAAAGCGGCGACAAGATATGGTTCCCGCATGGGGTATATCAGTTTGATAATCTGACCATTTCCATGGATGCGGATATCGCCTTCGACGGCACACTGACGATCTTTACCGATTACATTGACTTGAGCGAAGCACGTCGTGCCAAAAACGCTGTTTTCGAAAAGAATGGAGGGCGACTGGTAAGATATCACGCCTGTCGCTTAGATCCGAGAACCCATATTACCGTCGAGAACCTGAAAATTATCGGCACGGGAACATCTCCTTTCCGAATGAACCCCCAGATCAGTGGAGATGAACTTTCCAGGTGCGGACAAGTGGTGCCCATGTTTGTACTGATTGCCAAAAACGGGCGGGTCAGAATGCAGGATAACTATGGCCGCTATTTTGAAACCTATGTTTCCGAACTGAATACCGAGGCCCTCTCCTACATCGAATACACCATAGATCCCCTTTTGCCGGAGGGCGAATAAAGTCTTTCGCAGAAGGCGGAAAAGCTCTTCACGTGTTCATTTCCGGCCCGGGTTCTCGGGACACCTTTGGCTTTGTCAAAATACCCTGCCACCCGCGGCTTGCACCATTGCCTGGCTTCCTAAACGGGATCACGCCTTCGCAAAAGAAAAGGCTCCGCGTTTGCGGAGCCTCTCTATTCTCAACCGGAGTGGGTTCTCGTGATCTTTTGCGAGCAAAAGACACTGTCACCCACCGGTCAGAGTTTCTTACAGAAACTCGACCCGATTATTCGATGATTTTGGACACGACGCCCGAACCGACGGTGCGGCCACCTTCGCGGATGGCGAAGCGAAGACCTTCTTCCATCGCGATCGGGGCGATCAGCTCAACCGTGAATTTCAGGTTGTCGCCCGGCATCACCATCTCGGTGCCTTCCGGAAGAACGACCGTCCCGGTCACGTCCGTCGTGCGGAAGTAGAACTGCGGACGGTAGTTCGCGAAGAACGGGGTGTGACGGCCACCTTCTTCCTTGGTCAGAATGTAGACCTCGGATTCGAATTTGGTGTGCGGGTTCACCGAGCCCGGTTTACACAGAACCTGTCCACGCTCAACGCCTTCACGGTCCACACCGCGCAGCAGAGCGCCGATGTTGTCGCCGGCTTCACCGCGGTCGAGCAGTTTGCGGAACATTTCCACACCGGTACAGGTGGTTTTCTTGGTGTCGCGGATCCCGACGATTTCGATCTCGTCGCCCACGTTGATCACACCGCGCTCCACACGGCCGGTCACAACGGTACCGCGACCGGAGATCGAGAACACGTCTTCGATCGGCATCAGGAACGGCTGGTCGATCGCACGCTCGGGTTCCGGGATATAGGCGTCGACGGCTTCCATCAGCTCGCGGATTTTGTTTTCGCCGATTTCCGGGTCACGACCTTCCAACGCGGCCAGAGCGGAGCCCGCGATGATCGGAATATCGTCGCTCGAGAAGTCGAATTCGCTTAGCAATTCGCGAACTTCCATTTAGACGAGCTCCAGAAGCTCTTCGTCGTCCCCCTGATCGACATTGTTCAGGAACACCACCAGAGCCGGCACGCCGACCTGACGGGCCAACAGGATGTGCTCACGGGTCTGCGGCATCGGGCCATCAGCCGCGTTCACCACCAGAATGCCGCCGTCCATCTGGGCCGCACCGGTGATCATGTTCTTCACGTAGTCGGCGTGGCCGGGGCAGTCCACGTGCGCGTAGTGACGGTTCGGCGTCTCGTATTCAACGTGAGCGGTCGAAATCGTGATCCCGCGCGCTTTCTCTTCCGGTGCGCCGTCAATCTCGTCATACGCCTTGAAATCACCGAAATACTTCGTGATCGCCGCCGTCAGTGTCGTCTTCCCGTGGTCAACGTGCCCAATCGTACCGATGTTCACGTGCGGTTTGTTACGCTCAAACTTACCTTTAGCCATATCGTGGCCTCCTGTGTAATTCGTGGTGGGGACCGGATAATCCGGTCCCCGTGTTGGGCTTAGGCGTATTTCGCCTGGATTTCTTCCGAGATGTTGCTCGGCACCGGTTCGTAATGGTCGAACTGCATCGTAAACTGCGCGCGGCCCGAGGACATGGAGCGCAGGGTGTTGATGTAGCCGAACATGTTGGCGAGCGGCACGAAGGCGTTGATCGCCACCGCGTTGCCGCGCGGTTCCTGACCGGTCACCTGCCCACGACGGGAGGTGAGGTCACCAATGATGCCACCGGTGTATTCTTCCGGAGTGATCACTTCGACTTTCATCATCGGCTCGAGCAGTTTCGCGCCGGCCTTTTTGAGACCTTCACGCATGCACATACGAGACGCGATTTCGAACGCCAGAACCGAGGAGTCGACGTCGTGGAACTTACCATCGAGGAGCGCCACCTTGAAGTCGATCACCGGGAAGCCCGCGAGCGGACCGGAGTCCATCACGGATTTGATGCCTTTTTCGACACCCGGGATGTATTCCTTCGGCACGGCACCGCCGACGATACGGGACTCAAAAGAGTAGCCTTCGCCCGGCTCGGTCGGAACGATCTCCAGTTTCACCTCAGCGAACTGACCGGAACCACCGGACTGTTTCTTGTGGGTGTAGGAGTGCTCGATCTTGTGGGAGATGGTCTCACGGTAGGCCACCTGAGGCGCACCGATGTTGGCTTCCACTTTGAACTCGCGCTTCAGACGGTCCACGAGGATGTCGAGGTGAAGTTCGCCCATGCCCTTCATGATGGTCTGACCGGACTCGAGGTCGGTTTCGACGCGGAAGGACGGGTCTTCGGCGGCAAGACGCGCCAGACCTGCGGACATTTTCTCCTGGTCACCCTTGGTTTTCGGCTCGACCGCAATCTCGATCACCGGATCCGGGAAGGTCATGGTTTCGAGCACGACCGGATCCTTGGCGTCGCAAAGCGTGTCACCGGTGGTCGTGTCTTTCAGACCGGCCAGAGCGATGATGTCGCCGGCAAAGGCTTCCTCGATCTCCTCACGGTTGTTGGAGTGCATCATCATCATACGACCGATGCGCTCTTTCTTACCTTTGGTGGAGTTCAGGATGCTGTCGCCTTTGTTCATCACGCCGGAGTAGATCCGGGTAAAGGTCAGCGAACCCACGAACGGGTCGTTCATGATTTTGAACGCGAGACCGGCGAAGGGCATGTTGTCGTCCGCACGGCGGGCGATGTTGCGCACCTCTTCCTCGTCGCCCGGTTTGAAGCCCATGTAATCCGGGACATCCAGCGGGGACGGGAGGTAGTCGATCACGGCGTTCAGGAGCGGCTGCACGCCTTTATTCTTGAACGCGGACCCGCCGAGCATCGGCACGAAGGACATCGACAGGCAGCCCTTGCGGAGCAGCGCGCGGAGCGTCGGAACGTCCGGCTCTTCACCTTCGAGGTAGGCCATCATCGCGTCGTCGTCCATTTCGACGGCGGCTTCGATCATCTTGCCACGCCATTCGTCGGCCTGATCCTGAAGCTCCGGACGGATGTCTTCGAGAACCCAGGACGCGCCGAGGTCGTCGCCTTTCCAGAGCCATTCCTTCATCAGAACGAGGTCGAGGAGGCCCTCAAGCTCGGTCTCGGCACCGATCGGGATTGCAACCGGAACCGGACGGGCACCGGTGCGGTCTTCGATCATGCGCACGCAGTTGAAGAAGTCGGCACCGATCTTGTCCATCTTGTTGACGAACACGATACGCGGAACCTTGTAGCGGTCGGCCTGACGCCACACGGTTTCGGTTTGCGGCTCAACACCGGCGTTGGCGTCGAGCACGGCAACCGCACCGTCGAGCACGGCGAGCGAACGTTCCACCTCGATGGTGAAGTCCACGTGGCCGGGGGTGTCGATGATGTTGAAGCGGTGCTTCGGGGTCTGGGCGGTTTCACCGTCTTCGGTGCGCTCCCAGAAAGTGGTCGTCGCAGCCGAGGTGATGGTGATGCCGCGTTCCTGCTCCTGCTCCATCCAGTCCATGGTGGCTGCACCGTCGTGCACCTCACCGATGTTGTGGGACTTCCCGGTGTAGTAGAGGATGCGTTCCGACGTGGTGGTCTTGCCAGCGTCGATATGCGCCATGATACCGAAGTTGCGGTACCGGTCGAGGGGATAATCGCGTGCCATGGGGCTCGTGTCCTTCGGTTTTGTTACCAGCGGTAATGGCTGAACGCTTTGTTCGCGTCGGCCATCTTATGGGTGTCTTCGCGCTTTTTCACAGCAGCGCCACGGCCATTTACCGCGTCGAGCAGTTCACCGGCAAGACGTTCTTCCATCGTGTTTTCATTGCGGGCGCGGGACGCGTTGATCAGCCAACGGATGGCCAGAGCTTCGCGACGCTCGGTACGCACTTCGACGGGCACCTGATAGGTGGCACCGCCCACACGGCGGGAGCGCACTTCGACGGACGGTTTCACGTTGTCGAGGGCTTCGTGGAAGACTTCCACCGGAGCTTTTTTGAGTTTCGTCTCAACGCGATCGAGCGCGTTATAGACGATTTTCTCTGCGACCGACTTTTTGCCGTCGATCATCAGGTTGTTCATGAATTTGGTCAGCACGCGATCGCCATATTTGGCGTCGGGCAGAACTTCGCGCTTCTCAGCGGCGTGACGACGAGACATTCTGAGATCTCCTTACTTCGGACGCTTCGCGCCGTATTTCGAGCGACGCTGTTTACGGTCTTTGACGCCTTGGGTGTCGAGGACACCACGGAGGATGTGGTAACGCACACCCGGAAGGTCTTTTACACGGCCGCCGCGGATCAGAACCACGGAGTGTTCCTGAAGGTTGTGGCTTTCACCGGGGATGTAGGAGATGACCTCGAAACCGTTGGTCAGGCGGACCTTGGCAACTTTCCGCATAGCGGAGTTCGGTTTCTTCGGGGTGGTGGTGTAGACGCGCGTGCAGACGCCGCGCTTCTGGGGGCATTGTTCCAAGTGCTGCGACTTGGAAACCTTACGTTTGGGCTGACGCGGTTTGCGGATCAGCTGCTGAATCGTCGGCATAGGGCTCTTTCCCGTTTCCTAGACTTCTGTGAACCTCGGCTTTTGCCGGGGCGATTACGTTGGTTGTGTCACGCGACATGCGCATAACACGAAAACCCGCAATCGTTCCCATTCCGAGGCGAACGACGCGGTGAGTTCCCAGAGGATGAGAGCCTCAAAGTGGCTCGCATCTTGATCACTACGATTTGAGAGTCGGCAAACAGAGTCAGACCCTGAGCCGGATGGGGCGCGGTATAGGTAGAGTCGACAGGCTTGTCAACAGCCGCCGCCCTCTCTTCCTGCCCGGCGTTTCAACCGCGCCTCGCGTAGCACCGTGTAGATGCCCGTCGCTGCAATCGTGCCCGCGCCTGCCAGCGCCAGAAGGTTCGGCCATTCCCCGAAGGCGAAGAAGCCGATCACCAGCGCCCAGATCAGCGCGGTATAGCGAAACGGCGAAATGAAAGACATCTCCCCCACCCGCATCACCGCGACGGAAAGCACATAACCGACGAGGACAAAGGCGGCGGAGCCGAAGAGCTGCACGGAGGTTTTCACCGTCATCGGCGTCCAGTCGATGCCCAGAGACAAAAAGCCAGTGATAATCCCGACCGCCACGATCGCACCGAAGGTCACCGTGGAATTGGGTACGCTCTGATGCATCTTGCGCACGATGATATCGCGCAACGTGACACAGAGCATCGCCGCCACGGCCCAAAGCCCATAGGCGCTGAACCCGTCCGTTCCCGGTTGCACGATCATGAGCACCCCGAGGAACCCGATGAAGATCGCAATCATCCGCCGCCAACCCAAAGGATCGCGAAACAGCAACCAGCCCGCGATGGTGATCGACAGTGGCATGGTTTGCATGATCGCCGTGGCATTGGCCAGCGGCACATGTTTGAGCGCGGTGAGAAAACACATCGCCGCCCCCACTTCGGCCATAGAACGCAGGATGACCAACGCCCAGTCACGACGGGAGAGGTCAAACCGCACCGGCCCGATGATCAGCGTGAGCACAAGATAAAGCATCGCAAGGTTCAACACCGCGCGCAAAAACAGCGCCTGAAACAGCGGCACCTCGACAAGAACGCCCTTCATGAAACTGTCATTGGTGGTGAAGGCCGCCATGGAGAGCGACATGAGCACCGCACCGCGGGTGTTGTCGGGCAAGCGTGAGAGCAGGGTCATCATGAAGCGTCCTTTCCGCCCCCCGCTATCATCGACCGACAGGCCAGAAAAGAGGGATCGTCACAGAGCGAATACGCGCGGCTTGCTCTCCGCAGGAGGCCATGCATAGTGAGGCACGGAAGAGTGCGATTTCAGGTGGGGTAAATGGGCGAGCGTCTCGTCGTCACGACCATGCGCAACGAGGGACCGTTCATCCTTGAGTGGGTGGCCTGGTATCTCATGCTGGGCTTCGATCATCTGGTCGTGTTTTACAACGATTGCACCGATCATTCGCCGGAGTTGTTGCAGGCCCTCGACGCGGCCGGCGTCATCACCGCCGTGCCCTATGTCCCGAAGCCGGACCGCCCGGTGAAACAGACGACGCTGAAGCTGATGTCGGATCACCCGCGCATCCGGGCGGCGGAATGGGTGTTCAACATCGACGTGGACGAATTTCTGGTGGTACATGTGGGCGACGGGCTGCTCGACGATCTTCTGGCGACGTTCGATATGGCCGAGACCCATGCAATCGCCGTGCACTGGCGCTGTTTCGGCGACAGCGGTCAGGTGCGCTGGACAGACGATCTGACCCATCGCAGGTTCCTCCGGGCCTCGGAACGGCGCCACAAAGGCAATGTCTTTTTCAAATCACTGGTGCGCTGGCCGATGGATTTCTGGCGGCTCGGCGTGCATTCCCCAAAAGGCTGGCGGGGCAAGGGGGCCTGGGGCGCGCGGCCCAATCAGCTCAAACGCTGCGACGGGGCGACCATGCGGCGGTATCATCCGAAAGATAACCCGGTGATGATGACAAAATCCCGCTGGATCACCCATGATTACGCCCAGCTTAACCATTACGCCTCGCGCACATGGGAAAGCTTCGCGCTCAAGATGGGCACGCCCTCCTCCGTGGCAGGCAAGGATCGCTATACCGAGACGTTTTTCAAGGGCAAGAACCGCAACGAGGAACTGGACGAAAGTGCGCTGAAATACTCGGAGCGGTTCGATGCGGTTTATGGCGAGTTCACCCGCGAGCCGGAACTGATGCGGCTACACCATCTGTGCTGCATGGATTACGTCGAACGACTGGCCGAGGTACACGGGTTCGAGGCGGAGGAAGACCCGCGGTGGGTTCATCACCGGGACGAAGCAGTGCGGTTGGGGTGAACCAAGCTATCAAGCGATTAAAACCAGAAAGCAAACAATTCGAGCAATCGGGAAAGTCGAGATATGAGCGACAAAGACAGGCTTGAAGAACTCATTCATTTGACCAACGGCGGTGGATTGGGTGATACAGAAGTACGTGAGTAATACGAGCGCGAGAAATCAAGCATCTACAATTTAAGTTCGCTCAGCATAACAACATTAAAATCGGTATTTTTGCTGCGCTTATAGGTGCCGCAACGACAGTTATCTCATCTTTGCTGATTAAGCTTTTCTTTGGCTAATATCCTCCCGCCCTCACAAAGAAGGTGTATGCGTCAAATTGGAATTTACCCAAACCCAAAAGGCCCCGCGTTTCCGCAGGGCCTTTCGTTTTTCCATACCGGATCGACTTATTCGTCGGAACCTTCCGGGGTCTCGACGAAGAGCGTGTCTTCGGTGTCGTCGCCCATCACATCCATGACCGGGGCCGCCAGCTGTGCGGCGGCTTCGGCCTCTGCACGGGCTTCCTCGATCACCACGTTGTCGCGCTCGGCGGCAATACGGCGGACGCGTTGGGTGGCGCCACCGGTGCCGGCCGGGATCAGGCGACCCACGATGATGTTCTCCTTGAGACCGACAAGCTTGTCGCGTTTGCCCTGAACGGAGGCCTCGGTGAGAACACGGGTGGTCTCCTGGAACGATGCCGCCGAGATGAAGGAGCGCGTTTGCAGCGAGGCCTTGGTAATCCCGAGGAGGATCGGCTGACCTTTCGCCGGACGCCCGCCCTTGCTTTCCGCTTTCTCGTTGGCTTCGTCGAACTCGACCTTATCGACCGCTTCGCCCTTGAGCAGAGTAGTGTCCCCAGAGTCGAGGATTTCCCATTTCTGCAGCATCTGGCGCACGATGACTTCGATGTGCTTGTCGTTGATCTTAACGCCTTGCAGACGATAGACCTCCTGCACCTCGTTGATCATGTAATCGGCTAGAGCCTCGACACCCATGATCGCGAGGATGTCGTGCGGCGCCGGGTTGCCGTCCATGATATAGTCGCCCTTGTGCACGAAGTCGCCTTCGGCCACCGGGATGTGCTTGCCTTTCGGCACCATGTATTCGACGGGCTCCTTGGTGTCGTCCGACGGTTCGATGGTGATGCGGCGCTTGTTCTTGTAGTCCTTGCCGAAACGCACGTAGCCGTCGATCTCCGCGATGATCGCGTGATCTTTCGGACGACGGGCTTCGAAAAGCTCGGCCACACGCGGCAGACCCCCGGTGATGTCCTTGGTCTTCGCACCCTCGCGCGGGATACGAGCAACCACGTCACCGGCCTGGATGTCCTGACCGTCCTCAATGGAGAGGATGGCGTCCACGGACATCAGATAGGTCACAGGGTTGCCAGCTTCATTGCGCACCGGTTCGCCATCTTCGCCGAGGATCAGGATCTCCGGTTTCAGATCGCCGCCACGCGGCACGGAACGCCAGTCGGACACGATCTTCTGGGTCATGCCGGTCGCATCGTCGGTCTCGTCACGGACGGAAAGGCCCGTAATGAGGTCGACGAATTTCGCCTTACCGGATTTTTCAGCGATGATCGGAAGCGTGTACGGGTCCCATTCGAACAGTTTTTCGCCACGACCGACAGTCTGACCATCGGTGACGAAAACCTTGGTGCCGTAACCGAGTTTGTAGGAAGCGCGTTCCACACCGTTCTCGTCCATGATCGCAAGCTTCATGTTGCGGCCCATGACGATCTGCTCCCCATGCTTGTTCTCAAGCAGGTTCGCATCACGGAACTCGATCTTGCCTTCCTGGTTGGATTCCTGGAAGGACTGCTGACCACCCTGGGCAACGCCGCCGATGTGGAAGGTCCGCATCGTCAGCTGCGTGCCCGGTTCACCGATGGACTGGGCCGCGATGATACCGACGGCTTCACCCTGGTTCACCAGAGTACCGCGGGCAAGGTCACGACCGTAACAAGCGGCACAGACGCCCTCTTCGGCTTCACAGGTCAGCGGGCTGCGGATGCGCAGCGACGCCACACCGGCGGCCTCGATCGCGTCGGCCTTGCGTTCGTCGATCAGCTCGTTCTTGGACACCAGCACCTCGTCGGTGCCCGGACGCAGAACGTCGTCGGCGGACACACGGCCAAGGATACGTTCGGCAAGCGTCGCCACGACCTCACCGTCGTTAACGGCGGCTTCCGCGGTGATCGCGTTTTCGGTGCCACAGTCGACTTCGCGCACGATGCAGTCCTGTGCCACGTCAACGAGACGACGGGTCAGGTAACCGGAGTTCGCCGTTTTAAGCGCCGTATCCGACAGACCTTTCCGCGCGCCGTGAGTCGAGTTGAAGTACTCGAGCACCGACAGACCCTCTTTGAAGTTCGAGATGATCGGCGTTTCGATAATCTCGCCCGAGGGTTTCGCCATCAGGCCGCGCATCCCGCCCAGCTGTTTCATCTGGGTCACGGAACCACGGGCCCCGGAGTGGGCCATCATGTAGACCGAGTTCGGTTCCTGTTCGGCTCCGTTCTCGTCGTACTTCGGCGCCGAGATGGTGTTCATCATCGCCTCGGTGACCTTGTCGTTACACTTGGCCCAGGCATCCACGACCTTGTTGTACTTTTCGCCCTGGGTAATCAGGCCATCCATGTACTGTTGTTCAAAGTCTTTCACCTGATCGCGGGTGCCATCGACGATGGTCCACTTGTTGTCCGGGATCACCATGTCGTCCTTGCCGAAGGAAATCCCGGCCTTGAACGCCTCTTTGAACCCGAGCGACATGATCTGGTCACAGAAGATCACCGACTCTTTCTGGCCGCAGTAACGGTAAACGGTGTCGATGACGCGCTGCACGTCTTTCTTCCGCAGAAGCTGGTTGACCAGTTCGAACGGCGCTTTCGCGTTGAGCGGCAGAAGCGAACCGAGACGCAGACGACCCGGAGTGGTCTCGTAGCGTTTCCAGACTTCCTGACCGTGCTCGTCGATCTGCTTGATCCGCGCGGTGATCTTGGCGTGCAGGTGCACTTCACCGGCGGTCAGAGCGTATTCGACTTCCTCGATGTCGGAGAAGACCATGCCTTCGCCCTTCATCCCCTCACGCTGCATCGTGATGTAATACAGGCCGAGGATCATATCCTGCGACGGCACGATAATCGGCGCGCCGTTGGCGGGCGACAGCACGTTGTTCGTGGACATCATCAGGACGCGGGCTTCAAGCTGGGCTTCAAGGCTCAGCGGCACGTGAACGGCCATCTGGTCACCGTCGAAGTCGGCGTTGAAGGCCGAACACACGAGCGGGTGAAGCTGAATGGCCTTGCCTTCGATCAGCGTGGGTTCGAACGCCTGAATGCCGAGACGGTGCAGCGTGGGCGCACGGTTCAGCATGACCGGGTGTTCGCGGATCACCTCGTCGAGGATATCCCACACTTCCGGACGTTCTTTTTCCACCAGTTTCTTGGCTTGCTTCACGGTCGAAGACAGTCCTTTGGCCTCAAGCCGCGAATAGATGAACGGCTTGAACAGTTCGAGCGCCATCTTCTTCGGCAGACCACATTGGTGCAGCTTCAATTCTGGCCCGGTCACGATGACCGAACGGCCGGAGAAGTCGACGCGTTTGCCCAAAAGGTTCTGACGGAAGCGACCCTGTTTGCCTTTGAGCATGTCGGAGAGCGACTTCAGCGGGCGTTTGTTCGCACCGGTGATGACGCGGCCACGACGACCGTTGTCGAACAGAGCGTCAACGGATTCTTGCAGCATCCGTTTTTCGTTGCGGACGATGATGTCCGGCGCACGCAGCTCGATCAGGCGTTTCAGACGGTTGTTCCGGTTGATCACACGACGGTAGAGATCGTTGAGATCGGAGGTCGCAAACCGGCCACCATCGAGCGGCACCAGCGGGCGGAGTTCCGGCGGGATCACGGGGATCACGGTCAGAATCATCCACTCCGGGCGGTTGCCGGATTCGAGGAAGCTCTCGACGATTTTCAGACGCTTGATGATCTTCTTGGGCTTGAGCTCGCCGGTCGCTTCCTTGAGGTCTTCCCGCAGTTGTTCCGCAGTGGATTCAAGGTCGATGTTGGCGAGCATCTTACGGATCGCTTCGGCGCCGATGTCGGCTTCGAACGCATCCATGCCGTAGAGATCCTGCGCGTCCATGTACTCTTCTTCGGTCATCATCTGACCGTAGGAGAGGTCCGTCAGACCCGGTTCGATCACCACGTAGTTTTCGAAATAGAGCACACGCTCCAGATCGCGCAGCGTCATGTCGAGCATGAGGCCGATCCGGCTCGGCAGCGATTTCAGGAACCAGATGTGGGCGACGGGCGCGGCCAGTTCGATGTGGCCCATGCGCTCGCGACGCACTTTCTGGAGGGTGACTTCAACACCGCATTTTTCGCAGACAACGCCGCGATATTTCATGCGCTTGTATTTACCGCAGAGACATTCATAGTCTTTGATCGGGCCAAAGATACGCGCACAGAACAGACCGTCACGCTCCGGCTTGAACGTCCGGTAGTTGATGGTCTCGGGCTTTTTGATTTCCCCGTAGGACCACGACAGGATGCGCTCCGGGGACGCCAGAGAGACCTTGATCTCATCGAACGTCGAGGGCTGCGCCAGCGGGTTGAACGGGTTGGTTGTGAGTTCCTGGTTCATCTATTGAGTTCCTCAGATTGTCTCGAAAAGGGAGGGAGAGTAAGGGCGCTAAGCCCTTACTCCTCACCCTCCGAGTCCAGGAGTTCCATGTTGAGGCCGAGGCCACGGACTTCTTTGACAAGCACGTTGAAGCTCTCCGGCACGCCGGCTTCAAAGTTGTCTTCGCCCTTGACGATCGACTCGTAGACCTTGGCACGACCGGCCACGTCATCCGACTTGACGGTAAGCATCTCCTGCAGCGTATAGGCGGCGCCATACGCTTCGAGAGCCCAGACCTCCATCTCCCCGAACCGCTGACCACCGAACTGTGCCTTACCACCGAGCGGCTGCTGGGTGACGAGGGAGTACGGCCCGGTCGAACGGGCGTGGATTTTGTCGTCGACGAGGTGGTGAAGTTTCAGCATGTACTTCTTGCCAACCGTCACCTTCCGAGCGAACTGCTCGCCGGTGCGACCGTCGAACAGGACGGACTGACCGGAGGTGTCGAACCCGGCACGGCGCAGAGCGTCGTTGATGTCGGCCTCTTTTGCACCGTCGAAGACCGGAGTCGCGATCGGCACACCGTTGACGATGTTCGATGCTGCCTCGATGAGAAGATCGTCGTCCATGCCGGCGATGCCCTCTTCATAGACTTCTTCGCCATAGACGAATTTCATCGCATCGCGCACCGGGGTCATATCGCCAGAACGACGGTATTCTGCCAGAGCGTCATCCACCTGGATGCCGAGACCGCGTGCGGCCCAGCCCATGTGGATCTCAAGAATCTGACCGACGTTCATCCGCGACGGCACACCCAGCGGGTTGAGACAGAAGTCGACCGGGGTCCCATCGGCGAGGAACGGCATGTCTTCCATCGGAACGACGCGCGACACCACACCTTTGTTACCGTGACGACCGGCCATCTTGTCGCCCGGCTGAAGCTTGCGCTTCACGGCGATGAAGACTTTGACCATTTTCATCACGCCCGGCGGCAGATCGTCGCCACGACGGACTTTCTCGACCTTGTCTTCGAAACGGTGCTCAAGAGCACGTTTCTGGGCTTCGTACTGCGCATTCAGCGCCTCGACGATCTGGGCGTCAGATTCCTCTTCGAGGGCAAGCTGCCACCACTGGCCACGGGAGAGCTGACCGAGCAGGTCTTCGTCAACAGTCACACCGGATTTGACGCCCTTCGGACCTTTCGCGATCACTTTGCCCATGATCAGGTCTTTGAGACGCGCGTAGATGTTGCGGTCCAGAATGGCCATCTCGTCGTCGCGGTCACGCGCCAGACGTTCGATTTCCTCACGCTCGATTTGCAGCGAACGCTCGTCTTTCTCGACGCCATGACGGTTGAACACGCGGACTTCCACGACCGTACCGTAGTCACCCGGTTTCACGCGCAGCGAAGTATCACGCACGTCGGAGGCTTTCTCACCGAAGATGGCGCGCAGGAGTTTTTCCTCCGGCGTCATCGGGCTTTCGCCCTTCGGCGTGATCTTACCGACGAGAATGTCACCCGGCTCGACGTGAGCCCCGATGTAGACGATCCCGGCTTCGTCGAGGTTGCGCAAAGCTTCCTCACCGACGTTGGGAATGTCGCGGGTGATCTCTTCCGGCCCGAGCTTCGTATCACGAGCGGCGACCTCGAATTCCTCAATGTGCACCGAGGTGAAAACGTCGTCACGCGCGATGCGCTCGGAGATCAGGATGGAGTCCTCGTAGTTGTAGCCGTTCCACGGCATGAAGGCGACGATGATGTTCTTGCCGAGTGCCAGTTCCCCCATATCGGTGGACGGGCCATCGGCAATCACTTCGCCCTTCTCGACCCGTTGACCCACGTTTACCAGCGGACGCTGGTTGATGCAGGTGTTCTGGTTCGAACGCTGGAACTTGCGCAGACGATAGATGTCCACACCCGCATCACCCAGTTCCAGATCCTCGGAGGCCCGGATCACGATCCGGGTCGCGTCGACCTGGTCGATGATCCCGGCACGTTTCGCCTGAATGGCAGCACCGGAGTCGATGGCGACCTTGGCTTCCATCCCGGTGCCGACGAGCGGCGCCTCGGCACGCAGAAGCGGCACGGCCTGACGTTGCATGTTCGCGCCCATCAGAGCGCGGTTGGCGTCGTCGTTCTCCAAGAACGGGATGAGCGCCGCACCGACGGACACAAGCTGTTTCGGCGACACGTCGATCAGGTCGACGTTGAGCGGCGGGTTCAGCGCGTGTTCACCGGACTGACGGGTGGACACGAGATCGTTGGTGAACCGCCCCTCTTCGTCGAGCTCCGCGTTGGCCTGCGCCACGGTGTGACGCATTTCCTCGGTGGCGGACATGTATTGCACTTCGTCCGTCACCTGACCCTCGATCACCTTGCGATACGGGGTTTCGATGAAGCCGTATTTGTTCACGCGGGCAAAGGTGGCCAGCGAGTTGATCAGACCGATGTTCGGCCCTTCCGGCGTTTCGATCGGGCACATACGACCATAGTGGGTCACGTGCACGTCGCGGACCTCAAAGCCCGCACGTTCGCGGGTCAGACCGCCCGGCCCGAGGGCCGAAAGACGACGCTTGTGCGTCACCTCAGACAGCGGGTTGGTCTGGTCCATGAACTGCGAAAGCTGCGAGGAACCGAAGAACTCACGCACGGCGGCGGCGGCCGGTTTCGCGTTGATCAGATCCTGCGGCATAACCGTGTCGATCTCGACGGAGGACATCCGTTCCTTGATCGCACGTTCCATACGCAGAAGGCCGACGCGGTACTGGTTTTCCATCAGCTCGCCGACGGAACGCACACGACGGTTGCCGAGGTGGTCGATGTCGTCCACGTCGCCATGGCCGTCACGCAACTCAACAAGGCCCTTGATACAGGCGATGATGTCGTCGCGCCGCAGGGTGCGCTGAGTATCCGGCGCATCCAGATCGAGACGCATGTTCATTTTCACGCGGCCCACGGCGGAGAGGTCGTAACGCTCGCTGTCGAAGAACAGGCTGTCGAACAGGGTCGAGGCAGCTTCAACGGTCGGCGGTTCGCCCGGACGCATGACGCGATAAATGTCCATGAGCGCGGTTTCGCGGTTCATGTTCTTGTCGGCTTCCATCGTGTTGCGGATGTACGGGCCAACGTTCACGTTGTCGATGTCGAGCACCGGAATGTCGGTGATGCCCGCGTCCAGCAGTTCCTTGAGGGAGCCACCGATCACATCGCCGTCCTTGTCCATCTCAAGCGTCAGCTCATCGCCCGCTTCGACATAGATCGCGCCGTTTTCTTCGTTGATGATGTCTTTCGCGACGAACTTGCCCACGATGTGTTCGAAAGGCACCAGAAGCTCGGTGATCTGACCTTCGTCGATGATTTTCTTCACCGCGCGCGGGGTCATCTTGTCGCCCGCTTTGCAGATCACTTCGCCGGTGGCGGCGTCCACAAGGTCATAGGTCGGACGCGTGCCGCGCACACGCTCGGGGAAGAACTTGGTCACCCAACCCTTGTTCTTCTCCAACTTGAAATCGACGGTGTTGTAATAGGCGTCGCAGATCGCTTCCTGATCGAGACCCAGCGCATAGAGCAGGGTCGTCACCGGCAGTTTGCGGCGACGGTCGATACGGGCGAAGACGATATCCTTGGCATCGAATTCGAAATCGAGCCAGGAACCGCGGTACGGGATGATCCGGCAGGCGAACAGCAGTTTGCCCGAGGAGTGAGTCTTGCCCTTGTCGTGGTCGAAGAACACGCCCGGCGAGCGGTGCATCTGAGACACGATCACGCGCTCGGTGCCGTTCACAATGAACGTGCCGTTCGGCGTCATGAGCGGCATATCGCCCATGAACACGTCCTGTTCCTTGATGTCCTTCACGGACTTCGCGCCGGTGTCTTCGTCCACATCGAACACGATGAGGCGGAGTGTGACCTTCAGCGGGGCGCTATAGGTCATGTCGCGCTGCATGCACTCTTCGACGTCGTATTTCGGCGCTTCCAACTCGTAGCGCACGAATTCGAGCACAGCGGTTTCATTGAAATCCTTGATCGGGAAAACCGACTGGAACACACCTTTGATGCCTTCGCCGTCTTGCGGTTCGGGAGCATCACCGGATTTCAGGAAGAGTTCGTAGGAAGATTTCTGAACCTCGATGAGGTTCGGCATTTCGAGGACTTCGCGGATTTTGCCGTAAGAGCGGCGGAGCCGTTTCTGGCCAAGGAAGGACGATGCCATAAGCGTCTAAACCTTTCGAATTTTCGCGAGCGACAATCACCGTTGGGTGCCGGCGGCTGTGCCCTGACGAAACAGAGGGGTTCGGTCTATTCCTGCCCCCGACCCAAAGGGGGCTCCCGACCTTTGAACCTCTCCTGAGAAAACACCCTTTCACGCGGCGCTGCCGCAAAGGCCCTTTCTAAGACAGGTTAAGCTGGACCCGGGAACACCCCGGGTCCAGCCCATGATTTCATTGGCCCTGAGGCCGAGGCAATTAGGCCAGCTCGACGGTCGCGCCAGCGGCTTCGAGTTTGCCTTTGATGTCTTCGGCTTCGGCTTTGTCGATGCCTTCTTTGATTTTGCCGCCGGCTTCAACGAGCTCTTTGGCTTCTTTGAGGCCCAGGCCGGTGATGCCGCGGACTTCTTTGATGACGTTGATTTTGGAAGCGCCAGCGTCTTTGAGAACGACGTCGAATTCGGTCTTCTCTTCAGCAGCAGCACCGCCAGCGTCGCCAGCCGGGCCGGCCATCATCACAGCGCCGCCAGCAGCGGGCTCAATGCCGTATTCTTCTTTGAGGATTTCTTTCAGCTCTTGAGCTTCGAGAAGGGTGAGACCAACGATCTCTTCAGCAAGTTTCTTCAGATCAGCCATTGTACTGTTTCCGTTCGTTTGAGTGTGTTCCAACATGGTGCCTTTGCGGCCCACGCAGGTTCAAAGGGTTGCTCAGGCAGCCTTTTCCTCGATGGTGGAAAGGATGCCCGCGATGTTCGAAGCGGGTGCGCCAATTGCGCCTGCGATGTTGGCTGCCGGTGCGCCGATGCAGCCCACGATCTGAGCCAGAAGCTCTTCGCGGGACGGCATTTTGGACACACGGGTCACACCGTTGGCGTCAAGACCTTCGCCGCCCATTGCGCCACCGAGAATTTCGAGTTTCTCGTTTTCTTTGGCGTAATCCACGACCACTTTCGCAGCTGCGACAGGGTCTTCGGAATAGGCGAGAACGGTCATGCCGTTGAGAAGATCGCTGATCGGTTCGTTCGGCGTTCCTTCAAGGGCGATTTTGGCGAGCCGGTTCTTGGCAACGCGAACTGCACCACCTGCGTCACGCATTTTCGCGCGCAGATCCTGCATTTCAGCAACCGTAAGACCTGCGTAGTGTGCAACGACGACCACGCCAGAGCTTTCAAAGATCTGACCGAGTTCCTCGATCACCTTTTCTTTTTGTGCTCTATCCACAGTTTTACTCCAAGTATGGGAGGGTCGCCCCTCCCGGCTCAATTCTACCTCCGCCATATGGCATCGGCTCGAAGTCCGTATACGGGGCTGCGCCAAAGTCGCCCGAGGAACACCTCGGAGAAACTTATCGTCTTTCCCGTCTCAGGCAGGAATTATGAGCGGCATATTCCGATCACCCACCGTCTAGGACGAAATGCAAAACAGCGCACGACGAATCGCACGCTGGGCTGCATGAGGGTGTTTAGAGGGGATTAATGGGGAGTGCAAGGGACTGTTTCCAGCACCTTGCTATCTCATCGCCTCCGCGAACATCCGCCTTGCCGGAACTTCCAGGCAATCCTCGATCACGATAAGCGCGCCCTGATCACGCAGGCGCTCCAATTTTTCCGCATCGGCACGGAAGAATGCGCTGTAAATCTCGGCAAGAACCGCATCGCGCTCCGCAGTTTCCAGAGCAGCCTGAATGTGCTCCTTGATCGCCGGGGCGAAGCCCCAACTGTCCATTCTCCACGCGATCTTGTCTTTCCAAACCACCTCATCCTCGCCCAGAAGATGGATCAACATCGCATCTTCGCCGGCTGGAACCAGGCGCTCGCGGAAGGCCTCCCCTTCGCGTGGCGCGGGCCAGTGCTGTCTTAACTTTCTCACGTCAAGACCAGAACGAATAACCGATTTACCCTCTGGATGACCAACCAGACCGCCCCGGAAGCGAGCAAAATATTTTGCCTCTTCGCCATACACCGTCTTGAGCGCATCCCGATCCATTTGCGCCCGCAGACAGAGATGCGCCTTTCCCTCAGACAACAGAAGCTCCACCGGCCCGATACGCACGTAATCGGCATCTTTCGGCTGTTCCGCCAAGAAAGCGTCCATTCCCTTCGCGATGTACAACAACTCATCGGCATCGACGTTGAGCAACCAATCCTGCTTCGTTCTTCGATAGATATACGTAATCCCGGCATTCTGGCGCCGGGTAAAGCGCGCTTGAGGCCGTACTCCGACCTCTTTTTTCCAAAAATCCTCCGTGCAGGGCAGACACTCGACGCGAGGCATATCCCTCAATATCTCGATCGCTGGATCATTCGGGTCGTCGAACAATAGAGTGATCCGGTCGGCCCCCATATCGAGGTACCAGGCCACAAAGCGCAAGGTAACCTGGAGGTCTTCTTTCAAAATACAGGCAACCTGCCATGTCTCGCGCATTATCTACCGCCTCACTCACATTTGACGCGACACTAACATAGCCGTCCGACCTGTAAAGCTACGCCCAATTCCAAAGAGCATCCCGAGAGCAATCTTAACGCACAAAAGAAAAGGCGCCCCGAAGGAGCGCCTTTCAAATCTTAAACCAAGCGTAAAACTCAGTTGCCGGTCGCGGAGTCCACGGACACCGAAACACCCGGACCCATCGTCGAAGAAAGGGAGACTTTCTTCATGTAGGTGCCTTTGGCGCCGGTCGGCTTGGCTTTCTGGACCGCATCCACGAAAGCGCGGATGTTCTCAGAAAGTTTGGCGGCGTCAAAAGATGCTTTGCCAACGCCACAGTGCACGACACCGGCTTTCTCGGCCTTGAACTGCACTTCGCCGCCTTTGGCAGCTTCGACAGCCGCTTTGACGTCCATGGTCACGGTGCCGACTTTGGGGTTCGGCATCAAGTTGCGCGGGCCGAGGATCTTACCCAGACGGCCGACGATCGGCATCATGTCCGGGGTCGCGATGCAGCGATCGAACTCGATGGTGCCGCCCTGGATGGTTTCCATCAGGTCTTCGGCGCCCACGATGTCTGCACCGGCTGCGGTCGCTTCGTCGGCTTTCGGGCCACGGGCGAACACGGCCACACGGACGGTTTTGCCGGTGCCGTTCGGCAGGGACACAACGCCGCGGACCATCTGGTCTGCGTGGCGCGGGTCGACGCCGAGGTTCAGCGCGATTTCAACGGTCTCGTCGAATTTGGCGGTCGCGTTGGCTTTGATCAGCTCAACGGCTTCCTCGACGGTGACGTTCTCTTTGCCGGCGAAAGCTTCGCGGGCCGCACGGGTACGTTTGCCAAGTTTCGCCATCACTTCACCTCGATGCCCATGGATTTCGCGGAGCCGACGATGATCTGCATTGCGCCTTCGATGTCGTTGGCGTTCAGATCTTTCATCTTCGCTTCGGCGATCTCGCGCACCTGCGCAATGGTCACGGAAGCGATGGTTTCACGACCCGGAAGCGCCGCACCTTTGGGGCGGTTGCGTTTGCCGACGGGTTTGAGACCGGCAGCCTTCTTGAGGTAATAGGACGCCGGCGGCGTCTTGATATCCATCGAGAAGGATTTGTCGGAGTAGTAGGTGATCACGGTCGGGCACGGCGCACCGGCTTCCATATCCTGCGTCTTGGCGTTGAACGCCTTACAGAATTCCATGATGTTGATACCACGCTGACCGAGCGCCGGACCCACGGGCGGGGACGGGTTCGCCTGACCGGCGGGCACTTGCAGCTTCATCTTGCCTGCGAGTTTCTTAGCCATTGGCTTTTCCTTTCCAACGGTCGCAAAACGCGTCTTGCGACCACTTCGTTGTGTGGTCTGGTCCGGACGACGCGTCGCCCTCGCCTCCCACGGCTCACATGCGGACCATAAGGTCCGCCGTCATTCAGGCCCGTTTGTTGACCTGAGTGAATTCCAGTTCGACCGGGGTGGCCCGGCCAAAGATCGACACGGAGACTTTCAGACGCTGGTTGGCGTCGTCCACCTCCTCGACCATCCCGTCGAAGCCCTCGAAAGCACCCTCGGCGACGGAGACCTGCTCGCCGACCTCGAAGGTGATCGTGGAACGCGGCTGCTCCGCGTTTTCCTCGACACGGCCCAGGATCGCCTGAACCTCACTGTCACGCATCGGCATCGGCTTGCCGAAGGACCCGAGGAAGCCGGTCACCCGGTTGATCGAGTTGATCAGGTGGTAGCCCTGATCGGTCATTTCCATGCGGACGAGCACATAGCCCGGCATGAAACGACGCTCAGTCGTCACCTTTTTGCCCCGGCGCACCTCGATGACCTCTTCGGTCGGCACCAGAACCTCTTCGATCTGATCCTGCAGGCCCTTTTCTTCCACGGCCGTCTTGATCGCTTCGGCGACTTTTTTCTCGAAGTTCGAGAGAACGCTCACCGAATACCAACGCTTCGCCATGGTGCCTTTGCCTTTTCGTTTCTCCGGCTTTCACCGGGTCTCGTTAATTCCCAACCGCAGCTTGCGCTGCGTCTCTGCGAAACAATAAAGCGGCGCGCAACTCGAATCGCTGCACGCCCGTCTCGCAAGAGTGCGCCCGCTCTATACGCTCACGGACACAAGTTCAACCCTTTAGGCTGTCAGCGACCGCCTCGAACCCGGTGGGCAAACCGTCCTGCGATACGAGATTTTTCTGTTCGAGATATTCTGCGATTTCGGCATCGCTTTTGCGTTCGCTCCAATCGCGCAATGTCGACCGCTCGCCGGTATACTCAAAAAACGGCACACCGTAGCCGCAGGAGCTTTGTGTCTCCTCCACGGTCAGCACAACGATCTGTCGACTGCCCGGCAAATCTTTGCCATCAAAATAATTGTTCAGAAGCGTGTCGAACTCTTCCGTCCCTTTCAGAACCGAGCGCCCCGTGCCGAAAAAGCGGATGATCATCGGCTGTTCCTCGAAGGAACAGAACATCATGGTCATCCGACCGTCCGCCCGTAAATGCGCAGCGGTTTCCGCTCCAGAGCCTGTCATATCGAGATACATCGCCTCGTTCGGCCCGGTGATCCGCAACGTATCGGCGGTCGGACGAGGTGAGACGTTCACCCGTGCGCCTTCGGCGGCAGTCGCCACAAAGAAAATCCTCTGGCGCTCGACAATACGGCGCAGAGTATCCGTGATGGTTTTGAAAAACTTGGCCATGCGAAACTCCTTCCGAGTTCGCATATAGCCGAAACGGACTTATCCGAACAGGTTCAGGAAACCCGTCAGACCGGTGCGGATGATCAGGTCCACGAGGAAAAAGAAGGTCGCGGTCAGCGCGGCCATGATAAACACCATCAACGTGGTCAGCATCACCTCGCGACGTGTCGGCCAAACGATCTTCGCCGCCTCTGCACGCACCTGCTGGATGAACTGAATCGGGTTGGTTTTCGTGGCCATCTTTTCGTCCTGAACCTCTGATTACCCGGCGCAGATACGCGAGCGGGACGGCAATTTCAAGCCCGCATGCCCGCCGCACGTACATATTGAGAATAATGTCCGGTGAAATGGCAGGGGCAGCAGGGTTCGAACCCGCGACCTACGGTTTTGGAGACCGTCGCTCTACCAGCTGAGCTATACCCCTAAGGCCGAGCGATGAGATAGACAAGCCGCACGCCCTTTGCAAGCCCGTTTTCGTGGCTTTTCGTTTCTCACCTTCCATCTCAGGCCAAAAGCACCAGCGTCAGCCCCAGCACCGAGACAAAAACCCAGGCCACAGCCCCAAGCATCAACGGGCGCACGCCCTTTTGCCGCAGCCGCGCAACATGGGTTTCAAGCCCCATCCCCGCAAGCGCCATGGTCAGGAAGAAGGCCGTGACATGGGCAAGCGCCTGGCTTGCCATCGGCGGCACGTCGACCAGAGAGTTAAGCACCACCACGGCGATGAAGCCGAAGACGAACCACGGCATGGGCGCCCGCCCACCTGACACACCTTCGTCCTGTTGCGCCAGAGCGCCAAGCGCAAGGATCAGTGGCGCGAGCATCAGGACCCGGCTGAGTTTCGCGATTGTCCCCGCCTGTCCGGCGGCATCGCCATGGGTGAAGGCCGCGCCCATCACCTGTGCCATTTCATGCACCGTCGCCCCGACCCAAAGCCCATAGCTCTCCGGTGCCATTGCCAGAAATCCGCCCATCACCGGCATGATCAGCATGGAGAGCGTGCCGAAAACCGTGACACAGGCAATGGCATAGGCCACATCCTCGTCCTCGCCCCCCGTCACCGTGTTGACCGCGATCACCGCCGACGCGCCACAGACCGAGGTGCCCGCCGCGATCAACTCGCCCAGCTTGCGTTCGACACCGAGCACGCGGGCCATCGCTTTGGTGAATATGAACGTCGCAGCCAGCACCACGACGACGATCAGGACACCATTCAGACCAATGCCCTCAAGCTGGCCCAGCGTGAGTTGAAACCCCATAAGCACGATCCCGGCACGCAGGATTTTCCTGACCGAGAGGCTCACCCCCGGCACGAGCACCGATGCGAACCCAAATGCGTTGCGCAGCACGATCCCCGCCACCATCGCCAGAACCATCGGACTGAGATAAGGCACCCCGATCCAGCGCTGAGCCAAAATCGCCAGCGCCGCCAAAGCCCCTGTCGCCATCAGCCCCGGCAGGTAGTGCCAGAGCCTCGCCATCCGGTTGTCCCGGTTGTCAGGGAATGTGATCTCGCTTGCATCCGCCATGGCTTGCTCCTCTGTTCAAAGGGTATGCCATTGCTATGCCGCATTACGTTTCATAAATCTAAACGATTATTATTGTTATTTCGTTCGATTTTATGAATGAATTAACCATGACCTTTGAGCAGCTCCGCATATTTCTCGCCGTCGCCGCGCGCAGCCATGTAACACAGGCGGCGAGCGCATTGAATCTGACGCAATCTGCCGTGTCCTCCGCGATTGCCACGCTTGAAGCGCAGCATGGCGTGAAGCTTTTCGACCGGATCGGACGTGGCATCGTGCTGACGGAAGAGGGGCGGTTGTTCCTGCCCGTTGCGCAACGTGTGTTGACCGAGGCGGAAACCGCGCGGAATGCGCTCGACGATCTGGCGGCAGAACCACGCGGCACGCTTCGGGTCTTTGCCAGCCAGACGGTCGCGAGTTATTGGCTACCGCCGCGCCTGATGGCGCTTCATGCGCGACATGCTGGCCTCAGGATCGCGCTAACCGTCGGCAACTCGACACAGGCGGCCAAGGCGGTGAGTGAAGGCACCGCCGATCTGGGTTTTGTCGAGGGTCCCCTGCCCGAAAGCGATCTTCAACACCAGGTGGTGGCCCGCGACGAATTGGTTCTGGTGATGCGCGACACACGTTCCATGGCCGGGTGTGAGAGTTTCTCCACCGACGATTATCGCGCCTTCACATGGGTGCTGCGCGAGACCGGTTCGGGTACACGTTCGGAAAGCGAGACGCATTTGTCCGGGATGGGATTGTCGGTCGATCAGCTCGATGTGGCACTGGAATTGCCCTCGAACGAGGCCGTGCTAGCGGCCATTGCCGCCAGCGATGCCGTTAGCCTTGTCTCACACCGTGCCCTGCGGCACTCTGCGTTCGGCCATGTGAGAGGGCATCGCATCACATGGACCGCCCCCTCTTTACGCCCTTTCGCGATGATCACCCATCCGCACCGGCATCGCACTCGTGCGGCAAGCGCCCTCATTACGGTGATTTCAGAGATGCGCGGTGACGCTGGGTCAACAAGTGAGCTGCCTCGTTCTTAGGAGAGGGTGTCTTTCAGTTTGCTTTGAAGTGACCTCGCCCACCGCGGCCCCGGGTTCTCGGGACACCTTTGGCTTTGTCAAAATACCCTGCCACCCGCGGCTTGCACCATTGCCTGGCTTCCTAAACGGGATCACGCCTTCGCAAAAGAAAAGGCTCCGCGTTTGCGGAGCCTCTCTATTCTCAACCGGAGTGGGTTCTCGTGATCTTTTGCGAGCAAAAGACACTGTCACCCACCGGTCAGAGTTTCTTACAGAAACTCGACCCGATTATTCGATGATTTTGGACACGACGCCCGAACCGACGGTGCGGCCACCTTCGCGGATGGCGAAGCGAAGACCTTCTTCCATCGCGATCGGGGCGATCAGCTCAACCGTGAATTTCAGGTTGTCGCCCGGCATCACCATCTCGGTGCCTTCCGGAAGAACGACCGTCCCGGTCACGTCCGTCGTGCGGAAGTAGAACTGCGGACGGTAGTTCGCGAAGAACGGGGTGTGACGGCCACCTTCTTCCTTGGTCAGAATGTAGACCTCGGATTCGAATTTGGTGTGCGGGTTCACCGAGCCCGGTTTACACAGAACCTGTCCACGCTCAACGCCTTCACGGTCCACACCGCGCAGCAGAGCGCCGATGTTGTCGCCGGCTTCACCGCGGTCGAGCAGTTTGCGGAACATTTCCACACCGGTACAGGTGGTTTTCTTGGTGTCGCGGATCCCGACGATTTCGATCTCGTCGCCCACGTTGATCACACCGCGCTCCACACGGCCGGTCACAACGGTACCGCGACCGGAGATCGAGAACACGTCTTCGATCGGCATCAGGAACGGCTGGTCGATCGCACGCTCGGGTTCCGGGATATAGGCGTCGACGGCTTCCATCAGCTCGCGGATTTTGTTTTCGCCGATTTCCGGGTCACGACCTTCCAACGCGGCCAGAGCGGAGCCCGCGATGATCGGAATATCGTCGCCCGGGAAGTCGTATTCGCTTAGCAATTCGCGAACTTCCATTTCGACGAGCTCCAGAAGCTCTTCGTCGTCCACCTGATCGACCTTGTTCAGGAACACCACCAGAGCCGGCACGCCGACCTGACGGGCCAACAGGATGTGCTCACGGGTCTGCGGCATCGGGCCATCAGCCGCGTTCACCACCAGAATGCCGCCGTCCATCTGGGCCGCACCGGTGATCATGTTCTTCACGTAGTCGGCGTGGCCGGGGCAGTCCACGTGCGCGTAGTGACGGTTCGGCGTCTCGTATTCAACGTGAGCGGTCGAAATCGTGATCCCGCGCGCTTTCTCTTCCGGTGCGCCGTCAATCTCGTCATACGCCTTGAAATCACCGAAATACTTCGTGATCGCCGCCGTCAGTGTCGTCTTCCCGTGGTCAACGTGCCCAATCGTACCGATGTTCACGTGCGGTTTGTTACGCTCAAACTTACCTTTAGCCATATCGTGGCGCCTCTTGGTTTGAAGGGCCGGAGAACTGGCCCGAAATTAACATCGCGGGCTAGGTAGTGGCTTCGGACAGGAAAATCAAGCGTCAGTTGCCATTTGCGACCTCACTCGCCGCCTCGGGTGCGAGAACTTCGAGGGCAGCTCTGGCTTCGTCCGCATCCGAGCTCTCCGCCTCGACCGGATCGACCCCGAACCACTGGCCATTTTCCTGCAGCCAGCGCTCGACTTTCATCGCCGCATTGCGGCTCAGAATCTCGAGCTGTTCCTCTTTCGTGCGGGTCAGACCGGAGCCGACGAGAGTGGCCCCGGAAGCGCCTTCGAACACGGTCAACAGCTTGGGCTTGTCGGTGAGTTTCTTGGCCTGCGAATCGTCCCAGACATTGACCGACAGCACGAAGACGGATTTCGGCGTGAACAGAACCGGGATGCCGGGCGCAGCCAGACCGTAAGCATCCACCTTGATCCCGATGTGATAGAGCTTGTCGCCATCGTAGCGGCCAAGCCGCGCCTGCATCGCGGATTTCAGTGCGGTTTCGATTTCCTCCTCGGTGGCGGTGCGCGAAAAGGCTGCTTTCTGCGCATCCTTGGCGACCACCACGTTATGTCCGAAGGAAAAATCGCCGAGGTTCACCAGTGGCGTCTCATCCGTTACCGCCTTGGCGTCCGCGCAAGCGGTCAGGGCGAGAAGCGTGAGGCCTAGAAATGCGCGACGGGCGGTATGGAACACGAAACAGATCCTCCTGATGGGTCGGTGCAAAGTGGTAACGGCAAAGCCGTCAGGGCGCAACGCTGTTGCTTTTGCTCTTTTTATCACTGCTCTCATCGCCGCAGATCGCCCGCAACTCGCGCCATGCGAGCGGGGACATAAACGGCGCATCGCTGGCTTCGAAACCCACGGCAGCCTCTTCGGCCCGCGTCACGCGGTCGCCAAGCTTCGGGTGAGAGGCAAGATGGGAGGCAATCCCTTCGCTGTCGCCGTATTCCTCCCGCAACCGCTCGAACAACGGGGCCAGCGCGCCCGGAGACACCCCGGCTTTGGGCAAAAGCGCATGGGCATAGGCGTCGGCGGCACTTTCGGCACCTTGGGAATATTGCGCATTCACCAGTTGGTTGACCCCCAGAAGCACCACCGTGCCCCCCGCGAAATCGCCGAACACCAGTGACAGCACCCCAAAGGTCCCGACCGAGCGCAGGGCGTGGCGGGTGGGATCGCGGTGGGCGACATGACCCATCTCATGCGCGATTACGGCGGCCACCTCCTCGGGCGCTTCAGAGGCGTCGATCAGCCCGCGCATGACAACGATCCGCCCACCCGGAAGCGCAAAGGCATTGATCATGTCGTGATCGAGAACGGTAAGCTGTACCGCCTCACGGTCGAGATCGGACACCGCAAGGAGTTTGGCTTCCATTTCCCTGAGCGCCAGAACACCCCTTTTTCCAGTACACTCGTTCAGCGGCAGGACCGTGCCGAGACTGTCGCGCACCTGCTGGTAGGTCTTGTCCCCCAACGCACGCTCTCCCTCGATCGGCAGGCCCGCCGCAAGTTGATCCGCGATCAGCGGAATGAGCACGAAGACGATGAAGGCGACAGAGGCCACCGCCCCGGCGATCAACCCCGCCAAACGTCCCTTTCCGGTCATCGGCGTCTTACGCCGGAGATTCGGCGCATCCGTCTCAAGTGCCGCCCGCAGACGCCCGTCGCGCACATAGAGCCGCGCGGTCGGCGTCATCACATTGGTATAAACCCCCAACGGTGCCTGCCCCCATTTCAGATCGCTCTGTCCCTCGACATGGCGCAGATGCGACAAGGGCCAGTTCCAGCGCAACTCGACGCCTTGCTCGTTCGTGTAGGACAGATCGAGCGCCGCCTCACCTTCTCGCAGGAGCGCATAGACCACATGGCGGGCTGCCGTCTTGCCATCGACCAACTCGCAACGCACCCCCTCGGGGATCGGCGCCCAGGGACCCGCGCCACTCATATCGCCGCCCCCAGATCGAAGGCCTCTGCGATGCCCTCCGCCTGTCCCGCCTCATCTCGGTCACGTTGACGGATTTGCGCCAGATGTTCCCCACCGGTCAGCGACAGCGTGCTGGCGTAATGGCGCCATGTGGGAAAGACGACGAAACACTGGCGGAAAACGGAAAAGAACAGGAAGGTCACCATATAGAGAAACAAGGCGAAAAAGACGGTGATCTCGGCGGAGGGCATACCCTCCTCACCGATGGAGGTGCCCTCGGACACTGCGCCGGAGGCGAAAATGCCGAAATCGGAAAGCCCCGGAAAAATCACGACAAGGATGAGGGAGGCCAGAGCGCCAACGACGAAGGTCGCCGCCGCCGTCGCGAGGTTCGTGAGGATATAGCCGCCGAGGTTGATGCCGAGAATGCTCGGAAAGGACAGGTTTGAGATCAACCCGACGCTCCCCGCCGTCTTGTGATTGGCGAGATAGCGCAGAGCAACGACCCGGTAGCGGGTGTAAAAGAACAGCGCAGCGAGCATCCCAAGGAAGATGAGAAACGGGATCAGACCGATCATCAGGGCATCGTCTTCCGTCATATCAGAGAACCGCCAAGCGATGAGTCCGCCAGCAATCGCGGGTCCCCAGACGCTAAGCAAAACCGGCAGGAAGGGTGGCAGAAGCCCGGTCCACTTGCCACCCTGCTGCAAACGCTGATCGCCGAAAAACGTGCGATCCGTGCGGAACTTCTCCAGCTTGAACGTCATCCGTGGCCACAGGAGACCAAGGCTCACGAGCGTCAGAAGAAGATGCCCCATGGCGACAAGCGCATATTTCCCCGCCGCCGGTTCCAGCGCGAAGCGGATGCCCCGCCAACGGGTGCGCGCGTAGACGTAGCGCTTGGCACGATAGGAGGCGAAATAGATCAGCGGCACGGCGATCAGAGCCGCCACCAGATAGGCCTCGAAATCCTCGTTGAACAGGACATAGGAGGCATAGACCAGCAAGAGCGCCAGCACCCCGATCAGCAACGCCAGAAACACGAGCGCGATGAGGAAACCGGTGAATTTCTCGATCCCCTTGCCGACATATTCAAGCGGCGTGCCGTCCGGACGCACGGCGGCCCAGAAATGCCGCCGGAGCCGGGTTTTCATCCAGAAGCGGTAAAATCCCAGCGTGAACACGGTGAAGATCGCGGTCCAGAGCGACAGCCGCAAAACTGGCCCCACCCGTCCCTCGAATTCCGTGTTCAACAACTGCGCCATTTAAATCACCTGTCTGCAATCACCCGTTATGCTCTCAGCTGAACTTGTTGTCCCGCGGGAAGCCATGCGGCGGTGCCTTACCGACACCGGCGCGTTTGCCGAGCCACTGGGTCAGGTCTTTCTCGGTGCGGGTGTTGCCCCCGCCCATGGTCCAGCTCAGCCCCTGCTCCCAATCGAAAGTCGTCAGATCGCTGAGGCCGCCGTCAAGCTCAAGCATGCCCTGCGCGCCCCGCGCCTGATTGTATTTCTGAAGCCGCACGCCCTTGCCGCGCCCGAGTTCGGGCACCTCATCGAGCGGGAAGACAAGGAAGCGGCGGTTCTGCGAACAGACGGCGACGTGATCGCCCTTGATTCGATGAACGATCACCGCTTTTTCGTCGTCCTTGACGTTGAGCACCTGCTTGCCCGTTCGGGTTTGGGCCACCACGTCTTTCTCGGCGATCTGGAAGCCGTTGCCCGCATTCGAGGCCACGAGCAGCTTGCCTTCGGGATCGTGTTTGAAGATGTCGACGATCTCCACCTCGTTGGGCAGGTCAATCATAAGTCTAACTGGCTCACCCATACCCCGCCCACCGGGCAGGTTGGCAGCCGACAGCGTATAGAATCGCCCGGTCGAGCCCATCAGAATGAGTTTGTCCGTGGTCTCCGCATGGAAGAGAAAACGCGGGCCATCGCCGTCCTTGAACTTCAACTCGCGGGTCAGGTCGATGTGACCCGACATCGCCCGAATCCAACCCATTTGCGACAGCACGACAGTGATCGGCTCGCGCTCGATCATTGCTTCCAAGGGCACGTCCTCGACCTCGGCAGCCTCGGCGAATTGCGTCAGACGCGCGCCGCGGGGGCCGTAATCCTTGCCGAAGCGCTTCTTGGTTTCTTTCAGCTCATCGGAAATGCGCACCCATTGCAGCTCTTCCGATCCGAGCAATTCCACCAGCCCGGCCTTTTCGGCCAAGAGCGCATCACGTTCGCGGATCAGTTCGATCTCTTCGAGACGGCGCAGAGAGCGCAGACGCATGTTGAGAATCGCCTCGGCCTGCACCTCGGTCAGTTCTCCCTGCCCTTCAGGCGCAGGCAGCGGGCTTATGTAATCCTTCTCCGACATGGCGCGCGGCACGTCGCGGCCCCAGATTTCCGCCATCAGGGCGGCTTTCGGGTCGTCGTCGTAACGGATGATGTCGATCACACGATCCAGATTGAGGAAGGCGATGATGAAGCCTTCGAGCACCTCAAGACGGTGGTCGATCTTTTCCAGACGGTGCGTCGCGCGGCGCTGCAAGACGACACGGCGGTGATCGAGCCAGGCACGCAGCACCTCCTTGAGCGAACAGACTTTCGGCGTCCGCCCGTCAATCAGCACGTTCATGTTCAGAGAGAAGCGCGTCTCAAGATCGGAGTTGCGGAACAGCGTGTTCATCAGCACGTCCGGATCGACGTTTTTCGACTTGGGCTCAAGGATCACGCGAATGTCCTCGGCGCTCTCGTCGCGCACATCGGCCAGAATCGGCACTTTCTTGGTCTGGATCAGTTCGGCCAGTTTCTCGATCAGCTTCGATTTCTGAACCTGATAGGGAATCTCGGTCACGACAATCTGCCAGACACCGCGACCCAGATCCTCGACCTCCCACTTCGCCCGCAGACGGAACGATCCGCGCCCGGTGGCATAGGTCCTCGCCATGCTCTCGCGCGGCTCAACGATGATGCCGCCGGTGGGGAAATCCGGACCTTTGACATAATTGAGCAGCGTATCGTCGCGCACGTCCGGCACTTTGATCATGTGCAGAGACGCGTCGATCAACTCGGCAATGTTGTGCGGCGGGATGTTCGTGGCCATACCGACCGCGATCCCGGACGAGCCATTGGCCAACAGGTTCGGAAAGGCGGCGGGCAGGACCTCCGGCTCGCGCAGCGTGCCGTCGTAATTGTCGCGATAATCGACCGCGTCCTCGTTGAGCCCTTCGAGCAGCGCCTCGGCGGCAATCGTCATCCGCGCCTCGGTGTAGCGCGAAGCCGCCGGGTTGTCGCCGTCGATATTGCCGAAGTTCCCCTGCCCGTCCACCAGCGGGTAACGGACGTTGAAGTCCTGCGCCAGGCGCGCCATTGCGTCATAAATCGCGGCATCGCCATGCGGATGATAGTTGCCCATCACGTCGCCGGAAATCTTGGCGGATTTGCGGAAGCCCCCGGTCGCGGACAGGCGCAGTTCGCGCATCGCGTAAAGGATGCGCCGGTGCACAGGTTTCAAACCGTCGCGCGCATCGGGCAGTGCCCGGTGCATGATCGTAGAGAGCGCATATTGCAAATAGCGCTCACCGATCGCACGGCGCAAAGGCTCGAAGCTTTCGCCCAGCGGCGCGTCTTCGTGTTCGGGGTCTTGGGTCAAATCACTGCTCATGAGGATGATGAATAGCCGCCCCTCCCGGACCGGGCAAGCGCATCTGATCCCACCCCACCCCAGAAATCAGGTTAGGTGGAAGAAAGCGGAACTTTTCCCCATTCGGCGCGTTCACTCATCAGATAGTTTACAAAAACCGAAACGGGGGGCCTGACGGTGTTACGGATTTTGAGTCTGACGACAATGACCTTATTGGGTCTATGGACCGCCTTGATGGTCTTTGGTCGCGATTTGTCTGCCGAAGAACAGGCAGAATACGACGCGCGGCGAGCCGTCAGGGTTTCCCTTGTGTCACAAATGTCGGACACATTTTACGAGACTTTTGTCGGGCCGAGCAAACGTCAGGGCGACTATGTTCCCACTCTGGCCGAATTGAGAGCACAGACCCCCGACCGCATTGCGCGCAACAACACAGCGCCCGGAACCGTACAATTGGCGAGCCTCAATGCCGATGAGGAAATGGTGCGCGCAGCAATCGTCGTCAATGCCGCGACAACCGTTGTAAGCGATCCGTCGAAAATGGCCGGCTTCCTGGCCTCGCCGCAACCGACCCCGTCCCCGGCTCAGGACCTCGTCCTGAAAGAAGTGACCGGAAGCCGTGTCAACGTCCGCTCCGGCCCCTCCACAACCAATGAAGTTCTGGGGCAGGTGATACGCGCGGAGATCGTCCGGGTGATCTCCCCGGTGGAGAATGGCTGGGTCAAAATCTCCGTCGAGGGCGACGGGGTGGAAGGGTACATGTCCGCGAAATTCCTTGCCGAAGTCTCCCACTGAGACTGTAGTTATCAGGCGAAAGTCGTTTCCTTCGGCGACTTTCATAAGGTAAGCCTTTCCCGACCCTCTCGGGAAAGGCTTTCTCATGCGCACCATTTTGATCACGGGCTGCTCCAGCGGCATCGGGTATCATGCGGCCCATCATCTGAAATCGCTAGGCTGGCGGGTATTTGCCACCTGCCGGGCAGAGGAGGACGTGGCGCGTCTGAACCAGGAAGGGCTGGAAAGTCTGCGGCTCGATTACGAAGAGCCCGCTTCGATTGAGGCGGCCTGGACCGAGGTCATGCGACGCACCGACGGCACGCTCGACGCACTATTCAACAACGGCGCCTATGCGATCCCCGCACTGATCGAGGACCTGCCCGTCGTCGCCCTGCGCCAGCATTTCGAGGCCAATCTCTTCGGCTGGCACGATCTCACGCAACGCGCCGTCAGAGTGATGCGGGAGCAGGGACATGGGCGGATCGTGCAATGTTCCTCTGTACTGGGCTTCATGACCACGAAATTTCGCGGTTCCTATTCCGCGACGAAACATGCGCTTGAGGCGATGACTACCGCTCTGCGTCTGGAAATGCGCGGCACGGGGGTGCATGTCTCGCTCATTCAACCCGGCCCGATCCGTACCGATTTCCGGCTCAATTCCCGCAAGCAATTCGACCGCTGGATTGACTGGCGGGCCAGCCCGCAATCCGCGCGCTACGACAAACTCACTCAACGGCTTTATGCCGAGACCGCAAAACCCGACGCCTTCGAGCTTGGCCCCGAGGCGGTCACAGAAAAACTGCTGCGCGCGCTTGAGGATCACAATCCAAAGGCCCGTTATCCGGTGACGAAAGTCACGGTGTTCACGGCGCTCGCCCTGCGCGTCCTGCCCGCGCGTCTCAGCGAATGGATGATGTCCAAAGGCTAGGCTCCGACGCGCAAACGCGCTATCTCTGAGGAAACGCCCCTGAAATCGACAGGGAAATCAGCGAGGAGGAGCCGCTCATGTCCGATACATTTCTTTATGTCATTGGCGCCGCCTGTCTCGTCGTCGTGCTGATTCTCGCCTTTGGCATCGCCCAGTTCGGACGCGGCGGTGTCGAGGGGGCGAAACGCTCCAACAAACTCATGCAGGCCCGTATCCTCGCGCAACTGGGCGCGGTGATCCTTGTGGTGATTTACGTGGCCCTGCGCCAATCTGGAAACTGACATGGTTGTTCTGAACAAAATTTACACCCGCACCGGCGACAAGGGCGACACCTCTCTGGGCGATATGTCCCGCGCACCGAAACATTCGACACGCGTGTCCTCCTACGGCACTGTGGATGAGGTGAACTCGGTCCTCGGTCTCGCCCGGCTTCATGCCCAGGGTGACACGGACGCGGCCCTTTCCCGCATTCAAAACGACCTGTTCGATCTCGGCGCGGACCTGTCACGCCCAAAGATGGAAAAGGACGGCGAGGCGGGCTATCCGGTATTGCGCATCGTCGACGCACAGGTCACACGACTGGAGACCGAGATCGACGCGATGACCTCCGTGCTCGAACCGCTCAGGAGCTTCATCCTTCCGGCGGGATCGCCCCTGTCGGCACATCTGCACCATGCCCGCACCGTCGCACGGCGCGCCGAGCGGATCGCGACCGAACTCTCCGCCGAAGAAAACAACGACGTGAACCCGGCCGCGATCAAATATCTCAACCGGCTATCCGATTGGCTGTTCTGCGCCGCGCGCATGGCGAATGACGATGGCCGGGCGGATGTTCTCTGGGTTCCGGGGGCGAACCGGTAAGCCATTTCCCCGAAATGACGCTGCGACACAAAATGTCCCGAACGTGACGTTCAGGATGCGTCTTTTTGCCGTTAGGGGCTATTTTCTGCAAAAGCAAACGGCTAACAACAGGGCCGGAGAGCTTTTTAGCGCCCTGCGGGGCAGACAGCTATAGGGAGTTTGCTCATGAAGGTATTGGTTCCCGTGAAACGGGTTATTGACTACAACGTGAAAGTCCGTGTGAAGGGTGACGGGACGGGTGTCGATCTTGCGAATGTGAAGATGTCGATGAACCCGTTCGACGAGATTGCGGTTGAGGAGGCCATTCGTCTGAAGGAGGCGGGTGTTGCCAGTGAGGTTGTGGTTGTTTCGATCGGCGAGAAGAAGGCGGTGGACACGCTGCGCAACGCGCTCGCGATGGGGGCGGATCGCGGCATTCTCGTGACCGAGGATCAGGGCGTCGAGATCGAGCCTCTGGCGGTCGCGAAGATCCTCGCGAAGGTGGTCGCGGAGGAGGCGCCCGAGTTGGTGATCCTCGGCAAGCAGGCGATCGACAACGACATGAACGCCACCGGTCAGATGCTCGCGGCGCTTCTCGGCTGGGGTCAGGCGACCTTTGCCTCCGAGGTGCTGATCTCCGAGGGCAAGGCGGTCGTGACCCGTGAGGTGGACGGCGGGTTGCAGACCATTTCCGTGGGCTTGCCGGCGATTGTGACCACCGATCTGCGTCTCAACGAGCCGCGCTATGCCTCTTTGCCGAACATCATGAAGGCGAAGAAGAAGCCACTCGATGAGAAAACCGCCGCTGATTACGGCGTCGACACCACGCCGCGCCTGACGGTGGTGAAGACCGAGGAGCCCGCCGCGCGTGAAGCCGGGATCAAGGTCGGCTCGGTCGATGAACTCATTGCGAAACTCAAAGAGGGAGGTCTCGTCTGATGGCTGTTCTTTGTCTTGCGGAAGTGGCGGGCGGCGCGGTTGCGCTCGACGCCACCGCGAAAGCCGTGTCGGCTTCGGCGAAACTGGGCGATGTGACGCTTCTGGTCTGTGGCGCAGCAGGCGACGAGGCCGCGAAACTGGCGGGCGTGTCCAGGGTTCTGGTCACGGAGGATGCCGCCTATGCCCATGGGCTGGCGGAAAACCTGGCCGCACTGATCGTGTCGCTGGCGGGCGATTATGCGCATATCACCGCCCCCGCGACGACCACGGGCAAGAATGTCCTGCCGCGGGTTGCGGCGCTTCTGGATGTGATGGTTCTGACCGATGTGACCTCCGTGGTGGATGCGGATACGTTCCAGCGCCCGATCTATGCCGGCAACGCGATTCAGACGGTACGCTCGAAAGATGAAAAAAAGGTTATCACCTTCCGTACCTCGACGTTCGAGGCGGCGGGCCAGACCGGTTCCGCGGCTGTCGAGGCGACGGCGGGCGCGGGCGACACCGGCCTGTCGGCCTTTGTCGAGGACAAGGTGGCGGAAAGCGACCGCCCGGAACTGACCTCGGCGAAGATCGTCGTCTCCGGCGGGCGCGGGGTCGGCTCCGAAGAGGACTTCGCGATCATCGAGAAGCTCGCCGACAAGCTCGGCGCGGCCGTGGGCGCATCGCGCGCCGCCGTCGACAGCGGGTTTGCCCCGAACGACTGGCAGGTCGGCCAGACCGGCAAGGTCGTGGCCCCCGAACTCTACATCGCCTGCGGCATCTCGGGCGCGATCCAGCACCTCGCGGGCATGAAGGACTCCAAGGTCATCGTCGCCATCAACAAGGACGAAGAGGCCCCCATCTTCCAGGTCGCAGACTTCGGCCTCGTCGCCGATCTCTTCCAGGCCGTACCCGAATTGACTGAAAAGCTCTGAACCTCAGAGCGACAACAAAACAAGAAGCCCGCCGTTCTGGCGGGCTTCTTGCTGTCCGGCTTGCTCTTTGGTGTTTACACATAGGGGGCAAGCGCATCCTGAAGCGCTGTTGCAACCTTGGAATGAACGACGGGGCCCAGCATCTCGCGGGCCGCCGGAGCATCCAGATCGGAATAGACCATGAGATCGTAACCCTGCTCAATCTCCTCGTGTGTGGCGATCACCTCCACCACGTCTTTGACCAGAGGGCGAATTTCCTCAATCATCTTCCGATTGACGAAAAGCGGATCGGCACCGATGGCCTCGCAAGCCACCTCATCATCCGCCGAATGGTCGGAAATCCAGAGCAACACAATCTCACCGCGAAGCTTGTCCGCCATGGTGCGCATCCGTGCCACCCAGGCGTCGCGCAGTTCCTGACGCACCATGACGAATTTCTGCTCTGACACATGAGCCAGCGCCTGAAGCAAATGGCGCGTGAAGTTGAAATCGGTAAAATCGACCCCGCGATAGATCGTTTGCAACAGGGTCGAAGCACGCAGAAAACGGTCGTTGCGGCGCTGATGCACGGTATAGAAGCGGTTCGACATGCTCTGTGCGCCGGGGATTTGCAGCACAGTTATTTTCGCTTTCTTGCAGATGTCGAGTACGGTTTCATCGCTCAGAAAGGCATCCACGCCAGCATTGACGCAGCCGAGGTTTACGGTCTCGATGCCCGCGCCCGCCTCGATCAAATCGGCAAAGGGCATTTCGACATATTTGCCATAGGTTTCCGTCCCGCCAAGCAAAGCAACATAGGGCTCGTTGAGGTCCTTTTGCGGCCCCCGAAACAGAAGCTTCGATGTGCCATAGCGGCACGGATTGTAGTTCAGGGCCCCTTCGCCCATGTTCTGGTAAGCCATATGTCCACCCACTGGTTCGTATTTTCACCCGGAGACCAGAATCGCAGACACAGGTTGCGAAATCGCTAAACAGACAATTCGTCATGTATTTTACAGGTCAGTCTCGCTGTCTTACCCCTTGAACCCGGCGCGACGTGGAGCGTAAGCTCTGGCCAAATTGTTACAGCGAGAAGTGTCTGGGAGAAGCGGCATGAGCATCAGCAAAGTGGGCGTCGTAGGCGCCGGTCAGATGGGCAACGGGATCGCGCATGTCTTCGCGCTCGCGGGCTATGATGTGCTCCTGAACGACATCTCGCAGGACGCCCTCGACAAGGCGATCATCACCGTAACGCGCAACCTCGACCGGCAGTTGTCGCGCGAAAAAATCACGCAGGACGAACGTGATGCCGCGCTTGCACGGATCGCTACGACGCTCAAGCTCGAAGAACTCGGACAAACCGATCTGGTGATCGAGGCGGCGACCGAGCGTGAGGACGTCAAGAACGCCATTTTCGAGCGCTTGCTGCCGCATCTCAAACCCGAAACGATCCTGACCTCGAACACCTCGTCTATCTCGATCACGAGGTTGGCCTCGCGCACCGACCGGCCGGAGAGATTCATGGGGTTTCACTTCATGAACCCGGTGCCGGTAATGAAGCTCGTCGAACTCATCCGCGGCATCGCCACAGATGAAGAGACCTATCAGACGCTTCTGGGGGTGGTCGAATCGCTCGGCAAAACCGCCGCCTCCGCCGAGGATTTCCCGGCCTTCATCGTGAACCGCATCCTGATGCCGATGATCAACGAGGCGGTTTATACGCTTTATGAAGGGGTCGGATCGGTCAAATCCATCGACGAGTCGATGAAGCTTGGCGCGAACCATCCGATGGGGCCTTTGGAACTGGCGGATTTCATCGGGCTCGACACCTGTCTCGCGATCATGAACGTGCTCCACGACGGGTTGGCGGACACGAAATACCGACCCTGTCCGCTTTTGACGAAATATGTCGAGGCCGGGTGGCTCGGGCGCAAGACCCAGCGCGGGTTCTACGATTACCGAGGCGAAACGCCGGTGCCGACACGGTAAAGAAAAGGGGCCTAAGAGGCCCCTTTTTTACGACCGAATGGTCGTCGGGATCAGGGTTAGTCAATCCGTACGCCCGCCCAGAGCCAGCGTATGCAAACGCATCCAGTCCATGAACTCGCGGGTCTTCGATTGCCACGGTTCCAGATCGACAGGCGTCAGCGGATCGCCGATGATCGGGGATTGCGGCTTGTCGAGCGCATGGGCGATCTCATGCAGCAACAACCCCTGACGGAAGCTCGCGGAAATCTTGTCCGCGATCTGATAGAGTCGCGTGTTGCGGCCCGGGAAATAGATCGGCAGCACGGTCGCGCCCGATTTCAACACCATTTTGGCGGTGAACGGATTCCACGGCTTTTCCTTCACCGGCCCCCACCAGGTTTCCGACGAGGCCACAGCACCGGCGGGGAAGAGAATGATCACGCCGCCCGCCTTGAGCGTCGCCATCGCCTCGTTGCGCATCTTGATCGACTCGCGGTGACTGTCGGGCTCGTGCGGGAAAGGCACAGGCAACATGAATGGGTCGATCTCCTGAATACCGGTCAGAAGCGAGCGGGTCAGGATTTTGTAATCGGTGCGCACCTGGCCGATCAGTTCGGCCATCACCAACCCGTCCACCAGACCGTGCGGGTGGTTTGCGACCACCACAAGCGGTCCGGTTGCGGGAATCTTGGCGATCTGCTCGGACGGCGTCTTGACCTCGATACCCATGACCTTCAGCGCCTGGGTAAAGAACGGCTGACCCATCGGCGTCCCCATCCGCTCGAACCGGCGGATACGGCGCAAGAGGGGCAATTTGCCGGTCAGCCATTCGATGGTCCGGATGATCGCAACTTTCGAAGGGTCGGAAAAGGTCCCGGCATAGGACAGTTTGCGCCCGTCATAGCGCACGAAATCGGGATCACCGGGTTTTGGGGCGTGGATCTCCGTCCCTTGGTCTTCGGGGTGAGACACTTTACATATCCTCGCCAAATCTGTCCTTGATCAGGGCTTCAAGCGCATCGGCCAGAGCCTCCGCATCGGCACCCGTCGTGGTGACGTCAATAGTCGTTCCTTTCGAGGCTGCCAACATCAAAAGCCCCATGATGCTGTCACCGCCGGTGCTCAGACCGTCTTTCGAGACATGAGCCTCGGCGTCGAATTCCTCGACCGTTTCCACGAATTTCGCCGACGCCCGGGCATGCAGCCCCTTCACGTTCACGATCTCATGAGTGCGTGTCACAGACGTCATGTGCTCTCCTCAGCCTGTTCTTCTCCGGTCAGCGGCCCTGCACATCGAAACTGTCGATGTATTTCCGTCCGGCATCCAACGCGTTGCCGACCGCTTCCGCAACCGATTTGTGACGCGATTTGGCGAGCTTGATCAGCATTGGCAGGTTCGCGCCGTAAATGATTTTCCTGTCGTCGTGATGACAGGCCATCAGGGAGAGGTTCGACGGGCTGCCCCCGAACATATCGGTGACAACGACGACACCGTCGCCGGTGTCGACCTCATCCGCCGCTTTGCAGATCTCGCGCTGTTTCATGGAGCGGTCGTGATCCGGCTCGATGGAAATCGCCTCGATCCCCGTCTGCTTGCCCACGACATGCTCTACGGCGGCCAGATATTCTCTGGCCAGCCCCCCATGCGCGACGATGACGATTCCGATCACGCCCTTACCCCGATCAGTTGCCGCCCTGGCGGCGTTCAAGTTCCCTGTGTCTTATTGACACCGGCCAATTGTGTTCCGCAAGGGCTTTGGAGAGAATTTCAGCCAGCGTTACCGATCTGTGTTGTCCTCCGGTACAGCCGAACGCAATGGAGAGATGCTTTTTTCCTTCTTCCTTATACGCCGGTAGCAAAAGGAGCGTCAGTTCCAGCACCTTGTTGAAGAACGCCGTAAACCGCGGGTCGCTCTGTACGTAGTCCTGAACCTGCGCATCCGTCCCGTTGAGCCTACGCAGACTCTCGTCCCAATAGGGATTCGCCAGAAAGCGCACGTCGAACACCATATCGACACCGCGCGGCATGCCACGTTTGTAAGAGAAACTGTGGACGGAGACAGCCATTTCCGCCTCCCGCCCCTCGGCGAACCAGCGCTCGATCTCGTCACGCAACTGATGCGGCGTCATCTCGGAGGTGTCGATCAGGATATCGGCCCGCGCCCGGACCGGCACCAGAAGGTCGATCTCCCGCGCCACCCCATCCTGCACGGTTTCGGCAGGCGCGAGCGGATGGCGGCGGCGGGTTTCGGAATAGCGCCGGATCAGCATCTCGGACGAACAATCGAGATAGAGCACCTCCGCCTCGTAGCCGGGGTTCCGGCTCAGATCGTCGATCACCTCGATCAGCCCGTTGACGGAGAAATCGCGGTTGCGCACATCGAGACCCAGCGCCAGAGGACGGCTCAGCCCTTCACCTTCGAGCAGGCGGGGCAGGATCGACATCGGCAGGTTGTCGATCACCTCGTAGCCGAGATCCTCCAGCGCATTGATCGCAGTCGATCGCCCGGCACCCGACGGGCCGGTGATCAGAACCACACGCTGCGGCGTTTTGGTCTGGGCGATCTGGCCATCGCTGGGCATGTTCACGCGACTCGGCCTCCTTTGAGCCATTGGATCAGGGCAGGGGCAAAACCGGGCCCATCGACCCTGAAAAACATGGGAATCGAGATACCGATGAGAGCCTTTTCCCGCACGGGAGGCAAGCGGTCGGTTTCAGATTGCGACAGATCGACCAAAGCCCTGATGCGTGTATGTGACAACGGAGTGGCGGACAAAAGTCCGACACCGCGGGCTTCAATCATGCCGGAGATTGTGGCGGGAGCAGTCGCAACAAGGGTCTCGCCCTCGCGCCTGAGCCCAGTGCGATCATCGGACACCAGATGTGCCCCGAAACCCATGAGCGTGAGCGCCAGCGTGGATTTGCCGCAGCCCGAGGGACCGGTGATCAAAAGACCGGAGGTCTCGTCCAGCGCGACGCAGGAAGCATGAAGATTGAGAGGGACACTCTCCTCCACGCTCTTCTGCATGGCTCAGACCGGCAGACCGACGACGAAACGCGCGCCCAGCGGATCGGAGGTGATATCGGCATCGGTCGGACGGATGTTCTCCGCCCAGATCACGCCGCCATGCGCCTCCACAATCTGTTTCGAGATCGCGAGACCCAGGCCCGAGTTGTTGCCGAACTGGCCCGCGGGACGCTCCGAGTAGAAGCGTTTGAAAATCTTGGTCAGTGCCTCTTCGGGAATACCCGGACCGGTGTCCTCGACCACGATCAGCACGCGGTGATCGCGTTTGCGGACCCAAACCCGGATCGCGTCGCCATCCTCGCAGAACGAGATCGCATTGGTGATCAGGTTGACGAAGACCTGTGCCAGACGCGCCTCAAGACCGGAAATCACAATCGGCTTGTCGGGCATGTCGGAGATGAATTCGACACCTTTCTCCTGCGCTTCCTGCGACAGGTAGTCGATCAGGTTGGTCAGCATCTGGATCAGGTTGAACTCTTCTTCCTCCTCTTTCACCAACTCGCTGTCGAGGCGGGAGGCATTGGAGATGTCGGAAACCAGACGGTCAAGGCGGCGCACGTCATGTTCGATCACATCGAGCAACTTGGCACGGTGTTCCTCTTTCTTGATCATGCGCAGCGAACCCACGGCGGAACGCAGCGAGGCCAGCGGGTTCTTGATCTCATGCGCCACATCGGCGGCGAATTGTTCGTTCGCGTCGATCCGGTCGTAAAGCGCGGAAACCATGCCACGCAGCGCCGAAGACAGCCGTCCGATCTCGTCGGGGCGGCCCGAGAGGTCGGGAATGCGCACACGACCCGGCGCCACCTTGCGGCTGTTCTTGTCACGACCGATTTCGGCGGCGGCCGCGAGATCGGCCAGCGGATTGGCGATGGTGGAGGCCAGAACGAGGCTGAGTCCGATGGAGACCAGGATGGCGATGACGAAGACCTGAAGGATCTGTTCACGCTCGACCCGGACCAGATTGTCGATCTCGCCCTCGCCGGAGGTCAGACCAATGGCACCGATGGTCTTTTCCCCTTCGGCGGTGTCGACGGTGATCGGCGCGGCAACCGTGAAGACGGTGAATCCCTCGGCATTGACGCTGGTGTTGACGTGAATTTCGTTGTTGAGCGCCTGGCTTGCAAAGTCCGCGACGTGATCCGAAACGTCGGAATTCGCTTCGCCCTGCGGCTCTCTGGCAAAGGTCACGGCAGACCAGATACGGTTGAGGAAATCGGAAATGACGGTGGAACGGTCGCCACGATCAACCCCGGCAACCTGAGCCATTTCGACGCGAGCCAAACCCTCCGTCGACGCAATCAGCGTGCCGGTTGCATCATAGACATAAACATGTTCGCGCGGGGGCAACTCCAGCACCTCCAGAACGGAGATGATATCATCCGTGCCCTCATCCTCCGCAACGAGCACCCCGTCCTTGCCCACAGTGAGCTCCAGCATGTCGGCGACTAGCGCCGCCTCGGTGACCATGGCCATTTCGCGCTGGGACACGAGGCTGTCGCGGAACGGGTTGAGGTAAAGAATACCCGCAACCATCAGGATGATTGCGACGAGGTTGAAGGTAATGATCTTCTGCGCCAGCGGAGAGCGGTTCACGGCAATGAAACGACGGCGTTCGCGCTTGGCCCGCAACTCGGCATCTAGTGTGCGCGGCGCAACCCAGTCGTCGCCGAGCACGACATCCATGTCATCGGTGCTGCGCTTGCCTGCGCGATCCATGCCGGAAGAAAGCGACATTATTCCTCGTTATACCTGTAGCCGATGCCGTAAAGCGTCTCGATCGCAGAGAAATCCGGGTCCGCAGAGCGCATTTTCTTGCGCAGGCGCTTGATGTGGCTGTCGATGGTCCGGTCGTCGACATAGACCTGATCGTCATAGGCGACATCCATCAACTGATCGCGGGATTTCACGAAACCCGGGCGTTGCGCCAACGCCTGAAGCAGCAGGAATTCGGTGACAGTCAGGGTCACATCCTTGCCTTTCCAGGTCACGGCATGGCGCAGCGGGTCCATTTCAAGCTCGCCTCGCACCATGACCTTGGTATCCTCGGTCTCGGTCACGTCGATGCCGGCAATCGCCTCCTGACGGCGCAGGAGTGCCCGGATACGTTCGACCAGAAGACGCTGGGAAAACGGTTTCTTGACGTAATCGTCGGCGCCCATGCGCAGACCCAGCACCTCGTCGATTTCATCGTCCTTCGAGGTCAGGAAGATCACCGGCATGTTGGTTTTCTGACGCACGCGCTGCAACAGATCCATACCATCCATACGCGGCATCTTGATGTCGAATACCGCCATATCCGGCAGACGCTTGTTGAACGCATCCAAAGCCGATTGGCCGTCGTTATAAGTCTCTACTTCGAAGCCTTCGGCCTCAAGAGTCATGGACACGGAGGTCAGGATATTCCGGTCGTCGTCAACCAAGGCGATACGAGACATGGTCGGTTCCCTTCAACTGCTCAACTGGTTCATTTTTTTGTGCCATACTCCGTGTTTCGTCAGGTCAAATCAAGCGAAACCGCGAATCAGTTACGGCACTGAGAGCCATGGGAAGACAAAAAACACAAGGAATGACTAATATGTCTCACCGCACCACTTTGACTGCATGCATTTTATGCCTGCATCAGAAGGGGATGGATCTGTTTGCGCTACCTCGCCCATGGTTGCGCTAACCTTGACCTGTGTCCTGTTTACGACAGGGACAACCGTGATATAGCACACCCGTCGGGCGCGAAGCCGCCCGGGCGCGAATGGCCCTTTCGCGCCATCGAATTTTATCCACAAACGCCGTCAAGGACACGGCGAGGGAGCTTTGCACATGACGACCGGACGCGTGAACCCGGCTTTCACTCTTGAGGACCAAGGCATTACCGGGCTTGGCAATGTCTATTACAACCTGCTTGAGCCCGCGCTGATCGAAGAAGCGATCAAACGTGGCGAAGGCGAGCTTGGCCAGGGGGGCTCTTTCCTCGTGAGCACCGGCGAACATACCGGTCGTTCCCCCAAAGACAAATTCGTGGTGCGCACCCCGGACGTGGAAGACACGATCTGGTGGGAAAACAACAAACCGATGGATCCGGCGAAATTCGATGTGCTCTATGCCGACATGATTGAGCACATGAAGGGCCGCGACTTCTTCGTCGAGGATCTCTATGGCGGGGCCGACCCGGAGAACCGCCTCGACGTGCGCACGATCACCGAGCTTGCATGGCACGGTCTGTTCTGTCGCACCATGCTACGCCGTCCGGAACTCAATGAGCTGGACGATTTCACTGCCGATTTCACCGTCATCAATTGCCCGTCCTTCAAGGCCGATCCGGAACGTCACGGTTGCCGTTCGGAGACCGTCGTCGCGCTGAACTTCGAGAAAAAGCTGATCCTGATCGGCAACACCGAATATGCCGGCGAGAACAAGAAGGGCGTGTTCACGCTTCTCAACTACATCCTGCCGGGCAAAGGCATCATGGCGATGCACTGCTCCGCCAACCACGCCCCGGGCAACCCGGTCGACACGGCGATCTTCTTCGGTCTCTCCGGCACCGGCAAGACGACGCTTTCGGCCGACCCGTCCCGCGTGCTGATCGGCGACGACGAACATGGCTGGTCCGACAAGGGCACCTTCAATTTCGAAGGTGGCTGCTATGCGAAGACAATCAACCTGTCCGCGGAAGCGGAACCCGAAATCTACGCCACGACCTTCAAATTCGGCACCGTGGTCGAGAACATGGTTTACGACCCGCACACCAAAGTGCTCGATTTCAAGGACAGTTCTCTGACCGAGAACATGCGCTGTGCCTACCCGCTGGAGTATATCTCCAACGCGTCTGAAACCGCGATGGGTGGCCATCCGAAGAACATCATCCTTCTGACCTGTGACGCGTTCGGCGTTTTGCCTCCGATCGCACGCCTGACTCCGGCGCAAGCGATGTATCACTTCCTCTCCGGCTTTACCTCGAAGACTCCGGGCACCGAGGTGGGCGTCGTGGAACCGATCCCGACCTTCTCCACCTGCTTCGGCGCGCCGTTCATGCCGCGTCGTCCGGAAGCCTACGGCAACCTGTTGCGCGAAAAAATCGCGAAGCACGGTGCGACCTGTTGGCTCGTGAACACCGGCTGGACCGGCGGTGCCTTCGGCGTCGGGTCGCGGATGCCGATCAAGGCGACCCGCAACCTGCTGCACGCGGCGCTCGACGGCTCGCTGCATGACGTTGAATTCCGCACCGACCCGAACTTCGGCTTCGAAGTGCCGGTTTCCGTGCCGGATGTGGCCGACGTCCTGCTCGACCCGCGCAAGACTTGGAGCGTGAACGAGGAATACGACGCGCAAGCCGAAAAGCTCGTGAAAATGTTCAAGGAGAACTTCGAGCAGTATCTGCCCTATATCGACGACGACGTGAAAGCCGCCGCGATCAAGTAATCCTTGCCGCACGGCAACATTCTGCGCCCCGGTTCTTTTGGACCGGGGCGTTTTCTTGTCGGGCACGCGGAGCGGCGTCACCGAATTGTCACCGCGCTCTGGCAATAAGGAAGTATGAAATACCTGCTCGCTTTCACAGTTTTCGCCCTGCCGGTCCTCGCGCAGGAGGTTGATCTTTCGGACCCTGCCCTGATTGCGACGGGGCAGCAGGCGTTTCTGGACTATTGCTCCGCCTGTCACGGCGAGGAAGCACTGGGGGAAAACGGGCCGGATATTCAGGGGTCGATCCTGAAAGACGTCAGGCAGGCGGTGAAGGGCATCGACCAGATGCCTGAAATCTGGCTTGAGGACGGCGAACCGGAGGCGATCACGGCCTTTCTCATGTCGCTCAACCCGAAGGTGGCGGAAATCAAGTTGCGGCTGGAAGCGGCGAAGCGGAATTAAAGCGCTTCGCGTAAAGTCTTAGAACAGCCCGCGCCGGATCAGGTTCGCCCCCGCGATCAGCAAGACGAACAGCGTCGCGCGTTTGAATTTCTTCTGGTCCAGCCGATCCTGAACCCATTGTCCGAGGGTCATGCCGAGAAGCGCCGGAACGAGCAACATCGCGGAAAGCGGGATGGTCTGGGCATTGAGCACACCGGAATGCAGATGCGCCAGAAGCAGCGTCACGGCCCCCGCACCGAAGATCACGCCAGTGATCTTGATCTGGAGCTTTTTCGGCGTGTTCACGGCGGTCAGATAAGCCACGGTCAGCGGCCCCCAGACCCCGGCGATACCGCCGATTACGCCGGAAATCGCGCCAAGGCCCAGATCGTAGAAACTGCGGTGATGCTCAGGGATATGCAACGCGCGCCCAATGAGCAGGTAACTCGCCAACACCACGACAATGATGCCGAGCGAAAGAAAGACCACGGATTGCGGCAGGATCACCACGAGCTGCGCCGAGAGGACGATCATCACCAGAAGAGCGCCGATGTAGAGCTTGTAGCGGACCGCAGCCTCCACCGCCTCTCCCACGCCGCCACGCAACGCCTGCCAGACATTAGAGACGACGGTCGGAAAAATCAGCCCCGCCAGAGCCAACTCCGGCGACAGGAAGGAGCCAAGCCCGGAGAGAATAATCATCGGCATGGCAAAACCTGTGGCGCCCTTCACGAAGCCCGCCAGAAGTGCGATGGCGATGGCTGCAAGGACCTGCGGAAAGGAAAGGAGTGTCAGGAGGCTGTCGATCATGCCCCCTGATAGAACCGGAACGTCACCGCTGTACAGGGCCAACCCAACCCCCCATGCGTCCAGCAGCCCGGTTTTATTGGTCCAGAGACAAGAATCAATTCAATGCGACACATTAAGTCGCAAAAAAACATTTAGTGAAAATATTATTGCGCTGCGACTGCGAAGAGATTAGACAGGCACAAGACCCCGAGGAGGAGAGATTCCCATGGCCCTTGATCAACAGGAGCTGACCATGTCGAACCCGATTTTGCCCGATCTTCTGACCCTGACGGCGGCCTCCGTCGGTCCTGCCGAAGCGCTTCTGGACCGTGCCCGCGCCGCTCTGCGCACGGAATTTCTGGACGGTGAACGGATCTCGGGGCGCAAACTGGAGGCCAATCAGACCGCGGCACATGGGCTCGCGTGGCTCGCCACCTATGTCGAGAGCCTGCGGCAGATGCAGAAATGGGCCGAGGCCCTGTCAGGGGAAGGTAAATTCGGCGAGATGGAGCAACTGATCCATCAAATCGCCTTCGGGGAATATCTCAGCCAGATTTACGGCGGCATCCCGATGAATCAGGGTGAGATTTGCCGCCTGGTCGATCTCGGTCTCGGCATCGTGCAGCCGAGCCATAACGAGGTGGTCAAGCTGATGCTCGACGGAAATTCCATCGGCGCGCGCACACGGCTTGTGGAACTGATGCGGGACAATTCCGGCCACGCGACCTTTGGAGCTTCGGGACTCGGTGACGAGCTTGAAATGATCCGCGACCAATTCCGCCGTTTTGCCGATGAAAAGGTTGTGCCTTTCGCACATGAATGGCACCTCAAAGACGAATTCATCCCGATGGAGATCATCGAGGAGCTGGCGGAGCTTGGCGTCTTCGGCCTCACCATCCCGGAGGAATACGGCGGGTTCGGCTTCCCGAAAGCGGCGATGGTTGTCGTTTCCGAAGAATTGTCGCGCGGCTATATCGGCGTCGGCTCTCTTGGCACGCGCTCGGAGATCGCAGCCGAGTTGATCCTTGGGGGCGGCACCGAAGAGCAGAAACAGCAATGGCTGCCGAAACTCTCCTCGGCGGAGATTCTGCCGACCGCTGTTTTCACCGAGCCGAACACCGGATCGGACCTTGGAAGCCTGCGTACCCGCGCGGTGAAAGAGGGCGAGACCTACACGATCACCGGCAACAAGACTTGGATCACCCACGCCGCGCGCACCCATGTGATGACGCTTCTGGCGCGCACCGACCCAAACACCACGGATTACAAAGGCCTGTCGATGTTCCTCGCCGAGAAGACGCCCGGCGATGACGAAAACCCCTTCCCCACCCCTGGCATGACCGGTGGTGAGATCGAGGTGCTGGGCTATCGCGGGATGAAAGAATACGAGCTGGGCTTTGACGGGTTCAAGGTGAAGGCCGAGAACCTTCTGGGGGGCGAAGAAGGCAAGGGTTTCAAACAGCTCATGGAGACGTTTGAGTCCGCCCGCATCCAGACTGCCGCCCGCGCCATCGGTGTGGCACAGAACGCGCTTGAGGTCGGGATGCAATATGCCGAGGACCGCAAGCAGTTCGGCAAGTCCCTGATCGAATTCCCGCGCGTGTCGGGCAAGCTCGCGATGATGGCGGTGGAGATCATGGTGGCGCGTCAGCTCACCTATTACTCCGCCTGGGAAAAGGATCACGGCCATCGCTGTGATCTCGAAGCCGGGATGGCGAAGCTTCTGGGCGCGCGGGTCGCGTGGGCCGCGGCGGACAATGCGTTGCAAATCCATGGCGGCAATGGGTTTGCGCTCGAATATCAGATTTCCCGCATTCTCTGTGATGCGCGCATTCTGAACATCTTTGAGGGAGCCGGGGAAATTCAGGCGCAAGTGATTGCGCGGCGTTTGCTAAACTGATCGCGCCTGAATGACCCTAGAAAGGCGGTGCGTCCTGCACCGCCTTTTTCGCGAGCCGGTCGAGAAAGCGATCACGGGCGGCAGGCAAGGCCTTGTCGGACAGCTCCGCAGCGATCCTGGCGAGGAAATGACCCGTGGTCAGGAGCCCCTGCCCAAGCTCGGTGAAATCCAAAGACGACTGCCCCAAAAGACATTGCGGCAAGGGCAACAAACGATCCGCCCAGTCCCCCGCCCCCTGCCGCGACACAGCACGACCGGTTTTGGGAGAAACGTAGATCAGATCGTCCGGCGATCCGGTCACGGCACAGGAGGAGAGATCGAGACCGAACCCCAGTTCTTCGAGCAGAGACACCTCCCAATGCAGATAGGCCAATGGCCACATCGGATCGGTGCCGATCCGGTCGAACAGTGCAAGACTGTCGACATAGAGATAGCCATGAGGTTCGCGCTCCGGCAAAAGCTGCGTGAGCATGGCGGTCATCGCACTCATGCCGGCCAGAGCCAGAGGATCACTCAACACATGCGCGCGGCTTTTCACGGGCTCAAAGGTGAAGGCCCCCAGATGATCTTCAATCCGGGCTTTCCACGTCACCGCAACCTGCCCGCCCGGTTGCAAATGCGGCGTCATCTTGCGCGAGATACCACCGCGCACCACGCCCGCATGGCGCCCGTGATCGGGGGTAAACACCTCGACAATCACCGAGGTCTCGCCATGTTTTCGGACGGACAGGACCACCCCTTCATCGCGCCACTCGATCATACGCCTGCTTCTTCTTGCTTGAAATACTCAATCAAGCCTGACCCGCCACGGGCGGAAGGTCAATCGGAGAGGCTCAGTCACTCAGCCCCGGCTCATCCAATAGTGTGCGGCCCTGTCGATCCTCCACCTCGATGATCCAGAGATCGGGGTCGAAACTGCGCTGTTTCGCCAAAGAAGCGTCCACCGCGCGTTCCTCGCCCTCGGCGAGCAGAACCCATTCACGGCGATCTTCCATCAGGTTGAATTCACGCTGAAACGCCTTGGCCTGCCCATCGAGCGTGTTGAGTTTGACCATCACAGCGCCCGCCGTAGCATCGCCCTTTTTCACCACAAAAGCGGGGATATCGGCCAATCGCAAACGTGTCAGATAGGCAGAGACCCAGATGTCGGCGGTTAGTCGCGCCATCAGTTACCGTCTTTGAAATCGAGACCCATTTCGCCGTAGCGCTCGGCCTCTTCGAGCCAGTTCGGGCGCACTTTCACCTGAAGAAACAGGTGAACCTTGCGGCCCAGAAACTCCGAAAGCTCTTCACGGGACGCGCGTGAAATGCGTTTGATTGTCTCGCCCCCTTTGCCAAGGATGATCCCCTTGTGGCCGTCCCGAGACACGTAGATCACCTGATCGACACGGGCGGAACCGTCCTTGCGCTCCTCCCATTGCTCGGTCTCGACGGTGAGCTGGTAGGGCAATTCCTGATGCAGGTTGAGGGTGAGTTTCTCGCGGGTGATCTCGGCGGCGATCATGCGCATGGGCAGATCGGCGATCTGATCTTCGGGGTAGAGCCACGGCCCCTCGGGCAGCTCGCGGGCGAGCCATTTGCGCAGGTCGTCGACACCACGACCCTTCTCGGCAGAGATCATAAAAGTCTCCACGAAGGTACGGCGCTCGTTCATGTCCTTGGCAAGGGCGAGAAGCTTTTCCACGTCCACCATGTCGATCTTGTTGATCGCAAGGGCGATTTTCTGTTTCGGGTTCGAGTGCTCATCCAAAGCGGCCAAAATGGCCTCGACACCTTCGGTGATACCCTTATGCGCCTCGATCAGAAGCACAACGACATCGGCATCGGCGGCCCCGCCCCAGGCGGCACTGACCATGGCGCGGTCGAGGCGGCGTTTGGGTTTGAAAATACCAGGCGTGTCGACGAAGACGATCTGGCTGTCGCCTTCCATCGCAACACCGCGAATGCGGGCGCGGGTGGTCTGCACCTTATGGGTGACGATGGAAACTTTTGCACCCACCATGCGGTTCAAAAGCGTGGATTTCCCGGCATTGGGTTCGCCGATCAGGGCGACAAAGCCCGCGCGTGTGGTCTCAGCCATTTGATCAGCCATGTGCGGCCTCCAGTTTTTGCAAAAGCGCCTTGGCGGCGGCTTGTTCGGCCTGACGTTTGGACGGAGCCTCGGAGCGCTCAGTTTCACCGCTTTCCAGCGTCACTTCTATGGTGAAGACCGGCGCGTGATCCGGCCCCTTGCGAGAAACCTCGACATATTTCGGCGGCTTCTGGCCCCGGGCCTGCGCCCATTCCTGAAGCGCGGTCTTGGCGTCGCGAGCGTCGTCCTCGACCCGGTCGATGCGCTTGCCCCAAAGCCTGCGCACGAGAGCTTTCGCCACATCGAAACCTGCATCGCGATACACAGCCGCGATCACCGCCTCCATCGCGTCCGCCAGCAAAGCCTCCTTGCGGCGCCCGCCCGACATCATCTCGGAGCGACCGAGTTTGAGCACAGCACCAAGGTCGATCTGGCGCGCGACATCGGCACAGGTTTCCTTGCGAACCAAAGCATTGAAACGGGGCGCAAGCTGGCCTTCGGAGGCGGTCTTGTCGGCCTCGAACAGCGCCTCCGCCATGGTCAGGCCCAACACCCGGTCACCCAGAAATTCGAGGCGCTGGTTGTCGGGCCGGGTCGGTGAGGAGATCGAGCTGTGGGTGAGGGCGCGCAGCAGCAATTCGGGCTGAGAGAACTCATGCCCGAGCCGCGTCTGGAACGCCTGGATATCGGCGGAAATCTTCACTGCAACGCCTTAAAGAAGCGGTCTTTGCGCCAAGTCCAGAAATAGACGAGGCGAGAGCCGGCGGAAGAGAACATCACGCGGCTGACCTTGCCGATCAGATATTCTTCGGGCACGAACCCGACGCCACCCGCCGATTGCGCCAGACGGCTGTCGGCGGAGTTGTCACGGTTGTCTCCCATGAAGAAATAATTGCCTTCCGGCACGGTGTAGACCGGCGTGTTGTCCAGCGAGATGTTGCGGATATTCAGGACGGAATGCTGACGCCCGCCCGGCAGGGTTTCGATATATTTTTCCTTCACGCAGTCGCCACCCTCGCCCGGGGTGTTGGAGCAGGCCGGGTAACGCCCCGCCGCGCCTTGCTTTTCGAAGGTCTCGACGAAAGCGCCATCGGGGGTCTGCGGAACTTCTTCACCGTTAAGGAAAATCACGCCATCACGAAGCTGCACCTGATCGCCGGGCAGGCCGATCAGGCGTTTGACGAAGGTGCGGTGCTGGGTCGGATGCTCGAAGACGACGATGTCACCACGCTCGGGCTCGGAGTCGAGGATGCGCCCGGAGATCGGGCAGAGGAAATTCACCAGCTTCGGACAGGACCATTTCGAATAACCGTAGCTCATCTTGTTGACGAACAGGAAATCGCCGATCAACAGCGTGTCCTTCATCGACGAGGACGGGATGAAGAAGGGCTGAAAAAACAGCGTGCGGAAAATCCCCGCGATCAACAGCGCGTAGACCACGGTTTTAATGGTTTCGACCAGACTGTCCTTGGTGCTGCTCATCTTCTCGTCCTTAAGGGAAACGGTTTTGCGTCATGCGGGATATGAAAGGCGCGCGGGAGGGAGTCAAGGCAAACGCCCGTGAAGGCGAGGTTTTAAAGGTTCAAGCCGCAATCCGGCGGGCCTCGATCACCACGAAGGCCTGCGCCCAGGGGTAATCGTCGGTGAGCGTGACATGGATGATCGCCTCATGACCCGGAGGCGTCATCTCGTCGAGCCGCTCTTTCGCCCAGCCTGTGACCTCCATCACCGGTTGCCCGGTGCGGAGGTTTTTGACCGCCATGTCCTTCCAGGAAATCCCCATGGCGAGGCCGGTGCCCAGCGCCTTGGAACAGGCTTCCTTGGCAGCCCAGCGTTTGGCGTAAGTGCCCGCCACATCACGGCGACGCTCGGCCTTGGCCTGTTCAACCTCGGTGAACACACGGTTTTTGAAGCGCTCGCCAAAGCGCTCAAGCGTCGCGGAGATGCGGTCGATATTGGCAAGATCGGAACCGATGCCGAGGATCATTGGCCGCGCACCTCTTCGGAAACGAAGAGATCGGGTGTGCTCTGGTCGATCCGCACGGTGAGGATCACGGAAACGGCCTCTTCCCCCCTGTATCTCTCCCCCGGAAGGCGCAGAGTCAGACCGGTCGCGGGATCATACTCCCCGCTCAGTGACGCAAAATCGAGTGTGGTATAGCCGGTGTCCTTCTCTGCCGAAATCACATGGCACTGCCGCTCACCGAGTGCGGTGTAGGGCGGGGTCAGGACCAGAAGATGAAAAGCCGCAGCCGCCGGTTCGACCGTATCGAGAAGCGCCACCCGGATCGCACCATTGGCGAAGCCGCGGCTGTTGTCTTCCCACGGTTCCACCAGAGCCGCGCTGGACGCGCGCCAGTCGCAGGGTGTGATCTCCGCGGCAAGGGCGGGAGAGGCAGCAAGGGCAAGGAGCAGAGAAAGCTGTTTCATGGCGTTCAATCTATCGCGCTGCAAAAGCCGGGGAAACGGCAAACTCAATCCTGCGATTGCGCGCGCTTCCTGGCATCCGCCTTGAGCCAGTTCTTAGCCGTTTGAGCGAAAAACCACCCGCTTGCATAGTAAACCACCAGAAGCAGCACAAGCGACACAGCGGCCATGATGAGCAACACGCTCGGTTCTCGCAACTCCGGCATGGCAAAAGCCACGAACCACACCACGACGACGCCAAAGATCAGATTCACCAGCGTTGCCATACGGGCAAACGCACGTTTCTCCGATTTGTCAGGAACGCGACTTTCTTTCTTGGCAAAGAAATTACCCTCGAAAGAAGCCGCACCGATAACCGCAGCGATCCCGGCCGCAGAACCGCCGTTGAAACCGAGCAGGCTTTCCAGAAACGTCAGGACAAGCCCAACCAGAATGGAGAGCCCAATCAGAATTCCAGTGTAGCGTAAAATCTTCATATCGTTACCCTTTTTTACGTTTTAACCTGCACGTACCTCGTCCATCAGGCGGCGCATTTCCTGAATGGCCTGAATGATACCGCGAAAAATCGCTTCGCCGATCAGGAAATGCCCGATGTTCAGCTCGGCGATCTCCGGCAGAGCGGCGATCGGCTTCACCGTGTCATAGGTCAGGCCGTGACCTGCGTGCACTTCAAGCCCGAGCGAATGCGCGAAGGCAGCCATATCGGTCAGGCGTTTCAACTCGTCGTCACGCTCAGCGAATTTGCCCTCTGCATGGAGATCGCAATAGGCGCCGGTGTGCAGTTCGACCACGGCAGCGCCGATGCGATGCGCCGCTTCGATCTGTGGCTGATCGGCGGCGATGAAGATCGAAACACGCGATCCGGCGTCGCGCAGGGGTGCGATGAAATGAGCAAGACGATTTTCCTCGCGGGCGACTTCCAGACCGCCTTCGGTGGTGCGCTCCTCGCGCTTCTCGGGTACGAGACAAATCGCATGGGGTTTGTGGCGCAGGGCGATCTGCTGCATCTCGTCGGTCGCGGCCATTTCGAGGTTCAAAGGCACGGAGAGGTTCGAGACCAGCGCCTCGATGTCCGCATCGGTGATGTGGCGACGATCTTCGCGCAAATGTGCGGTGATGCCATCGGCCCCCGCCTCCTCGGCGAGTTTCGCCGCACGCACCGGGTCCGGGTAGGCCGAGCCGCGCGCATTGCGCACGGTAGCGACGTGGTCGATGTTCATGCCAAGACGGAGTTTCTCACTCATGATCTTATTCCCAGACGGTTTGCGTTCGAGCGGACCATAGCGCGCGGGTCGGGAAAGAAAACCGACAATTTCTGATGAGGACGATCAGGGCTTGTGCGAAGCCTTCTTGGCCTGCTTCTTACGGCGCAACTCCTCAAGTTTGGCCTTGAGCTTACCACGTCGGCGCGCCTGATAAGCGGTGATCATCGGCAGGGTGATGTAATAGGCGGCCAGCCCCGCCAGAAGACCCGGAATGATACCACCGACGAGATAAGGGAAGAAAATCTCGTGCAGAAAGCGGATCAGCGCATCCCAGTTTGTATCACGGTCGGTAAACAGCGCGAGAAAGTTACGCCAAAAATCGTCGGCGGCATCGAAGAACTTGCCGATAAAACTGCGCTCATGATGCGGATCGAACCGGGTGCCGAGCAGGAAATGCCCCATCTTGAGCGAGAGCACCCCGATCGGCACATAGGTCAGTGGATTGCCCACGAAGGTCGCCAGAAGGGCGGCGATGACATTGCCGCGCATCAGCTTCGCGAGAAGAGCGGCGATGATGAAATGCAGACCGAAGAACGGGGTGAAGACGGTGAAGACGCCGGCAAAGACACCGCGGGCAATTTTATGGGGCGTGTCGGGCAGACGGTGTAGTCGGTGTTTCATATAACGTGCGGCCCGCCCCCAGCCGCGCTTCGGCCAGAGGGCTTGCGCCAGCCATTGCTGCGGCGTCAGCTTATCCCGGCGTTTGAAAACCAATGTCTCTCCCGTAGCGCCCGTCAGGGCCGCCTGTCCAAGTTCCTGTACCGGCGCACCCGTGCCACGTCACTTTCCGCTTCGAGTGCCAGCATCACCGCATGGAGATGCTCCACATCCCGAAGGTCCACGTCCACGATCAGACGATAGAAGTCGGGCTTGCGATCCTCAAAGCGCAGATCGGAAATATTCGCCTTCTGCTCACCGATCAGCGTGCATATCCGCCCCAGCACCCCGGTGTCGTTCGAGATCGTGATGTCGAGCGACACGGTATAATCTGGTGCGTGCGGCCCCGAATGCCATTGCAGGTCGATCCAGCGGTTGGTCTCCGTCTCAAGTTCTTCGAGACAGGGGCAGTCGATGGCATGGATCACCACGCCCTTGCCGCGATAGGTGATGCCGACGATACGTTCGCCCGGGACCGGTTGGCAACATTGCGCACGGTTGTAGCTTTCGCCCTCGGAAAGACCCAAAATCGCACGCTTCGAATCGATTGCCGCACTTTCGCGCACCAGTTCCGGGTAAACCGTGCGCACCACGTCGGAGGCCGCGAGTTCAGCGGAGCCGAGCCGGGCCAGCAATTCCTCGGTGGTCCCCAGAGACATCTGCTTCGCCGCTGTCGCGAGCGCCTTCTCAGACGCTTTCTTGCCGACATGTTCAAATGCAACACGGGCCAGTTCACGCCCCAGCTTGACGAAACGCTCGCGGTCCTCTTCACGCAGGGACTTGCGGATCGCCGCCTTGGCCCGTCCCGTCACAACGATGTCGAGCCATGTGCCCTGCGGTCGCTGCCCCTCCGCGGTGAGAATTTCCACCGACTGACCGTTCTTCAGCCGGGTCCAAAGCGGCACACGGATACCGTCCACTTTGGCGCCGACACAGCTGTCGCCGATGCGGGTGTGGATCGCGTAGGCGTAATCCAACGGTGTCGCGCCTTTCGGCAGGGACACCACCTCTCCCTTCGGCGTGAAGGTGAAGACCTTGTCGGAATACATCTCCAGCTTGACGTGTTCGAGGAATTCGGAGTGATCCTCCGCATTCTCGAAGCGCTCGGTAAGCTGGGCCAGCCATTTCGCCGGATCGACGGCAAAGGGGTTCTGCGCCCGCACCCCGTCACGATAGGACCAGTGCGCGGCCACGCCACTTTCGGCCACTTCGTGCATCTGGCGGGTGCGAATCTGCACCTCCACCCGCTTGCCGTCCCGACCCGACACCGTGGTGTGGATCGAGCGGTAGCCGTTGGATTTCGGCTGGCTGATGTAATCCTTGAACCGGGTCGGCACGGCGCGCCAGCGTTGGTGAATCACACCGAGGACACGGTAACAATCCATCTCCGAACGAGTGATGACACGGAAACCGTAAATATCGGAGAGGCGGGAGAAACTTTGCTGTTTCTCCTCCATCTTGCGCCAGATCGAATAGGGTTTCTTCGCCCGCCCGAACACGTCGGCGTCGATGTCCTCACGCTCCAGTTCGGCACGGATGTCATTGGTAATCTTGTGGATCACATCGCCGGTTTCGCGTTGCAACGTGATAAAGCGACGGATGATCGAGTTGCGCGCCTCCGGGTTGATCACCCGAAAGCTCAAGTCCTCGAGTTCCTCACGCATCCATTGCATCCCCATGCGACCGGCAAGCGGCGCGAAGATATCCATGGTCTCGCGCGCTTTCTGGAGCTGTTTTTCGGGACGCATCGACTTGATCGTCCGCATGTTGTGCAGACGGTCGGCGAGTTTCACGAGGATCACCCGCAGGTCCTTCGACATGGCCATGAACAGTTTGCGGAAGTTCTCCGCCTGTTTGGTCTCCGTCGAAGAGAGTTGCAGGTTGGTGAGTTTCGTCACCCCATCCACCAACTCGGCGATCTCTTCGCCGAACTTGCGCGCGACTTCGCTGTACGAGGCGCGGGTGTCCTCGATCGTGTCGTGCAACAGCGCCGTGATGATCGTCGCATCGTCGAGCGATTGCTCGGTCAGGATGGCGGCAACGGCAACGGGATGGGTGAAATAAGGTTCGCCGGAGCGGCGAAACTGCCCCTCATGCATCTCACGCCCGTAGGCATAGGCCTCGCGGATCAGATCGGCATTTGTCTTGGGGTTGTAGTTGCGGACCAGCGCGATCAGGTCTTCGACGTCGATCATTTTGGTCCGCGAACTCCGTGGATTGGGGCCTTGAGGCCCCGCATCTTAATTCTGCCCCTGCGCTTCCATCAGCGCGCGCAGCAGTTTCTCTTCGGACATATCGTCCTCGGCCGGTTTGTCGGCCTCCTGCCCCATGAGAAGCGCCATCTGATCGTCTTCCGGCTCATCGACCTCGATCTGGGTCTGGTGGCTTTCGATCATCCGTTCGCGCAGCGCATCGGCGGACTGGGTTTCCTCGGCGATCTCGCGCAGGGCGACAACCGGGTTTTTGTCGTTGTCGCGATCCACGGTCAGCGCCGAGCCTGCGGCGATCTCGCGCGCACGGTGGGCCGCGAGCATCACGAGCTCGAAGCGGTTCGGAACCTTGTCGACGCAATCTTCAACGGTCACGCGGGCCATGGGATCTCCAATCGTTCGGACGGGGGTGCAATTCAAAGGCTCTACATAGGCGAGCACGAAGCCCTTGACAAGCGCCCTTTCCCGTCATTCTACCCCTAATCGACGAGGATTTCGATGCCTTCGAGGGGTTTCACCTCGGATTTTTCCGCCTCAGGACGGGCCGCGAGCATCTTCGCGACGGTTTTACCGAGGATCGGATGCCGCCAGTCCGGAGCGAGATCGGCAAAGGGAATCAGCATGAAAGCCCGGTCCTGGATGCGTGGGTGCGGCAGGATCAACCGATCCGGGGCACGCACGCTTTGTTGTGCCAAGGGCAGCTCGATCCAGCTGCTCACCGAGGCCACATCGGGAAAAACCTCATCCTCGAAGGCCATCAGATCCAGATCAATCGGACGCCCGGCCCAACGGGTTTCGCGCACTCGCCCGAAGGAATGCTCTACTTCATGCAACAGGGCGAGCAGTTCTTCCGGGGCCAAAACCGTCTCAATCTCTGCGGCAAAATTGATGTAATCCGGTCCGGCACCCTCGGGAAAACACGGGGTCTCGTAAATCCGGCTGATCGCACTGATCCTGCTCCCCTTGCTCTGCAACGCATGCACAGCCGCGCGTAACGTCTCCAGCGGGGCTCCGGCACTTGAAGGCAGATTCGCCCCGAACGCGATCCATGCGCGTCTTTTTGCCCAGTCTCCGGTTTGTTTACCCACTGCCCCCGTCCGCCCTATATATTTAGACAAGTGTTGATTTCGCCGATTTCATACTATCTCACTGTGCAGAAAGCCAAGAACAACTGACGTGCCGTGGCCACGGCACATCCAAAAAATACAAGACAAAAGGACCTTTAGATGTTTTACAAAGATGAACGGCTTGCCTTGTTCATCGATGGTTCGAACCTTTACGCGGCCGCGAAATCGCTTGGGTTCGATATCGATTACAAACTTCTCCGACAGGAATTCATGCGCCGCGGCAAGCTGCTGCGCGCCTTCTACTATACCGCCCTGCTGGAGAATGACGACTACTCGCCGATCCGTCCGCTGGTCGACTGGCTGAACTACAACGGCTTCACCATGGTCACCAAACCGGCCAAGGAATTCACCGACTCGATGGGCCGCCGCAAGATCAAGGGCAACATGGACATCGAACTCGCGGTCAACGCGATGGAACTTGCCCCGCATGTCGACCACATCGTGCTGTTCTCCGGCGATGGCGATTTCCGCCCGTTGGTCGAAAGTCTGCAACGTCAGGGTGTGCGCGTCTCCGTGGTCTCCACGATCAAGACCCAGCCGCCGATGATCGCCGATGAGTTGCGTCGTCAGGCCGACAATTTCATCGAGCTGAACGATCTCAAGGATGTGATCGGACGCCCGCCGCGCGAACCCCGCGACGACGACGGTTACGACAACTGATCCCGGCAACCGAATGCAAAGCCCCCCACGCGGGGGCTTTTCCCCTCCCGGTCGTTGCACTCCTGCACGTTCGCCGCTACCTCTGAACAAGATCAGGAGCGCGCCATGACCGATACGACCCCCAAGCCCCCACTCACCCTCTATCTCGCAGCCCCTCGCGGGTTCTGCGCCGGGGTGGACCGCGCCATCAAGATCGTGGAAATGGCAATTGAGAAATGGGGCCCGCCGGTCTATGTCCGCCATGAGATCGTGCACAACAAATTCGTGGTCGACGGGCTCAAGGCCAAGGGCGCAATTTTCGTCGAGGAGTTGAACGATTGCCCGGATGACCGCCCCGTGATCTTTTCCGCCCATGGCGTGCCGAAAGCCGTGCCTGCCGAAGCCGCCAAACGCGAAATGGTTTATGTCGATGCCACCTGTCCGCTGGTGTCCAAAGTGCACATCGAGGCGGAACGCCATCACGCCGACGGCTTGCAGATGATCATGATCGGCCATGCCGGTCACCCGGAAACCATCGGCACCATGGGTCAACTGCCCGAGGGGGAGGTTTTGCTGGTCGAAACGCCCGAGGATGTGCCGGGGCTTGAGGTACGTGATCCGGAACGGCTTGCCTTCATCACGCAAACCACGCTGTCGGTCGACGATACGGTCGATGTGATCGCGGCGCTGCGCGCGCGTTTCCCGAACATCGCCGGCCCGCACAAGGAAGACATCTGTTACGCCACCACCAACCGGCAGGCGGCAGTCAAGGCCATCGCATCACATATAGACGCTCTTTTGGTCATTGGTGCACCAAACAGTTCAAATAGCAAACGTCTTGTCGAAGTCGGCAAGGCCAATGGCTGCGCTTATTCCCAGCTTGTGCAGCGTGCGGCCGATATCGACTGGCGCGCACTTGAAGGGATCACTTCAGTGGGAATCACTGCCGGAGCTTCCGCGCCCGAGGTTCTGGTGAACGAGGTGATCGACGCCTTCCGCGCCCGTTATGACGTAACCGTGGAACGGGTCGAAACCGCGCAGGAAAACGTCGAATTCAAAGTGCCCCGTGTCTTGAGAGAGACCGCATGAGCGAGGCGGATCGCACCATCCCGATCTACGACGCGCAGGCGGGTGCCTATGCTGTGCGCAATGCCGAACTATACGAGTTGCCGCAAGCGCAGGCCTTCGCGGGCGGGTTGCCGTCAGGAGCACACATTCTCGATTTCGGCTGTGGGCCGGGGCAATATGCAGAATGGTTCGCCACGCAAGGATTTGAGGTCGAGGCATGGGATGCCTCGGCGGAAATGCTCGCACTTACAGCCCGGCATGAGGGCGTTGCAACGCGGCTTGCACGGTTCGATGCGTTGGAGGCGAAAGAGGTTTACGATGGCATCTGGGCCAATTTCAGCCTGCTGCATGCGGAGCGTCAGGAGCTACCCGATCTGCTCCACCGCATTCACCGGGCGTTGAAACCCGGAGGTGTCTTTCACATCGCCATGAAGCTCGGAGAGGGTGCCGGACCGGACAAGCTTGGGCGGTATTATACCTATTACGGCGAGGCGGAACTCGAAGACCTGCTGCACGCAGCGAGGTTTACCGTCCAGGATCGGCGGCTGTTTGGCGGCGTGGGGCTTGACGGCACCGCCGGGCACTATATCACCCTGCTCTGTCATGGCTGAATTCTACGCATATACCGACGGAGCTTGCTCCGGAAATCCCGGTCCCGGCGGGTGGGGCGCTTTGCTCGTCGCAAAAGACGGAGACAAGGTGCTCAAAGAGCGCGAACTCAAGGGCGGCGAGGCGGAAACCACCAACAACCGGATGGAGCTTCTGGCCGCGATCACCGCGCTCGAAACGCTGGAGCGCCCCTCGCACATCACCGTCGTGACCGACAGCGCCTATGTGAAAAACGGCGTCACCGGCTGGATTCACGGCTGGAAACGCAACGGCTGGAAAACCGCCGCGAAAAAGCCGGTGAAGAATGTCGATCTCTGGCAGAGGCTCGACGATGCGCAAAAGCGGCACGATGTAACTTGGGAATGGGTCAAGGGCCACGCCGGTCACCCGGAGAACGAGCGCGCCGATGAACTGGCCCGCGCAGGCATGGCACCGTTCAAGAAGGCGACGTCATGACCCCTCTCGCGGCTCTCGATTATGCCTCCGTAATCGTCTTCGCGATCTCCGGTGCACTCGCCGCCTCCCGCGCCCAGCTCGATCTTGTCGGCTTCGCCTTTGTCGCCTGTCTGACCGCCGTGGGTGGCGGCACGCTGCGTGACGTGCTTCTCAATCGCGATGCGGTGTTCTGGATCGCCGATCCGGCCTATATCGTCATTGCCTGTCTCGTGGCTGCCGTCGTGTTCTTTACCGCGCATCTGTTCGAGAGCCGCCAGAAAGCCCTGATGTGGGCCGATGCCGTGGCGCTGTCCGTCGCCGTCGCCGCAGGTGCCGGGGTCGCGCTCAAGCTCGGGCAGCCCCCGGTGATCGTCGCGCTCATGGGGGTCGCGACCGGCTGTTTCGGCGGGCTGATGCGGGATGTGGTCTGTAACGAGGTACCATTGGTGCTTAAGCAAGGCGAACTTTACGCCTCGGCCGCACTGGCCGGAGCGCTCGCCCTGCTTTTTGCATCCTACATAGAACTTCCGAGCATTTTTGAATTCATTTTCTGTGGTATTCTGACATTTACGCTGCGGGCAGGTAGCATGATCTGGGGCTGGTCTCTGCCTGTCTACAAATCACGCCCCCCTAAAAACTGAGCTCTCACGCCTTGATATACCAAGTTGCCGCCACTGCGAGACAACAGGCGACGAACCATCCTCCGGGGCGGAACATGAGCCAGAGCGCGAGGCTGAAGAGCACGCGCGCGATCATCCCCGGGATGGACAATAACCAGATCATTTCCGGCCCGTGATCGCTTTCCACGCCCAGATCAGCGCCATCGCCCCAAGGATCGCACCGACGAAACCCGCAGCTATGCCCGAGAGCATCAGCAGGAAGCGCAACACCAGCCCGCCGATCAGTGCCCCGAGCATGCCGATGACAACCGTGGTGATCAGATCGGTTTTCAAATCCATGACACGGGTCGCAATGAAACCCGCCGCAGCGCCGACAATGATCAGGAAGAGAACGGGCATGGGTGCCTCCTATCTTTTCCGCCAATGGGTCGGTACGATGATCAGCGCACCGATTGAGGAGGCGATGGCATTCAGCCCCGGTGAGCCGAATCCGATGCCGAACATCAGCCGGACAAAATAGGCCAGAAACGCGCCGCCCACACAGATGATGATCGAGGGCAGGATGCCGTTGCGGGTGAAACCGGTCCGCTCGCTGGCGTAGCCGACGATGCCCGCGATCACGATGGTGCCGATCATCACTGGAAACATGGCTTCACCCTCACACGAACCGGCTGCCTGTCGGCAGATCGAGCCCTTTCAAAATCTCCGCCACCGGCATAGCACGTTTGCCTTCGCGCTGCGCGGTGAGAATTTCGACGGCACCATCACCACAGGCGATGGTAAAATCCCCTATCACCTCGCCGGGAGCGCCAGTGCCGTCCGTGACGCGCGACATGTGGAACTTGATCCGCTCACCGTTCAGCGTGGCCCAAGCGCCGGGAAAGGGGGAGAGGCCACGAATTTGTCGGTCGATCTCCTCCGCCGGACGGGTCCAGTCAATATGCGCCTCAGCCTTGTCGATCTTTTTCGCGTAGGTCACGCCATCGTCCGGCTGCGCTTCGGGCACGAGATGATCCAGCGTGTCCAACGCTACGGTGATCGCATCCGCTCCCATTTCAGACAGACGGTCATGGAGTGTCGCGGTGGTGTCCTCCGCCGTGATCTCGGTTTCCTGACGCAACAGCACAGGCCCGGTGTCGAGCCCTGCCTCCATCTGCATGATACAGACGCCGGTTTTTTCATCGCCTTCGAGGATCGCGCGATGGATGGGGGCGGCACCCCGCCAGCGCGGCAGGAGAGAGGCGTGGATGTTGAGGCAGCCACGCTTCGGTGCATCGAGAATGCTCTGCGGCAACAAGAGGCCATAGGCCACGACCACGGCAATTTCGGCGTTCAGCGTGGCGAAGGCGGCGACATCCGCCGGGTCCTTGAAATTCACCGGATGCCGGATCGGCAGGCCAAGCTCTTCGGCGCGGGCCTGAACAGGTGTCGGGCGGTCTTTCTTGCCCCGCCCCGCCGGACGCGGCGGCTGGCAATAGACGCAGGCGATCTCATGGCCTGCCTCGACAAGTGCGTCGAGCACAGGAACGGAGAATTTCGGGCTGCCCATGAAGATCACTCTCATGTCATGGCCCCCGTCTTTTTCGCCTTCTTGAGGAACATCTGACGTTTCACCGGCTTGAGATTGTCGAAATACATCCTGCCATTCAGATGGTCGATCTGGTGCTGCACCGAGGTGGCCCAGAGACCGACGAAATCGCGCTCCTCAACCTCCCCCGCCTCGTTGAAAAAGCGCACGGTGACGGCGCGCGGGCGGGAGATCACGGCGGACATACCGGGCAGGTTCGGGGAGGCCTCTTCGTGTTCACGCATCTGTACGGAGGCGTGAAGCACCTCGGGATTGGCCAGTTTGATCGCCTTGCCCCGCTCGTCGGAACAATCGACCACGGCCAGGTGTTGCATCACCCCGATTTGCGGCCCGGCAAGGCCATAGCCCGGCATGGCATCCATGGTCTCGACCATATCGGCCCAGATCGTGCGAATCTCGTCCGTGATCTCGGCCACGGGCGGCACTGCGGTTTTCAGACGTTTGTCGGGATAAGACACAAAGGGGCGGATGGTCATGCGTAGGCCTCCTCCAGACGGGCGCGGGTTTTCGCATCGAGTCGGTCGAAATGCACAAGCCCGTCGAGATGGTCGTATTCGTGCTGGGCGATACGGGCCTCAGCACCCTCCATCTCGCAGCTGTGGCGGCCCCCATCAAGATCGGTCCAGCTCAGCGTGATCCGCATCGGCCGGGCGACGGTTGCGGTGATGCCGGGGATCGAAAGACAACCTTCGTCCATCTCACAGGTCTCATCGGACATGGCGGTGATCTCGGGATTGATCGCCACGAGGGGGGATCTCGTCCCCTCCTTCCATGTCGCATCCATCACGAAGAGCCGCAGCATTGCCCCGACCTGAGGCCCGGCAAGGCCACGACCGGGGGCGTCATACATCGTGTCGAACATATCTGCGACGAGGGTGCGAATCTCTGCGGTGATCTCAGTCACCGGCGCACAACGCGTACTCAGGCGCGCATCCGGCCAGAGCAGGATCTCGCGTAGCGCCATCAGAGGCGCGCCTTCTCGCGTTTGAGTTTCTGCATCTTGCGAGTGATCATTTGCCGTTTCAGCGGCTTGAGATAGTCGATGAACAGCACTCCGTCCAAATGGTCGATCTCATGCTGTACACAGGTCGCCCAAAGCGCGTCAAACTCCTGTTCGTGTGGCTTGCCCTCGACATCCTGCCATTTGACGCGCACCATCTTGGGGCGCTCTACCTCGGCATATTGGCCGGGGATGGAGAGACAGCCCTCCTCGTAGACATTGCGTTCTTCGCTTTTCCACGTCACTTCGGGGTTCACCAGAACCATCGGCTCCGGCGTACCATCCGCTTCCTTAGCGCAATCCATCACCAGCATGCGTTTGATCAGCCCGACCTGCGGCGCGGCAAGGCCGATGCCGGGCGCATCATACATCGTCTCAAGCATATCGTCAGCAAAGCGCGCGAGTTCCTTGTCGAACTCGGTGACGGGATCGCAGTGCTTTTTAAGACGCGGGTCGGGATGGATGAGGATCGGTTTCAGTGTCATGTCCTGCATTTAGTCAATGCGCCCGCCGCACGCAATATCAGCGCTGCGAAAACGCATAGCCCCTCGCGCGGGATTTTCGGTTTTCCTTCGGCAAGTGGGGCGATTAGGCTCGCACATAATGATTTCAGGGAGCCCTCCATGACCAATCCGCTGTTCGACCCGATCATCAACCGTTTTGGCACCCATTGCGCGAAGTGGGACAAGATGGAGGACCTCTACGGCGTGCCCGCCGAGGATGGCATTGCGATGTGGGTGGCGGACATGGATTTTCACCCGCCGGCCTGTGTGCAAAGGGCACTTGAAAAGATGACCGCTCATGGGGTCTATGGTTATTTCGGCGATGAGCGCGATTATCATGCCGCCATTCAGTGGTGGATGAAAAACCGTCATGGCTGGGAAGTCGACCCCGGCTGGATTTTCACCACACACGGGCTGGTGAACGGCACGGCGCTTTGCATCGACGCGTTTACCAAGCCGGGCGACGGGGTCGTTCTGATGACGCCCGTCTACCATGCGTTCAGCCGGGTGATCAAAGCCGCCGGGCGCGAAATCGTCGAATGTCCTCTGGCACTCGAAGGCGGCAAATACATCATGGATTTCGAGGCTTGGGACGCACAGATGACCGGCAATGAAAAGATGCTGATCCTCTGTTCTCCGCACAATCCCGGCGGGCGCGTGTGGACCCGTGAGGAACTGGAGAGCGTTGCCGAGTTCTGCAAGCGGCACGACCTCATTCTGGTCTCTGATGAGATTCACCACGATCTGGTGATGCCGGGACACATACACACGCCGATGGCCCTGATCGAGGGCATTGAAGATCGTCTGATCATGATGTCGGCGACCACGAAAACCTTCAACATTGCGGGGACGCACTCGGGCAATGTGATCATCCCCGATGCGACCTTGCGCGCGAAATTCGCCTCCCGCATGGCGGCGCTGGGGATTTCTCCGAACTCTTTCGGTCTGGAAATGGCCACCGCCGCCTATAGCCCGGAAGGCGCCACCTGGGTCGATGAGCTGATTGTCTATCTCGATGGCAACCGTCAGATTTTCGATGCCGCTATCGCAGAAATTCCAGGGCTGAAATCCATGCCGCTGGAGGCGACCTATCTGGCCTGGGTCGATTTCTCCGACACCGGCATGTCACGGGAGGAATTCACCGCCCGTGTCGAAAAAACCGCCCATATTGCGCCGAACCACGGGCCGACTTTTGGAAAAGGTGGGGAGCTTTACCTACGGTTCAATCTCGCAACTCCACGCAGCCTTGTGGAAACCGCCTGTGGACGCCTGAAGGACGCGTTCAGCGATTTGCAGTAAAGATCAGCGCGGCAAAAGCGCGACCGGCGCATCATCGGGCCGGTCGTAGTCGAGCGGCGGGCGATCCGTGGCACAGGTCGCGCGTTTGAACTCGAAGCTCATTTCGTGACCTTCTTCCTGCGAGGCCACGATCAGGGCTTGGTAAAGATGTTTCGAGCCATCGAACACGTCCACAAGCCCGCGCAGATGATCGGTGTTGTCCCGGTCCAGCGCAAAGCCGTTGTCCCAGGCTCGCAGGATCGGATAGGTCTGATCCCCGACTTTCACCCGAAGCCGCGACCGTTTTTTCAGATCGCGTTTGCGGGCCAGCTCAAGCCCTTCAAGCACTTCTTTCGGCAGAAAGTCGATCATGTCATCCTCCACGACAATCGTCTTGTCTTAAGGATGGCACAGGAATGGTTTTGGTCAAGTTAAAGCGTTTTGCGAACAATCTGAATCACAGATTTTCGGAAAACGTTGTGCAGGGCTCATATGTTGAGGGCCTTTTGCAACTGTTCTGTGCCTCAGATCAATTGCAAAAGGCTTTAACGATAACGCGAGTGTACCGCCCGATGCACGAGAGTCACCCGATTGCCGCAGTTACCGCTTCACCTTCGGGCGCAACACATGCGGTATCGCCGGATCGTAAAGCGCAGAATCCTTGAAATCCGCCACCTCTCCAAGAGCAGGCCCCACAAGGATCAACGCCGTGCGGGTGATCTTCTCAGCCCGGATTTTTTCATGAATATCGGACAGCGTGCCACGGATCAGCATCTGATCCGGCCAACCAACGCGATACGCCACCGCCACCGGACAATCGGCCCCGTAATAAGGCGCAAGCTGACGTTCGATCTCGCGTAAATTGCGAATACCAAGGTGAATGGCCAGAGTCGCACCGGTCTTTGCGAAATTCTCCAGCGTCTCACCTTCGGGCATTGAGGTCGATTTCATCGAGACCCGCGTGAGAACAATGCTCTGCGCAATCTCCGGGATGGTCAGTTCCTGCCCCAGCGCCGCCGCTGCCGCAGCATAGGCTGGAACACCGGGAATGATCTCATAGGGGATACCATCGGCGCGCAAACGGCGAATTTGCTCTGCGATCGCACCATAGAGAGAAGGGTCGCCACTGTGCACACGCGCAACATCAAGTCCATTTTGATGCGCTATTTTGATTTCTTTGTGAGTATCATCCAGCGTCATCGGTGCCGTGTCGAGAACCCGCGCACCCTCCGGGGCACAGGCGACAACTTCCGGCGGCACCAGAGAACCGGCATAAAGACACACGGGGCATTCCCCGATGATCCGCTCGGCCTTTTTCGTCAAAAGCTCCGGATCGCCGGGACCGGCTCCGATGAAAAAAACCGTCATAGATTGTCCTCCAGATGGCGATTGCCAACGTCCTGCAAATCTCCGTCGATCCGTCTCGCATAACCGCGCGGCGTGAACATCCGCGGCCCTTCGCCCAACTGCGCCAGACGTGTGTTCGACGAACCGATCAGCACCACGGTCAGCATGTCCACCTCCTCCACCTCAAGCGCGTCGAGCCGTCGATAACGCACATATTCCGTCGGGCGGCCCAGATTGGACGCCAGCATGACCGGCGTATCCGCCGGACGATGTTTCAACAATATCTCCCGCGCCTCGGCCAAAAGCGTGCGGCGTTTTTTTGAGACCGGATTGTAAAAAGCGATGACGAAATCTCCCTCGGCGGCGGCTTTCAAGCGGCGCAGGATGTCGTCGCGCGGGGTCAGCAAATCCGATAGCGAGATCGCACAGAAGTCATGTCCCAAAGGCGCGCCCGCCCGTGCCGCCGCGCCTTGCAGGGCCGACACGCCGGGAGAGCAGATCACTTCGACCCGACGCGCGGCATCGGAGACACCGTGCTCTTCCGGCTTGCGATCGAGCAGTTCGAACACCAGTGCGCCCATCGCGTAGATACCCGCATCTCCGGAACAGACCAAAGCTACGTTCTTGCCTTTTGCTGCCTGTTCCAAGGCATAGCGGCACCGGTCTTCCTCACCCCCCAAAGGGAAATCGCTGCGGAGTTTACCGGCAGCTAATGAGCCGAGAATATCAATATAGAGGCCATAACCAACGAGTTCTTCGGCTTCCGAGATCATTTTCGATACTTCCGGTGTACGCCAGCTTGCCTGTCCCGGCCCGATCCCAACAACCGACAGACGCCCCCGGGCGCGGCCTTTCAAATCAACGAGCGGTGTCTCGGAACGGGTCAGCGCGCAGGTCGTATTGGCGGTTTTGCGCTTTTCTGCAACCAACATCCCGCCCGCCGCCAAAGCCGCGCCTTCTGCAACACCATGACACCCGACCTCGGCGAAGACCACTTCCGACGGGTTGGCCAACCGATCCGCCTGCGCCTCCAGCTCCTGCGCCGTGAACAGCCGCAAAGGCACGTCCAGACGTTTTGCCAAAGCGATCATCGCCAGTTCATCCGCCTTCAGATCAATCGTATTGACCGAAGCAATCGCTCCCGGTGCAACCCCCTGTTCCGCCAACATATCCGAGACATTCTGCCAAAGCTCATCGGGATCGGCATTGCGCGCACACCCGACACCGAGGGCGTAACGTTGCGGGTGATAAACAAGGCGTTGCGATCCCGGCGCGCCCGGCGCATCGGTCACGGAAAGCGCCACCTCGCCACCCTCATCGGTCAGCTCGAAAATGTTTTCTCCCTCAACCGAGACACCGGCCCCGCAGAGCAATGCGGCCATCGCGGATTTGGCATCTTCGGGGTTGGCAAGGCGATAGCCCAAGGGCGGCTCATCCAGGGCGATCCCCAACGCAATATCCCCCGCCGTCGTGATGGCAGCTTTCGCCTCAAGGGTTTGTGCGATCTCTTGCGCCAGACGGTTGGCGCCGCGATGCCCCCCCAGAAGCGGGACAACGACGGAACCGTCGTCGGACACGGAAATCACCGGTGGTTCGCTTTTCTTGTCGTGCAATAGCGGCGCGACGGCGCGGATCAGGATACCGGACGCACAGACGCCGATCACCGGAATACCCGCCGCGAAAAGATCGCGGATGTGGTCCAGGGCATTTGGAAAACTGATCTTTGCGCTGGTCCGGCCTTCACGGCCATGCAGCTCTGCACCAAGGGCAACGGCAATTTTTGCCGCAACCTTCTCGCCAGAGGAATTCAGAGCGACGACAACCGGGGTCACAGCCATGGATCGGCCCCTTTCACGATAAGGATCATGGAAAAATACGGTGCCTTTTCAGGCGCTTTCGAGAGCGGCATCACCTGTTCGTCCGGGGTCGATGCACGTTCGATATAGACCGCTTTATCGGTCAGTCCCGCCACCTCAATCGCCGCCCGGACCGCCGCGAAATGACGCCCGAGTTTCATCACCACAATGGTGTCTGAGGGTGGCAGGGTTTGCGTCGGATTTCCGCCCGACAAACGTCGGGCAAGTTCCGGGGCGGGGAGGATCGTCACCACCTCGTTGCGGGCGGCGAGTGGAAGGCCCGCAACAGCGGCACAGCTCATGGCGGAGCTGACGCCGGGCACGACCTCGACCGGATAATCGGACCGCAGACGAGCGTAGAGATACATGAAGGAGCCGTAGAAAAACGGATCGCCCTCACAGAGCACCACCACGTCATGACCGGCATCGAGTTCGGTCCGAATGGCCAAAGCCCCCGCATCATAAGCGGCCTGTGCCGGGGCGCGGTCGACGGTCATGGGAATGTCCATGACGATCTCGCGTGTACCGGGGGCGATGTGATCTGCCGCAATGGAGCGGGCAAAAGATGTGCCGCCCGCGAGCCTCGGATAGGCAATGACCTTGGCCCCCGCGATGAGCCGCGCGGCCTTGAGGGTCATCAGTTCGGGATCGCCCGGACCAAGGCCAATACCGTAAAGTTTTCCGGTCATTTGGTGAGACTCCATTGCGTGACGGGCATGAAAGGCTTCCAGCCCGACAGGCTTCCGACTGGTTTGGCACGTGAGACGGACAGACGGGTGAGATCGCCACCGAATTCGCTGCGCAGCGAAAGCAGCATGGTTTCGCTTTCCAGCGTCACCGCATTGGCAACCAGACGGCCATGCGGTTTAATCGCGGCGAGGGCAATCTCGACGACTTCGCGTGATAATCCGCCGCCAATGAACACCGCATCCGGGGCGGGCAAATCCTCAAGCCCCTCCGGCGCTTTCGCGTCGATCAGTTTCAAACCCGGCGTGCCCAGAGCCAAGGCGTTTTGCGCCGCCAAAGCGCGACGGTCGGCGCGGTGTTCGATGCCGATAGCACGGGCGTCACGCGCCGCGCGCATCCATTCGATGGCGACCGAGCCGGACCCGCAACCGATGTCCCAGAGCATCCCACCACGCACCGGACCGAGCTTGGCCAAGGTCACGACGCGCACCTCTTGTTTGGTCATGTTGCCGTCGGACACAAAGGCGCTGTCGGGCAAACCAAAACGCGGCAGCAGGGTCGCGCCCTCTTCCGCAATTAGATCGACAGCGAGGGTATGGAACTCTGGCACTTCATGTGACCAATCGGCGGCGGTACCGTCAAAGCGGGCTTCATCAACACCACCCATATGGGCCAGCACCGTCATGCGAGAAGGGTAAAATCCAAGATTACGCAAAATTTTCGCAACTTCTGACGGGCTATCAGAACCTTTTGTCAAAATGAGCAATTTCTGCGATGCGGCGAGGAAAGGAATAACCTGTTCTGCCGGACGCCCGTGAATGGTCAATATTTCGCAATCGGCTAGCGACCATCCCATGCGGCAAGCCGCAAGCTGGAAGGCGGAAAGCTGCGGATGGTAGAGTATCTCGGACGAGTCGATCTCCCGTCCGATCCGGGCTCCGACAGAATACCAGAGCGGATCGCCGGTGGCGAGCACGGCGACACGACGCCCACGCAGGGAGTTCAGATCGGAGATCAGCGCATCGAAAGGCGAGGGCCATACGCGACGCTCGGCAATCAGCGATGCTGTCAGTTCATGGTGGCGTTCCGCTCCGAAGATCACCTCCGCATCTTCAAGCACCATGCGGGTGGCGGGGGCGAGGCTGTCGAGACCGTTGTCACCGATACCGATGATATGGAGCCACGGAGCACTCATTCGCCGATCTCCGGCAGTCCGGCCGCCAAGGCATTCACGGCGGCGGAAGCGATAGCCGATCCGCCGCGGCGTCCGCGAAGCGCGATGAAATCACAGCCTCGGGGATTGGCGGCAAGCTCGGCCTTGGATTCCGTCGCGCCCACGAACCCGACGGGAAAGCCGAGGATCAGAGCCGGTTTGGGAAAGCCCTGCTCGATCCGCTCCAGAAGGTGAAACAGCGCCGTGGGGGCATTGCCGATGGCAACGACGGCGCCCTCAAGATGCGGCTCCCAGAGGTCCACGGCGGCGGCGGAACGGGTGGTGCCGATCTCTCTGGCGTGCTCGGGGACGGAGGGGGCGTTGAGCGTGACGACCACCTCGTTGTCTGCTGGCAGATAGCGGCGGATAATCCCCGCCCCGGCCATTTCGCAGTCACAGAGGATAGGCGCGCCGGATTTCAGCGCGTCGTACCCGGCGGCATAGGCACCGGGAGAAAATGCGAGACGATCCGCCACCTCCACCATGCCGCAAGCGTGAATCAGGCGGATTGCAAGGCGTTCCATGCCGGGATCGAAACGATCCAGACGCGCCTCACGCCGTACGGTTGCGAAACTCTGGGCGTAGATCGCCTGTGGGTCCTTTTCATAAGGGCGCATGCGGTTCAGCCTTTGGTTTTGCGCGCCGACTCGGGGCCGAGCGGGTGATTGGCGTGCGGGTAGACCGGATGGCGGTGGTCGTGGCTGTGGTCATGACCATGATGATGATCGTGGTCATGCGGGTGCTCATGATCGTGATGATGGTGACTGTGGTGGTGAGCATGATGATCGTGATCGTCATGATGGTGATGATGATCGTGGTGGTGGTCATGGTGATGACCCGCCGCCTCAAGCCGACACAACCCGGTGCAGAAGGTATCGCAAAGCGTACAATCGGCCACGTTGGAACCCGGCGCAGAGGCTCCCTGCCCCTCGACATGGTGATGGTGGCTTTCCTGAACCGCGCCAAGCTCGGCTTCGAACCCCAACACCTCGGTGCGGTATTTACAGAGCACACAGGTCGGTGGCGGCACTTCGCTCAACGCCGGGTGGCCCTTGCCGTAGCGGGACAGATCGGCGGTGCGCTCGGTGGGGCTGATCTTGCGCGGTGCTTCCCCCTCGATGGAGAGAACCTGCGTGCGGTAGGGACAGATCCCGCAATTCGGCACTGGAATATCACCGTCCTGTTCGAGCACGCGTTCGGCGAAGGTTTCGAGCACTTTCGGATGGTCGTTGAGATAACCCGCCTTGACGAACTGAATGTCGGGATATTTGGCGGCGACCTGATCGGTGAAGCCATAGATGCGGTCGATCAGGATGCCGGTGAAAAGGAAATAGGGAAAGACGATGACACGTTTGTAGCCAAGCCTGGCGACATGTTGCAGGCAGGGTTCAACGAGCGGGAAGGTAACGCCGGAATAACCGATCTCGCACCAGCCAAAGCCCATGCCCTCCCAGAGAAGACGCGCGATCTTGGCGACATTGGCGTTGGCGTCCGGGTCGGAGGCGCCGCGACCGATGACCACAAGGCAGGTGTCGTGCAGAGGCAGTTCTCCCAAATCGGCATTGGCGCGGTCGACGGCATCCTGCACACGACCGGCGGCGGCGGCGATCATTTTCGGATCGACACCCAGTTCGCGGCCATAAGAGACCTCGATCCCATGCTTGGCGGCATAGGTGTTGAGCACCGTCGGAATGTCGTTTTTCGCATGCATCGCAGCAAAAAGCATCCCCGGCACGGCAAGGATGCGCTCGCACCCGGCCTCGCGCAGACGGTCGAGGCCATCGCGCAGCACGGGGTTGGCGAATTCCAGATAGCCGTAGTCCACGAGCCAGTCGGAGGGCAGCAAAGCGGGGAGTTTCTCCGCCAGAACGGCAAATTCGTCCACCGCAGCCTGGCTGCGGGAGCCATGGCCACAAATCATCACACCGGTTTTCATGGGATCAGACCTCTTGCGGCTCGACCTCGGCTTCCGCCTGCCCGGTCTCGTCCTCTTTCCTGCCCTTGATGGCGCCCCAGATCGCAATAGCGACAGCGGCCCCGATGGCAGCACCGGCAAGCCAGTGATTGTGACCGGCCATTTCGCCGATATGGCCCGGATGCGCGAGCGCCGGGGCGGCGAACAAAGTGAAAATGAGTGCAAGACTGCGAGTCATGGCATTTCCTTGTCTGTGGCCCCCATTTCGGGTCTGTGGGCCGTCGTGAATTCAAGGAGGCTGGGACGTCTGACGATGCTGCGCGTGATCCCCGGTTTGGGTCGATCCGCCACTGCCAACCTCTCTGGTCCCGTGTCGGGACGTCGTCATGCGTTCTCTATAGGCGGGGCCCGTGCTTCGCGCAAATGCTTTCGCTGTCGCAGCACCAACCTGTGCATGAGTGCACCATCACTGCGCTCGCAGGCCTGTTTGCACAGAAACGCAAAGTCTTTAGGTGAGCACCAAAGGCAAAAGGAGGCCCCGATGGGTTATCTGCAAGACGGCATCTGGCATGACCAGTGGTACGACACCAAATCTTCCGGTGGCCGGTTCCAGCGGACCACCACCGGCTTTCGCAACTGGATCACCCCGGACGGTGCCCCCGGCCCCTCGGGCACGGGTGGCTTCCGGGCGGAAAGCGGGCGCTATCACCTCTATGTCTCCTACGCCTGTCCCTGGGCGCACCGGGCGCTGATCTTTCGCGCCCTGAAAGGGCTTGAGGACCATATCTCCATCTCGGTCGTGCATCCCGATATGCTGAAGGACGGCTGGACCTTTGCAAGCGACTTTGCCGGGGCAACCGGAGATACACTTCTGGGCAAACGCTTTCTGCGTGAAATCTACACCGAAGCCGCCCCGCAGATGTCGGGCCGGGTGACAGTGCCGATCCTTTGGGACAAGAAGCGGAACACTATCGTCTCCAACGAATCCGCAGAGATCATCCGCATGTTCAATTCCGCCTTCGACGGGATCACCGGAAACGACCTCGACTTCTGGCCCGAAGAACTTCGCGACCAGATCGAACGCCTGAACGCTCGTGTCTATGACACGGTCAACAACGGCGTTTACAAGGCGGGCTTCGCCACCACGCAGGATGCTTATGACGAGGCCATCGAACCGCTGTTCGACAGTCTCGACTGGCTTGAAGGCATCCTGTCAGAAAGCCGGTATCTTACTGGCGATCATGTGACCGAAGCCGACTGGCGGTTGTTCACCACTTTGGTGCGTTTCGACAAGGTCTACCACACGCATTTCAAGTGTAACCGGCGGATGCTGAAAGACTATCCCAACCTCTGGGGCTACACCCGTGAACTGTACCAAACGCCCGGCGTGCGGGAGACCACACATTTCGACCATATCGTGCGGCATTATTATTTCAGTCACGACACGATCAATCCCAACCGGATCGTGCCTGTCACACCCGCGCTCAGCTTCGACGCGCCGCACGGACGCGCTTGACCTCGCTCAGGGCGCTGTCCTTGCCGTAATGCTCCACCATGGCAGTCAAATCTTCCAGATCGACCTTCTTGGGCAGGAAGGCGCAGGCATTCGCGACGTGTTGAAAAATCGACCCATCGGAGAAGAAACTCGAATTGGTGGTGAAGATCACCCGCGTGTCCGGATGGCGGTAATTGGCATAATCCGCGACAGCAAAGGCCGAGCCTTGCTCCAACACCAGATCGAGCACGATCAGATCCGGTGCGGAGTTCTGCAAACTCTCAATCGCCTCGTCCTGCCCGGCCACCAGCGTCACGCACATGCCTTGGCGTTCCAGATGGCGTTGCCAGACACGTCCAATGTCCGGGCTGCTTTCGACGATCAATACCTGCATGTTTCTTCTGCCGCCGGCCTCTGCCGCAAGCAACTCCGCTCAGCGCTGTTCGCGTGTCCTTGGATTCGATAGGCCACACTTAACGGAGCTTTAGTCGCTGGGTCAATCGACCCCGTCCCTGCCGTGCAGCGGAAAAGGCTAAGATTTTAGCTTGCACTCTGCGCGGGCTAGGGCAAAACACGGGATATGACAGAAAGCATCCCCAATTCCGCACAGACCTGGATCACGACCTGCGAAGGCTGCAAAGGCGCTGGCTGGGCGGAGCGGGGTGAGTCGCAAACCGATGGCGCGCGTCTGGCCGACGCCATCGAACGTCGCGCCGATCCGGCAGGGATCAGGACCCGACGGGTGAGTTGCACCATGGGATGCGAACGCGCCTGCAATGTGATTGTGCAAGCCGAAGGGAAAATCGGCTATTCCCTTGGAAAATTTGACGGAACCGAGGCGGATGCAGAGGCAATCGTGGCCTATGCACGGCTCCATGCCGCCTCAGCTACGGGGCAGGTTCCGTTCCGGGACTGGCCGCAGGGCGTCAAGGGACATTTCGTGTCACGGCAGGTGCCGCTGCCGGTTGAGGGAGATGCGGAAAGATGAGTCACCGGCGCGATCATGGCGGCGGGCTGGACGCCGCATTGGCCCGTTGGGGGGGGGAGAAATCCGACTGGATCGACCTCTCGACCGGCATCAATCCGGTGCCTTACCCCATCGGCGAGATTCCGCAAATCGTATGGAATGCGCTGCCGGATGCTGCGGCGCAAGATGCGCTGGTTCAGGCCGCGCACAGTTTCTGGCAGGTGCCCCATGGCGCCGCCGTGCTGGCCGCGCCCGGAGCATCGAGCCTGATCGCACGCCTGCCCGCGCTCTGGGCAGAGATGAGCAACCGGGGCAAGGTGGAGATTCAGCCACCGACCTATAACGAACATGCCGGAGCGTTCGAGGCTCATGGCTGGGAGGTCATGACCTCCGATCCGACGCGCAAAGCCAGCGTGCTGGTCGCGGTGCATCCGAACAATCCCGACGGGCGGCTTTGGCGGGACGAGGAATTCACCGCCCCCATAACGATCATCGACGAGAGTTTCTGTGATGTGATGCCCGAGGAAAGCCATATCGAACGGGTGCGGGACGGGCAGACGATTGTGCTCAAGAGCTTTGGCAAGTTCTGGGGACTGGCCGGGCTGCGTCTTGGCTTTGCCATCGGCGCACCGGAGTTGATCGACCGTCTCGCCACCTTGATCGGGCCATGGGCGGTGTCGGGACCGGCGCTTCTCGTTGGGACAGAAGCGTTGAACGATCCCGATTGGGCGATGCGCACACGGATCAGATTGGCACGAGATTCGGCGCGTTTGGATGAGATGATGGAGCGGAAAGGCGCGAATCTCGTGGGCGGCACCACGTTGTTCCGACTGTATGATGTGGGCGATGCCCATGCGGTGCAGAGCCGTCTGGCGGAGCATCATGTCTGGTCGCGGCTCTTCCCCTATTCTCGGCGCTGGCTGCGGCTTGGCTTTCCACCGCCCGATTGCTGGGAACAATTGGAAACGGCTTTGGAACACGCGCTTTGAGCACGGCACTGGCCCTCTGTTTCGCCATGGTGCTTGATGCCCTGTTCGGCGAACCGAAATGGCTCTGGGACCGGGTGCCGCATCCGGCGGTGCTGATGGGGCGCCTGATCGGCTGGGCCGATACGCGGTTCAATCGGGGTCCAGGGCGAAAAGCGAAAGGCGTCGTGCTGATGGCGGCGCTGGTGATTGGAGCAGCGGCGCTGGGGCTGGTGCTGCGGCAGATCCCTTTGATCGAAGTGCTTCTTGGCGCCATCCTTCTCGCCCAGAAATCGCTCATTGATCACGTGAAGGCCGTGACGCGCGGGCTGGAGACCTCTCTCGACGCGGGACGCCATGCGGTGTCGATGATCGTCGGGCGGGACACCTCTGACATGGATAAACCCGCCGTCGCGCGCGGGGCCATCGAGTCGGCGGCAGAGAATTTCTCCGACGGGGTGATCGCACCTGCGTTTTGGTTCCTCATCGCGGGATTGCCGGGCATTCTGGTCTACAAGGTGGTGAACACCGGCGACAGTATGATCGGCTATCGCACCGAACGGCATCGCGATTTCGGCTGGGCAGCGGCGCGACTGGACGATGTGCTGAACCTGATCCCGGCACGGCTCACGGCGCTTTTGCTGTTTCCCTGGGGCAAGCCGCTGTCGCTTTGGCGCGAGATCGTAACAGAAGCCCATCGCCACCGTTCCCCGAATGCCGGCTGGCCCGAGGCCGCCCTGTCACGCAGTCTTGGCGTCGCACTGTCCGGACCACGCGCCTATCATGGCGAGATGCGCGACTACCCTTGGGTCAACCCCGAGGGACGCGAAGCCACTACGCGCGACATCGACGCCGCCTGTGTGCGGCTTTGGGCCGCTTGGGCTTTTGTTCTAATCTGCGTCGCCATTCTGTCATTTGCCTGACACCGACCTGCCCGCTATCTTGCCCGTCAACATGACTTTAAAAGGTAACCCTATGCGTCTTCACGTCGGCTCTCTGGGCCTCATTCTCGCTCTCTCCCTCGCCTCCCCCGCTTTCGCGGACGTACCCTGCGGCGGAAATTTTTCAAGCTTCGTCAACCAGATGAAGCAATCCGCCCTGCAACAGGGTCATTCGAAAGCAGCCGTCGATCAGTTCTTCGCCTACGCCCGCCAAGACCCCGCCGTGATCAAGGCCGACCGCGCGCAGGGCGTGTTTCAGAAGAATTTCATCGACTTCTCCCGCGCCCTCATCAGTCAGAACCGGATGCAGAACGGCGCAGCCAATGCGGCGAAATACAAAAGCGTATTTGATCGGATCGAACGCGACTATGGCGTTTCGCGCGGGGTGCTTTTGGCGTTCTGGGCGCTGGAGACCGATTTCGGGCAGGTGCAGGGCAATTTCAACACGCTGAATGCGCTGATGACCCTGTCGCATGACTGCCGCCGCCCGGAACTGTTCCAGCCACAGGTCTTTGCCGCGCTGACACTTTTCGAGCATGGCGATTTCGACCCGGTGACCACGCAAGGCGCCTGGGCCGGGGAGATCGGCATGGTGCAGATGCTGCCGAAAGACATCCTTGAAAATGGCGTCGATGGCGACGGGGACGGCCATGTACGGCTCAAGACCTCCGCGCCGGATGCCCTGATGTCCGGGGCGAAAATGCTGCGGCATCTGGGCTGGCGGGCGCATGAGCCGTGGCTTCAGGAGATCGTGGTACCCGCAAATCTCGACTGGTCGAAAACCGGGCTTAATCACAAGATGACGGTCAACCAATGGGCCAAACTGGGCGTGAAGGCCCGCAGTGGGTCGCTTGGCAATGGCAATTTGCAGGCTTCTGTGTTGCTGCCGATGGGGCGCAATGGTCCGGCCTTTCTCGCCTATCCGAATTTCGAGGTCTATTTCGAATGGAACAAGAGCTTTGTCTACGTGACGACAGCGGCCTATTTCGCCACCCGTCTCGAAGGCGCACCAGTCTATAGTGTGGGCAATCCCGACGCGGGTCTCGCAGGCGCGCAGATGAAACAGTTGCAACAGAAGCTCGCCAACATGGGCTACGATGTCGGCGGCATCGACGGCATTCTGGGCGAAAAGACCCGTGAAGCGGTGCAGAACGTACAAGAAAAGCTCGGACTGCCCGCCGACGCCTGGCCGACGCCTGCGCTCTTGTCCAAGCTTTAAGTGCACAGGTGAAGTGTACAGGGGCTGTGCCTCGCAGCCCCTTGTCTTTTCCTGAGTGAAATACTTTTTTTGAGCAACGCGTCGCAACGCCCACAACAAAGGAATGTCCGATGGACGCCCCTACGATCCGCCGCATGCGGCACGAATTGAAATTCCGCGAGTTGACCGTAGCCAACACCAAGCGGCTGACCCCGCATATGATCCGCATGACCCTCACTGGCGTGGATCTTGCCGATTTCGCCAGCGGATCGTTCGATGACCACATCAAGGTTTTCATCCCCGGCGAGGGCGAACCTGCAAAGCGCGACTATACCCCGCGCCGCTTCGATGCAGACGCGCAGGAACTGGTGATCGACTTTGCCGACCATGGCGAGGGGCCTGCCGCAAGCTGGGCTCGGACAGTGAAACCGGGCAGCACGGTGCAGATCGGTGGCCCGCGCGGGTCTCGCGTGATCGAAGGTGAGATCGCGCATTGGGCCCTGATCGGCGATGAAACCGCACTTCCGGCGATGGGACGCAAGCTTGAGGAGCTGCCCAAGGGGGTCAAAGCCACAATGATCGCCGCCGTGCCAGGGCCGGAAGATGAGCAAGTTATCGAAAGTCAGGCCGATGTCACGATCCACTGGTTGCACCGCCCGCTGAGCGAGGCGACGGAGGCTAAACCTTTCCTTGACGTTTTGCCGCAGATTGAGTTGATCCCCGACACCTTCGTCTGGATCGCGACCGAGGCCGAAATTGCCAAACACCTACGCGAGGCTGTGCTGGCGATGGGACACCCCTTGCCCTGACTAAAAGCCGCTGGCTATTGGATCAATGGCGAGGCGGAAGCTTCGATCAAGAATCTGGATGCACCAGCCGGAGACCATGGCGGTGGCGACATGGGGCGCGGTTAACCATGTTTATCGCACATTCCCAAGCGTGCTTTACGATTTGGTAAGGAATCTGTTAGAGTCTAAACTAGCGAAATGAGACATCCAGTGTCATCATCCAAATGCCCCGGCGGAGTGGCTTCTCCGCCGGGGCTCTCTTTTTCGGATTATAACCCGATCCAGAGCCGGATGATGGCCAACACGAGCGTTGCCGCCGCAATAATCACCATCCATTTACGAAATGATTTCTCTTCCAGTATCATCACCTCCTGACACCGCAATGGGTTGCGGTATCGTCAGAATTAGAGTCGAATTGTTGGAAAAGTCTTAAGAGTCCGCGCAACACCCGGTTCACGCAACAAGCGCCTCGGCCTTTTTCAGGTCCACCGACACCAGTTGTGACACCCCCTGTTCCTGCATGGTCACGCCGAACAGGCGATCCATGCGGGCCATAGTCACGGCGTGGTGGGTGATCACCAGAAAGCGCGTGTCGGTGCGCTGGGTCATCTCGTCGAGCATGTCGCAGAACCGCGTCACGTTGGCGTCGTCCAAGGGCGCATCGACCTCGTCCAGCACACAGATAGGCGCCGGGTTGGCCATGAACACGGCGAAGATCAGAGCCAGCGCAGTCAGCGTCTGTTCCCCACCCGAGAGGAGCGACAGGGTGGAGAGTTTCTTACCCGGAGGCTGGCACATGATCTCAAGCCCGGCCTCTAGGGGATCGTCGCTTTCGACCATCATGAGACGCGCTTCGCCACCACCGAAGAGATGGGTGAAAAGCATGGAAAAATTGCTGTTCACCTGTTCGAAAGCGGTCAGCAAACGCTCCCGCCCCTCGCGATTCAACGACGCGATGCCCGAACGCAGCGTCTTGATCGCTTCTTCCAGGTCGTCTTTTTCTTTCACAAGGGTATCGTGTTCCTCACGGACCTCTTTCGCGTCTTCCTCCGCCCGCAGGTTGACCGCCCCGAGACTGTCGCGCAGACGTTTCAGACGGTTCACATCCACCTCGATTTCGCTGTGGGGCGGGATTTTCTCCGGGTCGACGGCCAGTTCTTCCAAAAGCTTCGCGGGCGTCGTTTCCAACTCCTCGCGGATGCGCTCTATCGCGGCCCCCACTGTCTCCTTCGCCGCATCCCGGCGGGCCTCGGCGGCGGCGCGGGTTTCGCGCGCCTCGGAAGCCAGACGCTCCGCCTCACGCTCCGCATGAACCGCTTCGCGCAGGCTCTCTTCGGCCACCGCAAGCGCATCGGACGCCCGTTTACGCCGATGCTCCGCCTCCTCGATCTGCGCCATCAGAGCCTCGCGTTTCTCCGCGATTTCCTCGGGCTGGGCTGCGGCCTCGTAAAGCTCTTCCTCGGTCGCTTCCTTGCGATCCTGAAGCTCCGCAATGCGCTTGCCCGCAGTCTCAAGACGGTGCCGCCAGCCGGACAGTTCCTTGGTCACTTCCTGAGAGCGCCGGGTGCGGGCCTCACCTTCGCGGCGAATTTCGTCATGAGACGAACGCTTCGTCATCATGGTGATCCGCGCCGCCTCTACGGCGAGCTTGACCTCTTCGATCTCGGACCGGGCAACCTCCAAATCAGGCAAGTCCTTGACCGCTTTCTCCGCCTCGCGCAACCGCTGCTCCGCTCCCCGCGCCTCTTCTTCGTGACGCGCCACCGCAAGGCCGAGATTTTCGACCTTACCTTCGGCGAGGGTCTTTTCATTCTCGACCTTCGAGAGCGTCCGCGCCGCTTCCGACATCGCACGATCCGCGTCGCGGCGGGCCTCGCGGGCCAGACGGTCGGCTTCGGTCAGACGGGCCAGTTCCGCTTTCAGATGCTCATGCGCCTGCGCGGCGCCATCCGCCTTGGCTTCTGCGGCGACGAGGTCCTGTTTCAAATCCTCAAGCCGGTTGAGCTGTTGCAGGCGCAGAGCGGCTGCGGAGGGCGCATCCTCCGCACCGGCACGATAGCCGTCCCAGCGCCACATATCGCCCTCGACGGAAACAAGCCGTTGGCCGGGTTCGAGATCGGCCTGAAGCCGCGCGCCATCTTCGGCGCGCACGAGACCGATCTGCGCCAGACGACGCCTTAGTACCGGCGGCGCTGTAACGTAATCTTCCAGCGGCTCAACCCCGTTGGGCAGGTCTTGATCATCGGAGTAATCAGGCAATGTAACCCAACCGGAGGCCTGATAGGCTTCAATCGCGGGCTGTCGCAAATCATCAGAAAGCGCTGCACCGAGCGCTTTTTCATATCCTGGTTTGACCTTAATGAGATCGAGCAACTGCTTGCCGCCGATCTGGTCGCGGTCGAGCATTTTCGCCAAAGCCCCTACTTCGGCCTTGAGCGCCCCGACCTCACCCTCCGCCTCGGAACGCGCAGCACGCGCCAGAGCCTCGCGAGATTGCGCCTCTGTCCGGGCATCATCCGCCTCGATCAACATCGCCTCCGCCTCTTCGGCGCGGGCGATGGCCTCTTCCTGACTAACTTCGGCCTCTTCCAACGCCTCGGCAGAGCGCACCAGCGTTTGGCGCGCCTCATCGACGGCGCCACGGGCGCGATCCGCCTCATCCCTCGCGCGGTCCAGCGTCTTGCGATTGTCCTCGACCAGACGGTTCGCGGATTGATGGCGGGCCGCGAGACGAGCCACGTCTTCGGTCATCTGGGTCAGGGCCGTTTCGCGATCCGCCAAAATCTGGCTGGCCTCAGAAGCCTCCGCTGCCGCTTCGAGCAGGCGCGGCTCATGGCCGTCGGCGGCTTTGATCAGCTCGCGCTGCTCCCATTCGAGCCGCGCAATGGTTTCACCCGCATCCTTGTTGAGCTGCTCCTCTCGCGCCATGTCGGCGACCAGTTGGTCGATCCGGCGCGACAGGGTTTCGATCATCTCGCGGGCACGACGTTCCTCGTCGGAGAGCTGATCGCGGGACACGGTCAGACGCTGCAACACCGCCGCTGCGATGGCCTCCTCCTCACGGAGCGGCGGCAGGGATTCTTCCAGGCCTTCGCGTTGCTTGGCGGCGTCGCGGGCGAGACGTTCGGCCTCGGAGGCCTGTTTCAACCGGGTGCGCAGAATGTCTTCTGCCTCGGCCCGCGCCTGATCGGCATCGCGCCAGCGACGATAATGCAAAAGCCCCTCGGCATGGCGCAACTCGGTGCCGATCTCGCGATAGCGCGCCGCCTGACGCGCCTGACGCGCGAGCGAGGCAAGCTGACTGGCAAGCTGTTCGATCACGTCATCGACGCGAGCGAGGTTGGTCTCGGCCCCCTTGAGTTTCAACTCCGCCTCGTGACGGCGCTGATAAAGACCGGAAATCCCGGCGGCCTCTTCGAGAATACGACGACGCGCTTTGGGTTTGGCGTTGATCAGCTCGGATATCTGCCCCTGCCGCACAAGCGCGGGCGAATGCGCGCCGGTCGAAGCGTCGGCAAACAGCATGGAAACGTCACGGGCACGCACGTCCTTCGAATTCACCTTATAGGCGGAACCGGCATCGCGGGTGATCCGACGGATGATCTCGACCGAGTCGCTGTCGTTGAAGCCCGCAGGAGCAAGGCGCTCTGAGTTGTCGATCATCAGACAGACTTCGGCGAAGTTGCGTGCCGGGCGCGAGGCGGCTCCCGCGAAGATCACGTCTTCCATTCCCGCGCCGCGCATCGCCTTGGGACGGTTCTCGCCCATCACCCAGCGCAACGCTTCGAGAAGGTTCGACTTGCCACAGCCGTTCGGGCCGACAACCCCCGTCAGCCCATCCGCGATCACAAGATCGGTGGGGTCCACAAAGCTTTTGAAGCCATTGAGACGCAGACGGGTGAAACGCAAAGGGGCCTCTTTCTGATTCCTTTTAACGGAAAATTCTTCGGGAGGTGGACGCCGGAGTCAACGGGGACACCCCGAGATATGGGGAAAACGGTGAAGTTATCCACAAAATATCGCCAATCTTCGAGAAATGACTAGGTTAACCTACGGGGGCAGAGGGCTAAAACGCTTGACCATACCATCGCGCACGCGCCAAATAGGCGCGTCATGGTTCCCCGACAAAGACGCATGAGCGTTCGGGGAGAAATGGGAATGTGGTGCGTGTGATCCACCCCGGAGCACAAGGCCACAGCCGCCCCCGCGACTGTAAGCGGAGAGTGCCCGTCGGCATACCACTGAGGGAAACCTTGGGAAGGTGACGAGAGCGCTTTGACCCGCGAGCCAGGAGACCAGCCCTGACCACATAACTCAACCCGCCGACGGGGATGTCGGCTATGGAGGATGTTTCGATGCATATCGAACCCGGTATTGTCACCGGTGCGAAGATCGCACTGTCTTATGCCACCGCTGCGGGCGCTGGCCTTTACACTCTCAAGGAAAGTATCGGCGCGTTGCGCGATCAGGGCGCGGGGTCGTTTCTGGCCCGGACCGTGATTTCGACCGCCGCCGTATTCGTGTTCTTTCAGGTTTTACCGCATTATCCAGTGGGGGTTTCCGAGGTTCACCTGATCCTCGGCTCCACGTTGTTCCTGCTGTTCGGGGCGGCCCCTGCGGCACTCGGTCTGGCGCTCGGGCTTCTGGCGCAGGGCGTGTTTTTCGCCCCCTTCGATCTGCCGCAATACGGGATGAACGTCACCACGCTTCTGGTGCCGCTTTTCGGGATCAAGGCGGTCGCGAACCGCATCATTGCGCCCGATACCGCCTATGCGGATGTCTCCTACAAACAGGCGCTGGCGCTTTCCACCACCTATCAGGCGGGGATCGTGCTCTGGGTCGGGTTCTGGGCCTTTTACGGTCAGGGTTTCTCTGCGGAAAGCCTTGCGGCAGTCGGCATGTTCGGCGGAGCCTACATGACCGTCATCATCCTTGAGCCGCTGGTGGATCTGGCCGTTCTGGCAGGCGCGAAAGCGATCAGGGGGCTGGGCAAGACCGGTCTCGTGTCCTCGCGCACTCTCGCGGCCTAAGCATATGACGCCGGGGCCTGTGGTCCCGGCGGTTTCCCAAAGGATAGTGATATGGCAGCGAAAATTCCTGCAACCGTTGTGACGGGGTTTCTCGGCGCGGGCAAAACCACGCTGATCCGGCACATGCTGGCCAATGCGAATGGCAAGCGGATCGCCCTGATCATCAACGAATTCGGCGATCTCGGGATTGACGGAGATATTCTCAAAGGCTGCGGCGACGCGAGCTGTTCCGACGAAGATGTAATGGAGCTGTCGAACGGCTGTATCTGTTGCACCGTCGCCGATGAGTTCATCCCGACGATGCAAAAACTCCTGGAGCGCGAGGACAAGCCCGATCACATCGTCATCGAGACCTCCGGGCTCGCCCTGCCGCAACCTCTGGTGCGGGCGTTCAACTGGCCGGAGATTTCAACGAAAGTCACCGTCGACGGCGTCGTGACCGTGGTCGATGGCAAAGCGGTGGACGAGGGCCGGTTTGCCCATAATGTCGCCGCCGTGGATGCGCAGCGCAAGCTGGACGAAAACCTCGACCACGAAACGCCGCTCTCGGAGTTGTTCGAGGATCAGATCGCCTGTGCCGACATGATCGTGGTGAACAAGGCGGATCTTTTGGGCGAGGATCAGGCGGAAGCTCTGGTCACGAAACTCAAGGACGAGGCTCGGGAAGGCGTGCATGTGCTCCGCTCGACCATGGGGGCTTTGCCTGTCGATGTGCTCTTAGGTCAGGGGATCGGCGCGGAGGGCGATCTTGAGGCGCGTGGCGAGGTACATCATCACCATCACGACGACGATCATGAGCATGATGACGATCATCATCATGAACACGGCCACGACGAATTCGAGAGCTTCGTGGTGATCCGCCCCGAAATCGAAGACCCGAAAGCCTTTGTCGAACAGATCGCCGAAGTGATCCGGGAACACGACATTCTGCGGCTCAAGGGCTTCGTCGCGGTCAAGGGCAAACCGATGCGTCTCACGGTGCAGGCCGTCGGCCCGCGCGTCGACAGCTATTTCGATCAGCCCTTCGGCACCGCACCCCGCCTGTCGCAACTTGTCGTCATCGGTGAAGCGGGGCTTGACCGCACCATGATCGAAGCGGCCCTGAAAGCATAAGGGAAGGCCGTTACTCGGCCTTCTTCTTCTCCGCCGCCGCTTTCATTCGCGCCAGCAACTCGGCTTTCGGGGCCTGTTTGCCTTTGGGTTGTTGGCGTTTGTGTTCACCGTGTTTCGGAGCGCCGGAGGCTTTCTTCGGCCCACCCATTTTCGAATAATCCATCGGAGACCTCTTTGGAGTTTTCCGAGCAATGCCCCGAAACGCGGGGCGTGACAAGGAGAAGCGATACATCTGCTCGCCGCCACCCCCGGTTCCATCGACGACGGCAGCGAGGCCGTGGATTTGGGCCAGACGCCCGCCGATCTCGTGGTGATCTCGGCGGCGGATACGGAGCTTGCGCTTTTGTCGGAAGCGCGGGTGGCGATGGCGGATGCACTCTCCCTGCGGTTGGCCTCCTTGATGCATCTACGCCATCCGATGTCGGTCGATCTGCATCTCGACACCTGCGCCACGCGGTCCCGGATGGTGATCGCCCGTGTACTCGGCGGGGCAGGCTATTGGAAATACGGTCTCGAACAATATGCCGCGCGATTGCATGAGGCGGGCGTCGCCTTTGTCGCGCTGCCCGGCGATGACAAGCCCGATGCGGAACTGGCGGCGCTCTCGACCGTCTCAACCGAAGATTACCACCGCCTCTGGTCTTATCTGACCGAGGGCGGGGCGGAAAACGCGGTTGGATTTCTGGCCTATGCCCGTGCGATGCTCGACGGTGGTGAAAAGCCCGCCTCCGCCAAGCAGCTTCTGCGCGCAGGGATTTATTGGCCGGGGAAGGGCGTCGTGGATCTCGACCGACTCGCACAGGGCTGGACCGAGGGCGCGCCGGTTGTGCCACTGGTGTTTTACCGCGCATTGGTTCAGGGTGCGGGGCTTGGCCCGATCAACGCACTGGTGAAAGCGCTTTTGGCGCAGGGCCTGAATCCCCTACCCGTCTTTGTCGCCTCCCTGAAAGACCCGGTGTCTGCCGCCACTCTGGAAAGCCTTTTCCAGAACGCCCCACCGGATGTCATCCTGAACTGCACCGCCTTTGCCGTCGGAACACCGGAGAGCGGCGGTACGGAAACACCGCTGAGCAATGCTGCCACGAACGGAGCGCCGGTGTTTCAGGTCGTGCTGGCAGGGTCATCGCATGAGGCGTGGGAAGCGGGCACCTCCGGACTTTCGGCGCGCGACATCGCAATGAACGTCGCGCTGCCGGAGGTGGACGGGCGGGTGATGACCCGTGCCGTGTCCTTCAAGGGTGAGGCCTATCGCGATACGGCAACGGAATGCACCATCGCGACCTACCGCGCGGAAGAGAGCCGCATCGCGTTCGTTGCGGAACTGGCGGCGAACTGGGCTCACCTGCGCCGCACCCCGCGCCCCATGCGCAAAGTTGCGCTGGTGCTGGCGAACTATCCGAACAAGGACGGACGACTTGCCAATGGGGTCGGTCTCGACACCCCCGCCGCGACGGTGAACGCGCTGCACAGGCTGGCGGAAGAGGGCTATGTCATCGACACGCCGCCAAAGGACAGCGATGCCCTGATGCAGCAGATCATGAACGGGCCAACCAACTGGCTCACCGACCGCGCGGCGCGGGAGGGGGGCGTTCGGCTGTCGCTGGTGGCATATCGTGCAGAGTACGACACCCTGCCCGACGCGGTGCGGCAACAAATCGAGGAGAGGTGGGGCCAACCCGAAGACGATCCCTTCTTCACGCAAGACGGCTTCGCCCTCTCGATCCTCCCCTTCGGCAACGCGCTCGTAGGTATCCAGCCCGCACGCGGCTATAATATCGACCCGACGGAGACCTACCATTCCCCGGACCTCGTGCCACCGCACAATTACCTCGCCTTCTATTTCTACCTGCGCCACAGCTTTGGCGCGCAAGCCATCGTGCATATGGGCAAGCATGGCAATATGGAATGGCTGCCGGGCAAGGCGGTCGCGCTGTCGGAGACCTGTCTGCCCGAGGCGGTCTTTGGCCCGACCCCGCATCTTTACCCGTTCATCGTCAACGATCCGGGCGAGGGAACGCAGGCAAAGCGCCGGGCGCAGGCCGTGATCATCGACCACCTCACCCCACCTCTGACCCGTGCGGAGACCTATGGCCCGCTGCGCGATCTGGAGGCCTTGGTGGACGAATATTTCGAGGCGGCGGGCGTCGATCCGCGCCGGATCGCGACGCTGCGCCATGAGATTTTGAGTCTCAGTTCCGTGACCGGTCTGGACCGCGATGTCGGCATGAGCGGGGCGGATGACGAAAGCGATCTGGCAAAGCTCGACGCCTATCTTTGCGACCTCAAAGAGGCGCAAATTCGCGACGGGTTGCACATTTTCGGCACCGCCCCCGAAGGGCGTCTGGCCCGCGATCTGGCGCTTGCGCTCGTGCGGGTGCCGCGCGGGGATGGCAAGGGGCGCAATGCCTCCTTCATTCGGGCGATTGCACTGGATTTGGGGCTGAGTTTCGATCCGCTCGATTGCGATATGGCGAAGGTTTTTGATCAAAATCGACCCAAATGTCTGGCCGAGGTCAGCCCGGACACATGGCGAACCTATGGCGATACGGTCGAACGTCTGGAACTTTATGCGGGGAACCTTCTGGATGAGGGCACAGACGCCCCCGGTCCCGCATCGCAAACGGTGCTCGACGCATTGCGCAAAGAGACCATGCCAACGGTGGCCGCCTGTGGCCCCGCGGAGATGAACGCGCTCCTGACCGGACTGGACGGGCGGTTCGTGCCTCCCGGACCTTCCGGCGCGCCAACGCGCGGGCGGCTGGATGTGTTGCCGACCGGCAAGAATTTCTATTCCGTCGACGCTCGTGCCGTGCCGACCCAAACCGCATGGCAGTTGGGCTGGAAATCCGCCAACCTTCTGATCGAGCGGCATTTGCAGGAACATGGCGACTGGCCGCGCGCTATGCTGATCACCGCATGGGGCACGGCGAACATGCGCACGGGCGGCGATGATATTGCGCAGGCGCTCGCGCTCATGGGGATCAAACCGACGTGGGATACGATGTCGCGCCGCGTCACCGGGTTCGAGATTCTGCCCGCCTCGGTACTGGGCCGTCCGCGTGTCGATGTGACGCTGCGGATTTCGGGCTTCTTCCGCGATGCCTTCCCGCAATTGATCGCCCTCGTAGACAGTGCCGCACGGGCGGTTCAAGCGCTCGATGAGCCTGAAGAGGACAACCCGGCGGCCGCGCGGGCGCGGCGTGGCGCGGGCAAATCCCGTGTGTTCGGGGCGAAACCGGGGGCTTATGGCGCGGGGCTTCAGGCGATGATCGACGAGCGGATCTGGACCGACAAGGCCGATCTGGCGGAAGCCTATCTTGAGTGGGGCGGCTATGCTTATGGCACGGCGCAGGAAGGCGTGCAGGATCGCGCGGGGTTCGAAGCACGATTGTCCGAGGTCGAGGCCATCGTGCAGAATCAGGACAACCGCGAACACGACCTTCTGGACAGCGACGATTATTACCAGTTCGAAGGCGGCGCGGCGGCCGCCGTGGTGACACTTCAGGGCCGTGATCGCCCGATCTACCACAACGACCATTCGCGACCGGAACGCCCGGTGATCCGCACGCTCGACGAGGAAATCGGCCGGGTGGTGCGGTCGCGCGTGGTCAATCCGAAATGGATCGAGGGCGTCAAGCGGCATGGCTATAAGGGCGCGTTCGAGATCGCCGCAACGGTGGATTACATGTTCGCTTTCGCCGCCACGACCCATGCGGTGAAGGACCATCATTTCGATCTGGTGCATACGGCCTTTATCGAAGACGATGACACGCGCGACTTTATCGCAGAGCACAATGCGCCCGCACTGCGCGAGATCGCGGAGCGGCTGATCGAGGCGATGGAGCGCGGATTGTGGCGGCCCCGGTCGAATTCGGCACGGGGGCTTTTGGAGAGACTCAGATGACATCGGAACAGATTGCCCCGGAGGATGCGCGGGTAACTGAGGCACTGAACCTGATCCGCACGACCTTTGCCGGAATGGAGGGACGGATCGACCCGCCTTCTTCCATGCATAGGATGACGTTTGAGAGCCTGCGCGAGGATGCGCGGACCAAGGAGCTTTGGGGCATCGGCACCCCGCTTGTCGCCTGCGTGATCCTGACGGAAAAGCCCGGGCGGCTTTACATCGGGAAACTGGCCGTGGCGGAAGAGGCGCAAGGCAAGGGGTTGGCACGAGCGTTGATCGGGATGGCCGAAAAGCGGGCCAAAGAATTGGGACTGAACCGTTTGGAATTGGAAACCCGGGTGGAGTTGACGGAGAACCATGCGGTGTTCACCCGGCTCGGCTTTGTCGAGACCGGGCGCAAGGCCCATGCGGGCTATGATCGTCCGACCTCGATCACTTTTCAGAAGCAAATCTAGGGATCATCCTCTCTTAACCCCAAGGACGAATATTGCAGGTGCCGGGCACCCAATCCTTGGCACCGGGCCCCTCCGAGCAATCGAGCTGACCTTTCGACATCGCCTGATCACCAATAAACGTGCCCTTCCTGATCTTGCAGCCCGTGGTCTGCATCGCGGCACTTTCCATCTGCATCAGGATCAGCATGCGCGAAGGTGGCGGGAACACCATGTTGACGCGATGCACCTCGACGCAATTGCGGGTCTCTTCAGTGTAGACGCGATAGCTGTTGCCGCCGATCTCCACCGGGTAGAACCCCGCTCGGGAATAGCCCAGAGCAGGGCTGTCGGCGGCACATCCGGGCAAAAGGAAAAGAGGCAGGAGGGCGAGGAGCGGTTTCATGCCGCGAGCTTCGCCGGACAAGATTAACGAGTGATTAACGCCAGTCCTTCCATAAGGCGCAACCCGCAGCTTATGCCATGGCCTCGGCTAAAACGACTGTTCACCACCCCGCTTCGGATCAAGCAGGTTCGACGGCCCTTGCTCCAGCACCTCGACCTCATCGCCAAGAACGATGTTGCCCTCTTCCTCGACGATCAGGTTTTGGCCGAAGATGATCTTGCCGGTGACGGCGCGGTGAATCCGCCCAAGGGTTGCAAGCGGCTCACGCGGATGGGTCTGTTCCCCAGTCTGCGGGTCCTGCGTGATCATGACGCAACGCTCACAGGGCTTCACCACCCGGAACACCGCAGATCCAATGCGGATCACCCGCCATGTGTCTTCCGACCAGGGTTCGATATCACCGGCGATCACGATATTGGGACGGAAACGCTGCATCTCCACCGTGTTACCCAGCTCAGCGTTCAGTTCGGCCAGAGAGGCCATCGTCGTCAGCAGTAACGGATACCCATCGGAGAAGGCCGTGAAATGCCCCTCCCCAGCATAGGCCCGGGACACCGGACGACGGGCCGTGTCGGGGAACCAGACCAGACGCACCTCCCGTTCGAGCGCGGAGGACAGGAAGTGCGAAGCGTAGTTGCCCGCATCTTCGACGCCTTCGATCAGATGCGAAAATACCTTGACCGAGGTCTGCGCACCGGAGGGAAACGGAATATCGAGGCGAGCGCCTTCGAAGGAAATGGAGATGCCATAGGGCATGCAAACCGCGCTCAGATGCGCCATGCGTGGCAATTCCCGACGCGTGGCCACGGTACCGTTCGGATAGACAACCGCCCAGCGCCGATCGCCCTCGATGCCGATCGGTTGCACTTTGACCGCAGCGTGATCCGATCCGGTCAGACTTTTGACCGGATAGGTTGTGATACGCGCGAGTTTCATTGTCCCCCCGAACAACACATTACAATGCTATCCACACCTAGCGCTTTGTGTCACAAAGAACCAGTTGCCTCAAAAGACAGGCCGGTTGCAGCAAGAACGTCATTGCGCTCGTTTTTGCCGCCGCTCCATTTGGTCGCGCGGCGTTTTGACATGTATCAAGGATGCACGTTTGTCAGGAAATATATTCGTCAAAAGGAATATATTCAGGAGACCTTCCATGAAACCGACACGTGCAGCGGACCACTACGTCCCGACGTACTTTCTCGCCTCACTCGGCGCCGGTGGCCTCTCTGTCACCTTCTTCATGTATCTCATGTTCTGGGTGCCCCATCCGGGCCGCCCGGTGCCGGTATTCGAAGACATTCTCGCCGCCTTTTCCACGGGTGCCCTGCCGATGAAGATCGCCATTCTGGCGGCCTGGATCGGCATTGCCGTCTTCGTCTTTCTCAACCTCAAGTACCTGATCTGGAACCTCAGCCAATATGCCGCTCTCAAGAAGACCGAACGGTTTCAGGCGTTGCGCAATTCCAATGCCGAATCGACCATGCTGGCAATGCCGCTGGCACTCGCCATGTCGGTGAACGCGCTGTTCGTGGCGGGTATGGTCTACGTGCCAAAGCTCTGGAGCGTGGTGGAATATCTTTTCCCCTTCGCAATGATCGCCTTCGGTGTCATCGGCTGGATCGCGCTGTCGATCATCGGCGATTTCCTAGGGCGGGTTTTGGCGAAAGGCGGCGTGTTCGATGTGACATCGCACAACTCCTTTGCCCAGATGCTACCGGCCTTCGCACTTTCGATGGTGGGCGTGGGCTTTGCCGCGCCAGCCGCCATGTCGCATGTGCCGTGGATCGTTGCGACCGCTCTGGTGCTGTCGACCTTCTTCGCCGTTGCCGCCCTGATCTATGCGCTCGTCGCGTTGACTACCGCGTTCAACTCGATGCTGCATTACGGCACGCATGAGGAATCGGGACCGACTCTTCTGATCGTGATTCCGATCGTGACGATCCTGTCGATCCTGTTCATGCGTCAGGCACATGGGCTCCACACGTTCGAGGGTCATTCCGATCCGGCCAGCACGATGATGTTCCTGGCCCGCATGGTGTCGCTGCAATTCGTCTTTCTCGGGCTCGGCCTCGTCGTGCTCAAACGTCAGGGCTATTTCAAGGATTTCGTCTTCGGGTCGAAAACCTCTCCGGGTTCCTATGCTTTGGTCTGTCCGGGGGTGGCGCTGTCGGTGCTGATCCAGTTTTTCGTAAATTCGGGTCTGGTGCAGGCCGGGGTGATTGCGAAATTCAGCGTGATCTATTGGGTGATCACGGCCATCGCCATCGGCTTCCAGATCGCGATGATCGCATTGGTCTTCCGCCTGAATGCGCAGCATTTCACCCGCACAGAGGCAACACCGGTACCGGCTGAATAAGCCTTCGAAACATCACAGAGAAAGGCGCATCCCAAGGCTGCGCCTTTTTCATGTTCGCTATGCCCTCAACATCAGGCAGGCTTGCGCTTGCAGCCCGGTCGCATGCGCGTAAAACTGCCCGCGCGTCATGCGACGCAAACGAGGCACGCACATGATCCTACATTTCGGCATTCTTCTCGGGTTTCAGCTTATCGGCGAAATCCTCGCCCGCTCTTTCTCCCTGCCGCTGCCTGGCCCGGTCATCGGCATGATCCTGTTGGCGATCCTGCTTTTGACGCGGCCTCGTGTCGGCCCGGCGATCGAGAAAACCGCCAGCGGGTTGCTGTCGCATCTCTCGCTCCTGTTCGTGCCAGCGGGCGTGGGTATCGTGCAATATCTCGACCAGATGTCCACCATCGGCCTGCCTCTGGCCGCCGCCCTCGTGGGATCGACGGTGCTCTCCATCGCGGCGGGGGCGCTCACGTTCAAATTCGTCAATCAGGCGCGCGGATACAAGGACCAGCCTCATCATGACTGAGATTCTCGACATCTGGAGCTATCTCTCCACAGGCCCGCTCCTGTGGCTGACGCTGACGCTTCTGGCCTATCTGATCGGATTGGGGGTGTTTCACCTGTCTGGGCATCGCCCCTTTGTGAACCCGGTGCTGATCTCGATGATCCTCCTGTCCACATTGTTGGTGGCAACCGACACAAGCTACACAACCTATTTCGAGGGTGCCCAATTCGTTCATTTCCTCTTGGGCCCGGCCACGGTAGCGCTGGCTGTGCCGCTTTGGCAGAATTGGCAAAGGATCAAGAAAAGCGCCATTCCGATGCTCGCCGCGCTGATTGTGGGCGGCCTTGTTGCGATGGCCTCGGCCACGGCGATTGGCTATGCCTGCGGACTTCGTGGCGAGGTGCTCTTGTCGCTGGTACCCAAGGCCGTCACCTCGCCTGTCGCCATCGGTGTGTCGGAGACCATCGGCGGGCTGTCGACCCTTACCGTTGCGCTGGTGCTGATCACCGGGGTGATCGGCGCTGTCGTCACGACACCCCTTCTCAATGCCATCCGTGTGCGCGACTATCGGGCGCGTGGCTTTGCGACCGGCGTGGCCGCGCACGGGATCGGCACGGCGCGCGCGTTCCAAGTGGATGGGACAGCGGGTGCTTTCGCTGGCATCGGCATGGTACTGAACGCCATTTTCACCTCGTTGATCGCTCCGATCTTCGTACAACTGTTTTTCTGACCGGGAGGACATATGTCAGACCAGAACGACCTTGACCGCCACGCCGCCAAGATGGCCAAGAAGAAGGCCGCCCGCGACAAGATCATGGCCACCAAGACCGATCAGAAAGGGCTGATCATCGTCCATACCGGCAAGGGCAAAGGCAAAAGCTCCGCCGCTTTCGGGATGATCTTCCGCTGCATCGCGCATAGGATGCCCTCTGCCGTGGTGCAGTTCATCAAGGGCGGCATGGAGTGCGGTGAGCGCGATGTGATCACCGAACATTTCTCAGACATCTGCCAGTTCTACACGATGGGCGAGGGCTTTACCTGGGAGACACAGGACAAGGCCCGCGACATCGAAATGGCACAGGCGGCGTGGGAAAAGGCCAAGGAGCTGATCCGCGACCCGGAAAACCGCATGGTGTTGCTCGACGAGATCAACATCGCGCTGCGCTACGATTATCTCGATGTGCAGGATGTGGTGGATTTTCTGATTACGGAGAAACCGCCTTTGACCCATGTCGTCCTGACCGGACGTAACGCGAAAGATGAGATCATCGAAATCGCCGATCTGGTGACGGAGATGGAACTGGTAAAACACCCCTTCCGGTCAGGGGTGAAGGCGCAGCAGGGGGTGGAATTCTGATGCTCAAACTTCTTGGCATCTCCGGCGCTTTGCGCGCCGCATCGACCAATACCAAGCTGCTGCACGAGGCGGTGCGGCTGTTCGGGCCTTGTGACGTCACGCAGGCCAACCTGCGCCTGCCGCTTTATGACGGCGATCTGGAGGCGGAGGGCATTCCGAGCGAGGTCATGACCCTCGCCGAACAGATCCGCGATGCCGACGCGGTGGTGATCTCGACACCCGAGTATAACAAGATGATCTCCGGTGTGCTGAAAAACGCTCTCGATTGGGTGAGCCGTACCGGCGTGAAACCGTGGGAGGGCAAACCCGTCGCGATCATGTCGGCAGCAGCAGGACGCGCAGGCGGAGAGCGGTCGCAATACAGCCTGCGTTGGGCGATGACGCCGTTCAACGCGAATCTGTTGCAGGCCCCGGAGGTTCTCGTCGCGGACAGTTCGAACGTTTTCGACAATCAGGGACGACTGATCAATGAACAGACCGAAGCGGCGCTTCAAAAGCTGATGACTGCCTTGCGCGAAGCCGCGTCAAAGCCGGTTTGACACCTCGATGAGGTTGCCGTCCGGATCCCGCAGATAGATCGACAGAAGCGGTCCAGCGGCCCCCGTGCGACTGACAGGCCCCTCTTCCACGGCAATCCCCTTTTCCGCAAGATGCCGCATCCAGTCGGCCACGGGCATGTCGGTCAGGAAGCAAAGATCGCCTGAGCCCCACTGCACATGGGCAGCTTTCGGTTCGAACTCGCGCCCCGCCTGATGCAAGTTGATCTTCTGCGCCCCGAAACGCAGCGCATGGCGCGTTGTGCCATCGGACGGCTGGAATTCTTCGGCCACCATGCCCAAAGCCTCAGTGTAAAACGCGACGGTCGCCGGGATGTCGGCCACGGTCAGCACGAGGTGATCGAGAGAGGTCACTTTCATAGACTCGCCTCCACGCGGAACTCTTCCGGGACAGCGTCGCGCCCCTCCAAGACGAGGTCAATCAAAACCTGTGCTGCCAGCGGAGCCATGCCATAACCGATCTTGAACCCGCCATTGGCGATGAAATGTCCGGCACGTTCGGGCCATGGCCCCAGCATCGGCGCACGGGATTTCGCACGCGGTCGCACCCCGGCCCAGCGACGGATTTCACGTGCCTCACGCAACGCAGGCACCGCCTCGCGCGCACGGGCCAGAAGCGCGTCGGCCTGCTCATCGGTGGTGTCGGGATTGTCGAAGTCGCGCTCTGAGGTCGAGCCGATCGCGGTGGTACCGTCAGCATGCGGGATGACATGCAGGCTTTCGCCGTAAAGCTGTGGCGCTTCGGGGAGGGCAAGATCCAGAAGTATGGCCTGCCCTTTCACCCCGTTGCCGACCTCTTTGCCGAAAGCGTCATTGAGCGCCTTGAGCCCCCACCAGCCGGAGGCATGGATGACAGCGCCCTCTTCCGGGCCTTCGGTAACGATCTCTCCGCCCAGAGCCGTAATTGCAGCCGCAAGTGACTGACAGGCGCGCCACGGGTTGAGGCGAGCCGAAAGCGTATCGAAAATAAGATACCCGGTGGGGCTGATCGGGGCCCAATAACCCGTCTCGCCCTGTGTCACCACGCGCCACTCGGCCTTGCCCTGCCAAAGTTCCTTCGCCTGATCTTCGCGCTCGCGGGCCAGTTGCAATTGACGCTCATCCTTGATGGCCTGCACACGCCCGAGATTGCCGTAACCCGAAGACACACCGCCCGTCGCCTCGACTTCCGGCCAATGGGTGCGGGCCATGATCAGGCTTTGAAACTGGAACTCCTTCTTTGCATTCCAGCGCTCCGGCGTATGCGGGGCGAGTGCCCCTACCACCCCACCCGAAGAACCGTGCCCAACGCCGTAAGGGTCGATCACCCGCACCTTCGCGCCGCGTCTGGCCGCCTCATAGCCACAGGACAGACCAAAAGCCCCCGCACCGTAGATCGTGATTTCCGCTCTGCCCATCTGCGATTTTACCCGTTGCAAGTGACCCCCGCCCAAAGCATGGTCTGCCAAACTCGCCTTCTCATAAGCCATCCCATGACCAACGACCAGACAGCCAGCATCGAATGGCGCGACGGGAAAATTCCCGTATCGCGCCAGTTCGACGATCCCTATTTCTCGCTCGGCAACGGGTTGGAGGAAACGCGACATGTTTTCCTGACTGGCAATGATCTGCCCGCGCGGCTCTGCGATGGGTTTCAGGTCGCCGAACTGGGCTTTGGCACCGGGCTCAACATGCTGGCGATGGCGCTGATCTGGCAGGGGCCGGGTGTGGTGAAATTCACCTCCTTCGAGGCCTTTCCCATGGTCACCTCCGACATCGCCACGGCGCTTGAGGCCTTTCCCGAGGCCGCCACGATTGCCGATCCGTTCCTAACCGCCTGGGCAGCGGACAAACGCGCCTTCCGTTTGGGCCATATCGAAGTTGAAGTGAAAATTGGCGATGCACGGGAAACCCTTGCGACATGGGACGGTCAGGCGGATGCCTGGTTCCTCGACGGGTTTTCCCCCGCCAAGAACCCCGAACTTTGGGGGGAGGACCTGATGCTTGAGGTCGGGCGACATACCGCGCCGGGCGGCACCTTCGCGACCTATACGGCGGCGGGCCATGTGCGTCAGAAACTCACCGAGGCGGGATTTGCCGTCGAGCGCACGCCCGGTTTCGGGCGCAAACGCCACATGAGCCGGGGCGTGAAAGCATGACGAAACAGAACCCCGCGCTTGGCATCTGGTTGATGATCGCCACAAGTTTCATCTTTGCCATGCAGGACGGCATCTCGCGTCATCTCGCGGGCGCCTACAACGTCTTCATGATCGTGATGATCCGCTATTGGGTTTTTGCGCTGTTCGTCCTGATACTGGCCGCGCGCAAGGGGAAGCTCGCTTCGGTGCTGCGCTCGGCGCGTCCGCGCCTTCAGTTCTTTCGCGGTGCGCTTCTGGCCTTTGAAATACTGATCATGGTCACCGCTTTCGTCCGCATGGGGCTGGTGGATGCGCCGGCGATCTTTGCCGCCTACCCGCTTCTGATCACAGCACTCTCCGGGCCGGTGCTGGGCGAGCATATCGGCTGGCGGCGGTGGATGTCGGTCGTGGTGGGCTTTGTGGGCGTGATGATCATCATCCAGCCGGGCAGTGGCGTGTTCTCCCTCAACGCAATCTTCCCTATCGCCGCCGCTTTCTGTTTCGCGCTTTACGGGTTGCTCAATCGCTATGTCGCACGCTTCGACAGCGCCGATGTGACCTTTGTCTACACCGGGATTGCGGGCGCGGTGGTCACCACTCTGATCGGCATCTGGTATTGGGAGCCCATGCTGCCCGCCGACTGGCTCTGGATGGGGCTTTTGTGCGTGACCTCGATCTCGTCGCATTACCTTCTGATCAAGGCCTATGAGCTGTCTGAGGCCTCCGCGATCCAGCCCTTCGCCTATCTGCAACTGCCGTTTTCCGCCATACTCGGGCTTTTCGTCTTCGGCGATGTGATCCGCAGCAATGTGGTGATCGGCGCGGCGATCGTGGTCAGCGCCGGGGTGTTCACCTTCCTCCGCGCCCGTCAGGTCAAAAACGGTTAACGGGCCGCGAGTTCTTTCGACAGACGGATCGGCCCGGTCTCCCCGTGCAGGCGCGCGCGGTAGACCGGCAGGCTCTCGGCCACCCGCATCACATAATTGCGCGTTTCCCGGAAGGGCAGGTGCTCGATCCAGTCCACCGGATCGACCTTGCCCGTGCGCGGATCGCCATAGCGGATGATCCAGTCGCGGGCACGTGACGGACCGGCGTTGTAGCCCACGGAGATCAGCATGACGTTATTGCCGAATTCTTCTTCCAACTGCGCAAGATAGGCAGACCCGAGCCGCGCATTGACGATCGGATCGAAAAGCTGACCGTCCGAATAGCTCTCAAGCCCGAGTTTTTCCGCCATGGCAGCGCCTGTACGTGGCATGAGTTGCATCAACCCGCGTGCGCCAACATGGCTCTGCGCCATGGGATAGAACTCGCTTTCCCGCCGGGCAATCGCCATGGCCAGTTCTGGTGCGACCGGAAGATCAGCCTCGGCCAGCGCATGCAGCGGGTAATAAGCGCGGTTCAGAACGATGCCCTGATCGGCCGCGAATTTCGCCACCAGAACCGCAAGGTAAGGATCGTGATCAAGCGCCAGATCGCCCAATTGCCCAAGTTCCTGCGGCGAGAGGCTTTCGCCCAGATGGCGCATAAACCGTGCGGCGAGCGGCAAATCCCCGACTTCTTCGAGCAGAAGCGCCGCCTTGAGCACGGAAGACCCCATGAAACCCGCTTGTTTATAATCGGCAAAGCGCATCTCGCCGGTCAGGGCCGGATCGAGAGAACGCCCGATTTTCTCGGCAGACAGCAGGCCATAGAAAGACGTCTGAAACTGCGCCCCGAAAGCATAGGCGGCGGCGGCATCGTCTTTGGCTCCCATGGCTTCAAGCGCCCGGCCCTCCCAATAACCAGCCCGGCCAAGAGAGATCGGCGTACTCACCGCCATGCGGAAACGGTTGAAATGATCGAGCGCCTTGCCCGGTTCCTTGAGATAGCGCAGCGCCACATAGCCCGCGAGCCATTCGAGATCGGCATAGTCGTCCTGATCCGGGGTCAGGCCATGACGGGTTGCCACGCTGTAGGCGATCTGTTCCTTGCCGTCGCGCATCATCTGACGCGCCAGAGTGCGGCGACGGTCGCTCCAGGCCTCGGCCCGTCCCAGCCCCTCGGACGTCGATTGTTGCAACAGAAGCGTCACCGCATCCTCGTTGCGTCCGCGCCGCACACGCCACTCGAAACGCGCATGGGCCAAAATCGGGTGATCGGCGAGGCTCGCAGGAACTGCGGCGATGGCCTCGTCCACCCCGGCCTCGTCGCGGACCAGAACGGCGGTGGCGGCAATCAGCTTGTCCCAGCCGGTCGGCAGATTGGGCAACATCCGCTCGGCATCATTAAATCGGTCGCGCCAGAGCAGCATTTCGGTGCGCGCCACATGGGAAGATTTCAGGATCGAGCCATAGCGCGCCAGAAGGATCTGTTCCTCCTCCGGTTTCAACGCCAAAGTGTTCCAGACCAGCACAGCCTCCGCCTGCGCATCGCCGGACTGACCGAGTTTTTCATAGGCCGAAATGAGCCGCAGAGCCCCCGCACCGGTCTGCGGCGGGTAGGCGGTCAGGTAGTCGATCACGGCGCGCGGCTCCGCATCCTCCGGGATGGTCGCCTCGCCCTTCTCGGCCAGAAGCGGCAGACCCGGCCAGTCCGCATGACGTTTCAGGAAATCACGATACTCGGCAAAAGTGCCGCGCCCCGCGCGCAGATAATTCCAGTCGATGATGTCGCGCCCGATGCCGCGCGCTTCCTCGCGTGCCAGTCGCCAGTCGCCCTGTCCCTGTGCCGCATATGCCCGCGACAGCGCCTCCGATTCGGGAGACGCGGTGGCGGAGATCGCGGAAAAAACTGCGAATACAAATGCGTAAGCCGTCTTCATGGCGGACTTTTGAAACATGATCGGGTCTGGACCTTCAGGATATCTGGCGGGGACTGCTCGGTTTTTCCCAAGGATGAACGCGCGCGCGAGGGACAGCAACACAGATTCTTGTGAACCGCAGCGAAGGCGGCTAGTTTCCGCCGGAACTTTCACGGGCGACTCGGGCACAAATGACCCGGGGCCCATATTTGCGAAAAAGGAGCGTACGATGTTCAAAGGATCCATTCCTGCACTGGTGACGCCGTTCAAGAACGGCGAACTGGATGTCGATACGCTCAAACGTCTCGTCGAATGGCATATCGAACAGGGCTCCAGCGGTCTCGTGCCCGTGGGCACCACGGGCGAGTCCCCCACCCTCAGCCATGCCGAACACCAGCAGGTGATCGAAATCGTGGTTGAGACCGCCGCCGGTCGTGTGCCGGTGATCGCGGGTGCCGGCTCGAACAACACTGCCGAGGGGCTGAACCTGATCAAGCACGCCGCGAAAGTCGGTGCGGACGCCGCGCTGGTGGTCACACCCTATTACAACAAGCCGACTCAAAAAGGCCTGATCGCGCATTTCACCGCAATGCATGACGCCGCCGAACTGCCGATCGTGATCTACAACATTCCGGGCCGTTCGGTGATCGACATGACCACCGCAACCATGGCGGAGCTTGCGAAACTGCCGCGTATCGTCGGCGTGAAAGACGCCACCGGCGATCTGTCTCGCGTGCCGAAAACCCGCATCGCCTGCGGGCCGGACTTCGTGCAGCTCTCCGGTGAGGACGCAACCGCGCTGGGTTTCAACGCCCATGGAGGTGTCGGCTGTATCTCCGTGACCGCCAACGTCGCGCCGAAGCTCTGCGCCGAGATGCAGGCGGCGACTGAGGTGGGCGATTACGCGACAGCGCTTGAGATCACCGACAGGCTGATGCCGCTGCATCTGGCGATCTTCCTTGAGCCAGGGGTATGCGGCGCGAAATACGCCATGTCGCTTTTGGGCCTGTGCTCCGATGAGGTGCGCCTTCCGCTCACGCGGCTGTCGGATGAAACCAAATCCGCGATCAAAGCGGCGATGGAACACGCCGGGCTGCTCTGAGCCTATCGTTAATAAGATCGGGAAGGGGCCCTTTGCGGCCCCTTTTGCTTTACCGATGTCGGCTTTCAAGCTGCGTGCGCCTTACATGGCGCAGCACTTCCATCAAAAGTGCGGTCATCATGCCGATGTTCAAAAGCCCGTTGGTCGCAGCAAACCCACCCAAAAGCCGCCAGGCGTCGGGCAGCAGGAGATCGCCGAACCCAAGCGTCGTGAAGGCCACGAGCGAGAAATACAGCGCCTCCTCGAAATGCACGAACAGCCCGAGCGAGCGAAAAGCGATGGCCCAGATCCACACCCCGGTCGTGATCATCCACAACACTGCGATCACCGCCCCAAAGAGCACAAACGCCAGTTTCGGCCTGTGCGGTTCGCGGATCAGCCAGTTATGCGCCCTTTGCAGCACCAGTTCGAGCATCAGAAATCCCAAGGCGGCCACGAAGACCGACAGAAGAATGAGCGCGCTGCCGACGAGGATCTGGAGAAACATGGGGGCTCCGGTCATATTTCATCGTGTTTTGCCAGATTTCCCGGCGGTGAACCAGTGGACAGATGACCGCCGAACGCCTATCTGACTGTCCACCATGGCCAAGAAAAAACAGACTCCGGAAGAAAAAAACTACAAGGTGATCGCCGAGAACCGGCGCGCGCGCTACGACTATGCCATCGAAGATGACATAGAATGTGGCATCGTGCTCACTGGCTCCGAGGTCAAATCCCTGCGCACCGGGCAGTCGAATATCGCCGAAAGCTATGCTTCGGTCGATGACGGCGAGCTTTGGCTCACAAACGCCTATATCGCGCCCTATGAGCAGGCGATGTTTCCGCATGAGGAACGCCGCAAACGCAAGCTTCTGGTGTCGCGACGCGAACTCGCCCGGCTCTGGCAGGCGACGGGGCGACAAGGCATGACACTGATCCCGCTGGTGATGTATTTCAACCATCGCGGCAAGGTGAAGCTCAAGCTTGGCATCGCCAAGGGCAAGAAAAACGTCGACAAGCGCGAAACCGAAGCAAAGCGCGACTGGGGCCGTCAGAAACAACGGCTTCTGCGCCACGGCGGTTGACGCAACGTTACGGCGGGAATTCCTTTCCCATTCTCCCCTGAAATTCCCGACCTGCTTCTGACATGTTTTCAGAAACAGAAGAGCCGGTGGTGGGCCGGACCTCTAAAGGGGCAGAAATGGAACAACTGATCACATCTCTCATCGCCGGGGCCGTGGGCGGCAATGCCGGTGGTGCAATTTTCAAGAACATCAGTCTTGGCACACTCGGCAACTCGCTTGCCGGGATCGTTGGTGGCGGGCTCGGCGGCCAGCTTCTTAGCGTGCTCGGTGCAGGCGGTATGGGCGATGCGGTGGCAGGCGCCACGGGTTTCGACATCGGCAGCCTCGTGCAACAGGCCGCAGGCGGTGGCGTCGGTGGTGTGATCCTGATGGTGGTCGTCGGCTTCATCAAATCGAGGATGTCCTGATCGCGCCCGTCTCGCGCGCTGCACCTCTATCCTATTGTAACGAGTACGGGACGCCCCAAAAGGCGTCCCGTTTTTCTAATTTCCGGACGATTTTCCACCAGCTTACTCACATAACCGGCGGATAACCCGTACACGCTTGCATGGCGCAATCGGGACCTGTATGGCAAAGAGCGTTACCGCAAAGAGAGCTGCCCATGCCCTATAGCGATCCGAAAACTCTCGTCTCGACAGACTGGCTTGCAGAGCATCTGAAAGCGCCAGAGCTTCGGCTCATCGACGCCAGCTGGTACATGCCTGCCGACAATCGGGATTGCCGCGCCGAATACGAGCGCGAACATATCCCCGGTGCGCGTTTCGTCGACATCGACGAGGTGGCCGATCTGCGCTCCGCCCTGCCGCATATGTTGCCGCCGGTGGAGAAATTCATGTCCCGCATGCGCGCGCTCGGCATCGGTGACGGGCATCAGGTGGTGGTTTATGACACCTCCGGCATCTTCTCCGCGCCGCGCGTCTGGTGGATGTTCAAATACTTCGGTCAGGACAATGTCGCCGTGCTCGATGGTGGCCTGCCGAAGTGGAAATCCGAAGGCCGTCCCGTCACCGATATTCCGCCGGTCATCCGCGACCGGCACATGGTTGTCGACGTGCGCCCCGAACTGGTGCGCGACGTGACACAGGTGGCTGCCGCCTCCAAACTCGGCGATTATGTGATCATCGACGCGCGTTCCTCCGGGCGGTTCAGGGGCGAGGAACCCGAACCGCGGCCGGGCCTCGCATCCGGTCACATTCCGAACTCCCGCAATGTGCCCTTCACCGAGGTGTTGAACCCCGATGGCACACTGAAATCTAATGAGGCGCTGCGCCGTATCTTCGAAACTGCGGGCGTCGATCTGAACAAACCGGCGATCACCACCTGCGGGTCGGGGGCGAGCGCCGCCATTTTGGGCCTCGCGCTCACCCGTCTTGGTGTAGCTTTCTCGCTCTATGACGGTTCCTGGGCGGAATGGGGCATGTACGGCGACCTGAAAGTCGCAACTGGAGACGCGTAATGCTGAGCACTCTGAAACCGCAACCGGCGGATAAAATCCTTCAACTGATGCAGTTCTACCGCGAGGACCCGCGCGAGACCAAGATCGACTTGGGGGTCGGCGTCTACAAGGACGCGACCGGCCACACACCGATCATGCGCGCGATCAAGGCGGCGGAGAAAAAACTCTGGGACGAGGAAACCACCAAGACCTACACCGCGCTTTCCGGTGATCCGGCCTTTGGCACGGCGATGAAGACGCTGGTTCTGGGCAATTCTGTCGATCATGCCCGCGTCAGTGCGATCGCGACCCCGGGCGGCACCGGCGCGATCCGTCAGGCGTTTGAATTGGCGAAACTCGCCAACCCCGATGTGACGATCTGGACCTCGAACCCGACCTGGCCGAACCATGTCTCGATCATCAACTTCATGAAGCTGAACCACGCCGAATATGCCTATTTCGACGAGGCCTCCTGCACCGTCGATTTCGACGCGATGATGGAGAGTCTGAAGGCGGTGAAAGCGGGTGATGTGGTGTTGCTGCATGGCTGCTGTCACAACCCGACGGGTGCGAACCTGACGCTGGAGCAATACGGTCTGGTGGCCGATCTGATCGCCGAAAAAGGCGCAACCGCGCTGGTGGACATCGCCTATCAGGGCTTTGGCGACGGTCTTGAGGACGACGCGGCGGCAACCCGTCTTCTGGCCTCAAAACTGCCGGAGCTTCTGGTTGCCTCAAGCTGTTCGAAAAACTTCGGCATCTACCGTGAGCGCACCGGCTGCCTGATGGCGGTCTCCGAGAAGGCCGAGCAAACTCCGGTGACCCAAGGCACGCTTAACTTCCTGAACCGTCAGAACTATTCCTTCCCGCCGGATCACGGCGCGCGTCTGGTGACGATGATCCTGAACGACGAGGCCCTCAAGGCCGACTGGATGGCGGAGCTTGAAGAGGTGCGTCTTGGCATGCTGGGCCTGCGTCAACAACTCGCCGACGAGTTAAAACGCCAGACCAACAGCGACCGGTTCGATTTCATTGCCCGCCACCGTGGCATGTTCTCACGCATCGGCGCGAGCCCCGAGGAAGTGCTCAAAATCCGTGAAGACTTCGGCATCTACATGGTCGGCGATTCGCGGATGAACATCGCCGGGCTGAACACTCGAACCGTGCCGCTTCTGGCCGAGGCGATCGCCAAGACCTGCAAGTAAGCACTTGCGAATATTTGCCACTCAAAAGCGCGCTTCGGCGCGCTTTTTTGATGTTTTCCATGCTAAATTGAAAATGTCGCATCGCGTCACATCAAGATGACTTTTAAATGCAACTTATTCGCATATGTCTGATTACCGGACAGAAACATCAAAAGGAAACGCCATGAAAACCGAAACCGTAGATGGGCTGAACTTCGAGACCTGGACCGTGGACGAGGTCGCGAAAGCTTTCGACGCCAACGAGATCGCCCTGATCGACGTGCGTACACCGCAAGAATATGCCTTCGAGCATATTGAGGGCGCGCTGCTTTTGCCGCTGTCCTTCTTCTCCGCCGAAAAACTGCCATCGCAAGAAGGCAAGCGCATCATCTTCCACTGCGGCTCCGGTGTCCGTTCCGGCAAGGTCGCGATGATGTGTGCCGCCGCCGGGATCAGCCCGGTCGGTCATATGGAAGGCGGCTTTGGCGCATGGAAAGCGGCGGGCCAAGCCTACACCGGCACCGACATGGCGACTGGGGCACCGAAAAAGGTTCCGGCCCAGTAAGCCCCAAACCTGTTATAACTGCGGGCGTCCCTCGGGACGCCCGTTTCGCGTCAGCCGGGAAAGGCTTCCGCCATTGCCCGCTCGAATTCGGCCCAGGAAATCGTCGCCTTGTTTCCGGCATAACCGTGATAATGCGATTTGCCCGAAGCGGTCGGCAAACCGGCCCAGATTTTCGCCAGATTGTTCATAAAGCTGTGCCGCGTGATCGCTCCCGCACGCAACTCATACACCCCCGCATCCGCCAAAAGAACGTCGGCCAGCCGGTCCTGCACGGCGGGGGTGAAAATCACCTCCGGTCCGAGATCAAGCTCGGTGACCAGAGAGGCCAGCGTCGAGGGAATGAACTGATAATAGCCGATGGCATGAGGCTGGCCCGGTGTCGCGTCGATCCATGCGAAAATCTCGCCCAGTGTCATTTGCGTCGGTTTCTTCACAGGCTTGCGTTTTGCCCCGTGCTGCACCGCATCATAACCATCGCGAGGGCTTTCAGCGCGGCCGATCAGGGCCCGGAGACGCAGGATGTCCAGAGGCGCATTAGACAGCCTGCGAATGCGCGCGCGGGCTTCGGGGCGCGGCGGCAGCTGTTCGAAAAAACTGCCCTCCGCACGCCCGACAAAGAGGCTCGGGCCAGGGCTTTCGGCCCCGCTCAGGGAGGTGGCAAGCGGTTGTGGCAGATTGACGACGAGGGGTTGACGTTCGAGGTCCCAGGCCTGCCCGCTGGGGCGCAGGAGAGATACGGGTTCCGCCGCCAGAAGGAACGGCCAGAGCAGAGCGATAACAAGCAGAACGCAATTCTTGCGCGACATCGGGTCCTCACGGAGAGAAGGGCGAAGACCGGATTAAGACAGTTTGGTTGAGAAAAGGTTAGGACCCAAAATTCGGACATGAAAAACCCGGGCGCTTGCACGCCCGGGTCTGTTTCTAGACTGAGGAAGGGATCAGCCTTTGTAGAACTCCGGATAGGCTTCCATGCCAAGCTCGCCTTTGTCGAGACCCATGATCTCTTCTTCTTCGGAGACGCGGATGCCCATGACCATTTTCAGGATGAACCAGACGATTCCGGAAACCACGAAGGTGAAGGCACCGACGATGACGATGGAGATCAGCTGACCGCCAAGGGTGGCATCGGGGTTGGTGAAGACCACGGCGATGGTGCCGTAGACGCCACAGAAGAGGTGGACCGGGATGGCGCCGACAACGTCGTCGATTTTCAGCTTGTCGAGCAGCGGCACGGCGAAGACCACGATGATACCACCCACGGCACCGATCAGGGTCGCAGCACCCAGCGTCGGGGTCAGCGGTTCTGCGGTGATGGATACGAGGCCAGCGAGCGAACCGTTGAGCACCATGGTGAGGTCGACCTTGCCGTAGACCAGTTGAGTCACGATCAGAGCGGCAATCGCACCACCGGCAGCCGCGGTGTTGGTGTTCGCAAAGATGCGAGAGATGTCAGCCACGTTGCCAGCAGTGTCCATGTAGAGCTGGGAACCGCCGTTGAAGCCGAACCAACCGAGCCACAGGATGAACGTACCGAGCGTTGCGAGCGGCAGGTTGGAGCCCGGGAAAGCGGTGACTTTGCCGTCTTTGTACTTGCCGATACGCGGACCGAGGATGAGAGCACCGGCCAGAGCGGCCCAGCCACCCACGGAGTGCACAACGGTGGAACCCGCGAAGTCGAGGAAGCCGTAGTTGGCGTCGAGGAAACCGCCACCCCATTTCCAGGAGGCCTGGATCGGGTAGATGAAACCGGTCAGAACGACGGTGAAGATCAGGAACGGCCACAGTTTGATACGTTCGGCCAGGGTCCCGGACACGATGGACGCGGTGGTGGCACAGAACATCAGCTGGAAGAAGAAGTCGGAGCCAACGGACGCGTAGGTCAGATCGGTGTCGGGGGAGCCGCCAACCGGCTCAAGCGAGGTCATCGAGAACGCGCCGAGCACGTTGGTGATGGACCATGCATCGCCCGGATACATCAGGTTGTAACCGATGATGTAGTACATCACGGCGGCAATCGCGAAGAGTGCGATGTTCTTGGTCAGCTGCATCGCAACGTTCTTGGAGCGCACGAGGCCAGCTTCGAGCATGGAGAAGCCCGCGCCCATCCACATCACCAGGAAACCGGTGACGAGGAACATGAAGGTGGTGAAGATATAGCCGATTTCTTCGTTCGGCGGCGTCATGTCAGCCGCCATTTCGGCTTCCTGCGCAAACCCCATGGCCGGAAGCGCGACGAGCGCGGCGGCAAGGGGAAGATATTTGGTGAGTTTCATCTGTCTCTGGTCCCTTTTCGTTTCGGGTATGCGCGACTTAGATCGCGTCGTCGTTGGTCTCGCCGGTGCGGACGCGGGTTGCGCCTTCCACGTCGAGGACAAAAATCTTGCCATCGCCGATCTTGTCGGTCTTGGCGGTGGTTGCGATGGTCTCGACCACCTGATCAGCCATGGCGTCGGACACGACGATTTCGAGCTTCACCTTCGGCACGAAGTTCACGGCATATTCTGCGCCGCGATAGATTTCGGTGTGACCGGACTGGGAGCCAAAGCCCTTGATCTCCGTCACCATCATGCCGCGCACACCGATACCGGTGAGTGCTTCGCGGACTTCTTCAAGCTTGAACGGCTTGATTGCAGCAATAATGAGTTTCACGTTTTTCCCCTTCCGTTTGAGCGGGCGGCGTCCAAAGGACAGCCACGGGGTCAGCAAAACGGTGTTCAGACTTGCTTCACAAGGAATCCGCGCAGGAGGGATGAGTTATTTCTAGGCATCGCTGCTCAAAAATTGTACATTTTGTGCGTCATGGTCAAAAAATAGGCGTAAAATAAAGAGGTGGAGGCGACTCGTTTCCCCTTAACTTTCCTCTCAACATCCGCAGGCCAAGTCTTTACACTTACGGCAATAAGAATGGACCGAGATCGAGCAAAAGACATGACCAGACCAAACCGGGGGAAGCCCAGGCTGGTGGCCGAGAAACGCTATCCCGCGACCCAAAAGACGCAGAAAAAACAGACAAAGCCCAAAACGAAGGCCCCGAGGAAGGCGCGCACCACGCGCACGACACGCGTTCGCAAACGCTCGTCCAACCTGTTTGTCCGGTTCATCGGCGGGCTCTGGCGTCTGATCTGGATCACCCTCACACGGGCCGGAATCGCGCTTGCGGTGGTCGTCGGAATTGCCGTCTTCTACCTCTACTCCAGCCTGCCGCCTTACGACTCCTTGCTCGACGGGCGCGCACGCGGTTCGGTCACGCTTCTGGACCGCGACGGGTCGGTCTTTGCCTGGCGCGGCGAACAGTTCGGCGGCCAGATCACCGCCGACACCGTTTCGCCCTATCTGAAAGAGGCGATTGTCGCGACCGAGGACAAACGCTTCTACCGCCATTTCGGGGTCTCGCCCCGCGGCATTGCCTCGGCCATTCGCATCAACCTGTCTGAGGGGCGTGGCCCCCTGTCCGGGCACGGCGGCTCGACCCTGACCCAGCAGACCGCGAAACTTCTGTGTCTTGGCGTGCCCTATGATCCGAAGAAGTGGAAGACCCAGGCCGAATACGAGGCCGATTGCCGGGAAAGCACGATTGCGCGCAAACTCAAGGAAATGGTTTTCGCCATGGCGATGGAAGCGCGCTATTCCAAAGATGAAATTCTCTCGATCTACATGAACCGCGCCTATCTCGGGGCCGGTGCGAACGGGTTTGAGGCCGCAGCTCAGCGCTATTTCGACAAATCCGCAGCCGAGGTGAACATTTCCGAGGCCGCCATGTTGGCCGGTCTTTTGACCGCGCCAACCCGTTATGCACCGACCAATAACCTGCAACGCTCGCAGGAACGTGCGGGGATCGTGCTTTTGTTAATGAACCAGCAGGGGTACATCACCGACGAGGAACGCGCCTATGCCAAGGCACATCCCGCAGAACTTTCGGAAACCGCGGAGAAACGCGCAGGCGGATACTTCGCCGACTGGGTCATGGGCGCCGGGCCGGATTTCCTGACCCGTGACACCACCGAAGACGTGGTGATCGAAACCACGTTTGACCAACGCATCCAATCTGCGGCCGAAGAGGCGCTGACGTGGATTTTCGAGAACAAGGTGAAGGAAGGTTCGGACGCGCAGGCCGCCATCGTGGTGATGTCCGCCGACGGGGCCGTGCGCGCCATGGTGGGCGGACGCAAGCTCAAGGTCTCCGGCGCCTTCAACCGCGCAACACAGGCGAAACGCCAGCCCGGGTCGAGTTTCAAACCTTTCGTCTATGCCACAGCGCTCGACATGGGCTGGTCCTATGACGATGTGGTGGTGGACGAGCCGATCACCCTTAACATTCCCGGTTCGGGCCCATGGTCGCCGCAGAACTACGACCGTAAATTCCATGGTGCCGTGACCCTGACCGACGCGCTCAGGCACAGTTACAACATCCCGGCGGTCGAGTTGGCGATGGATGCAGGACTTGAGAATGTGCGCACCGTGGCTTCGAGTTTCGGGATCGAGAGCGATCTGGCGCAAGGCCCCGCTCTGGCGCTCGGCGTGTCGGAAACCACGCTTCTGGAGATGACCGGAGCCTATGCCGGCATCCTCAACGGCGGCTCTTCGGTAACGCCTTACGGGTTGAAATCCCTGCGTCTCAAAGGCGACAGCACGCCGCTGATGGGACAGGAAGGCGGGCTTGGCGAGCGTGTCATCACCCCGAACAGCGCCCAGCAGCTTATTTACATGATGTATAACGCGGTCCAGAGCGGCACCGGCACGCGAGCGCAAATCCCCGGCGTCGAGGTGGCGGGCAAGACCGGCACGACGCAGGCCGCGCGCGATGCCTGGTTCATGGGGTTCACCGCCGATTACGTCGCAGGCGTCTGGATGGGCTATGATGACAACTCGCCATTGACGGGCGTGACAGGCGGCGGACTTCCGGCTGAGATCTGGCAACGGACCATGGCGCAGGTGCAGGAAGGTCTCGAACCCAAACCTCTGCCGATGATCCGTCCGGCTAGCCCCCCCACGGTACAACGGGTGCAACCCTCCGGCAACGGCCAGCGCGGCGGCAACAAGGCCGACAACGTGCTGCTCGATCTGTTGGGCGCGATTTTCGGAAATGGGAACTAAAGTGCCCCGCCTTTAACCTGAGGCATCAGATAAAGGCGGGGTGCGTGCAACGTTCATATGTTGCGCGGCGTTCGGCCAAAAGCTGTGTCTCAGGTTAAAGGCGTGACGCTTTCAACAAAAAACGCGCCTCTCAGGGCGCGTTTTTCAATTCAGATTTTAACTGCGATCAGGCCAGCGCGGCTGTCAGCTTGTCGATCGAGCCACCGGCCCTGTCGAGCATGGCACCGATCTCGGCCCGTTCGGATTTCAGCAGGGAAACGCCTTCGATCTGAAGGTCGATGAACTTCCCTGCCTTGTCATGCACGATGAAGGAAATCGCGAACGGCGCTTCGCCTTGCAGAATGGCGGTGCAACGCACATCGTAGATCGAATTGACCTGCTGGGTGCTGTTGACCTGAATCCTGCCGCCAATGAATTCGCGGAAGCGCGAACCGTATTTGCGGGCGATATAGGTCTGGAACGCCTTGGTGAAGGCCCCGAGCTGCGAAGACGAGGCGGAGCGGGCGGGCGGACCCAGTACCGAGCGCGCGATGTTGGGCATGTCGGCATAGCGCACGAGCACCCTCTCGAAATCCACATACATGGCGGCTTCGGACTTGCCTGAATTGATGATGGTATTGATGTCCGCCACCGCCTTGCCAATCAGCGCCTCCGCCTGCGAAGCCGAAAAGGCCAGCGCAGCCCGGGGAAGCACCAGAGCGGCCCCCAGAGCGGTCAGAACCGTGCGGCGTGTAAACCCGAAGTCACTCATAGAAATCCTCATAAATATCATAGGTCGCGGCCTGCTCCGTCCCTTCTTCGCCCGCAATGATCGGTGTGCCGAGCTCATAGCGGCGATTGTCGAGGTAGGTCAGGCGCATCTGTGTGTAGCTGTCCACGCTGTCATACAGCACGGATTCATACAGTTCCGAATAACGATAGCGTGTGTCGGCCAGATCGGCGACTTTCAGCCCCGTCTTGTAGCCCTTTTCCGGATTGCCCAGAAGGTTGCCCACCGGATCGAGCGCAATGTCGATGATCAGCCCAAGGGCATCGCGTTCCGTCGATGGGCCGTAGACCGGCAGCACGACATAGGCCCCCTCGCCCACACCCCAGGTGTAAAGCGTCTCGCCAAAGTCCGAATCGCGCTCTTCGAGCCCCATTTCGGTCGCCGGATCGAACAGCCCGCCAATGCCCACGGTGGCGTTCACCGCAAAACGGGCGGTGTTGTGCAGGGCATCGCCAAGGCGCAGTTGCAACACGTCGTTCACCACGGTACCCGGAATACCCAGCGTATCGGAGACATTCGACAGCCCCTTGCGCAGCGGATCGGGTACCACCGTACCATAGGCGGTCGACACCGGTTTGATGACCGTCCGGTCGAGCGCAATGTTGGTTTCGTGCCAGCTGCGGTTCACTTCCTCATAAGGATCGTTGATCCCGCCACCTTGCGGCGCGGCGGTACACCCCGCCAGAATTCCGAGAGACAGGGTGGCGATCAACGGCGTGAACCGGTTATGGATAACTCGCATCATGGGCAAACTTTCGGTTCAGGCGTGACAGAACAATCCCATCGGGGATATATGCCCAGATAATAGTACACGAATGAAAGCCCAATATTAACGCTCCGGGTGTTATCAGCCTGTGACATAGTTTCAACAGATTGTGCATGGTCGTGTCCTTCCGCCAGCCGACCCCCACACACATCACGAAAACCGGATAAGACAGCCGTATGAGTGAACACAGCCGCATCGGACAAGGGGAACTGATCAGCGCCCGCAGGGAATCGCGTGGCCTGTTCTGGGCTGTCGGGCTGTTTTCCATCTGCATCAACCTCCTGATGCTCACCGGCCCGCTCTTCATGTTGCAGGTCTATGACCGGGTGCTCGGCTCCGGCTCCGAGGCGACATTGCTTGCGCTCTTCTCCATCGTCGGCTTTCTTTATCTGATGATGGGGCTGCTCGACGGCACCCGTGCGCGAATTCTGTCGCGCATCGGGGCACGGTTCCAGAGCCGGCTCGAAGACCGTGTTTTTCACGCCTCCCTCGGCCATGCCGCCCTGACCCCGCGCGAAGCGGGCAAAGGCCGCGCCATGGAACAGCTCTCCGCAATCCGCCGCTTCTTCGGCTCCCCGGTCTTCGCCGCGCTGTACGACCTACCCTTCACGCCTTTCTTTCTTTTGGGGATTTCCCTGTTCCATCCCTATCTTGGCATTCTGGCCGTTGGTGGTGGCACGGTTCTGGTTATTGTCGCGCTGGTGCACCGCAGCCTCGCAAAGCCCGCCCAGGACGCTGTGATGCGCGCCGAATCCGAAGCCAGCCAGACCGCCAGTCGCATGGGAGCCTCCGCCGAAGCGCTTACCGCTTTGGGCATGCGCGAAGCCGCCTACCGGCGCTGGTTGCGCATGCGCAGCGTCGCGCTTGAGAAGACGGTCACGAGCGAGGACACCACCCACGGCTTTACCGCCGCCTCCCGTACCCTGCGGCTTTTCCTGCAATCCGCGATGCTTGCGATGGGGGCATGGCTTGTGCTGGAGCGTCAGGTCACGCCGGGTGCGATGATCGCCAGCTCCATTCTTCTGGGCCGGGCGCTGCAACCCGTCGATCTTTTGATCGGGCAATGGAATGTCGTGCAACAGGCCCAGCGTGGCTGGTCCGATCTGGCCGGGCTTCTGGGTAAGACACCCAAACCCGAGGCCCGCACCGAACTTCCACGCCCGCACGCGCAACTCAGCGTGCATCAGATTTCCGTCGTACCACCGGGGCAACAACAGGCCTCGCTGCGAATGGTCAGTTTCGATCTCGCCCCCGGAGAGGCTCTGGGTGTCATCGGACCCTCGGGGGCCGGAAAATCGACGCTGGCGCGCGCGCTCACCGGTGTCTGGCAACCGGCCAGCGGCTCCATTCGTCTCGATGGTGCGAAACTCTCGCATTACAATCCCGAGGTACTTGGAAGTTACATCGGCTACCTGCCGCAACAGGTGCAGCTTTTCGATGGCACGATTGCCGAGAATATCGCGAAGCTTTCCCTGACACCCAATGCGGAGGCCGTTGTTTCCGCCGCGAAAAAGGCCGATGCGCATGATCTGATCCTGTCGCTGCCCGATGGCTACGACACGCCGGTCGCCTCGGCAGGCGGGCTTTTGTCCGGCGGGCAGTTGCAGCGCATCGGACTGGCCCGTGCCTTTTACGGCAATCCGGTGATCGTCATTCTGGATGAACCCAACTCCAATCTCGACAACACTGGTTCTCTGGCGCTGAACACCGCGATCCGCCGCCACAAGGAAGAGGGTGGTGCCGTGCTGATCATGGCGCACCGGCCGTCTGCGATTCAGGAATGCGAAAAGCTCATGGTGCTGGATGGTGGCATGCGCCGCGCTTTCGGGCCGCGCGATCAGGTACTCTCGGAAATGGTCAAGAATTCCAAGGACATCCAGAAGGCGCGCGCCAAAACGGGCCCGCGACCGGGACCTGCCTCGGGCATGGGAGGCGTGCAATGAGCGCCCCGACCGCATGGCCCGCCCGCCGCACCGTGATGTTCGGCCTGTTCTGCGTCGCGCTTCTGATCGGCGGCTTCGGTGGCTGGTCGGTCTTTGCCCGGATCGACGGCGCGGTCGTCGCCTCCGGTCAGGTTCAGGTCGAACAGAACCGCCAGGCCGTGGCCCATCGCGACGGTGGCGAAGTGGCCGCCGTCTATGTCTCCGAAAGCAATCAGGTGGCCGAAGGGGAACTTTTGATCTCCCTGTCGCCGGATGAATATCTGAGCGAACTTGCCCTGATCGAAACCCAGCTTTTCGAATCCATGGCGCGCGCCGCGCGCCTTGAGGCCGAACGCGACGGAGCAGATGAGCTCACCCTGCCTGAGGAACTCGTGACCCGTATGGCGGAGGACCCGCAGGTGGCACGCTCCGTTACAGGGCAGCGCGATCTGTTCACCGCGCGGCGCGAAACAGCACGGGCGGAGATCGACCAGCTCGACAAGCAGCGCAACCAGATCGAGGTGCAAATCGACGGACTCGCCAGCCAAAAAGCTGCGCTGTCCGAACAACTCACCCTGCTCGAAGAAGACCTTGCGGCACAAAATGTCCTGCTCGACCGTGGCCTGACCCAGCAAAGCCGGGTGATCGGCCTGCGCCGCGATGCGGTGAGCCTTGCCGCCGAGATCGGGCGTATCGACAGCTCCGAGGCGCAGGCACAGGTGCAGATCACCGAAATCGAACTGCAAATCCTCAAGGTCGGCAGCGACCGGCGCGAAAGCGCCATCACGGAGCTGCGCGACATTCAGGCCGAGATTGGCAGCCTGCGAGAACAACGCAGCGCCCTGCGCGCCCGACTCGACCGGCTCGACATTCGTGCCCCTGTGGCGGGTGTGATCTATGGCCTGACCGTGTTCGGCCCCGGTGCCGTGGTTCAACCCGCGCAGCCCGTACTCTACATCGTGCCGCAGGACCGCCCCCTGATCATCACCGCGAGCGTCAGCCCGACCCATGTCGATCAGGTCTACCCCGGCCAACCGGTGCGGCTGCGCTTCACCTCTTTCGATCGTCGCACCACACCGGAGCTTGAAGGTCAGGTGACGCGCGTCTCGCCGGACGCCTTCACCGATGAAGTCACAGGCGCAAGTTTCTATCGCACCGACATTCACATCCCCGAGGAACAGCGTGCGCGCCTGCCCGACGGCTCCGTACTCATTCCCGGCATGCCGGTCGAGGCCTATATGGCGACGGGGGAGCGCTCGCCCATCGCCTATCTGACGAAACCGCTCACCGATTACTTCACCCGCGCCTTCCGCGAAGACTGAGGGCGTCACAAGACATCGCAAACCAAGGACTGACAATGGACCTTTCCGCCAAACTTTCCGATCTCGGCCACGCCCTGCCCGATGCCCCTGCTCCCGCCGCCAATTACGTGCCTTTCGTGCAGAGCGGTCAGCAACTTTTCATTTCGGGTCAGATTTCCGCCGGTCCCGAGGGGTTGATCTGCGGCAAGCTGGGCGCAGATCTCGACACCGAAGCCGGCGCAAAAGCTGCGGAACGCTGTGCTCTGGCGCTTCTGGCACAGGCCAATGCCGCCGTCGGCGGGGATTTCTCCAAGGTGAAACGGCTGGTGAAACTGGTGGGCTTCGTCAACTCGACGCCGGAATTCACCGATCAGCCGAAGGTCATCAACGGCGCATCCGATCTCATGGTGGCTGTGCTGGGCGAGACCGGACGTCACGCCCGCTCCGCCGTCTCCGCCGCCAGCCTGCCGCTGGGCGTCGCGGTCGAGATCGAAGCGATTTTCGAGCTGGCCTGATGCCGCAACTCGATCCCGCCTTTCTCAAGGCACCGATTGCACACCGGGCGCTGCATGACGGCAATCACACCCGTGCCGAGAACAACATGAAAGCCATCGAATCCGCCATCGCAGGCGGGTTCGGGATCGAGATCGACCTGCAACTTTCCTCGGACGGGGAGGCGATGGTGTTTCACGATTACAGTCTCGACCGGCTGACCGAGGGTTCCGGGCCTTTTGCGCAGCGCAATGTCACCGAGCTTTCGGAATTGCGCTTCAAGACCGGTGAGATCGGAGTGCCGACGCTTAGACGGGTGCTTGACGCCGTGGACGGGAAAGTGCCGCTTCTGATCGAAGTAAAGGATCAGGACGGCGCCATGGGCCCCAGGGTGGGCCTGCTCGAAGAGGCGGTGGCCCGTGCGCTTGCCGGTTATGAGGGGCCGGTGGCGCTCATGTCCTTCAATCCGCATTCCGTTGCGAAACTGGCGGAACTCTGCCCCGATATTCCGCGCGGACTGACCACCAGTGCTTGGGCGGATCGCGAGGACGAATTGGTCCCTGCCGCACGGCGGGCCGAGCTTCGGGATATCCCGGATTACGACCGGGTCGGGGCCTGTTTCATTTCGCATCAATGGGATGACCTGTCTTCTCCGCGGGTCGCGGGGCTGAAATCGGCAGGTGCGCATATCCTGTGCTGGACGATCAAAAGTGCTGAGGCCGAAGCGCAGGCGCGTGTCGTTGCGGAGAATATCACCTTCGAAGGCTACCTGCCGACTTGACGCCCCGAACCTGCGTGCCAGTTTCTAACGGAATGACGTGCGCAGGATTTTCATGACGGACCAGATCGAGATTAGCCTGATGAACAGCCTCGGCGCGATGCCCCCCGAGGACTGGGATGCCTGCGCCGCACCGCGAGACGGGCGCCCCGAGGACCCGTTTGTCACCCACCGGTTTCTCATGGCACTGGAGCGGTCCGGGTCGGTCGGCCCCGGCACCGGCTGGCAACCGAGCTATCTTGTGGCGCGGGCAGCGGGCCAAGTGATCGCCGTCGCGCCAATGTATGCCAAGAGCCATAGCCAAGGCGAATATGTGTTCGATCACAACTGGGTCCATGCCTATGAACGTGCAGGAGGGCGATATTATCCGAAACTTCAGATCGCGGTGCCCTTCACCCCGGTGACCGGGCGGCGGCTTCTGGCCCGTCCGGGGTTCGAAGCCGTCGGTCAAGCGGCCCTTGTGCGGGGGGCGGTCGAGATCGCGGAGCAAAACCGGCTCAGTTCCCTTCATCTCACCTTTTGCACCGAGGACGAGATTGCGGCGGGCAAGGCTATGGGGCTGATGCATCGCACCGGGCAGCAGTTTCACTGGGACAATGCGGATTACACCACGTTTGACGATTTCCTCGCAGCACTCTCCTCACGCAAACGCAAGAACATCCGCAAGGAACGCGCGCAGGCACAGGGTTTTGGCGGTGAGATCATGCAACTGACGGGCAAAGCGATTGAACCCGAACACTGGGACGCCTTCTGGACCTTTTATCAGGACACCGGCGGGCGCAAATGGGGCACGCCCTACCTAACGCGCGCGTTCTTCGATGAGTTGCATGAAACCATGCGCGCCGACGTTCTTCTGGTGTTGGCGCTTCGCGACGGGCAACCCATCGCAGGGGCGTTGAACTTCATCGGGCGGGAGCGGCTTTTCGGACGCTATTGGGGCTGCACCGAATATCATCCGAGTCTGCATTTCGAACTCTGCTACTATCAGGCCATCGACTACGCCATCGCCCATGGGCTCAAGCGCGTCGAAGCGGGCGCGCAGGGCGAACACAAGCTGGCGCGGGGGTATTTGCCCAACACCACCCATTCGCTGCACTGGATCGCCGATCCCGGTTTTGCCCGCGCCGTGGGCGATTATCTTGAGGCGGAACGTGCCGCCGTGGCCGAAGAGGTTGAGGTTCTGACCGCTTACGGCCCGTTCAAATCCACCGCAGAGGAGGAAGATCATGACTGAGCTTTTACAAGGCGCGACCCGGACCGAGGCCCTTGCGCCGCTTCTGGCACAAGGCTGGACAGAAACACCGGACAGAGTCGCCATCGAAAAACGCTTTGTCTTTCGGAACTTTAACGAGGCCTTCGGGTTTATGACACGGGTTGCGCTTATGGCCGAAAAAAGGGATCACCACCCCGACTGGCGCAATGTCTACCGCACGGTCGAGGTAACGCTTTCGACGCATGATGCGGGAGGACTGACCACAAAAGACACCGAATTGGCACAGAGAATGGACGAGGCAGCCGCATATGTTTGAACAACTCCTGAATTACGAAATCTACAACGGTCACACCGTGGGGGACTATCTGTCGCTCGAATTCCTTGCGGGTATTGCAGGTTCGATCCTCGGCGCACTCCTGCTTCTGGTCGTGGGAATGATGATTGCAGGCTGGGTCGGGCGGCGCATCCGCGCAATCGGCCTGCGGTATCAAAGCCTCGACGACACGTTGTTCAATTTCCTTGCCAATATCGCGCGCTATGCGGTTCTGGCCTTCACCGTTCTGATCATCCTGAACACCTTCGGCGTCCAGACCACCTCCATCGTAGCAGTGATCGGTGCCGCAGGTCTCGCCATCGGTCTGGCGCTACAAGGCACGCTGTCGAACATTGCCGCAGGCGTGATGATCATCCTGTTCCGGCCCTTCAAGATCGGCGATTTCGTCGAAGTCGCGGGCAAATCCGGCACCGTGAAAGATATTTCTCTGAACTATACCGAACTTGCCGATCTCTCCAACGTGCAGGTGATCGTGCCGAATTCGCAAGTCTGGGGAAATATCATCACCAACTATTCCACCAACCAGATGCGGCGCGCCGAATGGACCTTTGGTGTGGGCTATGGAGCCAACCTCAAGACCGCCGAAGAGGTCATTCGCAACACGATCATGTCCGATCCACGCTCTCTTACCGATCCGGAACCGTTCATTCAGGTCAACAATCTCGGCGATTTCTCGGTCGATTTTCTCGTCCGGGTCTGGGTCAAATCCGCCGATTTCTTCCAGTATCAGGCCGATATGAAGCGTAAGGTGAAAGAGGCTCTTGATGAGGCCAAGGTGGACATTCCTTTCCCGACACGGACCATTCTCAACGCCGCCGAATAAGAAAACGCCCGGGGGTCATCCCCGGGCGTTCGTCTTTCAGATCTTCTCAAGCAGCGACTCACCCGCCGAGATCGTGCATTCGCCGGGGCTGGTCTCGACTTCGAGCACCTTCACAACGCCGTCCTCGGCATAGAGCGCGAAGCGTTTCGAGCGGTTGATCAGGCCCGCAGGTGGGGCGGTGAAATCGAGTCCCAACGCCTTGATGAACCCGCCCTCGGCATCGCCCAGCATGGTGATCCCCGCAGCATCCGCCCCGGTGTCCCTGGCCCAGGCGCCCATCACGAACGGATCGTTGACGGAGACGCAAATCACCTCGTCCACGCCCTTGTCCTTGAACCTGTCCATGGTGCGAATGAAGCTCGGCACATGGGCGGTGGTGCAAACGCCGGTATAAGCTCCCGGCAGACCGAACAGCACAACCTTGCGCCCCTTGAACTTGCCCGCCAAATCAACCGGCGCAGGTCCGTCCGCCGTCATTTCAAGCACGCTGCCACCCGGCAAGCTGTCTCCAACCGAAATCGTCATATTTATGATCCTCTGTACGTTGTCATTCTCTCTTGCGACGATATAGGGTCGGGGCGTTTCACGACCAGAGGAAAGATCATGAGCCACTTCATCGTCATCGGGGCCGGACAAGCCGGACAAAGCATCGTCACCACATTGCGCGGGCAGGGGTTTGACGGAGCGATCACCCTGATCGGGGATGAACCCGTGCCCCCCTATCAGCGCCCGCCTCTGTCCAAAGCCTATCTTCTTGGGGAAATGGAGCTGGATCGCCTGTTCCTGCGGCCCGAAAGCTATTACGCGGATGAGAACATCACCCTGCGCACGGATACGAAAGTGACCGGCATCGACCCGGTTGCGAAAACCGTGTCCATCGGCGATGAGATACTGTCCTACGACAAGCTGGCGCTCACCACCGGTTCCGCCCCACGCCTGTTGCCCTCTGCCATCGGTGGCGATCTGGGCGGGGTGTACACCATGCGCACGCTCGCCGATGCCGATGCGATCGGGCCGGAATTCCGCGAAGGTGCCTCCGTGTTGATCGTGGGCGGCGGCTATATCGGGCTTGAAGCCGCAGCCGTCGCCGCCAAGAAGGGGCTCAAGGTCACACTCGTGGAAATGGCCGACCGGATTTTGCAGCGCGTCGCTTCGGTTGAGACCTCCGACTATTTCCGCGCGCTGCATAAGGAACACGGCGTCGATCTGCGCGAAGGCGTGGGGCTTGTCAGACTCACCGGAGAGGGGCGCGTACAGGCTGCCGAACTGACCGATGGTACCATGCTGGATGTGGATTTCGTCATCGTCGGCGTCGGCATCACTCCGGGTACGGAACTCGCGGAACGCGCCGGGCTGATGCTGGAAAACGGCATCAAGACCGATCTGCATGGTGCAACCTCCAACCCGGATATTTTTGCTGCGGGAGATTGTGCCTCCTTCCCGCATGAGGGCGCGCAAATCCGCCTCGAATCCGTCGGCAATGCGATTGACCAAGGTGCAGTCGTTGCGAAAAACATGCTGGAGCAGGGTGTCACCTATGTGCCGAAACCGTGGTTCTGGTCGGATCAGTATGACGTCAAATTGCAGATTGCCGGGCTGTCCACGGGCCATGACCGCATCCTGATCCGTGAGGACGAAGGCACGCGCTCGCATTGGTATTACAAGGACGGGCAGTTGATCGCCATCGACGCGATGAACGATCCGCGTGGGTATATGGTCGCGAAACGCCTTATCGAGGGCGGCAAGACTGCCGATCCCGCGAAAGTGGCCGATCCGGCGACCGATCTCAAAGAGCTGATGCGCGGCTGATGCGGATCATCGCCGGAAAGTTTCGCGGGCTGGCGCTTGCTTCGGTGGGAAAGGGCGACGCGGGTGCGCATCTGCGCCCGACCACCGACCGCGTGCGCGAAAGCCTGTTCAACGTCCTGATGGGCGGAAAATACGGTGATCCGATCACGGATATGCGGGTTCTGGACCTGTTTGCCGGCACCGGCGCTCTGGGTCTTGAGGCTCTTTCGCGTGGAGCCTCTCATGTCACATTTGTTGATGATGGACGTAAATCCCAAGAGTTAATCCAGAAGAATATCAAAATCTGCAAATCAAATGCAGAAACGAAGCTGATCCGCTCGGATGCTACGCGCCTACCCCGGAACCCCGATGCACCTTATGACCTGATCTTCCTCGACCCGCCCTATGCGAACGCTCTCGGAGAAAAGGCAATAGAGGCTGCCATGCAAGGTGGCTGGGTGGCGGAGACTGCGCTCATCGTCTGGGAAGACAGTGCAGCCATTACCCCGCCCGAAGGACTGGTGCTTCTGGACACACGCAAATATGGCGATACGAAAATCAATTTCCTGGAACCCGCATGACACCGAAAGCCGTGATCTTCGATTGTGACGGGGTGATCGTCGACAGCGAACCGCCCCTGCTCGCCTTCCTGCAAAAGGACTTCGCGCGCTTCGGGCTTGATGTTTCCCTGCACGATCTTGAAACCCAATATGTCGGCGGGACGATGAAGCTGGTGGGCGAACGCGCTCGCGCTTCCGGCGCTGACCTGCCAAAGAATTGGGAGGTGGACGTTTACCCCCGCGTCTTCGAAATGCTGCGCGCGGGCGTCCCGCTGATCCCCGGCATCGAAGCCGCATTCGACGCACTGGATGCGGCGGGCATTCCCTATGCGGTCGGCTCCAATGGGCCTATGGAGAAGATGGATGTCACGCTCGGCGCGCATCCCAAGGTTTTCGCCCGCCTGAAAGGCCGCATCCATTCGGCCCACACCCATGGCACGGCCAAACCGGAGCCGGAACTCTTCCTGATCGCTGCAGCCCAACTTGGGGTCACGCCTGAAACCTGCATCGTGATCGACGACAGCCCGTCCGGCTGCATCGCAGCGCGTCGAGCGGGTATGCGCTGTTTTGGCTTCGACCGTCACGGCGACGGTGCGCGCCTGATCGCGGAAGGGGCAGAACACCTCTCCGACATGCACGACCTCGTTAACCAGCTCGGCCTCTAATTCTTCTTGGTCAAATACTCACAAAGAAAAGCCGCCCGAAGGCGGCTTTTCCATTCAATATCACAGATTTTACTCCGTGGTGATCTTATATGCCGCCCCGTTGGCATCGACCCAGGGCGCCGCGTCATAAGCGTGCTCCATCGCCGCTTTCACATCGGCCACGAGTTTCTCCCCGTCGAAACCTTTCTCATCCATTTCGGCGATCCAGTCGGCCACGACCTCATCGCCTAGTTCATAAATCTTCGCGGTTTCCGCTTCGCTCAACACGTTCACCGCATTGTCGCTGTCTGCGATGACTTTCACGCCATCCTCGTCACCCATGTCATAGGCCACACCGGACCAGCGCGAGGCCATCAGGCCGGAATTGCGGTCGATCACCTCTTTCAGGTCATCGGGCAGGCTGTCGTATCTCGCCTTGTTCATCGCCCAGAGGAAATAGAGGTTATAGAAGGACCGGTTCCCCGCCACATCGGTTTCCGCGTCGGTCAGTTCGTCGAGCTTCAGCGACGGCGACATGGCGAAGGTGATGATCCCCCCGTCCAACACGCCCTTGGACAGCGCTTCGGGAAAGGCTGGCACCGGCAGGCCCACCGGAGTCGCCCCCATTTTTTCCAGCAGAAGCGTCGAGGTCCGCGTTGGCGCACGCAGTTTCAGCCCCTTAAAATCCTCGACCTTGCGGATCGGTTCACCTTTCTTGTGGACCAGTCCTTCGCCATGGGTGTGGGCGGCCAGAATGTGAATGTCCGCGAAATCGTCGAGCAGATGTTCCTGAGTGAACTCCCATGCGGCCATGGAGGACAGTTCCGCCGATTTCAGCGAAAGGAACGGCAGTTCGATCGCCTCGGTTTCCGGGAAACGGCCCGGTTGATAGCCCGGAATGATCCAGCCCCCGTCGATCGCACCGTCACGGATCAGATCGTACTGATCCGGCGCGTTACCGCCGAGCTGCATCAATGGGTAGATCTCGATCTTGATGCGACCGCCACTGTCCTTCTCGACCTTGCGCGCCCAGGGCTCCATAAAATAGGTCGCGGACCCGGCTTTCGGCGAGACGAAATGCTGGAAACGGAGCGTGACCTCCTGCGCCGCGAGCGACAGGGGGCCGCTGGCCGTGACAAATGCCGCAAGCGCGACGGTTTTCAGAAAGGATGTCATGAACAAGCCTCCTCGCTTGGCGGCCCCATCGGCGACCGCAACCGGATGAATGATGCTGTTAGCTAATCCAGCCGGGATAGGCACACAACATCCGAAGGCGAAGTTTTCTCTGACCCTTTGGTCAGGCTTTTGAAATCATGGCAAAAGCAAAAGGCGGGACATCGCCCGCCTTTGACACGTCACATGGGTTTCAAGACCGTTCAGACCTTGTAGGTCGGATGGAACAGGTTGCCCGGAGAGAGGGTGAAAATCTCGCATCCCGTGGCGGTCACGCCGATGGAATGCTCGTATTGCGCGGAGAGAGATTTGTCCCGCGTCACGGCGGTCCAGTCATCGGACAGCACCTTGGTCTCCGGACGGCCAAGGTTAACCATCGGCTCAATGGTGAAGAACATGCCTTCTTCAAGTACCGGCCCTGTCCCCGGACGCCCGTAGTGCAGCACATTCGGCGGCGCATGGAACACCCGGCCAAGCCCGTGACCGCAGAAATCGCGCACGACCGACATGCGGTTGCTTTCGACATAGGTCTGGATCGCGTGACCGATGTCGCCAAAGGTATTGCCCGGCTTCACCGCTTCAATGCCGATCATCAGGCTGTCATAGGTCACCTGCAACAACCGCTCCGCCTTGCGCGACAGTTTGCCCGCAACATACATGCGCGAGGTGTCGCCGAACCAGCCGTCCTTGATCACCGTCACGTCGATATTGAGGATATCGCCGTCCTTGAGCGTCTTGTGCCCGGGAATACCGTGACAGACGACATGGTTCACGGAAATGCAGGAGGCGTGTTTGTACCCCTTGTAGCCGATGGTGGCCGAGGTCGTGCCAAGTTCCACCACACGGCGTTCGATGAAAGCATCAAGCTCCTCGGTCGAGACACCGGGCACCACGAGCGGCGCCACCTCGTCGAGAATCTGCGCCGCGACCTGCCCGGCCGCGAGCATGCCGGCATAATCGGCGTCCTCGTAGATGCGAATTCCGTCTTTGGTGATGCGGCCGCGATGCGTCTCGTCCAAGGGTCCAACTCCATTGTCTTTCCCGGCCCATATAAGCCTTTCGATAAGAAAGGACCAGTGCCGGAGGGTTAAAGCGCGCGCACAGGGGTTGCGTTGAAAGTCACCGCCTCGGGTGTCGCCCTGACCGGGAAGACCATGATCTCGACACCTGCCGCCTTTGCCTCACGCTCAGCCTCGGCATAGACCGGATCAATATCGGAGGCGGGCGCAAAGCGGGCGCAATCGTCGCGCGAAACGAGATAGAGCATCACGGCGCGGTCGCCCTCGGCCACCCGCGCGGCCAGTTCGCCAAGATGTTTGGCGCCGCGTGCGGTCCTGGCATCCGGGAATTCGGCCAGTCCCGTTTCACGTGACAAGGTGACGGATTTCACCTCCACCCAAATCTTTCGCTCGTCTTGCGTCACCAGAAAATCGGCGCGGGAGTTTTCGCCGTATTTCACTTCGGCACGCATCTCGCCTTCGAGACCGGGCACCTGCCCCGCCTCAAGCGCCTCTTTCACCACACGGTTGGCAATGCCAGTGTCCACGACCACCATCGCCCCGGACAACTCCACCAGACGCAACCCGTATTTGAGCTTTTTCTTCGGATCGTCATTGGGTTCGACCCAGACTTTCGTCCCTTCTTCCGCCAACCCCATCATCGAACCGGGGTTCGGGCAATGGGCTGTCACCTCGCGCCCGTCCATCAGACGAATGTCCGCGAGGAAGCGTTTGTAACGTCGCAAAAGCGTGGCGGGGATCAGGTCTGATTGAAAGCGCATGATCAGAGGCCTATACCGTTTGGGAAACAGTCTCAAGGAGACCGAGATGACCCGCACCGACAATCCCACCGCCGCCATTTTGATCATCGGGGACGAAATCCTCTCCGGTCGCACCCGTGATGCCAATATGTATCACCTCGCGGGCGAATTGACGCGCGTAGGGATCGACCTGAAGGAAGCGCGGGTCGTGCCCGACGACCGCGAGATGATCGTCGCCACGGTGCGGGAGCTGTCGAGCAAGTATACCCACGTCTTCACCTCGGGCGGCATCGGACCGACTCATGACGACATCACCGCCGATTGCATTGCCGAGGCCTTTGGTCTGCATATCGACATCCGGGATGACGCCCGCGCGCTTTTGACCGCGCATTACGAGGGCCGCGGTGTCGAGTTCAACGAAGCACGGATGCGCATGGCCCGCATTCCGGACGGCGCGACACTGATCGAGAACCCTGTGTCCATCGCCCCCGGTTTCTCCGTTGAGAACGTGCATGTCATGGCCGGTGTGCCGAATATTTTCGAGGCCATGGTCGCGGGGCTTTTGCCGCGTCTCACCGGCGGCAAACCGCTTTTGTCGCAAAGCTATCACATCGACCGCCCGGAAAGTGCCGTGGCCGAACCGCTCGGCGCGCTGGCCAGCAAATACCCCGATTTGTCGATGGGCTCCTACCCGTTCACCCGCAACGGCGCCTTCGGTACAAACATCGTGATCCGCGGACAGGACGGGGCGGAGATCGAAGCCGCGCTTCTGGAACTCGCCGCGCTGTTCCCCTCAGACGCCTGATGACCGATCCAGCCGCCCTCTTCGCCGCCTTCGAGGCCACATGGCCCGCTGCGGCGCGTGAGACACTTGGCCCCTTCACCTATCGCGATGGGGCGGGCGGTGGCAGCCGGGTGTCGGCGGCAACGCTGGACGGTGAGTTTAATGCATCGGCGCTCAAAACCATCGAGACCCGTTTTGCAAAGGACGGTCGCGACGCCCTGTTTCAGATTCGCGCCGGCGAGGAAGCATTTGATGCAGAGCTGGCGGCGCGGGGTTATCGGCTGTTCGATCCTGTCGCCTGCCTGATCGCACCGCTTGAGACCTTTCCCGCCGCCTCTTCGGAAAGCGGCTATGCCTGCTGGCCCCCCGTGGCGATCCAGCGTGAGATATGGGCCGAGGGCGGTATCGGTCCCGCCCGCCTCGCGGTCATGGACCGTGTGCCCGGCCCCAAATGCGCCCTGCTCGGACGGTTGGGCGACACGCCTGCGGGCACCGGCTTCATCGCGATTCATGAGGGGATCGCAGCGCTTCATGCGCTTGAAACGTCCGTTCCCCACCGCCGTCAGGGTTTGGCTCGGGCGATGATGGCGCTGGCCGCCGATTGGGCGCGCGCGCAAGGCGCGAACAGCCTCGCCCTGCAAGTCACCCGTGCAAACACGGCGGCATTGGCGCTTTATTCTTCGCTTGGAATGCAGGAGGCGGGACAGTACCACTACCGCACCAAAGCCTTGTCAGAGTTCCAATGATCCGTCCGGTTTCCTTCGCCTTTTCCCTCACTCTCGCCACCGGAGCATGGGCCCTCGACTTGCCCGGCGTTGCGACCCAGACAGGCAGGAGCGAGGAATTGTCCTCCGCACAGCCTTTTCCGCGCGGCGCGTTTCAGGGCGAGGCAACGCCCGACGTCATGGCGGAGGGGGATATCGAACTGGTGGCCTACCGGCTCAACGGCACTTCCCTGACCAGTTACCAGATGATCGACCCGCTGCGCGCGCAACTTGAGCAGGATGGGTTCAATACCCTCTATTCTTGCGCCGACATGGAGTGCGGCGGATTCGATTTCCGCTATCTTCTGGATCTCCTGCCGGAACCTGCGATGCATGTGGACCTCGGCGATTTCCAGTATCTCCTGAGTGAGCACCCCGACGGGCGGGTCGTGTCGGTCCTGAGCAGCAAGGCGCGGGATGCGGGTTATATTCAGATCAGCACAGTAACCCCCTCCGACGAGCCCGAAGTCGAGTTGCGCGCACCGTCCGCACCGGAGGCGGTTGTGTCGCTGTCGGGAAGCGAGGACCTGATCAACCGGCTGGAAACGCGCGGGCGTGTCGTGCTGGAGGACCTGACGTTCGAGACAGGTGCCTCCAATCTCGGCGAGGGGCCATTCGCCTCGCTCCGCCGTGTGGCGGAATATCTCAAGACGCACCCGGAAGTGCGTCTTGCTCTCGTCGGACATACCGACAATGTCGGCGGGCTGGACGGCAACACCGCCCTGTCCCGCAAACGTGCCGAATCGGTGCGACAAAGGCTTATCCAGAATTACGGCATCGCGCCGGGGCAGATCAGCGCAGAGGGCATCGGTTATCTCGCGCCACGCACCTCCAATGCAACCGAAGAAGGGCGGGAAAAAAACAGAAGGGTCGAAGCGGTGATCACCTCGACCCAGTGAGAGCTTTCGCTCCTCTCTTCCACGAGAATCAGTTCACCACTTGTCCGGGCCTTTTTCGGCAAAGGCATGGACGAGGAAGTCGATGAAAGCGCGCACTTTCGGCTGGGTGAAGCGCCCCGGCGGGTAGACGGCATAAATCCCCTGGGTCTCCGGCGGCAGATCGGGAATCGCCTCCTCGATCAGGCCCTTCTCCATCGCATCCGCATAGAGGAAGGACGGCAGGTAGGCGATGCCGAGGCCGGAGATACAGGCGTTCAGAAGCGACTGCCCGTCATTCACAGTCAGCCAGCCCGCCGTGCGAATCTGGCGCTTTTCCCCCGAGGGTGCGGTGAGTTTCCACACGGCTCCGTTCGACTGGTTGGAATAATGCAGGAGCTTGTGTTCGTTCAGGTCGTCTATCTTTTGCGGATGGCCATATTTCTCGAAATAGGCAGGGGCACCGACCATCCGCTTGGTCGTTTCCGTCAGCTTACGGGCACGCAGTGTGCTGTCTTCCAATTCACCGATGCGCACAGCCATGTCGAACCCTTCGGAAATCAATTCGACGTAACGGTTGTTCAGAACCATGTTGACCTGAATGTCCGGAAATTCGGACAGGAAGTTGCCCAGCACAGGGGAAAGGTGATTGACGCCGAAATCGGTGGCGACCGAAATGCGCAGAAGACCTGAAGGGGCCGACTGCATCGAGGTCACGAGAGCATCGGCCTCTCCGGCATCGTTGAGAACCCGGCGCGCACGGTCGTAATAGGCCAGACCGATCTCGGTCGGAGACACACGACGGGTGGTGCGGTTGAGAAGGCGGGCCCCCAACCGCGCTTCAAGCGCAGAGACATGTTTGGAAACGGCGGATTTGGAAATCCCCATCTTCTTGGCTGCATCCGTGAAACCGCCCTGATCCACAACGGTGGCAAAGGCTTCCATTTCAGTCAGTCGGTCCATGTAATCATACCTACAAATTCTCGCCCCACGGAAAGAAGTTATCCTTTCGAAATCGGGCAAGATTGCGGAAGACAGGCGACAATAGCGTGGTCTCTTAGTGATCGTTTTGGGTCCGGAAACGCGGACACAATCAGCAAACAGACCGCTAACTCCGCCGAAAAATGCCTCCGGCGGGCGTATTTTTACTGCCGTGAAAACGGGTTAAAGCGTCCCGACAAAAATCTGAGACACAGTTTTTGGCGAAACGCAGAGCAAGATACGAACGTTGCCCGAAATCCGCCTTTATCTGATGCCTCAGGTTAAAGGCGGGACGCTTTAGAGGCAGGCGGCGAGGCGTGCGCCCTGGTCGATGGCGCGCTTTGCGTCGAGTTCGGCGGCGACGTCCGCCCCACCGATGATGTGACAGGTCCTGCCTTGCGCCTCCAGCGCCTCGGCAAGGCTGCGCTCCGACAACTGACCGGCACAAAGTACAATGGTGTCGACCTCGATCAGCCGCGGTTCACCGTCTTTGGTGACCCAAAGCCCCTCGGATGTGATCTTGTCGTAGGTCACACCGCCCAGCATCTTCACACCTTTCATCTGAAGCGTTGCGCGATGAATCCAGCCAGTGGTCTTGCCAAGCCGCTTGCCGGGTTTCTCTGCCTTGCGCTGCAACAGCGTCACCTCCCGCGCAGGCGCCTCCGGTTTCGGCCCCTCGGGCGACAACCCGCCGCGATCCTGCACCGGATCGGTGATGCCCCATTCGGCCTTCCACTCCGTGAGGTTCAGCGTCGGGCTTTCCGCAGTCGTCAGGTATTCGGCAACATCGAAGCCGATGCCCCCCGCGCCAATAACCACGGCGCGCGGCCCGGCAGTGACGCGACCTTTCAGGATGTCGATATAGCTGACCGTGTTGCCGTGCTCGGTCTGGCCCGGGATTTCCGGATCGCGTGGGATGACACCCGTGGCGATCACCACCTCGTCAAAAAGCGCGAGCATCTCCGACGTGGCCTCAGTGCCGAGCTTCACCTCGATGCCCGAAGTGTTCACCATGGTCTTGAACCAGTCGACAAGGCCAAAGAATTCCTCCTTGCCCGGCACCTGCTTGGCCATGTTGAGCTGACCGCCGATCTCATCGGCTTTGTCGTAAAGCGTGACCTTGTGCCCGCGCTGGCTGGCGATGATGGCCGTCATGACACCCGCAGGCCCCGCTCCGACGACGGCGACGGTTTTCGGGGCCTCCGCAGGATCGTAACGCAACTCGGTCTCATGACAGGCGCGCGGGTTGACGAGGCAGGAGGTGAGCTTGCCCGAAAACGTATGATCGAGACAGGCCTGATTACAGGCGATGCAGGGCGCGATCTGATCCGACTTGCCCTCCGCCGCTTTCACGACGAAATCGGGATCGGCAAGGAAAGGCCGCGCCATGGAGACCATATCGGCACAGCCATCGGCCAGAACATCCTCGGCCACCTGCGGATGGTTGATGCGGTTCGAGGTAATGACGGGAATCGTGACTTCTCCCATCATGCGTTTCGTCACTTCTGCAAAGGCCGCGCGCGGCACAGAAGTGGCAATCGTCGGCACACGGGCCTCATGCCAACCGATACCGGTGTTGAGGATCGTGGCCCCCGCTTTCTCGATCTCTTTGGCGAGTTGCACGACTTCCTCCCAGGTCGAGCCGTTCGGCACCAGGTCGATCATGGAAATCCGGTAGATCACGATGAACTCGGACCCTACGGCGGCACGCACACGCTTCACCACCTCGATGGGAAATCGCATCCGGTTCTCGTAGGAACCGCCCCAGCGATCCTCACGCCTGTTGGTATGGGTGACGAGGAACTGGTTGATCAGGTAGCCCTCGGACCCCATCACCTCGACACCATCGTATCCCGCCTCCTTGGCACGGGCAGCAGCGGTGGCATAGTCGGCGATCTGTTTCTCGATCCCGGCCTCATCGAGTTCCGTGGGCTTGAAAGGCGAGATCGGCGATTTGATCGCGGAAGGTGCGACACAATTCGGCCCGTAGGCATAACGCCCGGCATTGAGTATCTGCATCGCGATCTTGCCACCCTCGGCATGAACGCGATCCGTCACCTTGCGGTGGTTCTCGATGTCCTGATCGGTGAACAGACCCGCCGCACCGGGATAAACCCCGCCTTCGACACTGGGCGCCATGCCGCCGGTGACGATGATCCCCGCTCCGCCACGGGCGCGGGCGGCATAGAATTCGGCCACGGCCCCCCAATCGCCGCGCTCCTCTAACCCCGTGTGCATCGAGCCCATCAGGGTACGGTTGCGCAGGGTGGTAAAGCCGAGATCAAGCGGCGCCAAAAGATGCGGATAGTGGGTCATGTAATGTGCCTCCCTTTGCGCGTCAAAATGCGCAAGGGGCCGGAACATGTCACGCAAGACGCCGCGTCAGATCAGTTCGAGCCGGTCTCTGTACAATGCCGCCGGAAGGCGCGCTTGAGCATGTCGAGCTCCTGCCGCAGCAGGTCCATCTCGGCCCTGATGTCTTCGGCGAGCACATCGCCCGCCATCAGCGTCAGCGAATTGAGCACCTGCCCGGTGGCACGGTCGGAGAAGACAAAGGTCTGCACCCCGTCATTGAGCAGTTCGGAGGGTACGGCAAAGCGGAAAAACCAGACACCTTCGCGTTCCGCATCCTCACTCAGCGTATGCCCCTGCACCGGCTGGTCGAGATAGGTCACCTCGATCTCGGGCAGCGCGCTCACGGTTTCAGGCACATGCAACTCGCCTTCCCAGACCCCCGCCTGAAGCCGCGTCTTGACCAGTATCACCTCTTCCATATCCGTCCTCCGTCAGAGTTCCGCGCGCGGACGGCGCGAACAGGTCAGGTCCCGCAGTACGATCTGATTCATTTCCGGCCCCTCGAAAATCAGGTCGATCCAGAGCTTTTCCACCCGTTTTTCATTGAGCTTCGTATAGGCCAGATCGAATTCGACATAGCCCTCATCGGTGTATAGCGGCAATTCCCGCACCACCTGTTCCATGTTCGGTCCGTGCTTCACATTCAAACGGGCGAAAATTTCGATGCCTTTTTCAAGGTCGATCGAATAATCCATCCGCACGAGATGACGTTTGCTCAGCCCGTGACAGGCCTCTTCCGGCAACTCCACCGACAGTGACAGGAACGAGCCGTCAAACCGGAACACGTCGAGCCTCAGACCGAAAGGGGCAAGGTCCTCCTCAGAGGTGTTACGCACCTGGCGATAGGTCAGTTCGGAGATTTGACAGTCGTGATAAAGCGTTGTCCCGGTGCCGATCGCCGTCTTGGTCGGCACGGCAGAGGCGCCTTTCAGCGGGATCGGTCCGCGCCAAAGCTCCGGTCGGTAAGACCAGTCGGTGTAGAGCGGCAATGGCATCGCGTTCGATCCGATCAGTGGTAGGGCAAGACGCCCGTCCGCCACGAAAAGAAAACGGTCGATTTCCCATCTGAGCCCACGCGCCTGACCGCGCAGACGCCGCAGCGCCGGCAGAGACAGACGTTCGGCCATATTCGCCCGCCGCGCCCAGCGCCGCGTGGCCAGCGCGTTGATCCGATTTTCGATCATATGCTTGAGTCGACGCCGCATTGCGCAACCTTTTCTTTCGCTTCGGAAGCTTACTATGACCGACAATGGTTTCCACTCAACAAACGCGAAAAAATTCCGTCGTTTGGTTCCATTTGGGCAACAGTTTCAGACCTCAAGCCGGATTACGACGTTTGAGTTCCGTGACGAAGCGGTCGAGCAGGGTACGCAGTTGGTTTTCGGACATCGGCGCTTCGGCAAAGGGCGTGGCCGTCGCGGTCACCAGACGTCCGTTCAGCAGGAAAAGCGCACGCCAGTATTCCCGCCCCTGCCCGCGCAGGGTCAACGGCGCACTGTCACGGACATGGAGCAGAACCGACTCCCCCTGCGCCTCGCTTTCAATGAGTTGCACGGTTCTCGCGGAGCCGCTGCGTGACAAGGCCCGGCGTCCGGTCTCGGAGGCGAAATAGGCCTCGAAACTCGGCGGGTCGAATTGCTCCGTATCGGCCATCGGCGCGGAGACAGAAAGAGTCAGAAGCGCCGTCTTGCCCTTGAACGCCGGATTGTTGCGCCCGCTCAGCCCGAAACAATTGCCCAGAAGCGCAAAGCCGCCCTTGTCATTGTCACGCACCGAGGCCGGATCGACGCAATATCCCGAAGGCCCGGCCACACTGACGCCGCTGACCGGGAGTGTCACGGCACGCGCCGGACGATGCGCCGGATCCACCGGCGTGCCCATGTCCATCTCGCAGCCCGCAAGACCAAGTACCAACCCCGCCACCATTGCCATATTCACAAACGTCTTTACCGGGCTCTTCACAGACACCATTCCGCTCTCCTCACGTCTTGCGCCGCCTATAGCCCGCCCATCCGGGGCTTCCAAGTCGGGCGGGTTCACGGATCGGCGAGTTCCCGCGCTTTCACACCGGAGCCACGCGTGTTACCTCTGCCTCGAACACCCTCGTCATGAGAGAGCGCATGCCGCAAAGGACGCATCCCTACGCCCCGATCATCGCCTCCGCGATGCGCCGCCCCGAGCTTTGGCGGGTAGGTGTCACACTTTTGGCCGGCCTCCTGCTCAGCGTGGTGGTCACGCCGCTGTTTTATTTCTTCGTCGGACGCCTTGCACCCAATCTCATGCCCTTCCAAGCTGGTCCTCGCGGTGTCATGGTCGGTGCCACGCCCGGTGGCTTGTTCACCATTCTCGCGGGGTTTGCCCTGCTTCTGATGGGGTCGATCAAACTGGCCGAACGCCTGCATGGGCGCAACCTGCGCGAACTGACCGGACCCGCCCGCACGATGCGCGCGCAGTTCCTTGTAACGCTCAAATGGATCGCGGGTTTCACGGTTCTCAGCATGCTTTTGCCTTGGGACGGTCCCGCCGAGCCGGTCGCCAACATGCCAGGTACGGTATGGTTGTTCTGGCTGCCCTTTGCCATACTCGGCCTGATGGTTCAGGTCACCGCCGAGGAGGTGTTTTTTCGCGGCTACCTGCAAAGCCAGATCGCCGGGGCCACGAACTCCTACCCTCTGGGTGTGGCCGCCTCTTCCGTGCTCTTCGGTCTGGCGCATCTGAGCGGCACGTCCGAGGGCATCGCCGCCGTGTTCCCGGCGCTCTGGGCCATCGGCTTTGGCGTTCTGGCGGGCGATCTGACCATGCGCTCTGGCACGCTCGGCCCGGCCATCGCGCTGCATTTCATGAACAACCTCTCCGCCATGCTGCTTGCCCCGCAACAGGACATGATGTCGGGTTTCGGACTTTTCGTACAGACCGACAGCCTCCAGACGCTCTATTCCGACCCGAAAGCCCTGATCTTCCAGAGCCTCATGTTGTTCGTCAGTTGGCTTGTCGCCCGGCTCGCGATCAGGCGTTGATTGCAATTCACAGCAGAGGGGCTTATCTGAGGCCCTGATAACGTAACGTCCAAAGGCGCACCCATGAACTGGATTTCGAACTACGTCCGCCCGAAGATCAACTCGCTCTTCTCGAAACACGACACACCGGACAATCTTTGGACGAAATGCCCGGAGTGCGGCACCATGCTGTTTCACCGCGAACTGGCCGAAAACCAGAACGTCTGCACCAATTGCGATCACCACATGCATATCACCCCGCGCGCGCGGTTTAGCGCGATGTTCGACGGGGGGATTTTCTCCGAGGTGAAGGTTCCCGAACCGATTGAAGATCCGCTGAAATTCCGGGATCAGAAAAAATATCCCGACCGTATGAAAGCAGCACAGAAGTCGACGGGCGAGAAAGAGGCCATGCTGGTCGCCGAGGGCGAGATCGGGCGCACGCCAGTCGTGGCCGCGGCACAGGATTTCTCCTTCATGGGCGGCTCCATGGGCATGTATGTCGGTAACGCCTTCATCGCCGGTGTCGAGCGTGCAATCGAACTCAAGCGCCCGTTCATCATGTTTTCCGCCGCCGGCGGCGCCCGGATGCAGGAGGGGATTCTCTCCCTCATGCAGATGCCGCGCACCACTGTGGCCATCGAAATGCTGAAAGAGGCGGGCCTGCCGTATATCGTCGTGTTGACCCACCCGACCACGGGCGGGGTGACAGCGTCTTATGCAATGTTGGGCGATGTGCAGATCGCCGAACCGAATGCTTTGATCTGTTTTGCCGGTCCCCGCGTGATCGAACAGACGATCCGCGAAAAACTGCCCGAAGGCTTCCAGCGCGCCGAATATCTTCTCGATCACGGCATGCTCGACCGTGTGACCCATCGCATGAAGATGAAAGACGAACTTGTCACCATCCTGCGCATGCTCGGCAACCTGCCGCCTGCTGTCATGGGCGATCTTCCGGCCCCCGCGCCGGAGGACAAGGGTGCCGCGCCGAAAATCGCCGCAGAGGCCGCCGTTGGGGCCAAAGTTCCCGCGAAGGACGCGAAAAAGTGACCATCCAAAATTCCGACATCATCCTTGATCGGCTGATGTCCCTGCATCCCAAGGTCATCGACCTTGTCCTTGACCGTGTCTGGCGTCTTCTGGACGCTTTGGATCACCCGGAGCGCAAATTGCCGCCCGTGATCCATGTGGCGGGCACCAATGGCAAGGGCTCGACACAGGCAATGATCCGAGCGGGATTTGAGGCGGCGGGTAAGAAAGTCCATGCCTATACTTCGCCGCATCTGGCGCGCTTTCATGAGCGTATCCGTCTGGCGGGCGAACTGATTTCCGAAAGCGATCTCATGGCCGTGCTCGAAGAATGCGAGGCCGCGAATGGTGGTGAGGCGATCACCTATTTCGAGATCACCACGGTTGCTGGCATCCTCGCCATGTCGCGCGTGCCTGCCGATTACACCCTGCTCGAAGTGGGGCTTGGCGGACGTCTCGATGCCACCAATGTGATCGAAAGACCGGAACTGACGATCATCACGCCGATCTCCATCGACCATACGCAATTCCTCGGTGAAACGATCCGCGAGATCGCGGGGGAGAAGGCCGGAATCATCAAACGCGGCGTGCCCTGTGTCGTCGGCCCGCAGCCCGATGAGGCGCTTGAAGTGATCGAAGCCACCGCCGCCCGTCTTGGCGCCCCCCTGTTGCGCTACGGACAGGAATGGCATGTCTGGGAAGAACGCGGGCGTCTGATTTTCCAGGATGAGAATGGCCTGCGCGATCTGCCGATGCCGCATCTGATCGGGCGCCATCAGGTGCATAACGCAGGCGCCGCCATCGCGGCACTCCGTTATCTGGGCTATCATGACAATGCGTTTGAGGCCGCCATGACAGGGGCCTATTGGCCCGCCCGGATGCAGCGGCTCAAGACCGGGCCACTCATCGACGCCGCCCCCGAGGCCGAGCTTTGGCTCGACGGCGGGCACAACCCGGCGGCGGGGGAGGCTCTCGCGGAGGCACTTGATCGCCTGCCCGCACGTCCGACCTACATGATCTGCGGCATGCTCAACACCAAGGACATCGCCGGCTATCTGCGTCCGTTGAAGCGCCACGCCAAACGTCTCATCGCCGTCTCAATCCCGGATGCGCAGGCCACCCTGCCCGCCTCAGAGACCGCAGCGACCGCCCGCGCGGAAGGATTTTCCGCCATCGAGGCCGACAGCGTCCTGACCGCCGTGCGCACCATCGTCGCCGACGCCCCGCAGGCGCGTATCCTGATCTGCGGTTCGCTCTACCTCGCAGGCCATATCCTCCAGACCAACAGCTGAGACGAACAGAAGCTGTGCGCCCGCGCGTGTTTGCGCGGGAGACCCGTGCGCGTATCCAGCGCGCAGCACAGGAGGTCACGCATATGGCTTTGGAATTCGGCATCGATACGTTTGGCGACGTCACCTGGGACGCGGAGGGGCACGACCTTCCCCAAGGGCAAGTCATTCGCAACGTGATCAAGGAGGGCATTCTGGCCGATCAGGTCGGGATCGACGTTTACGGCATCGGCGAGCATCACCGCCCGGATTACGCCGTCTCCGCCATCGAACCAGTGCTCGCCGCCATTGCCGCGCAAACCTCCCGGATCAAGCTGACCTCTGCGGTCACGGTCCTGTCATCCGACGATCCGATCCGGGTGTTTCAGCGGTTTTCGACGCTTCAGGCGATCTCCAATGGACGTGCCGAAATCACCCTCGGGCGCGGCTCCTTCACCGAGAGCTTCCCGCTCTTCGGATATGACCTGTCGGATTACGAGATGTTGTTCGAAGAGAAATTCGAACTGTTCAAACTGCTCGCAACGGAAGAAAAAGTGAGTTGGTCCGGTCGTCATCGTTCCGCACTCAAAGGGCAGATCGTCTATCCCCGCCCCGAACGCCCGATCCCGGTCTGGGTCGGGGTGGGCGGAAGCCCGGATTCGGTGGTGCGCGCCGCCACCAATGACATCGCCATGACGCTTGCGATCATCGGTGGCAATCCCGCGCGGTTCAAACCCTATGCCGATCTCTATCGCGACATTCGGAACAAGATGGACGCGCCCATGCTGCCGCTTGGGGCGCATTCACCCGGGCACATCGCGGCCACGGACAAGGACGCGCGCGACCGCTTTTTCGAAGGCTACAGGATCATGCATCAGCGCATCGGTCGAAACCGTGGCTGGCCACCACTGACCCGCGATGCCTTCGAGCATGAAATCGACCATGGTGCGCTTTATGTCGGCTCTCCTGACACCGTAGCGCAGAAAATCGCCGCGACGATATCTGTGCTGGGAGTGGATCGGTTCGATCTCAAATATTCGGCCGGACCCGTGAGTCATGAGCTTTTGATGGATAACATCCGCCTCTATGGTGAAGAGGTCGTGCCGCGCGTTCGGGCGATCCTGGCGAAGGGCTGATCAGTCCTGCGCTTCTGAGCCCCAGTCTCGATCCTGCATTTCCCGCAATCTCGATGCCGTGCGCTCGAACTCGAACGCCCCGGCACCTTCAATATAAAGCCGTTCCGGTTCGTCCACGGCGGAGCACACCGTCCGCACTTTCGCCTCATAAAGCGCGTCGATCAGCGTCACGAAACGTTTCGCCTCGTTGAAATTGTTGCGCGTCAGGCGCGGGATGTCTTCGAGGATCAGCAATTTCACCGCATCCGCGATCACGAGGTAATCGCCCGGCCCGAACATCTGGCCACACAGATCCCAGAACGTCGCCCGCGCAATGCCGTTGTGAAACCGCGGCAGGACCACATCCCGCCCCTTGACCTTAAGCGTCAGGCTCTCCGTCGCGCCCCCGGTCAGGTCGTTCCAGATATCGTCCATGGTGGCGCGCACATCGGGCGTGACCGGATGGAAATAGACCAGCGTACCCGTCAGACGGCCTTGGCGATAATCCACCGGCGAGTGCAGGTGATGCACTTCGAGCCGCTGTTTGATGATCTCGATGAAGGGCAGGAAAAGCTGGCGGTTCAGCCCATCCTTGTACAGGTCATCCGGCACCCGGTTCGAGGTGGTGACAACGGTCACACCCTTGGCAAACAGCCCCTCGAACAGACGCCCGACGATCATCGCATCGGCAATATCGGTGATCTGCATCTCGTCAAAGCACAGCAACCTGATGTCCTGCGCGATCTTGTCGACCACGGGGGCAATGGCATCGGCGGTTCCCGCTTTGCGCGCCGCCTCGATCCCCGCCTGCACCTCCTGCATGAAAGCATGGAAATGCACGCGGCGGGCAGGCACGGGGGCGTGATCATAGAACAAATCCATCAGCATGGATTTGCCACGTCCGACCCCGCCCCAGAGGTAAAGGCCACGCACAGCTTCGGGCTTTTTGCGCCCGCCAATCAGAGACAAAAGTCCCTTTTTGGTCGGTTGCTGCGACAAATCTGCCCTTACCCGGTCGAGCAAGGGCAAAACTGCGACCTGCGCGGGATCTTCGCGCAGCGCGCCTGCGGCCACACGGGCCGCGTAAATGTCCATGAGCGTTTCCATGCTTCTCCCTTACTGCGCCGGCTCACATAAGGAAAGATGATGCGCATCATTGCGATCATTCGATTGACCGCACAGGGGGTTTTCCCGGATGGTGCCCCAAAGGAGACAAATATGTCCGACACGCGCACGCCGCTTTTCACGCCGGTTTTGATCGCCGGTTGCATCGTCATCATCGTGAGCTTTGCGATCCGCGCCTCCTTCGGTGTGTTCCAAATCCCGATTGCCGAGGAGTTCAACTGGCCGCGCGCGGAGTTCTCTCTGGCGATTGCGATCCAGAACCTGTTCTGGGGCATCGGCCAGCCGATTTTCGGCGCTTTGGCGGAGCGGATCGGGGATCGCAAGGCGATCATCCTTGGCGCACTCACCTATGCGGCGGGACTGGTGCTATCGTCCTTCGCGGTCTCGCCCGTTGCCCATCAATTCTATGAAACCCTCGTCGGCTTTGGCATCGCAGGTACGGGGTTCGGCGTCATTCTCGCCGTCGTCGGTCGTGCGTCCTCGAACGAGAACCGCTCCATGTCGCTTGCAATCGCCACCGCAGCGGGCTCCGCCGGGCAGGTGTTCGGCGCGCCTCTGGCGGAATGGCTATTGGGTTTCATGTCCTGGCAGAACGTTTTCCTGCTCTTCGCGGCTTCGGTCCTCGCCACGCTTCTGGCGCTGCCGATGATGCGCAGCCCCGCCATGGCCTCAAAGGCGGAACTGGAAGAAAGCCTCGGCGCTATCCTCGGCAAGGCTTTCCGCGACCCGAGTTACACGCTGATTTTCCTCGGGTTCTTCTCCTGCGGTTATCAGCTTGCCTTCATCACCGCGCATTTTCCGGCGATGGTGACGGAGATGTGCGGTGCCATCGACCCGTCGGGAACGCTCGCCTCTCTGGGCGTTTCGACCACTTCCGCGCTGGGGGCGATCTCGATCTCCCTCATCGGGCTTGCGAATATCGGCGGCACGCTTCTTGCGGGCTGGCTCGGCAACCGGTTTTCCAAGAAATACCTGCTCGCGGGGATTTACCTCGGACGTACTCTGGCCGCAGCCCTGTTCATCGCACTGCCGATCACACCGACGTCCGTACTGGTCTTTTCCGTCACCATGGGCGCTTTGTGGCTCGCCACCGTGCCGCTGACCTCCGGTCTCGTCGCGCATATCTACGGGCTGCGCTACATGGGCACGCTTTATGGCATCGTGTTCTTTTCCCATCAGCTCGGCGCGTTTCTGGGCGTCTGGCTCGGTGGGCGGCTTTACGATCTCTACGGCGATTACACCGCCGTCTGGTGGGTCGGTGTCGGCGTCGGCGCGTTTTCGGCCATCGTGCATTTGCCGGTGAAGGAAGTGCCCTTGGGCAAGCGCGCCTTAGCCTGAGGCCTCCTGCGGGGTCAGAAGCCCTTCCTCCACAAGGCGCCCGGCCCATCCCAGCGGCCCCTCAAACAGGTGTGTCTGCCAACCGCGCGCCCTGGCCGTGTCGATATTGTCCTGCCGGTCATCGGTAAACAACAGCCGTTCAGGCGGAATTTTGCAATCGGCCTCGACCATCTCGTAAATGATCGCATGCGGTTTGACACAACCCATCCGCCCCGACACATAGCGTCGGTCGAATTCGGTCAGGAACGGGTATTGCGTCTCGGCGAACTCGAAACTTTCGATGCCGAAATTCGTCAGCGCAAACACCGGCACGCCTTTCCTGCGCAACGCCCGCAAAAGCTTTACCGAATGCGGAATCGCGGGCTGGGCCATTTTGATCCAGTCGTAATACCACATCATGATTTCGCTCTGGAATTTAGGATGTTGCGCTGCGGCCACCTCGATCGTCGCGCGGAAGTCATAGCCCTGATCGACCAGATCGTTCATCGCATGCAGATCGACGGTCTCGAACATCGTCTTGCGCCGTTCGATCCCGACCGTCGCATCGTAATGCCGTTCCGGCTGCCATTCGATCAACACGTTGCCGATGTCGAAAATCACCGCCTCAACTGTCATGAACCCTCCCGTTTCGCGGCCTGCAGGGCACGCTCCAAAGCATCCAGAAAGCGGGAGCGATCTGCTTTTGTAAAGGCCTTACCGCCCCCTTGTCGGAACGGATCGGCAGCCCGCAGGTCATACATCAGATCGCGCATGGCAAGCGCATTGCCGATATTGGCCTGAGTGAAGGCCTCGCCATCATGTTTGAGCACGCGCGCACCGGCCTCGACAGCTTTGGCCGCGAGGGGAATATCCCCCGTCACGACCACGTCACCCAGACCCGCGCGTTCCGCGATCCATTTGTCCGCCTCGTCCGGTCCGTCGGGCACGATCACCAGTTCCATGAACGGATTCGGAGACGGACGCAGCCCGCCATTGCAGACCAGCAGACATTGCAAACGGTGCCGTGTGGCAACCTTTTCCACCTCGGCCTTTACCGGACAGGCATCTGCATCGACATAGATTTTGGTCACGGCATCCGTCTTCTTCTTGACAAAAATACTCGATCAGCCACCGCCGATGAGCACCCCCGCAGCGAACACCAGCGCGCCGCCGAACACAACCTGAAAGGCCGCACGCAGGAAGGGCGTGTTCATGTATTTCTTCTGAATCCAAGCAATTGACCACAGTTCGATGAACACCACCGCCATGGCGATGAGCGTCGCGGTCCAGAAATGCGGGATAAGATAGGGCAGCGCATGACCGAGCCCCCCGAGCGCAGTCATGACCCCGGACGCAATACCGCGTTTGATCGGGGAACCGCGCCCCGACAATTCGCCATCGTCGGAGGCCGCCTCGGTGAAGCCCATGGAAATCCCCGCGCCGACGGAGGCCGCCAATCCGACAAGGAAGGTGGTCCATGTGTTCTGGGTCGCAAAGGCGGTGGCGAAGATCGGTGCCAGCGTCGACACCGACCCGTCCATCAGGCCCGCCAACCCCGGCTGCACCCAAGTCAGGACGAACTGACGATGTGCGGTCTTTTCTTCCTCCGAGCGGGCATGATCGTCGAGATGCTCGGCCTCAAGCTCCTCTGCGCGCTTCTCATGCCCCGCCTCCGCCGCAGCCAGACGGCCCAAAAGCGCACGCGTGTCGGCATCCTGCGTGCGTTGCGCAGCTTTGCGGTAAAAGGCTTCGGCACTCTGCTCCATGGCATGAGCTTCTTCACGGATACGGTCGAGGCCAAGGTTCTCGATCAGCCACACAGGCGTACGCGTGTAATAGCCGGAGATATGTTCACGCCGAACCAAGGGAATGACATCCCCGAAACGGCGTTTGTGAAGTGAAATCAAAGCCTCGCGGTGAGCGTCCTCTTCCTCCGCCATGCCTTCGAAAATCTTTGCGCTATCGGGATAATCGGCGCGCAAACGCTCAGCATATTGACGGTAAATACGAGCGTCGTCCTCCTCGGATGAAATGGCGAGGGCGACGATTTCCTGTTCCGACAGGTCGGAAAAGCGTCTGCGGTTGGCGAGTACCGGGATCATGTGGGACCTCAATTTAGAATGGTTCTAAAATAATGATCGTATAACTTTCTGCAAGCCCATTATATGCGCTGCCGTATGGGTGTCACCGTACGAATCCCTTGCTCAACTAAACCAATCCGTTTAGATTCTCCTTGGCCGCGTGTCGTGTGCGGCCGATCGACATCCCTGTCGAGCACTGGGGCAGGCCAATGGCCTGCCTTTTCTTTCATTGCACACAGGTCTGAACACACTAAGCTTGGCCCATTGGAGAAAGAGCCATGGACGAGACACATTCCAGCATCAAGAAAGGGCGCAAGTACGCCCAAGTGATTGAAGGCGCCCGGACCGTGTTTCTCAGGGACGGGTTCGAAGGCGCCTCGGTCGACGACATCGCCCGCGAGGCAAAGGTCTCCAAGGCCACGCTCTATAGCTATGTTCCCGACAAGCGTGTGTTGTTCCTTGAAGTCGCCGGCCTCGAAGCCACACGTCAGGCCGATGCCTTTACCGAGCGCATGGACGAAAACCAGCCGCCGCATGTGTTGTTGCCTTCCGCCGGGCGCAAGATCCTCGATTTTTTGCTCTCGGATTTCGGTACGGCCGTCTACCGTATCGCCGTGGCGGAAAGTCTGCGGTTCCCCGAGGTCGCACAACGTTTCTACGAAAGCGGCCCGGGCCTCGTGCAAAAGCGCCTGTCGCAATACCTCGCCACCGCCACCGCCCGCGGCGAGTTAGTGATCGAGGATATCGAACTGGCCGCCGAGCAATTTGCCGAGCTCTGCAAAGTTCGCCTCGTGCCAATGCGCATATTTCAAATGGTTCACGATATTGACGAGGCCCAGAAACAGGAAATCGTCGACAGCGCCGTCGCCATGTTCCTCGCCCGCTACGGAACCTCTCGATGACCCGCATCTCTGCCCTGCTCGCTTTGTCCCTTTTCTTCCTGAGCGCCTGCAAGGAAGAACCCCGGGCCGCGACTGAAAACATGACGGCTCCTGCGGAGACCTGTGCCGCCTCTCTCGTCACGCCCCTGATCGGTGAACCGAAATCCGCACTCGACGGACTTGGCATTCCAGAGCCCCTGCGCATTATGGGTCCGGGCATAGCAATGACCATGGACCACATCCCGGAGCGCACAAATATCGAGATTGATAAGTCCGATCACATCCGCCGCGTCTGGTGCGGCTGAACACAGCGAATTTTTGCCCCCCCCCCAAAGGAAAAGCCGAGACAAAATTTGCCTCGGCCTGAAAGTTGGTTGAGCAAGATCCCCGGTGCCGCGAACTGGGTGGGGGCTGTTGAACCGCGACACCGGGGTAAAGCGTTCTCGCTCTGTCCCCGTTTCTGACGTGAGAAGCGGGCTAAATGAGGGGTCAGGCGCGGAATTCTCCGGGCGATTTTGCGCCCGAAATGAGGCAATCCACAGAGGTCCTGCGAGTTTTCTTGATTTGCAAAGTAAATGACCTCACTCTTGGGGCATGACCATTCAAACGCCGACGCCCTTTCCGGGCCCACCGCAGCCCCCCCACCAACCGGACAAGGTCGCTTTCGACCGCCATGAGCTTGGGGCCATTCTCGGACTTTACGGACGCATGGTTGCCGCAGGCGAATGGCGCGATTACGGCATGTCATTTCTCAAGGATGTCGCCGTCTTCTCCGTGTTTCGCCGCACTGCCGAGCACCCGATCTATCGCATCGAGAAGCGCCCCAAATTGCGTGGCAGACAAGGTATGTATGCGGTGATCGGCATGGACGGTCAGGTGCTCAAACGCGGAGCGGACCTGCGCATGGTATTGCGGGTATTCGACCGCAAGCTGATCCGCCCCGTGGAGTGAGTCACAACCTACGATGCGCCATGACCGGCCCGTCGCCCTGCGCCTCGATCCGGGCAATCGCCCGCGCGATGGGTTCATAAGCGACCGCCATATGATGCGCATTGGCGTGGATCAGCACCTCTTCGTCGACACACATCGCCACGTGGCCTTTCCAGAACAAGAGATCGCCACGCTGGTAACCGTCCGTTGCATCGGAGCCAAGCCCCATCTGCATGTCGCTGTCCCCCGGACAGAGCACGCCACAGGCCAGCAGACCCGCCTGCACAAGCCCCGAACAATCGATACCGAAGGCGGAATTTCCGCCCCAGAGATAGGGCGTGCCGAAAAAAATCTGCGCGATGGTCACGGGGTCTGAAAACGGTCGTCCAATGGGGCGCACATGGGCTTTCGGAACGAACAGCCCGCCCTCGATCTCCATGAATTTGTGTCGCTCATCGACCACCTTGATGCGTGATCCGAAAGACAGGCTGGTCACGGCTTCGATCTTGAAATCGTCACGCGGGTAGAGATGGGTCGCACGCGCCGAAATCGTGTGCGTCGGAGTGAGTTCCGGCTCCAGATCCGCCTCCTCGACATAGCCGACATAGCCGTCCCGCGCGGCGATGCCGAAGGCCCAGCCGTCGCGCACCTCCAACACATCGAAACCCTCCCCCCAAAGCAGTTGCCGATCCCGCGTACCCACTGGCGACCTACGCAGATCGGCGACGGGAAGGGAGATGGTGTGACGGGTCGGCAGCACTTCGGCCTGCCCGCCCGTGGCATGACCGGACAGGGCGACTCGTGGATTGGCGGGGGTCAAGCGACGATCCATCACAGGTCCAGAAGCTCCGGCAAAGCGGCGAGAATCGCCCGTGCACCCTGTCCCACCCCGCCCTTCGGTCGGGCCGGAAGCGGCGCGGGGCACCAGCCGTAAATGTCGAAATGCATGTAACGCGGGGTCTCGGTCACGAACCGGCGCAGGAACAGCGCGGCGGTGATCGCCCCGGCCATGCCGCCCGAAGGCGCGTTGTCGAGATCGGCGATACCGGGCTCGATCATCGTCTCGTAAGGCTCCCAATAGGGCAGTTGCCAAAGCGGATCGGCAACCCTGACCGAGGCGTTTGTCAGCCTCGTGGCGTCCTGCGCATCGGTGGCAAAGAATGGGGGCACATCGGGACCAAGCGCCACGCGCGCCGCCCCCGTGAGCGTCGCCATGGAAATCAGCAGATCGGACGGCGTCTCATCGGCCAACGCCAGCGCATCGGCCAGAACCAGACGCCCTTCCGCATCGGTGTTGTTGATCTCGACCGTCAATCCCTTGCGCGAGGTCAGGATGTCCTGCGGCCGAAAGGCGGAGCCATCCACCGCATTCTCCACCGCAGGGATCAGCACCCGCAATTGGAGCGGCAGCTCCAGCGCCATGATCATTTTTGCTAGGCCAAGCACCGTGGCCGCGCCGCCCATGTCCTTTTTCATCAGGCCCATGGAGGAACCGGGTTTGAGGTTCAGCCCGCCGGTGTCGAAACACACGCCTTTTCCCACGAGCGTCAGCTTCGGCCCGCTAGCACCCCAACGCATGTCGATCAGGCGCGGCGCGCGGGGAGAGGCCCGACCGACCGCATGGATCATCGGGAAATTCCGATCCAACAACGCCCCTCCCGTGGTCACGGCAATTTCTGCCCCATGCTCTTCCGCCAAACCTCGCGCCGCAAATTCAAGCTCCGCTGGCCCCATGTCATTGGCGGGCGTGTTGATCAGATCGCGGGTAAGCGCCTCGCCTAGGGCAATCGCTTCGAGCCCCGCAGCATTGAGCCCTTCCGGCGCCACGAGATCCGCTTCGGGGGCAGATTTTTTCGCATAGATGTCAAAGACGTACCCAGAGAGCAGCCATCCAAGAAGCTGTTCCTCCAGTGCGTCTCCCGCCAAATCCGTTTCCAGATGATAAGTGCCCTTCGGCAGTTTGGTGCGCACCGCACCGAGGATAAATCTCTGACGTGCGCGGTCTTGTGGCGTTCCCAAACCGGCGAGGGCACCCGCGATCCCATCCGCCCCCGGCAGCAGGCACACCGCTCCCGCAGCCGCCTTGAAGCCCTGCGCGCGGACCCAGCCGGCCTGAGACGGGCTGAGGTGGGCAAGCGTCGCGTCCAGATCTTCCGGTGCAATCAGATAAAGCGGGAGGGAGGGTGTGCCGCGCACGGCAAAGGTAAGTGGCATCGGGTGGGCCTTTCTTGACTGTTGCGCCAAATTTAGCCCATCCGGAGCCACCTGCAAGCCGAAGCGTTTCAGTGAAGACTTTGGCATGGCAAGGGACAGTGCGCCCCTAAACCATCAGGATCTTCCCCGCGTCTAGAGAGAAGCCCCTTGTAAATCCCAGACGGCCAGAAGGGAATTTTCCCCAATCCGCATCAGTCGTTCGACACAGGCGGCCAAAGCCGTGCTATCGTCGGTCAGCGCCAGCGCACTCACATCGCCCACAACACGGGCGAAGGTGACCATTCCGATCTGCTCGGAAATCGCAATCATCGACCGCGCCGCCCGCTGCAACTCCGGGAGTTGACCCTTGCGATAGCTGCTTTCGACCTTGGCCAGCCGCACCGCGAGTTCCTCCATCGCACGCGACACCACCCCGTCCGCGCCGGAGGTTCCCAGTTGGCTATACAATTGATCCAAAAGATCACGATCCACCTCGACCGTCCCATCCGGTCGCAACTTCGACACCACCATGTCTCTACCCCACAAATCTCATACGCCCCCACGCGCTATGCAAAAACTTTGCAACAAGACCCTCTAGAAAAGGTTTAATGCAAAGCAGTTTCTCACTCGAATTCCCCGAAAACTCTCATTACATTCGCTGCAATTTGGCAGCCGATGTCTGAAAGGAACGTTTCACCCGATGAAATACGCACGCCCCCTTCCCAACTACATGGTTCAACGCTACCACGGCTGGAAAGCCACGACCTTCAACGACAACCGCACCTGGTACAAAAAGCTCGCGGAAGAAGGACAACGTCCCCGCGCCTTCATTATCGCCTGTTGCGACTCCCGTGTGCATGTGACCTCCATCTTCGGGGCGGATCAGGGCGAATTCTTCATTCACCGCAACATCGCCAATCTCGTGCCCCCCTTTACCGACGACGGCGACCACCACGGCACTTCAGCGGCGGTGGAATATGCCGTGACCGCGCTGAAAGTGGCCCATATCGTGATTCTGGGGCATTCCAACTGCGGTGGCGTTCAGGGTTGTTACGACATGTGCTCGGGCCATGCGCCGGAGCTCGAAGAAAAATCCTCTTTCGTCGGTCGATGGATGGACATCCTCCGCCCGGGTTATGAACGCGTCCTGGATGTGCCGGAAGAGCAGCGCAAAGACGCTCTGGAAAAGGAATCCATCCTGATCTCGCTTGAAAACCTGATGACCTTCCCCTTTGTCCGCGAAGCCGTCGAGAAGGGCAATCTCACCCTCCACGGGCTCTGGACGGATATCGGTGACGGCGATCTCCTGCAATACGATCCCGAAACCAAATCCTTTATCCAGGTGTGACCTTAGGCGACCAGTCGCAGGACGTTTTCGACAGCGTGCTCTTCGGTCAAAACGAAGGGCACGTTGGCCACCTCTTCCGGGTGTGGCGCTTCGATCAACGTTCCGGATTGCACCGAGGCGGAACGCACGAACATCGGTTTGCTCATCCGGGTCATCGCTTGACGGCTGGTCGGGCATTCCGTGGTGACGATCTCGTCCATTTCTTCCGGAAAGAACATCACGGCACCGTTCTGACACAGGTTCAGCGCGATGATGCGGCCTTGGCGGGCTTTGGCGATGTAATCGGTCATGGGTCTGTCCTTTCTCAAATCTTCGTTCAAGCGGCCAGCGCGAGGCGCACGCCGAGATCCGGGCGGTAGTCCGGATCGTTGCGACATCCCCCGAAAAGGACCACGTTCGAACGCCGCGTTTCCCGGGTCAGGTTGTGATTGGCGGGACGACCGGCAGCCTCGGAAACATGCACATCCCAGTTGAAAAGGATCGCCCCTTTGGCCTCAACGGAGCAGCCTGCGGTCTTCATCAGCTTGGTCATGTTTCCATCCTTTCGGTCCGTGCCCCCGGAACCCTTGAGAGCATGGGAGCACAGCCGCGCCTGCAGCGGAATTCAAGCATGGAAACAATTTGAGACAACTACCGGGCTTCGGCAGCCTTACAAAAAAATCTTCTTCAAAAACAGTATCTTAAAACCCCCTGCACCGAGAGTTTTCGAAAGTTAAAATTCTTCCCATCGGTGATGGGATGGTTAATTTCCATTAAGACTCGCAGCGCGGCGGAGGCAGCTTTGGGGCAGCTTTGTGACATGCCCGTTTTTGCCTCCACAGCTCCCGAATCGTACCCCAGCTCAAATGGAAAAGCGCGCCCCTCAGATGGCTTCACACATCGCTCATTGCAGTTCCTTCCCTTCCGGCCAGCGCAGGTTTTCGCTCAGTTCGATCTCCTGACGCGCCCCCGCATCAAGGTCGAAATGCCAGGCAAGCACACCGCGCTTGTCGTTCAACCCCTCCACATCCGGCGCGGGTCGGGCAGTCCAGTCGGTCTTCAGCTCGTCCTGCTCGGAGACGGACACCCGGTCCACGACCTCCACAGGCCAACTCCGCGCCGTGTGGTTCTCCACGCTGATGCGCCATTCACTCGCCGCTTCGTTGGACTTGGAAATCACCCCCCGATCACCCTCGTTGCGGGTCACAAGCACGCGCTCCACGGTAATCCCGTCCACCGCCCCAAAGGCCAGTTCGGTCTCTGCCCCGTTCACCACGGTCCCGAGCATCACCGTGCCAAGGCTCACACCATCGCGGATCAATCGCACCTCACCCGGCACCAGCATCTCACCGGTGTCATTGGCGAAAGAGGCCATGAGATAGCCGGTGTCCTCGTAAAGCGGCACGGCGCGCACCACGATCTCCGGCGACAGCGCGAGCGAGGACAGCATGAACTCGCGCCCCTCCGTTCCGGAATAGAGGCTGACCGGTTCGGGGGCGTTATAGGTCTGGCTGAGCCCGGTCAGATTGACCTGAATCTTGGGCGCGGTCTCCATGACCGGCGCCGCCGCGTCCAGTTCCATTACACCGCCCGCCGCCCGCATCAGGGGTTCGACCGGGCGCGGCTCGTAAACCCGGCGGACATACTCGTACACCTCATTCGGGGCCGGTTTGCGGTTCGGGTCGTCGGTGGCAAAGCGCAGTGCCACATCGAACCACGGTTCCCGCGTGCTCTGTTCGACAAAGACGGAGCGGACCAGATCCATTGTCCCGGCCTCCGTGTCGAGCCGTGCGGTGTAGCGCGGTTGCCAAAACGCGTCTTCGGACATGTAGGTGAAGCTGACATGCACCTCCCCGGCCTGCGCCACACTCACCGGCAGCGTGACCGAAATCCGATCCTCGGTATCTGGAACCAGAAGATCGAGCGCGATCCTGGCCTCCGTCAACTCCTTCTCAAGCCCTTCGAGCGCCTCTTCCGCCGCATCAACACGACGGGACGCCTCCAGACCAGCAAGACGCGCGGCCAGAGATTCCTCGCGGATCATCCGGGCGGTGGCAGCCGATTGCCCGGCATCCTCGCCCGCCGTCAGCCGTCCGAGATAGGCCAATGTATCCTCGACCGCATTCACCTCGAACCGGATTTTCTCGATCTCGGCACGCCGGTCGGCAATCTCTTTCTCAAGCGTATCGACACGCGCCTTGGCTGCTTTCTCCGCATCGGAGCGAAACAAAAGGGCCTCACTGATCGGTGCGGTGCCATAGGAAACCGGGCCAGGCTCGCCTCCCTCCACCCGGATTTGCAAACTCCGTTCGACCTCACCCGGATCGTAGCCAACGGGAATGTCGGCGAAGACGATCTCGTGCTGCCCCTCGGGCAAGCTCACTGTCGCATCCCGGGTGATCATCGCTCCTTGAGGATAGATCGTGGCCACCGTGACAAGACTGCGCGCCTCGAACCGCTCTGCAAAGGCCGGTAGCGCCATGAGTGTGCTTCCCGCCAAGCAGGACAGGGTCAGAATGGAACGGGTACTGAATTTCGGCAACATGATTTCCTCCTTAGCGGTCGGAGGAAAGGTCCAATGCAGAGCCGCTCTGTGCAAGGGGAATTCAGCTCTCGGCAAATTCGCATCACACACATGGCGAAACCTCGCCGATCCCCGACAACAGGTCAGGCGACGGTCTTGCGATCGCCTTTGTCCCCGTCGCGCAACTTGTCCCGGAAGGTTCTGCACAAATCTTCTCTGGTCGATTGCGGATGGAGCTTGGCCAATTCCTCCGCCCAGTCACCCAGACGGTCTCCCAGAGAGTCCGATACCCCCGTGTCAGTCTTTTTGATCTCGTGGTGACGCATTACGCCAAGGTCTATTTTCACTCGAAACATCACCCCACCCCTTCGTTGCATGGCTCTGTCGTCAGGATGAAAGTCAGCACAGCAACGCCACAGATGCGCCGTGGATGTGAATAAAATTTAAAGTTAACCTCCTCATCCACGCGCGCAGGCTGCAAATTCTGCTAAAATCCCAAAGCGTTGAGTGAATAAAACTTGAGGCTTTTCACGGCCAACTTCACCCGACAGGCACCCTCGCCAGCGTCGACTTCCCGGAAATGCCGCCATCATGCCCCTGATCCGGCGAATCGTGCCATGAAACCCAACGAAAAAGGGCGCCCACAAGCGCCCTTTCGTTAAGAGGTTCGTTGTCGCCTAGACGGTTCAGCCCTTTTTGAGGACCCGGCGCCCCAACAGCTCGGCAATCTGAACCGCGTTCAGCGCCGCGCCTTTGCGCAGGTTGTCGGAGACGCACCAGAGGTTCAGCCCGTTCTCGACGGTCACGTCCTGACGGATACGGGAGATGAAGGTCGCGAAGTCGCCGACGCATTCCACCGGCGTCACATAACCGCCGTTCTCGCGTTTATCGACCACGAGAATACCCGGCGCGGTGCGCAGAATTTCACGGGCTTCGTCCTCGTCAAGGAATTCCTCGAACTCGATATTGATGCTCTCCGAATGGCCGACAAAAACCGGCACACGCACGCAGGTCGCGGTGACCTTGATCGCGGGATCGACGATTTTCTTCGTCTCGGCGATCATTTTCCACTCTTCTTTCGTGTCGCCCGAGTCCATGAAAACGTCGATATGCGGGATCACGTTGAAGGCGATCTGCTTGGTGAATTTCGAGGGCGCGACTTCCTGCCCCGGCACATACATGCCCTTGGTCTGGTCCCAAAGCTCGTCGATACCTTCCTTGCCGGCACCGGAGACGGATTGGTAGGTCGACACCACGACGCGCTTGATCTTCGCGCGGTCATGCAGCGGCTTAAGTGCCACGACCATCTGCGCGGTCGAACAGTTCGGGTTCGCGATGATGTTCTTGTTCTTGTACATCTCGATCGCGTCCGGGTTCACTTCCGGCACGATCAGCGGAATGTCCGGGTCGTAGCGATAGAGCGAAGAGTTGTCGATCACGACACAACCCGCCGCTGCCGCTTTCGGCGCGTAGGTTTTGGTCGCATCCGAGCCCACGGCAAAAAGCGCGATGTCCCAGCCGGAGAAATCGAACGTGTCGAGGTCCTTGGTGGTCAGGGTCTTGTCGCCAAAGCTCACTTCGGTGCCGAGAGATTTGCGCGACGCAAGTGCCGCGATCTCGTCCACAGGAAACTCGCGCTCGGCGAGGATGTTCAGCATTTCGCGGCCCACATTGCCCGTGGCGCCCGCGACGACGACTTTATAGCCCATTTGGCACTCCTCATTCGTCCAGGGTGACTGGCGCAGAGCCTTACTGGAAAGGGGGCGGAGAAGAAAGAGGGTTTAGCGCCGGACGGCGGCTCTGGCGGCCGCAATTCGGGCCTGTGCGGTCTTTTGGTCGATCACCACGCCCGCAATCGGGTCATCCGATACGCATGGGAAATGGACCTGATCAAGATAGTTCATGAATGCGGCCCTGAGCGCGGGATCGAAAGAGAGTGATTCCGCCCGGTCGAGGGCCCCGCTCAGGGCCTCCGCACTGGCGGCCACTTCCACCAGCCCAGGCAGGGCGAAAAACGCCTCACCCAGCACGATCACCGGCTTGTCGTAGAAAAACGCCTGAAGACCGACGGAGGAATTGATGGTGATCACCCCACAGCTCGCACGGACCTGTTCGAACGTGTCGGTCTGGTTGTCCACCACGATCCGTCCCTTCGCCACCTCAATGGCACTGGCCAGAGGCCAGGCGAGCGAGGTCTTGGCGGAGGGATGTTCCTTGACCCGGATATGCCAGCCCTCGGGCAGGGAGGCCGCCGCCTTACCCAGAGCGGCCAACATGTTCGGCACGGAACCGACCCAGCCGGAGAACAGGGTGATCTGGCTGTCATTGGGCACTTGCAGCGGGACAAAGAGAAAGTTTTTTCCGGCCAGATCAGCCCCCGTTGCCTGTCCGACATCCGCGCGTCGCGAGACCCGTGCTGTCAGATTGGCCCCCAGTTGCCGCCAATCCTCTCCCTGTCGGTCCGGTCGGCCCGCAGCCCATGAGGTGTAAAACCGCGCATCGCGTGGCAGGGAGCCAAGCGCGTTTACCCCGGTATGATCGAGCTGCATCCGCCCCGGAAAAGGCGCAAGCTCGGCGTAAAGCGTCGGCACACCCGCATCGCGCGCGCCCTCCATGAACACCCGTCGCGAGCCTGTGATGCCGTTCCAGCACAGCGCCACCGTCTCGGGCTGACGTGTGAAATAGCGGCGCGATCCATTGTATTGCAGGCGGATCAGAAGGCGTTTGAGCGCACGCCCCACGCCTCCTTTCGGCTGACGCTTCGCCACAGCCAGCGCCGCATCGACGCGCGTGCGGGTTTCCGGGAAATCGCGCAAGGACATGGGGATCGTCCAGAGGACACGGGAGCCGCCATCGGCCGCCCCGACAGAGGACATGAAGCTGTCCTTCTTTTTCGCATAGCCCTTGAGATAGGTGATCATCGCGCCCCGCCTTTCCCTTCCTACCTATGTCAGCCGGGAATGCACGACAAGATCGCTCCGCATCACGGCATCGGATCGCGAGGGTTTGACAGCATTCACCCAAACTGCATCGCTGCATCACTGGCTGACTTATTTTCCGGTGGAAACCTCCCCGTCAGCCCCCACCCATCGGCACAGGCCATCACGAGCGGACGCAGGTTCTCGCGGTTCGATGTTTCAATCGCGACATGAATCTCACGCAACAGTTTGGCCACCTCGATTTCGCTCAACCGATGTTCCTCCGCCCGCAGAATCTTCGGATGCGGCGTTTGGCAAAGAGTTTCCGGAGAGACGAAAAGTTCCTCGAAAAGTTTCTCGCCTGGGCGCAAACCCGTGATCTCGATCCCGATATCCCCTTCCCCCGTCACGGGGTCCTTAACACGTCGCCCGGAGAGGTGGATCAGCTTGCGCGCCAGATCCATGATCTTTTGCGGCTTGCCCATGTCGAGCACGAACACATCCCCGCCTTCGGCATAAGCCCCGGCCAGCAGCACAAGGCGGGACGCCTCGGACACCGTCATGAAGTAACGCCGGATCTCGGGATGCGTGACGGTCACAGGTCCACCACTTTCGATCTGAGCCTGAAACAGCGGCAGAACGGAGCCGGAAGACCCGAGCACATTACCGAAACGCACCATTGAGAATTTGGTGTTGGGCGCGCGGGTCTGAATGTCCTGAACGATCAGTTCGGAAATCCGTTTCGTCGCCCCCATGATACTGGTCGGACGCACGGCCTTGTCGGAGGACACGAGAATGAAACGCGCGACACCTTCCTGCACCGCCGTATCGGCCAGAATTTTCGTCCCCATGACGTTGTTGCGCACGCCTTCGATCTCGTTGTTTTCGAGCAGAGGAACGTGTTTGTACGCGGCAGCGTGCAAAACGATTTCCACTTGGTGTTGACGCATCATCTGGCTCAGACGAATGGCATCGGTGACCGTACCAAGACAGGGCACAACCTCGACTTTGCAGACCTTCGCACGGGCCCGCAGTTCAAAATCCAGCCTGTAGAGATTATATTCGTTCTGTTCAAACAGAACGATTTTGGCCGGCTGACAATGGAGGAGCTGGCGACACAGTTCCGACCCGATAGAGCCCCCGGCTCCGGTCACCATGATCACGCGACCGGCATAGCTTCTGGCCACCTCTGGCGTATCGAGATCCACCTTGCCGCGACCGAGAACCTCGTCGGGGTCCACCGTCCGCAGCCGTGCATTGCCACGCTCGATCAGCATGTCGATGAAAGACGGGAGAATCCGAACCTCGACATTGGCGCTTGCGCACAGATCCACGATGGCATCCCGACGCTTTTTGGCACTGTCCGGCAGCGCGATGATCAGTTCAGAAATCGAATTTCGAAAAATCTCCGGGACCAGATTGCCGGAGGGCAGCACTGGAATACCGCCGATTTCCATGCTTTGCAGGGTGGGATTGTCATCGAAGAAGGCCACCACACGCCGGTCTGGAGACTGACCCAAGGCAGAGGCGAGCTGTACCCCCGCCGCCCCCGCGCCAAAGATCGCCACGCTTTTGCGTTTGTGCAGATGCCCCCGAAGCCCACCGAGGATCGACACGGCGATGGCGCGTGACGCCACCAGACCCGCGAATGCGAAAATGCCGAAGACCAATCCGGGTGCACCGATACGCTCCATCCCGAGCACAGTGCCCGCCCCCCAAAACGTCAGAGCGATCCCGAAGCTGAAACGGGCAATGTTGAGCAAGTCCCGTGCATTCAGCATCACAAGCTTGATCCGGTCCAATCGGAAGGCGGCATTCAGGGTCAGCCCACCGATCACAATCGCACCCGAGAGCCAGAGCGCATTTGCAGTCTCCCGGAAAGCTTCCATGCCGGGCAAAAGCTGAAGGCTCAGGATCAGGGAAAGCATCAGGACCGCAAGATCAGAGGTCAGAAGAAGCCCCCGGATCACCTTGCGCGGAAGGGATGTCAACCCAACGATCAGAACCTTTTTGTACACTGGAATGCTCGCCTGAATCTGTGGACCCTCCCCACTGTTCCGAGAGTACTCACGGCGAAGTTAAAAACTCCTTAGCCTCGGGAGAAAACTTCCAGATCAAACGCAGATAGTCGGCAGCCGCCTTGCAATTTGGCTCCTACCTCAGAGTCTTGCGCAGCGTGAGATACAGAATTTTCGCATCAAAACAAAGGTTTGAATTTTTCTGGTAGAGCAGGTCCAGCCGCGCTTTCCGGGGCACGCATCGACGGGAATACACCGCATCGGTCGCCTCAGGCGTCTTGCAAGGTGTCAGAAGACGCGCTTCGTGGGCATGAAAGATCAAGGTTGCAAGCCCCGTCACACCGGGCTTGTTGCGCAGCACTTCCCCATAGAGTTCCGGATAGCGCTCGACATAAAGCCGCAACGGCGGGCGCGGCCCCACGAAGGACATGTCGCCTTTGAGAATATTCCAGAGCTGCGGCAGTTCATCCAGACGGCTGCGGCGCAGAAACCGGCCGCTCCGGGTGATCCGGTTGACCTTGTCACCACCGGACACACCGCTGTCGCTCCCGGACACGGTCATGGTCCGAAATTTGACCAACCGGAATCCGCGCTCCGGCGTCTTCATCCGCTCGGACAGAAAGAACACCGGGCGCCCGTCACGGATCAGGACCAACAGCGCCAGAATCACGATGACCGGCGACAGCAACAGCCCGAGACTGAGCGCCAGAGCAATGTCGAACACGCGTTTGCCAAAACTCATACCATGGCCCTCAACACCTGCCATTCACGGACGATCTCCACCGCGCCGCCCGACAGATCGACGCCCGGACAGAGTACCGACAGCCGTGTCGTATCCAGCGTGATATTCTGATGCCCCGGATCGGTCCGCTTACACCTAACCCACGGCACCGCTGCCGCCTCCAGAAGATCGTTCATGCGCACCGGACGCCCCCCAGCCAGATTGAGTACCGGAGGAAGGGATTCCTGTGTCGCGATCAGGGCACGCAACACCGAAAAAAGCGTCATCGGCCCGATATAGGAGCGCTGCGGCCCCTGACCGTCGGGGAAGATATCCAGTGTCAGAGGATGAACTGAACGGCTCGCGGCATTGCGCAAGAGCATATCCGCCCCGGCGACATTGCCGATCCTCAGGGCGCAAATTTCGATCCCTTCGGTCTCGGCACGGCGGGCACAGAGGGCCTCCATCTCGACCTTCGCCCGACCGTAGGCATTGATCGGGGCAAGCGCATCCTCTTCATGAAATGGTTGCTCTCGCCCCAACCCGTAGACGGCGGAAGACGAGGCGACCAACACCCGCGGGATTCCAGCTTTGAGCGCTGCCGTAAGAGCATGATTCACGTTTGTAACGTGGGCCTGCATCGCTTCCGAGTCATCTTTCGCCCCAATTGCGCCGGAAAAGATCAAAAAGCGATCAAAGCCATGGCGTGCCTGCGCGGCGACCAAAGGTGCGGGATCGTTGAAATCGGACCAGAGAAAAGCCGCCTCATCCGGTATGTCCAGAGTCCGATACTGCCAAAAGAGCGCCACGCCATTTTCGGAAACCTGTCGTTGCGCCGCACGCAAAAGACGTCCGATCCGGCCGGAAGCCCCGAGATAAGCGGCATGGTGATCTGGCATAACGGGCCCCATGAAAAGCGACCTCATTATGCTAAAGCGTTTTGCGAACAATCTGAATCACAGATTTTCGGAAAACGTTGTGCAGGGCTCATATGTTCAGGGCCTTTTGCAACTGTTCTGTGCCTCAGATCAATTGCAAAAGACTTTAGACGCTTAACCGACAACAGGCCAGTCCGCCCGGTTCACCCGGTAAATTTTATCGGCAAACTCATCGGATAGCTGGCATCGGTCAATTCAGCAGGGGCCGCCGGGAACCGACCGACCCGTTTCACCGCCTCGACAGCCGCCGCATCGAGTGCCGGGTTGCCGGAACTTCTCGCAATACCGACACTCAACAGAGTGCCCTCGCGACTGACACGAAAACTCACGGTCACGGTGCCATCCCCATTACCACGGGGCACGCGTTTACGGCGCTCGATACGCGAACGAATGGTTGCGGCCCAGCTCGACAAGGCCGACTGGCGTTTCGCTGCACTCAGCCCCGCCCCCTGCGACGCGCGGGCCTCACCGGCCTGTTGCCCACCACCGCTACCCGCGGCACGGGTCTCCTGACTGGAGCGGTCGCTGCCCTGTACGGCTTGTTGCGCCCGCTGCGACTGTTGCGCTTTCGGGGCAGGTTTGGGCTGGGGTTTGGGCTGCGGCTTCGGCGGTTCCGGAGCCTTCGGCGGCTCCGGCGCGTCAAAGACTTCTGCCTGCTCGACCGGCTTCATCGGCACCGGCAGCGCCATTTCGCTTGGAGCCAGTTCAAGCTCCGGAATATCCGACAGAGGCTCCATCACAGGCTTGGGCGGCTCAGGAACCTTCGGCAGGTCAGGGGCCACGTCAGGAACTTCTTCCCAACGCTCAACCATCGCCGCCAGTGCCATGTTCGACGCCTGAAGCGACAGGAGGTCTTCGCCACCTTCGCCCGAAGCCGAAGTGCCTGCGGAATGATCCATGAGCACAACCGCCGCGACAGCGAGATGCGCCCCCAGAGCAAGGGTAACGAACAGTGCTCCTGTGAGCATTCGGTTCATGAGCCACCTCCCGTGCGGGTCACCAATTCGACCTTGGGAAATCCGAGCGCCGCCAGTTTCGGCAGGAGCGCAGCCAGCACCGAAGCCGGCACCTCGCGATCCGCGCTCATGGCGATGGAAGGACCGCTCGCCCCGATACATCCGCCATCGGCACAGAGATCAATGCGTTCAAGCTCCAACGCATGCAGCACCGCCTCTTCGCCCTGCGCGTCACGGAAGGCCAGCGTGCCGTCCTTGGCCAGATAAAGCGGCAGGGGGGCGGTGATCTCGGCTTCCGCCCCTGCCTCGGGCAATTCCAGTTCAATCGGATCGGGAGGCGCGATTTCCGCCGTCATCAGGAAGAAGATCAGCAACAGGAACACGACGTTGATCATCGGCACGACCGTCTCGGCCGGTTGCGGGCGGGGGGTGTCAGAAAAATCCATCGCTCACTCCACCAGAACCAGATTGGCAAATCCGGCCTCACCGAGCCATTCCATCACGCTCACCAACCGTTGCAGCGGCACTTCCACATCGTCGGGCCGCAGCACCACGATGTCGTCGGGGCCTTCCACCAGCTCTTTCAGATGCTCAAGCAAAGCCTCTTCGCCCTCGATGTTGCCATTGAGTTTCAGGTCCTCGACCCCGACACGAATCAAACGCGGCGGGCCGGAATAGCCCTGCGATGCGCCGCCACCCAATGTCAACGAAAGCTGCGCCGGAGAACCGAAGCGTGAGGCCAGCATGAAAAACACCAGAAGCAGAAACACCACGTCGATCATCGGCGTGAGCGACATGCGGTGTTTGCGCCGGGGCGCACCGAAGTCCATGGTTCACTCCGCCGCTTGTGCCATCTGAATCGTCCGGTCCGTCTTGGCCCGTGGACGCAGGAAGATGCGGGTCGCCATATCCTCGAATTCGTGGCGCAGGCGGTCGGCCACGGCCTCGAACCCGGTGAAGGCGATAGAGGCAGGGATCGCCACGGCCATACCGGCGGCAGTGGTCAGAAGCGCCTCCCAGATGCCACCCGCAAGCAACGCCGGGTCGGCCTTCGCCCCCGCTTCCTGAAGCGTCTGGAAGGCGGAGATCATGCCGAGCACCGTGCCCAGAAGACCCAGAAGCGGGGCAATCGTGGCAATCAGTTCGAGCGGGCGCAGACCGGAGCGGGCACGGGCGAGAAAACCCTTGGCGACACGCACGGTTTCAGCTTCGGCACCAGCGTCGTCATAGGCGGCATTGCGATGCGCCTCGAACGCGGCGCGGATGAAACGCGACCGCAACCCCTTGCGACCCGCAAGACGCGCCTCGGCCGCAGCGGTGTCCCCTGCAGCCCATAGTGCAATCGCCTCTTCTCCCGGCGTGGTCCGGCGCCAGGCGCCGAGATAAGCCAGATCCCAAAGCTTCCACAAGATCAGCGCCAGTGTGATCACGGACAAGGCCGCGATGGCCCAGATCGAGGGCCCGCCCTTGGCGAGAAAATCGAGAAGAGAAGAGAGAAGGGCCGAATCATCCATGTCAGTCACCATATTACGTGCGTAGCTGGCTGATCCATTCAGCTGGCGTTTGACCCCGGATAGATTATCCTAGTTTTTTAGTCAAGATATGGAGATCATTCCCGTGACAGTGCTACCACCGGATCGAGCCGCGCAGCGTTGCGCGCCGGAAGGAAGCCGAAGGTGATGCCGATCAGTGTCGAGGACAGAAAGGCCACGACAATCGCGGTGGTCGAAAAACTCAACCGCACGCTGGAAGCGAATTCTTCGATCAGATAACCGCCAGTCAGGGCACCCAGAATGCCGAGAACGCCACCCACCAGACATACCATGACCGCCTCGATCAGGAACTGACTGACGATATCGGAACGCCGCGCGCCAATGGCGATGCGCACGCCGATTTCCTTGGTGCGCTCAGTCACCGAGACCAGCATGATGTTCATCACCCCGATGCCGCCCACGACAAGGGAAATCACCGCAATCATCGCCACGAGATAGGTCAGCGTCTGAGTCGTCGAAGTGATAGTTTCCCGGATCGTATCGGAGTTCGACAGGAAGAAATCCTCCGTGCCATGACGCGAGATCAACAGCGCGGTGATTTCCGCCTCGGCCTGGTCCATGTCGTAATCGTCGGTCACCCGCACCCCGATGCTGTCGAGATTGTCCTGACCGGACACCCGCGCCATTGCCGTAGTGTAGGGCACCCAGACATTGAGCGACGACGGGCCGAAACTCGCCCCCGTAGAGCGCACGACACCGATCACGCGCACCGGCACATGGCCGAGGAACAGCACCTGACCCAGCGGATCTTCCCCATCCTCGAAAAACGTGTCCTGCGTGTCCTCGTCGATCACCGCGACCTGCGTGTAGCCCTTGATATCTTCCTCACCAAAGACCGAACCGGACACGGTTTCATAGGCATGCACCTGGAAGTAATCGCCGGACACCCCGTTGATCGTCGCCGAAGCCTCGGTGTTGCGATAGCGCACCGTCGCCGAGGAGGACACAGCGGGAGAAACGCTGTCAGAGAGAGCCAGAAGCGCGAGCGCATCAGCATCCGAAGGCACAAGGGTCTCGATCCGTCCCTGATCACGCGACCCGAAACCCGAGCCCGCCCGCACGGTGATCGTGTTGGTCCCGAGCGAGGAAATATTTTCCAGCACCTTTTCCTGCGAGCCATTGCCGAGCGCGACCACCAGCACCACGGAAGCGATCCCGATGATAATCCCGAGCATGGTCAGGAAAGAGCGCGTACGGTGCGCCAGCATAGCCTTGAGCGAAATGTTGAAGGCTTCGGTCAGGCGACGGAAGGAAGCCCCGAGCCCGCCGCTTTGTTTCATCGGGCGTTCTATGGAAGCCTGCGACGGTTCTCCATCCTCCTTGCGCGTGTCGGAAATGATCCGCCCGTCGCTGATCTCGACGATCCGGTGCGCGTGTTCAGCCACATTCGGATCGTGGGTCACCATGACGATGGTGTGACCCTTGGCGTTCAGTTCCCGAAGCAAGGTGATCAGGTCCTCGCCGCTTTTGCTGTCGAGTGCGCCGGTGGGTTCGTCGGCGAGGATCACCTCGCCCCCGTTCATCAGCGCACGCGCCACGGAGACCCGCTGTTGTTGCCCCCCGGAAAGTTCAGAGGGCCGGTGATCGAAGCGGGTGTCGAGACCAAGCTGAGTCAGCAGGTGTTTCGCATGTTCACGCCGCGCAGACCGCGTCGCCCCGGCATAGATCGCAGGCACTTCCACATTGCCCACCGCATCGAGATCGGGGAGCAGTTGATATCGTTGAAAGATGAAACCGAAATGCTCACGCCGGAGCTGCGCCAACTCGTCGGGGTCGAGGTCGCTCACATCCTTACCGTTGAAACTGTAAGTCCCGGAACTGGCCCGATCAAGACAGCCGAGTATGTTCATCAGCGTCGACTTTCCCGAGCCCGACGCGCCGATGATCGCCACCATCTCACCGGGGTAAATGTCGATATCGACATCGCGCAGCACGGTGATGGTTTCGTCGCCGGCCTGAAACGAGCGGCTGATGCCACGCGCGGAAATCAGTGGTTCACTCATGACGACCTCCCCCTCAGAACATTCCCGGAGGGCCCATGCGACTGTTGCCGGAACTGCTCGGCGCGCTCACCGTACCCCCGGTCACGATCAGATCGCCTTCGCTCAGGCCCGAGACGATCTCCGCCGTCACCTTGTTGTTCAGTCCGACCTCGACCGGTTGCGGGTGGCTGGTGCCGGTTGCGGCATCGTAAATCTCGACCATGTATTGGCCGTCCGGCCCGCTGTTCAGGGCCGAAGACGGTACGGTCAGCACATCGACGGCCTCGTCGAGCACGATGGACACTTCTGTGGTCATACCGATGCGCAACATGTGATCCGGATTATCGACCTCAAGCCGCCCATTGTAATAAATCGCCTCATCCGTGCTGATCGTATCGCTGTCCTCGATCTCGGAGGGCGCGGGTTCCACATCTCGCACCACAGCCTCGAACGCCTTGTCCGGCTCGCCCAGAATGGTGAAGCTCACCTTCTGCCCCGCCGCGACATGCACGACATCGGCCTCGGAAATCTCCGCCTTCACGATCATCTTGTCGAGATTGGCGAGCTTCACGATGGTCGGCGCATCGGTACTGGCGTTCACCGTCTGCCCCTCATCGACCACCACGGCCACCACGGTCCCGGCCATCGGTGCCGTCACCTTGGTCCGGTCCAGCGCGATCTGGGCGGTGGAGACCGTCACCTCGGCACTGGATTTCTGCGCATTCAGCGCGTCAAGCTCAGCCTGATAGACCTCAAGCGTGGCCTCAGCCGCCTCGACATCCTCCTGCGAGGCGTAGTTCTGAGCATGCAGGCTGGTGACCCGCGTAAGGCTCAGTTCCGCCTGTTTGAGATTGGCTTTCTTGGCCGCGATCTGCGCCTCGATATTGGCAAGGTCCGCCTGCGCCTGCAAAAGGTCGTTCTTCTGATCCTCACTGTCGATCTGCGCGATCAGATCGCCCGCCGCGACCGTATCACCCAGCGCCACGACCAGTTCCTCGATCTGCCCCGAAGTCCGTGCGCCGACGCTCACAAGCTGACTCGCCTCGATCACGCCTGAGGCCAGAACGGTCTCCTGCACCGTCCCCCGCGTCACCGTCGCAGTTTGCGGCGGGGCGGTTTCAGTATCGCCCTTGTACCAGGTCCAGCCGAAATATCCGGCCACAACCACAAGGGCGACGATCAGGAGGCGCAACGGGGTTTTCATGGCAAACCTTTCAAGCGAAACGGAAACGGGTCGAAAACCCGCAGTTAAGACATGATACGCAGATAGGCGCGTTCTCCGTCGCTTCCACAAGGAAATCGCGGAGAAAAACCGCCGGGACCCGAAATCCCGGCGGTTTTGTCACATACCCCTACAGCTTCAGGGCGTCACCTCACCCCGCTGGAACGAGCTGCGCCAGAGGCTCATAGGTTTCCTCGTAATGATCGAGTTCCGCCTCGAACCATGCCGTGCCACGGGTCGCACCGCCAAGCGATTGAAACAACTCCCCTTCGGCCATCGCCGGAAGAAGTGCGTTGAATACGTCCCAACCGGCGGCATCGGGATGTGCATCGAACCCGAGCACCTGCCCCTTGAGCCCGGTGACCATCGGCATCAGCCCACCGGAATAGAGGCTCGGCACATGGATCGCGATCCTGTCGATCGGTTGCAGCACCACGGGTTTGCACGCGGCCAATGCTTCGCGCACCGCTGCTTTCGCCGCTGTGCGGAAGGCGTAATCGGAACTGTCCACGGCGTGATGCTTGCCGTCGGTGAGCGTCACTTTCACATCCACCACAGGCAAACCATTCGGCCCTTCCGCCAATGCATCGCGCACGCCCGCCTCAACGGCAGACATGTAATTGCGCGGCACCGCGCCACCTTTCACCACCTCTTCGAAGATGAACCCTTCACCACGGGCCAAGGGCGCGACCTCGATCACCACATCGGCAAATTGCCCGGCTCCACCGGATTGTTTGCGGTGGCGATAATGCGTTCCCCCCGGTTTCGAGATGGTCTCACACAGCGCGGGCGGGATCGGCTGGGTCTCGACCGGGACACCGAAAACATCAGTGAGTTTTTCCAGCACACGACGTTGATGCAACGCACCTTGCGTGGCGAGCACCGCCTTGCCGCTTTGCGCATCCTGTTCGACGGCCAGCCCCGGATCAATGTCGGCGAGCTTGCCGAGCGCCGCCGAAAGCCGCGCCTCGTCGCGTTCGTTCTGCGGCACCAGAAGCATACGGTTCTTCGGTTTGTGTGGCACCGCCCAATCGGGCGTGTCGATGGCCTCGGAGGCCCCATAAATCGGCGCACGCAACGCCAGATGATCGGTCTTCACCGTCAATCCGATCGCTCCCGGCGCCAGTTCGGACAACGCGGTTTTCGTGTCGACATCGACCAGTGTGCCGATCGTGCCGCCCATCAATTCGGAGCCGGGTTTCAATGTCTGACCCACGGCTCGGATCAGCACCGTCTTGCCAAGGTGTTTGATCTGATCTGCGAAAATTCCGACGGCCACGGGGGTCGTACCAAAACGCTCGGTGAGCGCCTCCACGCCGGGCACTTCGTGACGCAGGCTTTTCATCAGTCGCGTAAGCCCGTTCCCGCCTGTCGCAGAGCCAAGGAAAGCCGGGATCAGATCGTGGTGCTGCAACACTTTCGTCGCCACCTCGTAAAGCTCGTCCGACATGGGTTTCTGATCCTCGATCAGTTCCTCCAAAAGCTGATCGTCGAAATCGGCGAGATGTTCCAAAAGCTCGGCGCGGGCTTCCTGTTCTCGGACGCGGGCCGAGTCGGGCATTTCGACAAGGGCGGAGCGCTCACCCGCCTTGAAGGCCCAGGCACGCTCGGAAATCAGATCGACCATGCCGGTGATCTCGCCATTTTCACGAATCGGCACTTCGCGCAGCACGATGCCATGGGCGGAATAGGTTTGCAGCGCCGCCGCAATTTCGGCAGTGCGGTCGGTGGCGGCGTCCACCTTATTGATGAAAATCAGCGTCGGAAGACCCGAGGCCTCCAGCAGCCGAAGATAAGGTGCGGCCAGAACCGCCGCCTCGGCCTCCGCCGACACGCAAAGCACGGCGGCATCGCTCACCGCCAGCGCAGACCCGGCCTGCGCCAGACCTTCGGCCCCGCCGGGGCAATCGAGCATCGCCCAATCCTCATCGAGATAACGAAACAGGGTCACCGCGGCCTCGCCGAAAAGGCTCAGGGAACGGGGCTTTCCCGTATCGAGCCCGGCAAGCGCCGCGGCCAATGCCGATTTGCCGGATTGTGACGGTCCTAGGATGGTGACGGTTTTCATGGCTGTGTCTCCCGAGCTGTCTCGCGGACCCCGAATGGGCCGGAATGGTTCGTGTCGGGGTGACGCTACAGGATCAGGATGCGCCCTGACCTTGGCTCAGGTCAAGTTTTCGCGGTTTTCTTCCAATCACCCTCACGCCGGAAATCCTCCAGCGCAAAGTCGATCAGCGCCCGCACCTTGCGCGGCAGGGTGCGGCCTTCGAGATAGACGATGCTGACCGGATGGTACGGTCCGACGGTCTCCGGCATCAGCGCCACAAGTCGCCCCGTTTCGAGATCGTCGCCCAGCACGAAGGGCGGACAAAAGGCGATGCCATGCCCCGCGACGGCGAGATCGCGGGCGACACGGGCGCTGTTGACCATGAACCGCCCCGGCACCTGTATGAACTCCTCTTGTCCCTCCGGGCCAAAAGGCCAGCGCGTCGGGTTGCGCCGGTTGGTGTCTAGGATGCATTGATGCGCCATCAAGTCTCCGGGTTTCTGTGGCACACCATGGGTTTCGAGATAGGCGGGGGAGGCCACCAGAACCGAACGCAGTTCGCCAAGTTTTCGCCGTTTCAGGGAGGACACATCCGCTGTGCCGATCCGAAACGCGAGATCAATCCCGCCCGCAGCAAGGTCCACGTAGGCGTCACTCAGCCGCAAGTCGATGACCAGCTCCGGATGCGGCGCAGCGAAACGGGCCAGAAGGTCTTTGACATAGACCTCTCCGAAGGTGACAGGCGCGGAAATGCGGATCGTGCCGGAAAATCCGCGCGTGTCCTCGGTCACCTCCCCCAGCAGCGCGTCGAGATCATCCAAAAGCGCAGGGGCGCGGGACAAAAGCTCCTCCCCGGAAGAGGTCAGACCGACCCGTCGCGTGGTGCGTTGCAACAAGCGCACGCCAAGACGGTCCTCCAGTTCGGCAACGTATTTCGAGGTTAGCCGGTTGGAGATGCCAAGCCGCTCTGCCGCCGCCGTAAAAGACCCACTCTCCGCCGTGGCGACAAAGGCGCGCAACCCATTGATCAGATCCATCAGAGCCTCTTTAGGAACAAAATATAGAAAGTCATTTCACATATTCTCCATTTCATTCACATGCGGCAAGCTCCATCTTCAATGCAAGACATCAAACCGCTCCCCCGAGTGATCCACCGGGAGAACGATGAAAGGAGACCGCCATGAGCATCGCGCAACAGCTGCGTCAGTTGAAAGACAGCCTGAAAACCTCCGACCGCATGCCGGTCGTATTCCTCGGCCATGGCAGCCCGATGAATGCCCTTGAGGACAATGAATATTCCCGTAGCTGGTCGGCGCTCGGAAATGCCCTGCCGCATCCGCAGGCGATCCTCGTGGTTTCCGCGCACTGGATGACGCGTGGGTCCACCTTGGTGGATATTTCGCGCATGCCGAAAACCATCCATGATTTCTATGGCTTTCCTGAAGAGCTTTTCGCCCAGCAATACCCCGCCCCCGGCGCGCCCGATGTGGCGAAAGAAGTGGTGAGCCTGCTGTCCAGCCACCATGCCGAGGGCGATGACACCTGGGGCCTCGATCACGGCGCGTGGTCGGTTTTGAAATTCCTCTATCCGGGCGCGGATGTGCCGGTGTTTCAGTTGTCGATCGACATGACCAAGGACCTGCCGCATCACCTCGAAATCGGCGAAGCGCTCAAAGAATTGCGCAATCGCGGGGTGTTGATCCTCGGCTCCGGGAATATCGTCCATAACCTGCGTGCCATGCGCTGGGGCGGGAAGCCTTATGACTGGGCCGAGGAATTCGACAAGCTTTTCGCCGACCGTCTGCAAATGCGCGACCACGCCATGCTAAGCGACCGTGAGGGCCTCGGTACCCTGTTGAAAATGGCGCATCCGTCGCTCGATCACTATCTGCCAGCACTGACCATCGCAGGGGCCTCAGACAAGGACGATCATCTGTTATTCATGAACGACTCGATCGACATCGCCTCCGTCTCAATGCGCAGCTTCGTCTATTATTGAGGGATCATCATGCTTGTTGACGGACAATGGACCAAGACTTGGACCCCGGTGCAGAAGGCCGACAAGAAAGGCCGCTTCGTGCGGCAGGTGTCGAGCTTTCGCAACTGGATCACCTCGGACGGCTCAGCCGGGCCGACCGGAACGGGTGGCTTCAAGGCAGAGGCCGGGCGCTACCTGCTTTACGTCGCCTATATCTGCCCCTGGGCCTCGCGCACGCTGATGGCGAGGGCGTTCAAGGGGCTTGAAGACATCATTCCCGTGACGGTGCTGAACCCGACTCTGACCGATCAGGGCTGGATATTCGGCGGCTATCCCGGTGCAAATGACAGCGACCCGCTTTATGGCGCCACCTATATTCACGAGCTTTACACCCGCGCCGATCCGCATGTGTCGGGGCGCGCCACGGTGCCGGTGCTTTGGGATACGAAAACCGAGACCATCGTGAACAACGAAAGCGCCGACATCATCCGCATGTTCGACACCGCCTTCGAACATCTCGCACCCTCCGACATCCGGCTATACCCGGAGGACTTTGCGGGCGAGATCGACGCACTGAACCCGCTGATCTACGACAAGCTCAACAATGGGGTCTACAAGGCGGGGTTTGCCTCCTCTCAGGAGGCTTATGACGAGGCGGTCGACGGTGTGTTCGAAATGCTGGAAACGTTGGAAGACCGGCTTACCGGAGATTTCCTCTTTGGCGCACGCTTCACGGAAACCGACATTCGCACTTTCGTGACACTGATCCGCTTCGACGCCGCCTATCACGGCATTTTCAAATGCAATCGCAAACAGATCGCGGATTATCCGCGCCTCTCGGCCTATATGGACCGCATTCTGCGCCTGCCGGGCATCCGTACGACGGTGAACATGGATCACATCACGCGGGGCTATTATTCGATCAAGGCGCTGAACCCCACGGGCATTCGTCCCACGGGTCCCGCCCATATTGAGACGCTCTTGGCGTCGGTCTAAGCCGACATCTCTTCGACCGGGATCACATCGACGGCTTGTGACGTTTCATGTCCCCCGGATGTGCGCAACGCGCCGCGCACCGGGGCGACATCGCCATAATCGCGGCCATGGCCGATGGTGATGTAATCGGTCCCGGCAAACTGATCGTTCGTCGGATCGAATTCGATCCAGCCCAGTTGCTTGCCGACCCAGGCCCGCACCCAGGCATGCATCGCATCCGCACCCTCAAGCCGGGGTTGCCCCGGCGGCGGAAAGGTGCGCAGAAAGCCCGACACATAGCCCGCCGGAATGCCGATGCCGCGCAGCGCGGCGATCATTACATGGGCAAAATCCTGACAGACGCCGTGACGCTTTTCAAAAGCCTCCTCGGGTGGCGTATCGACATCGGTCGCCTCCGGATCGAAGCTCATATCGCGATGCAGTGCCCGGCCCACGGCTTCGACCGCGCCAAGCGCCGTTACCCCCTGGCCAAAACAATCGCGGGCATACTCCGTGATCGCATCTGACAGGGCGACATGTGGCGAGGCGGCGATGAAGTGGTGCGGGGCCTCCGGCGCAAGCGAGGGCACCATGAGCAATTCGTGATGCAACTCATCAAGCGGCGGCGACAGATCGAAAAGCGGCGCGGGTTCGAACCGTTCGATCCGGGCTGTCAGTTGCAGTTTCAGCGCATCAATCGGACGGTGCCAGGCCACCATGCTGACTTCATTGCCAAAGAAATCCCGCCCGTCCCGGCGTTCCTGAGGACGCGGAAAAATCGTCAGCATACGTTGACGCACGACCTGCACGCCGGGAATGTCAGAAGGGAGCAATCGCAGAATGTTGCGTGTCCGGTCGGAGGCCGCGCCATAGTTGTACTCAATAGTCAGGCTGACATCATACAACATAGCTCACCTCAGATAGGTCGAGGAAAGAAGATCGGAAACACGCGCCAACTCGCCACGGATCTCCATGAAACGCGCGGTCGTCATGTCTTCGGTCCGGGCACAGGCGATCCCCGTCTCCAGCGGCAGGATCGCACTCAACAATTCGGACGGACGACCGTGCAACTGGGCGTTAGGCAAAGCCTCGGCATGTTTGCGCAACTCCCGCACGAGGAACAACAGCCCACGCGGGTTGTCCGCATCGAGCGCCAGAAGATCGACCACCGTATCGCGGTTGCTCTCGACCCGGTAACGGCGCTGATGGGTGATGATCGAATCGCCCACCTCGACGGCGAGATCGAGAGAGCCTTCGGGCGCTGCCGGATCGGAAAAGGCCGCCAGAAGCGCGGCCATGGCATCGGCGCGTTCGAGCGCACGCCCGAAACTCAGAAACCGCCAGCCCGCAAACCGATACATGTTCTCATGCACGAGACCCGTAATCCCCGCGATCTTGCGCACCAGAACCGACATGGCACGGGCACAATCGTCGCCGGGTTGCACCGTCTCGGTCATCCGTTGTGCGGTTTTCAGAAGATCGCCCAGCGCCGACATACCATCGGTGGAGAACCGATCCCGCACCCGCATGGCACAACTGCGCGCCGCTACGATCCGGGTGATCAGCGCTTCGGGCATGGGCTGCGCAAGATCAATGCCAAAGCCCGCGAGATAATCACGCAACATCCTGAGACGCGGATCGTTGCGATTGTCCGTCGCCGCCAGCCGCAGATGATAGGCGCGCACCAGACGCGCGGCGTCCTCTGTCCGTTCGATATATCGGCCCAACCAGTAAAGATTATCGGCGGCACGGGCCGGAAGCACTCCGGGACTGACCCGGCGATAGTTGCCCTCGACCCGGCGTTTCGGCCCTTCCTTGGGCAGAGGTCGGTCGGAGACGACCCAGACGTCGGCCACCGAGCCGCCGCGCTGCATCGCAAGTGCCGTGGCATCCCCCGTGCTGCCGATCCGGGCATAACCGCCCTTCATGAATTGCCAGCCGTTCGCGGTGCGCGCCGCGAACACCCGCACCGTCATGGGTCGCGGCACAACACGACCGGTCTCGCCATCGTCGACCCATGCCGGGGTGGTCGACAACGTTACCGCCTCCTGCCCCACCAGATGATCGCCCTCCCGGTCGAGCCAGTCGGCAATCGAGCCCATCGCCGTACCGCGGAATTCGCCGCCAAGCGCCGTGGTCGCGCCCAGATCGAAAGGCAGGTCCACCGCATCCGCCGGGCCGATCAACATGTTCTGGGCATTGTCGCGCACATAATTGCGCTCATTGAGCCCACCGCACCACCAGGTGGCGATGTTCGGCAGCTTGAGGCTTTCACCCATCAGAACTTCGCTGATCCGGGGCAGGAACGCCATCATCGCCCGCATTTCCAACACGCCCGAACCCAGCGCATTAGCCATGGCAAGATGCCCTGTGCGCACGGCTTCCATCAGGCCGGGGGTTCCAATCTGCGAGGTCGGATTGAATTCCAGCGGGTCGGCAAAGCTCGCGTCGATCCGTCGCCAGAGCATGCCGAGCGGCTGCAACCCCTCTATGGTCCGCACCATGGCTTCGCCGTTCTCGACCACGATGTCCTCACCTTCGAGCAGCATCATGCCGAGATAGCGCGCGATATAGGTGTGTTCGTAATAGGTATCGTTCGATGGCCCCGGCGTCAGAATACCGCTCATCCGCGGATGTCTGTAGGACGGTGAGGCCAACTCCTCCGTCGCCTCACGAAAGGCGCTGAAAAAACCGGAGAGCTTATGGATATGTGCACGCGGGAAACGCTCCGGAAAAATCCGGCCCGTCGCCATGCGGTTCTCAAGCGCAAACCCTGCGCCAGAGGGGGCCTGTGTGCGATCACCCAAGACGAACCACGAGCCATCCGGCGAACGCCCGATCTCGAAGGCGATGAAATGCAGGTAATGCCCGCCGCGAGGCTCTACCCCCACCATGGGACGCAGCCATTGCGGCGAACGCGCCACCAGGTCTGCGGGGAGGTGACCGTCACTGACAAGGCTGCCGGGACCGTAGAGATCGGCCATCACCTGTTCGAGCAAATCGGCGCGCTGGGTCAGCCCCGCGCAGATATGCTCCCATTCCAGCTCATGCAGGATCACCGGAATATGGCTGAGTGGCCAGGCACGTTCGGCCAGCGGATCATTGGAATATTGCCGGAAAAACACGCCCGCATCGCGCAGGTATTGATCGCCACGTTCGAAGCGAGCGCCGATATCATCGGGCGAGAGTCGGGAAAACCGGTCGACAAAGCGCCGCCAGACGGGCCGCATCTGGCCCGTGGCGTCGAACAGCTCATCGGCCACACCGGGGGTTTGCTCATAGGCGGCAAACAGGTCCGGCTGGGCGGAGACCCGTATCGGGTTTTGCGTCATCGCGAAGTCCGATCTCGTCGTCAGGTGTCTCAGATGAGTCCAATGGGCCGTCTGAGGTCAAGCGTCAAGGGAAACTCCGGGTGCGGCATTTCGGTTCCCGGCGTATAGCTTCCGGGGGTATGACCATAGGGTTCGAACCGTGCGAGACGCCGCGCCTCGGCCTCGTTGCCATTGACCGGGAAGGTTTCGTAATTCCGTCCGCCGGGGTGCGCGACATGATAGGTACACCCGGCGATGGGCCGCCCTGTCCAGTCGTCATAGATGTCGAAATGCAGCGGTGCGTTGACGGGAAGGACCGGGTGCAGCGCTTCGGGCGGTTGCCAAGCCTTGAACCGCACACCCGCGACGGAAACGCCCGAGGTCTGGGTCCGCGCCAAGGGCACGGGGCGGCGGTTGCACATGATCCGATAGCGGTCCTGATGCAGCGTGGTCATCTTGACCTGAAGCCGTTCGACGGAACTGTCGGTGTAGCGCACCGTGCCGCCGATGGCGCCGGTTTCGCCCAACACATGCCAAGGCTCCAAAGCCTGACGCACTTCGAGATGCACGCCTTCCGCCTCGATCTGGCCGCAGAAGGGAAAGCGGAATTCGGCCTGCGCCTTGAACCACTCGGGGTCCATCTCGAAGCCGTGGTGTTTAAGATCGGCCAGAAGCGACAGCAGGTCTTCCCACAGGTAATGCGGCAGCATGAAGCGGTCGTGCAGCACCGTGCCCCAGCGCACGGGCTTGCCCTCGACCGGCGCGTTCCAGCAGCGCGCGATGATGGCGCGCAGGAGCAGTTGCTGCGCGAGAGACATGCGCGGGTCTGGCGGCATCTCGAAGCCGCGGAACTCCACAAGGCCAAGCCGTCCGGTCGGTCCGTCGGGGGAATAGAGTTTGTCGATACAAATCTCTGCCCGGTGGGTGTTGCCGGTCACGTCCGTCAGCATGTTCCTGAGCAGCCGGTCAACGAGCCACGCGGGCGGCACGGCACCCTCGCTCGGCGGTTTGATCTGCGACAGCGCAATCTCAAGCTCGTAAAGCGTATCGTGCCGCGCCTCGTCGATGCGCGGCGCCTGAGAGGTCGGGCCGATGAAAAGACCGGAAAACAGGTAGGACAGAGACGGGTGTCTTTGCCAGATCAGGATCAGCGACTTGAGCAAATCCGGACGGCGCAGAAACGGGCTATCCGACGGCGTCGCACCGCCCACGACAACGTGGTTTCCGCCGCCCGTGCCGGTGTGGCGACCGTCGATCATGAACTTGTCGGCACCCAGACGCGACTGCCGCGCCTCTTCATAGATCGCTTCCGTGGTGGCGACACAATCCTCCCAGCTATGCGCCGGATGGATGTTTACCTCAATCACGCCCGGATCGGGGGCGACGCGAATGACATTGAGACGCGGATCGTGCGGCGGGGAATAGCCCTCGATATGGATCGGCAGGCCAAGCTCCTCGGCGGTGGTCTCCGCCGTCGCGAGCAATTCGAGGTAATCCTCCAAGGTCTCACAAGGCGGCATGAACAGGCACAACCGCCCGTCGCGCGGCTCGATGGTGATCGCGGTGCGCACCTGCCCGCCTGCCGGATCGACGCCCTGCGCCATGATTTTTTGGCGTTCCACGCCGTCGCCCTGCGCCTCGGACACCGGCTGGCTATGCCCTTCCGACGTCTCGGGCAACATCTCGGCGCGTTCTTTCACCTCCAATGCGATGCGCGCGGCCTCTTCCTGTTCCATCCGGGCGATCTCTTGGCGCACCTTTTTGCGGCGTTCGTCGAGTGCGGCATGGAAATCCGGCAGGGGCGCGTGATCCATCATCGGATCGGCAGGGTAGGAATAGGGATAGGCAGCGGGCGGAATATATGGCAGCGCATTCAAGGGCAGGCGAAATCCCACCGGGCTGTCGCCGGGGATCAGGAACAGATGCCCGCGCCGGGTTTTCCAAAGCTCGGAGAGCCAGCGCGACCCGGCCTTCGATTGCCAGCGCTGGATCGGCAGGACAAAACCCGAAGGCTCGGTCAGCCCGCGCGAGAAGACACGGGCGAAACGGGCGCGGTCTTCGGGGTTCTTGAGCTTGGAATTCTCCGGCGTGACGTTGTCCGGCAGAAGCGATTCCTTCAAAATCCACTCGCCGGGGTCCTCATAGGCAGGCTGGGCATTTTCCGGATCGACCCCGAGATGTTGCGCGAAGCTGCGCATGAAATCGCCCGCGTCTTTCGCCCCTGCCGGGCTGGGCGTATCCTCTCTGGCGATCAGGTTCGGGTTCTTCCACACCGGTTTGCCATCATGTCGCCAGTAAAGCGAAAACGTCCAGCGTGGCAGGCTCTCGCCCGGATACCATTTGCCCTGTCCGTAATGCAGGAATCCACTGGGCGCGAAGCGATCCCGTAGACGGCGAATGAGCGTATCGGCCAGCCCGCGTTTCTGCGGCCCGACGGCGGCAGTGTTCCATTCGTCGCTCTCGAAATCGTCGATCGACACGAAGGTTGGCTCGCCGCCCATCGTGAGGCGCACATCACCGTCTTTCAGCGCTTCGTCCACCTTACGCCCCATGGCGTTGAGCTTGTCCCAGCTTTCCTCGGAGAAGGGCTTGGTAATCCGGGGATGTTCCGCCACGCGTTTGACCTGCATGTCGAAATCGAACGTGACTTCAGGCGTGCCGAGCGAGGAATACCCCCCGGCAATCGGAGCGGCGTTACGATAATGCGGTGTGGCGACCAGCGGGATATGACTTTCGCCGGTCAAAAGCCCGGAGGTCGGATCGAGCCCGATCCAGCCCGCGCCGGGTAGGAACACCTCGCACCAGGCGTGCAGATCGGTGAAATCGTGATCCGTCCCTGAAGGCCCGTCGAGCGCCTCAAGATCGGGCTTGAGCTGAATGAGATAGCCGGAGACAAAGCGCGCAGCAAAGCCCAAATGGCGCAGCACCTGCACAAGCAACCACGAACTGTCGCGACAGGAGCCGGACTTGCACGACAGTGTTTCATCCGGCGTCTGCACTCCCGCCTCCATGCGGATGGTGTAATCCACATACTCGGAGATTTTGGCATTCAGACCGACAAGGAAATCGACCGTGCGTTCCTTCTCGCCTTCTTTGGGAAAATCGAGTGACCCCATGAACTGCGCCAGAAGCGGGCCTTCAGGCTCCGGCGTGCGGTAGATCACCAGATCGTCCTTGAGATCATCCGGGTACTCGAACGGCCAGTGTTCCGCGCTTTCCTCAACAAAAAAATCGAACGGGTTATAGACCGTCATATCGGCGACCAGATCGACCTCGATCTTGAACTCGCGCACCGGCTCCGGGAAGACGAAGCGCGACTGCCAGTTGCCATATGGATCCTGCTGGTGGTTCACGAAATGGCCTGCGGGCGTCACCTTGAGCGCGTGCGAAATCACCCGTGTACGGGAATGCGGCGCGGGGCGCAGGCGGATGATCTGGGGGCTAAGCTCGACATTGCGATCGTATTTGTAATGGGTGACGTGATGAATGGATGCGTAGATCGCCATAGTCCTGACTTCGCCCTCTCGCGGCCTCGTATACCGTCAGATTAGAAGGCGGCCCCAAAGGCTTCACGGCGAAAACGCAACGTCCTGCCGGAATCGCGAGAGATTCAGGCAGGGCGCTTAATTTTTCATCGCGGCTCTCCCTCAGAGATCGAAACTCTGCCCCACGGAGGGCATCTCGACCTCCGACACGTCCAGCGTCCCGGCAAAGGCCTTCATCGCGTGGGCCTCGCCGTGGACGAGGAACACGCGTTGGGGCTTGCCGGTCAGCGCCAGCCAGTGCCGCAAATCGTCGGCATCGGCATGGGCGGAAAACCCGTTGATCGTGTGGATCTGCGCACGCACCGGGATCATCTCGCCGAAAAGTTTCACCTCTTTCGCACCGTCAATGATAATCCGCGCCAAAGTACCCTCAGCGGCATATCCCACGAAAATCACGGAACAATCCGCCTGCGACAGATTATGGCGCAGATGGTGACGCACCCGTCCTCCGGTGCACATGCCGGAGCCCGCCATGATCACGGCACCGGAGCGAATACGGTTCAGCGCCATCGAGTCCTGCGCCTCACGGGTGAAATGCAGCTCCGGCAGATCAAACGGGTCCTTACCGGCCCGGAACTGATCGCGCAGCTCGGGCCGCATGACGTCCTGATGACGTTTGAAAATCCTTGTGGCGGAGATCGCCATGGGCGAGTCGAGGAATACCGGCATGGAGCGCCTGATGCGCCCCTTGCTCATGCCATCGCGGAGAAACCAGAGCAATTCCTGCGCCCGCTCCAAGGCGAAAGTCGGAATAATGACATTTCCACCCCGCACATCCGCCGCATTGACCGCATCGTAGAATTCCTCGACCGAGGCCTCCAGACTGCGGTGATCGCGGTCTCCATAGGTGGTTTCCATGATCACCACGTCCACATCGTCCGGCGGCACGGGATTGTTGAGAAGCGGACGCTCCTGCGGCCCGAGATCGCCGGAGAACAGCACCACCTTGCGCCGCCCGTTCTCCGACAGTTCCAGCCGGATCGAGGCGGAGCCAAGGATATGACCCGCATCAAAGTAAGTCGCAGTGATGCCGGGAAACAGGTGTATCGGCTGGCGGTAGACGGCATTGCGCCCGAACAGATCGACCGCATCGAGCGCATCCATCGTGTCGTAAAGCGGCTCATTGTGACCGCCGCGTTCGCCATGGCGATGGTGGCGGCGCGCTTCTTCCTCGTGGAGATGAGCCGAGTCCATCATCACCAGACGCGCCAGATCGCGTGTCGCGGAAGTGGCGATGATTTCGCCCTCGAACCCGCGTTTGACCAGCAAAGGCAGACGTCCGCAGTGGTCGAGATGCGCATGGGTCAACAGCACCACGTCGATGTCTTTCGGATTGAACCCGAAATCGGCGGCATTGTCGTCATGCAACTCATGCCCACCCTGAAACATGCCGCAATCGACGAGGATCTTCTTGCCTCCGCATTCGATCAGATGGCACGAGCCCGTGACTTGCCGGGCGGCTCCATGGAAGGAAATTTTCATTCCGGTCTCCTTTCAGGCGGGGCGACGAGATTGCGACCGGTGCGCGCATACCAACGCAGGATGTCGTCCCAGATTTCCTGCGCCTCTTCCGCGAACCAGAAGAGATCGCGGTCTTCCGGGTCGATCACGCCTTCCTCCATGAGGAAATCGATATCGAATGCCCGGGACCAATACTCTTCCCCGACAAGAATCACCGGCACCGGATGAATTTTCCGCGTCTGGATCAGGGTGAGCGTTTCAAACAGCTCATCGAGCGTGCCGTAACCGCCGGGAAACACCACCAGAGCCCGCGCACGCAGCAGAAAATGTAGCTTGCGCAGGGCGAAATAGCGAAACCGGAAACACAGATCCGGCGTGATATAGGGGTTCGGGAATTGCTCTCGCGGCAGGTTGATATTGAGACCCACTGTGCGCGATCCGGACTCGGAAGCGCCACGGTTCGCCGCCTCCATCATCCCCGGGCCGCCACCTGTCACGACAACAAGCCGATTGCCATGCGGTCCTTCCTGCGCGCCGACGATACGTCCGAATTCCCGTGCAACGTCGTAATAGCGACTTTTCTCGGCGACCCGTTCGGCAATCGAGAGTTTCTGTTTCAGGCCCGTGTCATTTGGGCAGGTCGCACACTCCGCCTTCAGCCGCTCGACCCGCGCCCACGCGACGGATGGCTCGGGAATGCGTGTGCCTCCGAAGACGACGATGGAATGGGCGATGCCCTGTTCCCGCAGCAAACTCTCCGCCTTCTGGTAATCGAGCATCAATCGCGTGCCGCGCATCTCGTCTTCGTTGAGAAAATCCACGTCCTCATCGGCAAGACGATAATTCGGGCTGTCCATGATCCGGCGGATCAACTCGGGGGCCTGCTCATCCTCGCGTTCCGATTTCGGCATGCATTCCGGCAGTTCGACCTCGCGCGTGTCCTCACGCACGGGCAAGGGCTTGCGCGCGGTATTCTCCGGTGTTCTGGCCATCGGCCCTCCTCCTCAGGCGTGCATGAGGCTTGCGGTCGCAAGCTCCACAATCTCGCCCGTAATCTCCTCCTGTCGCAGTCGCCGCGAGGTCCTGATCATCTCGTCGAGCGTCTCCTCGGTGTTCTCCTGAGCGGCGATCATCGCCCGCATCCGGGCTTCGTTCTCCGCCGCGAAAGACAGCATGACCGCCTCGCTCAGTTCCGCAAAAATGTATTCTTCCACAAGGCTTTGCAAGAGCTGCCCCGGCGGCAGGGTGGTCTCGGGCGCAATCTGTGTTTTCGGCATGGGAAAGCGGCTGTAGTCGAAGGGCACCAGCGTTTTGCACACCACTTTCATCTCTTCCGAACCGTCAGGACTGGCATGCACCACGCTCACTTGGCTCAGAGTGCCCTGCGTGAAAATCGCGTCCGTGAGCCGTGTCGCCAGCGTCGTGGTCTGGGCGGCATGCAGGACCATCGGCGCGGACCATGAGACCGTCAACTTGCGCTCTTCCGCAACCGACAGACCCCGATCCCCGATCAGGAACAGCTCCGCTCCGTCCACACATTCCGCTTTCCCCGCATCGAACACACGCTCGGAATAGGTGCCCGCGAACCCCTGCTCCGCCGCAAAGACCAGCACGACATGACGACCCGCTCTCCCCGAGGCACTCCCCGCATCCGGCAGGGGCAACAGGGTCAGCGCTTCGCCGATCGCCGTGCCGATGGTGGCGGCATAGGTCCGGATACTGTCGAGATGCTGATGCGCGTCCTGCACCCGCGAGGCCGCAATCCCGCGCATCGCGGTGATCACCGACGAGAGCTTGTGGACCGTCTCGATCCGCGCGGAAATTTCGGCAAAGCGTTCACTCATGGCGTGACCCGTAGCGTTTGCGCCAGAGCCTTCACCGCTGCAACCAGAGGGCCGCGCAGATCGTCGTCGATCTTGCCGCTTTTCATCACCGCCGAGACCTGTTCCGGCGCTTTCTGATCGAGCCAGCCGGGCAGGCGTTCCCTGAGTTCCGGGATCACCTCCGGCACGGCCTCATCAAGCGCCCCGTCGGCCAGAGCCGCCAGCAAGGCCACCTGATCGACCAGTCGCAACCCGCTGTAACGTGGCTGCGTCAAAAGTGCCCGGATGCGTTCGCCACGGGCGATCTGCGTCTTGACCCGCACATTGGAAATACCCCCGAAACGAGTGAACATTTCCAACTCCAGAAACTGCGCGTAATCGAGCCGCACCCGGCCCGAAACCGCCCGGAGCGCGGGTTTCTGCGCCTTGCCACCGACCCGGCTGACCGAAAGGCCGACATCGACGGCGGGGCGTTGATTGGCGGAAAACAGATGGGTGTTCAGCACGATCTGCCCGTCGGTGATCGAGATCAGGTTGGTCGGGATATAGGCGGAAAGGTTACCCGCATCGGTCTGCGCAATCGGGAGCGCCGTAATGGAGCCGCCACCCAGTTCGGGCGAGAGCTTCGCCGCCCGCTCCAGAAGTCGCGCATGAAGGTAGAAAATGTCACCCGGATAGGCCTCCCTCCCCGGCGGCTCGCGGGTCAGAAGCGCAAGCTCGCGATGGGTCGCGGCGTGGAGCGTCAGATCGTCGATGACGATCAGAACGTCCTGCCCCTTGTCGCGGAAATATTCCGCCATGGTCATCCCAGCAAAAGGCGCCATCCATTGCAGACCCGCCGGGGCAGAGGACGTGCCGACCACAAAGATGCAGCGCTCCGGCGCACCGTGTTCGCGCACGGCGGAGACGACCCGTTCGACCGCTGTGGCGCGCTGGCCAACGGCGACGTAGATGCAGATCACATCGGTGTTCTTCTGGTTCACGATGGCATCGACGGCGAGCGCCGTTTTGCCCGTCGCGTGATCCCCGACGATCAGCTCGCGCTGCCCCCGACCCAGCGCAAAAAGGCTGTCGACCACAAGCACGCCAGTTTCCAAAGGCTCGGACACCAGATCGCGTTCGATGATCTCCGGCGCGGGACGCTCAACCGGCAGGGTTTCTTTCGTTTGCGGCGCGGGGCGGTCGTCCATCGACCGCCCGAGCGGGTCGACGACGCGCCCCAAAAGCGCCTCCCCCACCGGCACACGCAGCACGTCGCCCGTGTCACTCACACGTTCGCCGACCTCGACCGACGCCGTGTCGTCAAGCAGAACCGCAGCGATTTCATCCCGGTCGAGACTATGAGCGAAAGCATAGCCGCCGCTCTCGAACCGCAGCAGAGCGCCCAAGGCGACATCCGGCAGGCCGGTGACCTGCGCGATACCGTCGGCCACGCGGGCGACCCAGCCGACCGGCTCGGCCTCCGGCGCCAGATCGGTCTGCGCCAGTTTTGCCCGTTTGTCATCGAGCCAATTCGTCGGTGTCTCAGTCATGCTTGCGCACCTCCGCCGTGATGCGGTCCAGATCGGCACGGAAATGGTTGCGCACGATGGCCGTCGCCGTGTCGAGTTCGAGCCCCGCGATCAGTTCGGGGGCCTCCGTGACCTCGATCTCGACCGCGCGCCCAAGGATCTTGCCAAGCCCGTCACGCAGTTGGGCGATCTCTGCCTCTGTAGGCATCTGCGCCGCCCGAAGCGGCACCGGACCGTTCAGACCGATCCCCGTGCGCGTGCTTTCCGGCAACGCACCCACGGCCTCCACAAGCCCGTCGATAAACCCGGCGATCCGCGCCTCTTTCGGCAGGCGCGCCAAAAGCCGCTCGGCAATGTCGCCGGCAAGCACTCCGGCCTGTTCCGACAGGGCTTCCTCTTGCGCCTTGCTCTGACGCGCCAGGTCCTCTTTCGCCTGCACGCGCGCCTTGTCCAACTCGGCCTGAAGCTCCGCCATAAGGCGCTGTTTCTCGACTTCGGCATCCTTGCGAACCTCGGCGATCTTTTCCGCACGCTCGCTCAGAACCGCCTGTTTCGCCGCCTCCGCTTCCGCGCGAGCGGTTTCGGCGGCGACCTTCGCGGCCTCGGCCTCATCCAGCGCAGCATGCGCGGCGGCCTGACGCTCCGCGATGATCTTCGCCACCGGACGGAACAGGAACCGCGCCAGAAGCCACAGAAGGATCAGGACGTTGACGGTCTGAAGACCCAGTGTCCACCAGTCGATGGTCATGAAGCGCCCCTCAGACGAAGGGATTGGCGAAGAGCACCAGAAGCGCAATCACCAGCGCGTAGATGGCCATGGTTTCGATCATGGCGAGACCCACGAAGAGCGTGCGACTCAGCGTGCCCGCGGCTTCGGGCTGGCGCGCGATGGCGTCCATCGCGGCGGCGACCGCACGGCCTTCGCCCAAAGCGGGGCCGATGGAGCCGAGACCGACGGCGATGGCGGCGGCCAGAACCGAGGCGACTTCGATGAGGTTTTCGGTCATTGGGATATGTCCTCCTGAGGTTTGGGGGATGGGGTCTCGGCGACGGCGGCCCCGATGAAGACCGTGGCGAGAATGGCAAAGATATAGGCCTGCACCGCGCCGGTAAGCAGATCGAGCGCCATGAGCGGGATCGGCACGAAGAGACCGGCAAGCGAGAGTACGATGCTGATCACGAAAACCCCGCTCATCACGTTGCCGAAGAGGCGAACGATGAGGGAGAAGGTGCGGGTGATCTGTTCGACAATGTTGAGCGGGATCATCACCCATGTGGGTTCTGCGAAAGTGGCGAGATAGCCTTTGATCCCGCGCGTGCCGATGCCGAACCAGAGAATGGCGACGAAAACGATCAGCGCCAGCGCCGCGTCGGTTTCGATATGCGCGGTGGGCGGCTCGATCCCGGGGATGAGCGAGGACCAGTTGGCAACGAGGATGAACAGGAAAATCGTGCCAATCAAAGCCCGGTAAGGTTTCGGATCGCCGTTCATCACATCGCGCACCTGCCCCTCGATGGTGGAGACAAAAAGCTCCAGCACGGTCTGGGTTTTCGTGGGGATGATCCTGAGGTGTCGCGTGGCGACAAAGGAAAACACCCCGAGGGCCAGCATGATTGCCCAGGTCACCACGACCGGCTGGGTAATCGGCACCGGGCCGATGTGAAAGAGCGGCTCAATGGAAAGCGGATTGTCCATCATTCCTCCGACCTGTTGAGGCGCAGGACCACGATGCGGGCCAGCAAGAGACCCAGAGCTCCCGCGAGCAAAGGCATGGCTCCTTTCAGCGCGAGGAAGACCAAAAGAACGGCAACCAATGCAAGCCGCCCCAGTTGCAGAGCCACGGCGCGCGCGGTGGCGGTGCCCGAGAGATACATCGCCGTCACACGTTTGAGGGAAGCGAAATGCAAAAGTCCGACGCCAAAGCCGAGGATCAGACCGAGGAGTGTATAGGCGTGACCGGTCATTGGCTGTGCATCCATTTCCATGCGCTGTAAAACCCGATGCCCGCGCCGATAAAGATCGCGGGCGCGGTGAAGAAAACCCCCGTCTCGAAATGGCGGTCCGCAAGGCGGCCCAAAACGATTCCCAAAAGGATCGGCGTCACGATGGCCCAGCCGAGAATGCCAATCTGACCGAGGCGTGATCCCAGCGAAGGCTCGGGAACATCGCGGCCCATCTTGTCACGGTCAACCGCACGGCGGGCGGCCTGTTCGACATCGTCATGCGGCGGGCGGGGGTCTGTCATGTCTCGCCCCCTGTCGGGGTCACAGAGGGCGGATGGTCGAGCACACCGGGACGGTCTGGCCGCAGGAAACGCATCATCTGGCGCACCGCATTGGCGTGCAGGCGCATCTGTTCGACGCGGGCCTGACGATCCGCCTCGGTTTCCGCCTGCTTAAAGGTGCGAACCTCTTGTTCGAGCGCATCCAAAGCATCTCCGGGAATGGCCTTGCGGCAGGCGATATCGACCCGATTTCCACCCGAAACCGTCAAGAGACCGGAGCCGACGGCACAAAACCCTGCCTGCCCATCGGCGGTTTTCCAACGCACGACGGAAGCCGTGAGCACAGTCAAAACATCGGTATGACCGGGCAGAATACCGAAACTGCCGCTCTCATCCTCGGCCCGCACAGAGAGCACCGGGAGGTGATCGACCAGCACCTCCATCGGGGTCGTGATCGTGAGCTGAAGCGCCCCGCTCATGCCTCGCTCTGCCCGTTACGGGCAGCCTCCTCTTTCTTGCGCCCCTCGTCAAAGGTGCCGATCATATAGAGCGAAGCCTCATCCCAATCGTCCGCCTCACCGTCCAGAATGGCGCGGCACCCGGCAATGGTGTCCTTGAGATCGACGGAGCGGCCTTTCATACCGGTGAAGGCCTCGGTGACGGAAAACGGCTGGGTCAGAAAGCGCTGCAACCGACGGGCACGCTCGACAATGCGGCGGTCCTCACGCCCCAGTTCCTCCATGCCCAGAAGCGAAATCACATCCTGCAATTCGCGGTAATGCTCAATGGCGCGGCGCACTTCGGTGGCGACCGCAACGTGATCCTCGCCCAGAAGCAGCGGATCGAGCAGCACCGAAGAGGAGGCAATCGGATCGACCGCCGGGTACATGCCATCGGCGGCCATGGCACGCGACAGAACCACCATGGAATCCACATGGCCCGCGATGGTCGTCACCGCCGGATCGGTGAAATCGTCGGCAGGCACATAAACGGCCTCGACGGCGGTCACGGCAGCATTGCCGACAGAGGCGATCCGCTCCTGCAACTGCGCCACTTCGGTGGCCAAAGTCGGCTGATACCCCACACGGGACGGCAAACGCCCCAAAAGCCCCGAGACCTCGGAGCCCGCCTGCACAAAGCGGAACACATTGTCCATCAACAGGAGCACGTTCTTTTGATCTTCGTCGCGGAAATGTTCGGCAATCGTCAGCGCCGTCAGCGGCACGCGCCAGCGCGCACCCGGCGGTTCGTTCATCTGGCCATAGACAAGGACGGTCCGATCCAGAACCCCGGTCTGAGTCATTTCCAAAAGCATCTCATGACCTTCGCGCGACCGCTCGCCAATGCCGGAGAACACCGAGATGCCGTTATAGCCCGCGACCATGGCGCGGATCAGCTCCATCACCAAAACGGTTTTGCCGACGCCCGCGCCCCCGAACATCGCGGCCTTGCCGCCCTGTGCCAACGGAGTCAGAAGGTCGATGACCTTGATCCCGGTGCGGAAGATCTCAGCCGCACCGGCCTCGGCACGAAACGGCGGCGGGCTGCGATGAATGGGCGCGCGTGGCACGTCTTCGGACAGCGGGTCTTTCTTGTCCCCTGCCCTGCCCGTCACATCGAGCAGGCGCCCGAGAACCGCCTCTCCCACGGGCACCTCAATCGGGCCGCCCAGCGCCAGAGCCATCGCGCCACGTCGCAAGCCATTGGTGGATTGCAGCGCGATACAGCGCACGGTTTCATGATCGAGTTGCGATTGGACTTCGAGAATGAGTGCCGGGCTGTCGATGCGCAGAGCCTCGTTGATGGCAGGCAGCGAGACCTCCGGAAAAGCAACGTCCACCACCGCCCCGCGCACGGCCACCACAGTGCCCGTGCGGGTTGGGCCTGTGACGGTCCGGTCCATCATGGCGTGTTCATCGCTCATCGCACCAACTCCAAAACCCGAGTCTGAGATAACTATATGGTGGGGTTTCAGAATTTCACACTGTTTCCTCCGCGCCCGACCTGCGCGAAAATGGAGCAACTGAGGTAAAATGCTCGTGAATTGACGCACGTCATACCTCAAAAAACGGAACTCTGCTATGGTTCCGACCGAAAAGGCGGGAGGAAAGTCATGACCTATTCTGATGTGAAATCGTCCAGCGACACGCTCATATGGCTCGAACATCTCAAACGCGGCGACGTCGCTAAGGTGGGCGGGAAGAACTCTTCTCTGGGTGAGATGCTCCAATCTCTGAGTGCGGCGGACATCCGTGTGCCGCCGGGATTTGCGACCACAGCAGAGGCTTATCGCATGTTCCTGGGCGCCAATAATTTCGGTGACAAACTGGAACAGGAGCTTGGCAAACTGGCCGATGGACGGTCCACTCTGGCCGAAGCCGGAAGTGCGATCCGGGCGATCATCCGCTCTGGGACATGGCCGAAACAGATCGAAAACGACATTCGCGAAGCCTATCGCGAGTTGGGCCGTCGAGTCGGGCGAGAGAACCCGTCGGTGGCGGTGCGCTCCTCTGCCACCGCTGAGGACTTGCCGGATGCAAGTTTCGCGGGCCAACAGGAAACCTTCCTGAACGTGGTCGGCGAGGAAGAGTTGCTGAGCGCTTGCCGACGTTGCTACGCCTCGCTCTTCACCGACCGGGCGATCACCTATCGCGAACTCAAGGGCTTTGACCATCTCGATGTGGCACTGTCCATCGGCGTACAGCTCATGGTGCGGTCCGACATTAGCGGCTCGGGTGTGATGTTCTCGCTCGACACCGAAAGCGGGTTCGACAAGGTCGCGCTGATTACTGCGGCCTGGGGATTGGGTGAGAATGTGGTGCAAGGGGCCGTAAGCCCGGATGAATATCAGGTCTACAAACCCTTCCTCGACAAGGAAGGTACGGTGCCGATCATCCACAAGGCGCTTGGCGCGAAAGAGATCAAGATGATCTACGGGTCCGGTAAGAACATTGCCACACGCAACGTCCCGACCTCGCTTGCGGAACGCGAAAGCTTTGTCCTGAGCGACGACGAAATCCTCGAACTGGCCCGCATGGCGGTGACGATCGAAAACCATTACGGCTGTCCGATGGACATGGAATGGGCGCGCGACGGAGAAGACGGTACGCTTTACATCGTGCAGGCCCGCCCCGAAACCGTACAGTCCCATGCCAAGGCAGGGGCGATGAAATCCTACAAGGTAGGCAATCACGGCAAGGTACTTGCCAAAGGGTTGAGCGTGGGTGAGGCCGTTGCCGCCGGCGAGGTCTGCATCATCAAGAGCGCCGAACATATCGACCGGTTCGTCGATGGGGCTGTCCTTGTGACCTCCACCACCGACCCCGACTGGGTGCCGATCATGAAACGCGCTTCCGCCATCGTCACGGATCACGGCGGACGGACCTCGCACGCCGCGATCATCAGCCGTGAGTTGGGCGTTCCTGCCATTGTCGGGACCGGCGATGCGACCCGTGTGCTGCACGATCATCAGATGATCACCGTCTCCTGCGCCGAAGGCGAGGACGGCGTTATCTATGAGGGCAAAGCCGATGTTTCCGTCAGCGAAATTCGTCTCGACGACGTGCCCGAAACCAAAACCCGCGTCATGCTCAACCTCGCCAACCCCTCCGCCGCGATGCGGTGGTGGCGTCTGCCCGCCGAGGGCGTGGGGCTCGCGCGGATGGAATTCGTGATCAACAACGAGGTAAAAGTCCACCCGCTCGCGCTTACACGTTATGATCAACTGCCGACCAAAGAGGTGAAGGCCCAGATCGACACGTTGACCCGCGGCTATGCGGACCGGACGGACTATTTCGTCGACAAGCTCGCCATGGGCCTGTCTCGGATCGCCGCCGTCTATTACCCGACGCCGACCATCATCCGCATGAGCGATTTCAAGACCAACGAATATGCCGATCTTCTGGGCGGCAGCACGTTCGAGCCGAAGGAAAGCAACCCTATGATCGGGTTCCGGGGTGCATCGCGCTATTATTCGAATGCCTACAAGGACGGCTTCGCCCTTGAGTGCAAGGCGATCAGGAAACTGCGCGAAGAGATGGGGTTTGACAACGTGATCGTGATGATCCCGTTCTGCCGAACCCTCGACGAGGCCGACAAGGTGCTGGCCGTCATGGAGGAAAACGGGCTGAAACGCGGAGAAAACGGGCTTCAGGTCTATGTGATGTGCGAGATCCCCTCGAACGTCATCAGTGCCGATGCCTTTGCCGACCGGTTCGACGGATTTTCCATCGGGTCGAACGATCTGACGCAGCTTACACTCGGCATCGACCGCGACTCGGAAGCGCTCGCCGATCAGTTCGACGAACGCGATCCGGCGGTGCTCTGGATGATCCGCACGGTGATCGAGAAAGCCCATGCCAAAGGGCGCAAAGTCGGTCTCTGCGGGCAAGCGCCGAGCAACGATCCGGGCTTTGCGCGGCTGCTGGTCGAAGCGGGGATTGACACGATTTCCGTCACACCGGACAGCTTCCTGTCGGTGAAAGCCAATGTAAAAGCGGCGGAAGACGCCTGACGCCTCTCTTCGTTCTGAACTCTGCGACGGGGACCCTTCGGTCCCCGTTCATTTGTAAGTCCGCTCCTCCAACGGAACTTTGGCCATCATTGCCGTGAATTCCCCCATCAATGCGGTTTCCGCTTCCGAAGCTTTGCGTCTCGGATTGGTCAGGAGGAAAATATCGACCATCGGCAGATCGTCATAGGGCGGCAATTGCCGCAACAGGCCAAGCCCCACGTCCCGCCGTGCGACGTGCAACGGCAGGCCACCGATCCCGACATTGGCGACGATCATCCGGCGCAGCTCCAACAGGTTCGAGGATACACCGCTCCATGTTGTCGCCATACCCGTACGCAGTTTGAGCCGGGTCACGGGCTCCAGCGCACCACCTTCGGTCTCGGTCTGGAACGACACGATCCGCTCCCCTTCGAGATCGGACAGCACAATCGGATCTTTCGCGAACAACCGGTGACGCGGCCCACAGAACAGCCCGAAATATTCACGATAGAGGATATCCGCTTTCAAACCTGCCGGTTTCTTGTGCAAAAGGCACAGACCGAAGGAGGCGCGATTCTGGTTGATCCGGCTGACCACCTCTTCGCTTTCCGCCACAGTAAAGGCGAAACTGACCTTGGGATGACGCTCCGAGAAGCGGCTGAGCGCCTCATCGAAATGCTCGGAGACCACATGCGAGGCGGTCATGATCGAGATATGGCCGCGAATTTCGGAGCCGGTCTGTTCCATCAGAGACGGCAGTTGCGACACGGCACCGAAGATCGAAGAGCATTCGCCGTATAGCAATTGCCCCGCGCGCGTCACCTTGAATTCATTCGGTTTTCTGACGATGAGCTGATGCCCCGTCGTGTCCTCCAACCGCTTGAGCGCGGCGGAAATCGTTGGTTGTTTCAGCCCTAGGAAATCGGCCGCACGGGAAATTCCTCGTTGTTCGACCACGACCATGAACGTGCGCAACAGGTTCCAGTCGAGATTCCAGGGAAAGCGTTGTTCATAGGGGCGCATGCCTACCACTTACATTGTAGAAATCTATGTCTATCATTTGTATTATTTATTTGCGCAATGACATTCCACATGCAAGCCCTTTAGGCCAAGGGCACAAAACGGCCCGACCGCAACAGGAGAGAGACCAATATGACCACCCGCCGCAGCCTTTTGAAATCCGCCGTCGCCGCTGGCAGCTTTGTGCTGGCTGGCCTGACGCTCACCGCGCCCGTGGCCGCAGACGAGCTTGAGACCCTCAAGGAAAAGGGCAAGGTGCGCATCGCCATGTCCGGCGCCTACCCGCCGTTCAACTTTGTCAACGACCAGAACGAGGTCGTGGGTTTCGACCCAGCTATCGGCGCCGAGATCAACAAACGCATTGGGCTTGAGACCGAAATCGTCACCACCGCCTGGGACGGGATCATCGGCGGGCTTCTGGCGAAGAAATACGACGCCATCGTCGGCTCCATGACGATCACCGACGAGCGGGCCGAGGTCGTGGATTTCGTCGGTCCCTATTACACCACGCGCCGCGCGATCTTCACCAAACCGGGCAGCGGCATCACTTCGCTCGATGACCTCGAAGATGCGAAGGTCGGCGTGACCCTGGGCGAGACCCATGAGGAATGGGCCAAGGAAAAAGGCTACAAGGTGCGCACCTACAAGGGTCTGCCTGAGTTGATCATGGAGCTTGAAAACGGACGTGTGGACGCCATCGTCAACGACTCCATCGCCGCCATCCTCGCCCTCAAGGAAAACGGCTATGAATACGAGATGTTCGATGACCCCGAAAGCGAGCCCTTCGGTGCCGGCATCGCCATCCGCAAGGACAACCCGGACCTGAAAGCGGCGATGCAGGCCGCTCTCGATGCGATGATGGAAGATGGCACCTATACCGCCATCGCCGAGGAATGGATCGGCGAAGACATCCGCTGATCCACCCTTACCGACATCGTTTCCGGCCTGCACCACGCGGGCCGGAACCTCAAAGCCTGCCCCTGAAAGCCTTCCATGGACATAGATCTCATCCTCAGGGTCTACCCCTATTTCCTCGAAGCCGCCGTGGTCACCATCGAGCTGTCGGTTCTGACGATCCTGCTTGGACTTATCTGCGGCGCTCTTGGCGCAGCGGCCCGCCTTTCGCGCTTCAAAACCCTGCGCTTTCTCGGCGCCGCCTATGTCAGCCTCTTTCGCGGCACCCCCGCGCTGATCCAGATCTTCCTGCTGTATTTCGGCGGTCCGCAGATCGGTATCCAGCTCGACGCGTTTGAGGCCGGGGTGATCGCCCTTGGCGTCAACATCGGTGCCTATATGACCGAGACCATGCGCGGCGCGATCATCGCCATCGACCATGGCCAGACCGAAGCCGCACGCACCCTCGGCCTGTCCCGTGCACAGGCCTTTCGCAAGGTGGTTCTCCCGCAGGCGCTGCGCCTGATGATCCGCCCGCTCGGTGTCAACATCAACGCCCAGATCAAGGGTACGGCGCTGGTCGCGGCGATCTCCGTCGTCGAACTGACCTACACCGCCCAGCGCTATATCGGCTCGACCTACAAGCCGTTCGAAATGTTCCTGCTGGCCGGTGTCCTGTATCTGATCATCATCACGGTGACCGGCAAGGTCATCTCTTTCCTCGATCGTCGGGTGCGCCTGCCATGACCTTGCGCCTCACCTTCCCCACACAGAAGAAAGGCGCGTCCCATGGGTCTTGATTTCTCCGTCGTCCCCTCCTACGCCGACGCGCTCTTGCTCGGCGTGCTCTGGACCGTCGCCATCACCGTCACCTCCGCCATACTGAGCTTTTTCGGCGGCATCCTCTTTGCCGTCATCGCGCTTTACGGCCCCTGGCTGATCCGTCTGCCGTTCCGGTTTTTTGCCTGGCTCTTCATGGGCACGCCGCTGTTGTTGCAACTTTTCCTGATTTATTTCGGCCTTGTCGAACTGGGCATCGACCTTCCGGCCTTCGTCGCCGGGGTGATCGGGCTGGGACTGCATTTCGCGGTCTACAATTCCGAACTGATCCAGACCGCCATTCTCGCCGTGGACAAGGGCCAGATGGAGGCCGCGCGGACCCTCGGTCTTTCCCGCACACAAGCCCTCATGCGCGTGGTGATCCCACAAGCGGTGCGCGATGTCATCCCGCCGATCGGCAACAACATGATCGCCTTGCTCAAGGATTCCGCACTGGTCTCCGTGATCGGCGTGTCCGAACTGACGCTCTCGGCCCAGCTCGCCATCGGGCGCACCTATCGCCCCTTTGAATTCTACGCCGCCGCAGCCGTACTCTACTACATCATCAACCTCGGGATGGAAGCGGTCCTGCGCCGGATCGAACGGCGCACCCAGCTCTCCCGGTAAGGATCAGACATGACAGAGAAACATCCCTTCGTCGACATCCGTCACGCCCAGAAAGCCTATGGCGATCTGGAAGTGCTCAAGGACATCAACCTGACCGTGGAGCGCGGTGAGATCGTCGCCATCATCGGCCCCTCGGGATCGGGCAAATCCACGCTTTTGCGCGCAATCAACGATCTCGATCCGCTGAGTTCCGGCGAGGTCATCCTCGACGGCACACAAGTCAACAAGACCCTGCCCCATCGCCAATATGAGAAGCACATCAACCAGATGCGCCAGCACATCGGCATGGTGTTCCAGCACTTCAACCTGTTCCCGCATCTCACCGTGCGCGAGAACGTGACCATGGCCCCGAAGCTTCTGAAAGGAATCTCCGCCGCCGAGGCCGACAAGCTGGCCGAAGAGCAACTGGCTCATGTCGGCCTGCTGGAACGGATCGACTATTACCCCTCACAACTTTCCGGCGGTCAGAAACAGCGCGTCGCCATCGCCCGCGCGCTAGCGATGAAGCCGAAACTCATGCTGTTCGACGAAGCCACCTCCGCGCTCGACCCGGAACTGGTCGAAGAGGTCAACCTCGTGATGAAAAAGCTCGCCGAAGAGCACATGACCATGATCATCGTCACCCACGAAATGGATTTCGCCGCCTCCGTGTGCGACCGCGTGATCTTCATGGACGGCGGTGTGGTGGTCGAGGAAGGCCCGCCTTCGGTGGTGTTCAAGAATCCGACGCAGGACCGGACGAAAGAATTCCTGCGCAAACATCTCTCTCAATATGCTGAAAGCGCGAACTAAGATGACCCAAGAGCGTAGTCATATGTTTTCCCTCACGAAATTGCCGCGTCCGTTTCTGGACCGGGGCGAGGGGATTTATTTCTATGACGAGACTGGCAAACGGTATATTGACGGCTCTTCCGGGGCCATGGTGTCGAATATCGGCCATTCCAACCCGCGTGTTCTGGCCAAGATGAAGGCACAGATGGATCGCTCTACCTTCGGCTACCGGTTGCATTTCCGCACCCATGCCTCCGAAGATCTGGCGACGAAAATCGCCGAGATGATGCCGGAAGGGCTGGACCGCGTGTTTTTTGTCTCGGGCGGGTCCGAGGCGGTAGAATCCTGCATCAAGCTGGCGCGGCAATACGCGCTGGCGAAGGGCGAAGACAGTCGTTGGAAAGTGATTTCGCGGTTCCCCTCTTATCACGGGTCCACTTTGGGCACGCTGGCGCTCACCGGCTATGACCCGCTGGCGCGTCCTTTCGACCCGATGCTGCGCGACATGCCGAAGATCGCGGCGCCCCGCACCTATCTCGACCGCGACAACCTCACGGAGGAAGAACGCGGGCTGAAATATGCCGAGCTTCTGCGTGACAAAATCCTTGAGGAAGGTCCGGAAACCGTCGCCGCCTTCATCATGGAACCCGTCGGCGGCGCATCGACCGGTGCGCTGGTCGCCCCGGACAGCTATTTCAAACGTATCCGCGAGATTTGCGACGAATTCGGCATTCTGTTGATTTTCGACGAGGTGATGACCGGCGCCGGTCGTACCGGGAAATTCGTCGCCTCCGAGCATTACGGTGTGATCCCCGACATCGTGTCGATGTCCAAAGGGCTCGCCGCCGGTTACGCCCCGCTCGGTGCGATGGTCGCCAAGGGCGAGATCGTCGAAGCCGTCGAGGCCCATGGCGGGTTCCTGCATGGCTACACCTATTCCGGCAACCCACTGGCCTGTGCCGCCGGTCTCGCCGTGCTCGAAGAAATGCAAGAGCAGGGCATCATCGAGAACGCGGCAAAGATGGGAGATCTGCTCAAGGCGCGTCTAACCGCCCTGATGGAGCGTTATCACTTTATCGGCGACGTGCGCGGCAAGGGGCTCTTGCTTGCCTTCGAATTCGTCTCCGACCGCGACACGATGCGGCCGCTGCCGAAAGAGTGGAACGCCTATCTTGAGCTTGTCGAACTGGCCTACGAACGCGGTTTGATCATCTATTCGCGGCGCACAAGGGGCGGGTCGGAAGGCGATCACTTCCTCGTCTGCCCGCCACTGATCATCACCGCCAAACAGATCGACGAGTTGATGGCGATCCTGACCGAAGCGCTCGACGCCTTTGCCGCCAATCACGCTCTGCCCGTTCTGGAAACCGAAGGTGCGGCATGAGCCTCCCGGACAAGACCATCGCGATGGAAGAGGCCATCGCCGCGATCCCGGACGGAGCCACCGTCATGGTCGGCGGCTTCGGTGTCCCCGGCACGCCCTTCACCCTGATCCGCGAGCTGGTACGGCAGGGTAAGCGCAATCTGACTTTGATCAAGAACGACGCCAACGAGGCGGGGATGGGGATCGACCATCTGATCATGGCCGGTCAGGTGCGCAAACTCATCGTCACCCATCTCGGCCTCAACGGCAACGCCATCGCGGCAATGAACGAAGGCCGGATCGAGGTCGAATTCTGTGCACAGGGCATCCTGGCCGAACGCATCCGCGCGGGCGGTGCGGGGCTTCAGGCGATCCTGACCGATATCGGGCTCGACACCGAACTGGCGGCGGGCAAGCAAGTGGTCGAGATGGACGGCAAACGGCTTTTGGTCGAACCGGCGATCCGCGCCGATGTGGCGCTGATCCATGCCGATTGCGCCGATCCCTCCGGCAATCTCACCTATCTGGCCACGGCGCGAAACTTCAACCCGCCCATGGCCATGGCCGCCGCGCGCGTGCTCGTGGAAGCCGAACGACTCGTCCCTTTGGGCGACATCTCCCCTGACGCGGTGGAAACCCCCGGCGTGTTCGTCGATCACGTCTGTCCGCTCATCCAGATCAGCGAGGAATACGGCGTTGTCAGACGGTAATTTTCAGGATCCCCGTATCCGCATGGTCGCCCGCGCCGCCCGCGAGATCGCGCCCGGCATGGTGGTCAATCTCGGCATCGGGTTGCCGACCAAGGTGATCGACCATCTGTCCGGCGATTTTCCGGTCTGCCTGCACACGGAGAACGGCATGGCAGGGATCGGGCCAACGCTTCCTTATGAAAAGGCGGATCGCAACCTGATCGACGCCGGAGGGGCCTATGTGTCGCCCATCCCCGGTTCATCCTATTTCGACAGTACGGTAAGTTTCGCACTGGTGCGCTCCGGAAGGCTCGATCTCACGATGCTCGGCGCCTTCGAGGTGGCCGAGAATGGCGATCTGGCGAACTGGAAAATCCCCGGCAAGTTTTCCCCCGGCGCGGGTGGCGCGATCGAGCTGGCGCAAAAGGCCCGGCGTGTCGTGGTTTTGACAACCCACACGGATCGCAAGGGCAATCCGAAGCTCTTGCGTCACTGCACCCTGCCGCTCACTGCGAAAGGCCATGTCGCGCGCATCTTCACCGATCTTGCGGTCGTGGATGTGACCCCGCGGGGCTTTCAGCTTGTGGAACTGGCCGGGGGCATCACCGCCAGAGAGGTGCAGGAGGCCACCGGGGCCACGCTGCTCCTGCCCACGGGCAACATTCCGACTTTCTGAGGACATACAATGGATCAAGAGCTTTCCACCCGCATCCTGTCTGCGGTCGATGACCTGTTCGACCGAGAGATCGAGTTTCTCACTGAGCTGACCTCCCACCCGTCTACCCGAGGCCAGGAACAAAGCGCACAGGCCTTTATGGCAAGCGCGTTGACCGAGCGCGGCATGGAGGTCGATCAATGGCAGATCGACGCGGCGGACATCCGCGACATGCCCGGTTTCTCGCCGATCCTTGGCGATTATGAAGACGCGCAGAATGTCGTCGGCACGCACCGCCCCCGCACCGCCAAGGGCCGCTCCCTGATCCTCAACGGCCATATCGACGTGGTGCCTGCGGGCCCTCTCGATATGTGGGACCGCCCGCCCTTTGAGCCGCATGTGGCAAATGGTTGGCTCTATGGCCGTGGTGCGGGCGATATGAAGGCGGGGCTTGCCTCCAACCTCTTCGCCCTCGATGCGCTACGTCACATCGGACTGGCCCCCGCCGCCGATGTCTATTTCCAGTCCGTCGTAGAGGAGGAATGCACCGGCAATGGCGCGCTCGCCTGTCTGGCGCGGGGCTACAAGGCCGATGCGGCGCTGATCCCGGAACCTTTCGAGGAAAAACTCGTCACCTCCCAGATCGGCGTGATCTGGTTTCAGGTGCATCTCAAGGGCCTGCCGACCCATGTCGCCTATGCCGGTCAGGGCGCGAATGCCATCGAGGCGGCGATCCCGCTTATCGCCGCACTGCATGAGATGGAGCATCGCTGGAACGCGGCAGAGAACCGCCACCCGGATTTCGCCCATCACCAACATGCGCTCAACCTCAATGTCGGCAAGATACAGGGCGGCGACTGGACCAGTTCCGTGCCCGCCTGGTCGGTCCTCGATCTGCGCATGGCGATCTTTCCGGGGCAAGACATCAAGGCTGCGAAAACCGAGATCGAACAGGTCATCTATGACGCCGCGCGTGGCAATGAATTTCTGAAAAATTCCCTGCCCGAAGTGGTCTATCACGGCTTTCTCGCCGAAGGATATGCGCTATCCGAAGACACATCGCCAACCGCAACAGCCGCCATCGGCGCATTGGACCGGGCGCATCTGGCCACCACCGGGGAAACGCTCGACCGTGCCGCGATCACCGCCACCACGGATGCGCGGTTCTTCGGCCTTTATGCCGATACACCCGCGCTGGTTTACGGCCCGCGCGCCGAGGCGATCCATGGCTTCAACGAACGTGTGGAGCTCGAAAGCATCCGCCGCATCACTCAATCCACCGCCCTGTTCATCGCCGACTGGTGCGGCGTCGAAACGCTTTGAGGAGGCTCACACCATGACTCTGAGAGAAGCCGTCATCGTTTCCACGGCCCGCACACCCATCGGCAAGGCCTATCGCGGCGCGTTCAACAACCTCGAAGGTCCCGCCATGGCCGCTCATGCGGTGCGCGCCGCCGTGGCACGGGCCGGGCTCGAAGGGGGCGAAATCGAGGAAGCCGTGTTCGGCTCCGCCCTGACCCAAGGGACCACAGGCGTCAACGTGGCCCGTCACATTGCGCTGGCCTCCGGCCTGCCCGACACCGTTGCGGGGGTCACACTCGACAGGCAATGCGCCTCCGGTCTCAATGCGATTGCCTCCGCTGCACATATGGTCATGGCCGAAGGCGTCGATGTGGCGCTTGCCGGTGGATTGGACTCTATTTCTCTGGTGCAGAACACACACTGGAACGGTTATCGTTACAAATCTCCGGGTGTGCCGGACGCCTATTACATGTCGATGATCGAAACCGCCGAAGTCGTGGCCGAACGCTATGGCGTGACCCGCGCAGCACAGGACGCCTATGCGCTGGCATCTCAGAAAAAGACCGCGATTGCGCAGGATCAGGGTCTATTTTCCGATGAAATCGTGCCGGTCGACGCGGTCAAGATCGTCACAGACAAGACAACGGGCGAAAGCCATGAGGAGGCAGTGACCCTCATGAAAGACGAATGCAACAGACCTTCGACCACCTTGGAAGGATTGCAGGGGCTCAAACCCGTGCTCGGCCCGGACAAATGTGTCACGGCGGGCAATGCAAGCCAGCTCTCCGACGGGGCGTCGACCTGTATCGTGATGTCGGCACAAGAGGCGGAGAGACGCGGTCTCACGCCGCTCGGGGCCTTTCGCGGCTTTGCCGTCGCGGGCTGTGCCCCGGAAGAAATGGGCATCGGTCCGGTCTTTGCCATTCCACGTCTGTTGGAGCGTGCGGGCCTAAGCATCAACGACATTGATCTTTGGGAAATCAACGAGGCCTTTGCCGCGCAACTGCTCTATTGTCGCGACCGTCTTGGTATCCCCGACGAACGGCTCAACGTCAACGGCGGGGCGATTTCCATCGGCCATCCCTATGGCATGTCCGGCGCGCGTATGACGGGGCATCTCCTGCTTGAGGGCAAACGGCGCGGAGCACGTTACGGAGTCGTCTCCATGTGCATCGGTGGCGGACAAGGTGCGGCCGGGTTGTTCGAGATTTTCTGATCTCTCTCCGATGCCCTGAGCGCGCCACACTGTCTATCGCATCGCCACAATGGAAACGGTCGCGAAGAGGCCTATGCCCTTCGCGACCGCCGATGATCTCACAGGTTCAAACCGTATCCGGGTTCATGCCTCGGGCTCGGCCGGTTTTGCGGATTCCTTCGGTGCGGGCATCACCGCCTCTTTCACATCCAATACATCCGCCACCATCTGCCCCATACCTTTTTCCATGTTCAGCCCGACCTGCTTGCCAATGGCATCGAGCGCCGGAAGCTGGAACGCCATCTTGCGCATCTCGTCGAACGCTTGGTTGACCAGACCGTCACCACCGGCTTTCGGCGCCCCGACACCGGAGGTGCCGCCCCCGGTCAGACCGTCGACCTTGTGAATGGTAATACCGCCGATCTTTTCGGCCGGTTTCACCATTTCCGCAACAATCTGCGGCATCGCTTCGAGCCGCGCCTTGGCGAGACGGAAGTCGATGATCGCAGCCGACAGCCCGTTTTCCGCCTCGGCCAGTGCGCGCGTCCCTTCCGCCTCGGCAAGCTTCTGGGCACGCATCCCATCGGCCTGAGCGAGTTGTTCCGCTTTCTCCGCCTCGGCGCGGATCGTCACCTTGTCGGCCTCCGCCTGCGCCAGTTCGCGCATCGCCGCCGCCCGGTCATCCGCCGCTTCGCGCTCGGCCTTCGCCGCCACGCGGATCGAGGTCGCGTTCTTCTCGGCCTCTTCCTCGGCGGCGAGGATGGTCAGGCGTTTCTGACGCTCCCCTTCCGCCACGCGGCGCTCCGTCTCGATGGATTCGGTTGCCTTGATCGCATCGGCCTTCGCCAGATCGGCACGCGCACGCGCCTGGCTTTCGGCTTCGGATTTTTCCGCAACCGCGATCTGGCGTTCCTGTTCGGCGATCTCGATCGCTTTGCGGCGTTCCTGTTCCGCAATCTCGATGGCCTTTTCCCGCGCGATACGGGCCTGTTGGGCAGCGGTCGCGGCCTCTTCCTGCTGACGCGCTTTCTCGGCGGCTTCGCGCGCGGAAAGCTCTTCCATCTTCACCCGTTGGGCAACGCGGGCTTCTTCCTGTTCGCGTTCGACCTCATAGCGCTGGACCTCCGCTTCCTGACGCGAACGCGCCACGGCCACTTCCGCTTCGGCCTCGATGGCGGCACGTTGTTTGCGGCTGTCGGCGATGCGCTCCGCCTGATTCTTGAGACCTTCGGCGTTGAACACGTTGTTCTCATCGAGCCCGCCGAGCGGCGTCTGATCGAGCGCGGTCAGCGACACGGATTCAAGCTCCAGACCGTTCTTGCGCAGATCCTCCGTCACCGTCTGCTGCACCTGCTGGACAAAATTCGCACGGTTCTCATGCAGATCGTCGAGGTCCATCTTGGCGGCCACGGCACGCAGACCGTCGACCAGCTTGCCTTCGACCATCTCGCGCAGCGCACGTTCATCAAAGGTGCGGTCGCCCAGCGTCTGCGCCGCCCGTGCAATACCCTCTTCGGTGGCCTGCACGGTGACGTAGAATTCGACGCCGACATCGACCCGCATCCGGTCCTTTGTGATCAGTGCGGAATTGCCGTCACGGCGCACTTCAAGCCGGGTCGTGCGCATATTGATCCGCGTCACCTCATGCAACACCGGCACCACCAGAGTGCCGCCGTCGATGATCACCTTGCGCCCGCCGGTGCCGGTTTTCACCAGACTGACCTCGCGGGTGGAGCGTTTGTACATGCGGGCAAAGGTCAGCGCCACAATCAGGAAGGCGACGACAATGAGCAGGAATGGCATGGCAACGCCAAGAATGAGATTCATCTGGAATATCCTGTTTTAAGGGTCTGTTGGATCATTTGGGATCACCCGAGCTGCACGAGGCGCAATTCGCCACCGCGCGGGCGCAGTACGAGAACTTCCGCGCCTTGGGGGATTTCGTCCTTGTCGGAAAGCGGCTCCAACATGGCGTAATGTGTGTTTCCGTAGCCATCGGTGATCCGCACTTGCGCCGGACTGCCGCGGCGGGCAGTGCCCACGGTGACGATGCCACGGCGACGCCCGAGACTGCGCTCGGAAATCGCCGCGGTTTCGTCACGCGGGATCAACCGGGCCAAAGCACCGGCGATGGTGCGGGTGAGCGCAAGCGCAGGGATGAGCGCAAGCGGCACAGCAATGAGACGCGGCAACATCTGGCCAAAGATCGCCATCATCCCGGATTGCAGCATGAGCCCCGTGCCCGCGAACAGCGCGAGGAAAATCGCCAGCCAGATGGTCAGCGGCTGTTTGCGCAGACCGAGGAAATCGGGGAGGCCGCCGGTTGTCGGAGTTGAAACCATCTCGCCGGGCGCATCGGGAAGCTCGGCTTCGGCCAATCCGATCTCGATCTCCGCTGCCAGATCGACCGGCACATCGAGTTCTGCCGCCAGTTCCGGCGCGCTCATGCCCGTAAGTTCCACATCGAGATCGGGCATGTCGCCCAAATCCGCCGAAGGCGCACCGCTCGACAGGCCGGTCGTCAACAGGAGGAGTTCGAGAAACAGCAGGAACAGGACAAGCCCGGCGGCAATCAGAAAAGGAAAAATCTCGGGACCGAGAAAAGACATGCGCAAAAACACCATATTGACGTCACACCCTTCAAAGAAACCGAACCGGGCCTGACCTTACGTGCACAGACTATGGTGCCGCGATACGGCAATCAAGCTGCGATACAAGCGATCTTCGGAACCCTCCGGCCCCAATGCGCGTTGTCCTGCAAAACGGAGAAACAACATGACGCGAAGCGCGCGAGGGCATTGGGCCTTGATCATCTTGACCCTGATTGCCGTGATCGCGGCGCTCGACCTGTCGCAGGCGTTGCTTGCGCCATTCGTTCTGGCCTTTGTCTGTGCCGTGGTGCTTTCGCCGGTCTCCGCTTTCTGGAAACGCTGCGGTGTACCGCCCGCTCTGGGCGCACTGCTTAGCTTTTGCTGCGTGTTGAGCCTTCTGGCCGCGCTGGTCTTTCTTGCCGAGCCTTTGGTCGAACAGGCCTATGCACAAATTCCCAGCATCAAATACGAGTTGAAAGAAGGCCTCACCCATCTGCGTCAGGTGTTTCGCGGCATCAGCGATGTTACCAAGGAGGTGCAGGACACGATCGCGCCGGAAAACGCGAATTCGGACACGGCGCAATCCGTCACCTTGCCCTCTCTTGGCGATGCCCTGTTCGCGGCACCCTCTCTGGCCGCCCAAATCCTGCTTTTCGCCGGGGCGTTGTTCTTCATCCTTCTGTCGCGTGACGAGGTTTATGAGAGCCTTTCGAAAGTGCATCCCGAAGGACCGTCCGTGGCTTGTCTGCGCGATGCCGATGCCCGTGTGTCGCGGTACTTTCTGACCATCACCCTGATCAACACCTGTTTCGGCGCGCTGGTGGCCGCCGCATTGGCCGCGATCGGCCTGCCCGGTGCAATGCTTTGGGGTGTGGTCGCAGCCCTCATGAATTTCATTCTCTACATCGGACCCGCTATGGTCGCCGCCGCCCTCGTGGTGGCTGGCATCATGGGCTTTGACGGGCCTCTCTCCTTTGCCCCCGCCGCCACTTTCGTGATGCTGAACATGATGGAAGGGCAGTTCGTCACGCCAACACTGGTCGGGCGACATATGCAGGTCAATCCGCTGCTGGTGTTCCTGTCGCTCTGTTTCTGGCTCTGGCTCTGGGGGCCGGTCGGCGGGTTCGTCGCCATTCCGCTACTGGTCTGGGGACTTGCGGTGTTCAAAGGTCTCGGACCGGATCGAACACCGCCCGACACCGAAACGCAGGATATATCTCAAACATCGTAAGGCTCACCCCGCCACGGCGGGGGCATATGTCCGACACATCCGAGACTTCAAGCCTTTCGCAAAAGGCTTTAAAGCGTCTGGCCTTTAACCCGAGACATCAGATAAAGGCGGGACGCGTGCAACGTTCATATGTTGCGCGGCGTTCGGCCAAAAGCTGTGTCTCAGGTTTTTGGCGGAACACTTTAATCCATCTCGGTGATTTCACTGTCCGTCTGCCCTTCATCAAAAGAGGCAATCGGGAAATCCACGACAACACTGAAAACCGTGGCGCCTTCCTCGACAACGAGCCTGCCGCCCAGTTGCTGGGCAAACGCCTTGATCAGATTGGTGCCAAGCCCCGTGCCACTTACCTGTTCGGGCGGCAACAGAGGCGTGCCCTTACTGTTGGACACGATGAGCCGCGCCGTATCGGGTTCGACGGTTTTCAGACTCACTTCGATCTTCGGATGCGCCCCTTCCGGGCGACCGACGTATTTCAAGGCATTGGTCGTGGCCTCTGTCGCCAGAAGCGACAGCGGTACGGCCTGATCCGGATAGAGCACAATCGGATCATAATCCTCCGTGCTTTTCAGGTTTGCTTCATTCGTAACGCTGGCACTGACCAATTTTCCGATCGTACTGCGCATCAACTCATCGGCGCGCACCCGACCTTCGGTGGTTGTCTCATAAAGGCTGCGGTGCACGGTCGCGATGCTCATCACCCGACCCTGAACTTCCTTGAGGGCAAAACGCGCCTCCGGGGTTTTCGCCTTGCGCACCTTCATGTTCACGATGGAGGCGATGAGTTGCAGGTTGTTCTTGACCCGGTGATGCACCTCCTTGAGCAAGACGGATTTGTCGTGAATCGTGTCCTCAAGCTCCGCCTCGTCGTGGATCACGGTCTCCGCCAGATCGTGCCAGGCGCGGTCGATCTCGCGCAGTTCGCGCGGCAACCCCAGGTCTCGTCGACGCCGGTCATGCCGTCGGGTCGCAGCGAAATTGCGCATGTCCCGGCTCAGACGCCGGATCGGTTTGATCACCAGACGATGCACCGCGAAATAGGCTACACCGAGGCTGGTCAGCCACATGGCAATTGGAAAGATCATCGGCGTCGCCATGGCCAGGCCCGGCGCAACCGACAGCCGTTCCCGCGGCCAACTGCCAATGGCATAGACCTGATCTTGCAGAATCGGCACCACGGCAAAGACGCGCTCTTCCCCATCGTTGGTCTGCCCGGTGAAGGAAAAACGATACTGACTGGCGAGACCGACCAACGGGCGCTTGGACGGCAAGCGCCCAACCACGCCCTGAAGCCCGCCCGCCGCGCTCAGGATTTCGCCTTCCTTGTTGAAGGTGATAAGCTCGACAGGCCGGTCGACCGGTTGGTTTTCCAGCTTCATGCGCGTTTCATTATGCGGCAGGGAAACAGCCACATATCCGTCATAGGCACCGTCGCGAAATACCGGCGCGGCCAGCACGATCACCGAATTTTTGCTGATCGGCGCATTGAAAATCAGATCGCTGCGCGGGGCGGGATTCTGGAGCATCCCCTGAAAGACTTCGCGCCCCTTGAAATTGTACCCGACAGAGTCCGACCCGCATTTCAGGATGCCGTCCGCTCCGATATAGCCCGCGAAGGAAAATGCCTCGTTTTCCGAGATGAAGTCCTCAAATATCCGGCTGCAAGCCGGTGTGTCGGACTGAATCGACGGCATGACAGCGGCAAGTGCATCGGTGGAGCCGAACCCCGTGCGGATCAGCGCCTCCTCTCCCGCCGCCGCCTGCGATGTCAGGGCCAGCAAATTGCTTTGTGCCCGCTCATCTGCTGCTTCGGAAAACTGATGGGTGATCGAAACAGCAATCAGGCCGATGGGGAAAAGCGCAATCGACAGCAGCGCTGCAATGCGCAATCCCAGCCCGTCGACATAACGACGCCAGTTTTTCAGCTTCACGCAGCGTTCCCCCGGCTCGGTACGGCGGAACTCATCACGGCCATGGTTTCCTGATCGGTCAGCTCAAGCGTGTCGCCCTCTTCAAGGTCCATCAGTTCCGTCAGCCTCTGACGTGCGCGATTGACCCGGCTCTTGATCGTACCGACCGCCACATCACAGGTTTCTGCGGCCTCCTCATAGGAAAACCCCATCGCGCCCACCAGCATCAGCGCCTCACGCTGTTCGGCCTTGAGCTGCACGAAAGCCGCTTCAAAATCGGCCATAGCGAGACGCCCGTCATGTTCCGGTTTCATCGCAAGTGTCGCGGCAAAGGCACCATCCGTATCCTGCACCTCGCGTTTGCGTTTGCGCCGGTCGGAATAGAAGGTGTTACGCAGAATGGTAAAGAGCCAGGCGCGCATGTTGGTTCCGACCTGAAAGGACGAGAGATTCTTCCACGCCTTGATCACTGCATCCTGCACCAGATCGTCCGCCTGAGAGGGATTGCGGGTGAGGCTGAGGGCGAAGGCGCGCATCGCGGGCAGATGGGTGACGATTTCATCGCGCGGATCGAGTTCCGGCGCGCTCAGGGAACCGATCTGGGTCGGACTATCCTCATTGCTCATTGTGGGCATCCTGTTCCTTGAGTTTCTCAAGCAGGTCCAGAAACCGGTCAGGAATCTCTTCCTCCAGCGTCTTTTGATAAACTCTTCTCAGATTTGCCTCGATCTGCTCATCGAGCTCGTGTTTTGATCTTTGCTGCGCCATTGTCTTTCCCGTCTCGGGCCATCTTTAAGATGTCATCCCGAAAAAATTTAACACCGTTTTGGGAACCAAACGCATTTCCTCTGCGTTCGGTTCCCGAGAAAATCGAAAAAAGGACGAAATTTATGTCGACAGCTCCGACAGAGAAGAAACTGTCCCTGATTGTGGCCAGCCTTCTGCCTTATCTGCGCCGCTATGCGCGGGCGCTGACCGGAGATCAACAGACCGGGGACAAATATGCCGCGACAACGCTTGAGGCGCTTTTGAGCGACCGTTCGGTGTTCGATCAGATCGAAAGCCCGAAAGTGGCTTTGTTCCACGCGTTTCACCTGATCTGGTCAAGCGCCGGGGCACCGACGGGCGAGGATGAGACAGGGCTCGCCCAACGCGCCCAGGCCCACCTGCGTCGGCTCACACCGAACACGCGCGAGGCGCTCCTTTTGCACACGATCGAAGAATTCAACCTCGATGAGGTTGCCCAGATCATGGGCACCGATGTCGATGAGGTCGAACACCTTCTGAACGTCGCGGAAAGCGAGATGGCCGACAGTATTCAGGGTCGTGTGATGGTGATCGAGGACGAAGCCATCATCGCACTGGATCTGCAAGGCATCGTCGCCGACATGGGCCACCAGATCACCGGTGTTGCCAGCATCGCGAGCGAAGCGGTGAAACTCGCGGCCGAGACCAAACCCGACCTGATCCTTTCCGACATTCAGTTGGCGGACGGCTCCTCCGGCATCGACGCGGTGAATGACATCCTGAAGAGCGCTGGCGACGTGCCGGTGATTTTCATTACCGCCTTCCCGGAACGTCTGCTGACTGGCGAACGTCCCGAACCGGCCTTCGTCATCACCAAACCCTACAGCGAAGATCAAGTTCGCTCCGCAGTGTCGCAGGCGATGTTCTTCTCCAGCACGGAAACGCTGGTGTCCTGAGTTTCCTTGTAGCGTTCGACATGAAAACGCCCCGTCGGTTTCCCGGCGGGGCGCTTTTTTTATCCTGCGTTATTCTTCAGTTCGAATGATTACGACTTCGCAATCGCCCGAAGCATCCAGGCCGCTTTCTCGTGGAATGCCGCACGGGCGGTCGCGAGGTCGGCGGTCACATCGTCATCGTGGTCTTCCGCAAGCCGGATCAGCTTATGCATCTGTGCCGCGAGATGTTCGTGATCGCTGGCCAGATCGGCCACCATGTCATGTGCCGACGGAGACTTCGGTGCTTCCTTGAGTTTCGCACCGTCCAGAACGTCGCTCACAGACATCGGCGCCAGTTGCCCCAGTGCGCGAATGCGTTCCGCGAGTTCGTCGGTCGCCTCGAACAACGCGCCATATTGTTCCTCAGTCAGCGTGTGGATGCTGTAGAACAGCGGACCTTCGACATTCCAATGGTAGATATGGGTCTTCAGGAGCAGCGTGTAGGTATCCGTCAGAACCTGCGCGAGACCTTCCGCCACGGCTTTCGGGGATTTGACGCCCGTCTTGACCCTGGTGGCCTTTGGAGTGGTTTCGAGAATGTCTGCCATAATGTGTTCCTTTCTTGGATGATGTTCAGGGTGTCCTGTTCAGGGCTTACGCCGGATCAAACCGGTGGCTTACCCCGAACGGCACGCGCGACCATCGCCAGGATGAACAGGACGATGAAGATGAAGAACAGGATCTGCGCAATCCCGGCGGATGCGCTGGCGATACCACCGAAGCCAAAAACCCCAGCGATAATCGCGACGATAAGAAAAGTCAGTGCCCAGCCAAGCATGGGAGCCTCCTTGATTTGCGATTGAGTGGTGCGCCCCTCTGGCGCGTTCTGAGGAGTCAACGTCGACTTTCGCGATTCGGTTCCCGAGATGATTTTGGAACAGTTTGGCCGGTCGGCGCGTTGGGTCGATAACATGGAAACAAAGGAGAATGATCATGGCTCGTGCTCAAACCAATGGTGCCGTCGAACAGACTTCCGCCGATCTTTCGGCTCAGATCGAAACCCTGAAATCCGATGTGGCGGCCTTGACCGACACGATCGCGGAATATGGCCGCGCCCAGAAAGCTCAGCTTGGCGCGGTTGCGGAGGACAAGATTGAAACCGCCAAAAAAATCGGGATGGAAACCGCTCAGCAAGCCCGCCAACAGGCCCGCGATGCCTATGCCGGTGCTGAAAAAACGATCCGCGCCAATCCTGCGGCCTCCGTCGGTATCGCCGCAGGTGTCGGCTTCCTCGTCGGCCTTCTGACCGCGCGTCGCTGAGGCGTGACATGCTGAATACTCTTCAGTCTCATCTGGCCCGGGGCGCACGACGTGCGGCCTGGGCCTCTGCCGGTGCGCTGTTGCTTTTGGTCGGAGCCGGTTTTCTGACCGTCACGGCATGGCTCGTGCTGTCCTCCCTGCGCGATGCGCAATTTGCCGCCCTTGTCATCGGTCTGTTTTACGTTGGCGCCGGTCTCATCGCTCTGGCGATGGGAGCGCGTCGACCGCCTCCCGTGACACCGCGCCCCGATCCCTGCCAGATGCAGCAAGACCTTTTCGAACGGATTGCCATAGCCTTCAGCGAAGGGTTTCAGGCGGGAAAGGCGATGCGCAGATAAGCCGTGCGTTTAAGCGGTGAAACAGGTTGGCATCAGTTCCGGGCGATCTGCGCCTCCCTGCGGCAGGCTGTATCTTTCAGATATTTAGTATTTCCCTATAGATATCATCCGGGACTTCAATCCACCCGCATGCCAGCGCTGCGGCCCTGTCCTTTCGGGATCGCTCAAATGGCATGCGTAGCGCTGGACCACCCGCGATGGGACGCGTTTCACGTATGGCTTTCGAATACGCCGCAACTTCGGCTTCAAACTCCGGAGCGTCGCGCAGCAAATCGGGCTTTGCTGCGACCATAACCATGGCGAAACCTTTCATATCATCCGGCAGGTGCTGTTGTCAGACAAGGTTGCTCTTCGAAATCTTGATGGATAGGCCGTTTCAGGAACATCCGTCCTGACGGACTGACCACATTCGAGCGCCTGTCCTGCTGGAAAATCCAGACTGTATAGAACAGGACCTGGGCACACGTATATTTTCAAACACGCTCGCCCCACGATCGACCGATATGGAAAAAGGATAGCCAAGCAAGAAGCAGTTATGCTGCCTTGCTTGGTCTTTTCGTTAACGCCCGGAGCGGACAAAGCTCGTTCGGACGTCCGGCCCGGTACCAAGCCAAGAGGCGATCACTTTTGCAATGTGATCCGTGATCCTGACCTTTTGCGTCAGCCCGAGCTTTTCAGCCTCACGGGCCTGTTGACCGGTAAAGGCAATAAGATCGGCCTTCACACCTTCTTCGTATGCCAGAAGTTTTCCGCTGCGTGCATCATGCACCGCAATCGAGAAGCGGATGTTATGGACTCCCGAATGCGACAGCTGGTATCTGGTGATGTCGCTCAGCGCGTGGAATTCATGGACGGTGATGGTCAGCTTGACAGGTGTCCGCCCGGACAGACCGGCAACACCGCGTTTTGCGGCCACCGTGACAATGCTGCGGACCTGTTCATGGCGGTCCCCCAAAGGGTCTTCGCGCCAGACGATATCGGCATTAGGGGCATAGACATTCGCCTCAGAGACGGTCAGTTCTTTGGGGACATTGACTGAGAGGGACGAGACATTCCAGCCACGCGCCACCTGAGCTGCCGGGGCTTGATCGTAATCCGTCGACCAGGTTTGGGCACATGCCGTCAGCAGCAGCGCGCAAGAGAAGAAAACCGCGACGATTTTGAAGCGGCGTTTGATTGCTTTCACCATGGATTGGGTCCTGTCCTCATGCGATGGCACGGCTCTTGAAGGAGGACCGCGCCAAGCCCTGAATGGTCATTGGTGCACTCCCTCACTTCAGGATGCCGAACCCCGGGAAGAACCCGTTGTCGGTCATCTCAAAGTCTGCATCTGTCACGGATGTTGAGCGGGGCTTGCTCAACATGACAGATGCAGCTTTTGGCATAACCATCCAAGATAACTCGTGTAATCGTTAATGTAGTATGGTGCGCTAGGGGATGAAGCACCGCAGGTCTTTAGATATGCGATTAAGTAAATGAACGCTTTTGTAAGAAATAGCGGCGTGTCGTGAAATGACGGCTATATGTCGCGAATAACAGGCCGATCAATTTGCGCGCAGGGACTTTACCTGATTCTCGTAACGCGTTTCCAACCCCGCAAAATTTTCCAGCCCGGCGGCGATCATCGTGCTTAAAAGCATATGCTGAAACTCGGTTCCCATTTGCGCGTGCTCCTGAAATCCGGGACAGGACGGGACCAGACGTGAGATGTTTAAACCTGTTTGAGGGTGATCGTTTTAAGCCAATGCAGACCCAGAATCGGTAGGCACAAAAGCAGAGTGGCAATGACCAGAATTTTGGGATGCGGAACAACCCAATTCAGAGCAAGCAGGCCAAGGCCTGCGCAGAAAAAAATGAAGATATATTGCCACATCAGGCGATTGTATATGCGGCTGCGCAGCAGGGCCCTCAGCTTGTTTTGGTGCTCTGTTTCCTCAGACGGAAGAACGGTCAGGAAAGGCTCAGGAGAGAAAATGTTTTCCTCCGTGTGGTCTTCCGCAGCGAAATAAGCGTCGATCTGTTGCCAACCTTTTTCTATCAGCCGGGTTCTGATCTGCTGCCAGGTCAGGTCGCTTTCATAGGAGCAACTGACGGATTGTAACATGGATGTGCGCTTAATATTTTCTGATCCAGAAAAGGCAAACTGAAGCGACAGGGCCGCAAAGACGCGCTTTTCATGCCGGTTTCGCTTGCAAGCCAGTATGCGGCTTTTCAGACGATGTATCTGCATGACATTTCAAACTTCCCGAACTGGTAAAAGACACAGATTTAAAAACCTTAGGAGAGGCCATCGTCACAGCTCACGGCGACAAGGGCATTGAGCATATTGAGCAGGGGATCGAGCACGAGGATTACCAGAAGCGTGATCAGAAAGACCGAGCCATGTGCTCCGGCGAACAACAGCAGAAACGACAACGGCGTTGCAATTTTCAAACCTCGCAGAATAGAGCTTTTGAGCAATGTTCCCGATGCGAAATTCGCAGTTTTATCTTTTCGCGCGACCTTCGCTTGCAGCAGCGTTTCCAAACGCAAAACGGAGGATTTGAAAGAGTGGGCACGCCAGAACCAGCGCCCCTTATCGGGCAAATCGTCGGAAATGCTCGTTTCTTGCGGGCTGTCGCGATCTCTTTTGTGCAGTGGGTGCACATTATGCGGAAAGTCCTCGCCCGGGGCATCCGGATGTAGATCCGCATCGGAAAAACTCTGAAGCAGCACACCATTTACATTGAGCATATGGGACTGTGTCGTGAACAGGGCGAAATATTCGACCTTGCGCAGGATGCAGGTATGGATGCCCTCGGTTTGTTCTGACAAATCGAACGCGCTGGCGCTGCATAGGATTTTCATGTTGCGGCGCTCATGGAGAGAGAAAATCTGTTGTTGTGGGGAGACAAAGATTTCTTCTCTCGGGCTTTGTGTGCCCAAAGCACCCGGAGAAATTCGGATCGGCAAAAAACTTGCACGTTTCGCACGATCCCAAGTCTCGAAGTCCACAATCCGGGACAGAATGTCGATGACCTTCACTTCACAATCGAGCCAAGGGTCGAAAACATGATCCCCGGGAAGCAGTTCCTCGACCTTGCGGAACTCCCCGTCACGCGTAGATTGAATGAGACTGCCTCTGACGAGCATCTGCCCCTCCCTTGTCAGGGCAGGTACAAGGCACGTCGAAGAACGGTCGCCTCATGCTGTTTGACAACCATGCGTGCTGTGGCTTTGCCATCCATGACCATCTCGCCCCACAGCTCGGGAAACAGGGTATAGACCTCCTGGCGCGTGGCTTCACACAAGGAATCGAGTCCGACACGACCGGGATGGAAGCTTTCCGACCAACAGCCCTCGGCCAAAACGATTTCGTGATTGTCGAAGAGAATGTGGAAATATTCCACATGGCCACCCTCGATTTGACGCACGCTGCGGCCATCGACGAGATATTTGGCCGCAACCAGAACTTCGTGACTGCCCGACATCAATTCGACATCAGCCCCTGTAAGCAGCATCCGGTGATTGGGCGAAACCAGAAGATCACGGGTGTTGCCGAAGGCATCGCGGGCAATGCGGATCGGCGCGACTTTTCCGACAGCTCTGCGTTCAGTCGAACCGATCCAGCGAATGGTCTGGAACCCGTTGTCCCGGGTCAGCACGCTATCCCCCACTTTAAGATGTTCGACCGGCATCTGTCCCAAACGGGTCGCGATCAAGGTGCCCGCGACGAAACAGATCACATTGGTGTTGTCATAAGTCAGGCTGTCGGAATATACGGGGGTGCCTCCAGCAGCTGTAAGCTTCAGGCTGCTATCCGATCCCCAGATATATGTGTCATTGAGAACACCATCATTCGAATTATCCGCATGCAACCATTGCAGCGGATTTTTGATGACGGAGGGGTCGATGACCCCGTCCGCAACAGCCGCATTGTAGTTGTCCTGATTGTAGTAGCCGGACAGGTCGACGAAATCGTTGTTGCTCTGGTCGCCATCCTCCAGCGAGCCGGAATTGCCGAAATTGAAATCGTCAATGACGTCATGGCCGTTGTCAGACGATTCAAGGATAAAGATATCATCGCCACGATCGCCATTGTAAGAGTCATCCCCCTTACCACCGCGCAACCGATCATTCCCATCCTCCCCTCTCAGAACATCATCGCCCTCTTCGCCATGGAGAATATCGTCACCGTTGCTGCCATCGAGCCTGTCGTTGCCATCACCGCCATAGAGGGTGTCATTGCCGAAACCGCCATAAAGCGTATCGTTCCCCGATCCGCCATCAAGCGTGTCATCGCCAAAATTGCCCCAGAGTTGATCGTCACCTCCCATACCGTAGAGCTCATCGTCACCATCATAGCCGGAGAGGTTATTTCCGAGTTCATCGCCCTCAAGCAGATCGTCATGGACCGAGCCTTCGAGGTTCTCGATATTGGTCAGAACGTCGCCTGTCGCATGACCGCCAGCTGCAGAAATCCCTCCGGTATGGTTGTCGGTATGGTTTTCATCCAGACTGACCGTGACAGCTGCATCCGAAGTGGAATAGCTGACCGTGTCGGCGCCAGCACCGCCGTCGATCGTGTCACCGCCTTCGCCGCCCTCAAGAATGTCATCGCCATCGCCACCATAGATCGTATCAACTCCGCCGGTGTCAAAAACGATATCGTTTCCATCACCTGCCTCGATGACGTCATCACCACTGCCCGAAAAGACCGTATCGTTGCCGCCATAAGCCCGGATATAATCATCGTCTCCGGTGGCCCCTGGCAAAATCGCATCCCCTGAATCGACACGGTCGCCATCCGGGTCACCTTGATAACCCGAGTTAATAACATCGCGCTCATCGGTGCCGTCGACATAGCCATCCGAGGGAAGGACAAAATCCGAGGTCTTCCAGCTTTCATTGCCGACGAAAAACTTCCCACTCTGGCTGACATCGGGTCCGAAAATATACACATTCGCAGTCGGATCGACCAAATGATCCGGATCGTCGGTCAGAAGGATATAATCCTCGGTATTGCTCGCGCCGTTCATACGGCCACCCCAGGAGTTACCGGTGTGAACCGTGTAGAGCGTCTGCGTGCCCAGCAGATTGCCGTCGTCATCCAGATATTCGACCGTCACAGTGTCCGCATTGGACACCGCCTGATTAGCCACGGCATTCTCGAAGGTCAGGCGAACCTGTGTCGCGCCTGCGGTTTGAAAACCCGGCTTGGAGAGACCCTCGAAGCGGATATCATCATCATAGGTTCCGCCACCCGCTGTATGGATAGCGCCTTGCCCGCTGATATTGTCACTGTTGTCGTAAACGGTAATCCGGTCCGAACTTACCAGATCTTCGCTTGCACCTTTGAAGAAGTTGATCGTCTCGACCTGAGCAAGATTGGTCACATCATAGATCAGTGTGCTGGCAGCCATAACTTTCGAACCTTTTACATGTGAGGGTTGCGCAAGAGAGTAGATTGCGCACTCCAAAGAGAACCTTAACTTGAGCGACTCGACAGCGACTTACAGGAGACAGATTGCCCAAGCTTTTCGCGACATATTGAATGTGTCCGACCGCCACGAAACAGCAATGTCGTGAAACGACGTGAAATTGACGCGGAGCGCCTGCAAGACGAGCTAAGGTAGCTCTTAAAGATATAGAAAAATTTATATAAGAATAAAACTCTTATAAAACAATATCTTACATAATTTTGATCCAGATCAAACACAAAAATTCGCGAACAGCATAGTTTTTTTCGCGAATGGCACAGCCCCCGTTGGGATTGCGCCTTGCCGATTCGCCAGCTTCCAACCAGCCTCGCGTCTGGTGTTTGTGAGGCGTTGGCGAAGTTATTATCCGCCAAATCTTACATCGCGCATGAATCGCGCATGAAAAGCGGCCTGAGCGCTTCTGAGATATTGGTCATCGTTTCATCAGTATTTGTTTTTTGTGCCTCTATCGGAAAGGAGCGTAGGGCGTCTCGTCATGAATCTTCTGAAACAACTGATAAGCGAAATCCGTCGGGATCATCGCGAGTTGAAAAGTGCGGCAATCGCTTTGGAACAAATGAGGACGCGTCAAGATGTCCGACGGGCGCATGAATTCGAAGTAAGCAAGAAATATGCCAGATGCGTTGTCCTGTCGAATGAGTTTCTGACAGGGAATATCGTCATGGCCATCATCTTTGCAGTTGTGCGGCCCTTCGGTGCCGATGACATGGACTACAAACTGATGATAAGTGCGATGTGGCTCCTCGTATCTGCCGCGCATTTCGTTTTGATTTTCTCCACGTTGAAATGGCTGGTCTATTTCGTAATGTTCCGTGTAGGTGTCGCGGCCTATGTTCTGGCAACCGTTCTGATCTACACAATCACCGCCTGCCTCTGTGTTATTCTGGCGATGAGCGCACTGCCCATCGAGATCCATCTTCGATATTTCGAAATGGTTTTGGTCTTCCTGTTGGTCATTGCCTTTATCGCCGGGGTCAGCGTCACCTCCTATCTGGTCATGCGGCATCCAATTTTGGTCGGCTCCACTGGGGAAGAGCGACTTTTGGCGCTTTTGCCAGCGGAGCTGCGCGGTGAAATTCTTTGTCTCTCCGCTGATGATCATTATGTGCATGTGGTGACGGAAAAAGGCAGAGATCTGGTCAGAATCAAATTCCAGAGAGCGGTCGAGTTGATGGATGAGGCCGGAGGCTGCCTCATTCACAGATCGCATTGGGTCTCCGTGAAGGCCGTCGTCAGCATCGAAAGCCGAAGCAATGGGGCCCTGTTCGCGCATCTGAAAAACGGTGACAAACTTCCGGTTTCCAAAGGCCGCGCGCGCGAATTCAAGACGCTGGTCGGTCCGCTTTTATAGACATCTGTATCTGTCGGCCAAAGCTATTCAGCCGTCATTGCATGCCTGAACAGTGAGAGGCGGATTATGATAATAGGAAGAAGACTGAGATGTCGTTTGTGCATCTCAAAACTATGGGGCGTGCCCCAAAGTCAAATTGGTCGGAGCGAGAGGATTCGAACCTCCGGCCCCTGCCTCCCGAAGACAGTGCTCTACCAGGCTGAGCTACGCTCCGACCGTGACGGGCGGAATATAGGGGGGCGCGGAGATTTGCAAGAGTGAATTATTGCCTTTCTTCGGAAAGCCGCATGGCCCCCTGCAGATAGCGCAGATATTGCGTAACCCTGTCATTTTGCCCCTCGTACAGCCTGTTTCAGCGCAGTTTTTCCCGGCGGACAAACGGAGAAATCCTGAAAGACATCGCCGTCGAAGCACGCGAACGGGTTCTGAGCACCGGCGTGTTCTCCGAATGACCGCCACGCGATTCGCGGAAGACAATGTAGAGACCGGACAGGATGATGATCCCCGCTCCCAGGACTGTGGCCTTGTCGACGCTTTCGCCAAAGATGAAATAGCCGAAAATCGTCGCCCAGATGATCTGGGAATATTGCATCGGCGCGACGATGGCCGCCTCGGAGGCGCGATAGGCGAGGATGAGGACCACACCGCCGGTGAAACCCAGAAGCGATACGGTTGCGACACCGCCGAGATCGAGTAGCGGCAGGGGATGGTAGAAGAACGACATCGCCGTGCCCATGACGATGAAATTGGCGATCAGCGGGTAGAGCATGAGCACTTCGGTGCGTTCCTCGCGCCCGACCTTGCGGACGACGACGGAGGCAAAGGCCCCGAAGAGCGCACAGGACAGCGCCGCGGCATGGCCCAGCGTCAATTCGGTGCCGCCCGGGCGCAGCACGACCATCACGCCGATCAGACCAAGCACAACCGCCGCCCAGCGGTGAAAACCGACCCTCTCGCCCAGCATCGGGATCGACAGGATGGTGATCACCAAAGGGGTGGCGAAGATCAGGGCATAGACCTGAGCCAGCGGCAGAACGGAAAAGGCGTAGAAAGCCGAGACCGTGTTGATCATCGCGGCAAGCGTGCGAAACAGCGTCCACCACGGATGCACCGGGCGCAGGTGGCCGGGGTTGCGGTCCCGGATCAGCATGAACATGACCAGCGGGAAGGAAAACAGGGTGGAGAAGAAGATGATCTGGAACGGGGTATAATGCCCGCCCAGAAACTTGATCACCACATCATGGGTCGAAAAGATCGCGAAGGCTGCGAGCGCGTAGAAGGCTCCGGTGATGTTCATGCGGTCATCCGTGGTTTGGTTGCGCTATCACGGTAGCACTCTTGACCAAGCTTTCAACGGGGTCTGGCCGGTTCCCCTTGTCCCGATGGGAGATCGCCCCCATCTGTAGCCCATGTATCGCATTCAGAAATCCGCAACCTGCTGTTATTGTGGCTCGAAAGCCGTTCTGACCCTCGATGAGCAACGGCATGAGTTGAAATGCTCCAATTGCGGAGCGCCTTTGTCGCGCATGAAATCGCTGCGGGTGGATCATGTGGGAGACGGTGCTAAGGTCAAAGGCAAAAAGGCGAAAAAGGCCACTCCATCTCCATTCGACAAGCCGAAGAAGAAGAAAAAGCGCAAGGGCATGGCCCATCGACTGTTCGATGCCGCCGAGGACATTTTCGATATTTTCGACTGAGCAAATGAAAAGGGCGCCCCGAGGGACGCCCTTTCGTCAATGTCGAATGGATCAGAGCGACGCGTCGAGGGCCGCAAGAATCGCATCGCCCATGCCGGAAGTGGAAACCGGGGTCACGCCCTCTTCGCCAAGCAAATCGCCGGTACGAACGCCGTCGGACAGCACTTTCTCGATGGCTTTCTCAAGGCGGGTGGCTTCTTCGCCCTCATCGAAGGAATAGCGGAGCGCCATGGCAAAGGAGAGGATACAGGCGATCGGGTTCGCCTTGCCCTGACCCGCGATGTCGGGGGCGGAGCCGTGCACCGGTTCGTACATGGCTTTGGGACGACCGTTTTCCATCGGCGCACCGAGGGAGGCGGAGGGCAACATACCGAGCGAGCCCGTGAGCATGGCGGCACAGTCGGAAAGGATATCGCCGAAAAGGTTGTCGGTCACGATCACGTCGAACTGTTTCGGAGCGCGTACGAGTTGCATCGCACCGTTGTCGGCATACATATGCTGAACCTCAACCTCCGGGTAATCCGCAGCCACCTCGTTGACGACATCGCGCCAGAGGATGCCGGATTCCATCACATTGGCCTTTTCCATCGACGTCAGTTTCTTGTTGCGCTTCATCGCAAGCTCGAACGCCGCAATCGCCACACGACGAATTTCGGACTCGGTGTAGCGCTGGGTGTTGATGCCCACACGCTCGTTGCCCTCGGTGAAGATGCCACGCGGTTCGCCGAAATAGACGCCGGAGGTCAGCTCGCGCACGATCATGATGTCGAGGCCCGCAACCACATCTTTTTTCAGCGAGGAGAAATCCGCCAAAGCGTCGAAACACTGCGCCGGGCGCAGGTTGGCGAAGAGATCCATCTCCTTGCGCAGACGCAGCAGGCCACGTTCCGGCTTCACGGAGAAATCGAGCACGTCGTATTTCGGACCACCGACAGCACCGAGCAGAACGGCATCGACTGCCTGCGCCTTCGCCATGGTTTCATCGGCCAGCGGCATGCCATGTTTGTCATAGGCGGCACCGCCGACGAGATCCGTGGTGACATCGAATTTGAGGCCGCGTTTGTCGCCGTACCAGTCGATGATCCGGATCACTTCGGCCATCACTTCGGGGCCAATACCGTCGCCGGGGAGAATGAGAAGAGAAGGCGTGCTCATGTCGCGTCGAGTCCTTGTTTTCCTAAGGTTGGCTCGGCGTAACGGCTGGCGCGCTTTCCGTCAAGGAATCGCGGCGAGATCAACCCAGACAAGGGCATGACGAAAGACGATTTCACCTTGCCCTGCCCCCCAGGCAAGCCCCGCGTCGACCACCCTCAGACCGACCGAGGGCAGGACATAATCGACGCGCAGGTTGCCCGGTACAGGATCGCTCCAGTCCGCCGTATCGAGACGCGGATCACCGATCTGTCCGGGATTGGCGATATCTGCGCCATGATCCGCTGCCGGTAAAGGATCAATCAGCCGCGGGTCGGCCAAAAGCGCCTGCATCTGCGCTCGGTCGCCATCGCCGTCCTTCGGATCGAGATTGCTGTCACCAAGGATTACGAAAGGTGCTGCGGGTGACCCAGCCTCCAACGCCCCGTCGAGATAAAGCGACCAGAACCGCGTCTCGTCGCTGTTGCGCCGACCGTTGCGGTCCTCCGGCCCGTCGAACACCGGCGCAATTGCAGCATAGGCCAGAAGGTGCAGAGGCCGCCCTTGCCAGAGCACGGGAATGTCCCAATGCGCATGGGACGACAGACGCAGGACATCGAGGTCCTTCTCATCGAAATATCCCTCCGGCAGATTGGCCCCGGGCAGATCGCGCCACAGGAGTTCGGAGAAATCACGGATCTCTTCCTCCATAACCGGCAGGCGAGACAAAAGCACCACCCCCCCCTGCCCCGTGAAAGCCCCAAAGGATTGCGCATCCTCAGGCTCGCCCGGACGCCCGTCCTTGTCGAGATCGCGCCCTGTGGGACGCCCCGAATTACCGGGACGCGTGAAGAGGTGAGGATAGTCCAGCGCCTGCGCAAAAGCGGCCAGCGTATGCCCGTCGAGATCGGTATCGAACCCGGTCAGAAGCAGGATGTCGGGAGACAGCGCCCGGATATGCGCCTGCGCGGCCAGAACCTGCGGATCATCTCCCTTGAGAATATCCCGGAGCAAAAGCCCCGGCCCCTTGCGGGACAGTTCCACGGTCCATGTGGCGACACGCAAGGTGTCCGCCACGGCGACAAAAGGCGACAGCAGAAGCAGGGAAAGAAGAAGCCCCCGGATCACGCCGGAGCGTGATCGAGATCGGCGCGGGCATAGGTCTGGCGCCGCTTTTCCTCGATCATCGAGGCCACACGACCCATCGCGATGCCTCGCATGAAAAGAGAAGACGGCAGAAAAGCCCATGCTGCAACGGCCCAGATCATGGATTGGTCATTTGTAACGCTCAACCCTCCGAAAAGGCTGCTCGCCGAATGTAACACGGCCGGGATCACGAAAGGCAAGGAAAAGCCGATGATGGCGTTCACCCGCGCATCGCGTTTCAGGCGTTCGACCACATCGCCGCCAGCGGTCGGATCGAAGGTCGGCAGGTTGATCCAGACGTTGAAGGAGCCGGATTTCGACGGCCAGTGACCGATCCGCAGCACGATGAGGAAGATGGAAAGCGCCATGAGCGAAATGAGATAACTCATCCCCGCCACCTCACGCATCAATTCGACGTCCTGCATCGAGCTGGTCTCAGGCAGCGCCACAAGCATCAGACGCACCGGCGAATAGGGGAAATCGAGCACATAGCCGATCAGAGCACCGATGGCGGTGACGAAATCCGTGACCACGGTCGGGGTCGTCTGTCCCCGCACAATCAGGGTCAGAAGAATGACGGTCACGAAGAGCGACCCGAAACGGAGACGGTTGAACGGGGGCGCGTCGCGGAATTCCACGAGACCGGGATAGGCGGAGACATATTCGAAAAAGGTCAGGGCCGCACCGAAGAAGGCGACAAGCGCCACGACCTGCGCGGAATCGGCAGAGACATTCGGCAACAGCGCGGATGGCGCCGTGATCAGGACGACCACCAACGTAGCACGCAACAGCGCTCCCAGGACGCGATGAACCACTGCCCATTTCCCTTCAAACTGGCTGAAAGCGATGCGATGCCGCTCTCTTGTTCCATTTTGACGCCGCCAAATTTGACGGATTGCCTCAATCTTGCCCAACTTTTGCCTTCTTTCATATCTGCCAGCAAGGAATGGTTAAGGTTAACCGCTGAAATCGGGCGGATTCGTGGACAAAGCGGTGCGTTTTTGCATCATTGTCGATGCTTCTTGTGGTAGGCCGCGCCTCGACCACAAAATATGCCCCGACAGGAAAACCTCCGATCTTGACCCAACACATGGAAATGCTCACGGTCTCGTGACCAAAGTGTCTCTGACACACGGTTAAGGAGCGGGAGGAGGAACCATGCACCTGGCCATTTCCATGGAGGAAGCCGTCGAGTTGATCCCCGACGGCGCAACGATCATGCTTTCGGGGTTCATGGGAGTTGGGGTCCCCGACGGTATCGTACACGCCTTGGCGCATGCCGGGAAACGCGATCTGACCCTGATTTCCAACGACACGGCGCGCGACGCAACCGGTCCCGGCCCGCTGTTCGCCGCCCATTGTGTGCGCAAGCTGATTTGCAGCCACATGGGACTGAACACCATCGTTCAGGCGCAATATGCCTCCGGCGAACTGGACGTTGAACTGGTGCCGCAGGGGACGTTGGTTGAACGCATTCGCGCGGCGGGGGTCGGGCTTGGCGGCATTCTCACGCCCACGGGTGTCGGCACCAGGGTGGCCGAGGGCAAGGAGATTGTGACGGTCGATGGCAAGGACTACCTGCTGGAAACTCCGCTTTCCGCCGATGTCGCCCTGATCGCGGCGCGCAGTTGCGATTACGTCGGCAATCTCGCCTACATGCTCACCGCGACGAATTTCAATCCGATCATGGCGCTCGCAGGCAGGACCGTGATCTGCGAACCGGAGGAGATCGTGCCCGTGGGGATGATCCCACCCGATCTGGTGAAGACGCCCGGCGTTCTGGTCGATCACGTCATCAAGAAAACCGCATGAGGAGGGCCCGGAGATGCATCCCAAAGAACTGATCGCGCGCCGGGTCGCGCAGGAAATTGCCCCACGCAGTCTCGTCAACCTCGGCATCGGTATTCCGACACTGGTGTCCGATTATCTCGACGAATCCCTCGGCGTCTTCTTTCAGGCAGAAAACGGTGCCGTCGGCATGGGTCATCGCCCGCCGGAAGGCATGACAGACCGGCACCTGACCGATGCGGGAGGACGGTTTGTGTCCTTCGTCCCCGGTGCCTCGACAATCGACAGCGCTTTTTCCTTTGGCCTCATTCGCGGCGGACACCTCGACCTGACCGTGCTCGGTGCCTTGCAGGTGGATGAGAAAGGCCATCTGGCGAACTGGATGATCCCCGGTCAGTACACCCCCGGCATGGGTGGGGCGATGGATCTTGTCACCGGCGCGAAAAAGGTCATCGTCGCGATGCAGCACACCGCGAAAGGCGAGGCCAAGATCGTGCCGGAGTGTACTTTGCCCCTGACCTCGCAGCGGCGTGTGGACCTGATCGTCACCGAACTTGCGGTTCTGAAGCCGGAGGACGACGGGCTGCATCTCATCGAACGGGCTCCGAATGTGCCGCTTGAGGTCATTCTGGAAATGACCGAGGCCTCTCTCATTCATGACCCGGACGTCCCGGAAATGCGCGTGGGCTGTTAAAGCACCCCGCCTTTACCCGATGTCTCAGGTTAAAGGCGGGGCGCTTTAGGCAATCCAGCCATCTGATCAAGGAGAGCTACGTCCGCCTGTCCCGTTCGCGCGCCTTCTCGCCTGTTTTGCGCGTCAAATACCGCCGAGTTGCCGAAATCCGCCGAAAAATGCGCAGCATTCCGCAGCCCCGTGGCGGGTAGGCGCGCAAAATCTTCCTAACATTTTCAGCATCTTGTCCGATCACGTTTGGGGCGTATCTCTCGGGGCAGCGGTTCGAAACCGTTTCGATTTTCCCGCATGAAAAGATGCGGGCACCCCCTTAACGAAAGGACACATGACATGAAATCTGTTGCACTGACGCTTGGCGCTCTGACCCTTCTCGCCGCTCCGACTTTTGCCCAGAGCACTCTGGTGGACACCGACGGAAACGGCACCTTTTCCATGGAAGAGATGCTAGCGGTCTATCCCGATCTGACAGAAGAGGCCTTTGCCGCGATCGACGCCGACGCCAGTGGCGAGATCACCGTCGAGGAACTTGCTTCGGCACAGACCAATGGCCTGCTTCCGATGATGGAATAACGGCTCTGGCATCGGCGGTCCCGAAGATCGTTCGGGGCCGCCGCGCTTTTAACGATGCGCACGCAGGAACAGGCCGAAGCCCACCAGCCCCGCACCATCCACAAGCAATTCGACGCCGAGCAGGATGCCCAGCAGCGACAGGGAAATCGCCGCGAAATCGGACATGATGTAGCCAGCCAGAAACACAGTTACCGCACCGGACAGCAGAAGCGTCCAGAACAGCCGACTTTCCCGCATCCGCCAGGCCATCAGCAGGCGGATCACCCCGGAGGCGAGGAGAAAACCGGTAACCACCATGGTGAGCGACACAGTACCCTCCACCGGGTTGGCGATGAAACTCACCCCGATCAACAGACTCAGAAGCCCCCAGAGCAGGGCAAATATCCGATTGTCATGCACCGCGCCGGAAAACCCAGCCCAAAGTTGCGCCACGCCTGCGATGGCGAAAAGCGTGCCGAGCATGATGGTGATCGCGAGCGACGCGACGACCGCATTGCCCAGCGCCAGAAGGCCGAAAAGAAAGGTGAGAACACCGATACCGACCCATATCTTCCAATTCGTCATGCCACCCTCCGTCTTTCGAGTGCTTTCAATCAGATATAGGGGCGTGTGAGCAAAATAAAACGGCACCCCAAAAAGCGCCGTTTCACTTTTTTCATGACTGCACCAGCCAAGGTCAACTCAGACCCAGGGACGTTCCTGCGCCATCCTGGCTTCATAGGCGTCGATGTCCTTGACATGCGCCATGGTCAGACCGATGTCATCGAGCCCTTCGAGCAGGCAGTGTTTCTTGAACGCGTCGACTTCGAAATGGAACTCTTCGCCATCCGACGTGGTGACGGTCTGATTTTCAAGATCGACGGTCATCCGGGCGTTGGAGCCCTTTTCCGCATCTTTCATCAGAACATCCACGGCTTCCTGCGGCAGAACGATCGGGAGAATGCCGTTCTTGAAGCAGTTGTTATAGAAGATGTCTGCGAAAGAGGTGGAGATCACGCATTTGATGCCGAAATCCGCGATGGCCCAGGGCGCGTGTTCGCGCGAAGAGCCACAACCGAAGTTATCGCCCGCCACAAGAATCTGCGTGTCGCGATACTGCGGTTTGTTCAGGACGAAATCGGGGATTTCATTGCCCTGACGGTCATAGCGCATTTCGTCGAACAGATTCACACCAAGGCCGGAACGCTTGATGGTTTTCAGGAACACCTTGGGGATGATCATATCCGTGTCGATGTTCACCAGCGGCATAGGGGCCGCGATACCGGTCAGTTTTTCGAACTTTTCCATTGTAGCGGCTCCTTAGGCGTTCTCGGTCTCAGACATCAGCTCGCGCACATCGGTCAGGTGACCGGTGACGGCAGCGGCGGCGGCCATGGCGGGGGACACGAGGTGCGTGCGGCCCTTGTAGCCCTGACGCCCTTCGAAGTTGCGGTTCGAGGTGGAGGCGCAGCGCTCACCCTCGGACAGTTGATCGGGGTTCATGGCAAGGCACATGGAGCACCCGGCCAGACGCCATTCGAAACCGGCCTCTTTGAAGATGTCAGCGAGACCTTCCTCTTCGGCCTGCGCACGCACGAGACCGGAGCCCGGCACGACCATGGCGCGCATGCCGTCCTTGATCTTCTTGCCCTTGAGGATTTCGGCCGCAGCCCGCAAGTCCTCGATCCGGCCGTTGGTGCAGGAACCGATAAACACGGTGTCGATCTGAATGTCGGTCAGTTTCTGACCGGCTTTCAGCCCCATGTAATCGAGCGCACGTTTCGCCGCCTCGACCTTGCCGCCCTTGAAGCTTTCGGGATCGGGCACGACGGAGGAAATCGGCAGAACGTCCTCGGGCGAGGTGCCCCAGGTCACGACCGGCTCGATGTCTTCGCCGCGCAAAGTCACAACCTTGTCGAAATGCGCACCTTCGTCGGTGTAGAGGGTTTTCCACCAGTTCAGAGCGGCTTCGAACTGCGCACCTTTCGGGGCATGCGGGCGGCCTTTGACATATTCGAACGTGGTTTCGTCCGGCGCGATGAGACCGGCACGCGCACCGCCTTCGATCGCCATGTTACAGACGGTCATGCGGCCTTCCATCGACATATCACGGATCACCTGACCGCAATATTCGATGACATAGCCGGTGCCGCCCGCCGTACCGGTCGCGCCGATGATGGCAAGCGTTACGTCTTTCGGCGTCACACCCGGCTTCAGCTTGCCGGTGATCTCGACCTTCATGTTCTTGGATTTTTTCTGGATCAGCGTTTGCGTCGCCAGAACGTGCTCGACCTCGGAAGTGCCGATGCCGTGGGCGAGCGCCCCGAACGCACCATGAGTCGCGGTATGGGAGTCACCGCACACGACGGTCATGCCGGGCAGCGTCCAACCCTGTTCCGGGCCGACGATATGCACGATGCCCTGACGGATGTCGGACACCGGATAGTAGTTCACGCCGAACTCTTTCGCGTTCTTGTCGAGCGCATCGACCTGAATGCGGCTCTCTTCGTTGGCGATCACACCGGACACGCGGTCCAGCGTGGTCGGCACGTTGTGATCCGGCACGGCGATGGTTTTTTCCGGCGCGCGCACTTTGCGGCCCGCCATGCGCAGACCTTCAAATGCCTGAGGCGAGGTTACTTCGTGAACGAGGTGGCGGTCGATATAGAGCAGGCAGGTGCCATCCTCCTGCTCATGGGTCACATGGGCGTCCCAGATTTTATCATAGAGTGTCTTCGGGGCGGTCATTTCGCTCTCCCGTGGATGTTCTTTGGAAATGGAAGTTGTGTGATCGGGCGTGCAGGCACGCCGAAAGGCCCGGCTTCAAAGTCGGGCTAGGACGGATTGCATGGCGCCGAAGAAACGCCAAGGCAGCCATGCACGGTCTGTGATCTCAAACATACGTTCCATGGTGCTCACATATAGGCTGCGCGCGAGTCTCGCAAGAGAGATGCGCTTGCAGGATTGCGGTACGCCATGCCAAGCTCACCGAAAAGGGAGGCCCGAGTGGATCCGACGCAAATCACCAGTCTTTTGGGCGACACAGGCGGCCATGTGCTTTCGTTTCTCGAAGGGCTTCTGCGGCGCTGGAACCTGTATCAGATCGGAATCTCACTTCTGGCGCTCATCATCGCGATTATACTCGGGCGCAATCTGCGCACACGGATGCGCAGTTGGATGCGAGGGCTCGAAGGCCGCCCGAAATGGCAGTTGCGCTGGCTTCTGGCGATTGAAAAACGACTGATCCTGATCGTCTGGGCTGTGCTGCTTTGGGTCATGTATCTCGTGATGCACGAGATGACATGGCCCTCGCGCTCTTACCTGATCGCAATCCTCGCAAAGATCGTCACCGCATGGATCGCGGTCGAGCTGGTCGTTCAACTCGTCAAGAACCGCGCGCTCCGGCGATTGCTGCGCTGGGGGCTTTGGACCTATGTCACGCTCTATTTCTTCGGCGCCATCGAGGAGACCGCCGACTTTCTCGATACCATCGCGATCACTTTCGGCAGCTTTCGCCTCTCGGCTCTTGCGGTGCTCAAGGCGCTGGTCGTCACCGGGCTTCTTTTTACCTTCGCGCGGCTGATCTCGGGTCAGACATCGACCCAAATCCGGCGCAACGAGGATATTTCGCCTTCGATGAAGGAACTGATCATCAAGGGCGTGCAACTTGCCCTGTACGGTGCCGCTTTCTTCATCGGGCTCAAGGCCGTGGGTTTCGATCTCACCGGCCTTGCGGTTCTGTCGGGTGCGATCGGGGTCGGTCTGGGCTTCGGCCTCCAGAAGGTCGTCTCCAACCTCGTCTCGGGTGTGATCATCCTTCTGGACAAGTCGATCAAGCCCGGTGACGTGATCTCACTGGGCGACACCTTCGGCTGGATCAACACGCTGGGCGCACGCTACGCCTCGATCACCACGCGGGACGGCAAGGAATACCTGATCCCGAACGAGGACCTGATCACCGGCCAGGTGGTGAACTGGTCCCACACCAACGATTTCGTGCGGCTCGACATCTATTTCGGTACGTCTTACGGCGACGATCCGCATCAGGTGCGCAAGATTGCCATCGAGGCGGCGCAGCGCGTTGACCGCGTCCTGACCCACAAACCGCCCGTCTGTCACATCGTGGGGTTTGGCGATTCGTCCGTCGATTACATCCTGCGCTTCTGGATCACCGACCCGACGGGAGGACTGACCAATGTGCGGGGAAACGTCTATCTGGCGCTTTGGGATGCGTTCAAGGCAAACGACATTTCCATTCCCTTCCCGCAGCGGGAAGTGCGGGTGCTCGATGGTTCCGCCTTGACCACAAAAGCACTCGATTGAACTTTCCAGTCCGAAACATTGAGATTTACACATACCGATGTTACATTTGATCCATGCCCGGCGCCGGGGCGGAACGGCGTTCAACTTTTGGAGGACTATGTCCTGTCTCACGTACAGAGCGCGGCTGACCATGCCGCACACCCGGAGACGCCCATGACGGGTGCGATGCCGGACCGGATCGGAGGTCAGAAACTTCTGGACTTCGTCACACACTCCCTGGATCAGGATAAAGCCGAAGACCTCGTGTCCATCGACCTGCGCGGCAAGTCGGAGGTTGCGGACTACATGGTGATCTGTTCGGGTCGTTCAACCCGTCAGGTGAGCGCCATGGCCGAGAAACTCTCCGATGCGCTGAAACAGCAATGCGGGATTTTCTCCCGTGTCGAGGGCAAGGAGCAAGGCGACTGGGTGCTGATCGACGCGGGCGACGTGATTGTCCACATCTTCCGCCCGGAAGTGCGCGATTTCTATCAGCTTGAGAAAATGTGGATGTCACCCGAAGAGGCGAAAGCCGCTCTGGCGGGGAAAACCACCGCTAGCTGAGGCCCTATGAAGGTGCATATCTGTGCGGTCGGGCGCTTGCGCAAAGGGCCCGAAGCCACTTTGATCGACGACTACACCACCCGGTTTGACCGCACCGGGCGCGCGCTTGGCCTCGGCCCCCTGACAATCTCGGAGGTCGAAGACAAGAAGGGCGGCGGCATGGCGGCGGAGGCAACGCTTCTGGAACGCGCCCTGCCGAAAGGCGCGGTGATCGTCACGATGGACGAACGCGGTCAGGTGATTTCCTCCCCCGATTTTGCCGAAAAACTCGCAAGCTGGCGCGATGCCGGACGCTCCGATGTGGCCTTTGTCATCGGCGGTGCGGACGGGATCGACCCGGATTTGCGCGCGCAGGCGGATTTCTCCATTTCTCTCGGCAAGATGGTCTGGCCACATATGCTGGCCCGCGCGATGCTGACCGAACAGCTTTACCGCGCCGCCTCGATTTTGGCCGGTTCGCCCTATCATCGGGTATGATCAGAGTATTTTTACCAGGAAGAAGAGTAAAGCGGTTCAAACGGGCGCAGCGGCACGTTAGATAAGAGCAAAGAGTTCGCTCTCTATTGATAAAGGAGCCCGTCATGGCCGCGCCGAAACCTGTTGTTCTTTGCATTCTCGATGGTTGGGGCATCGGCCCGACGCCGGAAGCCAACGCGCCGGTTCTCGCCAACACCCCGAATTTCGACCGGCTGATGGCGGAATGTCCGCATAGCACGCTGATCACTTTCGGGCCAGATGTGGGACTGCCGACGGGACAGATGGGCAATTCTGAGGTGGGGCACACCAATATCGGTGCGGGCCGCGTGGTGGCAATGGATTTAGGGCAGATTGATCTCGCCATCGAGGACGGCTCTTTCTTCAAAAATGAGGCCATCGTGAAATTCGCCGAAGATGTGAAAGCCGCGGGCGGCACGGCGCATCTGATGGGGGTGATCTCCGACGGCGGCGTGCATGGGCATATCGAACACACGCTTGCGGCCGCCAAGGCGGTGACCGATCTCGGTGTGCCGGTCATCATTCATGCGATCACCGACGGGCGCGATGTGGCCCCGCAATCCGCCGATAAATTCATCGCCGATTTCGTCGCCCGCCTGCCGGAAAATGCCAAAGTGGGCACTGTGATCGGGCGTTATTATGCGATGGACCGCGACAACCGCTGGGAACGCGTGTCGCAGGCCTATGACGCTATGATGCATGGCAAAGGGATCGAGACCGCACCGGATGCCGTCAGCGCCGTCAAAGCCTCTTACGAACGCGGCGACGTGGACGAGTTCATCAAGGCAACCGTGATCGACGGCTATGACGGGGTCAAAGACGGCGACGGGTTTTTCTGCAACAACTTCCGGGCGGACCGGGCGCGGGAAATCCTGCGCGCCATCGGGGAGCCGGACTTTGCCGAATTCGACATCGGGGCGCGTCCGAAACTTTCCGCGCTTCTGGGCATGGTCGAGTATTCCGACGGGCACAACGCCTATATGACCACCGCCTATCCGAAACGTGAGATCAAGAACACGTTGGGCGAATGGGTCGCCAAACACGGGCTGAAACAATTCCGTCTGGCCGAGACGGAAAAATATCCGCATGTGACGTTCTTTTTGAACGGAGGCAAGGAAGTGCCGGAAGAGGGCGAAGATCGCTTCATGCCGAAATCGCCGAAAGTGGCGACCTATGATCTTCAGCCGGAGATGAGCGAACCCGAGGTGGCGGAGAAATTCGTCTGGGCGATTGACGAGGGGTATGACCTGATCGTCACCAATTTCGCCAACCCGGACATGGTCGGGCACACCGGCATTCTTGAGGCCGCCATGGCCGCCTGCGAAGCTGTGGACGACGGGCTGGGCAAGGTGATTGCGGAGCTTGAGAAGGTCGGCGGCGCGATGTTGGTGATTGCGGATCACGGCAATTGCGAGACCATGGTCGATCCGGTGACGGGCGGGCCGCATACGGCACATACGACGAACCCCGTGCCCGTGATCCTGTTCGGCGGGCCGAAAGGCGTGAAACTGCGCGATGGCGGGCGGCTTGCGGATGTGGCGCCGACGATCCTTGAACTGATGCAACTGCCGCAGCCGGAGGAAATGACCGGCGTGAGTCTCATCGTCAAATGATGCGGATTTACGCCGCGGCGTTCTGTCTGGCCCTGAGCGGCCCTGTGCAGGCACAGAACAGTCCCACGGCTCTGGCCGAGGCGGCTTTGGCTCAGTTCAACGCCGCGCATAGTGCGCTGCAAGCCGCCGAATCGTCGACCGACCGGGTCAAGGCGTTGACCGGCGTGGTGCGCGCCTATGAGGACGGGCTTGATGCGATGCGGGCCGGACTGCGCCAGGTGTCGCTTCGTGAAGCCGAACTGTCGCGCGAGTTTTCCGATGAGAGCGGTCAGTTCGCACAACTTCTCGGCGTGCTGATCTCCATGAAACCCGATGCCTCTCCCGAGGCACTGGTGCATCCCGGCGGACCTCTGGGGCAGGCACGCGCGGGGATGCTGGTCTCCGCCGTCACCCCCGCGATGCAGGCGGAGGTCGAGGACATCCGTGTGCGCCTCGAAGAAATACAGATCCTGCGCGAGTTGCAAAGCGAATCTCTGGCGACCCTGTCGCAGGGGCTTCAGGACGTGCAGCAGGCCCGCACCGACTTGTCGCAGGCGATGTCGGACCGCACCGACCTGCCGCGCCGGTTCACCGCCGATCCCGAACGGATGCAGACCCTGCTCGACAGTTCGGAAACGCTCGAAGCCTTTGCCTCGGGCCTCGCGATCATGGATGTGGTCGACGGGGTGCCGCCGATCACCGATCCGAACAGCACCCGCGGCAACTGGCCGATGCCCGTCCCCGGCAAGATGTTGCGCGGCTATGACGAGGCAGACGCCGCCGGAGTGAAACGTCCGGGCTGGCTCTGGGCCACGCGGCCTTTGTCGCTGGTCACGACACCCTGGCCCGCGACCGTGCGTTACAAGGGGCCGTTTCTCGACTACGGAAACGTGATCATCCTTGAGCCCGCAAATGACGTATTGCTCATTTTGGCGGGACTCGATGAGGTTTATGGAGAGGTTGGCGCAGTTCTGCCCGCCGATACCGCCGTGGGCCTGATGGGCGGGGCCACGCCCGATCTCGACGCCTTTGTCCAGAATGCCACACAAGGCACTGGCGCGGGTTTGTCGGAGACGCTTTATATAGAGGTCAGAGAGGGCGGGCAGCCCGTGAACCCCGAACGCTGGTTCGCAGGTGCCCCGCTTTGAGACGATCAAGGGTCACGCGGGCTGCGGACCGGAGAGAGGAAAGAGATGAAGAAATACATGATGGCCGGGGTTGCCGGCATCCTTGCAGGCACGCTGATCTCGACGCAATTCGCCGGACCGCTCCTCGCTCAGGAGGCAGAGAAGACGACGAATGTCTATGAACAGCTCGACCTCTTCGGCGACGTGTTCGAGCGCATCCGCGCGCAATATGTCGAAGAGGTGGATTCAGAAGAGCTGATCGAAGCGGCAATCGACGGCATGCTATCCTCACTCGACCCGCATTCCTCCTATCTTTCCCCGAAAGACGCCGCCGACATGCGGGTTCAGACCTCCGGTTCCTTCGGTGGCCTAGGGATCGAGGTCACGCAGGAAGAGGGCTTCGTCAAGGTCGTTGCCCCGATGGACGGCACGCCCGCCGATATCGCAGGCGTCGAGGCCGGGGATTACATCACCGCCGTCGATGGTAAGAGCATTCTGGGGATGACCCTTGACGACGCGGTGGAACTGATGCGCGGGCCGGTCGGCTCGGAAATCGTTATCACCGTGGTGCGTGAAGGGGTCGAGGAGCCGTTTGACGTTTCGATCGTCCGTGACACGATCAAACTGACCGCCGTGCGCTCCCGCGTCGAGGGCAATGCCATCGTGTTGCGCGTGACCACCTTCAACGATCAAACCTATCCGAATCTCGAACAGGGACTGAAAGACGGGATCGAGGAGCTAGGCGGTCTTGAGAATGTCGACGGGATCGTCGTGGACCTGCGCAACAACCCGGGCGGTCTGCTCGATCAGGCGATCAAGGTGTCGGATGCCTTCCTCGACGAGGGAGAGATCGTTTCCACCCGTGGACGCAATCCGGAAGACAGCACCCGCGTCAACGCCACCGAGGGCGATCTGGCAGAGGGGAAACCTCTCGTCGTGCTGATCAACGGCGGGTCCGCTTCGGCCTCTGAGATCGTCTCCGGCGCGTTGCAGGATCACCATCGCGCCGTCGTCGTGGGCACCAAGTCTTTCGGCAAAGGCTCCGTGCAAACCGTGATGCCGCTGCGATCCGACGGGGCGATGCGCCTGACCACCGCGCGATATTACACACCATCGGGCCGTTCCATTCAGGCGCTCGGCATCTCGCCGGACATCGTCGTGGAACAGCCACCGCGTCAACCCGTTGAAGAAGAGACGGAGGAAACACCGCAGTTCCGGTCCGAGGCCGATCTGCGCGGGGCGTTGAACAACGACAGCCTGACCGAGGACGAACGCGCCAAGATCGAGGAAGAGCGCGCCGCCGCGGAAGAAGCCGCGAAACTGCGCGACGAGGACTTCCAGCTGGCCTATGCGATCGACCTGCTCAAGGGCTTGTCGAAAATTGGCGATTGATACGATCCGAGGGGCGCTTCGGCGCCCCTCATCTTTTTGAGGCACCTCTCATGAGCAAAGATTTCTCCACCCTGCCATATCGCCCCTGCGTCGGCATCATGCTGATTGACCCGGAAGGGCGGGTTTTCGTCGGAGAGCGCATCGACACGCCCGGAGCCTGGCAGATGCCGCAGGGCGGGATCGACCCCGGTGAAATGCCACAAGAGGCGGCATTGCGCGAGCTTTGGGAAGAAATCGGAGTAACCGCCGATCTGGTCGAGGTTCTCGGCCACACCCGCGACTGGCTGACCTACGATCTGCCGGATCACCTTCTGGGCAAGGTGTGGAAGGGCAAATATCGCGGTCAGAAGCAACTCTGGTTCCTGCTGCGCTTCAAGGGCACGGAAAAGGATATCGTCCTCGAAACCGATCACCCCGAATTCAGCCATTGGAAATGGACAGATTCGACCGGATTGGTCTCTGATATCGTGCCTTTCAAGCGCGACATCTACGAGGCGCTGGTGGACGAGTTTCACGACCACCTCGCCTGAACTTCAGCGTAAGAGTTTCAGCAACTCCTGAGACGGGTAACCATCCGGCGTCACCCCGACGGAGGCCTGAAACGCCCGGATCGCATTAATGGTGTTGGGCCCGACGATGCCGTCCACCTTGTCGTCCAGAAAGCCTTTGCGTTTCAGAATGCGCTGCATCTGCTCCCTTTCCTTGAAGGACAGCGGCGCATAACCGCGCGGCCAGGAGGCCTGAATTTCCGACCCGCCCTTGAGACGATCCGACAGGTGCCCGACGCCGATCACATAGGCGTCCGCCTTGTTGTACCGCTCCAACACGGCGAAATTGTCGAAGATCATGAAGGCCGCACCCTGCGCACCCGCAGGCAACAGGATCGAGGCCCGGCCATAGTTCGGAACCGGCTTGCCATCGACCCCAACCACGCCCAAAGCGGCCCAATCCGAGGGCGCACGCATATTGTCGCGTCGTGCGGAAGTATAGTCGAACCCGCGCGGAAGGCGCACTTCCACGCCCCATGGCTGCCCCTTGTTCCAGCCATGCCGCGCCAGATAGGCGGCGGTGGAGGCCAGCGCGTCGGTCGGGTCGTTCGACCAGATGTCACGCTTGCCATCGCCATTGCCATCGACCGCGAAGGCTTCGAAAGAGGTCGGGATGAACTGGGTGTGGCCCATGGCGCCCGCCCAGCTGCCTTTCATGTTGCGGGCATGGGTGTCGCCCTTCTGAAGAATTTTAAGAGCCGCAATGAGCTGCTGTTCGAAAAACCGTCCACGCCGCCCGTCGTAGGCCAGCGTCGCCATGGCCTCGATCACATTGATGTCGCCACGATGCTCGCCATAGGCGCTTTCCAGTCCCCAGATCGCCGCCACGACATATTTATCGACACCATAGACCCGTTCAATCCCGTCAAGGACACGGGCATGCTGGCGCATCGCCTTTTGGCCGTTCGACACGCGGGTGGGCGATGCGGCGCTGTCGAGATAATCCCAGATCTGTTTCGTGAATTCCGACTGGTGCCGGTCCTTGGCGATCACATCGGCGTTGTAGCGCACCCCGCGAAACGCCTCTCTCAGCGTGGTTTCAGAAATCCCCTCACGCCGCGCCCGCACTTTGAAACTCTCGATCCAGGCTTCGAAACCAGCCTGTGAGGCGATATTTTGCACCAATCCTGCTCCCGGAAGTTGCGGCACATCCTGCGTCATGCGCACAGTGCTCTGCGCGAAAGAGGGGCTGAGACCAAGGCCGAAAACAACACTTGCGGCACCGATGACAAGGCTACGCATTCTGACTGCTCCATTTGCTTTTGCCTCAGCCTAAACCGAATCCCGGCGCATCTTGAACCGGACAAATATGGTGACGGCAAATTTCCGCTATTTTTCAGCGCCTGCGACGCTCGACTTTCTTGCGGATTTTGGCTTTTTTCGCCTGACCCTTGTTGTACTTGCGCGACACGACGCGCCCCTTCGCCCGACGTGGCCCGCGCGGCAGACTTGCCCCGTCAATGGACAACAATTCCAGTTCCAGCCCCCCGGTCACCGGCACCGCCTCGGCAATGCGCACCACGACCTTCTGGCCGATGGAAATCACCATGCCGGTATCGGCCCCCATCAGGGTCTGTTCCTTCGGGTCATAATGAAAAAACTCCGCCCCCATGCTGCGCACCGGCACAAGCCCGTCCGCGCCGGTTTCGTCGAGTTTGACGAAGGCTCCGAATTTCTGGATGCCGGAAATATGCCCGGTCATCTCATTGCCGACCCGCTCGCTGAGATAAGCCGCAAGATAGCGGTCATTGGTGTCCCGCTCCGCCGTCATCGACCGCCGCTCGGTCTCGGAGATATGTTTTGCCGTGGTTTCGAGCCTTTCCACATCCTCTTCGGACAGCCCGTCCTTGCCCCAGCCATGAGCCGAGATCAGCCCACGGTGCACGATCAGATCGGCATAACGCCGGATCGGCGAGGTGAAATGCGCGTAGGACCGCAGCGCCAGACCGAAGTGACCGTAGTTTTCCGGGTGGTAATAGGCTTGAGTCATCGAACGCAGGGTGGAGATGTTGATCAGCTCGTCGTGATCCGTGCCCTCGGCCTGCGCGAGAAGCCTGTTCAAATGCGAGGTATGGATCACCTGCCCTTTGGCAAGCGTAAATCCCGAGGCCTGCGCTACCTCGCGCAGGGCATCCAGTTTTTCGTCGGAGGGTTCCTCGTGGACACGATACAAAAGCGGTCGGTTGCGGTGGAACAACTCCTCTGCGGCGGCGACGTTGGCGAGCACCATGAACTCTTCGATCAGCTTGTGTGCGTCATACCGCTCCGACAGCGCCACGGATTTCACCCGTCCGTCATCGCCGAGGACGATCTTGCGCTCAGGCAGATCCAGATCCAGCGGCTGACGGGCTTTGCGTGCCCGGGTCAGTGCTTCATAAGCCCCATAGAGCGGCGTGATCACCGTCTCCATCAGCGGGTCGCATTTGTCATTCACCTGACCGTCACGCGCCGCCTGCACCTCCGCATAGGTCAGCGAGGCGACAGAACGCATCAGCCCGCGCATGAAGCGGTGCGACAGCTTTTTGCCATCCGCGTCGATGACCATGCGCACGGCAAGACAGGCGCGCGGCACGCCCTCATGCAGCGAGCAGAGATCGCCCGAGAGCCGATCCGGCAGCATCGGCACCACACGATCCGGGAAATAGGTCGAGTTGCCGCGCTTCCATGCCTCGCGATCCAGTGCCGAACCGGGCGTCACATAATACGCCACATCGGCAATCGCGACCCAGAGGAGAAACCCACCTTCATTCTTCGGATCAGGGTCGAACTCAGCCCAAACCGCATCATCATGGTCGCGCGCATCCGCCGGGTCGATAGTCACGAGCGGCAGCTCGCGCAGGTCTTCACGCCCCTTGAGACCCGCAGGTTTCGCCTTGTCGGCCTCTGCGATCACTTCATCCGGGAAGTCGTCGGGGATACCGTGTTGGTGAATGGCGATGAGCGACACCGCTTTCGGCGCGCTTGGATCGCCCAGCCGGGTCACGATCCGCGCATTCGGCAAACCAAGACGGTTTTTCGGCCCGGCCTGTTCCGCCTCGACCAGCTCTCCGTCCTGTGCGCCATAATCGTTGCCCGGCCGCACGAGGTAGTCTTTCTCATTGCCCTTGTCGATCGGAACGACCCGACCGCCCTCCGCGCCTTTGCGGTAGATGCCGAGGATTTTGCGTGGATTAGAGCCGAGTTTTCGGATCAGACGGGCGACATATTGGTGATCGTCGGCCTTCACCTCCTGCAACTTGGCAAGGATGCGTTCGCCTTCGCCAAGCGCCGGATCGCTTTCTCTCAGGGAGAGCAACACACGCGGCTCCGGCCCCTCGCCTGCCCATTCGAGCGGCTTGGCAAAAAGATCGCCATCCATATCGGGGGCCAGAACGGCCAGAACGGAAACGGGCGGAAGCTTGTCCGGATCGCGGTAGGTCTTGCGCCGTTTGCGCAGATGCCCCTCGTCCTCAAGCTCCTTGAGCACGCGTTTAAGATCAATGCGCGCCGCGCCCTTGATGCCAAAGGCTTTCGCGATGTCGCGCTTTGCTGTCTGGGTCGGGTTGTCCGAAATCCATTGCAGGATTTCGTCTTTGGTCGGGATGCTGCTCATGGCTCAACGCTACCACGCACCGCATCGCCTCACCACTGGCAAAGCGGGGTGTCGCGCAGAATTCATGCAGGGTATTGGAGGCGATATAAATCCGCGCCTGTGTCCACATCCGAAAGCACATCGCACCGCCCCCAGTTTAGTGATGGTGCCGAGGCCAGAGTGTCCTCCAACGCATATTCCGTTGACCAGCGCACGTTGCGCAGAAAGCCTGCAGGTTGCTGCGCCGGATGCCGTAATCCGATCAGCCAGTAACCGCCATCCGTGGCCGGTCCGATCATCGCAGAATAAGAGCCAAATCCAGCAAAAGCTGCCTGAATATGGTGTTTCCGAATGCCCGGAATATCCGAGCCGATGAGGCAAGACGGCGCGCCTCCTACATAGGCCAGACATCTTGCCATACGTGAACCGAGATCACCGCTGCCCTGCGGGATGCGTGGCAGATATCCGGGCCAGATGCGGCTGCGCATCCCCTCCCGATCCGGGCTGACCGCAAGAACGATCCGCCAGCGCGGGTCTCGCAGATTTCGAAGGGTTCTCATCACCTGATGCCGATACCACCAGGTCGCGGCGACAAGACCCAAATCCAGTCCAAGGCGTGTTTTTACGCGCCCCAGATACGGCTCCTTGACCATGACAATCAGGGTCGGCTTCACAGATCCAGAACCATATCGGTGTGTGGGATGCCGCCGTCCATGTAAACCTCACCCATGGTCCGGAAACCGAAACGCTCATAAAAGCCGATGGCGTGGTTTTGCGCTCCGAGCTTGGCCTTTTTCAGATGCGGACGCTTACGCAGTTCCTCAAGGCAGGTCTCGATCAGCCGTGCTCCGAGACCCGTGCCGCGTTGCGATTTCACGACACAAACCCGGCCGATTTTGCCAGTCTCGCCAACTTCAAACACCCGCGCGGTTCCGACCGGCACTCCCGCCTCATCAACCGCGAGAAAATGCGTGGCGATATCATCGAGATCGTCGATCTCTTCGTCCAGCGGCACGTTCTGTTCTTCGACAAAAACCTCAAAGCGCAGGGCCAGACAGGACTTGATATCCTCGGTTGGTGCAATGGTCACGGTCATGAGAAATAGTCTCCGATCAGGCAGGAATAGACCCTTTTCAGGTCTTCGATATGGGCGATTTCGACATGTTCGTCGACCTTGTGCATGGTCTTTCCGACAAGACCGAATTCCACCACGGGGCAGTGATTCTTGATGAACCGCGCATCCGACGTGCCGCCGCTCGTGGAAAAAACCGGCTTTTGCCCGGTGACCTTTTCGACGGCTCCGGCAACCAGATCGACGAACCGCCCCGGCGGTGTCAGGAAGCTTTCGCCGGAAATCTGGAAACGCACCTCGATGTCGATCCCGGTTTCCTCGGCCATCCGTGCGGCTTTGGCGCGTATCCATTCGCTCAGGGACGCCCCGGTATGGGCATCGTTGAAGCGGATGTTCACGGTGGCGACAGCCTGTGCCGGAACCACATTGGTGGCCGGATTGCCGACATCGAATGTGGTCACTTCGAGATTGCTTGGGTCGAAATGCGCTGTCCCCTGATCGAGCGTATGGGTGGAAAGCTCCGCCATCAGACGCGCCAAAGCCGGAACCGGGTTTCGGGTCTGGTTCGGATAGGCCACATGCCCTTGCACGCCACGGGCAACAAAATAGGCGGTGATCGACCCACGCCGTCCGATTTTCATCATCTCGCCCATGGTGTTCGGACAGGTCGGCTCACCCACGATACAATCGCTCATCGCCTCACCTGCCTCCGTCATGTAGTCCAGAAGCGCAACGGTTCCATCCGTCGCATCGCCCTCTTCGTCCCCGGTGATCGTGATGATAATTGCAGTATCATCCGGCTGGTTTTGGGTCGCATAATCGCAGGCTGCGGCCACAAAGGCGGCCACACCGGATTTCATATCCGTTGCACCTCGCCCCCAGAGGATGCCGTCCGAAATCTCGCCTCCGAACGGTTCATGGGTCCATGCCGCCGCATCGCCAACCGGCACGACGTCAGTATGACCGTTGAAACCCAGGGTCCGTGCCGCCCCCTTCTCCCCCCAACGGGCGAAAAGGTTCGGAGTGCCGTTGCGGTCCACCCGAACACAGTGGAACCCTGCACCTTCGAGCGTGGTCTGTAGCAGGCTCAACGCACCTCCCTCCTCGGGTGTCACGCTCGGACAGCGGATCAGGGCGGCGGTCAGGTCAACAGGATCGAACGACATCAGGGACTCCTTTTGCAACAGAACTACCGTCCCGCCGGGCAATGGGCAATGTCGCTTGTGGCAATGCGGTCACAAGCGACAGCGCGGCGAATCCGCAGCACAAGAAAGATTAGAAAAACTTCGAAAACCTGCGTTAAATTCGGCAAAACAAAATGAGGCAGGCGGTTTCGGACAGCACCGGGTCAACCCGGGCGTTTCAGACCAGCATTTAACAAGTATCCATGCGCATATGTCATGCGCGATGTCAGCGTATCCAAAAACCCTGCTTCACGAAGGTGAACGGTTGCAAAGCCCTTTGCGGTGCGCGACCCCGTCGGAGGCAGACATGGCCTGGCTTGGCGCAACGGCGACAGATCGAAACCCTGTTTACAACCCGCTTGGGTTGGACAAAGGCATATCGCGCGCGAAAGTGCCGTCACGCCGTCTGACGCGCGGTGGTCTTCTTTTGGAAACCATCATTCCGGATCAGTTCCGTCAGCCCCTCGATCTTTTGACCTACGAGCGTTTCGACCGTTTCCGCCGTAGCCTTCATATGGTTCTGGGTCCGAATGGTCGCCTTTGGGCCGCGATTGAGAGCGATCGCGCCCTCTCGGTGCTGACTCTCGATCTCTCTGCCTGGCGCAAGGATTCGCCCATACGCATTCTCTATGGCTGGGATCTCGCAGATGCGACTTGCTGGCTCGGCGCCGAATGTCTGGAAACCGGAGAAATAAAATCCGTGGCCGGGTCGGAACCCGCAGCTTTGCATGAAGAGGATCTCGCCCGCGTGCTATTCGCAGTCGATGGCGCCTCCCTCGCCTCAGATGTCGGTTGTTTCGCGTTTGCCGATCATATCGAGCCTTTGGGCTATACCGAAGGCATCGCACCGGGCGCTCTGGTGGAAACCGAATACGGCCCCCGCGCAATCGAGCGTCTCACACCGGGTACGCTCATTGTCACTCAATCGGGGGTGCTCTCGCCTTTGCTGGCCAATATCAGCGCGACCCTGCCAGCCGTCGGTCAGATGTCTCCGCTGCGACTGCGCCGCCCGTTCCAGAATCTGCGGCAAACCCTCGAAGCCACGCCACGTTGTGAAATCGTCACCCATGGCGTCGACACCTCTTACCTGTTCGACGCAGAGCATGTCACGATGCGCGCCATGCATATCGCACCGTTCCTGCCCGGCTCCAGACCCTGCCTGAGCTTGTTGTCGACACGGCATAACCTCGTCCTTGCCGATCATGATCCCTATCGCGTCGCGGGAATCGCGGTGATGCCCTTGAGCCGGAATCACTGTGCCGAACACCGCACGTTGACACGCTTGTCACATCTGAAAACGGACGATATCCCCATGCGCAACGCCACTTCTCCGGCAACTTTGTTGCGCCATGAGGCCATTGCACTTTTGTCGGAACGTTATCTTTGATCTGTGATTGAAAGCATCGCCTGCCCTGTGCCATATGCGACAGGAGATGAGGGGATGACATGAAACTTATTTTTCGCTTTTTAGCGGCGCTTTTTGTGTTTCTCAGCCCGGCCACATTCTCGGCTGAAAGCCACAAGATCATGACTATAACCCGCGTGCCATTTTCCATGGAGGAAAACGGCAAAGAAACCGGGTTTTCCCTGGAGCTCTGGGATGCGCTGGCCGAGGAACTTGGCTGGGAGTACGAAGTTTCCCGCGTAAGCAGTTTTCCCGAAATGCTCGGTGCGATCCAGAACGGCAGTGCCGACGCCGCAATCGCCAATATCTCCATCACCGCCAACCGCGAGTTGGTCATGGATTTTTCCCAGCCGATTTTCGAGGCCGGGTTACAGATCATGACCGATACAGATGGGAGCGATGTGTCGATCTGGTCGGCCGTCATATCGCGAGACATGCTGATTGCCATCGCCGGAGCATTCGCGCTTCTGTTCGGCGGCGGCATGTTGATGTGGTATTTCGAAAAGCACCATCAGGACTATTTTGACATGCCTGCACGCAAGGCGATGTTTCCCGCCTTCTGGTGGGCGCTCAACCTTGTCGTGAATGGCGGTTTCGAGGAACGACAGCCCCGCTCTCCGATGGGACGCGTTTTCGGGGTCTTTCTGGTGATTTCGTCCCTGTTTCTGGTCTCTGTCTTTGTCGCCCGCATCACCGCCGTGCTGACCATCGACGCGATTCAGTCGAATGTCTCAGGGATCGGCGATCTCTACGGCAAATCCATCGGCACCGTCGAAGCTTCGACCGCTGCGGATTTTCTTGAGCGGCGTGACCTGCGGTTCACGGGTTATGCCAATCCGACTGAGTTGATCGAGGCCTTCGAGGCCAAGGAGGTCGATGCCGTCGTTTTCGATGCACCCATTCTGGCCTATTACGTGGCCCATGAGGGCAAGGGCAAAGCGCGGCTCGTCGGACCGATCTTCCTGCCGGAGAATTACGGCATCGCCCTGCCGACCAATTCCCCCTATGCCGATCAGATCAACCACAGCCTGTTGAAGCTTCGGGAAGACGGTACGTATGACACGATCTATCGCAAGTGGTTCGGAGCCAAATAGGCTCTAACCCAGCGGGGCACGTCTCTGATCTTAGTGGCGCGTTCCGTCGTCGCCTTCAAAAAACGGTGTCATCTGCGCCACGATCACCGAATTCTCGTCGAGTGCACGCTGCATGAGGTCTTTTTCCTCATCGGAAATGTCATGCCCCTCGGCAAGCCGCTCCTCAAGCGTGCCATAGCCCGTGACATCCAGCGGCGCGAGATCGGCCTGTTTCAGGATCGCCACGGTTTCGCGCACGGCCTCCGCCTCGTCCACACCGGAGGCATATATCATCAGCGCTCCGCCGGTCGCCTCTTTCGGCAAGCCATCGCCCTCCTTGCGGCCGACTTCGACCAGGAGCGTGTAGACTTTCTGACGGGAAGGTTTGGCTGTTTTCGACATAGCCTTCCTTTGCGGAGGGATCGCAGGAAAGTCAAGCGTACCATTATCGGCAGGGCTTGACGTTATGTTATCACATATCTAATTTACGTTCCCGTCTCTCCACGAAGGATCATGCATATGTCTGAACGTCTGCCGGTTACTGTTCTCTCGGGTTTTCTCGGTTCCGGGAAAACCACACTACTCAATCGTCTGCTCAACAACCGCGCCGGCCTGCGCGTGGCCGTCATCGTCAACGATATGTCTGAGGTGAATATCGACGCCGATCTCGTGCGTCAGGGCGGTGCCGATCTGTCACGGACCGAGGAAACTCTGGTCGAAATGAGCAACGGCTGCATCTGCTGCACACTCAGGGACGATTTGCTGACCGAAGTACGGCGTCTCGCAGAGGCCGGCAAATACGATTACCTGCTGATCGAATCGACCGGGATCGCCGAACCGCTGCCTGTGGCCGCGACCTTTGCCTTCCGTGACGAACATGGCGAAAGCCTCGATGACATCGCTCGGCTCGACACGATGGTGACCGTGGTCGACACTGTGAATATGCTCAACGATTATTCCAGCCATGATTTTCTTGAAGATCGCGGCGAGGTGGCAGGCGAAGGCGACACGCGTCGGATCGTCGACCTTCTGGTCGATCAGATCGAATTCGCCGATGTCATCGTGCTGAACAAGGTGAGCGACGCAGGCCCGGACAAGGTCCTTGCCGCGCGCAAGATCGTCGCCGCGCTCAACCCCGACGCCAAGGTCATCGAAACGGATTTCTCCAAAGTCGCAACCGAGGATGTGCTCGGCACCGGATTGTTCGATTTCGACCACGCGCATGAACATCCGCTCTGGGCCAAGGAGCTATACGGGTTCGCCGATCACGTCCCTGAAACCGACGAATACGATGTCACATCCTTCGTCTACCGCGCGCGGCGTCCCTTCGACCCCTCTGCAATCGAAGCGGTGCTGAACGGCGATCTGCCAGGAGTGATTCGTGCGAAAGGACATTTCTGGATGGCCACTCGCCCCGAATGGGCTGCCGAATTTTCCATGGCGGGTGCGCTCAGTACGATCAAGCCCCTCGGCCAATGGTGGGCTGCCGTACCGGAACATTACTGGCCCGATCACCCGGAAGGCCGGGCGCAGATTGCCGAGGTCTGGGCCGATGGGTTCGGCGACCGGCGTCAGGAAATTGTCTTCATCGGCTCGGGCATGGATGAGGCCCTGATCCGGGCAAAACTCGATGCCGCGCTGATCGGTCCCGAAGACCGGATCGACCCTGATCTGGCCAAAACGCTCAGGGATCCTTTCCCGCAATGGGGTCGCGCGGCGGCATGAGCAATCTCAACACCTCCCTGCGCAAACGCAGACGGTCGTGTGATCCGATGCGGGAGTTCGATCACCTGCCCAAGGCGCTGAGGCTTTGGTTGTCACAAGCCGCTCTGCCCTGGTCGCCGCGCTCCGTGCGGCGGCTCTGGTCCAAAGCCCTGCATCTCCATGGAGGGTGTGAGGATCGTGCCCTCGCCCACCTGTCTGAAATCGAGTCCAGACGCCTCGCAAAGGACTCACCCCAAGTCTGGGGTGCGGTCTTTCAGTAATCGTAAAGCAGGTTCGGCGCGGGTTATCGCACGCGCCGGGCCACCCAGATCAACAGGATCGCACCGAAAATGCCGACGATCAGCTGCGGCAACCAGCTGTTCGCGGCATAGATGCCCAGAAGCGACAGGATCAGGTTCAGCACGAAGGCTCCGACAATCCCAAGCAAGATATTGGCAAGCAAGCCAGTGTCGGCCTTCATCAGGCTGCTGGCGATCCAGCCCGCAAGACCACCAACAATGATCGACGCAATAAGTCCAAGTCCCATGTGAGCCTCCTGTCCTAAGTCTCAACTCAACGAAAACGGGCGCTGAAAGGTTCCCCTCTCAACACCCGTTACCACATCTCTGCGGAAAAATCAGTCGCGCAGCAGCTCGTTGATCCCGGTTTTGGAACGGGTCTTGGCATCCACGCGTTTCACGATCACCGCGCAATAGAGATTTACACCGTTTTTCGACGGCATCGTGCCCGCAACGACGACGGAATAGGGCGGCACTTCGCCGTAGAACACTTCGCCGGTTTCACGGTCGACGATCTTGGTGGACTGACCGAGATAGACGCCCATGCCGAGCACGGAACCCTCGCGGACGATTACGCCCTCGGCCACTTCGGCACGCGCGCCAATAAAGCAGTTGTCTTCGATGATCACCGGACCGGCTTGCAGCGGCTCAAGCACGCCACCGATGCCAGCACCACCCGAGAGGTGGACGTTCTTGCCGATTTGCGCGCAGGAGCCGACCGTGGCCCAAGTGTCGACCATGGTGCCGCTATCGACGTAAGCGCCAAGATTCACGAAGGACGGCATGAGAACCACACCCGGTGCAATATAGGCAGATTTGCGAACCACTGCGTTCGGCACAGCGCGGAACCCCGCCTCTTTGAATTCGGAAGTGCCCCAGCCTTTGAACTTGCTGTCGACCTTGTCCCACCAGCCGGAACCTTGCGGACCGCCGTCATGCAGTTCCATATCCTTGATACGGAAACCAAGGAGCACGGCTTTTTTGGCCCATTGGTTCACATGCCAGTTGCCGTCATCCTGTTTTTCGGCCACACGAATCTCGCCCTTGTCGAGCGCGTTCAGGGTCGATTCAATCGCCTCGCGGGTTTCGCCACCGGTCGCGGGGGTAATGGTATCGCGCGCGTCCCAGGCGGCTTCGATGGCGGCTTCGAGCTGTGCATTCGACATGTTGGTCTCCGAGGTCGTCGTGAAATATAGGTTCCCGCAGGCTATAGTCGCTGGAGGACGTCCGCGCAACGCGCGTGAGAGCACAGGCGACGAGACAAAACGACATAGAGGCACATACATGACCGAGCAGAAACCGATTTCCCGCCGCCACCCCTTGCGCGACAGCCGGGTGGATCAGGAGGCCGCCCGCCACATCCCGGACACGCCGCAGACGCGCTCACCGTCCTATCGGCTTGCGTTCACAGATGACGAATTCATGCTGCGTGACGATCTGCGGCCGGTACGGTTGCAGCTGGAACTGCTCAAACCCGACCTGATGATGCAGGAATTCGGCGTCGAAAGCACCATCGTGATGTTCGGCGGCGCGCGTATTCCATCGCCCGACAAGAAAGACACGGCAAAGACGGAGACGCTTGCGGAACTGTCGAAATACTATGACGAGGCGCGTGAATTCGCCCGAATCATGACCGAGCGCAACAACGGCCATAAGGAAAACGTCATCGTCACCGGCGGCGGACCGGGCGTGATGGAAGCGGGCAATCGTGGCGCCAAGGACGCGGGCGGGCTGTCCATTGGTCTCAACATCGTGTTGCCGCATGAGCAGGCGCCGAACGAATATGTGACCCCGGAGTTATGCTTTAACTTTCACTATTTCGCCATCCGTAAGATGCACTTCCTGATGCGCGCAAAGGCCATTGTGGTCTTCCCCGGCGGGTTTGGCACGTTGGACGAGATGTTCGAAAGCCTGACTCTTATCCAGACCGGACGGATGAACCGCGTGCCCTTCCTGCTGTTCGGCAAGGCTTTTTGGGAAAAGATCATCAACTGGGAGGCACTGGCCGAGGCCGGAACCATCGCGCGCAAGGATCTTGAGTTGTTCAAATTCGTCGAGACCGCCGAAGAGGCGGTAAAAGCCATCGACGACTGGCCAAGTGCGGGTTTGCGCGCGACCCTCGAAGGACGCTAAAGCGTCCCGCCTTTAACCTGAGACATCAGATAAAGGCAGGGCGTGTGCAACGTTCAGATGTTGCGTGGCGTTCGGCCAAAAGCTGTGCTTCAGTTTATTGGCCGAACACTTTAGGTTCAGGCCTGCTGTTGCAGCACGGTTTCGACCTCATCCGTCTTGACCGGATCAGCACTCTCCATAAGTCGATGCATATAGCGGTCGAGCGCCATTTCCTGAACCATCGCCCCGATCGACTGACCGGTTTCCCGCGCCAGAAGGTGAAGCATCCGCACCGTGCTTTCCGGCAGGAGCAGCGTGAGTTTTTCCATGGAAATCTCCCGTCAGAAAGGCAGGACCTTTTGTTCAAGGTGGCGAGTTTCGAGATGGTGATGGGCGTGTCCGGGAAAGGGCGCGTCGAAACGTTCCATGAGGCGTGAAGAGGGCTGCCCGATCTCGGAGGCCTTACAAAGCCGCTGGCCCTCAACAGTCTGAAGGATCAACACGCCACCACGTTCAGCCAGTTCATAGCCCTTCGCACGGAGCACGTCCTGAAGATCATCCCAACCCGTCGCATAGGCGAAATCATGCGCGAGATAGGCAGTCAGGGTGTGCGGTTTGCGCGGCCCCTTGTAGCCGAACGCCCCTTCGAGCGGGCGCACGGCCTCATCAAGCCTGTCACGAATGAAAGCCCCCAGAGGCAGACCGGCACGCGCCGCCGCGCGTTGTACACGGTCGCCAAGGTCGTCATCGAATCTGATCTGTATCCATTCCATACCCGGACTGTGCGTCGGGTATGGTTAAAAAGAGGTTATTGCGCCTGTAGTCCAGCCTCGGCCTCGATCTGACGCCGTGACTTGCGCGCGCGTTCGGTCGCGGATTTGAGCTGACCACAGGCGGCCATGATATCCTCACCCCGCGGCGTACGGATCGGAGAGGCATAACCCGCCTGCATCAGGATCGTCGCGAACGCCCGAATGCGGTTGTTCGAGGACCGTTTGTAGGGCGCGCCCGGCCATTCGTTGAACGGAATGAGGTTTACCTTGGCCGGAATACCATCCAGAAGTTTCACCAGACGACGCGCGTCCTCATCGGTGTCGTTCACATCCTTGAGCATCACGTATTCAAAGGTGATGCGTTCGGAATTGGTCGCCTTGGGATATTCGCGCAATGCGTCGAGAAGTTTCTCGATGTTCCATTTCTTGTTGATCGGCACCAATACGTCGCGGGTCTCATCGGTCGTGGCGTGGAAGGACACGGCCAGAAGACAGCCAATTTCCTCCGCGGTGCGATGAATTTCCGGCACAACCCCCGAGGTGGACAGCGTAATGCGACGACGACCGAGCTGAATCCCTTCGGCGTCCATCACGATCTTCATCGCATCGCGGACGTTCTCGAAATTATAAAGCGGCTCACCCATCCCCATCAGAACGATGTTGGACAAAAGCCGCGTCTCGTCTTTCGGCGCGCCACGTTCGGGCCATTCGTTCAGATCGTCACGCGCCATCATCACCTGACCGACGATCTCGGCGGCGGTGAGATTGCGCACAAGTTTCTGCGTCCCGGTGTGACAGAAGGAACAAGTCAGCGTACAGCCCACCTGCGACGACACACAGAGCGTGCCGCGACCTTCCTCCGGGATATACACAACCTCGACCTCATGCCCGCCGTCGATGCGGACAAGGTATTTACGGGTGCCATCCTCGGAAACCTGTTTCGACACGACCTCCGGCACACGCACCTCGAATTTTTCGGCCAACATGGCGCGGTAATCTTTGGCGAGGTTAGTCATCTCCGCGAAATCGCGCACACCCCATTGGTAAATCCATTGCCAGATCTGCCCGGTCCGCATCTTTGCCTGTTTCTCTGGCGTCCCGTTTTCGATCAAGGTCTGACGCAGCGCATCACGGGTCAACCCGACAAGGTTGATCTTGTCAGACGGCGTTTCCTTGCGCGGAAAAGTCATCACATCCTGCGTAATCGGTGCGCTGGGTTCCATGGCGGGTCTCGTCGATAGCGGTGATTAAGCGGCCCATTTACAGGATTCCATCCCGAAACACCATATGAAAAGGCCCCGCGCATGCAGGGCCTCGATCACATCTCTCATGCAGCGTTTACTTGCCACAGCGTTTGGCCGCTTCCTCGACCGAAGCCGTAAATCCCAGAAGCGAGAAGGTATCCTTGGTGATCGTCCCACGCGAAGAACGCCCGGTCAGCGTCGCCGTGGAGCCGCGTTTCATCGCCGCGATGATCTTGGCATCGTCTTCGGGCGTGACGGCCCAAGCGGTCTCGTCATCGGAATTGGTGAACAGCGTGAAACCGGTGCCGCCGATGTCCATGGTCACCTCGGAACCCGGTTCGAACGGATAACCGCCAAGGAAGGACACCTGACCGTTTACACCATTGCCCGGCGCATAGGTCACGAACAGCAGAATGTCGGAGCGCGTCACCGATTTCGGACGTCCCGAGCTGTCGGTGTTCAGGGTCTCTTTCGGAATCGACACCGCCCAACAGGTCTTGGTCGGGTTGCTTTCCTCATAGACATACCAATCGGTGTTCGACCCCACCTGATTGGTGCTTTGCTGTGCAAGGGCCGGTGCGGCCATCCCGGCCAGCGTTGCCGCAAACAGGGTCTGTCTCACGAAAAAATTCATTGATCTCTCGCTGCCTCTCGTTCATCCGGCCTTGTGGTGACCTCGTCCTCCGCTGTCTATAGCTGCGGTTTTCCGGCAAGGTCAGGCCATTTCCATCGTCTTCGGGGCACAGTAACGTAAATCCGCCGATTTGGGAAAGGCCCTTGGCAGAAATTCGCTGAAACGTGAAGGGGCGGAAAAGATGGTTGAAATGCACCCGATGGTCGAAGTCTGGCGCGGCCCCATTCTGGAAAGCCGTCACGCCGGGTTTGCCGTGATCTGCAACGCCCGTGGCGAAGTCATTGAAGGCTGGGGAGACATCGACACGGTGATCCTGCCGCGCTCCTCGGTGAAAATGATCCAGGCCTTGCCTCTGGTCACCTCCGGCGCCGCCGATGCCAAGGGGTTGACCGAGCATCAGCTCGCCTTGTCCTGCGCCTCGCATCAGGGGGCGGTCATCCACACCGACCGGGTGGCGGCCTGGCTCAAGGATCTCGGCCTGACGCAGGACGACCTGATCTGTGGCCCGCAGGAACCGTGGGACATTCCGACCCGCAACGCGCAGATCAAGGCCGATGCAGGCAAGTGCCGCATCCACAACAATTGCTCCGGTAAACATTGCGGTTTCCTCACGCTCACCCAGCATCTTGGGGCAGGACCCGATTACGTCGACCCGGATCATCCCGTGCAAAAAGCCGTGCTTGATGCGTTCGAAACCGTCACCGGGGAAACCTCTCCCGGCTTTGGTATCGACGGCTGCTCCGCCCCGAATTTCGCGACCTCTGTCCGGGGGCTTGGCAGGGCAATGGGCTATTTCGCGGGAGCGCGTGAAGATGGCAACACGATGGAGCGTGCGGCTTTCCGGCTGGCGAAAGCGATGCGTACCCACCCAGATCTCGTCGCAGGCGAAGGCCGTGCCTGCACCGAACTGATGCGCGCCGCCCGTGGTAAAGCGACGATCAAGACCGGGGCCGAGGGTGTCTTTACCGCCATCCTGTCGGAACAGGGTCTGGGAGTAGCGCTGAAAATCGGTGACGGAGCAACACGCGCCTCCGAATGCGCCATCGCCGCGATTCTCGTGAAACTCGGTGCGCTCGACGCAAATGACCCCTTGGTGAAAAAGCGGCTCAATCCCGATGTCCCGAATTTCGCAGGGATCAACACGGGCGAGATCAAACCGGCTACGGGATTTCCGGACTAAGGCTTTTCTAATGGCTCAAATACTCAAAACCACTCGGAAACGAGTTTGAGCGCCAAAGCCGTCGAGGCGATCACCAGCACCGGCTTGATCAACCGTGCGCCGACTTTCGTGGCCAGTGTCGAGCCGACATAGGCTCCGGCGATCTGCGCCGCCCCCATGGCAAGGCCGAGCATCCACAAGGGTTTGGCCACAAGAACGAACCCCACGAGTCCGCCGACATTGGAGGCAAAGTTCAAAAGTTTGGTATGCGCGGTGGCCTTGAGGATGCCGTAGCCCGCGAGGCTGACGAAACCGAGCATGAAAAACGCGCCTGTCCCCGGCCCCAGAAGCCCGTCATAGAAGCCGATGAAAGGGACGAAGGTGGTGGCGAAAAGCACCGGCGTGATGCGTTGGGTCCGGTCCATGTCGTTGAGACCGGGTTTGAAGGCAAAGAACAATGCGATGGCGATCAGCAACACAGGCAACCCGAGGCGAATCACATCCGTGGGAAGCGAACTTGCCAAAAGCGCGCCAAGTACTGCGCCGGAGAATGATAAAAGCGCCGGGCCGATCTGTTTGCGCAGGTCCACATGACCGGCACGGGCATAGTTGATCGCCGCCATACCTGCGCCGAACAGCCCCTGCACCTTGTTGGTCGCGAGCGCCTGCACCGGTGGTATGCCCGCGAGCATCAGCGCAGGCACGGTGATCAACCCGCCGCCACCGGCGATGCTGTCGACAAACCCGGCGGCAAATGCCGCAGCGATGAGAATCAAAAGAAGGTCGAGTGAGACCTCAAACATCGGCGAAGTCGGATTTGGCGTAACCCTGCACATACAGCAGCGCCGAGAGATCGCCGTGGTTGATGCGAATGTCGCATTCGGCGGCGACCGAGGGTTTCGCATGAAGCGCCACACCCGCCCCCGCCAGCTTCAACATGCCCAGATCGTTTGCCCCATCCCCTACGGCGATCACATCGGAATGCGGAATGCCGAGACGTTCGGAAATCTCTTCAAGCGCCTGCACCTTGGCCGCACGCCCGAGAATCGGAAGACCGGGCTTGCCCACGAGGGTACCGTTTTCCACCAGAAGCGTGTTGGCGCGGTTTTCGTCAAATCCGAGCGTTTCGGCGACATACCCGGTAAAAGCCGTAAAGCCACCGGAGACCAGTGCGCAATAGGCCCCGTCACGTTTCATCGTCGCGACCAGTTCCTTGCCGCCGGGCATGAAGGTGACGCGGGTGTCGATGACCTGTTGAATGACACTTTCCGGCAGACCCTTCAAAAGCCCGACCCGTTCGAGCAGCGCGCCCTCGAAATCCAGCTCGCCGTTCATCGCCTTGGCGGTGATCTCCTTGACCCGCTCACCGACGCCAGCAACATCCGCAAGCTCGTCGATGCACTCCTGTTGGATCATCGTCGAATCCATGTCGGCCAAGAGCATCTTCTTGCGACGTCCCTCGGCAGGAAGAACAATCATATCAATGCCTTGGGTTTGCAATCCCTGCCAGACATCCCATTGGTTCGACGGTACGCTCTCGACCATGAATTCCGCCGCTTCACCGAGCGCGAGCCACTTGAGATCGCCACCGCCCCAGGCCGAGCGCAGCGCGTCGACGGTGGTCAGATTGAGCGCGGGAGAGGCGGGATTGGTCAGAAGCGTGACGACGTACATGGCGGCTCCGAAAGGTCATATGGAGGGCGAATTTTGCTTGCCTGATAGCGCGCGAAACGCGGGCTTACCAGTCTTAACCTCCCGCTCACCTGCGGAAAGGAATTTTGACGTGGACACGAAAATGGGAATTGCCAGATGCCCGGAAAGGGCATAGATGCAGCGGCGGGACACCTCTCCCCAACGAGAGGCATTTATCTGGAAGGATAGCACATATGGCTACCAAGCACCCGCAAACGCGTCCTGCTAACCCGCGTTTCTCTTCTGGCCCCTGCGCCAAAATCCCCAATTTCTCCGTCGAAATGCTGGCTGACGCCCCGCTGGGCCGTTCGCACCGTGCCAAGGTTGGCAAGGACAAGCTGAAAGCCGCCATCGAGACGACCCGCGAAATCCTGGGCGTTCCCGCCGATTACAAAATCGGGATTGTGCCCGCTTCTGATACCGGCGCCGTCGAAATGGCGCTCTGGTCGCTTCTGGGTGCCCGCAAGGCCACGATGCTCGCTTGGGAATCCTTCGGTTCCGGCTGGGTCACCGATGTTGTGAAGCAACTCAAAATCGACGCCGAGGTGAAAACCGCCGATTACGGTCAGATCGTCGATCTCAAGGAGGTCGATTTCAACACCGACGTCGTGTTCACCTGGAACGGCACCACCTCCGGCGTGCGCGTCCCGAACGGCGACAAGATCCCCGCCGACCGCGAAGGTCTGACCATCTGCGACGCGACCTCCGCCGCGTTTGCCATGGACCTGCCGTGGGACAAGCTCGATGTCACCACCTTCTCCTGGCAGAAGGTGATGGGCGGCGAAGCGGCGCACGGGATGCTGATCCTCTCGCCGCGTGCGGTTGAGCGTCTGGAAAGCTATACCCCCGCATGGCCGATGCCGAAGATTTTCCGCATGACCAAAGGCGGCAAGCTGATCGAAGGTATCTTCGTGGGAGAGACGATCAACACGCCTTCCATGCTTGCGGTCGAGGATTACCTCGTGGCGCTTGAGTGGGCGAAGAAGATCGGCGGCCTGCCGAAGCTGATCGAACGCTCCACCACCAACGCGAAAGTGCTCTGGGATTTCTGCGACCGTCACGACTGGATCGCCAACCTCGCAGAGGACGACGCGACCCGTTCGAACACCTCGGTCTGCCTGAAATTTACCGATGAGCGCATCAAGGACGGCGCTGCTTTCGCGAAAGCCGTGGCAAAGAAACTCGAAGAGTACAACGCAGCCTACGACGTGGGCGCCTATCGCGATGCCCCCGCCGGTCTGCGCGTGTGGTGTGGTGCGACGGTCGAGTCCTCCGACATCGAAGCCCTGACGCTCTGGCTCAAATGGGCCTTTGAAGAGTGCATCGCCGAGCAATAAGCCCGCGCACCCAAGGACCTGACGGGCGGCCCGACCGCCCGTATTCCCCAAAGAATTCTGTTAGATAGGAGCCCTCCAATGGCCCCCAAAGTTCTCGTCTCCGACAAACTCTCGGAAACCGCCGTTCAGATCTTCCGTGATCGTGGCATCGACGTCGATTTCATGCCCGAGCTTGGCAAGGACAAGGAAAAGCTCGCCGAGGTGATCGGTCAATACGACGGTCTTGCGATCCGTTCCGCGACCAAGGTGACCCCCTCCCTGCTGGAAAAAGCCACCAAACTGAAAGTGGTGGGGCGTGCAGGCATCGGCACCGATAACGTCGACAAGGAAGCCGCGTCGAAAAAAGGTGTGATCGTGATGAACACGCCGTTCGGCAACATGATCACCACCGCAGAACACGCCATCGCGCTGATGTTCGCGGTCGCCCGTCAGATCCCCGCCGCCGATGCCTCCACACAGGCAGGCAAATGGGAGAAATCCAAATTCATGGGGGTCGAGCTGACCGCCAAGACGCTGGGCGTGATCGGTGCGGGCAACATCGGTGGCATCGTCTGCAACCGTGCTCTGGGCCTGAAAATGAAAGTGATCGCCTACGATCCGTTCCTCTCCGAGGAGCGCGCTGGCGAACTGGGCGTTGAAAAAGTCGAGCTGGACGAGCTTTTGAAACGTGCCGATTTCATCACGCTGCACGTGCCGCTGACCGACAGCACCCGCAATATCCTCTCGAAAGAGAACCTTGAAAAGACCAAGAAAGGCGTGCGCATCATCAACTGTGCCCGCGGCGGTCTTGTGGATGAGGTTGCCCTCGCCGAGCTGATCAAATCCGGTCACGTTGCCGGTGCGGCCTTCGACGTGTTCTCGGAAGAGCCTGCAACCGAAAACCCGCTGTTCGGTCTTCCGAACGTGGTCTGCACGCCGCACCTCGGCGCCTCCACCACGGAAGCACAGGAAAACGTGGCACTGCAAGTGGCCGAGCAAATGTCCAACTATCTGATGGACGGGGCTGTCGAAAACGCGCTGAATATGCCGTCGATGACCGCCGAAGAAGCCAAGGTCATGGGCCCGTGGGTCAAGCTTGCCGAAGCTCTGGGCTCCTTCATCGGTCAGGTGACCGAGGAAGCCATCGAGACGATCAACATCACCTATGATGGCGTCGCCTCCGAAATGAACCTCAAGGCGCTCGAAGCCGCCGTCGTGGCTGGTATCATGCAGGCGGTGAACCCGGACGTGAACATGGTCTCCGCGCCGTTGATCGCGAAAGAGCGTGGCATCCAGCTTTCGAAAACCACGCAAGACGCGTCGGGGTCGTTCGAAGGCTACATCAAACTCGACATCCAGACCGTCGAGAAATACCGCACCATCGCGGGCACGGTGTTCTCCGATGGCAAGCCGCGCTTCATCCAGATCAAAGGCATCACCATTGACGCCGAGGTCGGCGAGCACATGCTCTACACCACCAACAAAGACGTGCCGGGCATCATCGGCAAACTCGGTACGCTGCTGGCCGAGCATAACGAAAACATTGCAAACTTCACGCTGGGCCGTACCGACGCGGGTGGCGATGCGATCGCGATGACCTTCCTCGACACGCCGGTGAAGGCGGAAACAGTGAAGGCGCTGAAGGACTCTGGCCTGTTCCAGCGCGTGATCCCGCTGCACTTCAAAGCCTGATCGCGAATCTCTGGTCGCACAGGCCTCTTTAGGAAAACAATCAGACGGGCCGCTGGACAAACCAGCGGCCCGTCGTCTTTTTATGGCCTAACACAGCATCAAAGCGCTAACATATCGACATGCACAAACGGGGCGAGGGCCCCACAAGGGAGGAAGACCCCATGAGAACAAGAGCCGCAGTTGCGCTTGAGGCGGGGAAGCCGCTTGAGATTATGGACGTGAACCTTGAGGGACCGAAGACGGGCGAGGTTCTGATCGAGGTGAAGGCCACGGGCCTGTGCCATACCGACGAATTCACCCGCTCGGGCGCGGACCCGGAGGGGATTTTCCCCTGTATCCTCGGCCATGAGGGCGCGGGTGTTGTGTTGGAAGTCGGCGAAGGCGTGACCACGCTGAAACCCGGCGATCACGTTATTCCGCTTTATACACCGGAGTGCCGCGAATGCCCGTCATGCCTGTCCGGCAAGACCAACCTCTGCACCGCGATCCGCAACACCCAAGGCCAAGGCCTGATGCCCGATGGCACCACGCGGTTTTCGATGCTTGATGGCACGCCGATCTATCACTACATGGGCTGTTCCACCTTTGCGAACCACACCGTCATGCCGGAGATCGCGCTGGCGAAAGTCCGTGACGACGCGCCCTTTGACAAGATTTGCTACATCGGCTGTGGCGTGACCACCGGCATCGGCGCCGTGATCAACACCGCTGGTGTGGAAATCGGGTCCACCGCCGCTGTGTTCGGTCTAGGCGGCATTGGTTTGAACGTCATTCAAGGCCTGCGCATGGCCGGGGCCGATATGATCATCGGTGTCGATCTCAATGACGACAAGGCCGAGATGGCGAAGAAATTCGGTATGACCCATTTCATCAATCCCTCGAAAATCGAAGGTACTGTCGTTGAGGAAATCGTCAACCTCACCAAACGTGGCGCGGACCAGATCGGCGGCGTGGATTATTCCTTCGATGCCACCGGCAACGTCAAGGTGATGCGCGACGCTCTGGAATGTTCGCACCGGGGCTGGGGCGTTTCTGTGATCATCGGCGTGGCACCGTCGGGGGCAGAGATTTCCACCCGTCCGTTCCAATTGGTCACGGGCCGCGTCTGGAAAGGCACGGCGTTCGGCGGCGCGAAAGGGCGCACGGACGTGCCGAAATTCGTCGATTGGTACATGGACGGCAAGATCGAGATCGACCCGATGATCACGCACAAGCTCAAACTCGAAGAGATCAACCACGGATTTGACCTGATGCATGAGGGCAAGTCGATCCGTGCCGTGGTGGAATATTGATGCAGGTTAAATCCACAAACCGCAGTCACGGTGGCACGCAAAGCGTTTACACCCATGCGTCCAAAGCGACCGGGACGGAGATGGAATTTTCCGTCTTCGTGCCGGATCATGAGGACGGCGAAAAGCTTCCGGTGGTGTTCTATCTCTCGGGTCTGACCTGCACGCAGGCCAATGTCACCGAAAAGGGCGAGTTCCGCGAGGCCTGCGCGGAGCTTGGCCTGATCTTTGTTGCGCCGGACACATCTCCGCGTGGCGAGGGCGTGCCGGATGATGCCGAAGGCGCCTATGATTTCGGTCTCGGTGCCGGGTTCTATGTCAACGCCACAGAGGAGCCTTTCGCAAAACACTACCGGATGCGGGAGTATATCGAAGAGGAACTGCCCGCACTGATCGGCGCGCATTTCCCTGCCGATATGGAGCGCGTCAGCATCATGGGCCATTCCATGGGCGGGCACGGCGCGCTAACCGCCGCGCTGCGCAATCCGGGCGCGTTCAAATCCGTCTCGGCCTTTGCCCCCATCGTCAGCCCGCTGAATTGCCCGTGGGGCGAAAAGGCACTGACCGGTTATATCGGTGCGAACAAAGCGGCGTGGCGGGAGTATGACGCCTGTGCGCTCATTGAGGATGGCGCACGTGTGCCGGAAATCCTTGTAGATCAGGGCACATCCGACAATTTCCTTGAAAATCAGCTCAAACCGGAGCTTTTGACACAGATTTGTGAAAAGACCGGACAGCCTCTAACACTCCGGATGCAAGAGGGCTATGACCATAGCTATTACTTCATCTCCACCTTCATGCGTGACCATCTGGAGTGGCATGCGATCCGCATGAAGTCCTGACACGTTTCGCGTCGGATCAGAGCCGCTCATCCGACGCGCGACACACCCAGGGAGGCTCCCTTGCGCATTTACGCCATCGGCGACATTCACGGTCAACTCGACATGCTCAAAGCCGCGCATGCGCGAATCGAGGCGGACAAGGCACGGGTCGGAGACTCGGACGCGCGCATCATCCACCTCGGAGATTATGTGGATCGCGGGCCGGACAGTGCGGGGGTCATCCAATACCTGATGGACGGGATCGCAGAGGGCAAACCCTGGCGGACCATTCGCGGCAATCACGACCGGATGTTCACCCGTTTCGTGCGCCATGGCATCGCCCATGACGATCATATCAAATCCGGCAAAAGCTGGCTCCACCCGGCTCTGGGCGGCCCCGACACATTGGCCTCCTACGGGGTCGAGGCGGTGGACGGGGAGTTCGAACTGGCCCATATGCGCGCCGCCAGGGCCGTACCGGAAGCGCATATCGAATTCATCGAGAACGCGCCGCTGACCTACGCCTGGGGCGATTACCTGTTCGTCCACGCGGGCATCCGCCCGCGCGTGCCGGTCGAACACCAGACGGAGGACGACCTGATCTGGATTCGCGAAGGTTGGCTCGATTACCACGGCGCTCTGCCCTACACGGTGGTGCATGGTCACACCGCGCTCGACACCCCGACGCATTTCGGCCACCGCATCGACATCGACTCTGGCGCAGGCTACGGGCGTCCGATGACGGCAATGGTCATTGAGAACGGCGTTGAAGAGGTGGTGACAGAGACAGGTCGCGCACCGCTGTTCCACGCCGAACCGGCCTGAAGCACGCACAGCCACTGTCCGGTCGACATTCCAAAAGGCTTTTACCGCCACTGGGACGAAAGCCGCGAATTTTCCGTCAATTTTCACGATCCGGTTAAGACTCTTTTCACCCTGTTCGGACCATTCTGGCGCAAAGCCCGGATTCCATGTCCGGCAGGGTTTGAAGAGGTCTCGTATGTCACTGTCGGAAACACTGTCACAGGAACGTCGCGCACGTCTTGCCGCCGAGCGTCTGTTGGAATTGAAACAGGCAGAACTGTTCGAAGCCAACCGCAAGCTGTCCCAGCATGCGCGACATCTTTCCGACGAGATCATCGTCACGCGGGAGGAAACCGAGGTTCTGCGTGATGAAAACCTGCGCACGCGGGAGGACCTTGAGAAGGCCAATGTCGCTGTGCATATTGCGGAGCGTCGGCTTTGGGATTCGATCGAAACGATTCAGGACGGTTTCGCCGTGTTCGACCCTTCCGAGATCATGATCGCCGCCAACCCGGCCTATCTGCGGATTTTTGACGGGCTGGAGGATGTCAAACCCGGCATCACCTACCCTGAGATCGTGCGTCTGGCGGTGGAGGAAGGCATCGTCGACATCGGCGACCTGACACGGGAGACGTTTATCAACCAGGCGATGACACGCTGGCGTGCACCAGTGCGGGAGCCGCAAACCATCCGGCTTTGGAACAACCAGTTCGTGAAGCTTGTGGACCGCCGCTCCCCGGAGGGGGACATGGTGTCGCTCGGTCTCAATATCACTTCGACCATTCGTTATGAGGAACGCCTCAAGAGAGCGCGAAGCAAGGCGGAGGCCGCCAACCGCGCCAAATCCGCTTTCCTCGCCAATATGAGCCACGAGATTCGCACACCGATGAACGGCATGGTGGGTATGGCCGATCTTTTGTCGGAAACAGGTCTGACCGAGGAGCAAATCCTTTACGTCGATACGATCAAATCCTCGGGCGAAGCGCTTTTGACCCTGATCAACGATGTGCTCGACTACTCGAAGATCGAGGCCTCGAAACTTTCTCTGCATCCGGATGCGTTCGATCTGGAGCGCTGCATTCAGGACGTGATGGTGCTTTTGCAGCCTTCTGCCACGCAAAAGAGCGTCGACCTCATCATCGACTACGACATGTTCATGCCGACGCATTTCATCGGCGACCCGGGACGGGTGCGACAGGTTCTGACCAATCTGATCGGCAATGCGGTAAAATTCACCAACAAGGGACATGTGATCGTGCGTGTCGTCGGCCTTCCTGAAGAAGACGGCAAACGCCAGCGCGTTCATGTGTCAGTGGAAGACAGCGGTATCGGCATCGCGCCCGACATGATCGAGCACATTTTCGGCGAATTCAATCAGGTCGAGGACGAGCGCAATCGCAAGTTCGAGGGCACCGGGCTTGGCCTCGCGATCACGCGCCAGCTCGTACAGCTCATGGGCGGCGAGATCTGGGTCGACAGCGAAGAGGGTGTCGGCTCCTGTTTCGGCTTTCATATCACCATGGATGTGGTCGAAGAAAACAAGGCACACGCCCTCCCCTCCTGGATGCACAAGGCGGCCCTTGTGGATCACATCCACGCCAATTCGCTCATTCTCGAAAAACAACTGACCGCGCTCGGCTTCGAGGTTTCGCCTTTCGAGAGCGCCGAAGCCCTTCTCGCGTCACCCCTTGATGCGCAGGTCTATCTCATCGACAACAAACTGCCTTATGAGGATATCGGCGGGGTGATCCGCGAGTTGCGCGCGCGTGGCCTCAAAGCTCCGATTTTGCTGATGACCTCGGGGCCGGTCCCGGCAGGGAGCTATGACATAGAGGATGCCAAGACCCTTCAAAGACCGCTTCTCAGGGCCGATCTCTGGCGGGCGCTGGCCGATCTTGTGCCGGTCGAACCGATGATCGGCCATGAACCGACACGCCGGATGCGGGTTCTCGCGGCCGAAGACAACAAGACCAACCAGCTCGTGTTCGGCAAGATGCTCAAGGCGCTCGACATCGAATTGCGTTTCGCCGCCAACGGGCGTGAGGCGGTGGAACTGTATCAGGACTTCCAGCCCGACTTGGTGTTCATGGACATTTCCATGCCCGAGGTCGATGGCAAGGAAGCCACCCGGCAAATCCGCACGCTCGAACTCGATACAGGCATACATATCCCGATCGTCGCGCTGACGGCGCATGCCATGGCTGGCGACGATCAGGACATTCTGGCCGCAGGTCTCGATCATTACATGACGAAACCGCTGCGCAAGGCGGCGATCATCGACCGTATTCTACAGGAACTGCCCGAGGATTGCCGTCCGATCCTGCCGGAAGAACGGGCGGAGGTCATGGCCGGGGAGTGATCCGCACACGTCAGGCGGCGTGAATCGCCTCAATCATCGCGGGACCGAAACGCTCGGCGGGTTTGTCGCCAACAATGCGGGCAAAACTCGCCATATCACCGGGGCGCATTTTCACGAGTCTGGTGATCTGCGAGGCCGTGAGGCTCATCGGCTTGAGCGTCCCGCAGGCACCGCGCGTCAGATCGTGGTGGATCACCTGCAACCGGTCGAACAGATCGCCACCGCCAGAGCTCGCCAGCTTGCGCCGAGCGGGATGCAGTTCCGGTACCGGCGCGCCGAGTATGACGGAGAGAAACAGATCGCCATAGCGTTCGAGTTTCTTCGCCCCGACCCCACCGATCCGCCCCATCTCGTCGAGCGTCTGCGGGCGTTTTTCGGCCATCTCGATCAGGGTCCGGTCGGCAAAGACCACATAGGCAGGCACGCGGGCCTCTTCGGCGAGCGCGCGGCGTTTCGCCTTGAGCGCGGAGAGCACGGGCGCGTCTTCCTCGGACACCAGCGCCTTGGCGACCGGGCCTTTGCGCGCCTTCGCCAGCGTGTCCTTGCGCAGGGTAATCGTCTCTTCGCCCTTGAGGATCGGCATCGCCGGCTCGGTCATGTAGAGCGCGCCGTGGCGTTCTGGGTCCGGGCGCAGCAGATCGGCGCCCATCATCTGCCGGAAAATCGCGTTCCACTGGCGTTTGTCATAGTCCTTGCCGATGCCGAAGACGGAGAGGCGATCATGGTTCCACTGGCGCACCTTGTCGGTCAGGTTGCCTGTCAGCACGTCGATGAGATGCCCCGCGCCAAATCCCTGATCGCAGCGCAGCACGGCAGAGAGCGCCTTGCGCACCGCCGTTGTGCCGTCGAAAATCTCCGGCGGGTTATCGCAGAGATCGCAATTGCCGCAGGGCGCGGCTTCTTCGCCGAAGAATTTCAGAAGCGTCTGACGCCGACAGACCTGCGCCTCAGCCAGCCCCAAAAGGGCATTGAGGCGGGCATGATCAGCGGCGCGGCGCTCCGGGGGGGCAAGGCTTTCGTCGATCTGGGTACGGCGAAAGCGGATGTCGTCGGGACCGAAGAGGGTGAGCGTCTCGGCCGGAGCACCGTCGCGGCCCGCACGTCCGATTTCCTGATAATAGCCTTCGACGCTTTTCGGCAGATCGGCATGTGCGACCCAGCGGATGTCCGGTTTATCAATCCCCATGCCGAAGGCGATGGTGGCGACGACGATCAACTCGTCCTCCTGTTGAAACCGTCGCTCGACCTCACGACGACGCTCCGGCTCCATGCCACCGTGATAGGCGAGCGCCATATGACCCGCGTCCGAGAGCGCCTTTGCGAGGCTTTCGGTTTTGGCGCGGGTGCCGCAATAGACAATGCCGGACTGACCTTTACGCGCGCTTGCGAAATCGAGGATTTGGCGGCGCGGGCTATCCTTGACGGCAAAGGCGAGGTGGATGTTCGGACGATCAAACCCGCGCAGGAAACTTTCGGGTTGGATGCCATCGAACAAGCGCGTGACGATCTCGGCCTGAGTTTCTTCGTCGGCGGTGGCCGTGAAGGCCGCCAGAGGCACGCCCAGCGCGCGTTTGAGATCGCCGATACGCAGGTAATCGGGTCGGAAATCATGACCCCATTGCGAAACACAATGGGCCTCGTCGACGGCAATCAGGGAGACATTCGCGCGGCGGAGCAGCGGCAGCGTGCCGGCGGAGGCGAGCCGCTCAGGCGCCATGTAGAGAAGTTTCAACTCGCCACGGGACAGCGCCGCAAACACCGCATCGTTTTCTTCGTCAGTATTGCCGGAGGTCAGCGCGCCTGCGGCGACACCGGCGGCTTGCAACCCTTGCACCTGATCGCGCATGAGGGCGATCAACGGCGAAATCACCACGGTCAAGCCGTCGCGCACCAGAGCGGGGAGTTGGAAACAGAGCGATTTGCCGCCGCCTGTGGGCATGATGGCGAGCACATCGCGACCGGCAACTACGGCCTCCACAATCTCCGCCTGCCCAGGACGGAAGTCGTCAAATCCGAAAACGGAGGATAAAAGCCCCTGTAAGCGCCCCTCAAAAGGCTCCTGTGCCGTGTCCATGTCGCCTGCTCTTTATGATTGGCGACAGAATCGCATGCAGAGGCACGAGGCTCAAGGGCGTTTAGTAGAACATGCCCATGTTATTGTAGATGATCCGCTCAATGGCATAAATCGCGATGAAGGCTACCAGAGGCGCGAGGTCCAGCCCATTCATCGGAGGCAGGATTTTGCGGATCGGGCGATAGACCGGCTCCAGAAGGCGCGAGAGACCTTCCCAGATCTGATAGACCAGCGGCTGACGCACATTGAGCACCTGAAAATTGATCAGCCAGCTCATGATGATCTGAACGATCATGACGAATTTCACGACGCCGAGGATCATCAGCAGAATTTGCACCAAAGACAGCATATTTCAGGTTCCTATATTGACGGTCGTTCTCTCACCTAAGGTCTCCGTCCCGATCACACAAGGGTGCCTGTAGACGACCTATGCCGCAACGTCCGACTTGACCTTTGCCCTCGCAACAAGACAGTGGCGTGCATGTATCCTTTCGTCCGCATGTTCTATCAGGCGTGGAAATATAAAAACGCGCCCAAACTCGGCCTCTTCGAGCCGCATTATTCCCGGCATATCTGTATGCCCTGGGATATCGACTTCTGGCTTGAACTGAATAACGGCAGAACCTTAACAATCTTTGATCTCGGCCGTGTGCCGATGTCGATCCGCAACGGCACGGCGAAGGCCGCGAAAGAAGGCGGGTACGGCATGGCAGTCGCAGGCGCTTCGGTGCGCTATCGTCGTCGGGTCACGACGTTTCAGACCGTGGACATGGTGACAACGCCTATCGGGTTCGATGACAAATTTCTCTATATCGAACAGTCGATGTGGGACCGAAAAGGCGAATGCTGCAACCATATCCTGATCCGTGGAGCCGTGATCAAGAAGCGCAGGATGGTGCCGCCGAAAGAGCTTCTTGAGCGTCTGGAACCGGGCGTCGAAAGCCCTGAGTTGCCGGACTGGGTAAAGAACTGGATTGCGGCAGATGACACACGGCTCTGGCCGCCAACGCGTTGAAGCCCGATCCGCGCCTGTCAAAGCCTTTCACGAAACGCTTTAAGCGTTGCGTGCGCAGTGCTTTGCCTGTTCTATCGCCGCAACTGAGGTGAGAGGGACAGGCACATGGCGGAACCGAGCCATCGCAAGCGCATCTGGGGCTGGATGATGTATGACTGGGCGACGCAGCCCTTTCATACGCTGGTCCTCACCTTCATTTTCGGGCCGTATTTCGCCGAACAGTTGATCGCCTATCTGACGGCGGGTGGCATGGACACTGCGCATGCCAAAGCAGAGGCGCAGTCGATCTGGGGTTACGGGTTAACCGTCGCGGGGCTTATGATCGCCTTTTCCGCACCCGTGCTCGGGGCCATCGCCGATGAAAGCAAGCGACGGATGCCCTGGATCTGGCTGTTCTCCGCGCTTTACGTGATCGGATCGGCGGGGCTTTGGGTCGCCTCGCCGGAGAGTTTCCCCACGGTTCTGGTGCTTGTTTTCTTCGCTTTGGGCCTGATCGGCGTCGAATTCACCACGATTTTCACCAATGCGCTTTTACCCGCTCTCGGGTCGCGCGAGGAAATCGGTAAAATCTCCGGCAATGGCTGGGCCTGGGGCTATGTCGGTGGGATCATCGCACTGGTGATCATGCTTTTGCTCTTTGCCGAGAATGCTGCGGGCGTGACGCTTTTGGGAAGCGCACCGCTGTTCGGCCTCGACCCCGCCACACGGGAAGGCACGCGCTTCGTCGGCCCCTTCGTCGCACTCTGGTTCGTGATTTCGATGGTGCCGTTCTTCCTTTGGGTGCGGGAGCCGAAAAGTACGGTGACTGCGCAACCAGGGGCGATCGGCCGCAGCATCGACGAGTTGATGAAGACCCTGCGCAGCCTGCCGAAACGGCGCTCGCTCTTTGCCTTTCTCGGGTCCTCGATGTTCTACCGCGATGCGTTGAACGGTGTGTTCACCTTCGGCGGCATCTACGCGCTCGGTGCGCTGGAATGGAGCGTCGTGCAAATCGGCGTCTTCGGCATTCTCGCGGCCTTGACCGGCGCGATCTTTACCTATTTCGGCGGTATCGCAGACCATAAATTTGGCCCGAAACCGGTGATCATCTTTTCCATCGCCGTGTTGGTGACCGTCTGCCTCTTCATTCTGTCCATCACGCGTGAAAGCGTCCTGTTCAGGACCGTGGAGGCGGGCAGCAAGCTTCCCGACATCGCCTTCTACATCTGCGGAGCGGTGCTCGGCGCCGTGGCGGGGGTGATTCAATCCGCCTCACGCACGATGATGGTGCGACAGGCCGATCCCGAGCGCATGACCGAGGCCTTTGGCCTCTATGCGCTCTCCGGCAAGGCCACCACATTTCTTGCGCCCGCACTGATCGCTGTGGTCTCCGATATCACCAATTCCCAGCGTCTCGGCATCACTCCGCTCATCGCCCTTTTCATTCTGGGGCTCGTGCTGCTAGCTTGGGTGCATCCGGAAGGCACAAAGGTCACTGATGATGCGTAAATGGTTGGGCTTCGCTCTGATCGCGACATTGGCCGCCTGTGTGGGCGGCGAAAAGGACAGGGCCCCGACCCCCAAGGTCTCGGTCTCTTCCTCCGATCACCGTCCGGCCAAGGACCTGTTCGGTCCCGTGGCGCTGCCTTCGCAGCAAACTCCTGCATCTTTCGGCAGCTATTCACAAGGCTGTCTGGCGGGGGCCATTGCCCTGCCGGAAAGCGGTCCGACCTGGCAGGCCATGCGCCTGTCGCGCAACCGCAACTGGGGTCAGCCGGTTCTCGTTGATTTCCTTAAGCACCTGTCACGCAAGGCCGCCGCACAGCCCGGCTGGAACGGCCTCTACATCGGCGACATGAGCCAGCCGCGCGGCGGTCCGATGTCGTCAGGACACGCGAGCCATCAGGTCGGTCTCGACGCCGATATCTGGATGCTGCCGGCAACACGTCTCGACCTGAGCCGGGCGGAGCGTGAAAACCTGTCGTCGATCTCGATGCAGCGGGCCTCCGGCGCCTATACGAACGCAAGCTGGACCCGCGCGCATCACGAAATTCTCAAGGCAGCCGCCTCCGACCCGCGTGTATCGCGGATTTTCGTCTTCCCCGGCGCGAAAGTTCAGATGTGCAAGGACGAGACGGGCGACCGGTCATGGCTTCGGAAAATTCGGCCATGGTGGGGGCACCACTACCATTTCCACGTCCGGTTGAACTGTCCGAAGGGCGATAAATACTGCGTGGATCAGGCTCCGCCACCCTCCGGTGACGGGTGCGACGATGCGCAGGAATGGGTGAACAACATCCTCAACCCGCCGCCGCCCGATCCCAATGCCAAGCCCGCGAAACCGAAACCGCCGATCACACTCGCCACGCTGCCCGCACAATGTTCCGCCGTCTTGTCCTCGCGCTGATCGCGAGCACTCTGCCCCTCCTGTCTCAGGCCGCAGAGTTGAAATATCTCGGATCCTTTACCTGGATTTCTGCGGATGCACGGGTCGGCGGGCTTTCGGGGTTGGAGCTGTCTGAGGATGGTCTGTCCTTCTGGGCCTTGTCGGATCGTGCGATGGTGTTCCATGGCGGTCTCAAACGTGACGAAAAGGGTGTGGTTTCCGGTGCTTTTGTCGAAACAGCGCAGGGGTTTCTGACCTCGGACGGAAAGCCTCTGCCCCGTTATTCCGACGACAGTGAGGGGATTGCGGTCTCGTCGAGTGGCCAGATTTTCCTGTCCTTCGAGGGCAACCACCGCGTCGCGCAAATGGCCCCGAAAACCGGACGGCTAACCGATCTGCCGAACCACCCGGATTTTGCCGGGATGCAGAACAACTCCTCGCTCGAAGGACTGGCCATAGATCGCAAGGGTACGCTTTACACATTGCCCGAACGCTCCGGCGAGATGACCCGTCCCTTTCCACTTTACCGCTATCGCCCCGGTGCGGGCTGGGATCGCCCGTGGTCGATCCCCCGTGACGGCACCACGGATTTCCTGCCTGTGGGGCTTGATATCGGTCCAGACGGTCGGCTCTATCTTCTGGAGCGCTGGTTTACCGGGCTGGGCTTTGCCAGCCGTGTGCGGCGCTTCGATCTTGGGCCGAAGGGTCCCGTGAACGAGCAGCTTCTCCTGCGCACGCTGACCGGCACCCATGACAATCTCGAAGGCATCGCGGTCTGGGGCACCCCCGACGATGTCCGCGTAACGATGGTGTCCGACAACAATTTCAAGTTCTTCCAACGCACCGAATTCGTCGATTACCGCGTCGAAGAATAAGGCTTGATTTGTCTCCGGGCGGGGGTTAGACCGCCGCGTCGCCCCAAAACGGGGCCGAGTTGCCGTCACCTTCGATAAAAAACGGGTCACATCATGAATCGTATCCTTCCTGGCATTCTTGCCATGGCCGCCATTGTCGTGGCCTCCAACATCCTCGTTCAGTTCCTCATCGCAGATGGGCTTCTGACATGGGGCGCTTTCACCTATCCCTTCGCCTTTCTCGTCACCGACGTGATGAACCGGGTCTATGGCGTACAATCCGCGCGCAAGGTCATCTTTGCCGGTTTCGTCACCGGGATCGTGTGCTCCCTTATCGGCACGCAGATCACCCTGCAAGGCGACGGCTATACCTATCAGGCTGTGGCGCTTCGTGTCGCCATTGGGTCCGCCATTGCTTTCCTCATCGCCCAGCTCACGGACGTGTTCGTGTTCGACAAGCTGCGGGAAGGCTCGTGGTGGAAAGCCCCCTTTGCCTCCTCGATCATCGGCTCCGCTCTCGATACCGCAATCTTCTTTTCCATCGCCTTCTCGCAGAACCTTCATGTCTTTGGCGAAAGCGCGGATATGGAAGTGTCTTGGGCCTGGGAAAGCGTGCCTTTCCTGAATTTTGGCACTCCTGTTCCTCTTTGGGTTTCGCTCGCAGTGGCCGATTGGTGTGTGAAACTTGCCCTCGCTTTGATCGCTCTGGTGCCTTTCCGCCTAATTGTTAGGCGGCTCACGGCACGTATGGTATAAATTTACTTGCCATATACCAAATCTGTGCCACCATTTACCTATCGGCAATTCATCGAAAGGAGGTGGTCCAGTGTCTAGAGTGATGTTGGAGAGCGAGGTCAAGACAGTCGGGGGGGCCGCCACCTAGAGGAAAAATCTAGTGTGAAACATCCCTGATTGGGTCTTCCTAACTGGCCCATCTCCTGAGATCTCGGAGGGCTGCTCTATCTGGCAGCCCTTTTCCTTTGCGCTATAGTTGCCCCATGCCCCTGACCGTCACAGATCAAATCACCATCGCCGACTGGGAACTCACCGAGCAATTCATCCGCTCGTCGGGGCCCGGTGGGCAGAACGTGAACAAGGTCTCCACGGCGGTCGAGTTGCGGTTTGAAGCGGCGCGCTCTCCTAATTTACCCGAACCTGTGAAAAACCGCTTGAGACGCTTGGCCGGACGACGCTGGACCAAGGAAGGCGCTGTCGTCATTCAGGTCGAAGAGACCCGGTCGCAGGCGCGAAATAGGGAGATCGCGCGGGAGCGATTGGCCGAACTGGTGCAGAAGGCGCTTGTGGTGCCGAAACGCCGGGTGAAGACGAAGCCGACGAAAGGGAGCGTTGAGCGGCGGATCAAGGCGAAGAAGGAACGGGGGGAGGTTAAGAAGTTGCGGGGGAAGGTGGGTTAGTCCTCATAATCACGACGTAGAAGTAGTGACATGGCTGAGGGAGGCCTATTTGCTGAGCCTTTGATCTTTGCGGCTATGGTTTTTCCATCCTCGCGGAACTCTTTAAGGCGATCTTGAACACGACCAATTTTAGTAACGTCCAAATTGATGCGCAAAGCGGTGCCAGGGAAGCTAGTCATATAGTTCCACTTGGATTTTTTTGTAAAGTGTATTGCTGACTCTCCGCTCGCAATTACGAAATTACCACCGTTTCGAGCCAGCCTGTTTGTCATATAGAGCCCGTAGCCAGAATTGAACCAAACGTTTGAGCGGCGCGGCAAATGTGTTTTACCTGAAACGCCGGGAAGTAAGCTATATTCAAGCGCTTCTTTGTCTGTTGGGAAGCGAAAGTTTGGGTTGGTACCCAAACCATTCCGAATACCAATTCCAAAATCAGCTACGGCAAACTCTACTTTTTGGCTGTTTGGCCAGAACTGAGCACAGAAATACAGGCTTTCAGCCTCAGCATGCTCGAACACATTTCGAAATATTTCTCGAATGGAATAGGAAAGGACATCGAACATCTGCCCATTTTCATCATGATCTCTGCAAAGTACGTCTGCGCTCCTATCCACAGATCTCTGAATTAGGTCTGGGAGTTCTTCATACTGATCAATTGATTTCTCATAGAAACTTACCTTAGAAATTTCTGTGAGTGGCAAGTAGTTGATACTTCCTAGAGCCTCACCAAGCTCCTTCCCATGGTCGAAGCCACACATGGAGAAAAAACCCATATGCGACAGATATCCATGATGTTCCCATCCATTGAATACTACAGTAAGTCGAGGGCATTTCTCACGAAGGTATCTAATTTTTGAAGCGATCACCAACATAGAAAAGGGAGCAAAAAAGGTACCCGGGGCTAGTTCAAAAATTATTCGATCGTGTTGAGAATAATAGTCTAATTCTTTAATGAATTTGAGTACTTCTGAAAGTGTTAGGTTATTGGGAAATGGGATTCTTGCATTAGGCATGATCTACTCGTTCACTATTCGCCTCTGTTGCTGAAAAGATAGATTTATTACTTCCTAATATAATAAGTGCATTATCCTAAACCACAACCTCCATCGCCTCCTGCTCACCAACCCCAAACACCCGTTTATACCGCGTGACTTCCTCGGCAGGTCCCATCGCCTTGTTCGGGTTGTCGGACAGTTTCACCGTCGGATTGCCGTTCGCGGAGATCGCCTTGCACACCAGCGAGAAGGGCGCCAGAGCGTCGTCCGGGGTCAGGCCGCGGAAGTCGTTGGTGAGCAAAGTGCCCCAGCCGAAGGAGGTTTTCACCCGGCCTTTGAACTGTTTATGCAACTCGATGATCTTGTCGGTGTCGAGGCCGTCGGAGAAGATGATGAGCTTGCTCAAAGGGTCTTCGCCCCGTGATTTCCACCAGTCGATGGCAATCTCCGCCCCGGTCGCGGGATCGCCGCTGTCGATGCGGATACCGGTCCAGCCAGCGAGCCAATCGGGAGCACGATCCAGAAAGCCCTTGGTTCCGTAGGTGTCGGGCAGGATGATGCGCAGGTTGCCGGAGTGCTCGTCCTGCCAGTCGCGCAGCACATCATAGGGGGCTTCGGCCAGCGCCTTGTCGTCGCGGGCCAGCGCGGAGTAGACCATGGGCAGCTCGTGGGCGTTGGTGCCGACGGCTTCCAGATCGCGCATCATGGCGATGTGGCAATTCGAGGTGCCGGTGAACTTGTTGCCCAGACCCTCGACCATGGCCTGCACGCACCAGTCCTGCCAAAGGTAGGAATGGCGGCGGCGGGTGCCGAAATCGGCGATTTTGAGACCGTCGAGGGGTTGGAGCCGTTTGACCTTTTCCCAGAGCTTGGTCATGGCGCGGGCGTAGAGCACCTGAAGCTCGAATTTCTTCATTGGGCCGAGGACGGCGCGGGAGCGCAACTCCATGAGGATCGCAAGCGCGGGGATTTCCCAGAGCATGACCTCGGGCCAGCTCCCCTCAAAGGTCAGTTCATATTGGCCATCGTGTTTTTCAAGTTGATAGGCGGGCAGGCGCAGGTTCTCGAACCATTCCATGAAGTCGGAGCGGAACATCTGGCGTTTGCCATAGAAAGTGTTGCCGCGCATCCAAGTGCTCTCGCCGCGTTTGAGCGAGAGGGAGCGGACGTGATCGAGCTGTTCACGCAACTCACCTTCGTCGATCATCTCGGCGAGGCGAATGTCTTTCGAGCGGTTGATAAGGGAAAAGGTGACGGTGGTGTCCGGTTTGTTGCGGAATACCGACTGACACATCAGGAGCTTGTAGAAATCCGTGTCGATCAGGGAGCGGACGATCGGGTCGATCTTCCATTTGTGATTGTAGACGCGGGTGGCGATGTCGACCATGTCAGAGGCCCTCTTCCAGTAACCGCCCTGTTAAAGCAGGGCGGGCAAGGGTTTGGCAAGGTTGATGTTAACGCTCACTTGTCGCGCGGCGTCCAGTCCGGGTCCTCGACGCCGCGACGCGACAGGCGCAGGGCGAGACCCAGCGCAATGCCGGTGCCAATGGCGACCGTGAGATCGGTGAGAACGGTCAGCACCAGAGTGATGAACAGAAGCGCCACATCGGACCGCCGTCCGCGCAGATATTCACCCCAGCGATGCGGTTCGGACATGTTCCAGGCGGTGAGGAGCAGAAGACCCGACAGCGCGGGCAGGGCGAGATAACTGGCCAAAGGCGCGGCGAGCATCATGATCGCCAGCAGCGTCAGCGCATGGACAATGCCGGCCACGGGGGTCTTGCCGCCCGCACGCACATTGGTGGCGGTCCGGGCAATGGCGCCGGTGGCGGGCAGGCCACCGAAAAGCGAAGAACCGATATTCGCCCAGCCCTGCGCCATCAACTCGGCATTGGAACGGTGCCTGCCACCGATCATCCGGTCGGCAACCATGGCCGACAAAAGGGATTCGACACCGGCGAGAAAGGCAATGACCAGCGCGGAGGGCAGAAGCTCGCGCAGAGTGGCAAGGTTCAGATCCGGCAGATGCGGGGCCGGGAGGCTTTGCGGCAACTCGCCGAAACGGGAGCGGATGGTTTCGACCGGCAGATCGAACAAGGCGACAGCAGCAGAGGTCAAAGCGACTGCAACAATCAACCCCGGCAAGCGCGGAAAGGCGCGGCGCAGGAGCGTGATCAACACCATAGTTGCGAGACCGATAGCGAGAGAGGCAGGGTTGAGGCCGGGCAGAGCCTTGAAGAGTGCCGGGATTTTTTCAAGGAAATCGGCGGGAAACGGTCCGGCAAGACCGAAGAGATCGGGGAGCTGGCTGGTGCCGATGATCACGCCGATGCCGATGGTGAAGCCATTGATCACCGCTTCGGGCACGTGGCGCACCAGTTGTCCCGCGCGGAACAGACCGGCGATGATGAGAACGATCCCGGCAAGGAAGGTCGCGGCAACGAGACCATCATAGCCATGGGTGGCAATCACGCCCGCCACGACGACGATGAACGCCCCGGTGGGACCACCGATCTGAACCCGGCTGCCACCCAGCGCGGAGATCAGAAAACCCGCAACGATCGCTGTGACGAACCCCACGGCGGGCGCGGCTCCGGAAGCGATGGCAATGGCGATAGACAAGGGCAGGGCCACCAGTGCAACGGTAACGCCTGCGAAGAGATCAGAGCCGAACTCGGCCCGGGTGTAGGTTTTCAGGGTGGTGAAGAGTTTCGGTGTCATGACCCTACAAGACCTCGACCCCGGCGGACTTCATGCCGTCGAGCGCCCCCGTGAGGGAGCCGTCCATGTCAATGGCACGGCAGAGATCGGCGCGCACGGTGACCTTGAAGCCGAGCTTCGCGGCATCCACCGCGGAGAAGTTCACGCAGAAATCGGTCGCCAGCCCGACCATGGTCAGCGTGTCGATTCCGCGCGTGCGCAGATAGCCTTCGAGCCCCGTGGGCGTCACATGATCATTCTCGAAAAAGGCGGAATAGCTGTCGATTTTCGGGTTGAAGCCCTTGCGGATGATCAGGTCGCCCGTGGTCACGAGATCCTTGTGAAAAGCCGCGCCTTCGGTGCCCTGAATACAGTGATCGGGCCAGAGAACCTGTGTGCCGTAAGGCATTTCGGTGGTCGAAAACGGCGCGGCGCCATGGGTGGTTGCGAAAGAGCTGTGGTCCGCCGGGTGCCAGTCCTGCGTCAGGATCACAGTGGGGAACTCGGTCATGAGCGCATTGACGCCCGGCACAATTTCGTCTCCGCCAGCAACCGCAAGCGCACCGCCGGGACAAAAATCATTCTGGATGTCGATGACAATAAGAGCTTCGTTCGCTGCACGCATGGGAGGACTCCTTTGCGCACTGTGGTAACGCGCAGGAGGAGTGTGGGCAAGCCTGCCGCAAAGGACATTTGCTGCCTTAAACCACTCCGTCGCCTTGCTCGCCTTGAGGATAATCAGCTTAAGGCGAACATGGGAGAGCGTGGTAAGAGGGCAGAAAGCGTCCTCTCACCACAGTTTTCGCCGGATTAGGCTCTTATTGCACCCGCATCCGCAACAAGCGTCCGCCCCGATCAATGGTGATCAGCCACATGCCGATCTTTTGCCGGGCGACGTTCTGAAGCGTCTTTGCCGTGTCGATCTCTGTGCCATTCACCTCAACGATCCTGTCTCCGGGTTGAAGTCCGAGACGCGCGGCAGTGCCTTGAGCCTCAAGGAGAACAACGCCCTCAGATGTGAGGGAGAGGTCGAATTCGTCGATCAGCGCGGGGGTCAGATCGGCAACGATCATCCCGCCCAAAGGACCCGGTGAGTTGATCTCAACCGTGTCTGTTTGCTCCGACCCCGGAGCTGAAATCAGAGACAAATCCAGATCAACAGGCTCTCCAGAACGCAAAGCGGAGAGCTTGACGGTCGATCCGACCGGCAGGATCGACAGCCGGTATTCGAGATCGGAGGGAGACAGGATCGGTTGATCATCGAGAGACAAAAGCACATCGCCTGCCGACAGGCCCAGCGCAGCGAAAGGCGATTGCGGGTGCAATTCGGCCAGAACGACACCCTCGGGCCGGTCGAGACCCAAAGCGTCGGCGACCGAGTCGTCCACGGATTGCGTCGTCACGCCGGACCAGGGGTGGATGAAGCGGGTCTGTCCGGCCTCCGCCTGGCGGGCGAATTCGCGCACGAGGTTGGCGGGGATGGCAAAGCCGATCCCGTTCGAACCACCCGAACGCGACAGGATCGAGGTGTTGATGCCGACAAGACGGCCCGACATATCGACAAGCGCACCGCCGGAGTTGCCGGGATTGATCGCGGCATCGGTCTGGATATACGACCCCGCGCCACCCGGAATGGCGGAGCCGGAGCGCGCGAGGCCCGAAACGATACCGGAAGACACGGTCTGTCCCACACCGAAAGGGTTTCCAATGGCCAACACCAGATCGCCGACTTCGAGCGCATCGCTGTCGGCGAAAGGCAGTGCGGGCAGGTCGGTGGCCCCGTCGAGACGGAGCACGGCGACATCGGCCTCCTTATCTGCCAGAATCACTTCGCCCTTGTATTCGCGCTTGTCGGAAAGGACGACACGGATGTCAGAAGCTTCGCCCACAACGTGATAATTCGACACAACAAGCCCGTCGCCGGAGACGATCACACCCGATCCGAGGGAGCGTTGAACCCGCTGTCGCGCAGGGCCAGAACGAAAGAATTGCGAAAAGAACGGATCGCCCGCAAAGGGAGAAAGCCGCTCCTCGACCACACGGGAGGCGTATATGTTGACCACGGAGGGCGATGTTTCCTTGACGATGGGAGAAAAGGAAAGTTGGATTTCGGCGCGGCTTTCGGGCACCTGCGGCGTTTCCGCGAAGGCCATTTGGGCCGGGTTAGAGACGGAAATAGCCAGAAAAGCGGCGATCAGGGCACTTCGTTTCATCGCGGGGCCTCATGTCTGTGCAGGATGCGATTAGATGACGCAGACAGGTGGCGTTTTGCAAGCTCTTGCCTGATCACGGCTTGGAGCGTATCGAACACATCATGTTTACCGTCTGCGCTCTGTATCACTTCACCCGCTTCACCGACCCCGCCGCTTTGCGGGGGCCGCTTCTGGAACTTTGCCTCTCGGAAGGCATCACGGGGACGCTCTTGCTCGCCAGGGAGGGGATCAACGGCACCGTGGCCGGACCGACACCCGCCGCGATTGAGCGCTTGGTGTCGCATATCCGGGGCCTGCCCGGCTGTGCCGATTTCGAGTACAAGCTTTCGACAGCAGAAGAGCAACCATTTGCCCGGATGAAAGTGCGGCTCAAGAAAGAGATCGTCACCATGGGGCAACCCGATGTCAACCCAAAGGCAAGGGTTGGACACTATTGCACGCCAGAGGAGTGGAATGAACTGATCTCGTCGCCGGATGTGGCGGTGATCGACACGCGCAATGATTACGAGGTGCAGATCGGCACGTTCAAGGACGCAATCGACCCGCATACCAAAACCTTCCGCGAATTTCCGCAATGGTGGGAAGAGAACAGGGATCGCTTTCACAACAAGCGGATCGCGATGTTCTGCACCGGTGGTATTCGCTGCGAGAAATCGACGAATTTCCTTTTGGGGCAAGGAATCGAGGAGGTTTATCACCTCAAGGGCGGCATCCTGAAATACCTTGAAGAGATGCCGCAGGAAGAGAGCCTTTGGGAGGGCGAGTGCTTCGTGTTCGACGGGCGAGTGTCTATCGGGCACGGGCTGACCGAGGGACCGCATGAGCTGTGCCATGCCTGTCGACGTCCGATCCTGCCGGAGGACAAGGCGCGCCCTGACTACGAGGAAGGCGTGTCCTGTCATCAGTGCATCGACGAATACGATGCGGCACGCAAGGAGCGGTTCCGCGAACGGCAGCGGCAGATCGCATTGGCGAAGACGCGCGGCGAACGTCATATGGGTAGGGTGTAGCACCCCAAATTTTGCCCGGCTGAGCGAATGCTCTTAGGTGAGAAACAGAAGGGTCAAATCAGGTGCATCGGCAAGAGTGAGTCCTTCAAGGATGACGGACTGACCGGCCCAGAGAACCACCAGATTCCCATCAGCCGTTTCGCCATAACTCAAATCGCTTTTGCTATATCCCGCAATGTCGAAATAGAGACTGTCGAGCCCGATCTCGTAATCCCTGACGGTATCCTCCCCGCTGGTCGCATCGAACACAAAAACATCCGCCCCAGCCTCTCCGAGCAGGATGTCGTTTGCCATTCCACCTTCCAGACGATCATCGCCATCGCCGCCGTAAAGCCGGTCCGTCCCGTCTCCGCCATAAATCACATCGTTGCCATCCTGACCGTAGAGACGGTCGGGGCCGCCCTCGCCGTAAATCGTATCGTCGCCAATCCCCCCGTAGACATAATCCGCGCCAGCACCACCGAAGAGCATGTCATTGTCCTCATCGCCATGCACCCGGTCGTCTCCGCCACCGCCCGTCAGCCAATCCTCGCCGGTACCTCCGAAAAGGATGTCATCACCCGCTTCTCCGTCCCCGATGTCCGCACCGGAACCGCCATAGAGGCGGTCTGTGCCACTGCCCCCGTACATTTCGTCGTTGCCGTGCTGCCCATAGAGCCGGTCGTTGCTCTCCTCACCATGAAGCACGTCATCATCGCTGCCCCCGTAGAGGTAATCGCTGCCATCTCCTCCGAACAGAAGGTCGTCCCCGTCATCGCCATGTAGCCGGTCGTTATCGGCACCGCCATACAACCGGTCCAGCCCCGTGCCACCGAACAGAAGATCATCCCCCTCCTGCCCATAAAGGCGGTCACTGCCATCGTCGCCGTAGATTCTATCCTGCCCTGTACCGCCGTAGACGTAATCCATACCGTCCCCGCCATACAGCTCATCATTGCCCTCATCGCCATGAACGCGATCGTTGCCAGCACCGCCATTCATCAGATCATGACCACCACCACCGAACAGAATATCGTCCCCGTCTTCGCCTCTGCCGTCATCGTTCCCTTCACCACCATAGAGCCGATCATTGCCGAGACCGCCCCGCATCGTGTCATTCCCGTCCTGACCGTAGAGACGATCCCCGCTTTTGCCCCCGATCAGGGTGTCATGCCCTCCACCACCATAAAGATAGTCGCCGCCCGCATCGCCATAGAGAGTGTCGTCGTCTTCATCACCATGAAGCCGGTCGTTGCCGAGGCCACCGGATATCCAGTCCTGTCCCGTACCGCCAAAGACACGGTCGGCACCATCCGCTCCGTAGATCGTATCATTGCTCGCGTCGCCGTATATCTGGTCGTCGCCGGTATCCCCGGACAGGGTGTCGTCGCCATCACCACCATGAAGCACGTCGTCCCCATCGTCGCCATGGAGTGTGTCGGCCTCACCCTCGCCGTACAATTCATCGTTGCCTTCGCCACCGTAGAGCACATCCATGTCGCCACCGCCGAAGAGAATATCGTTGCCGGAATCGCCGTAGAGCGCATCATTTCCGGCATAACCATAAAGGACGTCATCGCCACCGAACCCCGAAATATCGTCCGTGAACTCGGTACCGGCCAGAATATCGTTGCCCTCCGTCCCGCGCATGCTCCCCGCCGAAGCAAGGGCGGGACGGTGAGGGGTTATGAAGGCATTTTGTAAAACCTGACCAATCGTCAGATCGTATCCGTCATGGGAATAAATTTCGACAACATCGCCATTGAGCCTCAGGGCGATTCCCCCGGCAAGGCTGTAATATTCAACGCTGTCCGGGATATAAACCATGGCATAATTCGAGAGATCGAGACGATCTTCACCGGGCTTGAAATCCATGATCCGGTCGATTGAGCCATCGGCGGTCAGCACGAACACATCGCTCCCGCTTCCTCCCGTAAGCTGATCCGCACCCTGACCGTCGATGAGAATGTCGTCTCCGGCATTGCCGAAGAGCAGATCGTCCTGAGCACCACCATCGAGAATGTCACGCGCGCCACCGCCCGTCAGCGTATCGGCGGAGGTTGTCCCTGTCAGTGTCTGCCCCCATGCCGCACTGTCGAATGCGAGCGTATAAACACCTCCCGTGCTGCGGGAGGTGAAATAAAGGGTGATATCATCCCCCTCCTGCACCACGGACAGCCCATCGGCATCGTATAGCGGCATACCGGACCAGGCCAAACTGGTCTCGACCAGCACCAGATGCCCAGACCCGGTCAGCAGAAAGAGACTGAACCCCGCATCGGCACCGCTGGCGATAATGAATGTGCTGCCCGCAACGCTGAAACTCTCGACCATGGTGGCGGCGGAGAACCCGGTAACATGTGTGTCGAGCACATGATCGACTGCCGTCAGCACTCCTGTCGCGTCGAGGTGAAACACCGAAAGGGTTCCCGCCTCCACACCGCTGGCCACGACGACATAGGTCTTGCTTCCTACCTCGACCACAATGAAATCGTTCGGGGAATGGATGCCGACCTGTTGCGAAGCCCCGTTTCGGGACAATTCCACGACAGTGCCCACCTCTGCATCAAAGACGTAAACGACCAGATCGGAATGTGTCTGATCCGCCACCAAAAGGAATTTTCCCGCTGAGGTGGTCACGATTTCCACATCGGATGCGACATCGGAATTCAGGACCTGAGACAAATAGCCATTCAGGGATGCCGCCGTCGTGGACACCCAGTGAACCGCGATCTCGCCATTTGCACTGGTGGTCAGGATTTGGGCGATCCCTCCGGCCTCCTCGATCACCTGAATGGCACGCAATTCGCGGATATCCGTCGCCGTGCTGCTCATAATGACCAGAGAACCGATCACACCGGTCGATGAGATTGGATAAGCATAAAAATCACCGGCTCCCGAGGCACCGCTGATCAGATAAACCTGTCCGTTCAGCGTCAGAACGGCCATCCGGGTTGTTTCGGAATCGAGCGTGCCGCCTATAAACGGCCGCGTGTTGAGAAGGGATAATTGTCCATTGGGTGCAACAGAATATGTCGCGATCCCACCGTTGACGCCATTGATCGCCAAGGCAAGCGTACCGGAATTCAGATCGAGAAAGATCAGATCCCGGATGTCACTGTCGTAAGTCGGGACACCGCTTTGGGAGAACCCAATGTAATTGAAAGCACTCATAGCCCACCTCTTCCACCGAGGAAAAGCTATCCGGCGACGCTTACCAGGAGCTGATACAAATCGGGCGAAATTGCGCCTTTTACATAGAACTGAAATGAACCCCTTAAGGGTTTTCCAATAATGCTCCGATACGATGCCAGACAGACGGCGCGAGAAGCCGTCATGTTGCGGGCATCGAAGGAGCACCATGGTAAAAATTTCAATCGTCATCCCGGTTCATAATGCAGAGCGCTACCTGTCGGACTGTCTTGAAAGCGTGGTAGCGCAAACACTGGAACATTTCGAGATATGTGCGGTAGATGACGGCTCCACCGATCGCAGCCGCGCTATCTTGGAACATTGGGCGCGCCGCGATCCCCGCATAAGATATGATTGTCTGCCGCAAAGGTCCGGAGCGGCTGCGGCACGCAACCGGGGCATCGACATGGCCAGCGGCGATTACATCGCATTTCTGGATGCCGACGACCTGTGGCACCCTGACAAGCTGAAACGCCAGCTTGCCCATATGCGTGACACCGACAGCGGTTTCAGTTGCACGGCCTATGAGCGCATGGACGAGGCGGGCAAATATCGCGGGATGCGCCGGGTGCCCCCTCATGTGGATTACAACACATTGTTCCTCAACAATACGATCGGAACCTCTACCGTCATGGTCCGGCGCGATCTGTTGGGGCCAACCCGGTTTCCCCGGCTCGAAAGACGTCAAGACTTTGCGCTTTGGCTGCGGCTTTTGAAACCCGGAGGCGTTTGCACCGGCTTCGATGAACCGTTGACCCGTTATCGTCGTCACGCGCTGTCGCTTTCGGCAAACCGCCTGCGCGCGGCACTTTCAACATGGCGGGTGTATCGGACATTGCCCGAGATTTCTCTTCGGCGCGCACTCTGGAGCTATGGCAACTACCTGTTCCGCACGACACGTAAACACGTATTGCAGGCCGGTTAACGGCGCTCCGGTTCTCCCCGGAACAGCAACCTCAGGCTTTCAGCCATCAAACAGGCCCAAAGCAGGTTTTGCGCCAGAATGGCTCTGACCCGCTGTTGTATTGGAAAGGGAACCCGCCAGAGCTGGCCGCTTTCCCGAAACGGCGGAAGGAAGGAGAGGACCGTCCATGCCGCACGCCGCCTCAACGGCCCCGACCGGATTTGCCCACCCCGCACCCGCCGCGCCTTGCACCAGACGTCGGAAAAGGTTTCCCGGCAAGGATGTGTCACGACCGCCTCTCCGACATAAAGCACCGGAACCGACAATCGTCGGCAAAACTCGGCATCCCCACCGGACAAACGCGTTTCATCGAACCCTCCGTCCGCATCGAAAAGTGCGCGGGGAACCGTGAGATTGGCACAGGCCCCGTAACCCCGCGCAACATAGCGCTCCTGCGGAATGCCGCGCAGACAATCATAGTCCGACCAGAGGGTTCTGTGTTCTGCGGGCAAAATCCCGACCCGGCCCGCAAGGATGGCCGCTGGCAATTTCTCGTGAGCGATCAGAAGCTGTCGAAGAAAATCCGGATCCGGCCTGCAATCCGCATCCGTAAACGTCAGCAAATCACTTTCCGCCAGCGACGCACCGAAGTTCCTTGCCGCATAGGAACCGGGCTTCAGACATGCGCACAGAGTTACCGGAAAGGATGTTTCCGGAGGCGTGTACCCATCCGGAAGAGGTTCATTCGCAACAAGAATCAGGTCGAATTCCGTTGGCGACAGGGTTTGCGCATCGAACCCCGCGAGCAGGGCCCGCAGGTGGTGCCATTGCTTGTAAACCGGGACAACAACCGTGATTTTCCGCATCGTTTCATCCGGATATGCCAGGATGCGGCACGGAATCGTTCAAAAGGGCCAAATAGCTTTGTGCAACCGTGGACGGCAAAAACCGTTGCAAGGCCTGCTGCGCCTCCTCTTCGGTGAGAACCCGCCCATTACCATTGGCCGCCTCTGTAATTGCATCGGCCAAGGCCCCGGCATTTCCGGGAGGAACCAGCCGACCATAGCGCCCTCGCTCCAGAATCTCGGACGGGCCCGAGGGACAATCCGTTGCGATCACCGGACAGCGAGATGCCAGAGCCTCGGCGATCGCGATCCCAAAGCCTTCCCAGAGGGCGCTTGAAACGAAAAGATCCGCGAACCGCATGAAATCCATGGGATTTTCGACATGACCAGGAAAGATCACCCTGTCTTGCAGAGACAGAGCCTCGACCCTCTGCAAAAGTTCTCCGCGCAGCGGCCCCTCGCCCAGAACGATCAAACGGACGGGCCGCCCTGATGTCTGGCACGATATTGCGTTCAGCAATGTCACATAGTCCTTTTGCGGAACCAGACGACCACAGGCAACAAGGGTGAAAGGGCGCTTGCTATCCGGTTCAAGCCAGGGGTGCGGTGCGGTGCGATCGGTATTCATCGGCAGGGCAATCGGATTGTGAATAATCTCAACTCTCCTCCTCGCGGTGCCGTACCGCGCTGGAAGGAAACGCGCCTCAATGTCGTCAGCAACTCCGCCGGACACGGCAATAAGATGATCGACATGGCCGCTCACGGCGAAAGCGGCCCTGTAAAGCACCTGCCACGCCCGAGGTTTTGAAGCGGCTTCAAGGCTTTGATGCGTGTGGAATGTCCAGACCAGACGCGCCTGTCGACACCGCGCCAGCTTGCGAGCCAGCAGCATCAAGAGGTCTATATACACGCGTGCCGTGATGATCAGATCGGGTTGCGCGGTTTTCAGATAACCGACCGCCCGAAATAAAGCCCCGCGCGTGCGCGCACCCAGACCGATGACCGACACGCTTTTCGGGATCTGGACCTCCCTGGGCACCGGACCGATGACCAACAGATCGACCCTGTGTCCGAGATCCGTCAGAGCCTGAGCAAGCGCCAGAAACGCGGTCCTGATCCCGCCTTGTGTCAATGCGCCAAGAGACAAGCATATCCTGAGACTTTGGGGAGCATGCGCCATGGCTCACACCCCTTCGAGTTGGAGCAGGAACTGATTCAGGAATGTGGGATCCAGCGCATCGCCAAAGACCAGCCTGTCGTTCAAATCCGGCTTGAACATCGGGGCATCCTGCACCGTGTCCGGCATATATTCACGCTTCAGAAGCTCATTTGCATCGACATAACGATCATGAAACGCCTGCATGTCCGCAAAGTCACGATAAAGGCTTCGTTTGGGTAGCGCCTGGAGTTTTCGCCCCAGATCACCAGTCAGAAGCCTATCCATACGGTGACGCATATCCACCTCATTGACCGCAGCCGCATGCAACATCCGTTTCAGGATCACCATGTCCGGCGGCAAGGCGACGTTCGAAAGAGGCGCGGGTTTCAGGCCTTCCAGCGGCACACCAAGCGCCTCCCCGAATTTCAGCAGAATATCGGCATGACCAATCAGGTCTTCGAAACGCAGCACGTGCAGTTTGTGAAAAACCGCGTCCCAGGCACGGGCCTGACGCAAATAGTCGAAACGATGCCAGAACTGGTTTCGGAAAGTTTGGAAATCGCCCGAATAGCGGCTGGTTTTGACATGCTCCTGATAGAGCGACATGCCGTATTCAACCTGGCGCCTCACCACCATGACGACCTCGACACCATCGACAGGCAGATGCGCCTTCACATCCCGGATGTAATCCATACGCGCGGGCCAATAGGCCTCTGCCCGACCGGGGACTTTCCGAACCTCTCCGTTCGCTCCGAACCCCACATGCCGGAAAAACGGTTCGGCACTTATGATCGTCACATCGTAATCGACCGAACGCCGGGCGACTTCTTCGAAAAACCGGATGGCATCGGCGCGCGTCATCTGTTTGTGCGCCTTGGAAAAGGCGTTGACGATGCCAAGATGCGCGTAATGATCCCGAAACCCGATCAGGTCATAAGAGGGATAGAAAATGCCGCGCTTTTCCAAAAGTGCCCGATTGAGAGACAGCCCTTTCTGAATGCTCGTGGTGCCTGTCTTATGCGTGCCGATATGGAGGATAAATCGTCCCATTGCGTGTTCCTCAGGCTTTTCCGAGTTGCGGCACAGGCTCTGTCCCATGGATCGCAACCTTCCAGAGATCCAGTATCCGCTCCGGGGCAAACCGCTCGATTGCCTTGAAACCACCCTCTCCCAATGCCGCACGTCGCTCCGGGTCGCGCATGAGTTTAGCCATCTCAACACTCAGATTTTGCGCGCGATTTCCTTCGGATGGCACGAAAATACCACTTCGGCCATTTTCGACGATGAAATTGAAACCCGAACAATCTTCATATCCCAGAACCGGAAGGCCATGGGCCAGAGCCTCCGTGATCACAAGTCCAAACCCCTCGAACTTTGCGGGGTGCGCCAGCAATGATGCTGAAAAATAGACACTTTCGATGTCGCGGGTGTCGCCCATCAACATGACGGTATCCTCCAGGCCATGCTTTCGAATGAGATCAGACAGTTCATGCTCCAAAGGGCCGACGCCATAAATCCGGCAGCTCCAGTCGGGAAAATCGGCCTTGAGATGTGACCAGGCCTCGATCAGCAGGCGGTGTTCTTTCACATCCGCCAGACGACCGACCGAGATCACGGTCTTTTCCCGTTTTGCCTGCGCAAGACGGGATGGCGACACGGGCGGGACGGCATTGGGCATGACGATCAACCTGTCCTGCAACCGTGTCGGGAACCAATCGCGAAATTCGGGCAACAGGATACCGATTGCGTCGTAACGCTCCAGAACCCGTCGCCGGTACATCCGGTCGACCGGGTTCGGGTCCCAACGCTCGGGATTGTCGAAATCCTGTTCCGGAACATTGTGCAAAGACGCAAACAGCCGGGGTTTGTGACGGAACCGTGCCAGCCCGAGCGCAGTCACGGCCGGGGGCAGGAAGGCGACAACGATATCGGGCGCTGTCGCATCTATATGGCGCCCGAGGCGCCGCCAGAATCCACCGTGCATACTGACCCATTTCAGGCGCCGGACACCTGGCCAGAGCACATCGCTGCGATGGAACCGGGCACGCAGACGATCCAGAACACGCCTTCCCCGCGATCTGAATTCATTGGCCGGACGAATGTTCGACTGAATGATGCCCGCGCGCAGGGGGTAGAAGGGCGGTTTGCCACGGGGTTCATGAGTGACGATCTCGATGGCATATCCAGCATCGTGGAGCGCATTGGCCGTCTCGATCAGGACACGTTCGGCCCCACCGCTGCGCAACGCAAGTTTTTCGATCACGAAACAGATTTTCAACTGACGCATTTTGGGTTTTGCCCTCCCTCTCATCCGCTCAAACCGCAAAACTTGTTCACGTAGATGTCAGCCAGGCTTTCGAGCAATTTGTCAGGGTTCATCATCGAGGGGCGCATACCCGATTTGCTCATGAAAGCATGACGCTCCGCCAAAAGACTTATCGCCCGGTCATGTGACTCCGGCGAAAGGCCCCGCCTTTCAAGATGCTTGCAGAAAGAGGAAAGGTTTCCGGACGCCCATTGATTGGCCGCCATACTGCCGGGGATATTCGGCGATGCCGGAGTAAGACGGATGGAAGAAAGATCGGAGATCACGATCTCCTCATTCCGCAGAGTCTGAAAGACCGCGAAATGCGCGGGCGGTTCCGTGATTGCGGCCATGTCGGTCATCGTGACGCGATACGGGTGCACCGTGAGCCTGCGACTGCCCAGATGGGTTTTCATCTGCCGGAGCATCGCGGCAACGCGTTCCGCCATTACCTGACTGTCCAGAGCACTTGGGAAAATCAACACCGGCCAGTGATCACCGGAGCTTTCCACCTCAAGAGCCAGTGAAGCCGCCTCAAGCCGACGGTCCGCTTCGAACTCCAGCAAGCGCTCATGATAATACCGCCCCGCTGTCCGGGAATACCATGGCATTTCAAAGACAACCGCCTGCTCGGGCAAAAACTCATGCAATTCGGGAATGGTGATATACCGCGGCAAAAGCAAAGAGCTGTCACCTATAACCAGAATAAGCTCCATGGTTCAGCCTTTCTGAAGCGATGTTTTCGTGCGGTACAGGGCATACCTTGGATCGCTTCCGAAGGCCTGCAGCCAGAACTTGAGCGCCATCAGCGGCCTTTTGTTGTTTTCGGCAAAACGTGCTGCGACAAAGTCGGCCTTGGCATGGGAACGGCGACGAAAACCGTGACCGTATCGGCCCAGGGCAGGCCCGTGTTTGTTGAAAATCGTATCGTAACAATCGCGAATTTCCTGCGCATTACGCCCGACATCGGATTTGAAATAACAACACAGGGGCTCAGACTGGCCGGTGTTCACCAAACGCCCGCCACCGCGGACGAAAGAAATGAAATAATCCAGATCCTGTAATCTCGGGAGGCGTTCGTCAAAGCCCCCGACCAGATTGAAGGACTCGCGCGTCCCCAGAAGCGTCCAGAGATATGCCCGCAGCCTGTCGCCGACGAAAAGGTTCTTGAGTTGATCGCCAGAGGTGGTCTGAGTGACCTTCCGACGCTTTCGCCCCATCCATTGCCAATCATAATTGCAGGTGACCCAGATGCGGTTCAGATCTTCCCCCGCATATACGCATTGATAGATCGTGTTGAACTGATCTTGCAGTTTGTGTTTGTACCAGACATCGCCCGCATCTAGCCATGCAATGAAACGCGCATCGGCCGCCGCGAGAAGTTTGTTCCGGGTCACCGGGCGACCGCGGTTTTCAGGGCTTTTCATAAATTCGATTTTCAACGCGCTGTTCAGGATAACCTTTTCGGCATGTGCCAGTTCTTCCTTATCCGACCCGTCATCCATCACTATCGCACGCAGCTTTCCTTTCCAGCTCTGTGCCTCAATCGACTGAAGCGTCATGTCCAGCGCAGCAGCGTCGTTATAATGCGGTATGAGAACGTCCAGCATGTCACTCCCTTTTCGTTTCACGGCAGGGGAAGCTGCGACGCGCAGCGCCCCCTAGCCGTAATCTCGCGCATTCATGTTGTTTTCATGCGCGTGAATCGCCTCTCTGATATCGCCGAAAAAGGTTAATGAGCCGTTTTCCAGAACCGCACCGCAGTCACAAAGATCACGGATCATGCGCATGTTGTGAGACACGACGATCGCTCCGCTGTGTTGCAGGCGTTCATGCATCACGGCACTGCTTTTCTGCCGAAACGCCGCATCACCGACCGAAGTCACCTCGTCGATGATATAGGTATCGAAAGGAATCCCCACCGAAACGGCAAAGGCCAGACGCGCCTTCATACCTGACGAATAGGTTCGGACCGGCAGATGAAAGTCTTCGCCAAGCTCGCAAAAGTCCTCGGCAAATGCGCAAAGCTCATCCGTATCCACACCGTACACACGCGCCACGAATCGCGTGTTTTGCGCCCCAGTCAAGGCTCCGTGAAAGGAGCCCGAGAATCCGACCGGCCAGGAAATGGAGCCTCTCGTCCGGATATTGCCAAAATCCGGTTTGAGGCTTCCGGCAATCATGCGCAAAAGCGTGGATTTCCCGGCACCGTTACGCCCCAAAAGCGCCACGCTGCGCCCTCCGGGAATGGTCAGGCTGGCGTTGCGCACGATATATTTGAGCGTGGTTCCGTTACGATAGGCTTTCGTCAGATGTTCGAGGCGCACCATATCAGCGGCGATCCCGCAGCGAATAATAGACCAGAATACCGATCATCCAGATGAAAAACGCAAAGAACAGAACCATACCGGGAACGAGAAATTTTTTCGGATATTCCGATGTCTGCGCCAGCGTGGGTCGGACATGGGCCGCCAGATACCGGCTACGATGACTGGCCTCAGCCATCGCGACATCCAGAGCGGTCATGGCTTGCAAATAGGATTTTTCAGCGAACTCAACCTCGACGCTCAACTCTTCGAACTGCCCTATCAGGTCGGCATAAGCATTCTTTCCGTCCTGCATTTGCGGCCCGAATTTTTGGCGCTGCACGTCGAGCTGATGTTCGATCACCTTGATCTTGCGATCGAGTTGCTCGATCCGCGGATCCGCTCCGGTCGTGGTCATTGCGATCATACCCCGATCAATGAGCGCGTCCGTCAACTGTTCCTGTAAATTGGCAATCACCCCCATCTGGCCGCTCAGATCCACTTCCGGGTCCATGATCTGGGTCTCACTGCGGAAACTCGCAAGATTCTTGCGCGCCGTTTTGAGACGTTGCACAGCAATATCAAGCTCTTGTCGTGCATATCTTGTGGCATCCTCCCGGGCAGACGATGCCAGATTATTGATCATCATACTGCTGAGATCGAAGATCCCATTGGCGACGTCCTGCGCCTGAATCGGGTCGAAAGCACGCACTTCAATCTCAAGAATGCCCGCGCCACCGTCATAAGACACCGATACCACCCTGCGCCAATAAGCGACAAGGTCCTCCACCGTCGACTGAGGATACAAGCAGAAGACAATGTCCTTCTGCTCCGGCAGACAGGCATAGATGCCCCTGAGATTGAGCCGTGCATCGAGTTCCTCGACCAAAGCCTGACTATGGATAAAATCGGCCAGAATCTCGGAATCCAGCGAATCCGCGCCCCCGAGCTGGCTCATGCCGCCAAGGATTTCGAGAGCAGGCGCGCTCTGTGCGCTTCGGACGGAAAAGGCGATGCGGGAGGCATACTGGTCTCGTGCCACGCCCCAAATGTAACCGACCGCGAGCAGAACCGGCAAAATCGTACAGAGCAGAAAGGAGAGAAACAGAAAACGATGCCTTTTGCGCAACCTTACGGGCCTCGCGGAAGGCAGAATGACCACCGGTGCTGGTTCGACCACAGAAATATTCGGTGAATTAGATTTTCGCGATGCTTTCCCGGCCAAAGTGCTTACCTCTCGGTCCCAGTTAACCGATTTCTAACTCGGCATGACGTAAGCCTCATCACATCAGCAATTGGTAAATAAATGATGAGGTTCAGTGCACTACATGCGAATGACGGGACAGACAGCATGAGTATGGCCGGGCACTCACCCTCCCTTGGGCGCGCCGTGCGGACGATCTCTGCCTTGATGCTAAGGGAGATGGCGACGAATTACGGCCGCACACCGGGAGGATATCTTTGGGCGATTCTCGAACCCGTGGCCGGGATTACGCTCATCACAATCTTCTTTTCGCTCGCCTTTCACCAACCTCCGATTGGTGAACATTTCATACTGTTTTATGCTTCGGGGATACTGCCCTTCACCATGTACAAGGACATGTCGACAAAGATTGGTCGGGCCATTTCCTTCAATGAGAAACTGCTATCCTATCCATCCGTGACCTTCATGGACGCGATTCTGGCGCGACTCATGCTGAATGCGCTCACACAGGTCATGATCTTCTGCCTGATGTTTGGCGCCATCCTGCTTTTCACTGGCACAGACTTACGTCACCTCAACCCGTCCATGATCGCACTCGCCTTGTGTGGCGTCATCGTGTTTTCGTTCGGCATCGGTGTCATCAATGCATTGTTGTTTGAAAAGCTGCCCGTCTGGGAACAGATCTGGGCCATTCTGAACCGCCCCATGTTCTTGATTTCGACAATTTTCTACCAGTTCGAAAACATTCCGGACGCTTTCAGGCCAATCCTCTGGTTCAATCCTCTGGTGCATATCGTCGGGGTGATGAGGCGTGGGATCTATCCGACCTATGACGCGGATTTTGTATCCCTGCCGTATATTTTCGGGCCGCCTCTCGTTCTGTCGGCCTTTGGCATTCTATTCCTGCGGGCTTTCCATAATGGTCAATAAGAGCAGAAATTCGGATGCCCCTCCATAAAAGAAGCTGCCATGGCAATCGCATGGCAGCTTCCCCGTCCCATCATATCGCGCGTTTGGCGCGAACCGTCACGCGTCGAGGTTTTCGACGTTGAGCGCGTTGTCCTGAATGAACTCACGACGCGGTTCCACGACATCGCCCATCAGTTTGGTAAAAATGTCGTCAGCCTCCTGGAAATCCTCGATCTTCACTTGCAACAGCGTGCGGGCTTCCGGGTCGAGTGTGGTCTCCCAGAGCTGCTCCGGGTTCATCTCACCCAGACCTTTGTAGCGTTGCAGCGACAGACCCTTTTCGCCCTCTTCCAGAATCGCGTTCAGAAGGTCGATCGGCCCGTGGATCATCGTCTCGCGATCCTTGCGGACAAGTTTCGACGGATCGGTGTAATGCCCTTCGGTGGCAGCCACTTCCTGATGGATGCGACGCGCTTCGCCGCCGCGCAGGATGGCGCCATCGAGGGTGCGAACCTCCTCGACACCACGCAGCACACGGGTGAGACGGATGCCGACATCCTGCGTCGGGCGCCCGGTCCAACCACGCTCGTATTCCAGCGCAATCATGTCGAGACGTCTCGCCACGGTCTCCGCCGTGCCCGGCAGATCGGCATCCACACGACCCGGCTCGAATGCGCCGGCCAGTGCCGCCTGTTCGAGGATGTGACGCGGGTAATGGGTCGGGAAAATCTCCAGCACGCGCTTGAAACTGCGCGCACCTTCGACCACACGTTCGAGATCGGTTCCGGCAATTTCTTCGCCGTTTTTGAGCCGCAGAACCGCACCTTCAACGCCCTGATGGATCAGGTGATCCTCAAGTGCCGCCTGATCTTTCAGATAGACTTCGGATTTGCCGCGCGACACTTTGTAGAGCGGTGGCTGGGCGATAAACAGATGCCCGGCCTCAATCAGTTCCGGCATCTGGCGGAAGAAGAAGGTGAGCAAAAGCGTCCGGATATGCGCACCGTCGACGTCGGCATCGGTCATGATGACGATCTTGTGGTAGCGCAGTTTGTCGAGGTTGAACTCATCGCGGCCGATACCGGTGCCGAGCGCCATCACGAGGTTGCCGATCTCCTGCGACGACAACATCCGGTCGAACCGCGCGCGCTCGACGTTGAGAATTTTCCCCCGGAGCGGCAGGATCGCTTGTGTCCGACGGTCACGCCCCGTTTGAGCGGAGCCCCCGGCGGAGTCACCCTCGACGAGGAAAACTTCGGTCAGGGACGGATCCTTTTCGGAACAATCCTTGAGCTTGCCGGAGAGGAAATTCACATCCAATGCAGATTTGCGGCGGGTCAGTTCACGGGCCTTGCGCGCGGCCTCCCGTGCCATCGCCGCCTCAATAATCTTGCCGACGATCATCTTGGCCTCTGCCGGGTTCTCATCGAACCATTCGGTGAGCTTTTCGCCCACAAGGTTCTCGACCGCCGGACGCACCTCCGACGACACAAGCTTGTCCTTGGTCTGCGACGAGAATTTCGGATCGGGCACTTTCACGGAGAGCACACAGGTCAGGCCCTCGCGCGCATCGTCGCCGGTGAAGTTGATCTTTTCTTTCTTCGCGATACCGCTTTCCTGCGCGTATTTCGTGAGCGTCCGGGTCAGTGCGCCACGGAAACCCGCAAGGTGTGTACCGCCATCGCGTTGTGGGATGTTGTTGGTGAAGGGCAGGACGTTTTCGTGGTAGCTGTCATTCCACCACATCGCGACCTCGACACCGATATCGTCGCGCTCACCGGAGACAAAGATCGGTTCCGGGATCATCGCCGTCTTGTGCCGGTCGAGATATTTGACGAACTCCTTCACACCACCGTCGTAATGCAACTCAGTCCTGAGCGGCTCAGCGGGGCGTTCATCTTCGAGGATGATGCGCACCCCGGAGTTCAGGAACGCCAGTTCCCGCAGGCGTTTTTCCAGCGTCTCGAAGGAGTAGTCGAGATTGGAAAACGTGCCCTCCGGGTCGTTGGTCTTGGCCGAGGCAAGAAACCGCACCTCGGTGCCGGTCTCGTCGCCCGCATCGCCGATGACCTTGAGGTGCTCGGAAGTCTCGCCTTTGACAAATCGCGCTTGATGCACCTTGCCCGCCCGCCAGATTTTCAGTTCCAGCCACTCGGAGAGCGCGTTCACAACGGACACACCCACGCCGTGCAGACCGCCAGAGACCTTGTAGGAATTGCTGTCGAATTTGCCGCCCGCGTGGAGCTGGGTCATGATGACCTCGGCGGCGGAAACGCCCTCTTCGGCGTGCAGATCGGTCGGGATACCGCGTCCGTTGTCGCGCACGGAGACCGAGCTGTCCTTATGGATTTTCACCGCCACAAAATCGGCATGACCAGCCAGAGCCTCGTCAATGCCGTTATCCACGACCTCATAGACCATGTGATGCAGGCCGGAACCGTCGTCCGTGTCGCCGATATACATGCCGGGACGTTTGCGGACGGCCTCCAAGCCTTTGAGAACCTTGATGGAATCTGCGCCGTACTCGGAAGGCTGCTGCGTATTGTCGGACATTCGAAAATCCTTGTTATTTCCTGCCTATTTTATACGCGAGCGGGTCCGGGATGTCACGCAATTGACATAGAAAAGCGTGGGAAAAAGACGGGTTTTCGCGATCAGACGAAAGGCAAGATCAGACCGACGAAAATCAGCAGGCTGCCTGCGGAAATATTCATCCGCCTGAGTGCTTTCGGGGAGGTCATGATCTTGCGCACCGCACCGACGGAGGCCCCCAGGATCAGGTTGCCGACCAGAGGGATCACGGCGGAGATCGTACAGATGGCCGCAATGTCGTAAACGGTCAAGGCCGAGAGATCGAAGAACCCCGGCAGAAAGCCCATGTAGAACAAGATCGCCTTCGGATTGCCGAGGATGCAGATCAGACCCGCAACAAACCCCGCCCACATACCGGGACGGGTCAGGCGACTGTCGGCGGCGATTTGTTTATCGGCGTGACGGATGAGCAACCCCCCCATGGCGATGAACATCACCACGGCAATCCAGCGCATGACGGTAAGAAAGCCCGAAAATTCGGAAACGATCCAGCTCACGCCGAGGATCGCCAGAAGCGACCACAGGAAATCGCCGATCACAACGCCGAGCGCCAGAGGCCATGCGGCATGAAACCCGCCCGAAAGCGAGCGCGCCAGCATGGCGAGCCAGACGGGGCCGGGAGTCAGAAAGAGGATCAGAAGCGCGAAGGCATAGAGGCCAAGATCGCCGGGGGTGATGGTCATTCGGGGTCTTTCTCGGGCTCTTGCAAAGTAAGACTACCGTCCGCATCGAGCGGCCAGAACGGATTGTAAGCCAGTTCCCAGACATGGCCGTCCGGGTCGGCGTAATAGCCGGAATAGCCACCCCAAAAGACCTTTTCCGGGCGTTTCAAAACGGTTGCACCCGCCGCTTCGGCCAACGCGAAAGCTTCATCGACCTCTGCTTCCGACAGGAAGTTCTGTGCCAGCGTCATTGCCCCGGTGCCAAGAGGCGTACCGGGACGGGCCTGATCCTCGGCCAGAGTTTCCCGTCCGAAAAGCCCGAGTGCAAACCCGTTCGCCTGGTAGACGGTCATCTCGTCTTGCGAACTCGGATGCATCTGCCAGCCCAAAGCCGCATAAAAGGCACGGGCGCGCGCCATATCGTCCACACCAAGGGTGATCAAGGTCACACGTTGCGGCGTCATCCGGGTATCCTTTCGTCAATCAGGGAAAGACCTGCGTCTTCCCGCACTTCGATCTGCATCGCGCGCGTGCCGAGTTCGGCGAACAATTCGGGGCCCGTCCCGGTCATGAAAGCCTGCGCGCCCAGTGCGCAAATCTCATCATAGAGCGCCGCGCGGCGGGAGGCATCGAGATGGGCTGCAACCTCGTCCAGCAGAAAGATCGGCGCAGCTCCGAAGTCTTCCGCCAAAGCGCGACCATTTGCAAGGATGAGCGAAATCAGAAGCGCCTTTTGCTCTCCGGTCGAGCACTGATCTGCTGGTACACCTTTGGCCGTGTAGATCGCTCCCAAATCGGCGCGATGCGGCCCGATCAACGTGCGACCTGCTGCCAGATCGCGCGGACGTCCCTCCCGAAACGCGGCCAGAAGGTCCTCTTGCCCGACAGGCAGTTCCATATCGTCAGACGCCTTGAGCGACAATTCCGCCGCCGGGAACGCGGTTTCCGCCCCGTCCTGCGCCTCCGCCAATCGGGTCAGCGTCGAGATGCGATGCGCCATGATCGCCGCCCCATGCTCCGCCATCTGCGCCTCAAGCGCGCCATACCAATGCGCGTCCCGCACCATGTCCTTCAATAGGCGATTGCGCTCCCGCATCGCCTTCTCATAGGCCAGAACCGCCTCGGCATGGCGCGGCTCAAATGACATCACCATGCGGTCTAGAAACCGCCTCCGCCCTTCGGCCCCTTCGATCCAGAGCCGGTCCATCGCCGGAATGAGCCAGACGACCCGCGCGATCCGGCCCAGGGCAACCTGTGGCGCGGGTTTGCCGTCGATCTTCACACTCCGGGACGCGCCCGGTTCGGCCCAGGTTTCCACCTCATGCAACTGATGCAGAGAGTGCAGATCGGCGCGAATTTTCCAACCGAGTCCCTCGGGCTTGCGCGCAATCTCATCGGGACTCGCGCGCCGCAACCCACGCCCCGGAGAGAGCAAGGAAACCGCTTCGAGAATGTTCGTCTTACCCGCGCCATTCGGCCCCCAAATGGCGACAGGCCGCCCGTCCAATTCGAGACGCGCGGCCTTGTGGGAGCGGAAATGCGACAGGCTCAGCTCTTCTATGAACAGGCCGCCCATCGCATCCCTCTGGTTTTCTTCTTGGCAGAAATACTCAAACCCGCATCGGCATGACGACATAGACAGCGGAGGTGTCATTGCCTTCGCGCATCAAAGTCGGATCGCCCGAGGAATTGAACAGGAACACGGCGTTTTCGCGATCCACCTGAGAGGCGATTTCCAACAAGTATTTCGCGTTGAACCCGATCTCAAGGCGCTCGTCGTTGTAAGCCACAGCCAGCTCTTCCTCGGCAGCACCGCTGTCGGGCGCATTAACAGAGAGCGTCAGCTTGTCGTCTTCGAGCGTCAGTTTGACCGCGCGGGAACGCTCGGAGGACACGGTGGCCACACGGTCCACGGCCTTCGCGAATTCGGCGGCGTCCACTTCGAGCTTTCGGGTGTTGCCCACGGGGATCACCCGGGAGTAATCCGGGAAGGTGCCGTCGATGACCTTGGAGGTCAGGGTGATCTCGGGCGTGGCAAAACGCACTTTCGCCTCGGAGACGGAGACAGCGATCGTCATCTCGTCATCGTCGAGAAGCTTGCGCAGTTCACCCACGGTTTTACGCGGTACGATGACGCCAGGCATATCCGCAGCCTCGGGCGGCAGCGGCGCGTCGATGCGGGCCAGACGATGGCCATCGGTGGCCACGCAACGCAACGCACGGCCGTTTTCACTGTCGGCGACATGCATGTAGACGCCATTCAGGTAATAGCGGGTTTCCTCAGTCGAGATCGCGAATTTCGACTTGTCGAACAGGCGACGCAACACCGGCGCGGGCACGGCGAAGTTGCTGTCGTATTCGGCGGTGGCCATCACCGGGAAGTCCTCTTTCGGCAGCGTCGCGAGAGAGAAGTTCGACCGCCCCGCCTCGACCGTCAGACGGCCCGTAGTGCTGTCATCGGTGAGTTGGACCATCGCCCCGTCCGGCAGTTTGCGCACGATCTCGTGCAGCGTCACGGCGGAGACGGTGGTGGCACCGGCACGTTCGACCATGGCCGCGCATTTGTCCACCACTTCGATGTCGAGATCGGTGGCGCGGAAGGACACGGTGTCACCCTCGGCCTCGATCAGAACATTGGCGAGGATCGGGATCGTGTTGCGGCGTTCGACAACCGATTGTGCCTGACCGACCGCTTTCAGAAGCGTGCCGCGTTCGATGCTGATTTTCATACCACCCTCGCGTGTTTCAAAGCCCGGGGCGATGAAGGTAAACGATCCATCGCCGGGTGCAATAGTTTGTTTGCCCAGACTGTGTTGCGTCCGGTTCCGAAGGTCAAGAGACGCAGGCACCGCCAGAGACGATTGTCACGGCGGTGCAACGCATTTGACTCAGGTTCGCTACGCTTACGCCTCAAGCGTGCGGCGCAGCATTTCCAGATCGTCGGCGATCTGGCTGTCGGTGGCCTTGAGCTCTTCGATCCGGCGCACCCCATGCATCACGGTGGTGTGGTCACGCCCCCCGAAACGCCGCCCGATTTCCGGCAGGGACCGCGTGGTCATGTGTTTCGCCAGATACATCGCCACCTGACGTGGACGAGCAATGGAGCGTACCCGTTTCGGACCAATCATATCGGAAAGGCGAATGGCGTAATGTTCGGACACCTTGCGCTGGATTTCCTCGACCGTCACCTTACGCTCGGAAGCCTTGAGAATATCGGCAAGACATTCCTGCGTCAGATCAAGTGTGATCTCGCGGCCCACAAGAGAGGCGAAGGCAAAGAGACGCATCAGCGCACCTTCGAGCACGCGCACGTTGGTCGAGATGCGATGCGCGAGGAATTCGAGCACGCCATCGGCGAATTTCAGATCCGGGTACTGGGCGCGATAGCCTTCGGCTTTGGTTTGAAGAATGCCGAGACGCAGCTCGTAATCTGTAGGGTGCAGGTCGACGACAAGACCGCATTGCAGACGCGATTTGATCCGGTCTTCAAGACCCTGGATTTCACCCGGGGCGCGGTCGGCGGAGATGATGATCTGTTTGTTCTGATCGACCAGCGCATTGAACGTGTGGAAGAATTCTTCCTGCGTGCTGTCCTTGCCAGCGATAAACTGCACGTCATCGACCATAAGCACGTCGACGGATCGGAAAATCTGTTTGAAGTCGATCATCTGACGGTCACGCAGCGCCTGGACGAAACGATACATGAACTGTTCGGCGGAGAGATACAGCACACGCGCCTCGGGGTCGCGCAGGCGAATTTCATGCGCGATGGCGTGCATCAGGTGGGTCTTCCCGAGCCCCACACCACCGTAGAGGAACAGAGGGTTGAACGTCACCGGACCGCCCTCGGCCACACGGCGCGCTGCGGCATGGGCCAACTCGTTCGGCTTGCCAACGACGAAATTGTCGAAGGTGAAACGCGGGTCGAGCGGCGCGCCGGGCAGATCGGCGGCGGGAGCCTCATGCACCAGGGTCGGGGTCTGATTCGAGGTTGCAGGTGCGGTTTCAGCCGGAGCGACAGCAGGCTGACTCTGGTGCGGCTCGACTTTGAATTCGACGCGCGAAGCCGGTGCATTCGCCGCCTTGAGATGGGTCAGGATGGTGTCGGCAAAATTGCGCGACACCCAGTTCGCCATGAAACTCGTCGGCACTGAGAAAACAGCGACACCATTGTCGACTTTTCTCAGTTCCAGCGGCTCGATCCAGTTCGCGTAATTGCTGCGCCCCACAGACTCAAGAAGTTGTTCCTTAACACGTCCCCACGTCTCGTTTTTCATTTTCTCTATTCGACCCATTATCGTTTTTATCCATGCCGGTTTTTGCTCCGACATCGGGGCCTGCGGCTGCCCGCAAATCCCACGGCTCTTGCGCCTCGGGTCATCTTGCCAACAAACAGGCAACAAAACGGTCAGCCCCGCGACACCCTCACAAAGTCGCGGCTGCGGCCGACCCGGCCAGATGTTGACGTACCAACTGTATCGCACGTCTTTCACCCATGGGGACCTCACCCCCCACAGACACAGACGCACGAACGGCGGCACGGGATATATGGACAGACCGGACTGCCCAGCACGGAAGTGTGGACAACCGGACAACCGCTTCCCGGATACCCCTATCCGGGAAAGGTCTCAGACTCATGCGCTTTGACAAAAGGAACCTGTCGGAAAGAAAGCGTTTCTCTCCGGCAAAATCCAATCGCTCATCCGCGACACGACCCTGAATGTCCCCCCAAGACGACGTGAATCGCATGGCCAAGCTAGCAACCCCATTGGCGGAGTCGCAATCGAACTTCGCGCTTGACTCTGCCTTTACCAAAATCGAATCCCAAAAGCTCAATAAGCACTGCGGGAGACGTGGCGCATTTGCCTCAGATCGCGTCTCTTCGAGAAAGATTTGAGCAAGATGATTGTCACTACCACATAAGTCTTGCTAGGCGCCGCCGCCGCGAAAGATTCGCTGCACAGCCGCATTGAAATCATCGAAAAAACCGTCGGCACAAACGCAAAAAACGCGCCCGAAAGGCGCGCTTTTCTCATAAATTCTTCGCAAATATCAGCCGAGCGCTTTGACGCGGGACGACAGGCGGGACATTTTGCGGGCAGCGGTGTTCTTGTGAACCACACCTTTGGTGACGCCGCGCATCAGCTCCGGCTGAGCGGCCTGCAGAGCGGCTTTCGCAGCGGCCTGATCGCCGGAAGCAATGGCCTCTTCGACTTTGCGCAGGTAGGTGCGGATGCGGGAACGACGGGCTTTGTTGACGTCGGTGCGACGGACGGCCTGACGGGCGCGTTTTTTGGACTGGGGCGAATTCGCCATGATCTTTTCCTCTTCGAGGTCGTGTTACAATTTCGATTGCGCGAACAGACCCCGAACCCAAATATTGGGCGGTCAATCATAGCCTAAGCGGGCTCCACGCGCATGTAAGGCCTCCCTTTAGGCGAGAATCGCCCAAAAGAAAAGCCTGTTTTCACCTAAATCTGTCGGCTTACTTGTCGCGGAACTGCGGCGCACGTTTTTCCATGAAGGCGGCCATGCCTTCTTTCTGGTCTTCCGTGGCGAACAGCCCCTGAAAACTGGTGCGTTCGAAACGCACCCCCTCGGACAGGGTCAGCTCATAGGCACGGTTCACCGCCTCTTTCGCGGCAGCCACGGAAATCGCGCTCTTCTCGGCGATCTTGTCGGCCACGGAAAGCGCTTCCTCAATGAGTTTCTTGGCGGGCACCACGCGGGACACGAGGCCCGAACGTTCCGCCTCCTCGGCCTCCATGAACCGCCCGGTCAGGATCATTTCCATCGCCTTCGACTTGCCCACGAAGCGGGTCAGGCGTTGGGTACCACCAATACCGGGAATGATGCCGAGATTGATCTCCGGCTGACCGAATTTCGCATTATCCGCCGCCAGAATGAAATCGCACATCATCGCAAGTTCACAGCCACCGCCCAGCGCATAGCCCGCCACGGCCGCGATCACCGGCTTGCGCGTCGCCACGATCCGGTCGGCGTCCTCGGCAAACAGGCGTTCGGTGGCCATATCGGCATAGCTCTTTTCCGACATTTCCTTGATATCGGCCCCGGCGGCAAAGGCCTTCTCCGATCCGGTGATGACGATGGCGCGCACTTTCGGGTCGAGATCGGCCTTGCCCAGCGCATCGGCCAGTTCGCAGAGCAATTCGGAATTGAGCGCATTGAGCGCCTCGGGCCGGTTCAAACGGATCAGTTCGACACTGTCCTTGATCTCTATAAGAAGCGTTTTGTAGGCCATGGCACCCTCCGGTTTCTGATCCTTCCCGGCAGTCCTAACATCTCGCCCATAGGTATCAAGTCATCTTTGACAGGTCGGACAAAAGAAGCTGGATCGCCCCGATTGAGTGATCCTTTTTATGCGTGACGCACAATCCGGCGTCACGCAGGGCTGCCCCTCGCGTCCGTAAACCCGGAAATTGTGCTGAAAATATCCAAGCTCTCCATCGGCCTGACGGAAATCTTTGAGCGACGATCCCCCCGCCTCAATTGCCTCCAACAGCACCTCGCGGATGATCGGCACAAGTGACCCGATGCGCGCTGCGGAAATCTTTGAGGCCTTGCGCGCCGGATGAATACCCGCGCGAAACAGAACCTCACAGACATAGATATTACCCAGCCCCGCGACGACATGCTGGTCCAGAAGCGCCGATTTGATCGGGGTGTTCTTGCCTTTGAGCGCGGAAATCAGGTGATCCTCGCTGAACGTGTTGCCCAAAGGCTCCGGCCCGAGTTTCGCCAAAAGAGGATGCGCCTCCTCCGTCCCCGTGGCCATCAGGTCCATCGCCCCGAACCGCCGCGGATCGTTGAAGGTCACGCGCGCACCATTGGCCATATGAAACACCACATGGTCATGCTTTTCCTGCGCCGGGTGATCATACACGAACTGCCCGAGCGGATCGCCGGACACGGTCATTCGCCCGGACATGCCGAGATGGATCAGCAGGGTTTCTTTTGTATCGAGATCGGCGAGGATGTATTTCGACCGCCGTCGCAACCGCTCCACCGTTGTCCCTGTCAGCCGCTCCGCCATCCGTTCCGGGAAGGGCCAGCGCAGATCGGGCCGGTTCACATCGGCCCGTGCAATCCTCACCCCCGTCATCGAGGGCTCTAACCCGCGACGAACCGTCTCGACCTCTGGCAATTCCGGCATTTTGGCCCCTTCGCTTTGCGACATGCGATTGTCACGCCCGACGTGAGCCCTATAAGAAGGGTGAGTTTCGAGAAAGGTTCAAGAGCGATGAGCGAGAACGGCAAAACCACCCATTTCGGTTTCAAGGATGTGGCCGAGGATCAGAAAGCCGGGATGGTGCATGGGGTGTTTACCTCGGTTGCCTCGAAATACGACATCATGAACGATGTGATGTCGATGGGCATCCATCGGGTCTGGAAAGATGCGATGATGGACTGGCTTGCGCCGCGCCCGGATCAGCATTTGCTCGATGTTGCGGGCGGCACCGGCGACATTTCCTTCCGTTTCCTGAAACGTGCGCCGGGTGCAACGTCTGTTGTGCTCGACATGACCGAGTCGATGCTGGTGGAGGGCCGCAAACGCGCCGAGGCCGAGAAAATGGCCGACAGCCTGCAATGGGTCACCGGCGACGCGATGCAGCTTCCGTTAGAGGACAACCAGTTCGACGTCTACACCATTTCCTTCGGCATCCGGAACGTGACCCGCATCCCCGATGCGCTGTCTGAGGCCTACCGCGTTCTGAAACCCGGCGGGCGTCTCATGGTGCTCGAATTTTCGCAATTGCCGAATCCGATGATGCAGAAGGCCTATGATCTCTATTCCTTCAACATCATCCCGCGCATGGGTCAGATGATCGCCGGCGATCGTGATAGCTACCAATATCTCGTGGAGAGTATCCGCAAATTCCCCGATCAGGAAACGTTTGCACAAATGATCCGAACCGCAGGGTTTTCCAACGTCAAGTATCGCAATTTGACGATGGGCATCGCGGCATTGCATTCCGGATGGAAACTCTGATGCGCGGACCTCACAACATCTGGCGGCTCATTCGCACCGGCGCGACCATGGAGCGTACCGGGGCGATGACACAGGCGATGGATGCGCTCGACGCTCCGCGCGCCTTTCGCATTCTGGCCCGCACCGTGGTCTGGCCCTTCCGCTGGCTGGGATACAAGGGCGATCCGAACCTTCCGCCGCTGACGCGCGCAATTACCGCGCTGGGCCCCGCCTATATCAAATTCGGACAAATCCTTTCGACCCGTCCCGATGTCGTCGGCGTCGATCTCGCCAGGCAGTTGCAGGTGCTTCAGGACCGCATGCCGCCCTTCCCACGCGATGCGGCGATCAAGACGGTCGAGACCGAGCTTCAGGCTCCGATATCCAAGCTGTTTTCCGAGTTTTCCGAACCCGTCGCCGCCGCCTCCATCGCACAGGTGCACAAAGCCGTGCGCGCCGACACCGGGCAGGCGGTTGCGGTCAAGGTATTGCGTCCGGGGATCGAGAAGGCGTTTCGCACCGACATCGACGCCTTCTATTTCCTCGCCTCCCTGATCGAGAGCCTCTCCCCGGCCTCGCGCCGTCTGCGTCCGACCGATGTAATCGCGCATTTCGAAGGCGTCGTGCATGGCGAGTTGGACCTGCGACTGGAAAGCGCCTCAGCCTCCGAATATGCCGCGAACACCGCGAAAGACGAAGGCTTCTCCGTGCCTGCCGTCGACTGGGGCCTATCCTCAAAACGGGTCATGACACTTGAGTGGGTCGAGGGGATCACCGCTTCCGACATCGACGAGATTGTGGCCGCCGGGCATGATCGCACCGTGCTCGGCCCGCGGGTTTTGCAGATGTTCCTGACCCACGCGTTGCGCGACGGCTTCTTCCACGCCGACATGCATCACGGCAATCTCAAGATCGCGCCAAACGGTGATATCATCGCCCTGGATTTCGGCATCATGGGCATGCTCGATGAGTATACAAGACGTGTTTACGCCGAGATTTTGTACGGCTTTATCAAAAAAGACTACAAACGCGTGGCAGAGGTCCATTTCGAGGCGGGCTATGTTCCCGCCGATCGGGACGTGGATGAATTCGCGCGCGCACTGCGGGCTGTGGGCGATCCGATCTTCGGGATGGACGCTACGCGCATCTCCATGGCGCGGCTGTTGTCCTACCTTTTCGAAGTGACGGAACGCTTCGGGATGCAGACCCGCACAGAGCTGATCCTGTTGCAACGCACCATGGTGGTGGTCGAAGGCGTTTCCCGCTCGCTCGATCCGCATATCAACATCTGGGAAGTCTCCAAGCCGGTGGTCGAGGCGTATATCAAGGCCAATATCGGGCCCAAGGCTATGGCGCGCGATCTTTTGCGCACCGCCACGGTGCTTGCACGTTTCGGGCCGCGCCTGCCGCAACTGGCCGAGGCGCTTTTGATCGCCCAGAGCAAGGAGACCGCCGAACCCGTTGAGCGCACGAATTGCTGGCAGGTTTTGTGGCTGATCGCCGGGGGTGTGGTTTCCGCCGGGATCGGAGCTGCGGTCATGCTTCTGTTGGGGTGAGTTCAGCCTCCGCCGCTTCGAGATAAATCGCTTCGCCCCGCCCCGCTTTCCACACGCAATAGGCCGCCATGCGCCATCGGTAAAAGGGTGCAAGTTGCCGGTAACGCGCAATGATATCGACGTTGGGGTAAGCGGAAAGCGCCGCCTCCTGCTCCGTTTTTGACAATCCACCCGCACCATAAACATGGTGCATGGCAGGCGACAGGGCTATGGCCAAATCCGCCGTCGCATCGCCCCGCGCCGGACATTGCCAGTCGATGAACCGACGCTGCCCGTCGTAGATCAGAACATTCGCGGGCACCGGATCGCCATGAAGGAACACCTCTTTTCCTGCTGCAACAGGATATGGAGAAGGTTCGATTTCTCGCAGATGTCGCGCAAGGGAGCCCTCCAGCCCATGCAGGAAAAACCGTCCCTGCTCCAGCAAAGCCGTAGGGCTTGTGTCAATCGTGCGCAGGTCAGGTGGGGGAGTCAGACGGTGCAGGCGGCCCAACGCCCGGATGGTGTCGGGGTCCGTTTTTCCGGAAAACACACCCGCGACATAATGGTAAACGAGGCACACACCCTCGTATGTCTCGAAACGCGCCACGAATTCCGGTGCAAGGTCCATCCCCCCCAAGGCGATCAACGCATAGCGTTCCGCCTCCGGGTCGTTCGGGAAAAGCGGGTTGGCCCGTCGGGGATCGAACAGTTTGACCACCCAGTCACAGGACGGCCCTGTCACGCGCCAACTGCGGTTCGTCCGTCCGCCCGGAAGGCGCAACCAGTGAAGCGGAGCTGAGACACGCGCCGCAACAACGTCCTGAAGCCCCTTCGGGGGAAGGTTTGAGGCATGCATGGAGACGCTCCAGAGTTACGAACCGCCAGAGTTTAACGAGGGAGTGTTACGCTCTGCAAGCGTATCACGACGGATCGCGCAAGGCGGTCACATCGTCGGATCCGATCTCATTGCCTCCCGCCAGAACCAGAACGACATCGCCATCGTCAGAACGCGCCTCGACAATCCGGGAATAGCTTTCGACCGTGGTGGTAGAGAGGTAATCGCCGTTGTGATAATTTTCGATCTTGAAGCTGTAGAGCCCGGCATCGAACGCATCGCCATTCTCATCAAGGCCGGTCCACTCGAACGCGTCATCCGTCGGGGACATGGTCACCTGTTGAACGACCGTCCCGTCGGTGTCCCGCACAATCAGCACACCGGTATCAGCCGAGGTGGCAAAGTCGCCGGTCAGGGTCACCGGAGAAGACCCGTCGAAATAGGTCGCAGCCTCGCTTCTGGCATCCATGCCAACCCAGCCGGACAATTCCGAAAATCCCATGAGGCCAAGTTGCGCCGAAAGATCTTCCAGAAGATCGTTGGTGATCACGGATTGCTCGACCTGCGAGAAGGTGGCGAGTTGCACCGCGTAATCGGTCGATTCGATCGGATTAAGCGGGTCCTGGTTTTGCATCTGGACCGTGAGCATCTTGAGAAACGTATCGAAATCAGAACTCAGTGTGGCACTGGAACTGCTCGAACCTGAACTGGCCGAACCCGTCGTAGCAGTTGCCGTGGTCGCGGCGGTGATCGTGTTTACCATCTTGTGCTCCTGTTAAAGCCGGATATCCATGCCCGACGAGTTTCCGAGCGACAGGCGCACGGGGGCATCGGTGGGCATCGGGTCGATCATATCGGATGAGGCGGATGAGCCGCTCAGGGAACCGAAGGCATCGGTGCCGCCCTGTTGCGTTCCCTGATCGAAATTCTGGAAAGAAAATCCGCTGTCAGTATAGCCGAGGTCGCGGAACTCTCCGATCAGACTGTCGACATTGCGGCGCAGCAGATCGAGCGTGTCCGCCCGTTCGGCAGCGATCACCACATGCATTGCACCGTTCTCGGACAGGTGAAAAGACAGCCTTACCTTGCCGAGTTCTTCGGGAGACAGTGTGATCTCCACCGGGCGGTCCGGCAATTGCCGGGCCGCATCTGCGATTTGCGACGCCATATGTGTGGGCAACTCGATCCGATTCGCGACACCTGTAGCCGTAATCTGCTCCCGCACAGTTCCCGTTCCCGAGACAACATGGGTGGCCGGACCGACATCATCGCGCAGCTGAAGTTGATCCGTCTCGCCCATGGTGGACCCTTGAAATTCTATAGATGTCAGTGGCGCAGCCGAAACCGCAGCGTTTTGCGCCGGTTTCGGAACAGAGAAATCCGCCAGTTCAGAGGTCCCAGCCTCGGCAGTCATATCTGACGATACCTCCGAAACTGCGCCTTCCTGAGTCTCGGGCCTCGCCTCCGAACGGCCAAGCGGGAGGTGGGGAACAAGGCTCACCTCGTCAGTCAGGCCTGCGGCGAGTGTTTGAGTCTGATCAAGCGGCGCGGATGTTTTCTGCGATGCGGTCGCTACGGATGTCTCAAGATCGGCAGGTACACGCGAATCCGATTGAGCCGCATATGCAACGTTCCCATATTCCACAAGATCACCAGACGGGCGCACAGCCATCGCAGACGTTCCGACCGCCTCATAATGACTTTTGGCACGCAGGCCCGTTATGGGAACAAACAATGTGTCGGCTTCTTGCAGTTTCGGCCCCCTATCGCCTCGCGTCACATCCGTAGCGCTATCGTCGACGTCGATCTCTGTCGCAAGGGCCTGTGTGGTTACGTCAGATGCCATCGCTATCACCTGATCCTTTGACGATGTTATCTCAAAAATTTTCCACACATTGTCTTTTGAAACAGCTTCAACGCCCTCTGTCGCATGTCGCTCAGTCATTACGACGGATGGGGGCACAACCTCGTGTGATAAGACGGCCCGTTGCTCGGAACCCATGTCGATATCGGCCTCCCCAAGCAATGCGCCAACCGAGAGAGGAGAGTTGTCTGGCCTCCAATAAGCACGCGTGCGATCCCAATCTTCGGAGGCCAGGCCCGTTGCAGAACATTCTTCCTCGGAAACATCGGTCGCGGCCTTATCCGCCCGCATCATTATGTGGAGGCCCGGCACCGCAGCAGCAACTGTGTGTGTGACGGGTTCGAACGGAGTTTCAGAGCTTTCAGAGGGAGTCGTTTGATCGTCGACCTGCTCCACCTGGATTTTAGACCTAACAGCCAAACCTTCACCCGAGACGAGTGCCTGAATGGCTGTATCCCTAACAATTTCACTGTCGCTCTGTATCCTCATGGTTCGGGTTTCACTCACCTGACACTCATGTTTGGCTTGTAAGGGCTGGTCCCGAGAACTCCCGAGTGTTGCCCCCTGCGAGACGGTCGGTTTCGAATCATTTGCGGTTGCTGTGTTTGCGAACATGTCTTTAAAGCCGGTTTCCAACGCAGAATTCGCCCCCGTCAGCACATCGAAAGCCGACATCTTTCGGGATCGTCCGGTCTCAGGACTGCTCGCGGTCTTCATGAGGTCAAAGGTCTGAAACTGCATTTCCTGCATCCGGGATTTCTTTCGCCGTGATGCCACTATCTTCGAAGAGAGTTACCGGTTCTTTACCGGATTGCAGTTAGGAATCGAAAAAATGCTTCGAATTGGAGTGAACCCTCATGACCGTGCCTGCTGTTCCATCCGTGTCAGTCCAAAACCTTCCACAGATTTCGCAGGATGAAAAACTGCGTGACGTCTCGAAACAACTGGAAGCGACCTTTTTGGCGGAAATGCTGAAAAGCGCCGGTTTTGGGCAGACCCCGAATGCCTTCGGCGGTGGCTCGAGTGAGGACCAGTTCTCATCGTTCCTGGTACAGGCACAAGCAGAAAAAATGGTCGAGGCCGGAGGAATCGGCCTTGCTGAACAGATTTTCAACGCGTTGAAGGAAAAATAAGATGGCATTTCTTGATGCATTCCGCCCGGCGGCGGCCCTCGCCGATCTGCTCGACAAAGAGAAAGCCGCGATCCTGAAAGGCGACTTCGCAACTTTGGGAGTGCTATTGAAATCGAAGGAATCGCTTCTGACGATCGTTGCGAAATCAAAGACGCCCGCCGAGGTTCTCAAAGACCTGCAAAAACGCAGCGACCATAACAAACGCCTCCTTATGGCCTCTGCCAAAGGCATTCGCACGGCACGCGAGCGCATCCTGTCTTTGCGCAACCAGGTACGGGGTTTCACGACCTATGGACCTGCCGGCAAGGCGACCGAAATCAAACGCCAGTCATTAACCATGGAGAGAAAAGCCTGAGATTTCGTGCGCCTTTACCTCAAATTGAAAGCATCAATCTGAGCCAGCTTAGGAAACTCTTAGCCTTTAAGCTCCAAATATCAGAGTGCATCCCGAGGGGGTGGCGCGGTCGACCGGAAGCGGTCATCCGTAATCGGTCAGAATGACGATCCTGAAACCGCCCGTGGGGGCGGATCTCGAAACTCGTGCGGCGCAAAACGCGTCCCAAGATCAAAGGAAATTATGCTATGTCCAGCATTCTGACCAACAATAGCGCGATGGTCGCGTTGCAGACTCTGAACGCCATCAACTCCGACCTGTCCAAAACCCAGAGCATGATTTCAACGGGTAAGGCCGTTGCCTCTGCCAAGGACAACTCTTCCGTCTGGGCAATTTCAAAAGTGATGGAATCCGACGTCGCGGGCTTCAACGCCATTTCCGACAGTCTCGCGCTCGGGGAATCAACCCTGGCCGTGGCGTCCGAGGCCGCTGAAACCGTCACCGACCTGCTGACCCAAATCAAGGAAAAGGTCGTTTCGGCACAGGAGGAAAACGTCGATCGCGAGAAAATTCAAACCGATATCGACGCTCTGGTCGACCAGGTGAAATCGGTGATCGGTGCCGCTCAGTTCAACGGTCTGTCGCTCGTCGAAGGCACCGATGACGTCAACATCCTGTCGTCTCTGGATCGCGCCTCCGACGGCACTGTAACCGCTTCGGACATTACGGTCTCCCGTCAGGATCTCAGTACCTCCACCGGTACTTTTGGCACGGCTTTGACCGATGCCGAATCGGCCGCTTACGGCACCGTGAACGGGTCCACGAACTCCAATTTCACCACAGATGCGGGCGGTACCGTGGCGCTGCTCGAAATTACGGCAGGTGACGTTGGCGACACCTTCTCTCTGTCGGTCGGAAACGAGACTGTGAGCTACACCATGGAAACCGGTGACGACGCGGATACGATCCGTGATGCACTTGCTTCTCAGGTAAACGCTCTTGGCATTGAGGGCCTTTCGGTAGATGCGAGCACAACCGGTGAATTGACACTCAAGAACACCAACGCGTTTTCGACAATGGAAATCTCTGCAACCGCCGATGGTGATGCAACCGATTTTGAAATTGCCGAGATCAACGGTGAAGACATCGCCGACTCCAACGGTCCGGAAACTCTGAATCAGCGCGCCGCAACGATTGACTTCAGCACCACGGCGAACATCAACGAAGGTGACAGCTTCAAGGTTACTGTCGGGTCTGAATCTTATACCTATGTCGCCGGTAAAGGCGAAACCATGGAAGACGTCGCCAAAGGTCTCAAAACCGCGATCGATTCCGCAGGAACTGAGGGGGTTACCACAGGGGTTCAGTATGACGATGATGCCGGTCAGTGGAAACTGGCAATCGACGATGAAAATGGTGACGGTTCCAGCACAACCCTGAAACTCACTGTGGGTGAAGATGGCGAAGCATCCGGCGGCCTTTTCGGGCTCGACAGCATTGACGTGACCACCAACGCAGGGGCGGATGCGGCACTTGGCAATGTCGAAACCCTGATCAACAACGCTGTCGATGCGGCCGCGGAGTTCGGCTCTGCCCAGGGCCGGATCGAAACCCAGTCCACGTTCATCTCCAACCTGACCGATGCTCTGACCTCCGGGATCGGATCCATGGTCGATGCCGACATGGAAGAAGCTTCCGCGAAACTGCAAGCGCTTCAAGTACAGCAACAGCTCGGTGTGCAATCTTTGTCGATTGCCAACCAAGCGCCGCAAACCATCCTATCGCTCTTCGGCTAAGCGCTCTCGCCGGGTGCCTGACCGGCACCCGGTTTCTGCGCGGTAAAAGCCGCGCGTTGAAAGTCATTGTCACCGGAAGGATAAGACGTGAACGCTCTTCAGATGGCCCGAACGGCCTATTCCAATACTGCCGCTCCGATCCGGACGCCACGCGGCACCGAATACGAGGCCTTTGCCAGAATTACGCATCGCCTTCGTCAGACAGCCCAAGACAAAAAACGGTCCTATTCCGCCTATGTAAAGGCATTGTATGACAATCGCCGTCTGTGGACCCTTCTTGCTTCGAATGTCGCCGAAAGCGACAATCAGCTACCGAAGGAACTGCGCGCGCAGATTTTCTATCTCGCACAATTCACGGCGAAACACACCTCCGACATTCTGGCCAGGAAAGCCGATGAGATGCCCTTGATCGACATCAACACGGCGATCATGCGCGGCCTGCAACGGGAGGGCCAGTAAATGAGCGGTCTTGTTCTCAAGCTCGGACCCAAGGAACGGGTTCTGATCAACGGGGCCGTCATCGAAAACGGTGACCGCAGGTCGCGGTTGTCCATCGTGACGCCGAACGCAAATATTCTGCGGTTGCGCGATGCGATCCATCCCGAAGAGGTCAACACCCCTGTGCGGCGGGTCTGTTACATCGCTCAACTGATTCTCTCCGGCGATGCGGACCCCAAAGAGGCAAGCCTGCAACTCATGCGTGGCATCGAGCAGCTCAGTCAGGTTCTCACAGACCCGGACAGCCGCAAGCTACTCAATACGGCAACAACGGAGATTCAAAGCGGACAGTTCTATCAGGCCCTCAAGATACTCCGTGTACTATTGCCTAGGGAGGAGCGGCTTTTGTCTGCCGCGCATTACCAATGACATATCAACCTGTCATCCCATTCAGCGGTTACGCTGGATGGGTCGTTCTCCAAAACACTCAGGTCGCTCAGCAGGAAGCGTTCAATCAATCTGCCGAGATTCAGAGAGACGTAGAGTATTTCCGGGAAAACATTGCAAATGTGACCACTGCCGAGGAACTGGTCTCGGATTACAAGCTGTTGAAGGTCGCCTTGGGTGCATTTGGCCTCGACGATGACATCAACAGCAAGTTTTTTGTCGAGAAAGTCCTTAGCGAAGGCACACTTGATGATGATGCGCTTGCGAACAAACTGACCGATACGCGATATTTCAAACTCGCGGAAGCTTTCGGGTTCGGGAATTTCGATACACCTAACACCGTGCTGAGCGATTTCCCGGACAAAATCATCTCCGCGTATCAGGAAAAACAATTCCAGATCGCCGTCGGAAATCAAAACGAAAACATGCGCCTCGCGCTCAACCTCGACGCCGAATTGGCGGAGTTGGTTGAGAAAGACACCACGGACAATGGTCGCTGGTATTCGATCATGGGAAATGAGGCCTTGCGAACCGTTTTTGAGACCGCCCTTGGCCTCCCGAGTTCTGTGAGCAGCCTTGATCTTGATCAGCAGTTGAGCATCTTTCGCGACAAGGCCGAGCAGTATTTTCACGAGTCCGAAGTGTCGCAATTCTCGGATCCGGCAAAACGGGAGGAACTCGTGAAACTGTTTCTCATTCGCTCCGAGTTGAACTCCGGCACCACCGGGACTTCGGCAGCCTCGAATGCGCTTGCCTTGCTGACCGGGTCATTCTGATGGCTTACGCCTTTTCCCGATCCACGAAACAGGCCTTGAGCCGCTCAAAGCTTTCCCGCGTCCCCTTGAGTTCAGACTCCGCCAGAAACTGATCCAGTTTCGGCCAGGTCGCAATTGCCTCGTCAATACCCGGATCCGTGCCTACGGAATAGAGACCCGCCTGAATCATCATCTCAGAACGGTCGAATACCCCAAGCAGGCGTCGTGCGCGTGAGATCAGAGCGTTTTCCTCCTCCGATGCGGCATGCGGCAAAGCGCGGGAAACGGATCTCAGGAGGTCAATCGCGGGAAAACGGCCGCGTTCCGCGATCTGCCGATCAAGCACGATATGCCCGTCGAGCACACCGCGCAGGATATCCGCAATCGGCTCTTCCATATCGGAACCGGCCACCAGAACAGAAAACACCGCCGTAATGTCTCCCGTATCTCCGATCCCGGGACCTGCCCGTTCACAAAGTGTGGTGATCAAATGGGACGTAGAGGGCGGGAAACCACGCAGGGAGCTGGTTTCGCCGGTCGCAAGCGCCACTTCGCGATGCGCTTCGGCAAAACGTGTCACGGAATCGGCCAGAAAGAGGACCTGTTTCCCCTTGTCGCGAAAATATTCAGCGACCGACATGGCCGTCCAGGCACAGCGACGACGCACCATCGGAGACTGATCCGAGGTTGCGGCGACGATCACCGAACGCTTCATCCCAGCTGGACCAAGCACCCGGTCGATAAATTCACGTACCTCACGTCCACGCTCACCGACCATGGCAATCACTACGACATCCGCCTGCAATCCCATGGCAAGTTTCGCGAGCAGGGTGGATTTCCCAACGCCGGAACCCGCAAAGAGACCAATCCTTTGGCCCCGCACAATCGGCAGCAAGGTGTTGAAGACCGCAAGGCCAGTTTCGAGCCGTGCCCCCAAAGCCCGCCGTTTCGTCGGATTGAGCGGTTCACCACGCAAGGAACGGGGTATGAGACCTTGAAGAATGGGTTTTCCGTCAATGGCTTGCCCGAACGGGTCAATCACCCGGCCGATCCAACTTTCATCCGGGGCAATATGGTTCTTGCCCAGGTGCGCAACCGGATCACCAATGGACAAACCGTCCGGTCCACCATCCGGCAGCACCGTCACGGTTTGCTTGTCGAGTTGCAAAACCTCGCCCCGGCGAATCCGGTCCTCATGACCGATCTCGACCAGATCGCCCAAGGCCGCAATCCCGCTCAACCCAGACACAGTCAGAACCCCGCGTGAGACCTCGATCACACGGCCTACGGATTGGACGGGTTTGACCGCAGCCACTTCGGCAAGAAGCAATTCGAATCCGATTCCCTTCATGAACACCTCCGCTTTCGACAACTCTTTCTAAAGGAATCAGAGTTAAGCCTTGGTTGAGATAACTCGGAGGAGAAGCCCCGATGTTCGAAAACCTGGATATCTTCAAGATGGCGAGCGGACTGGCCAGTCATGCCGTCTCCCGTCAGGAAGTCATCGCGAAAAACATCGCAAATGCCGATACGCCCGCGTATCGTGCAAAGGATATCGCGTCTTTTGCCGACACCTATAAAAGTGGTGATTTCGGCGCCGGTATGCACGCCACACGGGCGGCGCATCTCATCGACACGCAGGAAGCATCTCAGGGCTATACACTGTTGGACGCGCCGGATGCGGGCTCGCCCAATGGCAACACTGTGTCGCTCGAAACCGAGATGATGAAAGCGACTCAGGTGCGGCAACAACATGAAACCGCGCTCGCCGTTTACAAAAGCTCGATGAACATTCTCCGCACTTCGATCGGGCGCAAATAGGGGAAATATGAATGTCTGACCTTCAGAATATCCTCAACCTCTCCGCCTCCGGGATGAAGGCACAGGCCAGCCGCCTGCGCCATGTCTCCGAAAACATCGCGAACGCGGACACGCCAGGCTATCACCGCAAAACCGTATCTTTCGAGGAGATCGTCGATCAGGGCGTGAAGACCGGTGCCGTGACTGTGGGCGATGTGCAACTCGACAGCTCGCCGCTCAAGGAGATTTACAACCCCGGTCATCCGCTTGCGGGGGAAGACGGATTTTATGACGGCTCCAACGTCGAGTTGATGATCGAAATGGCAGACGCGCGCGAAGCGCAACGCAGCTACGAGGCAAACCTTAAAATGTTCGATCAGGCCCGGCAGATGTCGTCATCCCTGCTTGATCTTTTGCGTCGGTAAAACACCGGCAGTTCACCGATAGGAGACCAGAATGGACATCCGATCCGCATTCGCCGCCCAAGGTTACGCCGCCACCCGCCCGGCCACCGCTCCGACACCGGGCGAGACGGCAGGAACCACCCAGAACACGCTTGGACAAGCGGCCACGAGCTTTGCCGAGACGCTGGCTCATAGCGAAGAGGTCGCGCAGGCCGCCATGGTCGGGAAAGCCGACAGTCAGGCTCTGGTTCAGGCACTCGCACAAAGCGAACTGGCCATCGAGACCGCCGTGACCGTGCGGGACAAAGTCGTCGAAGCCTATCAGGAAATCCTCAGGATGCCGGTGTAAGCGATGGATGATCTGGTTTTCTACGACACGCTGAGACAGGCGCTTTGGATCGCAACGATAATCTCGACACCGATCCTTGTTGTCGCGTTGATCGCCGGTATCGCAGTCGGTTTGTTTCAGGCGCTCACGAGCATTCAGGAAATGACGCTCACCTTCGTGCCGAAACTGTTGGCAATCCTGATCGTGTTCTGGATGTCGATGGGCTTCATGACGGAAACCCTGACCAGCTTTTTCACCGACCGCCTCATCCCCCTGATCGGAGGTTTGTGATGGACAGCGCAGGATATACCACCCTCACCCGCATGGCCGGTCTCAGTCGTGAATTGCAGACCATTGCGAACAATATCGCGAACGTCTCGACCACCGGCTATCGCAGAGAAGGGCTGCTGTTTTCCGAACATATCGCCCGGCTGGAAAAGGGCGAGGACAGCCTCTCCATGGCAGACGGCAATGTCCGTATCACCAATGAGGCGCAGGGGCCACTGACGCCCACCGGCGGCACCTATGATTTCGCTATCGAGGGCAACGGGTTCTTCCTGATCGACACACCGAACGGACAAGCGCTGACCCGCAACGGGGCCTTTACCACCAATGCCGAGGGCGAATTGACCACGCATGACGGGTATCCGCTTCTGGACAATGGCGGAGCAGCGATCTTCATCCCGCAAGACGCGAAAACCGTGGCCGTGTCCTCGGACGGGACCGTCTCTGCGGATGATCAACCACTGTCGCAAATCGGGCTCTACATGCCCGAAGATCCGACAAGTCTGACCCGCAGCAACGGCGTCCGTTTCTACACCGACGGAGCCATCATACCGCAGGAAGAGGCGGTCATTCTCCAAGGTTACGTCGAAAACTCGAACGTCAACGCGATCACCGAAGTCGCCCGGATGATCGAAGTGCAACACGCCTACTCCACGGGCCAGAAATTCTCGCAGCAGGAAGATGAGCGGATCAAATCCGTCATCTCCACACTCGGTCGCTAGGAAAGGAGCCTGACATGCGCGCCCTCAAAATCGCCGCCACGGGCATGAGCGCCCAGCAGATGCGGGTGGAAACCATTTCGCAGAACCTCGCGAACATGAGCACCACCGGCTACAACGCCCGGCGTGCCGAATTCGCCGATCTGCATTATCAACAGGCCTCGCGTCCCGGCACGATCAACGCCTCGGACGGCACGGTTCTGCCGACCGGGGTGCAGCTCGGTCTGGGTGTCCGGCCCTCTTCGGTCACGCTGGAACTGGCGCAGGGGTCTTTGTCGCAAACCAGCGGAGATCTCGACATCGCAATCGAAGGCAAAGGCTATCTCGAAGTCACCTTGCCCTCCGGCCAATCCGCCTATACCCGGGACGGTGGGCTGAAACGCTCCGCTGACGGGCAAATCGTGACCTCTGACGGCTATCCTGTCGTGCCCGACATCACCATTCCCGACGAGACCTTGTCGCTTTCAATCAATGCGGATGGGGAGATTTACGCCTATTTTTCCGACCAGATCGAGCCGGAGCTTCTGGGTCAATTCACCCTCGCCGGCTTCTCGAACGCCAAGGGGCTTGAGGCCATTGGATCGAACCTGTTTCTGGAAACCGAAGCCTCGGGTCCCGCCAATGTCACCACGCCCGGTCTCGACGGGCTGGGCACTCTGCGTCAGGGCTATCTTGAGGACAGCTCCGTCGACGCAGTGCGCGAGGTTACCGAGCTGATCGAGGCTCAGCGCGGTTACGAGTTGAACGCCAAGGTCATCACCGCCGCCGATCAGATGCTTTCCGCGACGACGCAAATCAGATGATCAAGCCTGTTCTCATAACCGCCTGCCTCTGGCTGACCGCCACCCCGGCTCTTGCCGATACGGTCGCGGCCGCGCGAACCATTCGCGCCCAAACCATCCTTGCGCCGACGGATCTGACCATGATCGCCGGTGACGTGCCCGGTGCCATCAACTCGCTCGACGAAGCGGTCGGCCTGGAGGCCCGTGTGATGCTTTACACGGGTCGGCCGATTTCCACGTCAGACATCGGGCCGGCGGCCATCGTCGAACGCAATCAGATCGTCGTGTTGCGCTACAGCCATGGTGGACTTTCGATTTCCGTGGACGGGCGGGCACTCGACCGGGCCGGGGCTGGCGATGTCGTCCGTGTCATGAACCTCTCTTCCAAAACAACCGTGTCCGGCGTGGTCGCGCCGGATGGGTCCATCCAGGTCGGCGGGCTTGCCGCTCAGTAATCAGGATTTGTCATGCGTCTTCACCTCATGCTCCCCGCCCTTTTCGTCCTCTCCGCCTGCACCGATCTCAAGGAGGTTGGGCGTCTGCCAGAGTTTACCCCGATCCAAAGCTCGGCCGAGACTGCGGCCATGCGCAACCCCTCTCTTCCGGAACAGATCGTAAGTCGCAGTCCTTCGGATGCGGCCTCGCTCTGGAACGCCTCGCGGCAATCGCTTCTCGGCGATCGTCGCGCCATCGAACGGGGCGATATTCTCACAGTTGTCATCGAGATCGACGACAGTGCGGAAATGTCGAATACTTCGAGCCGCGGACGCTCAGGCTCCGAAACGATGGGGATTTCTTCCCTCTTCGGCATTCCCGAACGGATCAACCAAGTGCTTCCCGATGGTGCCAGCCTGGAGTCTGCCGTCGGAACCAATTCCAGCTCGTCGTCGTCCGGCAACGGCAGTGTGAAGCGCAACGAAAAACTCGAACTGATGGTCGCCGCGACCATCGTCGATGTGCTGCCCAACGGTGTGCTGCACATTCAGGGTTCCCAGGAGGTGCGCGTGAACTACGAGATTCGCGAACTTCTGGTCGAAGGCTACGTACGGCCCGAAGACATTTCGCGCCAGAACGAGATCACCTATGACAAGATCGCCTCAGCCCGGATTTCCTATGGTGGGCGCGGTCAAATCACCCAAGTGCAACAACCGCGCTATGGCCAACAAATCGCCGATATCGTCCTGCCGTTCTGAGGAATCGTGCCATGATCAAGAAGCTTCTTCCCCTTTTTCTGGCAGTGATCGGTCTCGGCGCGGGGATCGGTGGCGGGCTGATGCTCCGTCCCGAACCGCAAGAAGTCGTCGAGATCAATCCCTGTGGCGATGTGCCTGCGACGGACGCGGCACATGATCCGCATGCCGCGACGCATGAACCCGGCGAAGAAGACCCCGAACATACCACGTTCGAGTATGTCAAACTGAACAACCAGTTCGTGATCCCCGATCTCGAAGCCGGGCGCGTCGTGTCAATGGTGGTGCTCTCGCTCAGTCTCGAAGCCCGAACGGGTTCCAGGGAAAGCATCTATGCGCGAGAGCCGAAACTGCGGGATGTGTTACTTCAGGTCATGTTCGATCACGCGAATTCAGGTGGGTTCAAAGACGATTTCACGGACAGTGTCACGATGAACGCTTTGCGCCATGCGCTTCTGGAAGCGGCACAGGCCACTCTCGGACCGGAGATCAACGACGTTCTGGTGATCGACATCGTGCGTCAGGATATGAGCTGAGACCGGGCATCACCAAAAGCACTCCTTTCGCTCAACGCTTGAGATCATCGCGCTCGGCCAACCGGTCGAGCGCGTCTTTTTTGCCAAAGGCCCTGCGCGTCCGTTCCAGTTGCGTTTCCCGACGCGCGGCGAGTTTGGCAAGCGCCATCATGGCTTTGCGCTTTTCATGTTTCGCCCATGTTTCCCAGGCACGATCCGTCCCCATCAGGCTCGACATATCGAATTCCTCTGCTGCGGCGAGCGCCGTGGCACGATCATGTCGAGCCTGATCAATCTCATGCACTCGCGCACGGAACGGTTCCTCTTCCCGTTTGATCACAGCCAGATGCGCCAACTCCGCGTTGAATGCCAGCGCTGAGACCTCCTTGAGACGCTTCAACTGTTCCCGCCTCTTCGACATGCTTATTTCCCAAACTGGTTTTTCATTTTCTGACGCATCTGCTCGGCAAAGCGGATTGAGGCCGCAACCGCGCGGTAATGCTCGGGCAGAATCTGCTCACCGAGTTCGACCGTCGCATAAAGCGCACGGGCCGTCGGCGGATCACGGTGAATGGGGATGCTGTTTTCATTGGCCACTTCGCGAATACGCGCCGCAATCTCATCGACCCCTTTCGCCACACAGACCGGCGCACCGCCCACCATACGATCCCATTTAAGCACCACCGCGTAATGCGTCGGGTTCACGATCACCACATCCGCCTTCGGCACTTCGGCGAGCATCTGGTTCATCACGATTTCAAAGCCCTTCTGGCGCCGCTTCTGTTTGAAATGCGGATCGCCTTCCTGCTCCTTCGCCTCGTCGGTGAGTTCCTTGCGGGTCATGCGGTGCTTGCGGATATGCTCGTTGTGCTGGAACAGATAATCCACAGCGCCGATAACCAGAGAAATCATCAACACGATCAGCATGAAACCCACGACCAGATCGACTAGGGTTGCCGCCACCAGCCCGGGACTGAACGACATGGTGGACATGATTTCAGGAAGCTTGGCGTAGAGATAGACCCCAAGAACAACCGAATAGATCGTCAATTTGAAAAAACTCTTGGCAAATTCGAAAAGCCCGGAGCGACCGAATTTGTTTTTGGCGTTGGAAACAGGCGAGATTTTCGAAAGTTTCGGCTCAAGTTTGGAGGTCGCGAAAATCATCGAGCGGGTCGCGAAAATCACAACGAGCGCCATAGCGGCGGGGATGGCGAACCACGGCAAAAGCCCCACGCCGACGGTTTGCATCAGACCCATCGCCCAAGGTTCGGCAGAACCTTCGAACCAAGCCTCCGCATTCAGATCCGCATTGCCCAGCATGAATTGAAGCACGGTGCCCATCTTTTGCAGGCTGCCAGCCCCAAAAGCCATCGCTACCACGATGAAGCCGAAATAAGAGGCCGTCGTGATCAGATCGGTCGAACGCGGAATTTCACCCTTTTTGCGCGCATCATCGAGGCGTTTCTGTGAAGGCTCATATTGCTTGTCACTGTCGTCATCGCCCTCCGCCATCAGTCCACTCCGAACGGATCAAGCAGCAACCCGGCAAAACCGAAGCGCCAGACTTCGAGGAGGATAGGTGTCGTGGCAAAGAGCAACAACAAGCCCCCAAGTGTGATCGCAGGCGCCCCCACGAAGGCCACCATGAGGGACGGCATGGCCCGGTTGATGACACCGAGCGCGACATTGTAGATCAGCGAAGCGATGACGAAGGGGGCGGCGAAACTGAAGGACAGGGCAAAGGCCGACGAAATATGGTTGACGCCCCAGATCATCACGTCTTCGGGCGGCACGAACAGACCGGCAGGGAAGTAGTCATAGGACAGGATCAACATCTCGGCGACCCGCACATGCAGGTTCATCATCACCGCCAATGCCAGACCTGCGACAAGGAACAAATGACCAATAGCCGGCTGCGCTTCGACAGAGCCGCCGCCGAGAATTTGGGACAGGGAGGTGGATTGCGCCACCATCGTGCCCGCAATCTGTAGCACCATGATAAAGAGGCGCAGAACGAGACCGAGAAGCAAACCCGCGATGACTTCGGTCGCGAGACCACGCATGAGGCCCGACGTGGTGGAGACAAACTCCTGAAGTTCTCCCGCCACAGCCGGAAAGACAATTGCCGTAAAAGCGATGGCCAGAACGAGACGCACGCGTTCCGGGATCGAACGCTCTCCAAACGCGGGCAAGATCGCCATCATGGCCCCGACACGCAGAAAGACAAGGAAAGCCAGAGTAAGATTGCGCTGCGCCAAACCCATCAATTCCGCCAGCACATCCGTCATACCGGCACCAATCCGACGAGAGAGGGTTTGGCATCGGTTCCGATTTCCTCGAACGAATAGACCGGGTTCTGGATGCCCTGAGCCGACAACACCGTGCGCAGGAACCGTCGGCGGCGGGTTGAGGTCACAATCCCCGGATAGATACCGCTTTCTCCGGCTTTGGCAATCTTGTCCGCCATAGTTTTCGCAAGCCGGTTAAATTGGTCTGGAGGGAGGGCAATATCGGAATGACCGCGTTCGCCATCAATCTGATAGGTCGAAAAGCGATCCTCCCATTCCGGCGCGAGCTGCAAAAGCGGAAGCGTGCCATCGTCGCGCTTGATCTCGGAAATCAACTGGAATCCAAGACGTTGGCGCACATGTTCGCAAATCGATTCCGCGGTCGCATGTGCGCCCCGCGCCTCGGAGATAGATTCGAGGATCAGCGCCATATTGCGGATCGACACCCGTTCCTCAAGCAAAAGGCGCAGAACCGACAGCAAGAGATCCATCGGCACCCGGTCCGGAACAAGCTCGTTGAGCAATTTCTGATTGGCTTCTCCGCGCGCCTTGTCGGTGAGGTTCGTCATTTCATCGAGCAGTCGACGCAGGGACTTCATTGTCAGAAGACGCGGGAAATTCCGTTTGATCACCTCAAGAAGATGGGTCGCAAGCACTTCGGTCGCACCGACCACGGTACTGCCCATCAAGGCGGCCTCCTCCTTTTGAGACGGGTTGATCCAGCGGGCGGGCGCTCCGTAGACGGGTTCCACCACGTCTTCACCAATCGGCAAGCCAGCGGCATCACCGGAAACCAGAGCCAGAACCTTGTCCTTGCGCAGGCGATCCCGCGCCTGCTCGACACCCTGAATGCGCACGACATAGGTGCCCGGCGGCAGGCTCGGATCGTCCGTCAGTCGAAGCTCAGGCAAAATAAGCCCGAAGACTGTCGCAACATGGTTGCGCATGTTCGCGATCCGCGCGTCGAGACCGGTTTGCTGATCGAGAACCATCGCCACAAGATCGGGCGCAAATTCGACATGGATATCGTCGAGATCGAGAATATCCCCCATGGATTCGCGTTCTGCAGCAACCTGCGGTTTGGTTGCCTCTTTTTTCGCTTTTTCCTTTTCCTCTTCCTGCATTTTGCGGCTCACGAAATACGCCGCCGTTGCAAGAGCAATCGCTCCACCGATGAAGGGAATGAAAGGCAGGCCCGGCACAAAGGCGAAAAGGGTCATCAGCACGGCAACGGTGTAAAGTGCGGGCGGGTATTTCCCCAACTGCCGGAACAGCGCCATATCGGCAGACCCGCTGGTCCCGCCTTTTGCCAATAAAAGAGCGGCAGCGATGGAAATGATGACCGAAGGGATCTGGCTCACCAAGCCATCGCCGACGGTCAGAATGGCGTAGGTTTCAAAGGCCTTTCCAAGCGGCATGTGGTGGACGGCCACACCGATGATCAGCCCCATGACGATGTTCATCAACGTGATCAGAAGACCCGCAATCGCGTCTCCCTTGACGAATTTCGATGCGCCATCAAGCGAGCCGAAAAACGTGGTTTCCGCCAACTCCTGTTCGCGTCTTTGCTTGGCCTGTTCATGGGTGATCGCCCCTGCGGAAAGGTCGGCATCAATCGCGAGCTGTCGCCCCGGCATCCCGTCGAGCGCGAAACGCGCACCCACCTCGGCCATGCGGCCCGCACCTTTGGTGATCACCATGAAGTTCACGATGAGCAGCACGGTGAACACCACGAGACCCAGAAGAACGGAACCGCTCATCACGAAATTCGCGAACCCCTCGATCACATTCCCGGCGGCGCCGGTTCCCGTGTGCCCCTGACCAATGATCAGCTTGGTCGAGGAGACGTTGAGCGACAGACGCAGCATGAGGCTGGCGAGAAGAATGGTTGGAAAGGCCGAAAAATCGAGCGGTCTCTCGATGAAAAGCGTGACCGTGAAGATCAGGATCGCAAGGGCAAAGCTGGTGGCGAGCCCCAGATCCAGGATCCACGATGGCACCGGCAGGACCATCATCACGATCACAACCATGAGCGCCAGAGCCAGCAGGATCGTGGGTTTGAAGATTTCAGTGATGCTGATGTTCATTCCGCTCTCACCGCAGTTAAAGAACGGGAGTCTTCAGTCTCACAGTCCAAAAATCCGATTCTCATATCCGAATACCCGCTGCAATTCTTGCCGCATTTCCGGACAGGGTAAGTCGCGCATGGTTTACAAAGCGTGTACAAACACGATTGGGTAGTGGGTCAGTTCAACAAAGCATCCAAAGCGTCTCGCGTTTTCTGGCTGGATGAAATCATGTCACGTACAGAGGAAAGCGAGGGAGGACTCTCTTCGCCTGTTTCCTCTGCCAGCGTGTTTTGCTGGACAATTTCGGCCAATTGAGACATTTCCGGCACGTTCGAACGCTCCAGCCTGCTCCAGTCTGCCGCGATGATCGACAACGCGTCGCTTTCCACACCGGGTTCGAGACCGTCCAGAGCCCGCAGGGCGCTTTCGGCATCGTTCAGATAGAAATGGGCTTTGGCGGTGAGACGCTTACCCTCTTCATCCTCAAGCTGAGACGCATATCGCAGCGCGGCTTCCGGCTCACCGATTCCGAGAAACGCTTCTGCCAGAACACGCTTGGCCTCGTCACCGTCCTGTGTCGCATATCCGGCCATCAGCTCCAGCGTCTCTTTGAAAAAGCCGGCGCTCAACAGGCGCTTTGCTCCTTCCAAACGAGCCACATCCGACAGGTTCATATGTGAAATTTCATTTATGTGACCCAACATGACTTTCGAAAATCGCGTCGTATCGGCATCGCGAGAGAGGACCAGAAGCGCGTCTGAAAGCAAAGCGTCCTGTTTTTCGTTTGAGACATTCGCCGACTGATCCAAAAGCTGGCGCATGGCGATGTCCGCATCTCCGGAATGAATGCGCGCCAGAATGGCGGCATTCTGCAACTGCACTTCGTAAGGACTTCCACGATACTCAACGGCCATGACCTCAGCCGTTTCTGCCGTTTTCCGATCAATTGCCTGACCAGCCTGCGCTTTTGTCGCAATCAATCTGACAAGTGCTTCCGCTGCATTGAGGCCATCTTCGAGCACGATATCTTCCAGCTTGGTCACACCACTTGCCAAATCGCCGTCTGCGAGAGTCAGTTCAGCGTCAAGCAGGGAAAATGCGTCGCCATGATCGCCACCTGCGCGCGCAATCGCATTCTGGATGTACTGCGCCGTTTTCTCGTCTCCGATGGCCAAAAAACGCTCGGAAAGGGTCGGTCCCAAATGTCGTCGCAGATGAATGGGCAGGGCCGAGAAAGTCGCACGCACACTGTCGAGATTATAGTTTTCCCATGTGCTTAATTGCTTCTTCACCATGACCGACCAGAATGCCACCGGCCCCTCACAATGGAATTGATATTTCAAGCGCCCGGGTCGGTCAGAGTAGCCCTGATCCATGATGTCCGCCATTGCCCTGAGAACGTCTTCGCCATCGGCATACACACCGAAATTCGTCATGACGGCCTTGGCCTCCGCCCCGAAGGTCAGGAAGATGTAATATCGGGAAAGGCGTTGAATCCCCTCCGGATCGGGTTGGTCAAACTCTCCAAGAGTCGCCGCGCGCAATATTGCAAGCTGCAATCCCTCATCCGGGGGTTTCCCCCAATTTGAAATGTCAACATATTGATTTTTAATGCATATATTTCCATCCACATCTGTAGCCTGCGCTTCAGTCCGATTGGCGCTCTCCCGATCTATGGAAGACTGAATCCGGATGTGGCTTCGCTCTGCCGTTGATGCAACAACTTCGGGTTGGGGAGGGGAAAGCTCCGTTTTCTCCCCCCTGCCTTGATATGCATTCGCCTCTTCAACCACCCGCTCTGTCGAAGACACATCCGCGTCCAGCAATCCCTGAGACACAGCGCGCCCGATTTGTTCGATCAATTCACGCTCAAGTTTGTCCACTCTCTCGGACCGCGGGTCTGACAATTCGGCATCGTCAGGCAATAACAACATGGGCTGCTCTACATCGTTCGCAGCCCCCGGAATGATGATCGGCAGCTCCAGAGGTTTCACTTCAACAAGAGTGTCATTGTGCGGGATACCCATATGCTCTTGACCGTCCGCCGCCAGCAAAGCTTCGGATGCGGAAGCTGACACGGGGGACGGTTCCGCAGGTTCAATCTCTGAATTCTCGGCGGAATCTTTCGAAACCTCTGAAAGCTTTTGCTCGAAAACGGAGGCCGCCTCAGGCGCACCATCCTTGATGTCGATGACAATCCGTCCGGCCCGCAACTCGAAGACGTCTGCGTGAACATTTTCACGGACCGACACGATCAAACGGGAGTCTGACCCATTTACAGAGACGATCCGCGTCTGGGGGATTTTGCTGAAAACGATCTTGGCGTCGAATTCCACGTCCGCATCCGGAACGCGGAACTCGTATTCATTGCCGGACCGGCCAAACTCCCAGGTCACAACCGAAGGAAATTGCATTACGAGGCGCGAAAATCCGGCATGTTCCCCCGACCGCACTTCGATCACTTCAGCACGAAGCCCCTGCGGAAAAGCCACCAACAAGGCCAGAAGAATGAGAAACCGGATCATGCCGCCTCCGACTTCACCTCTTTCAAGGCTTCTTCAAGATCGGAAAAACTCGGACGGTAGTGACCGGGGGTATTCTGACGTCCCACTTCGATGCAAATGTTCGTTGCGTGATTATACAGGTTCGCGACGAGGACTTCGCGGATCAGTTGATAAAAATGTCCGTCCTCCTCGATCACGTCTTTCATTTTGCCGGCGAAAGGCCCCACGATCCCATAAGCCAGAAACACCCCAAGGAATGTCCCGACAAGCGCACCGCCAATCATTTTCCCAAGAATTTCGGGGGGCTGGTCAATCGAAGCCATGGTCTTGATCACACCCAGCACAGCCGCAACGATGCCGAGCGCAGGCAGACCGTCACTAACCGCCGCCATCGCATGAGAGGAATGCAGCGCGTGATGCAGGTTCGCTTCGAGACGTTTTTCCAACACTTCCTCGACCTGATGCGGATCGTCGTAATTCATGGAGGCGGACCGCAATGTGTCGCAGATCAGCGAGGCCGCTTCCTTGTCGGCAAGAATTTTCGGGTATTTCGTGAAAATCGACGAATTCTCAGGAGCTTCGATGTGTTCCTCAAGACCGACAGGGTTTTGCCGCGCCAGACGAATCAATTCGAACAACAGGCACAAAAGATCCTTGTAATCCTCGGGTTTCCACTTCGGTCCCTTGAACACCTTTCCGATGTCCTTGAGCGTGTGTTTGATCCCGGACATATCGTTGGAAATCACGAAGGCCCCGACAGCCGCGCCACCGATCATCATGAATTCGAACGGAAGCGATTTCAGGATGATCCCGAGCTTGCCTCCGGCCGCAATATAGCCACCGAACACCATCACGAAGATCAGCAAAATCCCGACGATACCGATCATTTTCTTGTTTCCTCATCGTTGGGGACCAAACAGGTGCAGGCTGCCACAAACCTCTTAAGAAAGTTTGCTCACCCCGATACTCGCCCTATTCGCTCGGCGCTTTGGCGTTGCGTCCGGCCAGAATGACAGAAACCGTGTAGGCCGTTTCAGGTGTCAGGCCCGCCATAACGGCACCGGCCGCATCCGAGCGCATACGCCCGAGGAAACCGGCCGCGAATTCCGGTGACATGGCCTCAAACAAGGCTGCCGCCTCTTTCGGTTTCATAGACTCATAGACCGCCGTCAGCTTGGCCAGATCGCCCTCTGCCGCAGTCTGGGATCGCGTCATGGTCGCCTCCAGCCGTGCCTCCGCCTCCTCTAGAGCCGACAGGTTCTGCATCACCTCGGTGCGCGCCAACTCGACCGCTTTCATTTTCTGGGCCAGCATGAGTTCCCGTTCGCCGACATCTTTTTCCCGCCTGAGCAGCGCTTCGAGGAGAGCGGAGGTTTCGGCATCGGTTTTACACAACTCCGACGGTCCACCCGATTCTTCCGAAACATCCTCATAGGTCAGTTCCGACATTTCGCGTGCAATCGCGGCACCGGTTCCGGACATGAGACGAACGACTGCGGAGGCCAGAAAAATAAAGGCAATGAGCCAAAGTGCTCCACGTCCGGGACGACGTTTGCCTCTGGCTTTTTTCGGGGCTTGCTGCGGGGGGGGAGACATTGTTTGTGTCATTCAGCGGCCTCCACTCGGCGTCGCTGGCTCAGAAACAGCGTTTCGCCACCATCCTCAACCTCCTCCCTGGCCTCCGACACAGAGGAGGGTTGGGCATTGCCTGAGGGCTCAGAAACAGTCGGCAGATCATGCATCGACGCAATCAACAATTCGAGGCGACGCGACACATCTTCGGCACGTTGCGTCAGTTCCTCGAGTTTGACGGCGGACGCGCCCGCCGTTTTCTGGGCACGAGTCAGAGTTTTCGTCATATCGTCCACCTGGGCGGACAAAACGGCAATCGCGCCACCAACCCCTTTTTCAAGATCAGTGAAACGACCGAGCCTACGTGCCAGAACCACACAGTAGATAGCCACGGCCACTGTGCCGGCGATCATAAGCATATCAGCAATCAGTTCCATCTCCGGCTCCTCAGTTGATCACGAATTCCATAATCAGAACGTCCTTCACCCGGTTTTCCCCGGCCACAATCTGAAGACGCCTCAGCATTTGCGCCCGCAAACGCACCAATGCGGACGGGTTTTCCAGTTCCGCCACATCGACCGCGCGCAGATAGCCATTCAGCACGTCCACAACGCGGGGCAACAAAGTGATCACCTCCTGCTCATATTGTGCGGGCACTTCGAGCTGAGCCTGAAACCGCAAATGACGGGCCCGCCCCGAAAGGTCGATCAAGTTCACGATCAGCGGTTCGACAGACACGAAAGCCACATTGGGCAAAGGCGCCATGGCTTCTTCTTCCAATGCGGCCAGATCCTCCTCGGCATGGACCTCATCAGGCGCAAACAGCATACCGGTATAAACGGCAAAAAATCCGCCCCCGCCCAGAACCACCATCAAGACCACACCGAGAATGAGGGACAGTCTCGACTTTTTCTTCGGTTCTTCTTCCAGCTGTTCTTCTTCAGCCATTGGTCCAATCCAGAAAAAATTTTCCGAATCTGTTTTAGCCCGAAGGTAGCTAACCGATTATTAAGGCTGATCGGACATTTCTAGGAACAGACGGGGGCAGAAGCCCGCACATCCAAGGAGTGTCGTCTTGCAACAGATCCTTTCTGTCTGGTCCAACCTCGACCCCAAACGCCGTATCATCGTGATTGGCGCGACCGTTCTCATGTTCGCCGCCATTATCGGCCTGTCGCGCATTGCCGCGAAACCTTCGATGTCCCTGCTCTATTCCGGTTTGGAATCAGGTGCGGCGGGTGAAGTCGTCCAGTCGCTCGAAGCGCAGGGCATCGTCTATGAGATACGTGGAGGCGCAATTTTCGTGCCCGCCAATCAGCGTGATGAATTGCGAATGACGTTGGCCTCTGAGGGATTGCCCGCGAATTCTACCGGCGGGTATGAACTGCTCGACTCACTGTCGGAATTCGGCACGACGTCGCAAATGTTCGATGCCGCCTATTGGCGCGCGAAAGAGGGCGAACTGGCCCGCACCATCGTGTCCTCTTCGCAGATTCGCGCCGCCCGGGTGCATATCGCCAACCCCTCCGCCCAACCTTTCAAACGCCAGATCGCCGCATCCGCCTCGGTCACAGTCACCGCCGTCAGCGGCGCCATTTCCACCGATCAGGCCAAGGCCTTCCGCTATCTCGTCTCCTCTGCCGTGGCAGGTCTTGCGCCCGAAGATGTCTCCATCATCGACGGGCGCAACGGTATCGTGGTGTCGGGTGACGAGGCGGAAACCGGAAATGGTACGAGCACCGATCGGGCCGATGAATTGCGCCAGAATGTGCAGCGTCTTCTCGAAGCCCGCGTCGGGGCCGGCAAGGCCGTAGTCGAGTTGTCCGTGGAGACGGTGACCGACCAAGAATCCATCGTCGAGCGTCATTTCGATCCGGAAAGCCGTATCGCGATCAGTTCGGAAACCGAGGAGCGTAGTAATTATTCGCAGGACACGGGCGGTGGCTCTGTCACGGTCGCTTCCAACCTGCCCGACGGGGCCGGTGCCGGAGGCAATGATTCCAGTTCGAGCAACAGCGAAACCCGTGAACGGGTGAATTACGAAGTGTCTGAAACACGGCGTGAAATTCAACGTGGCCCCGGGGCGATCAAACGCCTCACCGTCGCCGTTCTGGTCGATGGGATCCGCACACTCAATCCCGAAACCCAGGAGGTGGCCTGGGCACCCCGGAGCACCGAGGAACTTGAGGCTCTGCGCGATCTCGTCGCCTCCGCCATCGGTTTCGATGAAGCGCGCGGCGATCAGATCACCCTCAAAACCATGGAGTTCGAACCCATTGCCGTTGAAGGTACGGAGGCACAAAGCTCCCTGATATCAGCCATGAGCATTGATCTGATGTCTCTGATCCAGCTTGCGGTTCTGGCGGTGGTGTCGCTTGTGCTCGGGTTGTTCGTTCTGCGCCCGCTACTGGCAAAATCTGCGGTTGCTCTGCCTGCTCCTTCTGCCCCTGACGTACAGAATGAATTCAGCAACAGGCCCGCAACATTTCCGGTTCCGGATCTCCCGCGTTCCGCTACTCCGGCACTGAACGGAGAGATCGACACCGGCGGGTTTGAGGTGCCCGCCATGGGAGTCGTGTCCGACTTCGATTTTGGGGGCGACGAGATCGGCATGCCAACGGATCCTGTCAAACGGCTCAGGAAACTCATCGAGGACCGTCAGGAAGAGACGGTTGAAATTCTGCGGAGCTGGATGGAAGACACTGAGGAGAATGCCTGATGAGAGCTCTGTTTCCGCTTGAGGATTTCGGGGTCACGCCCCGTCCCAAACCACAGGCAAAGCCGAAAACCGATCCCCTCGCGGAACCTGTCCTCCCGCCGAAGCCCTCAACGGAAGAGATCGAAGCCAGTCGTATGGCCGCTTATGAGCAGGGCTATAAGGCCGGTTGGGACGATGCCGTGCGCGCCGAAACGGATGATCAGTCCCGCATCGGTGTCGAATTCGCGCGCAACCTGCAGGATCTGGGGTTCACCTTCCACGAAGCGCGTTCGCACATCATGAAAGCGCTTGAGCCCTTGCTGACCGAGATGGTGAGCAAAGTGCTCCCGCAACTCGTGTCACAAACGCTGGGGCAAACGATTCTCGAAGAATTGCTGCCGATGGCCGAAGCGGCCTCTGACGCACCGATCCAGATCGTTGTTTCAACGGCATCACGTCCGGCAATTCAGCATCTCGTTGACGGCTCGTTAACCATTCCGCTCGAAATCATAGAGGAACCGAGCCTCGCCGAAGGACAGGTTTATCTGCGGATGGGCGAGCTTGAGAAAAAGATCGATATGGACGCCACCGTGGAAAAAATCGGCCAGGCGATCAAGGCAGTCTATGCATTGAACAAGGAGGCCATGAAACATGGTTGATCATACGGAAGACAGCGCGGCGAACCCGTTTTTTCAGGTTCCGATCGAAATCACGATCTCCGTCGGCAAGGCCCGCCCACTGGTCAAGGATTTGTTGAAACTGCAAAGTGACAGCATCCTGCCGCTCGACCGCAATGTCGAAGACCCGGTCGAGCTTTACATCGGGGACAAGCTGATCGCACGCGGTGAGTTGCAGGAGGTCGAAGGCGGGCAACCCGGCCAGCTTGCCGTGCGTCTGACCGAGGTCGCCGATCTGAAAAACGGTTTGTAACCCGAGATGCGACCGTTTCTTTTCCTGTTGCTCGTGGGCGCATTGGTCATGGGACTGACCGACGCCGCTGTCGCGCAAGACATCATGCTTGATCTTGGCGACGACGGATCGCTCTCCGCCCGCTCGATCCAGTTGCTCCTGCTGATCACCGTGCTCAGCATCGTGCCCGGCATTGCGATCACGCTGACTTGCTTTCCGTTCATCGTGACGGTGCTGTCGATCCTGCGACAAGCCATCGGTTTGCAACAATCGCCGCCGAACATGCTCATGGTCAGTCTGGCGATGTTCCTGACCTATTTCGTGATGGAGCCAGTTTTCGTGGAAAGCTGGACGAGCGGCGTGCAGCCCTATGTGAACAATGAGATCGAGTTTGACGAGGCGTTTCGCCTGAGCATGAATCCGTTTCGTGGCTTCATGTCGAACCGAACCGACGCGGAAACCTTTGCCGAGTTGCAGGATTTGCGTCCGGATTTTGCCAATGGCGACGGCCTCACCCGCGACGCACCGCTGTCTCTCCTGATCCCATCCTTCCTACTCTCGGAAATCCAACGTGCCTTCCAGATCGGCTTTCTCATCTTCCTGCCTTTCCTGATCATCGACCTGGTGGTGTCCGCGATCCTGATGTCCATGGGCATGATGATGGTGCCTCCCGCCATCGTCTCCCTGCCCTTCAAGCTGGCCTTTTTCGTGGTCTCCGATGGTTGGGCGCTGCTTTCCAGCGCTCTGGTTCGCAGTTACTTCTGATCACGCCCGCTCGACATCAAAAGAAACCGCGCGAGAGCCATTTCTTACGCGGTTTCTTTATGCACTCGCCTTTGTGATCCGGGGCGCGAGGAAAGATTACCCCCTCAACGCACCACGAATTCAGCGTGCAACGCTCCTGCGGCTTTGATGCTCTTCAGAATGTCGATCATATCCCGCGGCGACACACCCAAGGCGTTCAGCCCAGCGATAACTTCGGAGAGGGAGGTGCCCTCGTGAACCTCCGCCAGACCGATCCCCGGTTCTTCCTCAATTGCGGCGCGGGTGCGCGGAATGACGACCGTTCCACCCGCAGAGAAGGGATTGGGCTGGACCACAAGCGGCTCTTCCTCAATGCGCAGAGTAAGATTACCCTGGCTGACCGCCACCCGGGAGATCCGGACATCCTCTCCCATGACGATGGTGCCGGAGCGCTGATCGACAACCACGCGCGCCTTGCGCTCCGGTTGCACTGAAATGTTCTCGACACGACCCAAGGCATGCGCCGGAGACAGCTCCTTCGTCGCTTTGATGTCGAGGATAACCGTCCCGGCATCAAGCATGCGCGATACCACACGTCCGAAATCCCGATTGATTGCGTTTTCGATCCGCTCAGCCGTCGTGAAATCCGGATTTCTCAGGGCCAGTCGTACCGACTTCAATTGCGTGAAATCGAAGTCGATCTCCCGTTCGACGCGTGCACCCGAGGGGATCACCCCCGATGTCGGCACGCCTTGCACGACAGAGGCTCCATCCCCTTCCGCCGAAGCCCCCCCGGCGATGATCGTTCCCTGCGCAACGGCGTAAATCTGTCCATCCGGCGCATTCATGAGAACGGCGGTGCAAAATTAGACCACGGTAGCGCCGTCGTATTGACGGTGCGGGCGGCGTAAAAGTCGTCCACTTTTTCCCTTCTTGCGGCAG
>NZ_QAOH01000004.1 GCF_003050785.1 Celeribacter persicus
AAGGGTCAGGCGCAAAACCTATCGGACCAGAAGACAGGCTCGCGCCGATGTGTTCGATTACATTGAGAGGTTCTACAATCCAACGCGTCGCCACTCGACCATCGGCTATCTAAGCCCTATGACCTTCGAGGAGCGAGCTATGAAAGCTTAAGTTGCCGTCCACGAAACCGGCAGCAGCTCAGTGCCCCCCATCCCCGGTCCGCAACTCGGACACACCCTAGGAAAACGAAAATCGTAGGCGGCGTTCACCCGGCATATGAAAGATCGAAACTCAACTTGGGACAACACCCGGAGGTTGACAGAAACACAACTCAGACAGCATAAGTGTGACACGAAGTGCGACACACAACTCAACCTCGCACTCGATTATTTAGGCCGTCCAATGGCTTAGAAAAATGGTAGCGGGTCCGGTACTCGCCTCCAAATTCCAAGCCCCGAATTCCAGCGTGCCTCGCATATTCATTCCCGACCGGATTTCAATCCGGTGGAAACTGTCTGGCCTGCTCCATCTTCCAAAGCGCAACACCGCGCGTCCTTCGGCGACAGATTCACCCGCGAAGCATTGACACGCCCCCTCCCTCTCTCCAGTCTCTGCGCCAACCGGTGTTGTCGCTCGGAAAGTTGTTTTGGAACAAGCCTCTCAGACCCCCACGCAGATCCTTGTTGTCGATCTCGACGGCACGGTTCTTCGCTCTGACATGATCTATGAAACCTTCTGGTCCGGCCTTGCCCGGGACTGGAAACTGCCGTTTCGGGCGCTCGCCGCCCTCACCAACGGCAAGGCCGCGCTCAAAAGGCTTCTGGCGGAGCGCTCCGATGTCGATGTGACCACCCTGCCCTATGACGAAACCGTGTTGCAGCGGCTGCGCGACTGGCGCGCGAAAGGCGGGCGCACGGCGCTTGTGACCGCAACCGATCAGCCCATCGCCGAACGGATCGCCGCGCATCTCGGCCTGTTCGACGTGGTGATCGGCTCCAACGGCACCGCGAACCTCAAGGGCCCCGCCAAGGCCGAACGGCTGATCGCCGAGTTCGGCGAGGGGAATTTCACCTATATGGGCGATCACGAGGCGGATCTGGCGATCTGGAAGGTCGCGGGTGGGGCGATCACGGTGAACGCCTCCTCCGCACTGCAGGCGCGGGTGCAATGCGGGGGCCCCATTGAGCACCTGAGCACCACGACCCGGACCCTGCGCCCCTATGTCAAGGCGATCCGCCCGCATCAGTGGCTCAAGAACATCCTGATCTTCGTCCCGATGCTGGCGGCGCACGAGTTGAGCTTCGGCGTATTCTTTCGCGCGCTCGTCGCTTTCATTTCATTCAGTCTCATCGCCTCCTCGGTCTATGTGCTGAACGATCTGCTTGACCTGAAAGGCGACCGGGCGCATCCGCGCAAGCGTCTTCGGCCCTTCGCTGCCGGGACGATCCCGATTGAACGCGGTACGGTCATGGCAATCGCACTGCTGATCGCCGGGCTGATCCCGGCGATCCTCCTTGGCCTACCCTTTCTCAGGGTCATGGTCGCCTATTACATCCTGACCACCGCCTATTCGCTCTGGCTCAAGCGGCAACTCGTGGTCGATATCTTCGCCCTCGCGGGGCTTTACACCCTCCGCATTCTCGCAGGCGGCACCAGTTCGGGCATCCCCATGTCGGTCTGGCTTCTGGCCTTCTCGATCTTTTTCTTCTTTTCGCTCGCCGCCGTGAAGCGTCAGGCCGAACTGGTCGACAGCCGCAACTCCGGCAAGCTCAAGGCACACGGGCGCGGCTATCATGTCGAGGATGTACCGATCGTGACCATGATGGCGCTCGCCTCCGGCTATGTCTCCGTCCTCGTCATGGCACTCTATATCAGCGCGCCGACAGTGCTCGAAATGTATCCCCGACCGGGCTATCTCTGGGGCGCCTGTCTCGTATTGCTCTACTGGATCAGCCGCATGGTGATGACCACCCATCGCGGCCAGATGAATGACGATCCCGTGCTCTATGCCGCCAGGGACAAGGTCAGCCTGTTCTGCTTCGGCCTCATTCTCGCCCTCGGCGTCGCGAGCGCAGTTTGATGAGCGCCACGCCGCTGTCCCTGCCCGCTCTGGTCCTGCGCTACGGCCTCTTCGCCGCCGTCGCAACACTGGTCAATCTCGGGGCACAGCGCATCGCCATCGCGCTTTGGCCCGGCCCCGGAGCATTGCTCGTCGCCCTCGTCACAGGCACCGGCATCGGCCTGGTGGTAAAATACCTGCTCGACAAGCGCTGGATCTTTTACGACATGGAAACCGGTGCCAGGGCCCATGGCCGCAAATTCGGCCTCTATACCGCCATGGGGCTGATCACCACGGCAATCTTCTGGGGCATGGAGGCCGGGGCATGGTGGATATGGCACAGCACCACCGCACGCGAGGCCGGCGCAGTCCTCGGCCTCGCCATCGGTTATGTGGTGAAGTTTCAACTCGACCGGCGCTATGTGTTTCACTCGGTGCACTAAAAAGCGTTCGGCCAAAGACTGTGATCGAGGTTTTGGGCCGAACGCTTTAGGCCTTTACGCAGGCGTCAGTCCCGGCGGGTGCGGCAGTTTGTGCCCGCTGTTCGCCAGACAACTCATCAACGCATCCTGCAAGGTCTCTTCCAGAACCGGGTGATAGAACGGCGCTTCCAGACAGGCGTCAATCGTCATCCCCTGCTCCATCGCCAGCGCCAACCAATGCGCCATATGCTCCCCGTCGCCAATCGCCAGCGTCGCACCCAGAAGTTTGAGCGTGCTCTTGTCGGCATAGACCCGGATCATCCCCACCGTCTCCGCCTTGACCTTGGAGCGCCCGTTGTTCTGCGCCGAAGCGCTGCCAATGGCAATCTGCTCCGGGTCGAGCGCATCGAAGGTCGCGCCGACCGTGGCAATCTGCGGCCCGGTGAAGGCAACCCCTAACGGCACGCGCCGCCGGAAGGGTTTGCGGGTCCCGGCAATGATGTTCAGCGCTGCGATCTTGCCCTCGTCCTTCGCCTCGTGCAGCAGCGGTCGGTCGGCGTTCACATCCCCGGTCAGATAGACCGGCAGATCGCCGATCTGAAGCGTCTCGCGGTCATAGGCGGGCATGCCATGGGCATCCAATTCGACGCCAAGGGTCTCAAGTCCCAGCCCCGTGATATTGGCCCGCCGCCCGATGCTGGCCAACACACGTTCGACATTGACCGTCTTGTCGCCCGCCGTGATCGTAACCGTACCGTCTGCTTCCAGCTTCGGCTCCACATTTGCGCCCGTGGTAATACGCATATCGCGCCCGAGCCATTCGGCGGCGGCCTCCGCCACCACTGGGTCCTTGATCCCCGCGATCACCGGTGCGGCATCAAAGCCATGCACCTCGACGCCCAGACGCCCAAGCGCCTGACCTATCTCGCAACCGATGACCCCAAGCCCAACGACCGCGATGGATTTCGGCAGGTCCGGCTCTTCGAAAAACGTGTCCGTCGTCAAAAGCGCATCCCCCAGCGCCCGAAACGGCGCAGGCAGCACCGGAGTCGAGCCGGTCGCGATAATGATCGCCCCGGCCTCGATCTCCTCGCCATTCACCTCGACACGGTTCGGGCCGGTGATCTTCGCATGCCCGTCGATGAACTGAGTCTCGTCGAGATGTTTGTGCGTGCGGGTGATGAACCCGTTCACAAGCTGGTCCCGGATCGCCCGCACCCGCGCCATCACGGCCGGGCCGTCGACCCGAAGCGCCTCCGTCCCGCGCAAACCGAACATCTCCTGACGGTCCTTGTCATGATAGAGCGACGCCGCCTCGATCAGCGCCTTGGACGGCATGCATCCCACCCGGGCACAGGTCGTCCCCTCCGGCCCGGAATTGATCAGAACGACGCTCTTGCCCGCCCTGAGCAACACGAAAAGCGCCGTCACACCGGCACTGCCCGCCCCGAGGATGGCCACATCGACTTTGCGTGTCATGAAACGAATCCTTTATCTGCACCCACGAAGCGCCCCAAACCGGCGTCGCCCCGTGGCTTCAATCATCTTGATATCTACATAACATGTATCTTTTGCAGAACAATTGTCGAGCCACGCGACATGACGACACCCGCCTGCGAAAAACCCCGTAAACATCCGGGTCACGAAGCCGTCGCGGCTGTATATCTACGATGAAATGTCCTGAGAAATTGGCGATCCCTTGAGGACTCGAACCCCAAACCTGCTGATTAGAAGTCAGCTGCTCTATCCAGTTGAGCTAAGGGACCGCACTTGGGCCGTGTCGGCCATGAAAAAGCGCCGGAAGACCGGCGCTGTCTCCTTGAGATGTGGCGCCGGATCAGTGGGTCCAGGGGGCGCGTCTGTTCGTGGCGAAGTTCTCGCCATAGCCGCCCGGGCGCACGTTGTGCCGACGTTTGTGCGGCTCCTGTACCACGTAGTCGATGCCATGTTCTTCGGCATAGGCGATCGCGTGTTCCTTGCTGTCGAATTTCAACCGCACTTGGGTTTGCGTGTCATGCGACGAGGTCCAGCCCATAAGCGGGTCGATGTCACGCGCGGAGGCAGGCGCATAATCGAGATACCATTGCTTGGTCTTGGCTTGCCCGGATTGCATGGCGTTGCGGGCGGGCTGGTAGATACGAGCGCGCATCGAGTGACTCCTTTTTACCTTGGTGCCGGTTATCCCCGTTTCCGGAAGGCGTTTCAAGCCCTTCACGTACTGCCCCATGGTCCAGACGTAAGAAAACCCGCCAGAGCGGGTTCGATACGATGGTTTGGCCGTTGCTTTGGGTGACTGCCCGGTCGGATGTGAGGGAGCGAGGGTTGGGGGTGGGTATACACACCCGACCGGGTCAGTCTTTTCTGCTGCTTGCAAAAACAGGTTAGGCGCAAAGGCCGTACCGATACAAGGAAAAATATCGCTATGATTGCAATATAAGGAAAAAATTCTCCTTAAAGTGGTAAGCTTTTGTTAATCTCCAGACTGCGGACCACAAGACTTGAAAGGTGAACAAAAAGGGATCATCTGTTAACCAGCCCCGAAACCTCACCTGACAAGACGAAAAGGGACCCAATGGATCCGCGCCTGATGACCGATCCGCCGAAGGATCTGAAACACCGTCCGAAACTCGAAGGCGGCAAGAGATTCGTCATGCACAGCGCCTTCGAGCCCTCTGGCGATCAGCCTACCGCCATCGCGGAGCTTTCCGCCGCCATCGAGGCAGGAGAGCGCGATCAGGTGCTCCTCGGTGCGACCGGCACGGGCAAGACCTTTACCATGGCCAAGGTGATCGAGGCGACGCAACGCCCGGCGATCATCCTTGCCCCGAACAAAACGCTCGCCGCCCAGCTTTACGGCGAGTTCAAGGGCTTTTTCCCGGAGAATTCCGTCGAATATTTCGTCTCCTACTACGACTATTATCAACCAGAGGCCTACGTCCCGCGCTCCGACATCTTCATCGAGAAGGAAAGCCAGATCAACGAACAGATCGACCGGATGCGCCACGCCGCCACCCGAGCCCTGCTCGAACGTGACGACGTGATCATCGTGGCTTCCGTCTCCTGCATCTACGGCCTCGGCTCGCCCGAGCTCTACATGGCGATGACCATAGACCTGCAAATGGGTCAGGACTACGACCAGCGCGATCTCATGGGTGAGCTGGTCGAGCTGCAATACCGGCGTAACGACACCGCTTTCGACCGCGGCTCCTTCCGGGTGCGCGGCGACAGTCTTGAGGTTTGGCCCGCGCACATGGAGGACCGGGCCTGGAAATTTTCCTTCTTCGGCGAGGAGTTGGAGAGCATCACCGAGTTCGACCCGCTGACCGGCAAGAAGACCGACACGCTCGAACACGTCCGGATTTACGCCAACAGTCACTATGTGACGCCGAAACCGACGATCCGGCAGGCCATTGCGGGCATCAAAAAGGAACTCAAACAACAGCTCATCAAGTTCACTGACGAGGGCAAACTTCTTGAGGCCCAACGCCTTGAACAACGGACCAACTTCGATCTTGAAATGCTGGAGGCCTCGGGCTTCTGCAATGGGATCGAGAACTATTCGCGTTACCTGACGGGGCGCGCGCCGGGCGAGCCGCCGCCCACGCTGTTCGAATTCATCCCCGACAATGCGATTGTCTTTGCGGATGAATCCCACGTCACCGTGCCCCAGATCGGTGGCATGTATCGTGGCGACTATCGGCGCAAGTTCACGTTGTCGGAACATGGTTTCCGCCTGCCGTCCTGCATGGACAACCGGCCTCTGAAATTCGAGGAATGGGACGCCATGCGCCCGCAATCGGTCTTCGTCTCCGCCACGCCCGCAAAATGGGAGATGGAACAGACCGGTGGCGTCTTCACCGAACAAATCATCCGTCCGACGGGTCTTCTGGACCCGGTGGTCGAAATCCGCCCCATCGAGACACAGGTGGACGATCTTCTGGACGAGGCCAAGAAAATGGCCGCGCTGAACCGACGCGTCCTTGTCACCACGCTGACCAAGCGCATGGCCGAAGACCTCACCGAATATCTCCACGAACAGGGCGTCCGCGTGCGCTACATGCACTCGGACATCGACACAATCGAACGGATCGAGATTCTGCGCGACCTGCGGCTCGGTGCCTTCGACGTGCTTGTCGGGATCAACCTCCTGCGCGAGGGTCTCGACATTCCCGAATGCGGCCTTGTCGCCATTCTCGACGCCGACAAAGAGGGCTTTTTGCGCTCGGAAACCTCGCTGATCCAGACCATCGGCCGCGCCGCGCGCAACGCCGAAGGCCGCGTCATCCTCTATGCCGACAAGATCACCGGCTCGATGCAGCGCGCCATGGACGAGACCGACCGCCGCCGCGCCAAACAGATGGCCTATAACGAGGAACACGGCATCACGCCGCAGACCGTCAAGAAGAACGTCGACGACATTCTGGCGGGGCTGTATCAGGGCGACGTGGACATGAACCGCGTGACCGCGACCATCGACAGACCGGCGGCGGGACAGAATTTGCAAGCGGTTCTGGAAGGCCTGCGCAACGACATGCGCGTGGCCGCCGAGAATCTGGAATTCGAAGAAGCTGCGCGCCTGCGGGACGAGATCAAACGCCTGGAAACCGTCGATCTGGTGCTCCACGACGACCCGCTGGCGCGGCAATCCGCGGTGGACGACGCGGTGGCAGATGCGAAGGCGAAGAGCGGGCGGTCTACCGCGGGGAGACCGGGGCAACGCGGTGGCAAGGCTGGACGGGGGAGGAAGAAGTGAATCTGGGTTTAGGACTTGGCTTAGGAAGCATTGCAGTTCACCAAAGACCTGCAACCGTACGCGCAAATTTGGACAATCTCTCACATGAATTGATAATTCCAATTCAATTGCTGCAAGTTGAAGAACGTGTTGCACAAGGGACGATTGTCAAAGCCCTCTCCCACCCATGGGAGGCAGTATTTGAGCAAATCAAAACAAATTCCAACCTGCTTTATCAATTTTCAAAATTCCCCAGAGAATTTGAAGAATTCATAGCGGCATCGTATGAAAGGCAGGGCTTTAAAGTCCTCCTCACTCCGCGCAGTGGCGATGGAGGGGTTGATCTTATTGCGGAGAAAAGTGGTATCGGCACATTGCGCATCTTAGATCAGTGCAAGGCTTTTTCGAAAGGCAACCGGGTTGGACTTAACGATGCGCGCGCGATGATGGGCACTTTTAAACGCCTTACGGACTTCAATAACACGCCTACACGAGCAATCCTTACAACAACATCAACTTTTGCTCCGACGGCAAAAACCGAATGGAAAGACTATATCCCCACGCAGCTTGAACTACGCGAACATGATGATCTGATTAAGTGGCTATCTCGATCCTAGTGTCGACAACCTGCCCAAATCTCTGATTTGGGCACTCGCCTGCCCCTCCCCCCAGGGGAGGGCGCGTTTCACGCCCCCACCCCTAGGGCCAGGCGCGGGGCTAGATAGATCACGTTGCCCCCTACTCCGTCACCGTCAACCCCAGCATCCGCCAGACCTGCATCCCGCCGCGGTAATAGAAAATCTTCTCCGCCGGAAAGCCCGCTTCGATCATCCGCCGCGCTGCCGTGGGCGACTGGCCGCACCACGGCCCGTTGCAATAGAGCGCGACGGTTTTGACCTGATCGCCTTCGCAGATGAAGCCTTCAAAATCCGGCTCACAGCCCAGCTCGCCCAGACGATCCGCCGCCTCCGTGTAAGGCATATGCACCGCACCGGGGATGGCGCCGCCATCGAAATCCGGTTTCACCCGGCTGTCGAGTACCATCGCGTCGGGGTCCTGCAACATCGCGATCAGTTCCAGTTCGCCGATCGTGGTTACGCCTTCCGCCGGGGTCATCGGCTGGATGCAGAAATTCGGACAGGGGCGCGAGGTCTGCGCCCATTCGCCGCTTACCTCGTTCGCATTGTCCTGAATCCGCGAAATCTCCACCGGACCGGAAGGCGTTTCCACCACCGCCGACATCATGTCGGGCGTGATCCCCACCGGATCGGCAAATGCGCCTCCGGTCATCAAAACCAAAGCTGTCGCAGTCAAAATCTTTTGCATCAATACACTCCTTCCACGTCATACATCACCGGCTCAAACGACTTGCACATGCCGTTGATCACCCGGTTGCGGGCGCGCATTTCCTCGGTGCGCAACATCGCCTGATAATCCTCGCGCCGATCCCATTGCGAATAGTTCGCGATCCTTGTCTGCGCATCGTTGATATGCAAAGCCGCCGAGATGAATCCCGGCTGTTGCGAGATCACCTCCGCATAGGCGGCCTGCAACGCTTCCATAAGATCTTGCGCCACGCCGGGCGTCGTCTCGAACGTTGTCAGAACCGTCTGGCAGGTCGTGTCCTGTGAAATAACCGGCATCGTCTCCTCCCTGAAATGAGCCTGGCCTGATCTGAGCCTGTTTCAGCATAGCATGAATATCCCGCATGTTCGCCAGCCCGGATTTGGCGAATGTCGCTTGTTGAAACCCATTGAAATGTCATGATTGTCACCACTGGTTTGGTCACGCAAAACCCGACAATAAAACTCGGTTTTCTCTGGCCTGCCTGGGCTTTACGCATTAGACAAGAAACATGACACAGGACATCCCCTCTCCGATCCGCCCGACCGACACCGAAGCCCGCACCATGGCGCGGGATTTGATCACCGGTGCGCGCATTGCCGCCCTCGCCGTTCTCGATCCGGACAGCGGTGCCCCGCATGTCACCCGGATTGCCTTCGGCCTCGGCTCCCGGGGCACATGGCTGACCCTCGTGTCCGATCTTGCAGCCCATACGAAAGCGCTGCGTGCGTCTCCTCGCGCCGGGCTGTTACTTGGCGAAGCGCCGAACAAGGGCGACCCGCTGGCCTTCCCGCGCCTTTCGGTCCGGGCCGATGCGCGTTTTGTGCCACGCCACACGGAAGAGCATCTGAGCCACCGTGCGGCCTGGCTGACGCATCACCCGAAGGCCCAGCTTTACGTGGATTTCGCGGATTTCTCCTTTGTCAGCTTCACGCCCCTGTCTGCCGATCTCAACGGTGGCTTCGGCAAGGCCTATCACCTGACACCGGACGACATGGACCTGACGGTCTGAGCCAGACAGCAGAACCCGACATGAAAAACCGGACAGCCAAAGCTGCCCGGTTTTCCGCCTGCATCCCGAAAGGGCTCAGATCGGCCGATCCATCCGCGCGATCATGTTGACCGTACCCTTCACCGCCTGCGGGAAGGTCAGCCGGATCTGGTTGTTGGAACTGCCGTGATTCACCGTCACATAGGGCATCGCGGAGACCGCATTACCCGAAGCATCGGTCAGTACATTGCGGAACACGAGCCCCTCGACCACCCGCGCCCAGCCGCCGAAGGGCAGATAGCCGGAAGGATCTAGCACCCAGGCCGTCGAAGCCGTGCTCTGGGTGTATTCCGCAGACACCGGATTGACCGTGATCTGGCTCACCCCGTTGAACGTGTTGCCCTCGAAAGTGACATTGCGTGTCGAATTATATTCGAGATCGGCGAATGTGGTGTCCACCCGATCCACCCGCTCGATGAAGCCGTTGAGCGCCTTGAACGTGTTGTTCTGCACCGCCAATCCCTGAAGGAAATGACCCGGACCATAGGGCTTGATCACGATCCAGGAAAAATAGCTCGCCACATCGTTCGCCGTAAAAATATTGCCCGTGATCGTCAGCCCGCCAAAGGAATATTCCGACGAGAAATCCGGCGCGGCATCGTGTTCGTTCGTCATCTCGATGTAGGAGTTGTCGATGTAATTGCCCGTCACGATGGATTTCACGTTCGGATAGGTGAACACGAGCCCCGCCACGCGTGGGCTGTCGGTGTCCTCGTCGCCCTGAAACCAGTGGTTGCCGATGAACATGTGGCCGTTGCCATAGACGATCCCGGTGTGGCCAAAGCGCTGGAACCGGTTGTCGCGGATTTTGCAATCGTTCGAATTGATGTTGAACGCAACCGACTGACGCGCCGTCGCACTGACCGTCGGCTCGTTCGAGACAAAGGAACAGCGGTCGATATGCAGATCCTGACAGCCACCGCCGATCGAGGTCACGCCGCGATTGAGCGGCGATTTGATGTGACAATCGCGCAATTGGAAATTGTTCCCGCCCGGCGAGAGCATCACGCCGGAAGCGCGCCCGTTGCACAGAAGCTCCACATCGGAGAGATGGAACTGCGACAGTTTCGAGAGGCCGGAGAAATCGAACACGTATTTGAACCGCGTGAACGTGTAGGTCTGGCTGGAATTCGGCCCGTAAAGCGGCTGGCTCAGGGTCAGGGACTGATTGCCGACATTGACATCGCGCACATAAACCTCGCGCCCGACGCCGGTGCCGGTAACAAGGCTGCCGATCTGAATATTGGCGATGTTGGTGACATTGCTCAGGGTCTTGGGCGAGGTCGCGCTGTAGCTCGCTGTCGAGGTTGCCACATCGTTGTCCCAGTTGCTCGACGCGTTCACCGTAATCTGACCGTTGCGGATCACCCGGCGCACCTCAAGCGAATCCGCCCCGGTGATCGCCGCCACGTCCAGCGGCTCGTCCAGTTCTATCCGACGCCCGCGCATGTCGAGACTGTCATGGTCGGTGTAATAGAACATCGCCTGAATGGCGCGTTTTAACCCTTCGACCTCGCTCCCGAAAGCGTCGATATAGGCATTCAGGTGGAAATTCTTGCGCTGCACCAGACGTTTGTCTGCGGGCATGGTCACGGTGCCGTCGAACACGACCTCTTCGGTGAAGGACACCGTGTTCGCGAGATGATAGACACCTTCCGGCACGATCACCTTGCGCCCGGCGGCAGCGGCATTGGCGGCGTTGAACGCGCCGGAAGCATCGGTCACGCCATCGCCCACCGCGCCATAATCGCGCACGTCGATCATGCCGGAACTGTCCGCCAGAAACCACTGGGACACATCCTCGATCTCGATATCGTCGACCCTGACCGTCCCGCCATTCGCGCCGGTCAGATCGAGGCCGAAATGACCATAGACCGCATCGAGGCCCCAAGGCATATCGACCCCGCCACGCCGACCGGAGCCGACGATGGCCGTGACCTCGACCACATCGCCATAGGCGGTCAGAGTGGTTTCCCCGCCGATCTCGGTCAGCCCGTTCACATGGGCAAGCGAAGCGTTCCCCGCCCAGCCCGCGATGCGCACGGTCGGCAGATTGCCGGAAATCGCCTTCACCCGTGCCTTGATCTGAAGATACATGCCGGGCTGGAGCGGCGTCTCGCCCATGTAGCGCAGTTTCGTCAGAGTGTCGTTCTTGACGATTTCGAGACAGCCGCCGAAATCGGCATCCGCCGCCACCAGAGCGGCATTCGCCGCCCCGTCATAAGTGGCCGAACCGGGCGTGCCATCTTCGCTGGACCATACGGCCAGACCGTCCTCAAACGCCGGCGGCATCAGCACCAGCCCATCTGTTATGGCCTTGTTCATCCGAACCCCTTTCAATCCTTCAATTCGATGCGCGCCATTCGGCATGACGACACCCTGCGCGACCGGGGCCTCCGGCACGTTCAATCGCAATGTCTCGTCATGAAACCCCGAAGCGCGCATGTGCCCTGAGATGCAAAAAGGTCTACCGCATGGGGCTGACGATGCTGTTAACCCTACGGACGCCACGCTCGATGCCTGCGCAACATCGCGCCGTTCTACCTGTCATGTCTCCCTGTCATGGACCGGTCACATATCCTGTCCTATGTTGGGCATGAGAGGTGATCATGAGCTACCGCATCCGCCCCAAAGACCCCGACATGAGCGCCACGCTCCGGCGCATCGCCGAGGACCGCCTGAACCGTGCCATCGAGGCCACGAAGGCGGAAACCGCCGAGACCCGAATGCCTGCCGTGCACGACATTCGCAAACGTCTCAAGGAAATGCGCGCTCTGCTGCGTCTCGTCCGACCGGATTTCGACGATTTCAAACCGGCGGACCGCGCTCTGCGTGACATCGGGCGCGAACTGTCGGCGCTACGCGACATCAATGTACGTTGCGACACGCTGGGCCATCTGGCCGATTATGTCGATCTGCCGGACGATCCTCTGGCCCCTTATCTCGCAGAGCTGACGCGGAGTCGCGACACGGCCTATGGCCCCGCCTCCGACAGTCTGCTCGCTACGACCCGCACCGCCCTCATCGCAATGCGAGATGCGTCCGCGCACTGGCGGCTGCGACACAACGGTCGCAAGGCGATCTTTACCGGTCTTTCAGGAACTTACGCAGATGCACGCGAAGCCATGGGACGCGCTCGTGAAACCCGTGCGCCCGAGGATTTTCATGAATGGCGCAAGCATGTGAAATATCACTTCTACCACGCCCAGATCCTCTCCCCGATTTGGCCCGAAGCCATGGAGCCCCATATCGCCGCCGCCGAAGCTCTGGGCGAGTTGCTGGGCCAGCATCACGATCTCATTGTGCTGGGCGAAGAGGCCCGCGCCGCCGGTCTCCCCGCCGCACCGCTCGCCGTGCTGGAGGCCGGTCTGCACGACCGTATCGCAGCGCTTGAGAAACAGGCCTTCCTCGACGGAGCGCGCCTTCTGGCCGACAGTCTGGAAGCCCTGTCGCGGCGCTGGTCCGTCTGGTACCGGCTTTGGCGCCACGCCAACTGAAAAGGGCCACCCCGAGAGGCAGCCCTTTGTTTTAGAGAATTAAAATCGGCTTACGACAGATCGCCGTTCAGCCCCTTCTCAAGAAGCGCAATCGTCTCGTTCACACCGTAAAGCGCCGCGAAGGAACCGAAACGCGGACCCTGGCTCTGCCCCAGAAGCACCTCGTAAAGCGCCTTGAACCAGTCGCGCAGGTTCTCGAACCCGTGGTTCTTGCCGACGGCAAACACGATGGATTGCAGGAAGTCGCCATCGGTGAAATCCACGTCCGGCAGCGGCTCGTCGTTGCCCATGGCGGCGTTTTTCCGGGCGATCTCGGCCAGAGCCACCTCGGCGGAACCAAACGCCGCCTTGAGGTCTTCCATCGCCGCGCGTTCCTGATCGTTCGGCGCGCGGAAGGTTTTTTCCGGTTTCACGAAATCGTTGTAATAGCGCACCGCATAGCCCGCCGCCGCGTCGAGCTGCGGGTTGGTTTCCGGCGAAGCCTCCGGCGCATAACGCTGAATAAAGCCCCAAAGCTGCTCTTTCTCCTCGGCTCCCGCGACAGAGGCAAGGTTCAGTAGCATCGAGAACGGCACCACCATGTCGGAGGCCGGCACATCCGCACCGTGGATGTGGAAGACCGGGTTCGCCGCCTGCTGTTCGGCCGTCTGGCCGGGATAGGCCCGAAGTTGCTGGTGATATTCGTCCATCATCCGCGGGATGACATCGAAATGCAGCCGCTTCGCGGTTTTGGGTTTCTGGTACATGAAATAGGCGAGGCTCTCGGTCGAGGCATAGGTCAGCCATTCGTCGATCGACAACCCGTTGCCTTTCGACTTGGAGATTTTCTCGCCATTGGCGTCGAGGAAGAGTTCATAGGTGAAGTGCTCCGGCTTCTGCCCGCCCAAAATCTCGCAAATCCGGTCGTAGATCGGCGTATTGGTCGAGTGGTCCTTGCCGTACATCTCGAAATCGACATCCAGCGCGGCCCAGCGCGCCCCGAAATCCGGTTTCCACTGGAGTTTTACATTGCCGCCGGTGACCGGAAGCGTCCACTCGCGGCCATCTTCGTCATCGAAGGTGATCGTGTAATCGTCCCTGTTGACCGATTTCATCGGCACATAGAGCACACGCCCCGTCTCCGGGTGAATCGGCAGGAAAATGGAATAGGTCTGCTGGCGCTCTTCGCGCAAGCTTTTCAGCATCACCTTCATCACCTCGTCGTATTTATCGACGGCACGTTTCAGAACCTCGTCGAACTGACCCGACTTGTAGAACTCGGTCGCCGAGTAGAATTCATACTCGAACCCGAAGGTGTCGAGGAACCGGCGCAGCATCGCGTTGTTATGATGACCAAAGCTCTCATATTCTCCGAACGGGTCCGGCACCGAGGTCAGCGGCTTGTGCAGGTTTTCCTGCAAAAGCTCCTGATTGGGCACATTCGAGGGCACCTTGCGCATCCCGTCCATGTCGTCGGAGAAACAGATCAATCGCGTCGGCACGTCGGAGATCACCTCGAAGGCACGGCGGATCATCGTCGTGCGCAGCACCTCGCCAAAGGTCCCAATATGCGGAAGACCCGACGGACCGTAACCGGTCTCAAAGAGCACATAGCCCTTCTTGTCCTTGGACGCTTCATACCGCTTGAGGACAGTCCGGGCCTCTTCAAAGGGCCAGGCTTTCGAGCTCATACCGGCATCACGCAGGTCCGTCATTTTCAGCAATCCTTTTGTCGCACGGGGATCGTCCCGCAAGGCGCAACTCCTATTGCCCCTCCCCGCTTGCGTCAATATTGTTTGACCGCACACGCCCTATGAAGAGCCAATAAAATGAACGATATTCCCCATTCCCTGACCCCGCAGGACTGTCTCGTCGCCGTGATGATCGCCCAGTCCATGTCCGACGAGAACATCCGCACCGCCGAGCTTGTCACCATCGAGAATATCGTCAACCATCTTCCGGTCTTCGGCGAATACGACACCGACCGGATCAAGGTCGTGTCCTCCACCGTCTTCGATCTCTTCTCCGAAGAAGACGGGCTGGACGCACTCTTCGGCCTCATCCGCGACAACCTGCCGGAGTATCTCCACGAGACCGCCTATGCTCTGGCCTGCGATGTCGCCGCCGCCGATGGGCATACCTACGAGGCCGAGCTGCGTCTGCTCGAAGAGATCCGCTACGAACTCAACATCGACCGGCTGCACGCCGCCGCCATCGAGCGCGGCGCGCGGGCACGGTATATGCTGGTGCATCCAACCAACTGAGGCCCGCCATGAGCCTGATTTCGGAACTTGCGGAGATCGCGGCAAAGCAGCCACAGAAGATCGCCCTGATCACAGAAACCAGCCAGATGAGCTATGCCGATCTGCTGGACCTGATCCAGAGGCTTGACGGGCCTCTGGCGATGAAGGGGCTGCGCGCCGGCCACACCATTGCCCTCGACAGTAGCCGCGCCGAATTCGTCATCGCCATGATCTTTCTGGCCAGCCTGCGCGGGCTGACCCTCGCGCTCGCCCCTTCGGCGCGTTGCCGGGCCGTCGGCTTGATTCCCGATTTCAGCCTCGTGCACAAAACCGACCCCACCCTGCCCCGCGACCGGCAGATCGTGATCGAACCGGGCTGGTTCTCCACGCCGCTGCGCCAGCGCGCCGATTATCGCGGTCTCGGCAAAAACACGGCGCACTATATCTTCCAGTCCTCCGGCTCCACCGGCCAACCGAAACTCGTGATCGCCGAGGAGAGCGAATGGCGCGCTGCCATGGCACATGCCATGAGCCTCGGCACCGATCCCGAACGCGGACAGCGCCTGCTCTCCACCCTCGCGCCAACCACCAACTGGGCGGCCGGCTGTAACATCGAGACCTTGCTCATCGGCGGCAGCATCGTCAGCCTCCGCACCCAGAGCGACCGGCTATTGCAATATATCGACCTCTATCGCGTCGACACGCTGGCCACCGCCCCGGGCATGGTGCCGAAAATCCTCGAAATGCCGCAGGCCGGGCAATACCTCACCTCCCTGCGTGACGCGATCTTTGCCGGCGCCGTGGTCAGCCCCGCCCTGCTCGACCGCTTCGCAGAACTCTCCACCGCGCGGCTCCATATCGACTACGGCTCGACCGAGGTCGGTGTCTGTTTTCGTGCCATCTACCACCCCGGCACCCCGCAGACGCCAGGCCATGTCGGGCGGCTGGTGCGCCCGGATCTCGAAGTGGTGTTCTGCGACGACAGCCTCACCCCCGACCCCGAGGCATGTGAAGGGCGCATCGCCTTTCGCCGACCCGCAGGACAGATGCGCGCCTACATCGACCGCACCGGGCCGGACGAAACCGGTGCGGGTTTTACCGATGAGGGGCTGTTCCTGCCCGGAGACCTGATGCGGCGCGAGGGGGAAGACTATTTCATCCTCGGTCGGGTCAAGAACATCGTCAATTGCGGTGGGAACAAATACCGTCTCGAACACATCACGCAGATACTTGAACAGGCCTTTCCCGGCAGCCAGATGGTGCCCCTGATCGAAACGGGACGCGATGACCTCGAAGGCATCGCGGTGGCCTATCGCGCCCCGAAAGAGATCACCGCCGCAGAGATGATGGCCGTGCTCAAACCACAGTTCCGCGGGCTCGACATTCTGCGCATTGTGCGCCGTGACAGTTTCCCGCTGACCCCGACTGGCAAGATCGACCGCCCTGCCCTGTCGGAACTCCTTGCGGAACACAACTAAGATAGACAACAAAACGGGCGCCTTCAGGCGCCCGTCTCAAACATTTGGCTATACACCGGTTCAGAACCGGAAGCCGACCCGCACGGAAGCCGTGGTCAGCTTGTCGATGCCGACATAATAGGGATCGGCGTCGCCGCCATAGACCGTGCCATCGACATCGAGATCACGGCTGAGCAGTTCCAGACCGACGAAAGCACTGCCCTTCAGCATGGTCTCGACACCGACGCCATAGTTCATGCCTTCCACCTCGACGTCCTTGGCATCGTTACCGTAGATCGTCGTGTTCGGCTCACCCTTGCTATAGCCCAAAATGCCATAGACATAGGTCTTGCCGAAGACCCGACCGAATTTCGCCTTCAGGTCGACCATATTGTCGATGCCCGCGCCGTCAATCCCGTCGAGATCCAGCCCGCCGTTGAACGCCACTTCGCCACCGAGAACCCAGCCACCGAGATCGGCGTTGTATCCGGTGAAGAACCCCGGTGCGACGCCGGACAGGTCATCCGTGTCGCTGAAATTGTAGGTCATCTCCGAGTCGAATGGAAAAGCCCCGGAGAGGCCTGCGTAGAACCCGGTGAAATCCTGCGCCATCGCCGGCGCGACAAACCCCAACATCGTGGCTCCGCTCGCGAAAACCACGCTACCAATGGTCGTACTGACCGTCTTGTTCACCATGATGCACCCCCTTATGAAATATATTTCAATAGGTGCATTTTACCGCCGAAACCGCCTTTCCGACAAGCTCTGTCGCTACGTAAGGCACGGGGGGTGTTGCGCCTGCATCACCCCGTATAAACCTCCGCCCAACGCTCGATCAGCGCCTGTTGCAGCCGTTTCGCCCGCGTGTTGAAGGTCCGCGCGCCCTGCGGTCGTTCTTCTGCTCCTGCCGCTTTCGCCGCCTCACGGCGCGGCACATCGGCGGCGAACACGGCAAAGGCCATGCGCTGACCACCCGGCGCATCGACATAGCCCGCCAGCGCGGAGACGAAATCCAGCGTCCCGGTCTTGGCATGCACGCTCACCGGGCTGTTCTGGATCACATTGCCCTTGTCGTCGCGCATCGGGATCGGTTTCATCAAGGGTGCAAGCGTGGCCTCGACCCCCGGCGCGCTCAGCATATGTACCATGTCCACCGTGGTCACCTTCGAGGCGCCGCCGAGTCCCGAATGATCCACCAGCGCCACATGCCTCATACCCAAAGCCTCCCGCGCCCAGTCGCTCATCGCCGTTGCCGAAGCCGCAAGCGACCCCGGCGACAGCCCCCGCGCCCTGCTCGCCGTCAGACCGATCACCTCCGCCGTCAGGTTGGTCGAGTATTTCAGCATATCGCGCACCACGATGCTCAGGGGCGCACTCTCGATCCGCGCCACCTCCGTGCCACTCATCACCTTGCGCTGTCCCTGCGGGAGACGCACGCCCTGCGCGCGCGCCACCGCCTGAAACACCTCCGCCGCGTAAAGCCCCGGCAGGCGCACCGGCAACCACCGCGCGCCGCCATTGCCAAGCGCTGCCTGCGCGACTGTCCAGTCGTCATAGCCCTGCCCGGCGACGTGATCGAACACCGGCACATCCCGCGCCGCCACTTGCATGCGTGCGATCCGCACATCCGGCGCATAGCGTTCGGCACGTGCGTCCATCTTGAGACTGTAGCTTTCGCCCTGCCGCTTCCACTCGAAATGCACCCGGTTGTAATTCAGGTTCAGCCCGGAAATCGTCGGATTATATCCGGCATATTCCACCTGTTCTCCGTCGATCTGTTCGATCTGCGGCAGAGCCGTGTCGTCGACACAGAACCGCCCGTTGACCCCCGTGATCCCCGCCTCGCGCAGCTTACCCGCCAGCGCGGCAAGGGCATCCGTATCGAGCGTCGGATCCCCGCCGCCCACCAGCACCAGATCGCCTTGCACTACCCCGCTCACCACCGGCCCGGTCGCAAGCACCCGCGTCACAAACCGATGCTCCGCCCCCAGATGATGCAGCGCGTAAAGCGCCGTCACCGTCTTCGCCACCGATGCCGGCGGCAGGCGCAACAGAGGCTCATGCACCTCGTAAATCTCCCCCGCACTCCCCGCGACCGCATAGCTCACCTCGCCCGACAGCCCCGCTGCGGCGACCAGTTCCTCCCCTGCGGGGATCGACTGTTTGAAAAGCTCCGGTGGACGCGCTTTCGGGATCGGCGAGGCGATCAGCCCTTCCGCCCCGGCCCGCATGGCCATGACTTGCGCCGCGCCGCCCAAAAACAGCCCAAGCGCGCGTCGTCGGGAAATCTGTCGGTTGATCTGAGAAAATCCGTGCTCTGTCATGACCGCGAGTTAAGCGCGGCTTTGCGACACGAGCAAGACGGGAAATCCCGTCTTGCGCTTTCCGTGCTCATTCCCCATGCCATGTCGTGCTCGAATACGCCGTTCTCCGAGCCAATCGACATCAGAGCCAATATGCGTCATCACCGGTCACACATGGATCGTTCCCCTCGCGTTAACCTTAATCTGATTAACCTTAACGCTTTCGGGAACCCTGGCAGAGCATCGCGACACGATCCCTGTCACCCCCGCGCCCAGCCGCCCCGCGCCCGGATGTCTGTTGAGGAGGCGTCCGACATCGGCACGTTGATGAAACACCAACACGGTGCCCCGCAACGCCCCAGAAGCCGCGAAGCACGCGCGGGCAGTCTCGCATGGGCAAAGCTCTGCGCCGCCACCGAATTGCGCGCCGCGCCGCGTGTTCCGGGACGGGCGATCACCCCCACCGGCGTTGTTTCCATGATGTCCTTCCAATCCTGCCAGAGATGGAATTGCGCCAGATTGTCCGCGCCCATCAGCCACACGAATGTGACGCCGGGGTACAGCCCCTTGATCGCGTCCAGCGTGGCCGCCGTATAGCGCGTACCGGTCCGGGCTTCGAGATCGGTCACCCGAACCTTCGGGTGCTGCATGATCTGCCGGGCATGGGCGAGGCGCTTCCCCATCGGTGCGGGCCCGCGCGTTTTCAGCGGATTACCGGGGCTTACCAGCCACCACACGCGATCCAGCCCAAAGCGTTTCAGCGCCATCTTTGTAATATGCACATGGCCCTCATGCGCGGGATCGAAGGATCCCCCGAGCAACCCGATCACCTGACCGGGACGGGCGTATGGCAGGTCGGAGCGCATGGTAAACTGCATGACGCTCTGCATGGCGACAAGCATGACGCCTGTCAATCTCCCACGCTTTCGAACATCTTGACGAAAGATTGTAGCTGACTAAAGTCAGACAAAATAACAGACCAAAGTCAGGTATATTTCATGCCCCTCTCCCCGATTGCCCGCATCCGCCGTTTCAACCGCGCCGTCACAACGGAAACCGGCGCGTTGGACCAGAGCTTTCTCGGGCGCGGACGCCCGCTCGGCGCTGCACGGGTTCTGAACGCCATTGGCCCCTCCGGTCGTGCCGTGTCCGATATCCGCGACTTTCTCGATCTCGACACGGGGCTTCTGTCGCGCCTGCTGCGCGCTCTTGAGGACGAGGGGCTGATCGGCGTCGTCGAAGATCGCAAGGACAAACGCCGCCGCTTCGCCGTCCTCACACAGGAAGGCCATCGTGAATACGAAGCCTATGAGAAACTTTCCAACGACCGCGCGCAAACCCTTCTGGATCGCCACCCGCACCCGGAACAGCTTTTGGCCGCGATGGACCTCATCGCCTCCGCGCTGGGCCGCGACCGGATCGAGATTGTCGCCACGGACCCGGAAAGTGCGACCGCCTTTCACTGTCTGGAAAGCTACTACGCCGAACTGGCGGCGCGCTTTTCCATGGGCTTCGACCCCGCCAAAGCCGCCCGCCTCGACAGCGCCGACATGCGCCCCCCGCGCGGGCAGTTCCTCGTCGCCCTTTCCGACGGGCTTCCGTCGGGCTGCGTCGGCCTCAAGGGCACCGATAAAGGGTTTGCCGAAATCAAACGCCTCTGGGTCGCGCCGTCTGCGCGCGGACTTGGCCTTGCCAAACGCCTGATGTCAGAGATCGAAACCCACGCGCGGGAAATGGGCATCACCACTTTGCGGCTGGACACCAACTCCGCCCTGCCCGAAGCGGCGGGACTGTATCACAAGCTCGGATGGACCGAGATCGAGCGGTTCAACGACGATCCCTACCCGGATTTGTTTTTTGAGAAGAGGGTGTGAGGCTGGACCCTTTCAATGCGACCTTTTTTTCATCGAAGTCAGATAAAAGGAATGCGTGACTGCTTGATATCAGGTCGACCACATCCAAACTGAAAGAAGTAATTTTCGGCATAGCGCTCAAGCTTGTCAAAATTCATTTTCGGCCCAGCCCAAAGCTCCTTAATAGCTAGCGGCTTTTTCAACTTCATAAATATTTTCTCATCATCAAAACTCAGTCGAAAGATTTTGCGAAATTCGCCATTTACAACTTGGTAGGACTGACGGAAACGGTCAATAGAAACGATACCTCCACGACAGAGAAGTCGGTATTCTTTTTCTTCTCGAAAGGCGTCGTTTTTACTGAGTTTTATCCAATCATCAACCTGACATACGACCGACATGTGTCCGCCCTCCGCCAACTTTGTCCGAACATCCGTCCCATTGAGTTGAGGGAGGAAAGACGCATCATAACGCACCCTTTGAGGGTCGGAGAAATGACTTAACTTATTCTCCAGATGCTCTTGCGCCAAAGTTTTCAGATCTTCCACGTTGAACACAATCGCAACGGCCTGATTTCCGCCAACGGCCCCGCCATATCCGCGCCACATCGACAGACTGTCTCGCGCTTCTGAAAGGCTTATAATTTGACCGTTACAGCGTGTTTCAAGGTCACTCAAGACGTCCTCTACTTTCTCGAAGTGGTCAGAAGGCGCAAACCCTTCTCTGGCAAAAATCTCTTTCAAAACATTAATGCCGTACTTGAATTCCTGCGTATCATTCAACGCGCGAAAATCTGTGGCCAACAAAGACTGAGACTGAAGAATAGCCGTCAAACTATCGAATGTCGTGTAGTGCCAAAGCTCTGATGGTTCAGACAAGTCAATGCCTCCTGTGAAATCAGGAGCCATAATATCCACTCAGACAGTGACGCGCAAAGTGGGTTCCTTCGCATCCCCCCTTCCCATCCCCCCTCTTCCCACGCTAAACCACCGCCCAAACCAGACATCCCAAGGAGCCCCCAATGGCAGCCTATCAATACGTCTACCACATGGACGGCGTGTCCAAGACCTACCCCGGCGGCAAGAAGGTGTTCGAGAACATCCGCCTCTCCTTCCTTCCGGGCGTGAAGATCGGTGTGGTCGGTGTCAACGGCACCGGCAAATCGACCCTCATGCGCATCATGGCGGGCATCGACAAGGAGTATCAGGGCGAGGCCTGGGCCGCCGAGGGTGCGAAAGTCGGCTACCTCCCGCAGGAGCCCGAGCTTGACCCCTCCCTCGACGTCCGTGGCAACGTGATGCTCGGTGTCGCCGCCAAGAAGGCCATTCTTGATCGCTACAACGAACTCGCCATGAACTACTCGGACGAGACCGCCGACGAGATGGCCAGGCTCCAGGACGAAATCGACGCCCAGAACCTCTGGGATCTCGACAGCCAGATCGACGTGTCCATGGAGGCGCTGCGTTGCCCCCCCGATGACGCCGATGTCACCACGCTGTCGGGCGGTGAGAAACGCCGTGTCGCGCTCTGCAAACTGCTGCTCGAAGCCCCCGACATGCTCCTCCTTGACGAACCCACCAACCACCTCGACGCCGAAACCATCGCCTGGCTGCAACAGCACCTCATCGAGTACAAGGGCACGATCCTGATCGTCACCCACGACCGCTACTTCCTCGATGACATCACCGGCTGGATTCTCGAGTTGGACCGCGGCCGCGGCATCCCCTACGAGGGCAACTATTCCGCATGGCTCGAACAGAAAGCCAAGCGGCTTGAGCAGGAAGCCAAGGAAGACAAGGCCCGCCAGAGGACGCTTGAACGCGAACTTGAATGGATGCGGCAGGGGCAGAAAGCCCGTCAGGCCAAGCAAAAGGCCCGGATCGACCGCTACAACGATCTGGCCTCACAATCCGAGCGCGACAAGATCAACCGCGCACAGATCGTCATCCCGAACGGACCGCGCCTCGGCTCCAAGGTCATTGAGGTGCATGGCCTCTCGAAACACATGGGCGACAAGCAACTGATCGAAGATCTGTCCTTCTCTCTGCCGCCGGGCGGCATCGTCGGTGTGATCGGCCCGAACGGCGCCGGTAAATCGACGCTCTTCCGCATGCTCACCGGCCAGTTGGAGCCCGACGCCGGCACCATCGAATATGGCGATACCGTCAAGCTGTCCTATGTCGACCAGTCCCGCGACGATCTCGACCCGAACGCCACCGTGTTCGAGGCGATTTCGGATGGGCAACAGGTCATCGCCTTGGGCGACGCCGAAATGAACGGCCGGGCGTACTGTTCCGCCTTCAACTTCAAAGGCGGCGATCAGCAGAAGAAAGTCGGCGTCCTCTCCGGCGGTGAACGCAACCGTGTGCACATGGCGCGTCTGTTGAAAAGCGGCGGCAACGTGCTCCTACTCGACGAACCGACGAACGACCTGGACGTCGAAACGCTACGCGCGCTGGAAGACGCGCTGACAGACTTCGCAGGCTGCGCCGTGGTCATCTCCCACGACCGCTTCTTCCTCGACCGCATCTGTACCCACATTCTGGCGTTCGAAGACGACGCCCATGTGGAATGGTTCGAAGGCAACTTCGAGGATTACGAGGAAGACAAGAAGCGCCGGTTGGGGCCGGATGCCTTGGAGCCCAAGCGTCTGAAATACAAAAAGTTTTCCCGCTAAGAACGTGCAAAGGCTCCCTCGGGAGCCTTTGTCACGAGCGCGAGGCAGCGTATTTTCAAAGAAAATGCGCGTTCGCTCCCTGTGGAGCAAGGGCGGAAGGTTTCAGATCAGGATCATTGACAAAGGCGCCCTCGGGCGCCTTTATTTTTTAGATAATGGCAATTCTGCTTTTACACTGCGACCGACATACGCGACGACATCTTGAGTATTTTATGTCCCAAAACATCAACAAAAACGCTTTAAAAACGAACCTCTTCAATGAAGGTCAGAAAGCATTAGATGCTCTCGGAATTCATGAAGACATATACATATGCCCGCTGTGCCTAGACGAGCACGACAGAGGTTCCCTTGGTCGTGAGAACGGGCAGGAGCCGCAACTCACATTAGAGCATGTTCCGCCGAAATCAGTCGACGGAAAAGAAATCATCCTAACATGTAAAAAATGTAACAACTTCGCAGGCCATGCCTACGACGCCCATCTCGCTGGCGCAGGAAGATTACACAAACGCTCACATGGCACATTGAGCAAAAGCGATGGCGAGTATGGCTCCATCAAAATAAGTGCGGCAAGCATCACCGTAAATGCAAAAATTGCAGTAAAAAACGGGGGATATCATTTCCAAATAATTGAAAACACTAATGACCCTTCAAAAATCAAACAATTCGCAGACTTCATGCATGGCGTGAAAGCAGGAAGCGAAATGACATTTACATTTGAGGAAAGGGCAAATGCCAAAAGGGCAAATTTTTCTCTGCTCCGTAGCGCGTATCTCACAATGGTAGCAGCGTTTGGGTACACTTATGTTTTCGCACAAAACATTCAAAAATTACGCTTGGCAATTGTTAACGAACAACTCGATTTCCCAACTCGCTTTGTCTATCCGCGAAACGAACCCGGGAATAAAATTATCTTCATTAGTGATCAGAAAATCGCGCTTGTTCAGTTTGATCGAGTTGCTGTCGTGATGCCACTTCTTCACTGCGACGAAGAATCTTATCAAGAAATCACCCGTTCAGCGCACAAGATTTCTGGTCAATGCGAATCCATTAAGTTGCCTCAAAGCTTCATCGCGCAGCTAGACCATTCTGGACGTTATTCGGCCAAGTTTTACAATCCCCCCGCGCCTGACCCTTAGGGGGAGGTGCGTGAAACGCGCCTTCCCGTCGCACCAAAGGTGCGCCGTTCATAGTCGGCACGCCTCCGGCGTGACGGGGAAAGGGTAAGGCGGCTCCGCCGAAGGCTTGCGTCAAAGATGCCAAGGCATCTTTGATTGATCTCCATTCCCCCACATTCAGTCTCTCTCACACCCCTCTCAGAACACACCTCTCCCAGCGTCTTTGCCACGCTGAGAAGCGAACACCAACAAGCTTTCACGGCCCAACACGAGGGGGCGCGTGCGGTATTCGAGGGCGTTGAGGCGTCCGTTGCGGGCTTTTTCTGCAAAGTTGGTCATGGCATCTCTCTGTATGTATCTGGGCGGTGTTGGGCTGGGGGCGTTCGGGGCCTGAGCCGATCAGATCAGGCGACCGGACCGTTCAAGCGGCGTGTTGCAGAACACAAAGATCCCCTCGTTCCTGCGGCGCGGCGCAATATGACGCGTGCGTTGCTCGGGCGTGTTGTTCCGGTCAGGATGCGTGATGCCAGCGAAAGTATCCATGGGGCTGTTCCCTGTAAGTCGGTGTCTCGTTTGTTACTCGAACCGCCACAATCGCTACGTTGAATCACTATTGCGTCGCGTTTTGTCGGAAAATGGACCAAAAAGCGCCCAAATCGCGCCCATTTTTGGCCAAAACTGTGTCAACCAGAGGCTGGACCCTTCTTTAAAAGGGATGTTTTGGGCATCAATGTGATCAAAAGGCGGTTTTTCCTGACATCTCGCCCAACTTGCGGACACGGCCCGACACACCGTTTCGCCATGGAAGAACCGCAATCCTCTCGTTGCCCGGCCCTTCTCTCTCCGGAACGTTTCGCCCTTGCGGAAATCCCTATACAACTCCCCGAAAACCTGTCATACGGACGGCGCGACGTTACCTCTATCGACCCTTCTGTTCTCCTTTACCGGCCACAGTCTTCGATCGACCACTGACTAGCCGGGTCCCTGCAATCTCGTGAGGGACAAAACAAAACAGGAGTACACACGATGGCCAATGGCACCGTGAAATGGTTCAATTCCACCAAAGGTTTCGGCTTTATCCAACCGGAAGGCGGCAGCAAAGACGTGTTCGTTCACATCTCCGCCGTCGAGCGTTCCGGCCTCACCGGCCTGGCCGATGGCGCGAAGGTCACCTTCGACATCGAAGCCGGTCGTGACGGTCGCGAATCTGCGGTGAACCTCGTTCTCGCCTAAACTTAGGCAAACGCAGGACAATTCGGCTCGGGCGCCTGTCGCGTCCGGGCCTTTTTCATATCCGGCGCGCAGAAAGATAGACAGGGCATCGGGGTCATTCCCCGCAGCCAGAGGGAAAGCGATCTCCACTCCAAAGCCTCAGGCAAACGCCATCAGATCGCCATCGCCCTCGCGGTCATGGCGTAGCGTCAACCCGCTCGCCACCACCGCAAGGCCATTGACCTGCACACCGCGATCTTCACGGATCACGCAGGGCGTCATACGGATGGAGCCAAACCCCGCCTCCCTCAGAAGGGCCTCGACATAAGCCTGTGAATGAGCAAATCGGCAGCTCTCGCGCAGTTGCACCGGCGCCACGCCAAGCTCGACGGTAAAGGCCAGAACCCCGCCCACGGCCAGTGATCCGGCGCACCAGCCGATCACCCGTTCCAGCGCGCCCAGATAGATGAACACATCCGCCGCCACGATCAGGTCGTAACGCCGTTCCGTCACATCGAGCCGGGCGATGTCGCGCTTTTCCAACACGTCGTAAATGCCTTTGCGATCCGCCTCGACCAGCATGCCATCGGAGATGTCATAGCCTACGAGATGTGTGCAAACGGGGCGCAGAACCGCCCCCATCAATCCGGTGCCACAGCCGAGGTCGAGCGCAGAGCCGAACTGCGTCCGCCCGGCCAGTCTCAGGGACTCCATGAGAATTTCCGGCCCGCGATAAGCGAGCTTGTCCACCAGAGAGCGTTCGAAACGTGGGGCATATTGATCGAACAACAATTCGACGAAGGCGGGTGGCATGGCCTCGGCCACCGGCACCCGGCGCGCCAGATCGCGTTTCAGTCCGGCGCCCAGAGGATCGCGCGGGTCGGCCAGAACCGCCTTGTCCCAGGCCTGACAGGCCGCTTCGATCTCACCCGCAAGTTCGAGAAATTCGCCCAGACGAAACCATCCTGCCGCCCAGACGGGCGCTAGTTCGAGCGCCCCGGACAGGGTTTCGATCGCCCCGGCGAGATCGCCCAAATGCGCAAGGGTTTCGGCAAAGGACGCCCGACGGTCTGCCGTCAGATCGCCCGAGGGAAACAGGCTCCCCGCCATGATCCGGATCTTTCAAAAGGGCCCGCTCATTTGCCGCGTCGGAAATATCGACGGGCCACGCGACGGGCGGCACGCTGCATCCATGTGCATCATCCGCCCGATACGCCACCTTTGGAAATCTGTCAATTGTCCCGTGAACCGTTCCGCGATCTTCCCCGAAACCGCGCATCTCAGCGCTTTTTCACGAACTCGGTCAGGATCACGATGCGCTGACCTTCGACGCGACCCTCGATATGGTTCGCATTGTCAGGGACAAGCGAGATGCCCCGCACCGCCGTACCGCGCTTGGCGGTAAAGCCTGCGCCCTTGACCGGCAGGTCCTTGATCAGGGTCACCGTGTCACCGGCGGAGAGCACGGCACCTTGGCTGTCGCGGTGGATGATCTCCGGACCGGCCGCCTTGGCCCAGTCTTCGATCTCCGGTTCGAGATAGAGCATATCGAGCGCATCCGCCGCCCAGGCCTCGTCGCGGAACCGGTTCAGCAGGCGCCAGGACAGCACCTTGACCGCATCGCGCTCCGACCACATCGAGGTGGTGAGTGCCTGCCAATGCCTCTCCGGCACCGGCTCACCCTTGAGACCCGCGGCGCAGGTATCGCAGAGGGCAACCACATCCGTACGCGGGCTCATCGCCACCTCGGTCAAGGGACCCGATGCCCCACAAATCTCACATTCGGCCATCTCGCCCTCCATTTTTCGCGGACCCTAAGGCGCTCCCCCTATCGGAGCAAGCGACAAACTGCCGCCCATGTCGCAGCAGAACCTGAAACGGGGAGAAAATCGGCGCAGAGCCCCTTTCCTCCCGCGTGCAAAATCCGCATAGTCGCAACGACGGGGGGACCGTCTGAGGGAAAGTCGACCGTGCCGAACGCGACAAGATCAACTGTTCTATCCGCCATCCTGCTGCTCTGCGCCAGTGCCGCGCAGGCCTTTGACGCGCGTCTGGAAACCACTGCGGGAGACGATCTCAAGGCCCAGCTCAAAGCGGCCTCCGCCGTACTGGAAGCCGCCGAAACCGATGTCTCTGCACCCGAGGAAATCATTGCCGCCGTACAAAGCGATTACCGCAGCCTGATCGGCGCGCTTTATCGGGAAGGCTATTACGGGCCAACCGTTTCGATCCGGGTGGACGGTCAGGAAGGCGCGTCCATGTCGTTGATTTCCCTGCCATCGTCCATCCGAAACGTCGTCATCTCCGTCACCCCCGGCCCGCGTTTCGTCTTCGGCACTGCCCGCGTTGCCCCGCTTGCGCCCGGCACCGAACTGCCCGAAGGCTTCGCCTCTGGCGAGACAGCACAGTCGAACCTCATCGCGGATGCCTCTGAGATCGCCATCGACAGCTGGCGTGCCGCCTCTCATGCCAAAGCCGAACTGGCCGATCAATCCATCGTCGCTGATCATCGTGACAAAACACTCGACGCGAAACTGACCATCGCCCCCGGCCCCGCCGTTACCTTTGGCAAGCTGCACTTCGCCGGCAAGACGACCGTGCGAAACAGTCGCCTCTCGCGCATCGCCAACCTGCCGACGGGGAGCGCCTACAGTCCCGAAAAGCTCGACCTTGTGACCAAACGGCTGCAAAAGACCGGCACGTTCCGCTCCATCACGCTGCGGGAGGCCGAAGACCTGAACCCCGACAACAGCCTCGACATCACCGCCACGCTGGTCGATGAGAAACCACGCCGTTTCGGGTTCGGTGCCGAATTGTCCTCGCTCGAAGGTGGCACACTCAGCGCCTACTGGATGCATCGCAATCTGACCGACAATGCCGACCGGCTGCGCTTCGAGGGCGAAGTGGCCGGGCTCGGCAGCACGACCGGCGTGGATGTGACCCTTTCGTCCAGCTACCGACGCCCCGCGACGGTGACGCGCAAGACGACACTGGTTCTGAACGCCACCATCGAGCATCTCGACGAACCGGAATATCTTTCCGACAGCGGCGAGTTTACCTTCGGGTTCGAGGTCGAGACCTCGCCCAATTCGACCTTTTCCGCGGGGCTCGGCTATCGGTATTCCGAGGTCGAGGACGATTTGGGCTCGCGCAGCTTCTCCCATGTGATCCTGCCGATGGAAGGGAGCCGCGACACCCGGGACAACTCTCTGAACCCGACCTCCGGCACCTATTTCGAGGCGGAAATCCAGCCCTTCATCGGGGTGAGCGGATCGGCCTCCGGCACCCGGATTTTCGCCGACGGACGCGCCTATCGCGCCTTTGGCGACGACGACCGCTTCACTCTTGCGGGACGGTTGCAACTCGGGTCCATCCTGTGGGCCGATTACACCGAAGTGCCACCCGACATGTTGTTCTTCTCCGGCGGCGGCGGCACGGTGCGGGGCCAGCCTTATCAGTCCCTGGCCGTCGATCTCGGCGGCGGGGACGAGACCGGCGGGTCGAGTTTCTTCGGCTTTTCCGGCGAGCTACGCACCAAGGTCAAAGGCAATATTTCCGTCGTGGGCTTCTACGATCTCGGCGGCATCGGCACCAGTTCCCTGCCGGGTGACAATGCCGAATGGCATGCGGGCGCGGGGCTTGGTCTGCGCTACAACACGGGCTTCGGTCCGATCCGTTTCGACCTCGCGGGGCCGGTCTCCGGCAACACCGGAAACGGCATGCAAATCTACATCGGGATCGGACAGGCGTTTTGAAAAAGCTTCTCCCCATCACCCTCGCCGCGACCCTGCCGCTCGCGCTTGTCGCTCAGGACAATACGTCTGACGGCGAGAACGCGGCCGAAACCGCGCGCGACCGTTCCATGATCGTCGGCTTTCTCGAAGACAACCTGTCGGGCGCCGGGCGCGACATTCGTATCGAGGGCTTCAAGGGGCTTTTGTCCTCCACCGCCACGATGGACGAACTGACCATCGCCGACGAGACCGGCGTCTGGTTCACACTGCGCGATGCTGAACTGAACTGGAGCCGCACGGCGCTTCTGGCCGGACGGCTCGAAGTGACGCGGATCGCCGCAGGCGAGATCCTGTTCGACCGTCTGCCTGTCGCAGGTCAAGAAGAGGGCGTGGATCTGCCCGACCCGGAGGCCAAGCCCTTTTCCCTTCCCGATCTGCCGGTCTCCATCGACATCGGCGTGATCGAGGCCGAACGCGTGCGCCTTGGCGCGCCGGTGCTCAAACTCGGCGAGGCGGTTGAGATCAGCCTCACCGGTTCCGCCCGGCTCAAAGATGGCTCGGGGGAAACCGCGCTCGAAATCGCCCGGATCGACGGCACGGAGGGGGCGTTTTCCCTTTCCGCGTCCTTCGACAACGCGAGTGAAGAACTGTTCCTCGATCTGTCACTGGCCGAAGGCCCCGGCGGCATCGTCTCGACACTCGCCAACCTCCCCGGCTCGCCCTCGCTGGCGCTGACCGCCAAGGGATCGGGCCCTCTCGACGGGTTTGCCACCGACATCACACTGGCGACGCAGGGACAGGAACGACTCACGGGCCGTGTCGCACTGACCGCAGAGCCCGATCCGGAAACACCCGACGCGCCCGCACCACGCCGCTTTGCCGCCGATCTCTCCGGCGATCTGACTCCGCTGTTCAGCGCCGAATACGCCCGCTTCTTCGGCCCCTCCTCCACCCTCACCGCGCAGGGCCTGTCCTATCCCGAGGGCGGTTTCGATCTCGAACGGTTCGCGCTGTCGACCCGCACCCTGTCGCTGGTCGGTGCCACGAATATCGCCGCCGATGGCTGGCCCAATTCCTTTTCGCTCTCGGGCACACTCGAAAGTCCCGACGACCGCCCCGTGCTTTTGCCCTTCGGCTCTTCCCGCTCCATGGTGCAACATGCTGAAATTCTCGCCAATTACGACGTGACGCGCGGGCAAAGCTGGTCCGCCTCCCTCGATATGCAGGAGTATGCGCAGGACGGGCTCGATATCGGTTCCGCGCGTTTGGGCGCACAGGGCACGATCACCCGGCAACGTCGTGAAACGGGCACCGATGCGGGAACCATCCTGGGCGCGATCAAGGCCCGTTTCGGTCTGACGGTTCAGGACTTTGCCTCCGAAGACCCCGCCCTGCAAGAGGCCGTGGGCAGTGCACCCGCGCTCACCGGACAGGTGTTCTGGCGCGAAGGACAGCCTTTTGTCATCGAAAGCCTTGAGGCACGCACCGACGCCACCCGCGCCACCGCTTCCGGCAGCATCGACGGGTTCGACGACGGGTTCGAATTCACCGGGCGCATGACGCTCGACACGCCCCGGCTCGCCCGCTTTGCCGCGCTCTCCGGACAAGACCTGTCCGGGGCGTTGAGCGCCACCGCGAAAGGCAGCCTCTCGCCGCTGAACGGCACGTTCGACATCGACATGGAGGCCACTGGCACGGACCTGAAATTCGGTATTGAGCAGCTTGACGCCCTGACCGGGGGCGAAAGCTTGTTGAGCGTGGGAGTGAAGCGCGACGAGACCGGCCTGACCCTGCGCCCGACCACGCTGAACACCCGTGCTCTCGACGTCGAGGCCGAAGGACAACTGACCACCGAGAGCGGGGCGCTGTCGCTCACCGCGCGGCTCGACGATGTGGCGCGGCTTGGTGTGGCGCTGAGCGGTCCGCTGAGTATTGAGGCCCAGATGAACCATGCGGGGGCCGAGACGCCCTGGAGTGCGCAGGCGGAGATGACCGGACCGGGCGGCTCGGATGCAAAGCTTTCCGGCACGTTGGCGCAGGACTTCGCAACCGCCGCCCTCTCCCTCACAGGCACCGCGCCTCTGGGCCTGTCGAACCGTCTGACCAGTGCGGCGCTGACCCAAGGCACAACCAGTTTCGATTTTGCCGTGAACGGCCCCCTCGCACTCTCCTCGGTCAGCGGGGAGGTGCAGGTCAATTCCGGCGCACGGGTGGTAATTTCCACAGCCGGGCTGGCGCTCACCGTCGATCTCGGTGTGGTGACGCTCAACGGCGATCAGGCGCAACTCGATTTCGCGGCCAGCGCCGACACCGGCGGCAGCCTGAGCACGAGCGGCCGGATCGGTCTCACCGGCACGCTGCCCGCCAGTCTGACCATCGGACTCAACGCATTGGGCCTCACCGATCCGCAGCTTTACAGCACAACGCTCGACGGCGATCTGAGCTTTGACGGTGGGCTTGCGGGCGGCGGCAATATCGCGGGCACCCTCACGCTCGGGCGCACCGATGTCACCGTCTCACCCGCCGCGCTTGGCAGCGGCGGCGACATTCCCGAGATCACCCATGTCGGCGCCTCCTCTGCCGTCACCACCACGCGCGATCGGGCGGGGCTGATCTTGAGCGAAAGCGGTGGCAGCAGCGCGGCCTATGGGCTCGATCTCACGATCCGCGCGCCGAACCAGATTTTCATCCGCGGGCGCGGACTCGATGCCGAGCTGGGCGGTCAGCTCAGGCTGCGCGGCACCACAGCGGATGTGATCCCGGTCGGACAGTTTTCCCTGATCCGCGGGCGGCTGTCGCTTTTGGGCAAACGCATCACCATGGAAGAAGGCTTCGTCACGCTTCAGGGCGAGTTGGACCCGACCATGCGCCTTGTGGCGGCAACCGAAACCGACACGATGACCGTGCAACTGATCACCGAAGGCCCGCTCAGTTCGCCGGAATTGACACTGTCGTCTTCACCGGAACTCCCCCAGGACGAAATTCTCGCGCAGTTGCTTTTCGGCAAAGATCTGACCGAAATCTCGGCCTTTCAGGCCGCGCAAATGGCCGATGCTGTAGCTACACTCACCGGCGGCGGCAGCGGACTTGTCGGCTCGATCCGGGACAGTTTCGGATTGGACGATCTCGATCTCCAGACGTCGGAGGAAGGCGGCAGCTCGCTCAAACTCGGCAAGTACATTTCCGACAAGGTCTATACCGATGTGACCATCGACAATGAGGGACAGTCGGTGATCAACCTCAATCTCGACGCCAGCCGCAACGTAACGATCAAGGGCTCCGCCAGTTCCGATGGCGACACCGGGGTCGGTGTCTTCTTCGAACGGGACTATTGATCTCCTTGACCCGGCGCAAAGCCATGCCGTGAAAAGGTGCTAAGATCAGACAACGAGATCAGGGAGAAGCGACGTGGCGGAAACGGTCTTTCATACAGAGAAGCTTGTGAAGACCTATCACACCGGCGGCACCGAAGTACGCGCGCTCGACGGTGTGGACCTCGATCTCTATGCGTCCGAATTGACCGTGTTACTGGGGCCGTCCGGGTCGGGCAAATCCACGCTTCTCAACATTCTCGGCGGGCTCGATCATGCCACCTCCGGGCTTGTGGAGTTTCGCGGGCGCGATCTCACCCTGCTGTCGGATCGTGCGTTGACCCGCTACCGGCGCGATCATGTCGGCTTTGTCTTTCAGTTCTACAATCTGGTGCCTTCGCTCACCGCCCGCGAAAACGTCCAGATGGTCACCGACATCGCCCCCAACCCGATGAGCGCCGAAGAGGCGCTGGATCGCGTGGGCATGAGCGACCGGATCGACCATTTCCCCGCCGAACTCTCCGGTGGTCAGCAACAGCGCGTCGCCATTGCACGCGCCATTGCGAAACGCCCCGAGGTGCTGTTGTGCGACGAACCCACCGGGGCTTTGGACAGTGCGACCGGAGTGCAGGTTCTGGAAGCGATCCGCGACATCAACGAAGACCTGGGCACCACCGCCATTGTGATCACCCACAACGCCGCGATTCAGGCCATGGCGCATCGCGTGGTGCGATTTCAGGATGGCAATATCGCCTCGGTGTCCACGAACGAAACCCGGATCAAACCCTCCGAGATCGTGTGGTGAACCATGCATGCGCTCGACAAGAAACTCCTGCGCGATTTCCGACGGCTCTGGGGCCAGTCGCTCGCCATCGCGCTGGTGCTCGCTTGCGGCGTGATGATCCTTCTGACCGCTTTTGGCATGTACCGCGCTCTCGACGACACGCTGGAGGCGTTTTACGAGCGCAATGAATTCGCCGACGTCTGGGCCTCCGCCGAGAAAGCGCCACGTCCACTCCTGAGCGAGATTGCCGCCATCGAGGGCGTGCAACGTGCCGAGGCGCGGGTGCAGGAATATCTGATGCTCGACATTCCGGGCCGGGTAAAATCCGCCACGGGGCTGGCGCTGAGCCTGCCGGAGAATGGTGAATTGCCGGTGCTCAACGTGCCCATCCTGCGTTCCGGTCGTTTGCCCGATCCGCAGGCAACCGACGAGGTTCTGGTGACCGAACCCTTTGCCGAGGCGAACGGATTTACTCTGGGCAACACATTCGATGCGCTGATGTCGGGGCAGAAACGCACACTGATCATCACCGGTACGGCGCTCTCGCCGGAATTCGTCTATGCGATCGGCCCGGGGTCTCTGATGCCGGATGATGCGAGTTTCGGCGTGATGTGGATGCCGCAGCACATGCTCGCCTCGGCATTCGATATGTCTGGCGCGTTCAACACGCTTACCTTGTCGCTGTCGCGGGACGCCAATGAAGACCGGGTGATCGACGCGCTGGACGATCTTCTGTCGCCCTATGGCGGCACCGGTGCCTATGGGCGCGAGGATCAGGCCTCGAATGCTTTCGTGGCCACCGAGATCAAACAGCTCAAGAGCATGGCGACCATATTGCCGCCGGTGTTTTTCGGCATCTCCGCCTTTCTGGTGAATATGGTGATCGGGCGGATCATTGCACTTGAGCGAGCCGAAATCGGATTGCTCAAGGCGCTCGGCTACACCGATCTTCACATCGCTGCACATTATGTGTTGATGGCCGGTCTCATTGCCGTGCTGGGCATCGTGATCGGCTGGATCACCGGCGGCATGTCGGCGCGCTGGATGGCGGCAGAATATACGGAGTATTTCAAATTCCCCTACCTGATCTTCAACGTCTCCTATGACGCCTATGCGATCTCCGGCTTTCTCGCCCTGCTGACCGCCGCCTTCGGCGCGTTGCGCTCCGCCATGGGAGCGGCCCGCCTGCCCCCGGCCGTTGCCATGTCGCCCCCTGCTCCGCCGCGTTACAAACGCACGCTTTTCGACAGAATGCTCGCGAGCGCCCGCCTCAGCCAGCCTTCGATGATGATCTGGCGGTCGGTCTTTCGCTGGCCTGTGCGCGCGGCGGTCTCCGCGCTTGGTCTGTCGCTCGCCGTGGCGATCATGATTGCCGTCGGGTTCTTTTCCTACTCGATAAATGAAATCTCGGACGTCGCCTTCAACCAGTCGAACCGCGAGGACACCGTGCTTCTGTTCTCCAAGGACCGCTCGCTGTCCGCGCTCGAAGACGTGCGCAAACTGCCCGGCGTGATGGAGGCGGAGGGCGAGTTCTACTCGGCCGTCAAGCTGCGTAACGGGCATCTGGAAAAACAGCTTTCCATCATCACCCGTGAGCAGGGCGCGACTCTTGCCCGTTCCATCGACGAAGACGGGCATGTGGTCGAAGCGGAGGGTGGCGGCCTGTTGATCACCACTCGCGTCGCAGAGGTGCTGGAGCTTGCTCCCGGCGATATGGTCGAGGTCGAGTTCATGTCGGGTCGGCGGGAGACCTATAGCCTGCCCGTGGCCGGGGTCACCGAACAGTTTTTCGGCCTCGGCGCTTACATGACGCGGGAGGAAATGGCCCGCATCACCCGCAGCATCCCGCAAATCTCGGTCGCCAATGTCACGCTCGACCCGTCCGAGGATGAGGCCTTCAACGAGAAAATCAAGGACACGCCGATGATCTCCGGGGCGGTGCGCGTCACCGATATGAAAGCCTCGTTTCAGGCCACGGTGGATGAAAACATCTCGATCATGAACGGACTTTTCATCATCGTCGCCGTGCTGATCACCGTCGGGCTGACCTACAACAGCGCCCGCATCCAGCTCTCGGAACGCGCCCGCGAACTCGCGTCCCTGCGCATCCTCGGCTTTTCGAACTGGGAAGTGTCCTACGTTCTGGTCGGAGAAATCATGCTGATCGCCGCACTGGCGCAACCCTTGGGCTGGCTGATCGGCTACGGGCTGGGACATCTCATGGCCGCAAGCTTTACCTCCGATCTCTACAGCATTCCGATGGTCCTGCCGCCCGCCGCCTATGCGACGGCCTCGCTTGTGGTCTTGGCGACTGCTCTCACCTCCGTCATGGTGGTGCGGCGGCGGGTGGACCGTCTTGACCTTGTCTCCGTGATGAAAACCCGGGAGTGACCCGATGACTTCGAAATCCCGCAAATCTCTTCTGGCCCTGATCGTCTTGGCCCTTGTCGCCGCACTGCTGTTCATTGCCTTCCGCCCGCATCCGGTGGCGGTGGACCTTGCCGAGGTGACGCGTGGGCATATGGAGGTGACGATCAACGCCGATGGCAAAACCCGCATTCGTCATCTCTACGAAGTGTCCTCTCCCATCGCGGGCACGGCGCTGCGTTCGCCCGTCGAGGAAGGCGATGCGGTGATTGCCGGGAAAACCGTAGTCGCGCGGGTCGAACCCGTCGCCCCCTCGCTGATCGACGCGCGCAGCCGGGTGCAGCTTGAAGCCGCCGTGCGCGAAGCCGAAGCCGCCGCCGATCTCGCCGCCGCGCAATTGAGGCAGGCAGAGGAAGAACTGTCCTATGCGCAAAGCCAGTTCGAACGCACCAAGGCACTGGTTGCACGCGGCGTCTCCTCGATCACCACGTTGGAGGACGCGCAACAGGTGCTCTCCGTGCGCAACGCCGCACGCGACGCCGCCGTGTCGAATGTGCAGATGGCCCAGTCCTCTCTGGCCCGAGCCAAGGCGGCGCTGATCGAACCGGATGCGACGGAGAACACCGGAGAAAGCTGTTGCGTTGCGCTGACCGCGCCCATCTCCGGCACGGTGCTTTCGATTGAACAGGTCTCGGAACATGCCGTTTCCGTCGGCTCGTCGCTTTTGTCGATCGGCGATGTGACGGACCTTGAAATCGAGGCGGATTTGCTGTCCTCAGACGCGGTGGGGCTCGTCATTGGCGCCCGCGCCATGGTCGAACGCTGGGGCGGGGCACCCGCACTCGAAGCCCGGCTCAAAAGCCTCGCTCCCAAAGCCGAAACCCATACCTCCTCACTCGGCATCGAGGAACAGCGTGTCTCCGCCGTCTTCGATCTCGTCACGCCTGCCGAAGACCGCCCCGGCCTCGGCCATCAGTATTCGGTCTTTCTCAAGGTCGTCGAATGGGAAGACGACGATGTCCTCATGATGCCGGTGTCCGCGATGTTCCGGGATGGAAACGGCTGGGCGGTCTTCGTCAATGACGGCGGCACGGCACGACAACGGGCGATCGGGATCGGCCATCAGTCGGATCGCATGGTCGAGGTGCTCTCCGGGCTGCAAGAGGGCGATCAGGTCATCCCGCATCCTGCCGACACCATTTCGGACGGGGTCAGCATCGTGGACCGCGACAAACTTTGATCCCATCGCCCATTGCGCCCCTACCCCGCCTGTACTGCGACGCACATCGTCTCAGGAGAAATAGCCGATCTGTTCCGCCAGCGACCGCCCCTCTTCGGTGTCCAGAATATGCGCCACCTTGGCCTTATGTGTCGCCACGGCAAAGTCATGCCATTCGGCCAGTTCCGGATCGCGGGCAAACGTCGCCCGGATCTTGCGCGCGGCAGGTGAAGGCGTGGCATAGCGCAGATCGTCATCGCCGGGGGTGTTATAACCCTTCCAATAGTTCAGAGAAGCCCCCAGCCGCTCCGTCAGCACCGCATCGCCCCGATCCACCTTGACCAGAAAGGCCTCCATGCTGCGGATGGCGTAGTGGTTGAGCTGGGCAAATTGTACCGTGCTCAGTGCATCAATCGCCTTGGCGCCACCATCTGTGTATTCCGCATCCAGCACATGACCCGATCCGTCTCGCCAGACATAATTCGTCTGCGAAAACTCCGGTAACAAGGGACGGTGATTGCGTCGCCTGTGGAAATGGATGTCGTTGCGAAAGATCGTCTTCACCGCGTTCATGACCGGCTTGCCCGCCTGTTTCGCCGCTTCATATGCCTTGTTGCGCTGGGTGAACTGTCCCACCAGCGGCGCATCGACCAGTTCCTTCTGCCCGTTGCTGTTGTAGGGGATCGAGGTGAAGGAAATCACATCCGTCGGTCCCACCCGTTCCAGAAATCCGTCGAGGGTCTTCGACCGGGTGTTGACCTGAAGATATTCGTCCACGTCGGAGAACATGATCCAATCCGCATCGCGGTAAATGTTGAACAACGCAGCATAGCGCAGCGTCATGACATGCCAAGCGCCCTGACTGCGTTTGAGCATACGCGGGTTGGGCACATGGGTGACATGACCCATCTCGGCCAGACGGTCGAGAATGCGGTCGGTACCGTCGTCGCAATCGTTGGTCACGACAAAGAAATGATCGAACCCGAGGGACATGTGATGGGCCACCCAGTCGAGGATGTAGGGCCCTTCGTTCTTCATAGGGGTCACGATCATGTAGCGGCTTTTCTTCGCCATTCTCAGCGCCCTTCTTCCATGCCGGTCTGTGTTGGCAGTTTCATCGTCCGGGCGACAGCCTCCACGTCCGAGATTCCTTCGAGGATCACCACAGAGGCGCCAAGCCGGATCTGCACCTCCTCCCCAATGACGTCGATCTCCAGCTCGCCCGGCCAGTCGGACAGATCGAGCACCACCCCCGGATGCCAGTCGGTGATCCGGGTCAACCCACCATAAGCGATGACATAGCGCGTGTTGCCGGGACCACCTGTCAGCGTGTTCTCCCCGGTGCCCACAAGGATCGTGTCGTCGCCCTCTTCCGAGATCACCCGGTTGCGCCCCGGCCCGGTGTCGATCTCGGAACTGCCCGGCCCGTCGTAAATCACGTCATTGCCATGCCCGCCGAGAATGGTGTTATGGCCTTCGTTGCCGTGAATTTCATCGTCACCCGTGCCGCCGTCGAGATGGTCATGACCACCGCCTCCCCACAGGTAATCGTTGCCCGCGCCGCCAAAGAACCGGTTGCGGTCCTTGCGCCGTTTCGAGCGCGCGATCAGCCGGTCATTGCCCGCCCCGCCGTGGAATTCCGCGCCCGCGTATTTCGGCCCGATCATCACGTCATCGCCCAGAGAGCCCTGCACCTCGATGGTCACACGCTCCGAGGTCTCGAACTCGATGGGGCTGTCGGGATGGGCAACGATGCGCAGGCGTTTGCCGTCGCGCGAACCGTCCGCATTGGCTTTCTCGTTGCGCGAGACCACCGTGGCGATGCGGATTTTCTCGACATTCGCGGGGGCATACAGCACGTAATCATCCGGCCCGGCCATGTACCACAGCGTATCCGTACCGCCGTCTTTTTCCTCAACGATCTTCTCGGCATCTGCACCATAGGCCCAGTAATCGTTATTGCCGCGCCCGCCGGCCATCACCACCGTGCCATCCACCGCCATCATCGCGTTCACGCCGTCGGCGGGGTTCTCGAAACCGCGCAGATCAAGCCCGAGGTTGAGCGCACCCCGCACAAGCTCGTCGCGCAACCGCTCAAGGGGGGCGTTCCCGACAAGGTTCGTGGTCTCGCCCGGATCGGCCACAACGTCATAGACATGCTCTTCACCGTTCGGATAGCGGAAGTAGCGATACTGGCTCAGCCCCTCGATGGAGGGCCTCACGGAAAGCGTTCCAAACACGCAAGTGATCGGCGATTTCGTGGTGTCGAAATCCCCGAAACTCTCGTCGATCAGCGGCAAAAGGCTCTGCCCCGACACCCAGTCGGGTCGGTAGGGCAGCCCCGCAAGGTCCATGATCGTCTTCGGTACATTGTGCAGCGACACCGGCAAGGCAACCTCCGTCCCCGCCTCCATCCGCGGCGACCAGACACAAAGCGGCACATGAGCGGCGCTGTCCCATTGGCTCATCTTGTGGAAACTGTCGTGATTGCCGAGATTGAAGCCGTTGTCCGAGAGCAGAAGCACCGTAGTGTTGTCGGCAATCGGGGAGGCCTCCAGCGCATCCATGAAGCGCCCGATCTCGTGATCCACATGCGAGCAAGCGGCGAAATAGGCGCGCACCACCTGCCGCCAGCCCTCATCCCCCGCCTTCTCCGGCGTCCATTGGCCGTTGACGATATAGGCGAGCTCATAAACCGCCATGCCCGGCTGCGGGCCGTGGTAATCCTCTTCGGCGGCAATCTCCGGCCAGACGATCTTGTCGACATCATACATCTGATAGAACCGGTCCGGCGTCACCAGATTGTAATGCGGATGCTTGAACCCGAGCTGGATCAGATGCCGCCGTTTGGGGTCGATCTTAGGCAGATGCTCGATGGCATTCTGCGCCACCCAGTAATCGAAAAACCTGTCGTCCTGTGAGCCGTCGTCATTCGGGTGATTGACGCCCGCAACGCCCGGCCCCTTACCGTCCAGATAGTCCTTGACGCCCTTGCGCCCGCCCTTGTCGTTGGCCTCAACGTCGTGATGGAACAACAGACGTTTGTACTCCTCGGGCATTGCCTTGTAATTGCCGTCGGTTTTGCCGGTGGTAAAGGTCTCGAACCCCGCCCGCCGCAGGTCGTATTGCCAGGCAGCCGTCGGCGGCAGCACATCGCGCCACAGCCGGTTGAGGTCCACAAGCCCGGTGCGGAACGGCGACAGCCCGGTCGCAAGTTCGGCGCGGCAAGGCGCGCAGAGCGGCACCGTCGCATAGGCATTCGTGAACCGCGCGCCGCGTGCCATCAGCCGGTCGATATTGGGCGTCCTGATCTCGATCCCGAAGGCGTTGCGCCATGTGAAAATGTCGATCATGTCATCAATCCAGATGACACAGATATTGTCGCCCTGGACGCTTTCGCGATCAAATCCCATAGGCCGCCTCCTTCTGCCAACAGGCAATCAACTTGTCATAGCGCTCGCCCGCGAAAACATCTTCCCCCGCCCAGATCCAGAGCCGCGCGATCTGTGCCTCGCCCAGCGTCTTGACGATCCCGGCGCGGTCACTGCGACAGCCGATGAAAAGGTCATGGAACCCGCTCTCCAACCCCGAGGGCACGGCAAGCCCACCCGGCGTCTCACCATTCACAGCGAGCTTCATCTTGCCACCCTCGACCGAGGCACAGACCAGCGTAAAACGCCCCTCGGAAAGCGGACAGGGCCGGGTCAGACCTGCCACACCATCACGGAATTTCAACTCCACCACCCCGTCGCTCTCGGTCAGGAACAGGTAATCGCGCCCCTCACGCGGATTCAGCGTCATCAACGTGCCCGCCCGACCAAGCGGGGAGGCGAACACCACCGCCACGCTGAACCGGGGCTGATCGAGCAGCAGTTCCTCATGGGCAAACCCGCAATTCACCCCGTCGCGCAGCCGCAAGACCGGGCGCGCGCCAAGTGTTTCCTGCCGCGCATGACCTTCGTTGGGTTTCGACGGACGCGCGAGCCGCATCCCCGAACGATCGCGCCAACCGGTCACTGTGTCACCCTCGATCACCAGACCCGCCGCATCGAAAACGATCCCGCCGGGGTCCTCGGCGGCTCCCGGTTCCAGCAACAAAGCGCCTTGCGGCAGATCCAGATCGACATAAAGCATCAGCCATGCACCTCAAGTCGGGCGGGTAAAGCCCAGCGTTTCACATCCGGCGCGAGCACGGAGGTCCAAGTATCGCGCAGCGCACCGGGACCGTCCCAGGCATAACTCAGCATCAGCCCCTTGCGCGGGGCCTCCTGCGTCAACTCGATCAGGATATCGCGCGGCTCCTCCGGGTCCACTGTAACGGAGGCTGTCTCCACCGCCCCCTCAGGTCCCTCGATCCGCAATCCGTGATCGACACCGGCCCCGAACGGGTCGTCAGCGTCGATCACCAGAGGCTCTGCGGCGTCGGAGCGCAACCGGATCATCCGCTCCCCCTCCCACTCGGCCAGAAGCAACCGCGGACAATGCCAATTCCGTCCGGCCTCCATCTCCATGAGCGCCGCCGCCTCGGTGCGGGCGCGCTGGCGCATGGCCTCATCGGTCGGACGCAGGGTCGCATTCATCTTCATCGCATAACTCGGAAGGGTAAAAACCGGCCCCATCTCGCCGCCATAAACCGCCAGTTCCCATTGCGCCTGCCGCCGGTCACGACCGGGCACAGAGGCCGTGGTGTCGAACACCATCAACACCGGCACCGGACGCAGGTCGATCTTCCAAAACGCCCGCGCCAATGTTTCAAGCAAGCCACGCATCGCGGAGGCGAACTCCGCCTCCAGCGTCAGAATGTCTTCGAGCACGAAATCGACGCTGAGAGCGGCAAGTTTCGCGGGTTTATCCAAAGTTGCGGCCAGCGCCTTGAGATTGGCGGCGGCCCGCATCAGGTTCCCAAACGCCTTGCCCGCCGCCAGATCGGCCAGAGACGCGGCGCGATCCGTCTCGCAACGCGTCAGCATCAGCGGCAGCCCGCGCCCGGCCTTTTGCCGGAGCCGCAGCATTTCTTCGGCCAGAAGCGCGTCCTGCGTCTGCTCGCGCAACCCTTCGGCGCGAGCGGTCTCCGGCGCATCCTCGATCCCGGCCATACCGACCGCGCCAATGTCATCTTCGGGGGCAACGACGTGATAGGGATAATCCCCCTGCCCTGGAATGGCCCGAGTGCGCCGCGCACCACCGAGGCTCAACACGCCCAGCACCGGCCCCGGCGTCTCCGCCAGAATGGCCCCGCCCGTGACTGCCCGACGATAGCCACGCGGCCCCGCCATACCCGGCAGATTAGCATCGAAAAAAATCCAGTCACCCATCGCCCGCAAGTTCCAGGCATCGAGATCGCCCAGCATCTCCGCGTCCATCGGAGCAAAGAGGCGCTGACGCAGATCCGCAACGACCTGATCGGAGAGTTTCAGGATCAGCCCGGTCTCGTCGAACCGGATCACATCACCGTTGCGCGCGCGCAAAAGCACCCGCCCGTCACCGCCCCGTTCATTCTCCTGTTCGCTGCGCCTGTCGTCGGAAGACATCACCTGTCCCTGTTGAAATCTGTCTGGAAGATAGTCCGAAATGGATCGCCCTGTCACGCCGTCACGTCGGGGTGCGCTCAAGGGGCGCGGTTGCGGTCGAACACCAGCATGCCGCGATCCTGCCAATCTTCGTTCAGGGTGAACCCGAGACCTACAAGCGCCTCCGTATAGGACTCCTGTGGGCCCTCCTCGCTGAACAGCTCCATCGGCAGGATGATCCGCCGCAACCGATCTAGCGTCATCTTCATAAGCACGCCGGACGTCACATCGCGGTCGCAGATACGCAGCACCGAGGGCCGGAAATCCTTGGCATAGGCGAGAAACCCGCTGGCCTCATCCTGACCGTCGCTGGCAAAGACCAGCGGCCCGTCGGTGACCCGGAGCCGGGAACTGTCCATGAGATCGTTGCGTCGCGCCAGTCCTTCAGTCACACGGGCGATGTCGGGACGGCTGTGCTGGGCCATGGCAACGAGATCGGGCACGGTCTTGAGCGCCTGAAGCACCACAACGCCTGCCTCCCCACCGATGTTGAGAAAGCGGTCTCCGGCCTGCAACTGGCCCGTGATATAGCGCATGTGACGGCGGGCGTATTTCCCGGCCGCGATCTGATCCAGCGCATCGGGTCCGAAGACAGCGGCATCGGCGGGGATCATGATGGCATGGTTGGCGGCCACCTCGACATGCGGATTGTCCTGCAGGCGCACTTTCGGCGGCAGGAAATCGTCGTGCCAACCATCCGCGACCGGGTTGCGACGCTCTTCTTTCGGCTTGTCGGAGACGGTTTTCTCGACCTCGCTCATCAGCGCTGCGATCTTGGCCGGGTCACGCGCCTGCGGCGGTTTGGCGACAACCTTGTTGATCGGCACCTTCCCCGCCTCGATCAGCCCTCGCTTCATCTCGGCATAAGCTTCGGTCTGTTTGTACTCATTGAGACGCGCCTCGACACGCTCAAGGGCGGCAAAATGCAGCTTGTTCAGAACCGGGTCTTTCAAAAGCTCCGCCATGATCTCCGCACGGCGTTTCGCATGGCGCAGAATCGAGTCGTCTTTCACCTCGTTGCGGTCCTGAAGCGACCAGTAATCGGCGTTGTACTTGTCTTTCTTGTTGTTGACGTTGCCGCGGAACTTGCGGATTGCATAGGCGTCGATGCCCTTGACCGCGTAGTGGTTCATCTGCGCCCAGTCGTAGCCGAGCGTGCGCCGGATCGACCGCCAGCCGCGGAACTTGAAATAATCCTCCATCGGCGCGCCGGAACCGTTGAGCCAATGCACGGTCTCGGGGAAACCGTCCTTGAGATGCTTGGTCTTGATCTTCGGGCGGTGGATGCCGAGCTTCCAGTATTCCGGATCGAACTTGAACAGCGTCTTCACCCCCCAGCCCTTGTTCCACAAAGGCGGTGCGGCGTAGAGATATTGCTCGGTCACCGGATCGCGCGACCAGTCCTCGACATAGCCGGAGCCGAAAATCCGCCAAGTAATAACGATGCCGTTGGCGCCCTTTTCCTCCGCCTCGCTCAACATGCCGTCCAGCGTACCGTCGCCATGTTTGATGCAGAGGAACTCGTCGGCATCGAACACCAAAACCCAGTCTGCCGCACCGACCAGAGGCTCCTCCTGCGCATAGTTGAGCGCGGAGGGCTGCGGTTTGATGCCTTCGGGGATGTCATTGCGCCGGTGATAGCCCAGCCCCAGCTCTTCGAGCCGGATCAGCATATCGTCCGTGCCGTCGCTGCAATCGTTGGTGTAGACGAGAATGTCCGTAAAACCGACCGCCATGTGATGGGCGAACCACTCCAGAAGATAGGGCGCTTCGTCCTTCATCATCGACACGGCCATCACCGTGCCATGCGGACTGACATGCTTTTTCAGGGCCATGCCGTGCGATCACTCCAACGCCAGAGACGGGTCGATGCCCACCTCCTTGCACATACGATCGGCATAAGAATTCTCCAGCGGCACGTTCTTGCGCCACCACGGCTTGGTGCCGTTGGTGTAGAGATGCACGCTCACGGTGTTCTCGGTGAACCAGCCTTCGACACGCCCGTAGGGATCGTAGAAAATGTCGTTGAGCTGGAATGGCACCGGATAGAGCACATCGTTGGTCATCGCGCGCTCGATGTCACCGGTCTGTTGCGCGAAATAGGTGAAGGCCTGCGGCCCGAAGGCCGTGCGCTCGGTTTTGTAGATTCGGACCGGCAGCGGGATGGACGGATCGAGCCGGTCCATTTTCTTGCGCTGGTTCTTGTTCCACCAGGCCGGATAATCAGGCAGGTTCTCGTAGTAATCCAGCAGACGGTCCATCAACTCGCCCTTCTGCGGGATACCCACCACACCGCAGTTGAGCGCCCCGCGCATACCGTGGCCCGCATAGATATGCTCCCATTCATCCGGGAAGGGTTTGTGGCAAAACGCGTCGCAGTCGATCCAGATCGCGCCGGTCTTCTGGATCATCTTGTAACGGAACACGTTGGACAGGAAGGAAGCGGAAGTGTTCTCCACCACGCTCATGTCGATGTCCATGATCTCGGAGGCCGGGCGGATTTCGACGCCTTCGGGCGCGTTCGTCACCTCATCGGTGCAATAGAGCGTCGTGGGATGACCATGACGCAGGTGCGACTTGAGACACAGCTGATTGAGATATTGCAGCTTGTCGCCAATCCAAAGGGAGGCGACGGGGCGACGGTTCAGTTCCATGATGATGATAATCTCTGCCCTGGTTGACCAAATGAACAGGGTCTGCGCCCTTTTCCTGCGGAGCTTATCCCATTGCACCCGGGCCTGTCTATCGCCCTGCAACGGCCGCAGACGGGGAAAATCTCTGGAAATCGCGCGGAAACCGACGCTTGGCCCAGCCTGTCGCCAGCGCAACACGATTGCGCCCCAGGCGATCTGTGCTAATCTCCGCCCCACAGGCCAAAAGTAACGAGATCCCTCCCGTGTTCAATCCCCAGACCCCGCTGACCGGTGACATCGTCACACTCGAAAATGCGCTCATCGTGCCATGGGGAGAAGGTCGCAAGCGCGGCATTTCACGCCCCGCCGGTATTTATGATGCGGATGGGACCTACCAGCCTCTCAGCCAGTGTTTTCGCAACACCTCTGCCGTCACGACGACCGAACCGAAAGGGCCGGTTCCCGAGACGGAGGAGGAGCTGAAGGGCACATGGCTCTATGGCGGCCTGCTCTATCAGCACTTCGGGCACGCGCTTCTGGAATCCACCTCCCGGCTCTGGGCCCGCAGCGTGATGCCCGAGGTCGAGAACGTCGCCTTCCTGATGAAAAAGCAGGTGAACAGGCCCGGTCGCTTCACCCGCCCCATGAAGCCGATGATCGACATGTTCGCGGGCGGGATCGGCGAAATGGCCGGGATCAAGGCTCCGACACGCGTCGAACGTCTCGTCCTTGCCCCGCAGGCCTTTGGCACTGGCGACATGATCGCCGGAAGCCCGGATTTTCGCGCCCACGTCCACAGGGTGCTGACCGACCGCGTCAAACCTGTGGGACCGGAAAAGATCTACATTTCCCGCACGGAGCTTTATTCGAAACGCGGCCGCTATTTTGCCGAAGACCGGATTGAGGCTCTGCTCGAAGCAGAGGGTTATCACATCTACCACCCGCAGCTTCACGATCTCGACGCGCAGGCGGCGCAATACGCCGCCGCTCATACCATTATCTCAAGTGACAATTCCGCCCTGCACATGGCCGCTTTCTTCGCCCGGCCCAACAGCCGTCTGGCAATCATCCAGCGCCGCCCCGCCGATGTGCTCGACGATTACCTGAGGCAATACGAGTGGTTCGCCGACGTCCATGTCAATGTGATTGATGCCCTCAATGGCCGTTATTATCAGTTCGACGGCGCTGGCCAATCCAATGAGCTTTACGCCGAACTGGATTTTCCAACCCTCGGACGTGATCTGGTCGAGAACGGGTATATTCGCGACACCTCCGGTTGGGACAATCCCGCCCCGGAAACGATCGAAGCGGAACGCAGACGTCTGAGCGAGAAACTGGGCATCGACATCCGCCCTTTCGAAATCTCCTGACAGGGCCGCCCCCGCGCGATCAGACGTTGTAATATTGCCGATACCAGCGGACGAAATTCGCAACGCCCTCCGGCACCGCGGTTTTCGGGGCGTAGCCGGTCAACCGTTTCAGAAGCGAGGCATCCGCCCATGTCGCCGGAACATCGCCCGGCTGCATCGGCATCAGGTTGCGCTCCGCCTCACGCCCCGTCGCAGTCTCGATGGCGGCGATGAAATCGGTGAGCTGAACGGCGTTGTTGTTGCCAATGTTCACCACGCGGAAGGGCGCGACGGGCGAAAGGCTGTCCCCCTCTTCCACCTTGCCGTCTTCGGGCCGCACCGGCACCGCGTCGATCAGCAAGCGGATGGCATGTACGAGGTCTTCGACATAGGTGAAATCGCGCTTCATATCGCCGTAATTGTAAACGTCGATCGGCTTGCCGTTCAAAATCGCCTTGGTAAACTTGAACAGCGCCATATCGGGCCGCCCCCAAGGTCCGTAAACCGTGAAAAAGCGGAACATGGTGATCGGAAGGTCGAACAAGTGCGCATAGGAATGCGCCATGCTTTCGGTCGACTTCTTGGTCGCAGCGTAAAACGACATCTGGTGATCGGCCTTGTCGGTCTCGCGATACGGCATCTCCTCATTGGCGCCATAGGCCGAGGAGGTAGACGCCAGAAGCATGTGTTTCGGCGGACAGGCCCGTGCCGCTTCCAGCAACTCAAACGTGCCGACGATATTGCTCTCAAGGTAGGAGCGCGGGTTCTCGATGGAATAGCGCACCCCCGCCTGCGCCGCGAGATGGATCACGACGTCCGGCTTTTCCTCCTCGAAGAGCGACATCAAGAGGCCGGGTGTTTCCACCTTGTCATGGACGGAGCGATAACCTTCATAGGCCATAAGTGTCTCTTCGCGACGCTCCTTGAGGGCCACGTCGTAGTAATCCGACAGGCAATCGAGACCAATGACGCGCCAGCCGTCCTCCAGAAGCGTGCGACAGACGAAAGAGCCGATAAACCCGGCGGCACCGGTAACGAGAGCTGTGGGCATGAGAGGTCCTTAGTCGGCGTGGAACAGATCACGGGTGAAAATTTTATCGGCCACATCGGCGACCTCTTCGGTCATCCGGTTGGCGATGATCACATCCGCCTCTTTCTTGAACGTATCGAGGTCGCGGACCACACGGGAGCCGAAAAAGTCGTCCTCCTGCATCACCGGCTCGTAGACGATCACCTCGATCCCCTTGGCCTTCACGCGTTTCATGATGCCCTGAATCGAGGACTGACGGAAATTGTCCGACCCGGCCTTCATCACCAGACGATAGACCCCAACGATCTTCGGGCGCTTGGCGATGATCTGATCGGCGAGGAAATCCTTGCGCGTGCGGTTGGTGTCGACAATGGCCGCGATCAGGTTCTGGGGCACCTCGGAATAGTTGGCGAGCAACTGTTTCGTGTCTTTGGGCAGGCAATAACCGCCATAGCCGAAGGACGGATTGTTGTAGTGATTGCCGATGCGCGGATCGAGTGAAACGCCCTCGATGATCTGGCGCGTGTCCATGCCGCGCGACATGGCATAGCTGTCGAGTTCGTTGAAGAACGCCACCCGCATGGCGAGATAGGTGTTGGCGAATAATTTGATCGCCTCGGCCTCGTCCGCGTCGGTGAAGAGCACCGGCACGTCCTTGTCCACCGCGCCCTCGATCAGCAGATCAGCAAAGGTGCGCGCTCGTTCTGATTGTTCGCCGACGATGATCCGCGACGGGTGTAGGTTGTCGTAAAGCGCACGCCCCTCGCGCAGGAATTCAGGGCTGAAGATCACCTGATCGGTGTTCATCTCCGCCCGCACCCGGGTGACAAAACCCACCGGAATGGTCGATTTGACCACAATGGTCGCTTTCGGATTGACCGCGATCACCTGTGCGATGACCGCCTCCACCGAGGAGGTGTCGAAATAATTGGTCTGCGTGTCGTAATTGGTCGGCGTCGCGACGATGACGAAATCCGCGTCCTTGTAGGCCGACGGCCCGTCCGTCGTGGCCGTGAGGGTCAGCTTCTTATGCGCCAGAAAATCCTCAAGCTCGGCATCCACAATCGGAGACTTGCGCGCATTGACCAGAGCCACCCGCTCTTCCGAAATATCGACCGCCGTAACCTCATGATGTTGCGACAACAAAACGGCATTGGACATGCCCACATAGCCGATCCCGGCAACCGCAATTTTCATCTCAGGACCCTCAATAGAAATTCTTGTTCAACGTGTTACCGGATACGGCCTCACCTATCCAGTCCGCTTTTGTCGCGGCTCTCTCAAAACCGCTCTCCGGATGACAATCTCCGCTGTTCCCGGGTCATCTGTCATGGCCCTGAGACAATTCCCGCCTATGACCGGGACAACGATACGAAATCAGTCCTGTGGGGGAACTGAAAATGACCGAGATCCGACCCTTTGCCTTTGTTCTGGCCTGTCTGTGGGAACCCTCCCGCAACGGTGTGCGCGCAACCTTGCGTCGCGTCCTGAAATTCTGAATCGACACGCCTTCCTCTCGCCCCGGTTTTCTGGCTCAATGCCGGGAGAAAGCGGGCGGCAAAGGAGGGCGTGCCATGACATCCGAACCTGAGAAGACTTTCGCCCGACAGAAGGCGGTCCATCGCGCCGTCCCGGTGGTGTCTCTGGACATCCGGCTGGACCGGCTGAACCGGCTCGCGACCGCGCTTTTGGCCTCGGAGGCCCGACTGATCACAGCAATGTCCGACGATTTCTCGCATCGCCCCGCGATGGAGAGTCGCCTTTACGACATCGACCTCGTGATCGGTGAAATTCGTCACGCCAAACGCCATCTGAAACGCTGGATGCGCACCCGCCGCGCGCCCGTACCGCTGATCTACAAACCCGCCCGCGCCGAAATCCGGCCTCAGCCTCTGGGGGTCGTGGGCATCATCTCGCCATGGAACTTTCCGGTACAGCTTGCGCTTGCGCCCATGGTCGCGGCGCTTGCGGCGGGCAACCGGGTGATGCTCAAACCCTCCGAACTGACACCACGCACCTCGGAAGAACTCGCGAGCCTGATCGAGGACACTTTCACCGAGGAAGAGGTCGCCACGATCACCGGCGGGCCGGAAGTGGCCGCCGCCTTCTCCGCCCTGCCATTCGACCACCTGTTTTTCACCGGCTCCACCGCAGTCGGGCGCAAGGTGGCGGAAGCGGCAGCACGGAACCTCACCCCTGTGACGCTGGAACTCGGCGGCAAAAGTCCCGCCGTCATCATGCCCGGTGCCGATCTCGACAAGACGGGACGTCGCATCGCCTGGGGCAAGGCGATGAACGCCGGACAGGTCTGTATCGCCCCGGATTATGTCCTGGTTCCGCGCAAGAAAATGCTGCCCATGGCGGATGCGATCATGGGCGCTTTCATGCGTTTCTTCCCGCAGGGTCCCGACAGCCCCGATTACGCCGCCATCGTTTCCGACCGCCATCTCGCGCGGCTTGATGCAATGGTGAAAGAGGCGGAGGCGCGGGGCGCAAAAATCCTTCGCCTTGAGGGCGACATAGGAAATGCCCGCAAATTCACCCCCACCGTGGTGCTCGATCCGCCCGCCGACATCGCACTGATGCAGGAGGAAATCTTCGGCCCCATCCTTCCGCTCATCCCCTATGACGACCCTCAGGAGGCGCTCGATTTCGTTGCGGCCCGCGATCATCCGCTGGCGCTTTACGTCTTCTCTGAGGACAAGGACGAACAAAACCTCTGGCTGGACCGTTCGATTTCCGGTGGGGTCACGGTGAACGATACCGCAATCCACGTCGGCTTTGGCACGCTCCCCTTCGGCGGCATCGGGACTTCGGGACAGGGCGCCTATCACGGTCGCGCGGGGTTCGAGACGTTCAGCCATCTCAAACCCGTGGTGCGTCAGGCGAAATGGAACGGCATGGCTATGGCCGAACCGCCGTTCAGGGGCTGGCGCAAACGCGCGCTCGGGATGATGCGCAAGCTGATGTGATCCTGTCACGCAAGTTTTGTCATCTTTTGACCTGACGGTCGCAAAGCTGTTGCTTTTCTTCGCTTTCCTTATGCGCATCGCCCGGTGCCCCTCAGTGCCGGAACGCGAAAGAAACACTCCAGACAGGACAGTGACATGACCAAAACCGTTTACGGCGCAGCCCTCGCTGCGCTTTTGCTTACCGGCACGGCCCAGGCCCAAAATCAGGCCCAGGACGCCTTCCCCGCCACACTCAAGGCCCATGCCGAGCTTTCCGCACACTCGTTTGTGCCGGCCCCCGAGGGCGCCGCACCCTATTACAACGTCTCCGGACGTTTTACCAAAGGTGCGCGCAACGAGACGCTTTACGGCAATTATCAGGACGCATCGGGGCTGGCCCTGCCCTTCCCCGGCCAGCCGCTTCAGGGTTTTTCCGGCATCCGCTCGCTTGGCGATGACCGTTTCCTCGTGCTGACCGACAATGGGTTCGGCGCGAAAGCGAACTCTTCCGACGTCGTGTTGATGTTCAACATCGTGAAGGTCGATTGGGACGCAGGACGCGTGGCCATCGAGAAGACCGTGCAACTGTCGGACCCGGACCACAAAGTCCCCTTCCCGATCATGAACGAAGCGACTGAGGCCCGCACCCTGACCGGCGCGGATTTCGACATTGAATCCATTCAGCCGGTGGATGAAAACTTCTGGATCGGCGACGAGTTCGGTCCGTGGATCATCGAGGTGAACGCCGCAGGCGAGGTGCTCCGGGTGCTCGCAACCGAGCCGGGCGATGAACTCATCCAGTCGCCGGACAACTTCTTCGTGTCCACCCCGAACCCGGGCGGTGCCCTGCCCGAAACCGTGCTGTCCTACCGCTCCGGCGGCTATGAGGGCATGGCCATTTCGGAAGACAGCAAAACCCTCTATCCGCTTTTGGAAAAGCCGGTCTTCGACCCGGAGACCGGTGGCAAGAAACACGTCAGCGGCAAGCCGGTGCTCTCCATGTTCGAACTGTTCCCCGAGACCGGAGAATGGGGCGACATGGTGCGCTATTACCCGCTTGAGGACGAGAACCACGCCATCGGTGATTTCAACCTGATCGAAGGCACCCGCGGGTTGATCATCGAACGTGATGGCGGTCAGGGCGATCCGCGCGAGGGCTGGGCCGAAACCCCGGCCATGTTCAAGCGCATCTACCTGATCGACCTCACCCGCATGGACGAGAACAACGTGCTTGATAAGATTGCCTATATCGACCTGATGAACATTCAGGATCCCGAAGGCATCGCGCCGCGCGGCACGATCGACGGCACCTTCTCCTTCCCGTTTGTCACTATCGAGGATGTGGACCGCGTGGACGAGACCACCATCGTCGTCGCCAATGACAACAACTACCCCTTCTCCGTCGGACGCCAGCAAGGCCGCGCCGATGACAACGAGATGATTCTGCTCGATGTCGCCGACTTCCTGAAGGCGGAATAAATCCCTTTCCCGGAGCGGCGAGCCGTCGCTCCGGGGTTTCCCCACTCTGACCTGTCTGGCCTTCCCCCGCCCCGCCTCATAAACTGCGCGGCATCTGAATTGGGAGACAGTGGGCATGTGGCTGGAACGCAGAGAACAATGGAGCGGGCACGCGGAAGACGCGCGTGGCGCAGGCGATGTCGATTATGCCCGCGTGATCCATTCCGCTTCCTTCCGCAGGCTTCAGGGCAAGACGCAAATCCTCAACCTCGGTGACAGCGATTTCTACCGCACGCGGCTGACGCACTCGCTCGAAGTGGCGCAGATCGCCGGAGGGCTGGCTCGCCAGTTGGCGCAGAGCTTTCCCGACCATCCCGCCACGGCCCATCTGCCGGATCGCTCTATGATCCAGGCCATCGGCTGCTCCCATGACCTGGGCCATCCGCCTTTTGGTCACGGCGGTGAGGTGGCGCTGAACTATTGCATGCACGGTGCGGGCGGGTTTGAGGGCAACGGCCAGAGCCTGCGCATCCTGTCGCGGCTGGAGAGCTTTTCGGCACAGAGCGGCGCCAATCTCACACGGCGCAGCCTTCTGGGCCTGTTGAAATACCCGGTGCCCTATTCGCGCGCCCAAAATTCCGCGCTCCGCCCCAAGCTCAGCGACAGTCCCGCAACGCTGAAACTGATCGACACGGAGGCATCGACGCCACCGAAATGCTATCTCGACAGCGAACAGGAGGTGGTCGACTGGGTGCTCGCGCCGCTTGCACCGGAGGAGCGCGTGGCATTTTGCGCCATAGGGACGCTTGAGACCGGAAAGCATCGCAAGGCGCTGCACAAATCCTTTGATTGCAGCATCATGGATCTGGCCGACGATATCGCCTACGGGGTGCACGATCTCGAAGACGCCATCGCGCTCACGCTTCTGACCCGCGAAGATTTCATGGCCCATGTCCCGGAGGAAGACATCGGTGATTTCCTCACCATGCTCAAACGCAAATATCCCGATCAGTTCGGCAATGATGTCTACGGCCAGATGCTCGACGGCCTCTTCGGCGACCGCAACACGCGCAAACGCTTCATCTCCCGTTTCGTGAATTACTTCATCACCGCCGTGGAATATACGGAGGTGCCCGAGTTCGCAGAACCGCTCCTGCGCTACCGTGCCACCCTGCCCGTGGCCCGCCGCCCGGTCCTCAAAGCGCTCAAGGATCTTGTCTTCGACGTTGTGATCAAAAGCCCCAACGTGCAGCAGCTCGAATTCAAAGGACAGCAGATGGTGGTGTCCGTCTTCGAGGCGTTGTGCTCCGACCCCGGGCGCCTTCTGCCGCGCGATCATCAGGAGCGCTTTACGGAAACGGCAGGCGACCTGCGGGTGATCTGCGACTATGTGGCCGCCATGACCGACGCCGCCCTGCTCAAGACATACGAGCGCCTGTTCGCACCGCGCATGGGATCGGTGTTCGACCGGCTGTAACCTATCAGGAACTCAGCTCCGGCAGAAGCGCCCGGAAATAGTCCACCGTGCGCTCAAGCCCCGCCTCAAGTGCGGTCTCTGGCGCCCACCCAAGCGTTGCACGCGCCAGGGAAATATCGGGCTGACGCTGTTTCGGATCGTCCTCCGGCAACGCGCGGAACACCAGTTCCGATCCGGCAGCGGTCATTCCGACCACTTTCTCGGCCAGTTCCCGGATGGTGAATTCGCTGGGATTGCCCAGATTGATCGGCCCACAAACCTCCGGCCCCGTCTCCATCAGCCGGATGACACCATCGACCAGATCGTCCACATAACAAAAGGACCGGGTCTGGCTGCCGTCGCCATAAAGCGTGATCGGCTCACCCATCAGCGCCTGCATGATGAAATTCGACACCACGCGCCCGTCGGCATGATGCATCCGCGGCCCGTAGGTGTTGAAAATCCGCGCCACCTTGATCTCAAGCCCGTGCTGCCGATGGTAATCGAAGAACAGGGTCTCCGCGCAGCGCTTGCCCTCGTCGTAACAGGAACGCGGCCCAATCGGATTGACATTGCCCCAGTAACTTTCCGGTTGCGGATGTACCACCGGATCGCCGTAAACTTCACTGGTCGAAGCCTGAAAAGTTTTACATTTCAGACGTTTGGCAAGACCCAGCATATTGATCGCGCCATGCACCGAAGTCTTTGTCGTCTGCACAGGATCGTGTTGGTAATGCACCGGCGAGGCAGGACAGGCGAGATTGTAAATCTCGTCCACTTCGACATAAAGCGGCAAGGTCACATCATGACGCATGAATTCAAAGCGTGGATGACCGTGCAGATGGTCGATATTGCGCTTCGTCCCGGTGAACAGGTTATCGACACAGAGCACCTCATGCCCCTGCTCCAGAAGACGATCCACCAGATGCGAGCCGATAAACCCCGCCCCTCCGGTCACCAATATCCGTTTGCGACTGTCGTAAAGGCGCACCATGACTGCTCTGTCCTATCTTTCGGGCCTCGCTCAGGTCCAGTTTTGCTCGATGATTTCAGTGGCCCGCCGGGTCTCGCTCTCGAAAGTCATGGCACGGGCAAAGGCCTGACCATGCGCCGCGATCTCCCGTGCCTCACGCTCGTGGCTGCGCACCCACTCGACCTTTTCAGCCAGATCGGACAGGTCCGCCTTCACCGGAACGAAATGCTCGAACGGCACAAGCTGGTCATAATACCACTGCCGGAACCCGAACTGGCTGTCTACCTTCAACACGCAGCATCCCAGTTTCAACCGCTGCATGAAGTTACACCACGCGTTGGAAAACCCGTCCACGTCGAGCGCATATTTGTCCCCGGCCCAGTCCTGCCAAGGGCGTCGTGGCCCCATGAGCCCGGCGGCCGCGCATTGCGCCTCCTGCCTGTGGGTCCAGCCCGACACGAAACGCGCATCGACACCTTCGATCCCGCGGGCCGCCATGGCAAAACGCACGCGCTGCATCACCCAGGGCTTGTCCATGTGTTCCGGCTCCAGCGAGAACAATCCGACACTGTTGTTTTGCCCGCGCCAATAGATCGTGTCACCCCGCGAGGACCACTCCGGTGCCGCCTGCGCCAGACGATCCGTCTCGGCATAGCCGCGATCGCGAAAGAAATGCTGATCCGGCAAGAGCACCTTGTCGCGAAAACAGCTCGAATAGGTAAATCGTGCATGTCCCACGAATTCCCCGTCCGAGAGATCGCAGGAGATGCGCGCGACCGTTGGAGCGCTTTGCAGGAACCAGTAGAGGTAGGCCGGGGAAAGGTTCTGGTTCTGGGGTTTGTAACGGAGGAAATACTCCGGATTGTAAAGGTAACGAATCCCCGTGCCATCGCGGACGAGATGAATCTCTAATTCGCTCGTCACCTCTTCCGATGGGGAAAAGGCAAGCTCGGGGAACGCAACCCCAACCCGTTCGAAATAGCCACGCACATGGGTTTCGACCCGGCTTTCGGCCTCTGCCAGTTTGCGCCGGGTCTTTGCCGTTCTCCGGCGCTGCCGGTAGGCCTGATACCATGCCGCGTTCTTCATGATGTGCAGCTTCCGCCTCTCCCGAAACCGGCGATCAGGTGTTGAACAGGAAGTGCATCACATCGCCGTCCTGAACGATATACCCCTTGCCTTCGGCCCGCATCTTGCCCGCTTCCTTGGCGCCCGTCTCACCGTTGCAGGCGACATAATCGTCATAGGCAATCGTCTCGGCACGGATGAAGCCGCGCTCAAAGTCACCATGAATGACGCCTGCGGCCTGCGGCGCGGCGGTGCCTTTGCGGATGGTCCAGGCCCGTGCCTCTTTCGGACCGACGGTGAAATAGGTCTCAAGGTGCAAAAGCTCGTAACCCGCACGGATCAGACGGTCGAGACCGGCCTCATGCAACCCCAGTTCCTCAAGGAACATCTCCGCCTCTTCCGCGTCGAGCTGGGAAATCTCTTCCTCGATCTTCGCGGAAATCACCACGGTGCCCGCGCCCTGTTCTTCGGCCATTTTCGCGACCGCGTCCGAGTAGGCATTGCCCTTGGCCGCATTCTCTTCCTCAACGTTGCAGACGTAAAGGATCGGCTTTTGCGTCAGGAGTTGCAGCATGTTCCACTGCTTGCGCTCTTCGTCACTCACCTCGACCGCGCGTGCCGGTTTATCGGCCTCAAGTGCGGCCTGCGCCCGGGCCAGAAGATCGTCCTGAAGCTTGGCTTCCTTGTCGTTGCCCTTGAGCTTGCGCACGAGGTTGGCGCGGCGTTTCGCGATACTTTCGAGATCGGCAAGCATCAGCTCCATCTCGATCACCTGCGCATCGTCGACCGGATCGACACGACCTTCGACGTGGGTCACGTCGCCGTCTTCGAAACAACGCACCACATGGGCGATGGCGTCGCACTCACGGATGTTCGCGAGGAACTGATTGCCAAGCCCCTCGCCCTTGGACGCGCCTTTTACAAGGCCCGCAATGTCCACGAAAGACATGCGCGTCGGAATGATCTGTTTCGATCCGGCAATTTCCGCCAGCTTGTCCAAACGCGGGTCCGGCACCGCCACGTCGCCCACGTTGGGCTCGATGGTGCAGAAGGGAAAGTTCGCTGCCTGCGCAGCGGCGGTTTTGGTCAGTGCATTGAAAAGCGTCGACTTGCCGACGTTCGGCAGTCCGACGATGCCCATTTTGAAGCCCATTGCGGCCTCCTTTGTCCGAAATTCCAAGGCTGTCTAAGGTGCAAAGGGGGCTCGCGCAAGCCTTCCCCATTGCACTTGCGTCAAAGATCGGCCAAACCCGTTGCGCAAACAGCCAGGGAGCCGCCCCATGACCCGCATCGACGCCAAATTCGCCGCGCTGAAAGCCGAAGGCAAGAAAGCCTTCGTCGCCTATGTCATGGCGGGCGATCCCGATGAAGCGAAATCGCTTGAGATCGTCAAGGCTCTGCCTGCGGCTGGTGTCGACATCATCGAGCTGGGCCTCCCCTTCACCGATCCGATGGCCGACGGCCCGACCATCCAGCTTGCCGGCCAGCGTGCGCTGGATCAGGGGATGACGCTGCAGAAGACCCTCGATATGGCGGCGGAATTCCGCAAGACCGACGACACCACACCAATCGTTCTGATGGGTTATTACAACCCGATCTATTCGCGCGGCGTGGACCGGTTTCTTGTCGATGCGGTGGAGGCCGGGATCGACGGGCTGATCGTGGTGGACCTGCCGCCCGAAGAAGACGACGAACTGTGCATACCGGCCCAGAAAGCGGGGCTGAACTTCATCCGTCTCGCCACACCCACCACCGACGACAAACGCCTGCCGACCGTGCTGCAAAACACTTCGGGCTTCGTCTATTATGTCTCCGTCACCGGCACGACCGGCGCCGCCGCCGCCTCCGGCGCGGATGTCGCCCCGGAAGTGGCGCGGATCAAAGCCAAGACCGAACTGCCCGTAATCGTGGGCTTTGGCGTGCGCACGCCCGAGAAAGCCGAAGAGATCGCGGCTGTCGCGGACGGCACCGTGGTCGGCTCCGCCATCGTGGGCGAGATCGCCCAAGGCAAATCGGTCGAAGAGGTCGCTACCTATGTGAAATCTCTGGCCGACGGTGCGCACCGGGCCTGAGCACCGGAAGAAACGTATATACAAAAAGCAGGGGAAACCGTGCTTTTTTCTTGCCCCTTTCCCTGAATCGCCCTAAGTGCAGCCCCCTAACGCCGTTCCTTTTTGACCTTTGGGGGCCCACCGGGGGAATGAGATGATCCAGACGCCTTACTACCTGATCGACAAGGCGCGCCTGCTTCCGAACATGGAGAAAATCGCCCGGCTGCGTGAGGCCTCCGGGGCGAAGGCTTTGCTTGCGCTCAAATGCTTCTCCACATGGCCCGTGTTCGATTTCATGCGCGACTACATGGATGGGACCACCTCGTCCTCGCTCTATGAACTGCGTCTGGGGGCCGAGAAATTCGGCAAGGAAACCCACGCCTATTCCGTGGGCTGGGCCGATCACGAGATCGACGAGGCGGTCTCTTATGCCGACAAGATCATCTTCAACTCTCTGGGCCAGCTTGACCGCTTCGGCGACAAGGCCAAGGGCATCGCCACGGGCCTGCGCCTCAACCCGCGGTTTTCGACCTCCGGGTTTGACCTCGCCGATCCAGCGCGGCCGTTTTCGCGGCTGGGCGAATGGGACATGGCGCGGCTTGAAATGGCCTCTGATCGCATCAATGGCGTCATGATCCACTACAATTGCGAGAATGACGACTTTGTCCTCTTCTCCGAACAATTGAGCCGCATCGAGCGTGATTTTGGTTCGTTTTTGAAAACTCTTAATTGGGTGTCCCTTGGCGGCGGCATCCATTTCACGGGCGAAGGCTACCCGCTCGACAAGTTGGCGGATCGGCTCAAAGCCTTCTCGGACGCAATGGGGGTTCAGGTCTATCTGGAACCCGGCGAAGCCTCGATCACCAAATCCACGTCGCTCGAAGTCTCGGTTCTTGACATTATTGATAACGGGAAAAAAGTCGCCATCGTCGACAGCTCCATCGAAGCGCATATGCTCGATCTCCTGATCTATCGCGAAACAGCCAAACTGCCGCAAAACGGCACGCATGAGTACCAGATCGCGGGCAAGACCTGCCTTGCGGGCGACATTTTCGGCGATGCCAAATTCGACAAGGAACTGAAAATTGGCGACCGCATCTCCATCGACGATGCCGCCGGTTACACAATGGTTAAAAAGAACTGGTTTAACGGGGTGAAAATGCCGGGGATCGCCATTCGCGAGCTCGACGGCACCGTCAAACTGGTGCGTGACTTCGGTTACGAGGATTTCGTCGCGGCGCTTGGATAAGCGCTGCAAAACCCACCCACGGACAACGATTAGGGGGTCCCTACAGTTGAAACAGAACGTACTCATCATCGGCGCCGGTGGCGTCGCTCAGGTCGTCGCGCATAAATGCGCCCAAAACAACGATGTGCTCGGCGACATTCATATCGCCAGCCGGACGCTTTCGAAATGCGAAGCGATCCTTGAGTCGGTCCGTGAGAAGGCCGCGATGAAACGGGAGGGCGTTCTTGAGGCCCATCAGGTCGATGCGATGGACAGCAAGGCCGTCGCCGCCCTGATCGGGAAAACCGGCGCTCAGATCGTGATCAACGTCGGCTCGGCCTTCGTCAACATGACCGTTCTGGACGCCTGTATCGAAACCGGTGCCGCCTATATCGACACGGCGATCCACGAAGACCCAACCAAGATCTGCGAAACCCCGCCGTGGTACGGCAACTACGAGTGGAAGAAACGCGATCTCTGCGCGGAAAAGGGCGTCACCGCCATCCTCGGCGCGGGCTTCGATCCGGGCGTGGTGAACGCCTATGCGCGTTTTGCCATCGACATGATGGATGAGGTGAAATCGATCGACATCGTCGACATCAATGCGGGCTCCCACGGCAAATATTTCGCCACGAATTTCGATCCGGAGATCAACTTCCGCGAATTCACCGGCACCGTCTACTATTGGGAAGACGGCCAGTGGAAAGAGAAGAAGATGTTCGAGAGCGGTCGCGATTGGGACCTGCCGGTCGTGGGCACCTGTCGCGCCTATCAATCCGGCCATGACGAAGTGCATTCGCTTGCGACCAACTACCCTGAGGCCGACGTGCGGTTTTGGATGGGCTTTGGCGAGCATTACATCAATGTCTTCACCGTGCTGCAAAATCTCGGCCTATTGTCCGAGCAGCCGGTGAAAACCGCCGAAGGGCTTGAGGTCGTGCCACTCAAAGTGGTCAAGGCCGTGTTGCCAGACCCCTCCTCTCTTGCGCCGAATTACGAGGGCAAAACCTGCATCGGCGATCTGGTCAAAGGCACCAAGGACGGCAAGGATTTCGAGGTCTTCGTCTACAATGTCGCAGATCACAAAGAGGCCTATGAAGAGGTCGGATCGCAGGGCATTTCCTACACTGCGGGCGTGCCGCCGGTGGCCGCCGCGATGCTCATTGCCTCCGGCGAATGGGACGCGAAGACCATGAAGAACGTCGAGGAAATGGACCCGAAACCGTTCTTTTCCATCCTCGACAGGATCGGCCTTCCGACCCGCGTGCAAATCGGCGGACTTGGCGGTGAAGACAAGGCTTGGGACGCCTGATCCCGAAAATTCGGAAAAGGCCCGCATTTCGCGGGTCTCTTCATTCGGTTTAAGAGAATGGAAAGACGAATCGCCGAACCTGCCCCTGAATCAGATCAGAGGCAGATATGCGCGCTTTGCTCCCATTTTTATTGTCCCTTCTCCTCAGCCTGCCCCTTTTGCCGGGCGCAGGACTGGCCGACAGCGACAGCGCAACCGGTTACGATCGCCAAATTCAGTTGATCGGTCGCCAGAGCAGCCTCGGTCATCGCCTCGTGCGCAGCATGTGCTTCGCACAGGCCGGAATCGACACCCCCCGCAATCTCAGGGTCATCGAAGAAAGTCGGACGGAGATTCAGGCAGCCCTCCAAACGCTGCTCGAAGGCGATCCATCCCAAAACATCACCCCGATCCAGAACAACAATATCCGCACCCAGCTCGGCTCTCTCGAACTGGTCTGGAAGGCACTCGACCAAAAGGCGGTGGCTTTTCTCAACGGCACGGCAATGAGTGACGAAGAGGTCATGAAACTGACCCTCAAGGCGGATTCCCTTGAGAAACTCTGGCGTAATGTCAGCCAGTCCCTCGAACTGAAAACCTCCGTCGACAGCACGCCAGAGAACCTCGCCCGTGCCCGCATCATCGTCACGTCCACCGATCAGAACCGCCTGTTGCAACAGGCGGGCAAGGAAGCCTGCCTGATCCATCTGTCCGGGGGCGGCGTCCAGACCGAGCGCCACGTGCAATCGCTCAACACGGCACTCGCAACCTTCGATCACAACATTTTCGATCTGACTTTCGTACGCTCCGCCGCCGTGGATGCCCCACCGCAACCCGAGGCGATGGAACAGGCGCTCTTCGACACATGGCAGACATGGGTGGGGCTCAAATCCCTGTTTCAGGGCGTGACACATCCCATGGATGCGGTGTCTCTCGACATGTTACTGCCGGAGATTTCCTTCACCATCGAATACCTCGATCAGGACTTGCAGAACACGCTCGACGTTTTCCTGAGCCTGTGACTACGGAACGGCCCGTTTCCGACATCGGCCCGGCGTCTTACCCAAGCGCCACATCGAGCACCATCATCAGGATCAGCCCGGTCAGAAGACCGGCAGTCGCATAGTTCTGATAGCCGTTACGATGGGTTTCCGGAATGATCTCGTGACTGATGATGTAAAGCATCGCTCCCGCCGCAAAGCTCAGCCCCCAAGGCAGCACATGCACAGAGACATGCACCAACCCGACGCCCAGCGCGCCGCCCACCGGCTCGACCAGCCCGGTCAGAAGCGCCAGCGCGAAACTTCTGAGCCGACCGTACCCCTGCCCGCGCAGCGCCACCGCGACCGCCAGCCCTTCGGGCGCGTTCTGCAACCCGATGCCGGTGGCCAATGACATACCATTGGTCACATTGCCGCCACCGAAACCGATGCCGACGGCCATGCCCTCGGGAAAATTGTGAATGGTGATGGCGATAACGAAAAGCCAGATTTTCGACAGGGCACCGGGGTCGGCCCCCTCCGGACCTGTCACGAAATGCTCATGCGGCAGGGTCTCGTTCAGAACCGCCACCAGCCCCGCGCCCAGCGCCACTCCGCCCGCGGCGATGAACGCCGACAGCCATCTGGAGCCATAAAGCGTTTCTGACGCGTCAAGCCCCGGCATCAGGAGCGAAAAGAACGATGCGGAAATCATCACCCCGGCGGCAAAGCCCAGAAGCATGTCATAGGTGCGCTTCGACATAGACTTGTCGAACAGCACCGGAATGGCCCCCGCCCCGGTCATCAGCCCGGCCCCGAGCGAGGCCAGTATTCCGATCCAGATCACACTCATGACACCCTCTCTGTTCGCGCTCACATTGTTCGCTTTCATGACAAGACACCAGTGGGAACCGGATTGCGCCTTGGCTCCGCCCGGAATATGTGCGAATTGGTCCGACAAGCAAACCAATTCTCCACAATGACCCCGGGAGAGCATCATGCCCGTCATCACCAATATCAACGACCTGAAACGGCTGCACAAAAGGCGTACGCCGAAGATTTTCTATGACTATTGCGAAAGCGGCTCCTGGACCGAGCAGACCTTTCGCGAGAACACCTCGGATTTCGATAAGATCCGCCTGCGCCAGCGCGTCGCCGTCGATATGGAGGGCCGCTCCACCGCCACCAAGATGATCGGCCAGGATGTCGCCATGCCGGTCGCACTCGCGCCCGTCGGTCTCACCGGCATGCAGCGCGCCGATGGCGAGATCAAGGCGGCGAAAGCGGCGGAAAAATTCGGCGTGCCCTTCACGCTGTCGACCATGTCGATCTGTTCCATCGAGGACGTCGCCGCGAATACCACGAAACCCTTCTGGTTCCAGCTCTACGTGATGCGCGATCAGGACTTTCTCAAAAACATCATTCAACGCGCCAAGGATGCCGGCGTCTCCGCCCTCGTGCTCACCCTCGATCTGCAAATCCTCGGCCAGCGTCACAAGGACCTGAAAAACGGTCTCTCTGCCCCGCCGAAACTGACCCCCGCCGTGCTTGCCGATCTGGCGACCAAATGGACCTGGGGGCTGGAAATGCTCCAAACCAAACGCCGCGGTTTCGGCAACATCATCGGTCACGCCAAGAACGTGGACGATCCCTCCTCGTTATTCAAATGGACCGCCGAACAATTCGACCCACGCCTCGACTGGGGCAAGATCGAAGCGATCAAGGAGATGTGGGGCGGGCCGCTCATTCTCAAGGGCGTGATGGAACCCGAAGACGCCGTCATAGCCGCGAAAACCGGCTGCGACGCCATCGTCGTATCAAACCACGGCGGGCGGCAGCTCGATGGCGCGCTCTCCTCGATCCGCGCCTTGCCACCGATCCTCGACGCGGTCGGCGACAGCGTCGAGGTGCATCTCGACAGCGGCATCCGCTCCGGTCAGGACGTGCTCAAGGCCATCGCCATGGGCGCCAAAGGCACTTATATCGGCCGCGCTTTCATCCACGGCCTCGGCGCCATGGGAGAGGAAGGTGTGACCAGAGCGCTTGAGGTGATCCACAAGGAAATGGACATCTCCATGGCGCTCTGCGGACGCAAACACATTGAGGATGTGGACCGCGATATCCTCCGCGTGCCGGAAGATTTCGCCGGACGCTGGGCCTGATCCCGCGCTCCGATCAACCGGGCTGCGTCTTGCCGGCAGGCAGACGCAGCACTGCCGGAACGATCAGGGCAATCAGCCCCGCGACGGCAAGAAAAGCCACCCGCAATCCGAACTGTTCGGACAGGAAACCGATTGTCGAGGGACCGGCGAAAAAGCCGACAAACCCCAACATCCAAGCCCGCGAGATCGCCAGATCGCGCTGACCGGGCGACACGAGATGGCCCAGAAGCGAGGTCGCCGTCGGCACGATCACCGACATGCCGACGGCCATGAGTGCGATGCCAATGAGCGCCACAGCCTGTGTCGGAGCCTGCGACAGCACAAGCGCACCCAGCATACCGATCACCCCGGACCAAAGAATGACCCGTCGTTCTCCAAGCGCCTGTGTGGTGAATTGTCCCGCGAGACGGAAGGCCGCCATGGTCAGTCCCAGCATCGCCGGGCCGAACCCGCCATGGCCGGGAGCAGCACCCAGTTCGCGCTCAAGAAACAGCGCCGACCAGCTCTCCACAGTGTTCTCCCCCACGAAGGACACGAACATCATTACCGCAATCAACAGGACTGTCCCCCAAGGCAGGCCCTGCGCCACGACGTTCGCTTCGTCTCCTTCCGGTGTAAACGCCCGACGCTCAAGGGTCACCGCCCCCATCAGAGCCACCACAAATCCCATCAGCGGAAAGATCTGCCCGGGGCCCAGCCCGGTGTGGCGCAACCCGGCAACGACAAGCGAGGCAATCCCGAAACTCAGGGAAAACATCGCATGGTTGAGATTCATGAGATGCAAGCCGTGCCGCGTTTCAAGTGCCGAAATTCTCAGGTTGGCGCTAATATCGAAACTCGCCACGGCCACACCAAGCCCGAGCATGACCGGCAAAATCGCCCCCGGCGTCTGCGCCAGAAGCGGCAGTTGCAAGGCCAGAACCGACAGCGCCGCCAACACCGGCAAGGCAATGCGCCCAAGCCACCGGTTGAACCGTGGCGCCAGATACATCGCCAGCATCCCCCCTGCCGCCGAGCCCAGAAGCCCGGTGCCGAACAGCGCGTCAGAAGCCCCCGACTGTTGCTTGATCACCGGCACCATGGCGGCGAATGTGCCCCAGATCACGCCCGTGCCGCCCAACGCCATGAACGGCGCACGCGACACAGACATGGCACGAAGAAGAGACTCAGCCATGAATGCCTCCGGAATTTAACGAAAAGCCGCTCTGCTCTCAAAAACCAAAGCGCTTTGGAATATTACGCCCGGCACCGTCATGCGTACAAGAGCAAATTACGCAAAGACCTGTGCCCTTGCGCAGGCCCGACTTGCAATTCAGTCGCCCTGAAAGTCAGGGTGTTACGCTAGCGTCCCCGTCCCTCAAGGGGAGCGTCGAACGCTGCGCGGTGCCGCCCTGCATCCACAGATACAACGCGTCAACGCCCGCCAAGCCTGACCTCAAAACCACGCAGCGCAAAGATCCCAGGGAGAAATAGACCTTTCCATTTCGCCGATTCCCGTGTAAGGCCACGGCTTCACGCGGGACTACAGCCTTGGAGGAGTCCCGCCTCAACCTAGGAGAATTAAAATGGCTGGTGAGATTCCTGATCTTATTGCCGTGGAACGTGCGGGGACGGGCAAGGGCGCCGCTCGCAAAGCTCGTCGTGAGGGCTACGTTCCGGGGATCGTGTATGGCGACGACAAAGAGCCGCTGCCGATCAACATCAAGTTCAACGAACTGCTGAAGCGCCTGAAACAGGGCCGTTTCCTGTCCACCCTCTTCAACCTCAAAGTTGAAGGTCAGGACGACGTTCGTGTGATCTGCCGTGGCGTGCAACGCGACGTGGTGAAAGACCTTCCGACCCACGTCGATTTCATGCGCCTGCACCGCAACTCCCGCATCAACCTCTTCATCCCCGTCGAGATCGTCGGTGAAGAAGCGGCTCCGGGCATCAAGCGCGGCGGTGTCGTGACCCACGTCCGTTCCGACGTCGAACTGATCGTGACCGCGTCCGACATTCCGGACCACATCACGCTGGACATCACCGGCGGCAAAATCGGCGATGTGTACCACATCTCCGACGTCAAACTTCCGGAAGGCGTGAAGCCGGTCATCGAACGTGACTTCGTGATCGCCAACATCGCGGCCCCGGCTGGTCTCGGTGGCGGTGCCGACGACGAAGAAGAAGAGGCAGCAGCGGAAGAATAATCCGCCGCCTTTCTACGAACGAATTAAAACGCGGGTTCCTCAGAACCCGCGTTTTTTCATGTCCCACGACGGTCACGATCCCGGTGTTGCGTACCCCACAAAGCCCGGCGTACGACCGACAGGTCAAATCAGTTCTCGATCAGAATCGTCTCGAACCCTTCGAACTGCGGCGGTCCGGCAAAAATCGAACGATCCCGGTTCCCGGTATTCTTATGGCTGTCCCTGAATTGTTCCGAAGTGGTCCAGTTTTCGAAATCCGCCTTGCTCTGCCAAAGCGTAAAGCTCGAATAAAGCGCATGATCATCGCCCACGGGCCCTTTCAGCATCCGGAATTCGACAAACCCCGGCAATTCCTTCAGGCGGCTCTCACGGTTGCGCCAGATGTCCTCGAACTCCGCCTCTCGCCCAAGCGCGATCCGAAAGCGGTTCATTGCGATATAGCTCATGTCAGTCTCCTCATGGATGGTCTGGCGGGCATTTCGCTGGCTGTTCCGGGCAATAGATTGCAAGCGCCTGCCCCCGTCAATATGGTGCCTGTAACATGTCATAACAGAAGGGGAGCTCTCCATGCGGCTCTTCGTCGGTCTCGGCAATCCGGGCGCGAAATATGCGGGAAACCGCCACAACATCGGCTTCATGGTGCTGGACCGGATCGCCTCCGATCACGGGTTTTCGCCTTGGCGCGCAAAATTTCAGGGGCAGACGTGTGAGGGACGTCTGGGGCGTGACAAGGTCATCCTGCTCAAGCCGGAAACCTTCATGAACCTCTCCGGGCAATCGGTTGGCGAAGCCATGCGATTTTACAAGCTCGACCCTGCCGATGTCGTTGTTTTTCATGACGAACTGGACCTCGCCCCCGGCAAGGTCCGGGTCAAGACGGGTGGAGGCCATGCCGGTCACAACGGGCTACGCTCGATCCATCAGCACATCGGCGCCGATTACGACCGGGTACGTCTCGGCATCGGCCACCCCGGCCACAAGGACCGGGTCGCGCCCTATGTCCTCTCCGATTTCGCCAAGGCGGATCAGGACTGGCTCGACGATGTGCTTCGGGGCTGTTCCGACGGGGCGCCAGCGCTTGCCGATGGTGAGGCAGCGAAGTTTTCCAACGCGGTCGCGCTCCGCACCGCCCCGCCGCGCAGTTCGACGGGCACGCAAACACCCAAGGCCAAGGCTTCCACCAAGACCGAGGAACCGCCCGCAGAAGACACCCGCTCCCCGCTCGAAAAGCTACGGGACAAGTTTCTATGAGCTGGCAAACGGCCTTCACGGCGCAGGCCCGGTCCTGCCGCGATCTCGGCTCGCCCTTCACGGCGATGCTGCTCGACAGTTTCGTCGCCTTTGGCCTGCCTGAAGGTCTGATCGGCACCCGCATTGGCACATGGCCCGGCGACATTTCCAGCAACGGCGCTTCCGTGCCGTTGCGCCTTGCAGGCGCGCTGCACGGGATGGTGCTCGAAGGTTTGGATACGGACCTGATGGCGCTCTACCCGCCGCGGGGTACACCCACAGAGGCACAGCTTCACAAAACCGCCTGCGCCGCCATCGCCCGGCACGAAGCCTATGTCGATCAACGCCTGAACGATGCGCCGCAGACCAACGAGGTGGCCCGTGCCAGCGCGCTGATCCTCGCCGCCGATGCGCTTGCCGCTCATACCGGCCTGCCGCTCGTCCTGTCGGAACTGGGCGCGAGCGCGGGGCTCAACCTGAATTTCGACCGGTTCCGGCTTCCCTCTCCCGAAGGCGATTTCGGCCCGTCGAACAGCCCGGTGGTCCTGACACCCGACTGGCGCAGCCCCACGCCCACACCGCACGGCTTCACCGTCACCGAGCGACAAGGCGTCGATCTCAGCCCCCGCGATCCGGTGGCGGAGCGTCTGCGGCTTTTGTCCTTCATCTGGCCCGACCAGATCGCTCGTTTTGAGCGGATCAAAGCCGCGCTCGATCTCGCCACGAACCATCCGCCCAAGGTCGCCAAAGCCGACGCCATCGACTGGCTCGCAGAGCGCCTGTCGCAAAACCATCCGGGCCAGTTGCATCTCGTTTATCACACCGTCGCGTGGCAATATTTTCCGAAAGAGGTACAGGCACGCGGCGAAAGGCTTCTGGCGGAAGCCGGAGCACGGGCGAGTGAGGTGGCGCCTCTTGCACGTCTCGCCATGGAAGCGGACGGCCAAGCGCCCGGTGCGAAGCTCACGCTCACGCTGTGGCCCGACGGAACAGAGCACGATCTCGGACGATTTGATTTTCACGGGCGGTGGATCGACTGGCTCCCGCCGCAGTTCTGACGGAGGACAGGATGGAAAAGGCCCCTTCTCTCAACGTTATGGGCGGTGTGCTCACACCCTGCTCCCACGATCCCCTGACCGGATATTTTCGCGATGGGGCCTGCAATACCTGCGCCGAGGATCACGGCAGCCATACGGTTTGCGCCGTGATGACGGCGGAATTTTTGGCCTATTCGAAATATGTCGGCAACGATCTCTCGACGCCCCGCCCCGAATACGGTTTCGCGGGGCTCAAACCCGGCGACCGGTGGTGCCTCTGTGCCAGTCGTTTTCTTCAGGCGCATGACGAGGGCTGTGCGCCGAAAGTGTCGCTGAGTTCCACCCATCTGAGCGCGCTCGACATTGTACCGCTTGCCGTGCTCAAACAGCACGCGCTCGGTCAGTAAATGTTCGGTCAGTAAGTCCTCAGGCCACTTGTTCCGGCGTCTTCTCCGGAAGGAAGCGATCCTCCATCAGATCGTCGAGGAACAGACTCAAAAGCTGTGAAGCGCCATTGACGCCCGCCTTGCGATAAACCGCGTTGGTTTGCGCCTTGACCGTCCCCTCTGAGGTTTCACGCAGCCGGGCGATTTCCGCGATGGGAAAGCCCTTGATCAGGAAAAGCGCAACTTCGCGCTCGGCCGGTGTCAGACCCCATTCGGAGAACCGCTCCTCCATCACATCGGCAAAGGCCGAAGCAGCACGACGCAGTTTGTTTTCCGCCAGACTGCGCCGGATCATGGAGCGCCGAAGCGCCAGCCCTCCAACGATCACCCCGAGGATCAGGCCAAGGGCCGCACCCAGTTCGATCACTTCGCGAATTTGCCAAGAGATAGGGCGGGCGCGCAGACCGAGGACGGATGCCACGATGTCGAACACGAAGAAAACGGCGCAGAAGCTCTGCACCACAAGGATGATGGCAAGGACGGCACTGTCTTTCACGAAATCCGGGCCTCAATCATCATCGTCATCGTCGCCGCCATCATCCTCGTCATCATCATCGTCGTTGTCATCGTCGTCGCCGCTGTCATTGTCGCGATCATCATCCCGACCGTCGTCACGGCTGGTGCTCCTGCGGTCACGATCTTCGCTGTCAGCATTACGGTCGTCATCACGGTCATCGTCGTCATCGACTTCCCAATAATCCCGGAGGATTTCTCCCGTCGCCGGGTTGATGATGATCTCCCGGCGCATCGTATCGTTCTCGGCCACGATCCGCGTCCGCCCCAGAAGGGTGCGCCCCATGGTAATCCTGCTGTAGCCCTGCGCCTTGAGCTGGGCGATGACCTGATCGACCACGCTCGCGCTCTGCGCGAGGGCGGGGGCCGTGATCAAGAAGCTCACGGCAAGGCCGGTGATGAAGAGCCTGCGCTGCATGATGTCCTTTCCTGTCCTCTCCCCAACTTAACATAACGTCGACCTGCCCCACCATGGGACAGGCCGCTGATGTCATGAAAACAACCGATCAGTCGTCATCATCATCGTCATCATCGTCATGGTCGTCGTCATCATCGTTGTCATCACGATCATCATCATCGTCGTGATCATCATCGTCGTCGTCATCGCGATCGTCATACCGATCATCGTCGCGATCGTCATCGTAACGGTCATCGTCATCGGTTTCGACCTCGACACCGCCGACATTGTTCGTACGGTCGTCGTCATAGGCTTCGTCGCGCCATTCCTTCTGGCTCAAGACACGCTCGCGCTCCCGCACAACCTCGCCACTGGTATTGTCGATCCGCAGATCGACCTCCTTGCCGTCGATATAGACTTCAACCTCGGTATAGCGAAATCCACGGTCGATTTCGATCCGGGTCGCCCCCGGGTACATCGAGACGATTTCTTCCGTCGTCGGTTGTGCCACGGCCACCGTCGCCCCAAGCCCGGTGACGAGTGCTGAAATCATGAGAACCTTATGCATCTGAGTGTCCTTTCCTGTACTGTTGAACAAATTGGATGGTCGGGCCGTCTTGGCCTCGGTCTCGAATTTGCCCGGATTGCAGCAGGTCGGCTATTGGCATGAGGTTTATCGCGGTTTACGCGCTTGTCTCTAAACCTTTGGTATTCGGACATAAACTCAGGTTTAAAGGAGCCGATCAAAAGAAAAGCCGCCCCACAGGACGGCTTTCCCCTTAAATACTGAACTTTTCGTTTATTCTGCGTCGCGGCCTTCGTCCCCGGCGATATCCGCCCCAAGATGACGCGCCACGGTGAAGATATCCTTGTCACCCCGCCCCGACAGATTGACGACGATGATGTGATCTTTTGGCAGATCACCAGCGATCTTCATCACATGGGCAACCGCATGACTCGATTCGAGCGCGGGAATGATTCCTTCGGTCCGGCAACAGAACTGGAAGGCCTCAAGCGCCTCCTTGTCGGTGATCGAAACATATTGCGCCCGGCCCGTATCATGCAGCCAGCTGTGCTCCGGTCCGATCCCCGGATAATCGAGCCCCGCAGAAATCGAATGGCCTTCAAGGATCTGCCCGTCTTCATCTTGCAACAGATAGGTGCGGTTACCGTGCAGCACGCCCGGACGCCCGCCCGTCAAAGATGCGCAATGCTCCATCCGGTCGTCCACCCCGTGACCGCCCGCTTCCACGCCGATGATACCGACGCTTTCGTCATCGAGGAACGGATGGAACAGACCCATCGCGTTGGAGCCACCGCCCACCGCCGCGACCAGCGTATCGGGCAGACGCCCCTCGCCTTCCTGTTCAGCCAATTGCCAGCGCGTTTCCTGACCGATGATGGCCTGAAAATCGCGCACCATTGCCGGATAGGGGTGCGGCCCCGCCACAGTACCGATGCAATAGAACGTGTCGCGCACATTGGTCACCCAATCGCGCAGCGCGTCGTTCATCGCATCCTTGAGCGTCCCGCGGCCGGATTTCACCGGCACGACCTTCGCCCCCAGAAGGTTCATCCGGAACACGTTCGGTTTCTGACGCTCCACATCGGTCGCGCCCATATAAACGATGCACTCCAGCCCGAATTTGGCACAGACCGTCGCCGTCGCCACGCCATGCTGCCCCGCACCGGTCTCGGCGATGATCCGGGTCTTGCCCATGCGCCGCGCCAACAGAATCTGCCCCAGCACGTTGTTGATCTTATGCGCGCCGGTGTGGTTGAGCTCTTCGCGCTTAAGATAAATCTTCGCGCCGCCCAGCTCCTCGGTCATCTTCTCGGCGAAATAGAGCGGGCTCGGACGCCCGACATAATGTTTCCAGAGATCGCGCATCTCGGCCCAAAATTCGGGATCGTCCTTGGCCTTGTTATATTCCTCCTCAAGAGCGAGGATCAGCGGCATCAGCGTCTCGGAGACGAAGCGCCCGCCGTAAATGCCAAAGCGTCCCTTCTCGTCCGGGCCACTCATGAAGCTGTTGTAAAGATCGTTCATCGCGATGCTCCTTTGCGGATCACACATGGATGTAGCGCAGGGGCCGGGTCCGGTAAAGCGCGCCCGTTTCCTTTGCTGCCGAAATACTCGAAAAAGCCCGTCAGGCAGCGCGGATCGCCTCGATGAAGGCGCGGATTTTGGCCGGGTCTTTTACCCCCGGCGCGCTTTCCACGCCCGAGGACACGTCCACCTGCTTCGCGCCGGTCATCTGCACCGCCAGAACCACATTCTCCGGCGTCAGCCCGCCCGCCAGCATCCAAGGCCGGTTCCAGCCACGCTTGGAGATCAGCCGCCAGTCGAAAGCCAGCCCGTTGCCACCCGGAAGCTCCGCCCCTTTCGGGGCTTTTGCATCGACCAGCAATTGATCGCAAACCATACCATAGGCGTCGAGTGCTTGCACATCGGCGGGCTCAGAGACCCCCACGGCCTTCATGACCGGAAGACCGTAGCGCGCCCTGATTTCGCTCACCCGCTCCAGGCTTTCCTTGCCGTGAAGCTGGAGCATATCGAGCGGCACCTCACCGGTGATCCGGTCAAGCTCCTCATTCGTCGCATTCACCACAAGCGCTACCTTGGCCACGCCAACGGGCACTTTGAGCGCCAAATCACGCGCCGCCGGAATCTCCAGATGCCGCGGCGATTTCGGGAAGAAGACAAAGCCCAGATAATGCGCGCCCGCCTCGACAGCCGTCGCCACCGCTTCGGGCGTTTTCAGCCCGCAGATTTTCACGCGTGTGTCCATGAGAGTATCCGGGGTTCAGCGTTCGAGAAGGGCGAGCACTTCGTCGCCCTCCTTCTTGGCCTTATCCACTTTCAGCTTGTCGACCTCGCGGGCAAGCTGTTCCTTCTCGCGCTTGTGCGTCGAAGCGGCGGAGCGGTGTTTATACTCGCGCATCCATTCCCAGACGAAGCCGATCAGAAGGCCCGCAATGATCGCACCAAAGATCACGACGAAAAGCGGCAGTTGAATGGACAGAGAAATGCCGGAGAGCGTCGCCAGCTCTCCCGGCAGCAGATAGAGCGTTACGACATCCCGATTGGCCAGAGCCATGGTTACAAGCACCACGGCCAGCGCGGCGAGGAAAGCGTAACGGATATATCGCATTTGAGGTCGGCCTTATTCTTCGTTCAGACGGTCGCGCAGGAGCTTGCCGGTCTTGAAGAAGGGCACATGCTTTTCCTCGACGGGAACGCTGTCGCCCGTGCGCGGGTTACGCCCCATTCTGGCATCCCGCTTCTTGACAGAAAAGGCCCCAAATCCGCGCAGCTCCACCCTGTCGCCGCGCGCCATTGCCTCGATAATCTCTTCGAAGATCGTGTTCACGATCCGCTCGACATCGCGCTGGTACAAATGCGGATTTTCGTCTGCGATCTTCTGGATCAGCTCGGACCGGATCATGAAGTCTCCCCCTACATGGCGCGTTTCTTGTGACGTTCTCGTATCGCTTTTAGTCCTTGGCCTAGACGCTTTGCGCCACGGCCCGACCACAAATTGACTATAGGACGGGATGTGTATTCGGGGAAGCGTCTCTTCCGCTCTCTCAGGCTGTTTTTTGCCGGTAATACGCTGAGTTCTAGCCCAAAAATCCCTCATAGGGTCGCATTTTGCACATCCCGGAACCAAGTGGGAAGCGCCGCGACGCGGCATTATCAAAGCGATTCGAATCGCGTGGACCCGCGACCGGCACAAAAGGTCAGCCCGTATCCAGGGCAAAAGAAAAGGCCCCCGAAGGGGCCTTTCCGAAATCGGTTCGCAATCTGCGATTACTCGTCGCCGCCTTTGAGCGCTGCGCCGAGGATGTCGCCGAGCGACGCACCGGAGTCCGACGAACCGTACTGTTCCACGGCCTCTTTCTCTTCGGCGATTTCGCGGGCTTTGATGGACAGGCCCAGACGACGGGTTTTCTGATCCACGTTGGTCACGCGCACATCGACGTGATCGCCGACCTGGAAGCGCTCGGGGCGCTGCTCGGCACGGTCACGGGACAGGTCGGAGCGACGGATGAAGGATTTCGCGCCTTCATACTCCACTTCGATGCCGCCGTCTTCGATCGCGGTAACGGTCACGGTGATGATGGAGCCGCGTTTCACGCCTTCAACCGCACCGGAGAAGCTGTCGTCGAGGGCTTTGATCGAGAGGGAGATACGCTCTTTCTCGACGTCAACCTCGGTGACGACGGCCTTGACCATGTCGCCTTTGCGGTAGTTCTGGATGGCATCCTCGCCACGCTCTTCCCAAGACAGGTCGGAGAGGTGAACCATACCGTCGATGTCGCCCGGCAGGCCGACGAACAAACCGAATTCGGTGATGTTCTTGACTTCGCCTTCGACCACGGTGCCTTCCGGATGGGTCTCGGCAAAGAGTTCCCACGGGTTGCGCATGGTTTGCTTGAGGCCGAGGGACACACGACGTTTCGCGCTGTCGATCTCGAGCACCATGACTTCCACTTCCTGCGAGGTGGAGACGATTTTGCCCGGGTGGACGTTTTTCTTGGTCCAGGACATCTCGGAGACGTGAACCAGACCTTCGACGCCCGGCTCCAGTTCCACGAAGGCGCCGTAGTCGGTGATGTTGGTCACGCGGCCGGTGTGCACGGATTCGAGCGGGTATTTCGATTCAACGGAATCCCACGGATCGGCCTGAAGCTGTTTCATGCCGAGCGAGATGCGGTGGGTGTCTTTGTTGATCTTGATCACCTGAACCTTGATCGTCTCGCCGATGGAGAGGATCTCGGACGGGTGGTTCACACGACGCCATGCCATGTCGGTGACGTGCAGCAGGCCGTCGACACCGCCGAGGTCCACGAAGGCACCGTATTCGGTGATGTTCTTGACCACGCCGTCAACGGTCTGACCTTCGGTGAGGTTGCCGATGACTTCCGCGCGCTGTTCCGCACGGGACTCTTCGAGGATCGCGCGACGGGAAACAACGATGTTGCCACGACGACGGTCCATCTTGAGGATCTGGAACGGCTGCTTGAGACCCATGAGCGGGCCAGCATCGCGCACCGGACGGACGTCGACTTGGGAGCCCGGAAGGAAGGCCACTGCACCGCCGAGATCGACGGTGAAACCGCCTTTGACGCGGCCAAAGATAGCGCCTTCGACGCGCTCCTCAGAGGCGTAGGCTTTTTCCAGACGATCCCAGGCTTCTTCGCGACGGGCTTTGTCGCGGGAGATGACGGCTTCGCCACGGGCGTTTTCAACGCGGTCGAGGAACACTTCAACCTCATCGCCAACGGCAACGGAGGGTGCTTCGCCCGGGTTGGAGAATTCTTTCAGATCAACGCGGCCTTCCATTTTGTAGCCGACGTCGATGATGGCCTGACCCGCCTCGATGGCGATCACTTTGCCTTTGACAACAGACCCTTCGGCCGGGGTGTCAATTTCGAAGCTTTCATTCAGGAGGGCTTCGAAATCCTCCATAGATACGTTCTGAGCCATGTGGTCTCTAGATTCCTTTTCAAACGTGTATGCGGGCCATGCGGTTGTCTCCGCCGGTCTTGATTTCAGATTGCCTGTAAAGACCAACGCTCAGTAGACGCAGCGGGAAAAACACAAATCAGGGCCGAAGTTACGCTCCGACCCTGCCCGCATTGCCTTGATGACGTCTGATGGCCTCATAGACTGACGCGCGTTTAGCGCCGAATCCCCTTAAAAGCAAGGGAAATCGGGTTAATCGGCAGGATCGGCCATGAGGGCGTGGGCGGCGTTGAGGACGGCTTCGTGCTCGGGGATGTAGTGGGGGCCGAGGCCGACAAGCACTTTCAACCAATCCGGCAGACTCCGACCCTGATATGCGGCAGGCAATTTGAATGCAGTCTGGCTAACAGAAATCAACTCCTGGCAATAGCTTCTGACGAACTCATTGGCTTCCGATTGACTAAAGCTACTTAGAAAACCATCGTCATCGGACTTTAGCAACTGCTCAACTTTCTGAGGCGTAAGCACAGACCGCTTTAGTGCTTTTGCATTCGGCTTTTTGTTAACGTCACCAATAACTTCTCTGAAAGCCAACCAAACCAACAACGAACAATCCAGCGGAATTTCCGCATAGCACCGCAACGCCACCTCCACCCGATCCAGCACCCGCTTGATCTGCCGAAAAGACAAATCGCTTTCCGAAACAATCTTTTCGACCAATTCCGCCGCGGCCTCGACAGAAAAGGCCGGATCGTCGCCATAGGGCGTCCCGAGCGGCAGGTTCCGCGCAAGCTGCCTTGCCGCCCTCCCCTTCGCCTCCGCCGTCGCCTTCAACACCAGTCGCAGATCGACGAACTTGTCGAGATAGCGTTCCCCCTCGCCATGCGCGCCGAACCGGTGCTGCGCCACTTTCTCAAGGTAATCGGCATTGACCATCAGGCAGAACACATATCCGGGCCGGTCGAACACATGTTTCATCGCCTCCAAAAGCGCGATGGCATATTCCGGGTGACAACGGTCCAATTCGTCGATCAGGATGATCACCCGATCCGTGTCTTTGCCCTTGGTCAGCTCTCCTTTGAGTCCGTCGAGCTGGGCGGGCAGTTCTTTTTGGATCGCTTTCTCGGCCGCCAGTTGCGTGGCGATCATCTGCGCGGCGGTTTTCGACATTTCCTCGCCCACACTATCGGCCATGCTCTGCAAGGCTTCCTGCCCTTCGAAGACCTCGCCAAGATGCCCTGAAATGGCGTCAATTGCCTCATCGGTCCCGGCCTTGAGCACGGCTTTTGCGACGGTTCGCACGGCGACACCGCCATATTTCTTGCTGACGTCTGCGACTTTCCGCGCCTTGCCCTTCTCCTCCGGTGGCAATGCCGCCAGCAAAGCCCCAAGAAAGGTCACCACCGGATCGCCGGAGTGGTCGGAGCGCTGTGCATCCACTTCAACCACAACCTCCTCGGACTGACGCAGATGTTCCGCCCAGGCCTTGCGAAAGAAGGTCTTGCCATGACCGAAGCCCGCCTCGATGGAGATCACCTTGCTGTCGTCCACGGTCTTGATCAGCCGCGTGAAGGTCTCCCCGAGTTTCTCGTATCCAAGAAGATCATCGGTCCAAGGGGAAACAGGTTCAATTTGTGACATGGCAAAGGCTTTTCAAAAACGAAAGGGCCCTCAGTCTATCGCCCTTACGCCAACCCGTCGAGCCGCTCCAGATAGGCCGCGTCCTCTTCGCCCGGCAGGCGCGTATAGGGGAAGGCCGAGCCGTAGGTGTCCACGCTGGTTGCGGTTTTCGCGAGCACGACGATCAGGTCGCGGGCACGCTCCGGTGAAATCTCTGGATAATGACCATCTTCCTGCAATCCGAGATTCTGCTCAAACCCCATCAGGGAATCATAGGCCATAGACCAGTTCCCGAAAGGAGACATATCCACGGTCTCTTCGCGCAGCAGGATTTCCATATGCTGATGCCGGGGATCCGCCTTGATCCGCGCAACAAGCGCGTCGATCTCATCGCCGGGACCATGCAAAGCCTGAAGGAATTGCTCATCCACACGCAGCAGCATCCCCGTGATGCCATGATCGGCGTTGAACCGTACGGCTTCGCGCAGGATATCGAGGTCTGAGGGATGGAAATCCTCATACCGGGCCACGGAGCGATACAGCAATTGAAGACAGCGGGTCATGGACATCTTCCCTCTCGCCAGAACACGAATGCGGCGGCGTTTCTCAGTGGGGTGAAGCTGCGACAGAGTTCGACAACAGGCAAGCTGAAACTGCTGACATTAGGTCGAAAAAAAGCGGCCCGAACAGTCGGGCCGTCTTCGCTCCTCATGTCCCGGCGCGGCCAACGCGCACGCCGTCTGGCGATCAATCCAGATCGGTCACGATCTCATAGGCCGGCTTACGGACCTTTTTCATCGGCGCAAGCCAATCCCCTTCGGTATCGCGGGTGCCAAGCGGCAAGATCACGACGGTTTTCAGACCCTTATCCTTCAGCCCGAGAATTTCGTCGAATTTCTCCGGCTCGAATCCTTCCATAGGTGTGCTGTCGACCTCAAGCTCGGCGGCGGCGGCCAGTGCGAAACCAAGCGCGATATAGGCCTGACGGGCGGCGTGATCGGCATTGGTGCGCGCATCGCGCGGCAGGTACATGGATTTCAGCCGGTCGTAATAGGTTCCCAGAGCCTCTTCCGCCCCCGGACGCTCCGACGCGTGCTGATCGCACACCGCGTCGATCCGCGCATCGTCGTAATTGTCATAGGCCGCAAACACCAGAAGATGCGAGCCATCGGTCAATTGTGACTGACCATAGGCGGCCTCTTTCAGCTTTTCGCGCAGTTCCTTGTTGCGGATCACGAAAATGTGGAAGGGCTGAAGCCCCGAAGAGGTCGGCGCCATACGCGCGGCTTCGACGATCCTGGCGATCTTGTCTTCGGGAACCGGTTTCGAGGGGTCCATTTTCTTGGTGGCATAGCGCCAGTTCAGTTTGTCGAGAAACATGGGAACAATCCTTGGAAGAGTCTGCGTTTGCATCGTGATAGGGGGAAGCACCGCCTTGCGGCAAGTCTCTGCAAACAGGTGGAGTTGGCGCACAACCGCGCAAGATATTGAATTTAATGTCGATTTTAATTCAATCATGCAAGAGCGCTCATCCCCTGCGCATCACTGCGCAGACAGTGTTGAAACCTTTCGCAGCCAGCACCTGTCTCAGGCCTGGTGCGAAACCTTTCCGGAAACGCTCAACCCAAGCCGCTCCGCATCGAAGCCGACCTCGGCAAAACGCGCCAGAACCCTGGCCTCGAAATCAGAATCGTCGAGCCAGAGGCATTGTGAGAAATACCAATAGAGGAATTTCGTGTAATCGCGTGGCTGGTTCACGGCCCGCTCAAGCGCGGCCGGGAACGCCTCCGGCACCTTCACCACCTCGGCGGCCCGATCGAAATCGGCGCGGGCAAAGAGGATCGTCGGCGTGCCATGCAAAAACCCTTCGATCGACGCGGCGGAATTGGCCGAAACCGTCACCGCAGCCTGCCGCAACAGGTCGTGCACATTGGCATTGGTCTTGATCGGCCTGTGGCCCTCTGCTTCGAAGGTGCGAATGACCTTCAGCCCCTCCTCTTTGCGGAGTGGGTGCGGTTTGATGTAAACCGGACGCCCGCCCGCACCATCGAGCACCGCGCGGATCATCTTGTCCCGCCCCATATAGGCATGCCCCCGTCGATAGGGCGGCGGGCCTTGCAGGAAGATCACGATGCCCTCCGGGTCGATCTCTTCCTCCTGTTTCTTCTGGTGATAACGGGAGTGGCGCGGCTCGGAAAACCGGGCGCGCAGATCGGCGACATAGGCCTCCGCCTTCTCCGCATCAACGATGGCAGGATCGAACACCCGATCCGCAATGGAACTGTCGGCCAGAACGCCTTTGGGGTCGAGATGCCAACAGCGGTCGAGATAGGCGAGCGCTGAAATCAACGTATCCGCATGCGGCTGGCGCGCATTGTCTACGATGTGAAGATTGCCGTCCGGCTCGGTCGGCGCGAAACGCGGCGCAATTTCGACAACACCGCCACGCCGTTCAACCATGCGTTTGATCCGCGGGTAAAGTGTCGACATCTTGCCCGCCTCCAAAAGCGCCCGCTCATTATCGGGCAGATGGAGGACGAGCCTGGCCGTCATGCCCGGCGCGCCTCGATCAGGGCAATCACCTTGGCAACCGCCTCGTCAATCGTCATCTCTGTCGTGTCGATCACCGTGGCGTCTTCGGCAGGTTTCAGAGGCGCTGTCGCCCGCGCCGCATCGCGCTCATCGCGCTCGCGCAGATCGGCCAGAACCTCCTCAACGCTGACCGTTTCGCCCTTCCCGGCCAGTTCTTTCTGACGTCGCTCGGCCCGTACCTCGTCGGAGGCGGTGACATAAAGCTTCACCTCCGCATCCGGACAGATCACCGTACCGATATCGCGCCCATCGAGCACCGCACCGCCTTCGCGGCGGGCGAAGGCCTGTTGAAAATCTACGAGTGCGGCGCGCACTTCCGGGATTGCAGCCACGCGAGACGCCGCCTGCCCCGCATCCCCGGAGCGCAGATCGTCGCGCTCAAGATCGTCCGCCGTCAGCGCCATTGCCGCCTCGATGGGTGAGAACCCTTCAAAGGTTTTCGCCCCCACGGCCCGGTACAACAACCCGGTATCGAGATGGGCAAAGTCGAAATGCGCGGCGACGGCTTTGGAAATTGTGCCTTTCCCGGCAGCAGCTGGGCCATCAATGGCGATGCAGAAACTCATGGTCTGTCCTTTCCCAAGGGGTTCCCACGCTGCACCTTTGCGCGAGGAAGGTCAAGAGATCAGTTGCTCCGGATCACATGCGCCCCAAGACCGGTCATGAGTTTTTCGAACACCGGGAAGGAGGTGGCAATCGGCCCGCCATCGTCGACACTCACCGGCTCGTGCGAGGCCATGCCGAGGATCAGGAAAGACATGGCGATACGGTGATCGAGATGGGTCGCACAAGTCGCTCCGCCCCTGACCCCACCCGCACCAAGCCCATGCACGATCAGTGTGTCCTGATCTTCCTCGATCGCCACGCCACAGGCCTCAAGCCCACGCGCCATAGCGTCGATCCGGTCGCTTTCCTTGACCCGCAATTCCTTGACGCCGCGCATGGTCGTCATGCCCTCGGCATAGGCCGCAACAACCGAGAGAATCGGGTATTCGTCGATCATCGAAGCCGCGCGCTCCGGCGGCACCTCGATGCCTTTGAGCTTCGAGTATTTCACCCGCAGATCCGCCACAGGCTCCCCGCCCTCCTCGCGCTCGTTCTCGAAGGCGATGTCCGCACCCATTTCCCTGAGCGTCAGAAAGAGACCGTTGCGCGTCGGGTTCTGGCTCACACCCGGCACAAAGACCTCGGAGCCGGGAACGATCAGCGCGGCGCAGACCGGGAAGGCCGCCGAACTTGGATCGCGCGGCACGGCAACCTCTTGCGGTCTCAATTCGGGACGCCCGGTCAGCGTGATCTTGTTGTAGCCTTCGGGAGTCTTTTCCGTGATCAGTTCGGCACCGAACCCCACAAGCATCCGTTCGGTGTGATCGCGCGTTGCCTCCTTCTCGATGACAACCGTCTTGCCCGGCGCGTTCAGCCCGGCCAGAAGCACGGCGGATTTGACCTGTGCCGACGGCACCGGCGTCTGGTATTCGACCGGCACCGGATCGGAGGCACCCACCAGCGTCAACGGCAAACGACCGCCCGAGCGCCCAACGGATTGCGCCCCGAAGAGCGCCAGCGGCTCGGTCACCCGCGCCATGGGCCGTTTGCGCAGCGACCCGTCGCCGGTGAAGGTCGTGCAGAAATCATAGGTCGCGACACAGCCCATGATGAGCCGCACGCCGGTGCCGGAATTGCCGCAGTCGATCACATCCTCGGGCTCGGTAAAGCCACCAACGCCCACACCATGCACGGTCCATTCCCCCGCGCCCTCGCGCACCACTTCCGCCCCGAGCGCCTGCATCGCCTTCGCGGTGTCGAGCACGTCCTCGCCTTCCAAAAGCCCGGTGATCCGCGTCTCGCCCACGGCCATCGCGCCAAAGATCAGCGCGCGATGCGAAATCGACTTGTCCCCCGGCACAGCAGCCGTGCCTTTCAAAGGACCGTTCTTGCGGGCGGTCATCGGGATCGGGGTGCTGTGGCTGGACATGGGTAGCTCTCCTCACATTCTCGCCGACCTGATACCGCAAGCAGGGCAAGCGGTCTATCGGCTGTCTTCATTGCAGCCGAAATACTCAGACTTTTCTGAAGGTCATGTAATGCGGCGTCCGGCCTTCGCGGATCGCCTTTTGCTCGTAACGCGTCGAAATCCAGTCCGACCAGGGCTTGCGCCAGTCCTCCGGCCCCTCGGCCAGCCACTCGAACCCCGCCTTCGGCACCTCTTCCATTGTCTGACGCACATAATCGGGAATGTCGGTCGCCACGCGGAACTCCGCCCCGTCCTTCAACACGCGGTGAAGCGGTTCGAGATGCTCATCCGTCACGAAACGACGCCGATGATGGCGTTTTTTCGGCCATGGGTCGGGATAGTTCAGGAATGCCTTTTCGATGGAACCATCCGGCAACACGTCGAAGAGATCGCGCGCATCGCCCGCATGGATCGCGATATTATCGAACGGCCCCTCGCGGCGCATCTTGCCGAGGCACATCGCGACGCCGTTCACGAAAGGCTCACAACCGATGATGTAAACATCCGGGTAAGTCCGCGCCATGTGAACAAGGTGCTCGCCGCCACCGAAACCGATTTCCAGCCAGACAGGCTTGCCCGCAAAGCGCTTCGCCATGTCGATTTTGGCGCGCTCCGGGTTTTCCTCCCAGGACACACAACCGGGCGCGAGCCGGGGCAGATCCTCTTCGAGATACTCGACCTGCGCCTTGTTCAGCGTCTTGCCGTGAATACGACCGTAGAAATTGCGCCACGGTGCGCCGGATTTATGTGTCGTTTCCTCGGACATCGAAGGCCCCCTTGGTTTTCAAGCCGGGCTTTTGCCAAGAAATCCGGCGCGGGGCAAGCTCAGGCCCGCTGAATCAGGAAAAGTCCACCCGCCATCATAACCATCCCTGCGGCCCGTATCGCGGAAATCTGCATCCTTGCCGCCCCGAACAGACCGAAATGGTCGATCACGGCAGCCGAAAGAATCTGGCCGAGCAACACGAAAAACACCGCATTGCCGACACCGAAACGCGGCGCAATCGTGGTGATCGACAGGATGTAGAAGGCAAACAGGACGCCAGCGCAGAACAGATACGCCGGCTGATGCAAAAGCGCGGAGAGCGGCACAGCAGGACCGAGCACAGCGCGATAGAGAAAGATCGAACTGAAAGCGACCACCGCGAACACAAGTGCGGCCAGCGCGGGCGAGCCGAGCCGCGCCCCGAGCTGGGCGTTCAGCGCGGCAAAAACCGGGATACCGATCCCGGCCAGAAGCATGACCAAAGGGTCTCTTAACGTGTCCGACATATCTCCCTCCTCCCGGGATAGCGACCGCTTTGAAACTTACCCCCGACCGCGATAGGGTGGCACACCCTGTTCCGGAATCCAGAGGTCTTTCGGCTCCGGCCCGGTGGCCCAGAACACGTCAATGGGAATGCCGCCGCGCGGATACCAATAGGCCCCGATGCGCAGCCATTCCGGGTCGAGCAATTCGGCCAGACGTTTGCCGATATAGACCGAACAATCCTCGTGGAACGCGCCGTGATTGCGGAAGGACCCGAGAAAAAGCTTGAGCGACTTGCTCTCCACCAGCCATTTGCGCGGGATGTAGTCGATCATCAGATAGCCGAAATCCGGCTGGCCGGTCATCGGACAGAGCGAGGTGAATTCGGGCGCGGTGAACCGCGCCACATAACGCTCGCCTTCGTGGGTGTGCGGCACCCGTTCGAGCACCGCCTCTTCCGGACTGTTCGGCAAGGCCATCGTCCCGCCGAGTTGCGTCAGGCCGGAGGTATCCGTCTTAGGCATGTCAGGTCTCCTTGTCCAAAGCCGCCTGCAAAATCGCGGCATCCGGGGCGGAAAAGGCGCAGAGCAACACCTCCATATCCTCCCACATCTTTTCACGCAGCGTCATCACCGCAATCTGCGCGGCAAGGGGCTTCGGAAAGCCGTAAACCCCGGTCGAAATTGCCGGAAAGGCCACGGAACGGATCCTGCGCTCCCGCACGACCCTCAGGCTTTCATGGTAACAGGAGGCAAGCGTCGTATCCTCCCCCCGATCGCCACCGCGCCAGACCGGCCCGACCGTATGGATCACGTAACGCGCCTTGAGATCGTAGCCCCCGGTCAGTTTCGCCTGGCCCGGAAGACAGCCGCCCAAGGTCCGGCATTCCGCCAGAAGACCCGGCCCTGCCGCGCGATGAATGGCCCCGTCGACACCGCCACCGCCCAGAAGCGTGGAATTGGCCGCATTGACCACGGCCTCGACATCCAGATCTGTGATCGAGCCGGTGACGACGCGAAAGGTCATCAAACGGCTTTCGCCAGTGTCGCAGCCAGATCGGTGCGCTCCCAACTGAACCCGCCATCGGCCTCCGGCGCACGCCCGAAATGCCCATAGGCCGCAGTGCGCTGATAGATCGGTTTGTTGAGCTGCAACTGTGTGCGAATGCCGCGCGGCGTCAGGCGGAAGCCCAGCGTGTCGGGATCGGCCAGAACCGCCTCGATGCGGGCGGCATCGACCGTACCCGTGTCATGCAGATCGGCATAGATCGACAGCGGCTCCGCCACACCGATGGCATAGGAAAGCTGGATCGTGCATTTCTCCGCCAGCCCCGCAGCCACAACGTTCTTCGCGAGATAACGGGCGGCATAGGCGGCAGAGCGATCCACCTTGGTCGGGTCCTTGCCGGAGAACGCGCCGCCACCATGGGGGGCCGCGCCACCGTAAGTGTCCACGATGATCTTGCGTCCGGTCAGACCCGCATCGCCATCGGGACCGCCGATCACGAATTTTCCGGTCGGATTGACGTGCCAGACCGTATTCGCAGTGAGCCAGCCCTCGGGCAGCACCTCCTCGATATAGGGGGTCACAATGGCGCGCACGTCGGCGGAACTCAGGTTCTCGTCGAGGTGCTGGGTCGAAAGCACGAGAGAGGTCACCTCGACCGGTTTGCCATCGCGATACCGCACGGAGAGCTGCGCCTTGGCATCGGGACCGAGCGCCGGTTCCATGCCGTTCTTGCGCACTTCGGCCAGACGCCGCAGGATCGCATGCGAATACTGGATCGGCGCGGGCATAAGCGCCTCGGTCTCGTTGGTCGCGAAGCCGAACATGATGCCCTGATCGCCCGCACCCTCGTCCTTGTCCGCGGCCGCATCGACACCCTGTGCGATATGGGCAGACTGTTCGTGCAGGTAGTTCTGCACCTTCAGCGTCTGCCAGTGGAACTTGTCCTGCTCATAACCGATGTCGCGCACGCAGTCGCGCACGATACCGTCCACTTTGTCCATATAGGCGTGCAGCTTGTCCTTGTCCGACAGCCCCACCTCGCCACCGATCACCACGAGATTGGTGGTTGCGAAGGTCTCGCAGGCCACGCGCGCCTCCGGCTCCTCGGCGATAAACGCGTCGAGGACGGCATCGGAAATCCGGTCGCAGACCTTATCGGGGTGGCCCTCGGAAACCGATTCCGAAGTGAAAACGTAATCTTTGCGGGACATGGGGGTCGTGCTCCATTGGGTTATGATACCCGCACGTCAGGAAGCCGTTGTGCGGGCCTTTGATTTAAATGCGATATAACCCGCTCCGGGAAGGGTCAATCGGTTTTTCTGCCGCGCCTCAGGGTTGTGGCGATCCCCCCAGCGAACACCAGAAGGATTAAGAAGACCAAAACAGGCGCTTCCTTGAGCCGCACATAAGGTGTCGCGGCAAGTGCCCCGGGGAGATCGGCGGTGAAAGCTCCGGACGTGCCCAGAGGGATCGCGGCCCGCACCCCGCCGCGTGCGTCGATCAGTGCGGAAATCCCGGTATTGGCAGCACGCACCATCGGCAAGCCGGTCTCGATCGCGCGAAAGCGCGCCTGTGCCAGCGCCTGTTGCGGGCCGGAGAATGTGCCGAACCACGCATCATTGGTCATCTGCAACAACCAGTCGGGGCGGGTTTCGGTACGCAGATCGCGGGGGAAGATTGCCTCGTAACAGATCAGTGGCAGGGCATGGCCGAGCGCGCCCATATCCATCAGATGCGGGCCAGGACCGGCGGAATAGCCATAGCCGTTCTGCGCCGTGAAAGCCCGCAAACCGATACGCTCAAGCAACCAGGGCATTGGCATGTATTCCCCGAAGGGCACGAGATGATGCTTGTCATAGAGATCGACGACCCGGCCCTGCTCATCCAACAGCACCGCCGTGTTGTAGCCGCGCATGCCATCCACCCGATTGAGCCCGACCACAGCCCGTGCAGGCGCGGCAGTGGCCGCGATCTCGGCCAGTTCGGGACCGGCGGCATAAAGCGGCACGGCGACCGAGGTTTCCGGCCAGATCACCAGATCGGCCCCCTCCGGTGGAGTGACGGACAGGGCGCGTTGGTAGAATTGCCCAATATACTCCGGGTGCCATTTCAGATGCTGCGGCGCGTTGGGTTGCACCACGCGAATGGCATGGTCCCGATCCGGTGGCAAGGGCGCGGACTGGCGTTGGAAACCAATAAGAAAAGCCGCTGCGAACAGTACGACGGCGAGCGCACCAATGCGCAGGGAGCGTTTCAGTACGGCATGGGCCAATAGCGCAGCAAAGGCGAAACTCAACGCGGTCAAGCCGTAGGGGCCGATGAAAGCAGAAAGCTGCGCCAGCGGGGTATCGAGCCAGATATAGCCGGGCATCGCCCAAGGAAAGCCGGTGAAGATATGGCCGCGCAGGAGCTCAGCCGCCCCCCAGAATCCGGCAAGTCCCGGCAGCCCGGTCTTGAGTATTTTCGCCAAGAAGAAGGCCAAAGCCCAGAACAGCGCCAGACCGCCCGCCATAAAGAACAGCGCAAAGGGGATCATCCAGCCGTCGCGCATCGGCTCGACGAGGAAGGGGTTCACAATCCAGTTGAACGAAATGAGGAAGGTGGAAAACCCGACCAGCCAGCCGCGCAGAGCGGCCTGCCCGGGCGTGAGCGCCATGCGCCAGGTGACCGCCGCCATCACAAGCCCCGCCAGCGCCATCGGCCAGAAGCCCAAAGGCGCCTGTCCTGCGGCGATCATGAACCCCGCGCTGAGAGCGAAGGCCCGGGGCGGCGTCAGCACGCGCCGAAACCACGACAGGCGGGGTTTCATGGATCAGGCCTCGGCTTTCGGTTTCACGGCAGAGGGCAGACGCACGCGGATGCGCTTGATCCGGCGCGGGTCGGCATCGACGATCTCGAACTCGGCCCCCGACGGATGCGGGATCACCTCACCCCGCGCTGGCACCCGCCCCGAGAGCAGAAAGACGAGACCGCCCAGAGTGTCGATCTCTTCTTCGTCCTCTTCGTCGGTCAGACGCATGCCGATGGCCGCCTCGAACTCGTCGAGCGGGGCCTTGGCCTGTGCGATGAACACGCCGGGCGCGGATTGGGTCCAGAACACATCCTCGTCTATGTCGTGCTCGTCCTCGATCTCGCCGATCACCTGTTCAACGAGATCTTCGAGCGTCACAAGCCCATCCACACCGCCGTATTCGTCGATCACCAGCGCCATATGCATACGCTCCGTCTGCATCTTTTGCAGCAGCACACCGATGGGCATCGAGGGCGGCGCATAAAGCAGCGGGCGCAGCATCTTGCGTAGATTGAACCGCTCCCCCTTGCCGTTGAAGCCATGGGTGAGCGCAAAATCCTTGAGGTGCACAAGGCCTACGGGCGTGTCCAGCGTGCCTTTATAGACCGGCAAACGGGTCATGCCGCTTTCGCGGAACACCTCCACCAGATCGTCTTTCTTGATGTCGGTCGGCACCGCAACGATTTCCGCTTTCGGAATCGCTACGTCATCGACCCGCATCCGGCGCAGGTTGACCATGCCGGGGCGTTGCACGGGCTGAGGCTGAACCATAGAAGGGCTCGCCCCGGCCAAGGCAGATGTATCGGAGGGTTTGGCGGAAAATGCCGCCTTCATTCGGTCGAACCAGCCAGAGGGTTTGCGCCCGTTCCGGCGCGTTCGGCTCTGCGGTCTACTTATAGGGTCGAACGGCGCGCTCTGCGCTGCCGTAGAAGACCCAGGCTCGGTGTCGCCCATGCGTCCTTTCCAATATGAACCGGTCTTGTCCGACCGTTCGCCTAATATGGGTCCTTGAGCCCCATGGTTGCAAGTATCTCGACTTCGGTACCTTCCATAATTTCTGCATCCCTGTCGGTTATGTGATCATAACCCAACAGGTGTAACAGACCATGAACAAGCAAATGGGTGACGTGATCGGCAAAGCTCTTGCCCTGTTCCCCAGCTTCGCGGACACAGGTCTCATAGGCAATCGCGATATCGCCAAGCTCGATCGAACCGTCGAAATCGGGTTCCGGCAGGGGCGGACGCTCGCCGGGCGTCGCGCGTTCCTCTGCGGGCCAGGAGAGCACGTTCGTGGCCTTGTCCTTTTCCCGGAAACCCGCATTCAGAACCTTGATCCGCGCATCGTCGCAGGCCAGAATCGAACCTTCGCACAATTCGGCATCGAGCCCGAGATAGCTGAGCGTTGCAGTCTCGGCGTCGGTCACCAAGGCCTCAAGCCCCGCCACCTCCCAGCGGTCGTCCTCAAAGATCACTTCAACGGCCATCCGGCCCTCCGACTTGCGTTTATTGCGCTTCGTCGGCCTCATACGCCTCGATGATCGCGGCGACAAGCGGGTGACGCACCACGTCTTTCGAGGTGAAGTAGTTGAAGGCGATATTCGGCAGACCGGCCAGAATGCGCTCGGCATCGCGCAAACCCGACTGCACCCCACGCGGCAGGTCCACCTGAGAGCGGTCGCCCGTGATCACCATGCGCGACCCTTCTCCCAAACGGGTCAGGAACATTTTCATCTGCATGGTGGTGGCGTTCTGCGCCTCGTCAAGCACCACGAAAGCGCGCGAAAGCGTCCGGCCCCGCATGAAGGCTAGAGGTGCAATCTCGATGGTCTTTTCCTCCCGCATTTTCTGCACCTGCTTGGCGGGGATGAAATCGTTCAGGGCATCGTAAAGCGGCTGCATATAGGGATCGACTTTTTCATCCTGAGTGCCCGGCAGAAAGCCGAGACGTTCACCCGCCTCGACCGCAGGGCGCGACAGGATGATCCGGTCGACATGGCCGTTGATCAGCATGTTCACCCCCACGGCCACGGCAAGATAGGTCTTGCCCGTCCCCGCCGGGCCGATGCCAAAGGCCAGTTCGTGTTTGAACAGGTTGGTAACATATTCCTTCTGCGCCGCCGTGCGCGGTTCCACGAGTTTCTTGCGGGTCTTGATCTCGACCTCGCCACCGCGGAACATCTCCATCTGATCGCCCGGCAACCCCTTGTCGCTTTCGCTTTCCCCCATCCGGATCATGCCGTCGATGTCGCCCGGCTCGATCTCGCGACCCGCTTCGAGTTTGCCGTAAAGATCCTGCAAAACAGCGGAGGCACGGCCCCGGGCACTCCCGGTCCCCATGACGGACAACATATTGCCCCGTCGGACAATCTGGACTTCGAGCTTGTGTTCGATTTGAGCGAGGTTCCGGTCGAACTCTCCGCACAGGTCTATGAGCAACCTGTTGTCATGGAATTCGAGAAGCGTTTCGTGGACTGCGTCCTGCGATTTCGGGGGGGTCAACGCGCTCAGGCCCAAATATTGTCTCCGACTCTGGAATGGCTCCTGAGTCTGATGGTGCCAAGGGATAGGGCTTCTGGCAAGCAGGGACACAAAATCTTCGCAATTGCCCCGGCAGGAACTTGCCTAAAAAATAGCGCTGCGCTCAATAATTCACCAAAAAGGATGCGACCGCCCCAAGGGACGGCCGCAACATGCAAAGACAGCAGACACAGATCAGATCGGATCGCCGAAGCTCGACCCACCTTTATAAGGTCCGACGGCGGTGTTCGGCGCCGCCGTGCCGGAGCAGACCGGCATACCGTATTTGTCCACACGCGGGGACAGGTATCCCTCGACACCATCGTCGATGATCCAGTGATCGCAGCCCTCCGGGTCGATCCAAATCCCGGCAACCAAGGTCGACAGATGCTTGCTATCGAAACCACGGTCCACAGTTTTGTCTTTCTTGTGGCTTTCGTACATGCCGTTGTCACAAGCCGCCAGAGCAAGAGGGGCAGCCAAAAGAGCGATGAGTTTCACAACCTTCATAGCGGCCTCCTCATTTCACACAGATGATTTCGACGCGGCGGTTCTTCTGCATCCCCGCTGCGGTCGAGTTCGAAGCGATCGGCTGACGCTCGCCATAGCCGCGCACATCGACGACATTGGCCCCGACCGAAGCCGCGATCTTGGCCACCGCATTGGCGCGGTTGTAACTCAGACGCATGTTATATTCGTCAGAGGCCCGGCTGTCGGTATGGCCGACGATGATATAGGCGGTGGCGCGGGCCTGCCGGAAGAAATCGCTCAGGCGCTGACGTCCCGCTGCCGAGATCGCATATTTATCCGTGGCAAAGAGTTGATCGGAATTCATCACGGCACAGCTCTGAACCGGGTGGCAGGTCGGCTTGCCCTGACGATCACGTTTGAGGTCCATATAGCCCTCGACCCCGTCGTCCATCACCCAGTGTTCGCACCCGTCCGGGTCGATCCAGATCGTCGGCTTGTACACTTCGCCGTTCACCGTGCCCGGCACCATTTGCGCGTCGGCCGTTGCCGCCGCGAAAGCAAGAGCGACACCCGCGCACAGGCCCAGGCCCGTCCGCGCTGTCTTCAGAAATTCGATGGTCACGTTCGCCGTCCCCCAACTGTTTGCGTTTTCGGGCCGTTCCAAAACACGCGCCCCTGCAGCCGTGAGACTGCCGCGCCCTACTCACCATAATGATGGTTAAAGGATAGCAAACTTCGGGTCCAAGTGAAGAAAAATAACCAGATATTGTGTCGGATATCTTAACGAAATCTCATAGAAGATGAGATTGTTGCCAGGACACTCCCGCATACCGCGAAAACTTTGCCCGCGACGGTAGAAACCTGCGGCGACAAACGCTCAGCGCAGCAAAACACCGCCCAAGGAATTCGGGCCGCTTTCGGTGATTCTCACCCGCGCGATCTCGCCCACGTCAACGTCATCGGTGATGTGAACCGCATGAAGGTACTCGGATTTTCCGACCATCTGCCCCGGCATCCGCCCCTTGCGCTCGAACAGCACGGAGACCTCGCGCCCGACCATGGCATCCTGAAACGCGTGCTGTTGCGCGGTGATAAGTTCCTGCAAGCGATAAAGCCGCTCAGAGGCCACATCCGGCTCGATCATCTTTGTCTCTTTCTCGGCGGCGGGCGTGCCCGGACGCGGCGAGTATTTGAAGGAGAAGGCAGAGGCGTACTTCACCTCACGCACAAGGCTCATCGTATCCTCGAAATCCTGATCCGTCTCACCGGGAAAGCCGACGATAAAATCGCCGGACATGGCAATATCGGGTCGTGCGGCGCGGATGCGTTCGATCAGACGCAGATACTCTTCCGCCGTATGCTTGCGATTCATCGCCTTGAGAATTTTGTCTGACCCCGATTGCACCGGAAGATGCAGATAGGGCATGAGTTTCCCGCAATCGCCATGGGCGGCAATCAGGTCGTCTTCCATGTCGTTCGGATGCGAGGTGGTAAAGCGGATGCGCTCCAGCCCGTCCACTTTCGCCAGTTCGCGGATGAGCTGCGCAAGCCCCCATGTTCCGCCTTTGGCGGCCCCGTGATAGGCGTTGACGTTCTGCCCCAGCAGCGTGATCTCCCGCACGCCACGCTCCACCAGATCGCGCGCTTCCGCGAGCACGCGCTCCACCGGGCGCGACACTTCGGCCCCGCGGGTATAGGGCACGACGCAGAAGGCACAGAATTTGTCACAGCCCTCCTGTACCGTCAGAAACGCCGCTGGCGCGCGTTTCGCCTTGGGGCGGGCTTTCAGTTTCTCAAACTTGTCCTCTTCCGGGAAATCCGTGTCGAGCGCCTTTTGCCCATGGCCCGCTTTCGCCTCCAGCTCCGGCAGGCGGTGATACGACTGCGGCCCGACCACGAGATCGACCATCGGCTGACGCCGCATGATCTCCTCGCCCTCGGCCTGCGCGACACAGCCCGCCACGCCGATCTTGAGATCGGGATTGGCAAGTTTCAGATCCTTGTAACGGCCAAGCTCCGAATAGACCTTCTCCGCCGCCTTCTCGCGAATATGGCAGGTGTTCAGAAGGATCATATCCGCCTCTTCGGGCGAGGACACTTCGGTATACCCCGATCCGCCCAGCGCCTCGGCCATGCGTTCGCTGTCATAGACGTTCATCTGACAGCCATAGGTCTTGATGTAGAGCTTCTTGGTGTTGCTCGGTGTCTCGGCCATGAGGAAGGGTCCACGCATGCTGGGAATTGAGGCGGTGTCCTATCGCAAGAGCGCCAAGAGGGCAAGCGTCTCGCACGCAGGCCGCCTGAAGGGAGCTTGTGAAAGAGCCGTGCCTCTTTACCTTGCAATCCCCTGCCCTTCATGCATTTTTTAGCCAAAGCGGGACCAATTACAGAAACAGTGCTCCAGGTAGGAATTTTCATGCGGTACGATAGCCTCGACACGTTTCTCACGGATGGCAAGGACGCCCTTCTGAAAGGGCCGATCGCGATGGTGTTTGCCGAGGACCTTGCTGAGGTGGACACAACGCTGCGCCATCACCTGTCACTGGGGTTCAAACAGGTTCTTTTGTTCGCCCCCGACGAGGTGAAACTGCCCGAGGGGCTTGAGACGAAGATCCACCGCATCCGCTACGCCACACGTGCACCCGAGATGCTGACCAAAGCGGTAAACCGGATCATCGCGGCCGCGCCCGGCATCTGGATGTACTACTGCTACAACGCCGAATACCTGTTCTTCCCCTTCTGCGAGACGCGTACCATCACCGATATGCTGACGTTTCACACCGAGGAACGGCGTGACGCGATGCTCTGTTATGTCGTGGACCTCTATGCGGACGATCTGGGCGCGCATCCGAACGCTGTCTCACTCGAAGACGCGCATCTCGACCGCTCCGGCTATTACGCCCTCGGGCGTCCCGATGCAGAAGGCCATCCAAAAGAGCGGCAGCTCGACTTTTTCGGCGGACTCAGGTGGCGGTTCGAGGAACATATGCCGCCGCATCGCCGCCGTATCGACCGGATCGCGATTTTCAAGGCGAAAAAGGGGCTGAAACTCAGCGAAGAACACCTGTTCAATGACGAGGAATACAACACCTACGCCTGCCCTTGGCACCACAACCTGACCGCCGCCATCGTGTCCTTCCGCACCGCCAAGGCGCTCAAGACCAATGCGGGTTCGACCTATGACATCCAGACCTTCCGCTGGCACAACTCGGTCGAATTCGAATGGCACAGCCAGCAATTGCTCGATCTGGGGCTGATGGAACCGGGACAGTGGTTTTAGGCGATTTTTCTCCGAAAACGCGTTCCGGCGCCCTTTCCCGGAATATCTGCCCCCTTCGGGTTGCAAATGCCTGATCAGCCCTTATCCTCCCGCGCAATCGCAACGGGCACCTGCGCAAGGGACGCGGCCCCGAAATTCACCCCGAAAAGTTAGGATATCCCATGACCGAAGTTAAATCGGGCGACAAGGTACGCATTCACTACACCGGCACGCTGGCGGACGGCACCGTTTTCGACAGCTCCGAGGGCCGCGATCCTCTGGAATTCACCGTTGGCTCCGGCCAGATCATTCCGGGCATGGACAAGCACCTGCCGGGCATGACCGTGGGCGAGAAGAAAACCATCGTCGCCGTGGCCGACGAGGCCTATGGCCAGCGTCACCCCGACGCCCAGCAAGCCGTGCCGCGCGCGCAAATCCCGGCGGAGATTCCGCTTGAGGTCGGTCTTCAGCTTCAGATGCAGTCCCCGACCGGGCAGGTGATCCCCGTCACCGTCGTGGAAATCACCGAGGCGGAAGTCACTCTCGACGCCAACCACCGTCTGGCGGGCGAGGACCTGACCTTTGCCATCGAACTGGTGGAAATCGTCTGATCCGGGATTTTCTCGACAAAGGAAACAGGGCGGCGCGCAATGAGCGGGCCGCCTTTTTCATTGATCAGACATGCGTTTGGCGTCAAATGACGGCATGATATCCGAGTTTTCGCCAGATTGTTCGAATTGTGCCGCTCTCTGCTGTCTGGCGCTGGCGTTCGATGCGGGCGAAATGTTCGGCCATGACAAGGCGGCGGGCGTCCCCTGTCACCAACTCAACGGGTTTTCCTGTTCCATACACGCACAGCTTGCCAGCAGGGGCTATGGTGGCTGTGTCGCCTTCGACTGCCTTGGAGCGGGACAGCGGGTGACCGCGCTGTTCGAAAAGACCTGGCGGGAACAGCCGAAGCTCACCGGGCCGATGATGGAGGCATTTCGCCAGATGCGCGAGGTGCAGAACTTGCGTCAGATGCTCGCAACCGCCTCCGCCCTGCCCTTGCCGGAAACGGCGGAGGCAGAGCGGCAGAATTGGCAAAGCCATCTGTCGGAAGTGGCGGAAAACTTGACCCGGCTGGCATCCTTTGATCCCAAGCCCGTGCGGAACTGGCTCAGAGGCCTCGCCACCCATATTTCCCGCTGACAGCGCAGTTCAGTCGAATTGCTCGATCACAATACGGTCTTCTGGGACGTCCATGTCCTTGAGATGACCCACAATATCCTCGATCATTTTATCGGGCCCACAGACATAGACCGGACCAGCGGCCGGATCGAGGTAGTCGTCAAGAAAGGCACGGTCGATCTTGCGGGTTTCGACATCGGCGTTTTCCTGATCGGTCACGGTGAAGACCGTGCGCAATCCCGGCATCGCCTCAAGCTCTTTGCGACAAATGATGTCCTTTTCGGTCTTGTTGGAAAAGATCAGGGTCGAGCCCCCCAACGTGCCGTTGCGTTCAAGTCGCTCGTTCAGAATCGCCAGAAACGGCGTGATGCCCGCACCACCGGCGATAAACGTCCCTGACCCCTGATCATGGATCGCGCCCCAAGGATCGGAGATTTCGACCATCTCGCCCTTGCGCAGGGTCGGGATTTCCTTGGTCACGCCGTCATGTTCGGGATAGCTCTTGATCACGAATTCCAGCGTGTTCCGTCCCGAACTCACAGGAGTAAAGGGACGGGATTTGTCGCGGAACCCTTCGCGCAGAAGCGTCATGTCCACGGCCTGACCGGGAGTGATGTCGAGGTCTTCCGGACAGGAAAAGGTCAGGTGGCGGGTGTCATGGGTGACGGGTTCGTTTTTCTCAAGCGTCAGCAGGGTACTCATGTGCATTCTCCTTTCGTTCATAAGAAGAACGCAGTGCCCCGGTTCCCTGTTCCGCATCGGACAGGCTCCGATCAACGCGGCGGCACGAAACCGGCTCTGAGTGTCACGGCCTTGGCATGATGCGCGCATCCCGGATGGTGGTCGTTGACCATGCCCATAGCTTGCATAAAGGCATAACAGGTGGTCGGCCCGACGAATTTCCAACCCTTTTTCTTGAGCACCTTCGAGAGCCGCTGCGAGGTGGGCGTTTGCGCCACGATCTCCCCGCCGCTCTCGTCCGTCTCCGGCTCGAAGGACCAGAAAAACGCCGCCAGAGAGCCGTGCTCCCGCTCCATCTCGATGGCGCGGGCAGCGTTGTGGATCACCGCTTCGATCTTGCCCCGGTGGCGCACGATACCCTTGTCCTGCACCAGGCGCTCGACATCGTCAGGGCCGAATTCGGCCATTTGGTGATAATCGAAGCCGCCGAAAGCCGCCCGGAAATTCTCGCGCTTTTGCAGAATCGTCCACCACGACAGGCCGGACTGAAACCCTTCGAGACAGATTTTCTCGAAAAGGCGGCGATCGTCATCCACCGGATAGCCCCATTCCTCGTCGTGATAGCGGATATATTCGGGATCGGAAGCACACCAATGACACCGGCTTACCCCATCCTGCGCAACAAACAAACGTTCCATGACCGTCTCCCTCATAACAAAAGCCCCGCCAGAGGGCAGGGCTTCGTCACAACTGTCAAGCAGATCGGTTCAGTGACGCGCTTTCGGACGCAGCCGGATCACCACATCGACGGAGGCGATTTCCATCCCCTCGGGCGGCGCAGGCAGACGCTCGATCTTCAACTCTTCCGACGGTGCATCGGTCAGCTCGCCTTTGTCTTCCCAAAAGAAATGCGGGTGCTCGTCCATGTTGGTGTCGAAATAGCTGCGGGAACCGTCGACCGTGACTTCCTGCATCAACCCGGCCTGACAAAAGGCGCGCAATGTGTTGTAGACAGTCGCAAGCGACACCTTTTCGCCCGCATCGCGCGCGGCATCGAACAGGCTCTCGGCGGTGACATGCCGGTCATGGCCATCGCCTACCAGAAGCGTCGCCAGCGCGATCCTTTGACGCGTCGGTCGCACACCCGCGGTCGCAAGCCAAGCTTCTCCGCGACGGGTTTCGATGTTCTCGATCTGGGTCATGGGCGTCCAATTCCTAGGAATACCGGAGAAATATACAGGATATGTCATCCAAATTTCAATTGGAAATCCTCTAATTCTCATTTCACATTCCTATCATCGTGTCAAAAACGCCGCTTTCTCCCGGCCCTGTTACGCTTGCGTGCGCGGGGGGCGGGGTGATAGAGGAGATGCGACTTTGAAAGATGATGAGGAAGGCAAGGGCGTTCATGGCCGATTACCCCACGAGTTTCACCAAGGAAGACCTGCTCAAATGTGCGGCGGGCGAACTCTTTGGACCGGGCAATGCACAGCTCCCGGCCCCGCCGATGCTGATGATGGACCGGATCACCGAAATCTCCGGTGATGGCGGGCTGCATGGCAAAGGGCATGTGGTGGCGGAATTCGACATCACCCCCGATCTGTGGTTCTTCGAATGCCACTTCCCCGGCAACCCGATCATGCCCGGCTGCCTCGGTCTCGATGGGTTGTGGCAGCTCACCGGCTTCAACCTCGGCTGGCGCGGCTGGCAGGGGCGCGGCTATGCGCTCGGCGTCGGCGAGGTAAAGCTCACCGGCATGGTGCGCCCGGACCGCAAAATGCTGACCTACAAGGTCGATTTCAAGAAAGCCGTGCAGAGCCGCCGCCTCACCATGGGCGTGGCCGACGGGATCGTCGAAGCCGACGGCGAAGTGATCTATCAGGTCACCGATATGAAAGTCGCGCTGAGCGAGAGCTAATCGGCCGAAAACTGATCTTTCGGACAGATCGAAAATAGTTAAGAGAAGGAACAGGCCATGCGTCGCGTCGTCGTCACCGGACTGGGGATCGTCTCCTCCATCGGGAACACTGCCGAAGAGGTGCTTGCCTCGCTCAAAACCGGCAAATCCGGCATCAGTGCTAATGAGGACATGAAGGAATACGGCTTTCGCTCGCAGGTGGCCGGCTCCATCGACATCGACATCAAGGAACATGTCGACAAGCGCGCCCTGCGGTTCATGGGACCGGGGGCAGCCTATGCCTATATCGCCATGAAACAGGCGATTGCCGATTCCGGTCTCGAACAAGACGAGGTTGTGAACCCGCGCACCGGTCTTATCGCGGGCTCCGGGGGTCCTTCCACCTCCGCCATGCTGACCGCGCATCAGTCGGTTCTCAACACCAAATCCACCAAGCGGGTCGGGCCATTCGCGGTGCCGAAATGCATGGGCTCCACCATCTCGGCAAACCTCGCGACCGCCTATCAGATCAAAGGGATCAACTATTCGATCACCTCGGCTTGTTCGACCTCGCTCCATTGTATCGGCAATGCAGCTGAGCAGATCATGATGGGCAAGCAGGACGTGATGTTTGCGGGTGGCGGCGAGGAGCTGGACTGGACCCTGTCCTGCCTGTTCGACGCCATGGGCGCGATGTCGTCCAAATATAACGATACCCCCGAGAAAGCATCGCGCGCCTTTGACGCCAACCGTGACGGTTTCGTCATCTCCGGCGGCGGGGCCATCCTCGTGCTCGAAGAGCTGGAACACGCCAAGGCGCGCGGCGCAAAGATTTATGCCGAGGTGACCGGTTTTGCCGCCACTTCCGACGGGGCCGACATGGTTGCCCCTTCCGGCGAAGGCGGGGAACGCGCGATGCGTCTGGCGCTCTCAACCCTGTCCGAAGACCGCAAGGTCGGCTATATCAACGCGCATGGCACCTCGACGCCCGTCGGCGATGTCGGCGAGGTCGAAGCCGTGCGGCGCGTGTTTGGCGAAGGCTATACGCCACTGATTTCTTCGACGAAATCCATGACCGGCCACTCCCAAGGCGCAACCGGTGCGCAAGAGGCGGTCTATTGCCTGCTGGCGCTGGAACACGACTTCATCATCCCCTCGATCAACGTCGAAACCCTCGACCCGGCGATCCGCGACAGTGAAATCGCCACGAAACTGATCGAGAACGCGGGGCTCGATACGGTGATGACCAACTCGTTTGGCTTCGGCGGCACCAACGGTTCGATGCTGCTTTCCAAATATCTCGGATAACAGGACAGGGTACGGAACCTATGGCTGATCTTCTCAAAGGCAAACGCGGGCTCGTGATGGGCGTCGCCAATGAGCGCTCCATCGCATGGGGTATCGCGAAAGCCTGTGCCGACGAGGGCGCCGAACTGGCCTTCACCTATCAGGGCGAGGCCTTCGGCAAACGTCTGCAACCGCTGGCGGAAAGTGTCGGCTCCGACACGATGGTCGACGTGGACGTGACCAACCCCGAGCAGATGGACGCGGCCTTCGCAAGCCTCAAGGACAAATGGGGCAGCCTCGATTTCGTGGTCCACGCCATTGCCTATTCGGACAAATCCGAACTGACCGGGCGCTTTCGCGACACCACGGTGGAGAATTTCAAGAACTCCATGCATATCTCGTGTTTCAGCTTCATCGACGTCGGCCGCCGCGCCGCCGAACTGATGCCGAACGGAGGCTCGCTGATCACCCTGACCTTCCAAGGCTCGCAGACAGTGATCCCGAATTACAACGTCATGGGGGTGGCGAAAGCCGCGCTTGAGACCTCGGTCAAATATCTCGCCAACGACCTCGGGCCCCAGAAAATCCGTGTCAACGCGATCTCTCCCGGCCCGATGAAAACGCTCGCGGGCTCCGCCATCGGTGGCGCACGCCGGACGTTCAAACATGCGGAAAACAACGCCCCTCTGCGCGAGAACGCCACGCTGGACGCGATCGGCGGCACGGCAGTCTATCTCAATTCCGATGGTGGCGCTTACACCACGGGCGAGATCATCCACGTCGATGGCGGCTATCATATCATCGGCATGCCGCAGTTAGAAAATCTCTGATACCTCGGACATTCGGGACCTCAGATCAGACAAACCCCGCTCCGGCGGGGTTTTCTTTTGAGTATTTGTGGCAGCAAAGCAAACGTCATGACGCCACGTCCCGCGTGCGCAATAGCAAAGCTGATGTAGCCTCACCCTCAGGGAGAGAGCCATGTACGATTATATCATCATCGGTGCGGGCTCGGCGGGGTGCGTTCTTGCGAACCGGCTGTCGGGGGATGCGAAGAAACGGGTCTGTCTGATTGAGGCGGGTGGCGAGGACCGTTCGCCCTTCATCCATATCCCCTTGGGACTGGCGGTTCTGGCGCGGCTCAAGGCGGTGAACTGGAATCACCATACCGCATCTGGAGCCACGTTGAACGGACGTCGGCTGTTCTGGCCCCGCGGGCGGGTGCTGGGCGGATCGTCTTCGATCAATGCGATGATCTACATGCGCGGTCATCCGGAGGATTACCACGGTTGGGCACGCGCGGCGGGAGAGATGTGGGATTGGCCAAGGGCGCTTGAGCTGTTCAGACGGCTGGAAAACAATGCCCAACTTGCGGATGCGTTCCACGGCACAAAAGGCCCTCTGTCCGTTTCCGATCTGCGCAGCCCCAATCCGCTCTCACGCGCCTTTGTGCAGGCCGGGGTGGAGGCCGGTTTCAGTTTGCAGCGCGATTTCAACGGGGCGGATCAGGAGGGTGTCGGCCTCTATCAGGTCACCCAGAAAAACGGCAAGCGCCATTCGACCGCCCGCGCCTTTCTCGATCCGGTGCGGCATCGGGGCAATCTCGACATCCTGACCGGCGCGCAAGGCACCCGCGTGCTGTTCGACGGACGTCAGGCCAGAGGCGTGGCTTTGCGCGATCGCGAGATCGCGCTCAATCCCGGCGGCGAAGTGATCCTGTCGGGCGGTGCGATCAATTCGCCGCAGATTTTGATGCTGTCGGGCATTGGACCCGGCGCAATACTGCGAAAGTATGGAATCGAGGTGTTGCACGATTTGCCGGAGGTCGGGCGCAATCTGGCCGACCATCTCGACATCACGGTGATGAGTGCGGCCTCGGATCGTCAGCCCATCGGCATAGCCCCCTCCTACCTGCCCCGCGCACTCAAAGCCGCATGGCAGTTTGCCCGTCACAGACAGGGCGAACTGACCTCCAATGTCGCCGAGGCGGGAGGGTTCGTGCGCTCGGATACCACACGCGAGCGCCCCAACCTGCAATTCCATTTCATCCCGGCTTACCTCCGCGATCACGGGCGAAAGACCACATTCGGCTATGGCATGACACTGCATGTCTGCGATCTTTTACCGAAATCGCGCGGCACGATTACGTTGGCCTCCCCCGATCCCGTTGCGCATCCAAGGATCGAGGCAAACTATCTCGGCGTGCCCGACGATGTCGACACGCTTCTTGCGGGGCTGAAGATCGCGCGCCGGGTGATGCAATCCCCTGCCCTGTCCCGTCACGTCAAACGCGAGGTATTTCCAGGACCTGCGGTGCAGAGCGACGCGGCGCTGATCGACGACATCCGGGCGCGGGCCGAGACGATCTATCACCCGGTCGGCACCTGCCGCATGGGGTTGGATGCCGGATCGGTTGTGGACCCGGAGGGGCGGGTGCGCGGGGTCAGCGGACTTCGCGTGGTCGATGCGTCAATCATGCCGGAGATCATCGCGGGCAACACCAATGCGCCGACCATGATGATTGCGGAGAATATCACGGACCATATGGGCGCGCCCTCAAGAGATGTCTGACGACGATCTGTGATCAGTGACAGCCGCCCGACCCGCATCCGTCACAGTCCTCACAGGCGCGTGCCCGGCGCTTCATCTCGGAGAATTTCGTGTCCCACGCCTCGCCATCGCCAAATTCGAGGAAATGCTGATACTGATCGTGCCGGTCCGGCAAGGCGCGCGCGTGCTTGATCGGGCACCAGTAATATTCGGTGCGCCCCGCCACTTCGCGCACATAGGCCAGAAGCCCGTTGCAATAGCCGCAATAAACGCAGTTCAGCTTCTGCATGAAGTTGAGATAGGTGAGCTTGTGGCGATCCACGGCGATGTATGCCTTGCGATCGACCTTGGGCAGGCCATAAACCGGGAAACAGATCGCCTGATAAACCGTGACGAACAGATCCATCAGCGCGAAAGGGATGATCAGGCTGTAGATCACCGGCGCCGTCACGATTTCCCAAGGCTTGGCGCGCCGCAGGAAGACCGACCAGCGCACCTTGAGCCGACGTCCGCGACGCCGTGCCTCTTCCTCGAAAACCACACGACCATTGGCCAAATGATACTGGAATTTTTTGCGCGCCTCGACCGCCTCCTGTTCGAGCTGCGTCTGCAATTCGCGCAGGCTCTCCCGCAGTTTTTCCACCGTGCCGTTCATCGAACTCTCCAGTTTCTGTATGCCCCGTTTCGACAAGGTAAGGCGTTTTGCCGAAAAAACGCAAAACAACCTTTGCCGAGCGACCGCTTCCCGAAGATGTGTTGCAGCGCAACGTCGGGCCTGTGGGGTTTCGGGTTGGCGCTATGCGCGGTTCTTGAAGCGCCAGCTTTCTTTCCCGGTTTCGACGATCGGAGCAAGCCGCAGGCGCGGTGCGTAAGCCGGTCGAGCAACGCGGTTGTCATTTTGCGTCACCAAACACGCTGGGCCATTCGCCGAATGGCCTGATTGATTGTGACGATGATTTCTCCTGCTGGCTATTTCAAAATCTATCTCGCCCGCGAGCCGGTCGATTTCCGCAAGGAAATGGACGGGCTGGCCGCCATTGTGATGTCTGAATTCGAACTGGATCCCTTCTCCGGCGCGATATTCGTCTTTCGCTCGAAACGTGCGGATCGTCTCAAGCCCATCGTCTGGGACGGCACTGGTCTGGTGATGGCGTACAAACGCATCGAGGGCCGGGGCTTTGTCTGGCCGAATGTTCGAAATGGTGTTGTCAGCCTCAGCAAAGCGCAATTCGAGGCTCTGTTCGAAGGCATCGACTGGAAACGCGTCACGACACGGCACGACAGGCGCCCTGTGGCCGCCTCTGATGTTTCTGGACCCAAATTGCCCATCGAAGGAGATCGACCATAACAAAGTTCGAAGATGATACGCCGACCGGCGGTAACGCATCTGAGGAACAGAATTCATCACTCGAAGACCGCATGCTGGCAAGAGGGAAAACGGCAGGAACCGAGGCTTCTGGCCATATGACGGAAGCGGAGTTCAAGGCATTTATGGACGAAATCTGGGGGGAAGAGGCTCACGAAAGAGTTCTGGAAATGACTGGTTTTACGGTGCGTAACATCCCACACGAAATTTTACTTAGGCTCGAAATGGTGGCAGAAAACCGGGAAATGACGGTGGAAGAATTCGCGCGCGAGATCATTTGCAATGCGGTCCCAACATCGAAGTCGGCAAAATTCATCGAGATTACCGAGAAGCAATTTCGGGAGAACATCGACGCGCTCATGGCCGCATATGACCAAGAGCCGATTGCTATCATTGATGACAAGGGGCAACGTTTCGTTTTGAACCCCGTGGAGGTATACAGTTTAGCTGAGGTGCCGAAATTCGAGGATTGACCGGATTGCCATCTTCAGTTCAGGCAGACCTGATAGCTCAGGACATAGTTGAAAGTTGATTATGACGCTTGAACGCGGTGTGGAAGGCGTGGTTTCAAAGCGGTAATTGGAAACGCGTTACTATACGGTTCTATAGACGCTCTTTGAGGAAACTGACATTTCAAGGACGACACCGCCCGTCAAAAGGGGAGCAGCATGGCTAAACCTTGAATGACGGACCGATGCCTTATTTTGAGGTGCCCTTAGATTAGTAGACGCCTCCTTCCCTAATTTTGAGGCAAGGAGGCCGAGGTCCGGCGGCTGAAGAAGGAGCTGGCCTGTGTCACCGAGGAGCGTGACATCCCAAAGTCAGGAGGATCAGGGAAGGCCCCTGTGGGGCGTTTCCCCGACGAACGCGGCGGCGTACTTTGCGAAGGATGCAAAGTGAAGTACGCCTTCATCGCAGCCAATCAGGAACAGTTCAAAACAAGGCCGATGTGCCGGATTCTTGGTGTCCAGCCGAGCGATCTCTATGCTTGGATCAAGGCACCGTTTAGCCTGCGTGCGCTCGAAGATGCACGACAGACGGCATTGGTCAAGCGGGCCAGGAACGACAGCGGCAAGGTCTATGGTTATCGCAAGATCCATGACGATCTGATCGAGATGGGGGAGGCCGTTTGCGAGAATCGTGTTGCGGGACTGGCTCCTGTAGCAGGTAGGAAACTAGGAGCACCTCATTCTTCCGGGTCGGCTTGGAAGAGGTCGAGGAAGCTGTGAAACACCTAAAGCGTTTCGGCTTTAACCTGAGACATAGCCGGCAGCCTTGAAGTAGTTGCAGCACTCTATTGGGTCGTAGAGATCGCAGATTGCTCCGATTGCCTCGAAGACCTCAGTGAAGGTTCGGGCTCCGATCCTGCGCAGGTGCGCTTTCAGCTTCGAGAAGGCTTGTTCGATGGGGTTCAGGTCCGGCGAGTACGGCGGCAGGTAGAGGAACCAGCAGCCATGGTCACGCAAGGTCTGTGTTGCCTCCTTGTTGCGGTGGGTCGCCAGGTTATCGAGGATGACGACGGTGCCGGGGGCGATCTCGGGGACCAATACTTCGCGGATGTAGGCAGCAAAGGCCGGGCCGTCCATCGCGCCCTTGATGACCCATGGAGCGATCAGGGCATCTTGTGTCAGGCCCGCGATCAGGGTTTGGGTTCCCCAACTGCCGAACGGCGCATCCATCGTCAGGCGCTCGCCTCGTTTTGCTCTTCCACGCAGGCGGGTCAGATTGGTCTTCACTGCGGTTTCATCAATGAAGACAACGAGATCCGGCAAGGCCGCAATGGCGGGAAGCCGATGTTTGAACCAGTCAGCCCGCTGCTGCCTTACCTTGGCGCGACGGCGCTCGGTGGCAACCAGCCTTCGTCGGGGAAACGCCCCACTGGGGCCTTTCCTGGTCCTCCTCAGTTATTTGTACGTGAACCCCAGCCGGGACAGCAGGTTGGCGATGGAAGAGTGGTGCACCCGTACCCCCTCTGCCTCGGCCAACGCATCGCGCAACTCGAAGAGCGTGATGTCGGGATCTTGTGCGATCAGTTCCTCAAGGAACTCCCGATACGGAGCCAGCTTACCTTTGCCGCGCGGCGGTCCTTGAGGGTCAGGTTTCGCATGGCCTTTGGTTCTCACCTGATGCGCCCAACGCGCGCCTGTCGCTGGCGAGAGCTTCAGGCGCAACGCCGCCGCACGCCCACTTAACCCTTCTTCAATCAATCTCTGAAACCGGCTTCTGAGTGCCAATGGCAAAGGTGCTGACATGATCCATCCTCCCAAACAGGATGAATCACATCTGGACCTTCATGGGAATCCCAAACGATTCAGGTTCAGGCCGAAACGCTCTAAGCCCCGTCCGCCAGCCTTTTCTCAGACCGTGAAGCGCAGGAATGCGCATAAAATCCTCGCCCGCTACAAAAAGGCGTTAAAGGACCTTGCAAGACCATCAGACGAATTGCCCGAAACGATATGATCGTAAACGCTGCTATTAGTGCAACTCACTTCGCCCGCCCAACAACCCCCAGCACACACGGCGCTCAATGACCGATCTGACACGACAATCCCCCGACGCCAAGGCAGGACCGCCGGGCAGATCCAGACCGCTTACAATTGCGAGCGGCTCAACAGATAGGACAGAGGCACAATGGTCACTGTCGCGGCGCGGTTGCCGAGTGACCATTCTGCGAGCGCCTGTAACGTCTCAGCACGCGAGCGGCCCAGAAGCACCACCGTCTTGCCCGTGCCCGCCTGAAACGCCGCTTGGTCCAGAAAGCGTTTGATCGCGGCCACATCCTGCCCCTGCCCGTCGAGGTCACGGAACACCAGGGCAGCGGGAGCTTTCGCGCGTTGCGCCTCCTGCTCCAGCGCGTTCAACCCGCGCGGGAAGGTCACAAGACCACGCCCGCTGTCCTGCGCCGTGGCAACAACCTGGGCTGCGACCTGACGCGAGGTCTGGAAGCTTCCCCAAGGCACATCCAGAAAGCCGATGGAAACCGGGACAAGCGCGGCGGCCTGCGAAAGCGTCACGGCGACATCCTGCGGCGTGGCGCCTTCGGGCAGACCGACCATGGCCATCACCTCAAGCCCCTTGTCACGATAGGCCATGGCACGATCCCCGGCACGGGCAGCAAGCGCATCGACGGCGAAAGTCACCGGGAAGGGCAGGTTTGCAAGTTGCGGATCATCAGGCCCCAACTCGGCGATGTCCATCAGCACCACACTCATCACCGGCCCCGGCGGGGTGGCGGTGTAATTGGCGGAATAGGCCAGAAGCGCGGGAAGGTCCTCGGCCACCACGACCGGCGCTGTCTCATCCGGGGTCGGTGCAGAGATCGACGGCAGACGGGAAGAGATGCGACTGTCTTCGCGGTCGGTGAAACTGCCGGCTTTCTGGCCGGGCATCGCCTCAGCCGAGGGCCCTTCTTCAAGCGTGGCCTCCGGGGCGGCTTCCATGTCTGCGCTGTCGAACGTGATCTCCGGCGTGGAGGCTTCGGGAGCGACCTCCGGCGTTTCCGGCGCGGGAGGTGCAACATCCGCCCCCTCCGGCAACGTGGCAGCTCCCGGCAGCGCCTCTTCGGCTGAAGGCAGACTGTCAGGCGTCGCGGCTTCAGGTGCCATGGCTTGCGGCGGAGCCAGGACCGGGCTGCTCTCGGGCGCAATCACCTCCCCCATTTCCTCAGGTACAGGAGTCTCAAGCCCCTCGGGCTGCACGATCTCCGGGGCCTCTGCGGCCTCTTCGGAAACCTGCGGACTGGCCTCCGCGATATCTGGCGACTGCATCTCCGGCTCAGCCCCGGAGCGATGCGGCTCGGCGGCGGGCGCATCCGGTGTTACTGCAACCCCGACGCTCTCCGGGCCAGCCTCCGGCGCCTGAGGCGTGTCTTCCACGACAGCGGGCGCAGGCACGGGCGTCAGGCTGATCGGGGCGGCAATCTCATTGGCCAGCGTCAGGATGCCGAATCCCACGATCGTGCCCCAGATCAGCCCCGTCAGAACTCCCCGCCCCATTGCGCACTCCTTGCCTGTTGCACGCCGCCTTTGCGGCCCTTTTCCACCGCGCGAAAGCCAAGGCATCCCCTTGACCCTCTGCGGCCCTTGTGAACATGTATAACCCGGCTTAAGGGCGGGATCATCCCCCTTTGAGCGCCTTGCCGGTTCCTGCGCAAATCACCGCGCCGACCGGCCTTATTTTCCAGCGTTTCAAGACGCGTAAAGGACTGCGACCATGCTGCTTCTGATCGATAACTACGACAGTTTCACCTACAATCTCGTACATTACATCGGCGAGATCGGGTGGCAAGCCAAGGTCGTGCGCAACGATGCGCTGAACGTGCAGGAGGCCATGGCGCTGCACCCCACCGGCATCGTTTTGTCCCCCGGCCCTTGTACGCCGAAAGAGGCAGGCATCTGCGTGCCGCTGATCCACGCCGCCGCCGAGGCGAGAATCCCGCTCTTCGGTGTCTGTCTCGGTCATCAGGCCATCGGCGAGGCTTTTGGCGGCGACGTGGTGCGCTGCCACGAGATCGTGCATGGCAAGATGGGCGAAATTTTCCATGAGGGCAAAGGCGTTTTCGCCGGTCTGCCCTCTCCGCTTCAGGGCACCCGCTATCACTCACTGATCGTGGATCGTGCCACCCTGCCCGATTGTCTCGAAGTCACGGCGGAACTGAAAGACGGCACGATCATGGGGCTGCGCCACAAGGAACTGCCCATCGAAGGGGTGCAATTCCACCCCGAGAGCATCCGGTCGGAACACGGCCACGAGATGTTCCGCAATTTCCTGAACCAATTGAAAGAGGACGAACCGGCATGAGCGATGCGATGAAACCCCTGATTTTCGCGGCATCCGAGGGACCTCTGAGCCGGGCACAGGCCGAGGCCGCGTTCGAGCTTCTGTTCAACGGCGAGGCGACACCCGCGCAAATGGGCGGGCTTCTCATGGCGCTGCGGGCACGCGGCGAGGCCGTGTCGGAATATGCCGCCGCCGCCAAGGTCATGCGCGATCACTGTGTCCATGTGTCGGCCCCCGAGGGTGCGATCGACATCGTCGGCACCGGCGGTGACGGGCTTGGCACGCTCAACATCTCCACCGCTGCGGCTTTTGTCGTTGCGGGCGCTGGCGTCCCCGTCGCCAAGCACGGCAACCGCAACCTCAGCTCCAAATCCGGCTCCGCCGACGCCATGTCCGTCAACGGCATCAACGTCATGGTCGGCAAGGATGTGGTCGAAGAGGCGATCAACGAAATCGGCATCGGCTTTATGATGGCCCCTATGCACCACCCGGCGATGAAATACGTGGGGCCGGTACGGGTCGAGCTTGGCTGCAAGACGATCTTCAACATCCTCGGCCCGCTGACCAACCCGGCGGGCGTCAAGCGCCAACTCACCGGCGCCTTCGCCCCCGACCTGATCTGGCCGATGGCGGAAACGCTCCAGATGCTCGGCTCCGAGAAAGCCTGGCTGGTCTACGGCCATGACGGCATGGACGAAGTGTCGATCACCGGTGCAACCTCTGTGGCGGCGCTTGATAACGGCAAGATCAGCTCGATGGAAATCCACCCCGAAGACGCAGGCCTTCCGATCCACCCGCTGCGCGATATCCTTGGCGGCACGCCAGAAGAAAACGGCAAGGCGATGATGGACCTGCTGAACGGCGCGACCGGAGCGTATCGCGACGCGGTTCTGATGAACTCCGCCGCCGCGCTCGTGGTGGCCGACAAGGCCGCAAATCTCAAGGAAGGCGTCGAGATCGCTGTCGAGAGCATCGCCTCCGGCGAAGCGCTCAAACGGCTGCAAGCGCTGGCGGAACTGACCTCCCGGCACTGAAACCTTCGGGTTTTCTGATGGCCCAAATACTCACGGCGCGCCCTCCAAAAACGCGCCGTTTTCAGTTTGCGCGTCGTTCGCAGGTGCGCTCCATGGCTTGTGCCTTGAACGCGACGGCCAATCCATGCGCCGCAATCACATTGTCGAAGAGGTGATGCATCGGCGCCCTGTCATCCCCCTGCAGCGAAGACATCGAAACACGCAGTCTCCCCTGCGACACGCCATTCTCCGTGCAATAGTCAAAGATATATTCCATGACACAGGTGTCTGTCGTACAGGCCACGCGTTTGACGGCGTCCTCAGGGTTTTCAGGCAGGCCCAGAGGCTTCACAATCCCGGCGACGTTCCAGAGATATTCTTTTTCAAGCGACGACTGCCCCATGGCCTGCGACGCCCCTTTGCGAAAGGTCTCCATCTCCCAAAGATTCTGCCCGAGGCCTGTCAAACGGTACACAGGCGGCAAGGGGCCATCCAACAAACCTCCCCCTGTGAGGAGTCCCAGCCCCACAATCGTCTCCGTACGCCAAAGCCCGCCAGAAAAGGCATAAACATCCGGTTGCCCGAGTTGTCGCTGCCAGTTCACCGTCATATCCAACCCATCTACGACGTTTCGACAGGCCTCTATCCCCACCTGACCCGCAGACAAGGCCTCAAGCGGGGCCTCCAGGCAGGGCAATAGGGCGTCAAAGCGGCTTTGCAAATCATCTTGAGAGAGATTGAAAGGCAGCATGGAATTTTCCCGCGCAAAAGATGGCGGCTTTTGCGTAATATCCGTGGCAAAGGGCAACTCCGCTGCCCGATTGTAATCGCGATTGAGATCATAGAGGAGATAAAGGGTCGGCAACTGCCCCCCGAGCACGATCCCAAAACCGATCAACAGAGGGTATTTGGCAAAACGCCATATTTTTGCAAGAAATGTCATTTGGGTCCATCACTGAAGCAGATGACATCTTTCTCGCCCAAGGCAGGTGTGAAAACAAGTTTTCCATCATTTTGAGACGAAAAAGGGGGCCCTGAAGCCCCCCTTCCCTGTTCAAATCGAACATGCCCTATTTCGTGATGATCTCCGGCCCCATCAGTGTCGTGGGCAGGTAGGTCGATATCCATGGCACATAGGTAACGAGGATCAGGAAGACGAAGAGGATCGCGAGGAACGGCAGGGCTGCGCGCACCACGGACATCATCGGCATCCCCGCGACGCCCGAGGTCACGAAGAGGTTGAGACCCACCGGTGGCGTGATCATGCCGATTTCCATGTTCACCACCATGATGATACCGAGATGGATCGGGTCCACGCCCAACTCAATAGCGATCGGGAACACCAGCGGCGCGACAATCACGATGAGGCCCGAGGGTTCCATGAACTGCCCGCCGATCAGCAGGATGATGTTGACCATCACGAGGAACATGATCTTGCCGAAGCCCGCCGAGAGCATGGCCTCTGCGATCTGCTGCGGGATTTGTTCGTCGGTCAGCACATGTTTCAGGATCAGCGCGTTGGCGATGATGAACATGAGCATGATCGTCAGCTTGCCCGCATCGAACAGCGTGTGGCGTGTGTCCTTGTGGAAGAAGGCGGTGATCAGCGCCTGCGGTTTCGCGAACAGGGATTTCGGCCCGGTGCCGTCACGATCCGCCAGCGGCCCCATGTCGCGATAGACGAAGGAGGCGACGAGGAAGGCGTAGATGGAGGCCACGGCGGCAGCCTCGGTCGGCGTAAAGATCGCGCCGGTGATGCCCGGAATGCCGTAGATGCCGACCATGATGATGACGATGAGCATCAGCCCCCAGAAGGCGTCACGGAACGCACTGCCGATCTCGCTCCAGCCGGCCCATTCGCCCTTTGGCAGGTTCTTGATCCGCGCGATGACATAGATCGCCAGCATCAGCATGGTGCCCGCGAGAATACCCGGAATAACGCCAGCAAGGAACATCCGACCGACGGAGACGTCGGTGGCGGAGGCGTAGACCACCATCACAATGGAGGGCGGGATCAGGATACCCAGAGTGCCCGCGTTGGCGATGACACCGGCGGCGAAATCCTTGGTATAACCCATCTGGCGCATCGCCGCGATGACGATGGAGCCGATGGCGACGACGGTCGCCGGGGAAGAACCGGAGAGAGCGGCAAAGATCATGCAGGCAAACACGCCTGCAATCGCCAGACCGCCATGGAAATGGCCCACACAGGCGATGGCGAACCGCACGATGCGCTTGGCCACCCCGCCCGTCGACATGAAGGAGGAGGCGAGAATGAAGAAGGGGATGGCCAGAAGCGTGTAGTGACCGGCCATGGCCTGATAGAGCGACTGCGCCACCGACGCGAGCGAGGTGTCGGAGAACACCAGCAGGAAGATCATGGAAGACAGGCCGAGAGAGACCGCGATCGGCACACCGATCAGCAAAAGGCCCACGACCATGGCGAAAAGAAGCACGACGTCCATTGGTGTTATTCCTCGTATTCGCCGTGCGCCACGCGCTCGACTTCGTCTTCGGCCTCGTGGGACACAATCAGGCTCATCTGTTTGCCCGTCACGATGCGGATCGTCGCCTGCACCACGCGCAGAAGGATCAGCGCCGCCGAGAAGGGGATGATGAAATAGGGGATCACGCGCGGCAGCTTGTCATAGGTGTCGCCATAGTTGATCGCATCTTCGAGCCAACGGAAGATGCCGAGCATCGGCACCTGATCGGTGACGTAGAATGCCCGGTCACGCACGTTCTCGGTAAAGCCTAGCGGGAACCAGCGGCCTTCGGTCGGCTGCAACGCCGCGAAAGGCGCCCAATAGTCCCAGGCACCCTTCATCAACAGCACGGCATAGGCGATACAGGCCAGCGCCGAAAGCACCGCCATGAGCCGCTGCCCCCGCGTTGGCAGCACGTTGATCAGGGCATCCACGCCCAGATGCGAGGTTTTCTTGAACCCGTAGGAAATCCCCAGAAGCACGAGCCAGGCGAAGAGGATCAGAACCACTTCGAGACCCCAGATCAGGGAATGGTTGAAAACGTAACGCAGCACCACGTTGACGAAGGTGATGAGCGTCATCACGCCGAGGATCGCGGCGATGACGTTTTCTTCGAGCGCATCGAAGAATTTGGCCACCGCCGTTCTCGGCAGGTTGTCCTGATATTGTGTCATGGAGATTGACCCCTATTGTCCCTCATTCCGGCCCGCGGTCCGGGTCCGGACACATCCGCACAGCCCGCGGATGCAAGCCGAGCCCCGTCTGTGACGGGGCTCGGATGTTACCAAGCCTGGCTCAGTTCTGTTCGTTGATTTCCTGCGCGAGCGCGATGTTGTCCTTGCCCACGCCGTCCTCGAACTGCGACCAGACCGGAAGCATCGCATCGACCCAGGCCTGACGCTCTTCCGGGGTCAGTTCGCGTACTTCAGAGCCCGCCGCGATGATCGCCGCACGGCTTTCTTCCTCGATCTGCTCGACGGCGGCGTTGCGCTCGACGGTCACCTCATGAAGGATGGTGGCAAGCTGATCGCGAATTTCGGGATCGAGCCCGTCCCACCAGTCCACGGAGGTCACGACGAGATAGTCGAGCACGCCATGGTTGGTTGCGGTGATACCGTCCTGCACCTCGAAGAATTTCTGGCCATAGGTGTTGGACCAGGTGTTTTCCTGACCGTCCACAACGCCGGTTTGCAGCGCGCCGTAGACCTCGGAGAAGGCCATCGGCTGCGGCGAAGCGTCGAGCGCTTTCATCTGGGCGACGAGCACGTCGGAGGGCATCACGCGGAACTTGAGACCCGCAGCGTCTTCCGGCGCCATGAGCGGCTTGTTGGCGGAGAACTGTTTCAGGCCGGAATGCCAGAATTCAAGCCCCTTGAGACCGCGGCGTTCCATGGAGGATTTCATTTCCTGACCGGCGTCGGAGTTCTGGAACGCATCGACGGCGCGCATGTTCTTGAACATGAAGGGCAGATCGAAAATGCCGAAGACCTTGGTGAAGGCTTCGAATTTCGACAGCGAGGGCGCGGCCATCTGCACATCGCCCTGAAGCATGGCTTCAAGCACCTGATCGTCATTGTAGAGCGTGGAGTTCGGATAGACCTCGACGCAGACCTTGCCGTCCATCTCGTTGTTGACGCGATCGGCAAAGAGCTGGGCCGCGATGCCTTTGGGGTGTTTGTCGGCATTGGTGACGTGGCTAAACTTGATCACCATTTCGCCATCGTCACAGCCAGCAGAAGCAAAGGCAGTGGTGGCGGTCACGGAAAGCGCGAGGGCGGTGGCGGCGGTTGCCAGGAATTTCATGTCTGTCCTCCCATCATGAAATCATATGTCGATACGGGTGAGAGGGCGGATTTCGCCTGTCTCACTCTAGGGGAGAGGAAACAAATCCACCCACAGTCCGACAAGCATTCCTGCGCGAAAGATGAAACTTTCTTGAAAGTTGTTCTTTTTCATATGGTTACACGGGATCAAAAACGCATAACGGCCATGCGCCAAACGCATGTGTGCGATTTACCGCACGCAAGAAAATTACGGATGTGCGAAAAACCACACACACCGGTCATTATCGACTCGATCCGTTTACGCTGATGCCCCCACAGCGACAGTTTAAAAGTAAAGCGTACTTGACACCACCTCGCATCAAACCCTATGTAAAACATACTTTACACTTCGTTCCTGACAGCGGCTCCAGTTGAGAAAGGTCAACCCATGCAATCCTTCGTACGGCGCAGATGGTTTCGTTTCCTCCTCGTCGGGTTCGGCCCCTATGCCGTCCTCCTGTATCTTGCCAATATCATCTCCGTGCATCTGCCGCAGGACAGCGGATGGCAAATCGCCCTTATCTCCCTGCCCGTACTCGGACTGCTTTGTGCGCTTTGGGCCATCATGAAACATGTCTCGGACTACGACGAATTCCAACGAAAGCAGACCTCTGACGCCATTATCTTTGCCTTCGCCGCAACCGCACTGACAACGCTCACATGGGGTTTTCTGGAGGATGCCGGATTGCCGGACCTCCCCACCTTCGCGATCTGGCCGATGATGGGGACGTTCTGGATCATGGGGGGCGTCATTGTCTGGTTGCGCGACCGATGAAAAACCACCTGAAAACGCTCCGCGCGGAGATGGGCCTGAGCCAGCAGGCGCTTGCCAGCCGGGCCGATGTGTCCCGCCAGACCATCATCGCGATCGAGAAGGGCAAATACGATCCTTCCCTGCCGCTCGCCTTCAAATTGGCGAGCATCTTCGGCAGGCCAATCGAAGAGATCTTCAGCCCTGAAGACGCCGACACATGACATCGCGCCCAACATTCGAACGATCAAGGGGAGCGTATCCGGGCAAAATGCCCGAATACGCAGAGCGGCGCACTCAATGCCGCGCGTTGATCTCCTGCGCGGCGGCAATGTTCTCCGCCCCGACTTCGTCCTCAAACAGGGTCCAGACCGGCTTCATCGCATCGACCCAGGCCGCGCGCTGTTCCTCGGTCAGTTCGCGCACCACGCCACCGGCGTCGAGGATGCCCTGTTTCGCCTCCATGTTGACCCGCTCGGACTCGCCGTTGCGCGCCTGGGTCACCTCATGCAGGATGGTCGCGAATTGCGTGCGCACATCGTCGGGCAGGCTCTCCCACCAGTCCACAGAGGTTACCACCATATAATCCAGAAGCAGGTGGTTGGTCTCCGTCACCCCGTCCTGTACCTCGAAGAATTTCTGGCCGTAGATGTTGGAATAGGTGTTCTGCTGGCCGTCCACCACACCGGTCTGCAACGCGCCGTACACTTCGGGGAAGGCCATCGGCTGCGGGTTGGCCTTGAGCGCTTTCATCTGTTCGATGATCACCTCGGCGGGCTGCACCCGCATCTTGAGACCCTCAAGGTCGGACGGCCAGAGAACCGGCCGGTCCGCCGTGATCTGTTTCAGCCCGTTGTGCCAGAACTCAAGCCCCAGAAGCCCGCGCCGCACCATGCCCTCTTTCATCGCCTGCCCGGTTTCCGAACTCTGGAACTCGTCCACCGCCTCGATGTTCTTGAACATGAAAGGCAGATCGAAGATGCGGAACTGTTTCGTGAAGGTCTCGAATTTGGACAGGCTGGGCGCGGCCAGTTGCACATCGCCCTGAAGCATCGCCTCAAGCACCTGATCGTCATTGTAAAGCGTGGCGTTCGGATAAATCTCCATGCAGGCTTTGCCATCCATCTCGGTGTTCACCCGCTCCATCAGAAGATTGGCCGCGATGCCCTTCGGATGTTTGTCGGTGTTGACGATATGGCTGAACTTGATGACGATCTCGCCCGGATCGCAGGCCGCAAATGCCGTTCCGGCAGACGAAATAAGGGCGCTGGCAGCCAGCGCGCAGGTCAGAAACTTCATGATATACCTCCCAAGGTCCCCCGGGTCATTCTTTCACCCGGCTCCTAGCTCAACAGACAAGTTGCCGTAGCGTGAGGCAATGTTACCCAAGGTATCGGGTCATGCTTTTGCAGAATGCGAAAACAAAAGTACCAGTGCAAAACTGTCAGTAGTGATAACGCAACTGGGCGATATGAAGCGCCTGCGCCGCCCCCGTGCCGCTCACCCGGTAGACCTGCCGGTCCTCCCGGTTGATCCGCCGCGACCACCAGCCCTTGAAAGGATGGCGCTAACATTCCTTGATCAACCCGTTGTCACGCCCCAGCACACGCGCGGGTCCTGTGCTCACCGATACTCCTCCGCCCGCACCCCATGCCGCGTCAACTTGTCATAGAACGTCTTGCGCGGCAGCTTCAGTCCCTTCGCGGCCTCGGTCGCATTGCCCTTGTGGCGCTGCAAGGCCGCAATCAGGAGAGAGCGCTCCACCTGCGCCAGTTGCTCGGCCAAGCCCAGTTCCTCCTGCGCCTCGCCTTCCGTGAGCCCCATGGCGAACCGCATCGCCGCGTTCATCAGCGAACGCGCATTGCCCGGCCAATCCTGCGCCATCAGGCGCGAAATGACATCGGGCGTGATCTCCGGCACCGGCAGGTCGCTTTGTTCGCAGGCGATGTTGACGTAATGGCGAAACAACACCGGTATGTCCTCGCGCCGTTCCCGCAGGGGCGGGATACGGATCACGGCGGCTTCGAGACGATAGAACAGATCGGGCGAAAACCGCCCCTCGGCGGCCTCGGCGGCAAGATCGGCATAGGTTCCGGCGATAAGACGGGGCCGATCATGGGTTTCCAGCAACTCAAGCAGCGCGAATTGCGCCGGGCTGGTGAGCTGCACGATCTCGTCGAGGAAGACCGAGCCGCCTTCCGCCTGCGCAAAGGCATTTGCGAGCGTGTCCGGCGTCATTGCGGAAGCGGAGAATTTCAGGAAAGGCGCCATCGAGCCCGCCGACAGGAGATGCACCACCTCGGCCATTTTCGCGGTGCCTACTCCCGGTTCGCCGGTGACCAGAACGTCGGAAGCGGAGCGCGCCACCGCTCGGGCCGCATCGCGCATTTTCACCGACATATCTGATGAGCCCCGAAGCAGGCGTGCGGCGGCGTCGCCCTGTTCCACCTGCCGCTTGAGACGCCGGTTCTCCAGAACCAGAGCGCGCGTTTTCAGGGCCTTCTCCACCACCGCGATCAGGTCTTTCGGCGCGCAGGGTTTTTCGAGAAAATCGAACGCGCCCGAGGAAATCCCCCGCACCGCCATCGGGACATCCCCCTCGCCGGTCAGCAGGATCACCGGCAGTTCCGGGTCGATCTTCTGCGCGAATTCCAAAAGCGCGAACCCGTCCTTGCCGGGCATCCGGATGTCGGAAATCACCACGCCGGGAAAGTCGCGGGAGATATGATCCTTCGCCTCGATGTAACTGCCCGCCAGCGTCGGGGAGAGATCGGCCAGTTCCAGCGTCTGTCCCAAAGCTTCGCGCACCGAAGCGTCGTCATCGACCAGGAGCACTCTCTCAATATATGGCATCATGGCTCTCCTCTCGGATTACATCCCCGCTTACATCCGCCGGTTGCAATTCAACGGTGAACAGCGCCCCGCCCTCGGGTCGGTTCTCACCCCGGATACGCCCGCCGAAACTCTGCACCAACCCATAGGAAATCGACAGGCCCAGCCCCATGCCCTGCGCCGCCCCCACCTCTTTCGTGGTGTAGAACGGATCGAAGATTTTCTCCGGCTCGGATATCCCCGGTCCGGTGTCGGCAACCGTCAGCCGTGTCGGCTGACCCGGCTGCCCCCCGGGGATCGACCGGATTTCGATGCGTTTGGTGTCGCTCTGTGCCATCGCATCCACCGCATTGGACAAAAGGTTCATCACCACCTGCTGCAACCGCACCTCCCCGCCGCGCACCCAGACCTGCCCCTCCGGCTCCCAGTCGAGCGTCGCGCCCGCGCGTGAAATCTTGGCCTGCGTCATCTCGATCGCCGCCTCGATCACCGCGGTCAGTTCCACATTGGTCACCGTCTCCGTCTCTTGCCGGGCGAAGGCACGCAGGTTCTTGATGATCCGCCCCATGCGTCGGGCAAGCTCCGAAATGCGCCCAAGATTGTCGGCGGCTTTCTCCGGCTTGTCGCGTTCCAGAAAAGCCTGCGCATTCTCGGCGAACGAACGGATTGCCATCAGCGGCTGGTTCAGTTCGTGTGAAATCCCCGCCGACATCTCGCCCAGCGCCGACAGCTTCCCGGCCTGCACCAGATCGGCCTGTGCGCGCTTGAGCCGCGCTTCCGCCTCGTGGCGTTCATGCACCTCGTGCTGCAACTCGCGGTTGGCGATCTCCAGCGCTTCGGTGCGCGCCGCCACCCGCGCCTCCAACCGCAGGTTCGCCTCCGCCAGCGTCCGCCGCCGCTCCATGGTGAAAAACAGGAAGGCCGCGAAGACCAGCGCCAGAGCCGCCGCCATCCCCGCCTGCAACCCCGCCTGCGCGATCACAGGATGCAGATCCAGCAAAAGCTCGGCGGTCAACCCGACCACCGGCAGGGGTTTCGTCAGATGCAACGCGGGCGACGGAATGTAAGGCCCCATCTCATGTGTCCAGATATCATGACCCGCAAGTACATACGTCCCCCGAACAGGCAGCGGCCCGCGCAACCCGCCCCTGAGCGCAAGCTCGGAGCGGTTGGCGACAAACACCACACCGTATTCGTCGGTGAAATAGATCGCCGAAGGCTCCGACGGCCAGCTCCATTCCAGCAATCCGATGTCGACGGAGACCAGCACGGCGGCCATGGGCGGCCCCTCGGGCGAGAATACCGGGGCAGCAAAAAGGTAACGACGACGACCCTCGGGATCGACGAAATGCGCAATCCCCAGCGCCCCGTCCAGCGCCCGTGTCAGGGCCGCCTGCGCGCCTTTCGGCAGATGCGTCTCCCCTGAGGCAGCCAGCACGTCTCCGCCTTGCGAAACCACCAGCATCGAGAAGGCCCCGGTCTTGTCCATCACACCCTGAAGCAGATCGTCGGCGGAGGTCTCTCCGCCCTGCACCCGTGCCGTGACCGTCGGATGATCGGAGAGGAAGACCGCAAGTTCGCGATACCGTTGCAGCCCGGTGGTCAAACGATCGGCAGACAGCGTCAGATCCGACGTGCCCCGCGCCGCCGCCTGATCGAGCGCCGCGCGAACGGAAAAGGCGAAAACCCCAAGCCCGAACAGCACCACGACGACAAGCCCCGTCAGTGCCGTAAGCACCCGGCGACGCGCAGCATGGCGCTCGGCTTCGGCAGAAGGTGCGCCGGGGAAAGACTGATCTTGTGACGTCATGGCGGGACTCTAGAAACTCCCGCTTGCAAAGGGAAGCGCTTGCGATAAACCTCACGGCTATGAAACGCTTTGCCCTCTCCCCGCAAGACCCCGATTTCGTGCAAAATCCCTACCCGTTCTATGACCGCCTGCGCGCGGCGGACAAAATGGTATTCTGGGAAGACCTGAACCTGCCGGTGGTGGCGGGCTATGACGGGGTGTCGATGGCGCTGCGCGACAATCGTTTTGGCCGCGAAGCCCCTGAAGGCTTCACCCCTGACATTCCCGACCACCTGCGCCCTTTCTATGACATCGAGGATCACTCGATGCTGGAACTCGAAGGCGAGCGGCACACGCGCCTGCGCTCTCTGGTGCTCCGCGCCTTCACCTCGCGGCGAATCCGGGCGCTGATCCCGGACCTCGAAGAGATCGTGGGCGATCTCATCGACCGTTTTCCGGATGGGGATTTCGACCTCATGCCAGCGTTTGCGAAAATGGTGCCGGTGCGGATCATCTGTCGCCTTCTGGGCGTGCCCGAGGAGATGAGCGAACAGCTTCTCACCTGGTCCAACGCCATGGTGGCGGTCTACACACCGAACCGCACCCGTGCCATCGAAGACGCCGCCTCCCAGGCCGCTACCGAATTTTCCGCCTTCATGCGCGACTACGTTGAAGAGAGGCGCAACAAACCCGCCGACGACCTGATCACCTCCCTGATCGCCGCAGAGCAGGACGGCGAAAAACTCACCACCTACGAGTTGATCACCACCTGCATTCTTCTCCTGAACGCCGGTCACGAGGCGACGGTTCACAGCCTCGGCATCGCGGTGAAAACCCTTCTGGAACAGGAAACCCCGCACGAGTTTCTGTCGGATGGGAAAATCGACGGCACCATCGAAGAAATTTTGCGTTATGACCCACCGCTGCACCTGTTTCAACGCTGGGTCTATGAGGACACGACGTTCCTCGGCCAAGAGTTGAAACGCGGCGACAGGATCGGGCTTCTGCTCGGTGCCGCCAACCGCGACGAGGATGCCTGGGACGATGCCGGACGTTTCGATCCGGCCCGCAAGGTGAAGCAGAACACTTCCTTCGGCGCGGGCATTCATTTCTGCGTCGGCGCTCCCTTGGCACGTCTGGAAATGCGTGTCGCCCTGCCGCTCCTGTTCGAGCGCTGCCCGAACCTGCGCCTCACCGAGCCGCCGCTCTACGCCGACACATGGCATTTCCATGGGCTGGCGCGGCTGATGGTGCGCGTCTGAGCTTTCTGATGGTCAAAATACTCATGATCCGACAGTGAGTATTTGAGCCATCGGAAAACCCACAGGCGCCTTCATTGTCATCTTCCCTTGGCCGCCCGCACAAGGTATCTCTGCCCCATGTCCAATGTTCTCGATAAAATCAAAGCCTACAAGCTCGACGAAGTGGCCGCGGCGAAACAGTCCGCAAGCCTGTCCGACCTTGAGGCTCAGGCCGCCGCTCAAAGCCCCACGCGCGGTTTTGCCAAGGCGCTGCAATCGGCCGCGCAAACCGGCTACGGGTTGATCGCGGAGGTCAAGAAGGCTTCTCCGTCGAAGGGTCTCATCCGCCCGGATTTCGATCCGCCCGCCATCGCGCGAGCCTATGAGGCGGGCGGCGCGACCTGTCTGTCCGTGCTCACCGACACGCCGTCCTTTCAGGGCTCCCCGGAGTTCCTGAAAGCCGCCCGCGCCGTGGTCAGCCTGCCGGTGCTGCGCAAGGACTTCATGTATGACACCTATCAGGTGGCCGAGGCCCGCGCCTGGGGCGCCGATGCGATCCTGATCATCATGGCCTCCGTCGAGGATACGCTGGCCACCGAACTCGAAGACGCCGCCGCAGGCTTCGGTATGGATGTGCTGATCGAAGTACATGATGCCGAGGAGCTTGAGCGTGCGCTCAGGCTCAAATCGCCGCTTCTGGGCGTCAACAACCGCAATTTGAAGACCTTCGAAACCACGCTCGACACCACGCGGGAACTGTCGAAACTTGCGCCCTCTGACCGGACACTTGTCTGCGAAAGCGGGTTGTTCACGTCCGAAGACCTTGCCGATATGGCAGGCTACGGCGCGCGCTGTTTCCTCATCGGCGAAAGTCTGATGCGCCAGGACGATGTCGAGGCGGCGACCCGTGCGCTCCTCGCCAACCCGGTGCCTTTGTGATGGCGGGGCTCACCCATTTCGACGGCGAGGGCAACGCCCATATGGTCGATGTTTCCGGCAAACCGGTGACCGACCGGCTTGCCACCGCAGAGAGTGCCGTGAAGATGTCGCCAGAGACGCTCGCGCTCGTCACGCAAGGTACGGCGAAAAAGGGCGACGTTCTGGGTGTGGCGCGGCTCGCGGGGATCATGGGGGCGAAACACACCTCCGATCTGATCCCGCTCTGCCATCCCCTGCCGATCACCAAGGTCACGCTCGATCTGGAGCCTGACGAAGCCCTTCCCGGCATCCGCATCCGCGCCACGGTCAAGACCTCCGGTCAGACGGGGGTGGAGATGGAGGCGCTCACCGCTGCTTCCGTCGCCGCCCTCACCGTCTATGACATGCTCAAGGCCGCCGAGAAGGGCATGGAGATCGTCCAGACCCGGCTTTTGCGCAAGGAAGGCGGCAAATCCGGAACTTATGAGGCCGACTAGATGATTACCGTCGCTGAAGCGCTTGAAAACGTGTTCAAACTCTGCCGCCCGCTCGGCACGGAACGCGTTTCCCTGCGCGAGGCCGTGGGGCGGGTATTGGCCGAGGACGCGATTGCCAGACGCGATCAGCCGCCGTTCGCCTCCTCCGCCATGGATGGTTACGGCGTGCGGGCGGATCAGCCGCAAATTGGCGACACGTTCAAAGTCATCGGAGAAAGCGCGGCAGGTCACGGCTATGACGGCCCGATTGGCGAAGGCGACGCGGTGCGCATCTTCACCGGTGCGCCGGTGCCCAAGGGCGTCAGCCGCGTGATCATTCAGGAGGATGTCAGGCGCGAGGGCGATGTGATCACCGTCACGGCCCCCCTCTCCGAGAACCGCAATATTCGGCCCTTAGGGGGGGATTTCAAGTCCGGTGACCGGCTGACTGCGCCGCGCCGCCTCTCGCCGCAGGACATCAACCTGCTCGCCGCGATGAACATCCCTGAGGTGACGGTCTCTCGCCGTCCCGTGGTGGCTCTGATCGCCACCGGCGACGAGTTGGTCATGCCCGGCGAGACGCCCGGGCCCTCGCAAATCATCGCCTCCAATTCCTTTGGCCTTGCTGCTATGATCGAGACCGCCGGTGGCATTGCCCGTATGCTCCCCATCGCGCCGGATGACGAGGAGATGCTGGCCAGCACCTTCGCCATGACCGAGGGGGCGGATGTGATCGTCACCATCGGCGGGGCTTCCGTGGGCGATCATGACCTCGTGGGCAAGGTGGCCGGAAACCTCGGATTGGAACGCGCCTTTTACAAGGTCGCCATGCGCCCCGGCAAACCGTTGATGGCGGGCACGCTGAACGAGGCCGTGATGCTCGGCCTGCCCGGCAATCCGGTCTCCGCCATGGTCACGGCGCAGCTTTTCCTTTTGCCCGCTCTGGCCGCCCTTTCGGGTCTCCCCCCGACCCCGGCTCCGCGCGTCAAAGCCCTGCTCTTGCAGGATATTTCACCGAACGGTCCGCGCGAACATTACATGCGTGCGATCCTGAGTGAGGAGGGCGTGCGTCCCTTCGATCATCAGGACAGCTCGCTCATGTCGATCCTGTCACAAGCCAACGCGCTCCTGGTGCGTCCGGTGCAGGACCCGGCCCGCAAGGCCGGCGAAACGGTCGATGTGATCCGCCTGTGAAAATCCGGCGCTTCCCCGTAAAGTTAACCATGTCTTAACCAAGCTGCCCTCAACTCAACCCAAAGACGCAACAGATTGCTTTCGGTCGAGATGGAGAGGAATGTTGACACATTTCGGGAACAGTGGCAGAACATTATCAGAACACGCAAGAATACCCGTCTGGGGACTGTCGGACAGCGGTGGGCCTGTGACCTTTGGCCGGAAAAGCGGCGGAGCGCTCCACATGCCTTTCGCCTCTCCGTCCGAAATGTACATTACAGGAGCCGTTGCTCCCGTGCCGGTGCATTACGTCCCGCGACAAAGGATCGGAACCGGAGACGGTCGAGACATCGCCGGACGGGACAACAAAGAGACACGCGAACCCGAGATGGGTGCAGCGGGACAGAGGAATGAGCCGATGCTGACGAAAAAACAGCTCCAACTGCTGGAGTTCATCAACACCAGAATGCACAGGGACGGTGTCCCGCCCTCTTTCGACGAGATGAAAGAAGCGCTGGACCTGCGCTCCAAATCCGGCATTCACCGGCTGATCACGGCGCTGGAAGAGCGCGGTTTCATCCGTCGCCTCGCCCATCGCGCCCGTGCCATCGAAATCGTCAAACTGCCCGAAAGCCTTGGCGGCGCCCCCACGGCTCCGACATCTGCATCTGCACAATCTGGCGGGTTCACCCCGCGCGTGATCGACGGCGACCGCCCGGATCACACGCCCCCCACCGCAATGGGCGTCGAGGCCGTCGCCGCGATCAACCTGCCGATCATGGGCAAGATCGCCGCCGGTGTCCCGATCGAGGCGATCTCCGACGGGGCCATGAACGTCGCCGTGCCCGGCTCCATGCTCTCGGGGCGCGGCAATCACTATGCGCTTGAGGTCAAAGGCGAATCTATGATCGAAGCCGGGATCAACCACGGCGATATCGTGGTGATCCGCGAAACCTCTCAGGTCAGCAACGGCGATATCGTCGTCGCCATGGTCGAAGGCTATGAAACCACGCTGAAACGCTATCAGCGGCAGGGCGACATGATCGCGCTTGAGGCGGCGAACCCGGCGTTCAAGACCCGTGTGCTGCCCGCCGATCAGGTCGAGGTGCAAGGCAAGCTTGTCGGCCTGATCCGAAGCTACTGAGACCCGGCGCCAACATCCGGCGCCAAACATTGAGAAACCGCCACGCGCAACAGGCCGTGGCGGTTTCTCGCGTCTTACGGCCTTTCAGCTCCACTCATCGCCAGCCGAACCGCCCCCTCGATCTCACGAAACCGCAGCCCTATGGCGGCGGGCAAAAGCTCCGCCCGCACCTCACGCGCCGTAATCGCATGATCTCCCCGCAACGCCGGTGTGTTCCAGAGCCGGACTCCCGAGGCGGCATAGGCTGTACGGATCGTCACCCCGTCATCCTCGTGCGAAACCGCAAGCGCCCCGCTTTGCCGCAACATGCCGAGATCGGCCAGAAGACAAGTTTGAGGTGCGCGCCCCTCCCACAATTGATTGACGATCACCAGATCGGCTTCGGCACAGGCCGCGTGCACCGCCTCCTGCCAGCCGCGCCCGGTGACATGACGCACCCTGAGCGGCCCGACATCCAGAGGCGGCATGGCCCGCGCGGCGGCACGTTCCTGATCCGGCAGATCGCCATCGTTTTCCAACCAGACAGTGGCGGCAAAGCCGCTGCCACGGGGTTTCGACAGTGCGCGCCCTTCCGGCCCCATGCGCCCGACCAATGCCCCGTCATCGGAGATCAGAAGCGCAGGCCGTTCCACCACGGCCCAGAGCCCGAAGCCGAAGAATACCGCGATCAGCCCGAAACTTTGCGCCCGCCCGCGCCAAAGGATGACGAACAGCGCCCCAAGCGCGATCAGCGGCAGGCTCGAAGGCGGCGGTGACGGGAGATGACTGACCGCCCCTTCCCAGGACGACACGCTCTCTGCCACGAACAAAATCCAGCGAATGCCCCACCCCATCACCGCAAGCCCAAGAGATTGCAGCCCCAAAGGCGTCAGCATCAGCGCCAGAACCGCCGCCGGGATCACCATCGCCCCCATTAGCGGCACGGAGACCACATTGGCGATCAGACCGTAATCGGCGATCCGGTTGAAATGCGCCGCGGCGACCGGGGCGGTGGCGATGCCCGCAACGCCCGACGAAATGACAACCGTGGCGATGGTCCTGAGCCAGGACGGCCAGGACCACATGAGATGCAAGCGCCGCACGATGGCGAACACCGCAACAAGCGCCGTTGTGGCGGCAAAGGACATCTGGAAACCGGGTTCGGGGAGCACTTCGGGATGCAGCGTCAGAAGGATCAGTGCGGCGATGGCGACCGTGCGCAGGGAAATCGCCTGCCGGTCGAGCAGTACGGCAAGCAGGATGACGGACACCATGACGAAGGCGCGCTCGGTCGCCACATTGAACCCCGACAGCGCGAGGTAGAAGGCCCCGGCACAAAGCGCACCCCCGGCGGCCAGATTCTTGATCGGCCATTTCAGCGCTGCGCCGGGGATGAGCGCGAGACCCAGCCGTATGGCAAAGAACACCACCCCGGTCAGAAGCCCCATGTGCAGGCCGGAAATCGCCAGAAGATGCGAGAGGTTGGCACCGCGCAACGCCTCCGCCGTCTCCTGCGAAATCCCGGATCGGTCCCCGGTCAGGATCGCGGCGGCGAACGCGCCGGTCTGGCCGGGCAGCTTGCTTTGTAGGTCCTGCGACAGCACTTGCCGCGACCGATGCACCCACAGCGTGGGGCTGGGATCGACCGGGGCCGCGCGCAGAACCGGCGTTTGGGTATAGCCGACCGCGCCCAGACGGTCGAACCAGGCCATGCGCTGAAAATCGAAACCGCCGGGCTCGGTCGGACCGGGCGGCGGCGAGAGATGCGCGGTCATGGCAAGGCGCAACCCCGGCTCAGGCGCAACATAAGGCTGATCGCCATGCAGCGAGACCCGGACCCGCGCGGGCGTGCGGGAGGGCGCTGTGTCGCTCAACACCACACGGTCGAGCGTCAGGCGCAGCGCGTCGGAGGCGGAACGGTCGATCCGGATCACCCGCCCCTCGACAGGACCGTAATAGCGATAGGTGAGCACCGGCTCCGCGACGACATGGGTGCGCAAGCCCCCGACCAGCAGCCCGAGCAGGATGAGCAGGACTGCGGTAAGAAAGGGCGCGCCCCGTGGCGACACACGCCAGAGCAGCAGGCCCAAAGCGGCGGCACCGGCGAGAAAACACATCAGCAGCGTATAGGAAGGCTCGTTCGGCAGGGCAAAGAACAATCCGATGCCCATGGCGTAAAACATCGGTGTCCAGAGGAACAACCGCCCACGTTGACCATCGACGATGTCGAGAGGGATTTGTGCGAGTCTCAAGAGGGTGCGCACCCTTGTTTCCCCTTCCGCCTTCCCTTATGCCCGGTGACGAAAAGCATCCGCCAACATGGTTACCAAAAGGTTAATTCTCCCATGTCCGATCCCCAGTCCGCCGCCAAACCTGTCGTTACCCGCATCGCCCCCTCGCCCACCGGCGACATGCATATCGGCACCGCCCGGACGGCGCTGTTCTCATGGCTCTATGCCCGTGGACGTGGCGGCAAGTTCCTCCTGCGGATCGAGGACACGGACCGGGTGCGCTCAACGGAAAGCGCGACGAAGGGTATTCTCGAAGGCATGGCGTGGCTCGGGCTCGATTACGATGGCGAGGCAGTGAGCCAGTTCGAACGCGCGGAGCGGCATGCCGAAGTGGCCCGCGAGATGCTTGCGGCGGGCAAGGCCTATAAATGCTTCTCCACGCAGGAGGAAATCGAAGCCTTCCGTGAAGAGGCCCGCGCCAGGAAGGAAAGCACACTGTTCCGCTCGCCCTGGCGCGATGCGGACCCGTCCACTTACCCGGACGCCCCCTACGTGATCCGGATGAAAGCCCCGCGCGAGGGCGTCACCGTGGTGAAAGACCGGGTGCAGGGCGACGTGACCTTTAAAAACGACCAACTCGACGACATGATCCTGTTACGTTCGGATGGGACACCGACTTACATGCTGGCTGTGGTGGTGGACGATCAGGATATGGGCGTGACCCATGTGATCCGCGGGGACGATCACCTCGCCAATGCCGCGCGTCAGATGATGATCTACGAGGCGATGGGATGGCCGATACCGATCTACGCCCATATCCCGCTGATTTTCGGGCCGGACGGCAAGAAAATGTCGAAACGTCACGGCGCGGTCGGTGTGAAGGAATATCAGGCCATGGGCTATCCGGCGGCAGGCATGCGCAACTATCTCGCGCGGCTCGGCTGGTCGCATGGCGATGACGAATTCTTCACCGACGAGCAGGCAAAAGCCTGGTTCGACCTCGATGGAATCAACAAGGCCCCGGCACGGTTCGACACCAAGAAACTCGAAAATATCTGCGGTCAGCATATCGCGATCATGGCGGATGCTGAAATCTTGAGCGAAATCGACGGGTACCTTGAGGCGGCGGGTGAACCCGCCCTGTCTTCACAGCAAAAAGAGCGGCTGGGCGCGGCGCTCGAAAGCGTCAAGGGGGCGAGCAAGACCTACCCGCAACTTCTTGAAAAAGCACGATTTGCATTGGTGTCCCGCCCAGTGGACATGGATGAAAAAGCACAAAAACAACTGGGGTCTGTATCCAACGGTATACTGGAAGAATTGACGCCGCACCTGCAAAGTGCTAGCTGGGAGCGCGACGCATTGGAGGAGGCCGTCGGTCGTGTAATGGAAGCCATGGAGATCGGGTTCGGCAAGGTTGCCGGTCCCTTGAGATCCGCTCTTGCAGGCCGCGCAGTCACTCCGAGTGTGCTCGACATGATGCTGGTGCTTGGGCGCGAGGAAAGCCTTGCCCGGATCGGCGATTTCATGGCGCTCAGCGCAGAGGCGGCGTCGAAAGAGGAGTGACCGGGGCGTTTCAGAGACGGTCACGCGCGAAATTCAGACCGGAACACCCGTTCCGGCCAGGGTCCTGTTCCCACGGCTGCGCCTTTAACGCTCCGGGAACAGGGTCAGAATTGGTTCCTCCCGGCACTCGGGACGGGGCAAAGCCAAGACGGTGTCCGGGATCCGCCCGGGCGTCCGCGTGACCACCAGCGGATCTTCCGCCGCCTGCAAAAGCAGTGCGGGGAACGAACCGCCAACCGAAGGAACGACCATGGCAGACACTCAGAAGACTGCGACCCTGACGCTCGACGGAAACACTTACGAGCTTCCCGTCCTTTCCCCCACCGAAGGACCCGACGTCATCGACATCCGCAAGCTCTACGGCCAGGCTGATGTGTTCACCTTTGACCCGGGCTTCACCTCCACCGCCGCTTGCGAAAGCTCGATCACCTTTATCGACGGCGAAGAAGGCGTGTTGCTGCACCGCGGTTACACCATCGCCGATCTGGCCGAAAAATCCCACTTCCTCGAAGTCTGCTTCCTGCTCCTTTACGGGGAACTGCCGACCGCGGCCCAGATGGAGAAATTCGAAAGCATTGTGACGCGCCACACCATGGTGCATGAGCAGATGCTCAAATTCTTCTCCGGTTTCCGTCGTGACGCCCACCCGATGGCGATCATGGTCGGTGTGGTCGGCGCCATGTCCGCCTTCTACCACGACTCCATCGACATCGCCGACGCACATCAGCGCGAAGTGGCCACCATCCGCCTGATCGCGAAAATGCCGACCATCGCCGCGATGGCCTATAAATACACCATCGGCCAGCCCTTCGTGTATCCGCGCAACGATCTCGATTACGCCTCGAATTTCCTGCACATGTGCTTCTCCGTTCCGGCCGAGAACTATGAGGTCAACCCGATCCTGTCGCGTGCCATGGATCGCATCTTCACGCTGCATGCCGACCACGAACAGAACGCCTCGACCTCGACCGTGCGTCTGGCGTCCTCTTCGGGCGCCAACCCGTTTGCCTGTATCGCTGCCGGGATCGCCTGTCTCTGGGGGCCGGCGCACGGTGGCGCCAACCAGGCCTGCCTCGAAATGCTGCGCGAGATCGGCACCGTGGACCGCATCCCGGAATATATCGCCCGCGCCAAGGACAAGAACGATCCGTTCCGCCTGATGGGCTTCGGTCACCGCGTCTACAAGAACTTCGACCCGCGCGCGACCGTGATGAAACAGTCCGCCGACGAGGTTCTGGAACTGCTGGGCATCGAAAACAACCCGACACTTCAGGTGGCCAAGGAGCTTGAGAAACAAGCCCTGCAAGACCCGTATTTCGCCGAGAAGAAACTCTTCCCGAACGTCGATTTCTACTCCGGCATCATTCTCGAAGCGATGGGCTTCCCGACCGCGATGTTCACCCCGATCTTTGCGCTATCACGCACCATCGGCTGGATTTCCCAGTGGAAAGAACAGATCGAAGATCCGGGCATGAAAATCGGTCGTCCGCGTCAGCTCTACACCGGTCACGCCCAACGTCCCTATGTGAACGTCGAAGACCGCGGCTGATTTCACACAGCGCCCGAAATTGAAAACCCGTCGGAAACGGCGGGTTTTTCTTTAAGTATTTATGCCATCAGAAAGCCTCATGACGGCGACATGCGGCGACTGAGCCGCATCCCGTCACGCATGTTGAGGCCCAAAAGCGCGATATTGGTGGCCCCGGCGATCAGTTCGATGGATTGGATCGCATAATAGACCGGCCCGCCCTGCCCCTGCATCGCCAGCGGCACGAGAAGGAGCGCCGAGGGCACGAGAAACACCAGACCGTTGAAGGCGATGATCTTCATCCGTTTCCGTTTCGCGGCGATCAGAGGTCCGCGCATGCGTTGGCCGAGGCGGTTGCCGGAAAGCCCGGCAAGGATCAACATCGGTATGAGCGCAAGAAGTCCCCAGGCGATGGTGAGTTTGGCCATGGCAATCACGTATTTGTCGCCCATGATCAGGGTGACGACCGTGGCGCTCCAGTTTACGAGTACGATCAGAAGGCCCGTCGCGCCAAAGAGCGCATGAAGTTTCGGCAGGAAAGTCGGCATGGTGAGTCTCCAATTAGATAGCTTGCTATTTAATATTGCATAGCTTGCTATATTGTGAAAAACAACCCTCATGCCAGAGACAGACAAACAGAAAGATTTCACCCGCAGCCGCTCAGAGGGCTATCAGGTCAACCTGATGGCCCGGCTTTTCGCTCACGCCCTTCAGGCCCGCATCAAGCCTCTGGGGCTGTCGACCGGCACGTTTCCCGTCCTTCTGGCGCTTTGGGAGCGGGAAGGGCAGACCCAGCGTGAACTGGTGACGGAACTGGGTGTCGAGCAGGCAACCATGGCCAATACCCTGTCCCGGATGGAGCGCGACGGGCTGATCACCCGGCGCGCTCATGAGGCGGATGCACGGGTGCAGACGGTGTGGCTCACGGAGTGCGCGAAGGGGCTGGAACAGGCGGCGACGGAGGCTGCGTCAGAAGTCAACGACCGGGCCATGGCCGGGCTCAGTGACGAAGAGCGCCACGCTTTCGCGGCGCTCCTGTCGAAAGTCATTGGCAATCTGTCGGAGACGTGAGGCTCAACGCCCCTCGTATTTGGGCTTGCGCTTCTCAAGGAAGGCCAGCACGCCTTCCTTGAAATCCCGCGTCTGGCCGCAATGGTTTTGCAGCTTCGCCTCAAGCGCCAGTTGTTGTTCCAGCGTGTTGTCATAAGAAGCATGCATGGCCTCTTTGATATGGCGATAGGCGACCGTCGGTCCCTTGGCGAGGGTGGCCGCGCGGGCCTGCCAATGCGCCGCAAAATCCGCATCCGGCACCGCCTCGTAGATCATGCCCCAGCGCTCGGCCTGAGAAGCCGTGATCTCATCGGCGAAAAGTGCCGATCCTATGGCGCGGGCCATGCCGATCACGCGCGGCAGGATATAGGTCCCGCCCGCGTCCGGCATCAACCCGATGCGCGAAAACGCCTGAAGGAAGATCGCCGATTGCGTGGCGATGACCACGTCGCAGGCCAGCGCCAGAGAAGCCCCCGCCCCGGCAGCCACCCCATTCACGGCGGCAATCACCGGCACCGGGCAATCGTGGATCGCGTGCAGCATCGGTTCGTATTCGTCGCGCAGCGTGCGTTCGAGATCGGCAGTCGCCGCATCCACCCCGTCGCCCAGATCCTGCCCGGAGCAAAAGGCATTGCCCTCGCCCGTGAGCACGATGACCCGCGCAGACCGCCCTGCGTCGCGCACCGCATGGGTGATCTCCGCGCGCATCTGTGTGTTGAGTGCATTCTTCACCGCCGGACGATTGAGCGTCACGGTCGCGATGTCATTCTCCAACGTGAAGCGGATGGTCTCGTAGTGCATGCGCGTCTCTCTCCCTGTTTCAGCTCAAGATAAGGGCTTGGCGAGCAAAAGGAAGAGAGACGCTCCGTCAAATGTACCGCCTACAGCCCGTGAAGAACCGAAGCGCGTTCCGGCACCTCCGGGTTGGCGCTGCGCCGCCGGATTACCTCGCGGATCACCGCCTGCGCCGTGACGTCGGGACGGGTTTCAAGACGGATGTAACACGAGCCGTCCCGGTTGCGTTCCAGAAGCCCGTCTTCGATGAGCGAGCGCCGAATTTGCGCCGGATCGCGAAACACGGTCATGCTGTCGAACAGCTCCGAAATCGTGCGTTCCGTAAATTCCCTGCGTGGCGGCACCTGCGCCCAAAGCGCCCAGAGGCAATGTTGACGCACCTTGCGTTTGGTGGACCAGCTTTCGAGCAGACCTTCGGACGTAAACCGCGCTAAAGCACGGGACACCGCACGTCCTTCGACGGGCTCGACCGGACTGGCCCCAGTTTGGGTCGCCTTGAGATGCTGGAAATTGCGATAGCCACCGGCGCGCGCGATGGCGTTCAGCAAAGTCTGATGGCCCGGAGGACACTGGGCGGCGTCATCGAGATCGGATTTCAGCGCCCGCGCAAAGGCGGACACGTCGGGAATGGTAAGAGAAAGGGCCTCACGGGTCATCGGTATTCTCCGTTGATCGCGTCAGATGTCGTGCGGGGAGCTGCCCTTGGCCCACGCTCAAGACGCGCGGAAAACCGGAAGGTGAGAGAGCGACAGGTTCAGCTTACCCAAATGGGCGGCAGCGACTCGGTGAACTGCGGACCATATCGCAGATATACAAAACCCCACCGCTTTTTGTCCAGCGGCGGGGTTCCCGAGTATTTCGCCCAAGAAGAAGCTCAGTCCTGCATCAGATTTTCAAGCCGGGTCTTTTCCTCGTCGGTCAGGTCGGCGATCTCACTTTCCTGACCGCGGCGGCGGATAAAGGTGATGCCGATGCCGAGCGCAAGAATCAGCATAACCGGCCCGGCGATCCAGAGCACCTTGTTGGCGCCGTTCATCGTCGGTTTCAAAAGGACGAACTCACCGTAGCGGTCGACCACATAGTCCACCACCTCGTCATTCGTGTCCCCTGCGACAAGGCGTTCGCGCACCAGAAGCCGAAGGTCTTTCGCCAGCGTCGCGTTCGATTCGTCGATGTTCTCGTTACGGCAGACAAGGCAGCGCAAGCCTTGGGAAATGTCGCGCGCACGCGCTTCCATCGCCGGATCGGGCAGCACCTCGTCGGGCTGCACGGCGAAGAGTGGCGTGGCAGTCAGGAGTGCAAGGGCAAAGAGAAGACGTTTCATTCGGCAGGCACTCCTTTCGGGGCGGCGTGCGTTTTGCGCGCACCGGCGGCAACGCGGTAGCGACGGTCCGACAGCGAGAGCAGGCCCCCGAAAGCCATGATGATCGTCCCGCCCCAGATCCAGTTCGCCAGAGGCTTGATATAGGTGCGCACCGCCCAGCCTCCGTTCGACTGGATGTCGCCGATCACAAGGTAAACGTCACGCAGAAAGCCATTGTCGATCCCCGCCTCGGTCGTCGGCATCTGCGCCACCGGGTAGCTCCGTTTTTCGGGATGCAGCGTGGCGACTTTCCTGTCGCCCTCGAACACGCCCATGGTCGCCATGGTAGTGATGTAGTTCGGCCCCTGCCCGCGCTCGACCTTCTCAAGCGCGATGGTATAGCCCGCCACCTCGAAAGTTTCACCGACCTGCACGACGCGGATATCTTCCACCGTCCAGGCGGTGAGCCCGGCGATCCCGGCCATGGTGATGCCAAGCCCGCCATGGGCCAGCAAACGGCCCCAATCGGCACGCGGCAAACGGATCAGGCGGCCAAGGTTCACGCTCTTGCCGGTGCGCAACAAAAGGTCCTGCACTGCCCCCGCCACAAGCCATGTGCCGAGGGCCAGACCGATGGGCCCGAGCAGCGTTTTCTCGGTCTGGATCGACCAGATCAGGCCAAGGACCGCGAAGGCAAGGATCATCGAGGGGATGAGTTTTTTCACCGTCGCCCCCATGCGCGCGCGCTTCCACGGCATGATCGCCCCGATGGGCAGCATGATCGCCAGCGCCACGAAGAAAGGCGTGAAAGCGGCATTGAAGAACGGCGCACCGACGGAAAGTTTGCGGCCCCAGAAGGCTTCGGCGATGAGCGGCCAGATCGTACCAATGAAGACGACGAAGGAGGACACCGCAAGAAGGATGTTGTTGATCACCAGAGCACTTTCACGGGACACAAGCGAGAAGACCCCCTTGGCCTGCATCGCGTTGGCGCGAATGGTGAAGAGCGCCAGAGCGCCGCCCATGAAGATCGCGAGGATCAGCAGGATGAACACACCACGCTCCGGGTCGTTGGCGAAGGCATGGACGGAGGTGATGACCCCCGACCGCACGAGGAAAGTGCCGATAAGGGAGAATCCGAAGGCCATGATCGCCAATAGGATGGTCCAGCTTTTCAGCGTCTCGCGTTTTTCCACCACGATGGCGGAATGCAAAAGGGCTGCGGCAAAGAGCCATGGCATTAGGGAGGCGTTCTCCACCGGGTCCCAGAACCAGAACCCGCCCCAGCCAAGCTCATAGTAAGCCCACCACGATCCGAGACCGATGCCGATGGTCAGGAAGACCCACGCCGCGAGTGTCCACGGGCGCACCCAGCGCCCCCATGCGGCGTCGACCCGGCCTTCGAGCAGAGCGGCGACCGCGAAGGAAAAGGTCATCGAAAGACCAACGTAGCCGAGATAGAGGAAGGGCGGATGAAATGCGAGGCCGGGGTCCTGGAGAAGCGGATTGAGATCGTCGCCGTTCATCGGCGGCATCGCCAGACGCAGGAACGGGTTCGAGGTGAAGAGGATGAAGGCGAGAAAAGCCACACCGATGGAGCCCTGCACCCCGATCACACGGGCGCGCAATGTGGCCGGAAGATTGCCGCCGAACAGTGCCGCAGCCCCACCGAACAGCGCAAGGATCAAGACCCACAGGAGCATCGAGCCCTCATGGTTCCCCCAGACGCCAGAGACCTTGTAGAGCATCGGCTTGAGCGTATGCGAGTTCTCGACCACCACCTTGAGGGAGAAATCAGAGGTCACAAAGGCATAGGTCAGCGCACCGAAGGAAAAGGCGATCAGCACGAGCTGGATCATCGCGGCGGGTTCGCCCACGGCCATCATCGCCCGATTGCGGATCTGTGCCCCCAGGAGCGGCAGGATCGTCTGTGCCAAAGCCACGAAAAAAGCCATGACGAGAGCAAAATGTCCGAGTTCTACGAGCATGGGCTCCTCCCTTTTCTCCGGTTCTACCCGCTCTGAAGCCGCCCGCCAATGGGCTGCGCGCCCGTGTCGCAAGGAAATGATCCCGACACAAAGGCCCGGCACAAAGGAAAGGGGCTGCCCCAGCCCCTTTCCCTCTCTTCCCACCAGCTTTTGCCTTCAAAGGATCAAAAGCACCCCAAAAGAGACGATCACGGCTCCGATGACCGGCCAGAGAAACCTGAGCCCCGAGAGGCCGAACGTGCCCTGTATCACCGAAAAGTGAAGCACCGCACCGGAGATCAAGAGCGAGAGGAACAGGAACAGCGCTGCCACCTCGATCCCGAGGACCGGAGACCAAAACGGACCTTGCGCGATCTGCATTGCCCACCACCAGCCGGTCGTGAACCCCGATCCCGCCCAGCTCAAAGACATGCCCAGCGCCAGAGGCGTCGCCCGCACCTGCCAGAGCCAGAGGAAGGTCGCCGAGATCATCAGCGCCATGAGGGCGATGGCCCCGAAAGCCAACAAGAGCGCCTGAGAAACCCCGAGCAACAGAACGGCCAACACAAGAGCGCCCAGCACGATGCCATAGAGTGTGAGAACCTGTTTCATTGCTTCAACATCTCCTTGACGACGGCATCGAGCGCGTCCGCCGCCTCGCGATTGCGTCTGAGCGCGGCGGTCAGGGCCTCGCCCAGCCAAAGCGCGCGTAGCACCGCCTTCACCTTGCGCCACAGCATCACGCACCTCCCCGGGGCAGACGCTCCCGGATCATCGTGGTCATCTCGATCAGGACCTGCGTGTTCTTGTCGAGCACATGTCGCGTCGCCTGATCCTTTTGCAGATCGCGATAGAGGAGGAAAAATACCATGAGCACCCATGGCCCGTGTTCGGCCAGTGCCCCAACCAGAGCATCACTCATCGCGCCCCTCCTTCCACGCCAGAAGCGCCGGGTTCGGGGCCTCGGCCCCCGGCACGTCGACCGGCGCGGCAGTCCAGCCGGAGCCGGACGGAAGCCCCTGCCCCTGCGCACCCGCATCCAGTGCCCGCAAGGCCGCGATATTGGCCTGAACCACCGGGGCCTGCGCCATGGTGGAGGCGACAGAGCGTTGAAACTCCTGCGATTTCACCTGATAGCGCGCGCCGAAATAGAAGGACACGATGGTGCCTAAAAGCCACCACAACGGCTCCGGCACGAGCGCGATGCCCTGCATCCGGGAGGCGAACCAGATCGGATCGACCATGGCGGAAACGCAAAGCCCGATGGTGCCAAAGGCCATCAGCGGGCGCGGCACACGATTGAGCGCATCCATGAAGCGGTCGAAATACCCCCTTTGCACACCGGCTTGCGGCCCCGCGAACTCGCCCGCGAATTGCTGCATCGCCGCCGAACGGTAGCCCGCCTCGCGCGCGCCAGCGTTTTCCTTGTTCTCGAAGAACACCTCCGCCGTGTCCTTCACCACATTGCGCCCGTCGCCGAACAGCAAATCGAAAATCCGCCCGATCACCCCCATGCCACCACCCGTGCGGCATGCTCGGCCTCCGTCAGGTGATAGCGCGGGGAAATGAAATCTTCGGCGCGGGTGATCCAGCCACCCTTGCCGCCGTCGCGTTTCTTCGCGTATTTGCGCGACCCCGGTCGACGGTCCGCCAAAGCGTAATAGTAATTGCGCCGGGCGATGCCGTAAGCGTCCGCGAGATAGGCCGGGGCCAAAGACTGCGCGATGAACGCCGCCTCGATCGTCTGCGGCCCGACCGCCCCGTCAATGGCGATGCGCTGGCCCATGTCATTCAGGAGCCGCTGCAAAATCCGCACCGCATTGGCGCCTGCGTTGACATACATGTCGAAGACGCTCGCCTGCAACACCGGCGGCAATTCGTCGAGCCGGGGGGCGTGAAAGTAATGTTCGACGAAAATATCCCGTGCCTTGTCCCGCGTCAGTCGTTTGACATCGGTCTCGTTGATCCGTCCGTTGCCGTCGAGATCGAGCCCGAGCCGCTGCATCGTTGCAAGCGTGACCCCGTATTTCGTCGCCCCGCCGGGATCGTCGGGGTCGTTGACGTAACCACCCTCGCGAGCGACGATTTCCATCGCGATTTGCTGTACTGTTTTCATCTGCCTCAATCCCACCAAATTGATGAGTTGAGGCTCGCGCAAAAAGGTTAACGTCGGCGGAGTTGGGCGTTCGGAGTGGACCTTAAAGGCAGTTAACCGCCCTCCCCACGCGCCTTCTGTTTGGCCTCGAACTGCTCCCAGACCTGCATACGGCCCTTCTGGCGCGCATCCGCAAGCCAGAGTTTTTTGCGCACATCGGGCAATTCCATGGACCTGTATTCTCCCCTCGAAAATTTGGCCCAGTCGATTGCGAGGCCCTGTTTGACCATCTCAGCCGACAAGTCACGCCCATCCGGCAGGTAACAGCGCGCAACCGTGCGGCCATGACTGTCCACATCTGTCACCTCGGTGCGAATGGATTGACCTTTACAAAGTTTGACCAGAGCCCATTTTGCCTTTTTTCCATATGGATGATTGAGCTCAGGCGCATCAACCCCAAAGAGACGGATTTGGGTCTTGGCGATGGTCAGCGTATCGCCATCAACGACATAAGCGGCGCCCCGCAAGACGGGCTTTTCCGAAGCCTCTCTTGCCGTCTTCTCATTAAATGGCGCAGGCTTGAGAGTTGGACGATAGTGCGGTTTAGGCTCGACCGGCTTGAGCGAACGCCTTACATCTTTCTTCGCTTGGCCAATGAATAAACCACCAATGATGATGGCCGAGACAATAAGAAATTCAAACATGTTTAATTTCCCCTAAACGGGGAGATTGAACGACAGACTTCTTAAGATTTCAAGAAAAACACCAGACTATTCTTGTCATTAGGCCGCCGGACCTCAACTCTCCGGCTCCACATAAACCCCGGTCTCCTTGAGGCTGTCCATCACCTCTTTCGGCATATAGGTCTCGTCGTGTTTGGCCAGAATTTCGGTCGCCACGAAGATGCCCCCGACCATGGAGCCGGTGCCGATCATGCCCTGGTTTTCGCCGAAGAGATCGGGCAGCACGCCCTCGAAGGTCACCGGGATGGTTTCCGCCCCGTCGGTCACGGAGAAGGTCACATGGGTGCCTTCGCCGCGCACCAGAGAGCCGTCTTCCACCAGCCCGCCAAGCCGGAAAATCTCCCCTTCGCGCGGCGGCTCGGCCACCACTTTCGAGGGGTCGCGGTAGAGGTTGATCCCATCGCGCATCGCATAGCCGATCATGCCGGTGGACAGCGCCAGCGCCACGGCGGCGACGGCGAAGACCTGAATGCGGCGTGTCTTTTTAAGGTTCTTCAAACCGGCCATGGGATCTCCTCCTCAGGTCTTGAATCACGGATACATGGGGACACTCATGAGACCCGTGGTCTCATTGAGGCCCAGCATCAGGTTGGCGTTCTGGATCGCCTGACCGGACGAGCCCTTGGTCAGGTTGTCGATGGTGCCAATGACGATGGTACGGCCCGGAATACGGTCCTCCACCACCCCAATATGGCAGAAATTCGAGCCGCGCACATGTTTCATCGCGGGCGCTTGGCCGAACGGCAGCACATGAATGAAGGGCTCGGTCATGTAAGCGTCGGCCAGCGCGTAATGCACGGCGGTGGCCTCGCCCTGCACGTAGGCCGTAGCGAGGATGCCACGGGTCGCCGGGATCAGGTTCGGCGTGAACTGGATGCGCACATCCCGGCCCGCCACCTTTGAGAACTCCTGATCGAACTCGCCCAGATGCCGGTGCTTGCCGCCGATGGAATAGCCGAAGGCGTTGTCTTCCAACTCACCGTAAAGCAGGTGTTCCTTGAGCGAGCGCCCCGCGCCGGACACGGCCACCTTGAGATCGAGAATGATCTGGTCGAGATCGATGACACCGGCGGCAATCAGAGGCCGCAAAATGAACTGCCCCGTCGCGGCGTTACAGCCGGTGCCCGCCACAAGACGCGCGCCCCTGATCTCGTCGCGGTAGAATTCGGTCAGGCCATAGACCGCCTCTTTCTGAATCTCCACGGCCGAATGCGGCTTGCCATACCATTTCTCGTATTCATCCGGGTCACGGAGACGGAAATCGGCGGAGAGATCGACGACCTTCGTGGTCGGCGGCAGGTCCTTGATCACCGCTTGCGAGGTCGCGTGCGGCAGGGCGCAAAACGCCAGATCGACGGCGGAAAAATCAATATCCTCGATTTTGCATAGCGCCGGCAGATCCATGTGACGCAGATGCGGATAGACCTCACTCATCTCCATGCCCGCCTTGCGGTCACCCGAAAGCGCCACGACCTCCATCATCGGATGGGTTGCGATCAGGCGGACAAGTTCCGCGCCCGTGTAGCCGGAAGCTCCAAGAATGGCGATTTTATAGCTCATAGCAGTCGTCTTTCACATCGGCCCCGCCATGCCCTTGATCCGGGTCAAGCAGGTGCCCCAATTTAGAAGGATTCTGAATCTATCGCAATTGCGACGGGTGGGCGCAGGGCGAATGGCCCGTCAAGCCTTGATGAACTCGACTTTTCGTCGCAGGAATTGCGTGGCCCCGCGCGAGACTTTAACGGGGTCGCCCGTGGTCAGGAACATTGTTTCGGTGCCCGGCCCCACCATTGCAGGGTGTCGCGTCAGGTAGTCGGCCAGCGAGGAGGCCACCAGATTGGCCTGGCTGAACACTTTCACATCCGCACCCAACGCGTCCTGAAACGCCTCTTCCATCATCGGGTAATGGGTACAACCGAGAATGGCCGCATCCGGCGTCGGCATCTTGCGTTTGAGCGCATCGACATGGGAACGCACTAGCGCGTCGGCGAGAATCAAGTCGCCGTCTTCGATGGCATCCACGACGCCGCCGCAGGCTTGTGCCTCGACATCCACACCGATGGCGCGGAACGCCAGCTCGCGCTGGAAGGCACGGGAGGCGACGGTCGCGGGGGTCGCGAACAGCGCCACATGCTTCACCTCGACTTCGCGCGGGGGCGAGTTGTCGCCCCATTGCCGTTCTGTGAGCGCTTCGATCAGCGGCACGAAAACACCGAGCACCCGCTTGTCACGCGGAATCCAGCTTTCCTGCATCCGCCGCAGCGCCGCAGCAGAAGCGGTGTTGCAGGCAAGGATCACAAGATCGCACCCCGCTTCCCAAAGCCGTTCCACGGCGGAGGTGGTCAGGTTGTAAATGTCATCGGCGGTCCGCACCCCGTAAGGTGCGTGCGCATTGTCGCCGAAATAGACGAAGGGCACGTCGGGCAGCCGTTTCTGAACCGCGTCCAACACGGTCAACCCGCCCAAACCACTGTCAAAAATGCCGACTGCCATCTCAATACCGATCCTTCAGCCCCTTGCGGGCCGCTTTTGGGGAATGGGCTCCGTGTTTCGCCTCGAACTCAAAACCCAGCCCGGCATGTGCCAAGGGCTTTGAGGATAGTGAATAGGTCTCGACGCGCAGAAAATCCATAAGCTTTTTGCTGTCCCCGCGGAATTCGGCCAGCAGTTCCGGACGGATCGGATCGCCGATCGCCACCCGCACGGGCGTACCGAGACTGCGCCGGAATTCCCGGATCAAAAGCCCCATGCGCAGCGTTGCATGGACATGGCTCGCCAATTGGAACAGCCGCGAATTGGCCCCATCGAAATAAAGCGGCACCACCGTTGCCCCCGATTTCGCCACCATTTTCGCCGTGAACGCCCGCCAAGTCGGATCGAGCGGCGGTCCCATCGGTTTTGCGGCGGTCGACACCGTGCCGCCGGGAAACACCCCGATGCAGCCCCCCGCGCCCAGATAATCCAGCGCCGTTTTGCGGGTTTCCAGATTGAGCGCCAAAGCCTCTTTCGTCTCGTCGAACGAAATCGGCAGGATCACTTTCTCGAGATCATTGGCCCGGCGGAACACCCGGTGTGCCAGAATGCGGAAATCTCCACGGGTGAGCGACAGGATATGGCCCAGCATCAGCCCGTCGAGAATGCCGTAAGGATGATTGGCCACCACCACAAGCGGCCCCTCGGTCGGAATATTGACCAACGCTCCACGCGTCACCTCGAACGTCAGCCCGTAGCGCTCCGCCATCACCGCCCAGAAATCGCGACCGCTCGCGACATCTGCATCATAACCCTGCGCTCGCCGGATCAGGCCAATCCGTCCCGTGGCGTTCTCCATCAGCCGGATCAGCACCCGCCCACCGCGCGTGGCCGCCGAACTTGCATAGGAAATGTCACGGGCCACTTGACGCGCGGTCATGACGTCCTCTGATCCCCCGACATGCATGCGCTCTCTCCCGACCCGCATTCCGTCCCCTCCCCCATGACCAACTCCCGTTGCCCGAAATCTTTGCATTTGCTTCATATCCTTGCGTCAATTTGTGTTCACGCAAAGCATTCCCCTTGCGATCTGTGCGAAAACAAAGAATGAAACGGCCAAAATTCCTCTTTAGGCTATATCTCATGTAAACTGCCGTGAAGAGGAGGAACAGCAGGTGACGGGTATGGATTGGGACAAGCTGAGAATTTTTCACGCGGTGGCGGATGCGGGATCGCTCACCCATGCGGGGGACGCATTGCATTTGAGCCAGTCGGCAGTGTCGCGTCAAATCCGTGCGCTCGAAGAATCGCTCTCCACCACCCTGTTTCACCGCCACGCCCGCGGATTGATTCTGACGGAACAGGGCGAGTTGCTGTTCGAGGCCACCCGCGCCATGGCGAAACGGCTCGACGCCGCCGCCGCGCGCATTCGCGACAGTGAGGAAGAGGTTTACGGTGAATTGCGGGTGACCTCCGCCACCGGCTTCGGCACGCTCTGGCTCGCGCCGCGTCTGTCGAAGCTTTACGAGAAGTACCCCGAGCTGAACATCGACCTGATGCTCGAAGAGCGCGTGCTCGACCTGCCGATGCGCGAGGCCGATGTGGCGATCCGGATGAAGGAACCCTCGCAGGCCGATCTGATCCGCAAGCGGTTAATGAACATCCGCATGCGTCTTTTCGCAACACCGGAGTATCTCGCCGAACACGGGACGCCGGAAACTATGGACGATCTGACCAAGCATCGGCTGATCTGCCAGAATCCGAATTCCCATCAGGTCGCCGCCGGCGCTCGTCTCGTCGAAGAGCTGAACGATCACAACATCCGTTCGAAGCTTTTCGTGAACAATTATTTCGGCGTGCTTCAGGCCGTGCTCAACCACCTCGGAGTGGGCGTGCTACCCGATTATCTGGTCGAAACCTCGCCCCATCTGGTGCGCGTCCTGCCCGGTGTGGAAAGCGGTGAAGTGCCCGTCTTCCTCGCCTATCCCGAAGAGTTGCGCCATTCCAAACGCATCGAGGTGTTCCGCGATTTCATCATCGAAGAGATCAACGCCCACCGCCGCCTGATGCGCGACGAAGACGGTGGCGAGCCCTCCTGAGCCCCGCTTTCTGCCCCGCCATCCCGGACCACACAACGCGTCCTCGGGCATATCTCAGATGGATGATATGCGTTTTCCGCATAGCGGCATTGCAATGCATGCGCAGAAAATTCCTTGAACGATTCACAAACTGCCCCTAAATGCAGCAATGAAGCCGCTGATTGAGGCAGCTCAGTGCGGTTTTACCTCCCTGTTGGACTTAGGCCGAGCTTTGCTCGGCCTTTTTTTTGCTTTCGTTTCGGTTTTATGCCGCCCGGTCCGTGACCACGCATCCCTCCCCGGAAACACCTGAAAGGAAACTCCTCGAAAGCCCGCAGGGGATCGACAACGCGCTCTTTAGCCCCTTTCCCAAAACCGCCAAACGTCCTAAGAGGGCGCGTAACGACAGGCTGCCGCCCAAGTGGACATTCGAGGGGACATTCATGACCGAACCCGCCATCACCGAAGAGATCATCGCCGCCCACGGTCTCAAGCCGGAAGAATACGCCGAAATCCTGCGCATTCTGAACCGCGAACCGACCTTCACCGAGCTGGGTATCTTTTCGGCCATGTGGAACGAACACTGTTCCTACAAATCCTCGAAACTGCACCTGCGCAAACTGCCGACCTCCGGCCCGCAGGTCATCTGTGGCCCAGGTGAGAACGCGGGTGTGGTCGATATCGGTGACGGGCAAGCCGTGGTCTTCAAGATGGAAAGCCACAACCACCCCTCCTATATCGAGCCCTACCAAGGGGCCGCGACCGGCGTCGGCGGCATCCTGCGCGACGTGTTCACCATGGGCGCACGCCCCATCGCGGCGATGAATTCCCTCTCCTTCGGCGTCAAGGAGCACCCCAAAACCAAACAGCTTGTCCATGGCGTCGTCGAAGGTGTCGGCGGCTATGGCAACTGTTTCGGGGTGCCGACCGTGGGCGGCGAGGTCCGCTTCCACGCCGCCTATAACGGCAACTGCCTCGTGAACGCTTTCGCCGCCGGTCTGGCGGACGCGGACAAGATTTTCTACTCGGCGGCCTCGGGCGTCGGCATGCCCGTCGTCTACCTCGGTGCGAAAACCGGTCGTGACGGTGTTGGCGGCGCGACCATGGCGTCTGCCGAATTCGACGACAGCATCGAGGAGAAACGCCCCACCGTTCAGGTCGGCGATCCGTTCACCGAGAAATGTCTGATGGAAGCCACCCTTGAGCTGATGCGGACCGGCGCGGTGATCTCCATTCAGGATATGGGGGCCGCCGGTCTCACCTGTTCCGCCGTCGAGATGGGCGACAAGGGCGGTCTTGGCGTGCGTCTCGATCTCGAAAACGTGCCGCAGCGCGAACCGAACATGACCGCCTATGAGATGATGCTTTCTGAATCTCAGGAACGCATGCTCATGGTGCTGAAGCCCGAGAAAGAGGCCGAGGCGCGTGCGGTGTTCGAGAAATGGGACCTCGATTTCGCCATCGTCGGCGAGACCATCGAGGAAGACCGCTTCCTGATCATGCACAACGGCACCTGCATGGCCGACCTGCCGCTGTCCACACTCGCCTCCTCCGCGCCGGAATACGACCGTCCTTGGGTTCCGACGCCCGAGGCCGAACAGGTCGCCGACGTGCCGCAGATCGACGCCATCGACGGGCTCAAAGGGCTGATCTCCTCGCCGAACTACGCCTCGAAAGCGTGGGTCTATGAGCAATACGACACGCAGGTCATGGCCGACAGCGTGCGCACCCCGGGCCTTGGCGCCGGTGTGATCCGTGTCCATGGCACGCCCAAGATGCTCGCCTTCACCTCCGACGTGACGCCGCGCTACGTGCGTGCCAACCCGGTCGAGGGTGGCAAACAGGCCGTAGCGGAAGCTTACCGCAATCTCTCCGCCGTGGGCGCCCTGCCGCTCGCGACCACCGACAACCTGAACTTCGGCAACCCGGAGAAACCGGAGATCATGGGGCAATTCGTGGGCGCTCTGGATGGCATCGGTCAGGCCGTCGCCTTCCTCGACATGCCGATCGTGTCGGGCAACGTCTCGCTCTACAACGAAAGCTACGGCGAAGGCATCCTGCCGACCCCGACCATCGGCGCGGTGGGTCTCATCGCCTCGGAGAACGATCTGATCGCCGGTCTCGCCAATGAGGGCGATATCGCCGTGCTTGTGGGGGAAACCAAGGGACTTTTGGGCCAGTCCGCGCTCCTTTACGAGGTTTTCAACCGCGAAGATGGCGACGCCCCTCATGTCGATCTTCATGCAGAGAAACGCAACGGCGAATTCATCCGCGCCAATGGCAAGCTGATCGGCGCCGTAACCGATCTCTCCGACGGCGGGCTTGCGCTTGCCGCCTTCGAGATGGCCGAAGCCGCCGGTGTGGGCGTCACACTCGACAGTGACGACACCGCCACGCTCTTTGGCGAGGATCAGGCGCGCTACCTCGTCGCCTGCTCTTTTGACGCCGCCGAAGCCCTCATGGCCGCCGCCAGCCAGGCGGGGGTCCCCATCGCCACCGTCGGCAAATTCGGTGGCGACACGGTGAAATTCGGAACGTCTTCCGCCCCGCTGGCCGAACTATCCGCGATCTATCGCGGCACCTTCGGCGAGATTTTCGGCTGATCCTCTTCTTGGCCATATCATCTCAAGAAGGCCCGCCAAACCGCGGGCCTTTTGCTTTATAAGACACTCATGACCGACCTGCCCGACCTCACCTCCAATTGTTCCCAATGCGCAGCGCTATGCTGCGTCGGACTAACGCTCGACAAGGGCGATCTGTTCTCTTTCGACAAACCCGCGGGAACGCCCTGCCCCAATCTCGACGGGCATCTGTGTTCTTGTCACAATGAGCTCGAAGAAATCGGCAACCGGGGTTGTGTGCTCTACGATTGTGCCGGGGCCGGTCAACGTGTGACGCAACTGCGCTTCAACGGCGAAAGCTGGCGTGACGACCCGACGCTTCTGTCCGCCATGCTGCGCGATTTCGACCGGCTGAAACCTCTGCACGAGCGGATGCGGCAACTGATGGAGGCCGGAGTTCTCGATCTGCCGGAAGCGCTTGAGAACGAACGACAGCGCCTCCTGCGCAAATGCGCGCGGGCCTGGGCCGACACGGACACGCTCGCGGCAGACTATGAGACATTCCTGAGCGCGATTGCACAGGGTCATCCCGCCTGAATGCTTGCAGCGCCCCGCACCACCGCTTACATTTCAGACCAACGACAAACCAAGGAGCGCCCTACATGGCCATCACCGCCACCGATATCGAACATCTGATCCGCATTGGTTTCCCCGACGCCAAGATCATCGTTCAGGGAGATGACGGCCAGCATTTCGCCGCCGAGGTGGTGGATGCCTCGTTCAAGGGCATGAACCGCGTCCAGCAACAGCGCGCCGTCAACGCGACCCTCAAGGAAAAGCTCGACAGCGGCGAGTTGCACGCGCTGGCGTTGACCACCCGCGCGCCGGAGTAAAAGTGGAACTTCTGGTCGGGGTACTGGAGACGCTCTATATAGTGTTCAACCGCCTGCCCCGGCTTTTCAAATATGGCCTTCGCGGACTCCGTGAAGATCACCCAAAGGACATTGATCATGACTGCGCAAGAGACCATCCAGAAAACCGTCGATGAGAACGATGTCGTTCTCTACATGAAGGGCACCAAGCTCATGCCGCGTTGCGGTTTCTCGTCGAAAGTGGCGGGGATCCTGAACTTCATGGGCGTCGATTATCTCGATGTCGACGTGCTCTCCGACGAGGAAATCCGTCAGGGGATCAAGGAATTCTCCGACTGGCCGACGATCCCGCAGCTTTACGTCAAAGGCGAATTCGTCGGCGGCTGCGACATCGTGATCGAGATGACGCTCTCGGGCGAGCTCGACCAGATGCTCGCGGACAAGGGCGTCGCTTTCGACACCGAAAAAGCCGACCAAATCCGCGCCGCGAACACCTGATCACCCTTCTCCGACGGAACAAAAGGCACGTCCGAGACGTGCCTTTCTTCTTTGGACAGAGGGGGTTAATTCCCTCACTGAAGGACATCGGAAGATCGTGACGTGACAGCCTTCGGCGATCACCCCTCGTTCAGCGTGTCTGTCACACCCAGCCGTTCCTCGAAGGCGGCGGCCATGGCCTCTGCGCGGGCGGCCATCTCGGCCAGCGTGTCGGTGACATCGGCGGGCACCACCGGCACCTCGACCTTCACCGGTTCCGGCTCCGGACGCGCCCGCATCTCTTCGATCAAGGCTTCCTGCGCGCCGAGCTTGCTCTCCAGCGCGCGCATTTGTTCTTCCATCCCGGCGGTCTTGTCCGCGAGCATCAGCCCCGCCATCAGGAGCATCCGCTCAGAAGGTAAACGCCCGATCTGGCTCGACAAAACCGAAGCCTCATTGTCCAGAAGCTCGGCTGCGGATTTCAGGAAATGCTCCTCCCCCGCCTGACAGGCCACATCGAATTCGCGGCCACCGATGGAGATTTTCACTTCGGGCATCGTTTATACCTCCTCGCTCGGTTGCGCACCCGAGGCCCGCGTCATCACTGCGCGCAACTCGGTCAGGATCGCGTCGAGCTCCGTCACATCCACATCCCGCGTCACCTTGAGCGCTTCCAGCTCGGCGCGCATCCCGGCGTTGATCAGATCTGCGTCGGACAGCCCCACGGCATTGGCCTCGCGCAGCGCTGCATTGTTCTCGCGCAGTTGCGCATTCACATGACGCAGCTTCCGCATTTCCCGGTCGTGATCCATCAACTGACGGCGCAAGGTCTCCACCTCGTCCTCAAGTGCAGCCACATGGGTTTCCTGACGATCGTGGATCGCCTTCACACGGTCTTCGAGCTGGGCGTTGATGCTCTGCTCGGCTTCCAGCGCATCGTTCAGACGGGCAACCTCCGCCTCCAGCGCCTGACTGGCGACTCCCCCCGTCTGCGCCGCCTCGGCACGCTCCTCGGCCACGGCAACCGCACGCCCGATCCGCTCAAGCGCGGCTGTGATCCGGGCTTCGAAATCGGAAATCTCGCTCATTGCCACCTACTCACATTCTGCTCTGTCATCATGCGACCTCTCTCCCTGCGCCCTGTCTGGCACCATGAAAGCCGAAACTTCCTTTGTGCTCAAGGGCGAAGCGCGCGGGCCTCATGTTCTGTCTCTTGATTCGCGAGACTATCCCATGGGACCGGATTTACCAACATGCCTCCTGATCGGAGTGCGGAAAGCCCAGACAACATGGCCGCATGAACGCCTCGCCGCTTGCACTTTGCCGCCACATCGTTATCAGAAGGCCCGAAAGGCCGGAATTTCCGTGGATTCCACACGTTCCGACCTCAGTTTGGGAGCCTATAAGGAGATCCGCCCGTGGATATCGCAACCCTGCGCGAGGCGCACCCCGATCACTGGATGCGTGCCGCCGCCATCCGCACGCTGACGCTCGATGCCGTCGCCGGTGCCAATTCCGGTCACTCCGGCATGCCGATGGGCATGGCCGATGTGGCCACCGTGCTGTTCGGCAAGCATCTGAAATTCGATGCTTCCGCGCCGCTCTGGCCGGACCGCGACCGCTTCATCCTGTCGGCGGGTCACGGCTCCATGCTGATCTATTCGCTGCTTTATCTGACCGGCTACAAGGAAATGCCGCTCGAAGAGATCAAGAACTTCCGCCAGATGGGCGCGAAGACCGCCGGTCACCCGGAAAACTTCCTGCTCGACGGTGTCGAGACTACAACCGGCCCGCTCGGCCAGGGCATTTCGAACGCCGTCGGTTTCGCCATGGCCGAAGAAAGCCTGCGTGCCCGTTTCGGCGCCAAGCTTCAGAACCACTACACCTATGTCATGGCCGGTGACGGCTGTCTCATGGAGGGCGTGTCTCAGGAAGCCATCGCGCTCGCCGGTCGTCAGAAACTCGGCAAGCTGATCGTCTTCTGGGACAACAACAACATCACCATCGACGGCACAGTGGACGTTTCTGATCGCACCGATCAGGTGGCGCGTTTCAAATCCGCAGGCTGGCATGTCCAGTCCATCGACGGTCATGACCCGGAGCAGATCGACGCCGCCATCGAGGCCGCGAAGAAATCCAAGAAACCTTCGATGATCGCCTGCAAGACCCATATCGCTCTGGGTCACGCCGCGCAGGACACCTCGAAAGGCCACGGCGCGCTCACCAATCCCGACCAGCTCGCCGCCGCGAAAGCGGCCTATGGCGTGAACTGGGGTCCTTATGAGGTCTCCCCCGAGGTGAAAGCCGAATGGGAAGAGATCGGCGCGAAAGGCCGCCACGAGCGCGTTGCATGGGAGGCACGCTTCGAGGAGCAGTCCGAGCGTCGTCAGGCCGAATTCAACCGCGTCTTCGCGGGCGATGCGCCAAAGAAACTGTCGGCCACGATCAAGGCGTTCAAGAAACAGATCTCCGAGACCGCGCCGAGCCTCGCGACCCGCGCCTCCTCGCAGAAGGTGCTCGAAGTGATCAACCCGATCATGCCCGAAACCATCGGTGGCTCCGCAGACCTTACCGGATCGAACAATACGCTCACGGGCGACATGGGCGTCTTTGACGAAACCAACCGCAAGGGGCGTTACGTCTATTATGGCATCCGCGAACACGGCATGGCCGCCGCGATGAACGGCATGGCGCTTCACGGGGGCATCCGCCCTTATGGCGGCACCTTCTTCTGCTTCACCGATTACGCACGTCCGGCGATGCGTTTGTCGGCCCTGATGCGCATTCCGGTGACCTATGTCATGACCCATGACTCCATCGGTCTCGGCGAAGACGGTCCGACCCACCAGCCGGTCGAGCATCTCGCCATCTGCCGCGCGACGCCGAACACGCTGACGATCCGCCCGGCGGATACGGTCGAGACGGCTGAGGCCTGGGAAATCGCACTGACCGCGCAGAAAACCCCGTCCGTTCTGGTCCTGACCCGTCAGAACGTCCCGACGCTGCGCACCGAGCACAAGACCGCGAACCTCGTGTCCAAAGGCGCTTATGTGCTGGCCGAGGCCGAGGGCAAGCGTGACGCGATCCTGATCGCCACCGGTTCCGAAGTGGCCATCGCGATGGAAGCCCGCAAGATCCTGCAAGAGAACGGTATCGGCACCCGCGTGGTGTCCATGCCCTGTATGGAACTGTTCGCGGAACAGGACGAAGCCTATCGCCGCAAAGTGCTTCCGGCCGGTCCGGTGCGCGTTGGTGTGGAAGCCGCCGTACGCGAAGGTGGCTGGGACCGCTGGCTTCTGGGCGAGCGCGGTCGTGAAGCAAAACAGGCTTTCGTGGGCATGACCCGCTTCGGCGCGTCCGCCCCGGCCGAAGAGCTCTACGAGAAATTCGGCATCACCGCCGGGAACGTGGTGGCTCAGGTCAAGGCGCTCTTGGGCTAAGGACCATCCGCACTTTGAAAAATCACGCCCGCGCAATCTGCGCGGGCGTCTGTTTTTCGTCCCTTCCCCTACGTTACTCTTGCCTGAAACCTGTAGCTGACGTGAAATCGGCGCGGACCTCCCCGACACAGGCGGGAGGCCGGACCACCAGGGAAGGAGACGATGATGAAATCCGAAACGACACATATGCGCACGCGACTGGCCCCGGTCGTGGCGCTGCTTCTGGGCACCAGCGTGCTTGCCGCCTGCGAAACCACGCCGCAGGAGTACCCCGTGAGCCACGAGACCTGCGCCCCGGGCGACCCCGTGCAAACGCTCGACGCGAACGATTGCAAACTGCCCGGCATGTGACGGCTGAGCGGTCGGGGGCCCACGGGTCCCCGACGTGTTATCGCTAAACCGTCTCTTTTCCCTATGTTTGCGCCAACATGTTGGCGTTAAATGCTTTTCCAATACGGCACACCGCCGTATACCGACCTGCGACTCCCTCCTCATTTGAACATCAGCCGGAGACGCAACATGACCATCAAACTCGGGATCAACGGATTTGGCCGCATCGGGCGCTGCACCCTGGCGCATATCGCGGAGGCGGGCCTGAACGAGGTCGAGGTGGTCAAGATCAACGCCACCGGCCCGATCGAAACCAATGCGCACCTGCTGAAATACGACAGCGTCCATGGCCGTTTCGGCGGAACCGTAACCGTCGAAGGCAACACCATGGACCTCGGCAATGGCCCGATTCAGGTTATGTCTACCTACAACCCGGAAGAACTCGACTGGGAAGGTGTGGACGTGGTGCTCGAATGCACTGGCAAGTTCAACGACGGACACAAGGCCAACACCCACCTCGAACGCGGTGCGCGCAAAGTGCTGATCTCCGCACCCGCCAAGAACGTCGACCGCACCGTGGTCTTCGGCGTCAACCACCGCGACCTGCGCGAGACCGAGCGGATGATCTCGAACGGCTCCTGCACCACGAACTGCCTTGCGCCGCTCGCCAAGGTGCTGAACGACGCCATCGGCATCGAAAGCGGCATCATGACCACGATCCACAGCTACACCGGCGACCAGCCGACGCTGGACCGGCGTCACAAGGATCTTTACCGCGCCCGCGCCGCCGCCATGGCGATGATCCCGACCTCGACCGGGGCCGCCAAAGCCATTTCCGAAGTGCTGCCGGAACTCGCTGGCAAGCTCGACGGTTCCGCCATCCGCGTCCCCACACCGAATGTCTCTGCCGTCGACCTGACCTTTCAGGCGTCCAAGGATGTGACCGTTGCGGATGTGAACGAGATCGTGCGCGAAGCCGCCGAAGGTCACATGCGCGCCGTTCTCGGCTATGACCCCGAGCCGAAAGTGTCGATCGACTTCAACCACACGGTGCAATCCTCGATCTTCGCGCCCGATCAGACCAAGGTCATCGGCCGCACCGTGCGTGTGCTTGCCTGGTATGACAACGAATGGGGCTTCTCGGCACGTATGGCCGATGTCGCCACCGCCATGGGCCGGCTCTGACGCCTCCGGGCCGGCAAAGCCAGACGCCCTTCGGGACGGGGGAAGAGGAGCCCCCGTCCTGTCACATTTTTCGGCAGACACTTGAGGCGCGTAGGATATCCTGCGGGCATAATTTCGCTTTTTTTGATCTGCCCCCTTTTTTTCTTCACACCCCTGTCGCATTGTGCCCCCAAGACAGACGTTAGCGCGAGATATGACCAATCAAATTGCCCTGGGCCTCGCCATCGTGATTTTGATCGCGCTCGGCCTCGATTTCGGACTGACCGGGGGGGCTGGAACCTTGTTCCTGGCCCGAGAATGGCTTCGGCTCATTCACTGGATTGCATTCTGGCGCTGAGAGCTGTCGTGTGGCCGAAAGACGGTCGCATTCTGAATACATTCTGCAAGGGGAAAGCTCCTTGCGGATCACATGAAGGGGGACATCGTCCCTTCTCAAGCCAAAGCGTCAAGGAGGTGCTGTAATGGCCGTGAAAGTCGCAATCAACGGATTTGGTCGGATCGGGCGCAACGTACTGCGCGCCATCGTCGAGTCGGGTCGCACCGATATCGAGGTGGTGGCGATCAACGATCTGGGTCCGGTGGAAACCAACGCGCATCTGCTGCAATTCGACTCGGTCCATGGCCGGTTCCCGGTCGAGGTGAAATTCACCGAGGACACGATTGACGTGGGCCGAGGCCCGATCAAGGTAACCGCGATCCGCAACCCCGCCGATCTGCCCTGGTCCGATATCGACATCGTGATGGAATGCACCGGCATTTTCACCTCGAAAGAAAAATGTCAGGCGCATCTGGAGAACGGCTCTTCCCGCGTGCTGATTTCCGCGCCGGGCACCAATGCCGACAAGACCATCGTGTTCGGTGTGAACGACGATGTGCTGACCGCCGATGACATCGTCGTCTCGAACGCGTCCTGCACCACCAACTGCCTCTCTCCGGTGGCCAAGGTGCTCAATGACGAGATCGGCATCGTCAAGGGCTTCATGACCACGATCCACTCCTACACCGGCGACCAGCCGACGCTCGACACGATGCACAAGGACCTGTATCGCGCCCGCGCCGCCGCGCTGTCGATGATCCCGACCTCCACCGGTGCGGCGAAGGCCGTGGGCCTCGTGCTGCCGGAACTTGCGGGCAAGCTCGACGGTGTCGCGATCCGCGTGCCGACGCCGAACGTCTCCGTCGTCGACCTGACGTTCGAGGCCGCGCGCCCGACCACCGTGGAAGAGATCAACGAGAAAATCCGCGCCGCCGCCAATGGCCCGCTGAAAGGCATTCTCGGCTACACCGACCGCAAGCTCGTATCCTCGGATTTCAACCACGATCCGCACAGCTCGATCTTCCACACCGATCAGACCAAGGTCATGGAAGGCACCATGTGCCGCATCCTGACCTGGTACGACAATGAATGGGGTTTCTCCAACCGTATGGCGGACACCGCCGTTGCGATGGCGAAATTCCTCTGAGCCAGATACGTTCGCGACCGAAACGCAGTTAAAGCGTTTCTCAAAAGATTGAGACACTCACTTTTGAGAAACGTCACAACGCCGATACAGCGTCGTGCCGCTTTTCGCAAAACCTGAGTAAGGTTCAGCGAAAAACGTTTATCCCGCGCGAACGGGAAACGAACGCCCCGGAGCTTCTCCCTCCGGGGCGTTTTCATATTGTTCAGCGGCCAAGCGATGCTATGTCATCGAAAACATCCCAAGTTCAAAGCCATGCCCAGCCTGTCGACCATCCTCAGCGAATTCATCACCCTCTGGGTCGTCATCGACCCGATCGGCACCCTGCCCGTTTTCATCGCGGGCACTGCCGGCCTCTCACCACGTCTCGCACGCATGGCCGCCGCCCGCGCCGTGATGATCGCGTTTTTCATCCTGTTGGCCTTCATTCTTCTGGGACAAGCGGTTCTGGAGGCGCTGGGGCTGGGCCTTCCATCCTTCCAGATCGCGGGCGGGCTGGTGTTGTTCCTCTTTGCGCTGACGATGATCTTTGGCGATGGCAAGCCTTCGCACGAGACCGCGCAGGTCGAAAAACCCCAGAAAGACCAACAGGCGCAAGCCCGGCGCGTCGCGGTCTTCCCGCTTGCCATGCCCTCCATCGCGTCACCCGGCGCGATGCTGGCCGTAGTGATGCTTACCGACAACGACCGGTTTTCCATGGCACATCAGGCGATGACCGCCTCGATCATGGTGGTCGTGCTGGTAATCACCCTTCTGATCCTTTTGGCCGCCCAGCCGATCCTGCGCGTTCTGGGCGAAACCGGCGCGGCCATCGTGTCGCGCGTCATGGGCATGGTGCTCGCCGCCGTCGCGGTAGATGCGGTGCTCAAGGGCTTCGTGGCAATCGGGATCATTCCGCCGTTCTGATCCCGGCGCTGCGGGGATTTCCAAACGTATTGCAAAACAGTGATGCGTTTTCCGAGACACCCATGCGCAGGTTGCATATCGAGCTTGGCGAACCGGCATTGGTGTTAGCGCTAAAACGGGTGCATATCAGAGGTATCGAAACGCTTTAGCCCGAAAGGAACGGCATCATGAAAACCCTTGCTTCTCTCGCCACCGCCGCCCGCAAACGGGTCGCCTATCGCCGCACGCTCGCGGAACTCGACGGACTGTCCGCCAAGGTCAAAGCCGACCTGAACATCGACGACACCCGCGCCCGCAAACTGGCACACGACGCGGTCTACGGCTGACAAAACCGGCAACCGCCCCGAAAAGGCCCCCGGAGAGGGGCTTTTTTCATGCGCAGACGCTCTCTCAGCGGTTGAATTTTGCCAGAAGACGCTTTTCAACCTCGGGCGCCACGAATTTGGAAATCTCGCCATCGAGTCGGGCGATTTCCTTGACCAGTTTCGAAGCAATCGCCTGATGTCGGGCATCGGCCATGAGGAACACGGTCTCAATCTTGTTGTCGAGCGCGCGGTTCATCCCAACCATCTGATATTCATACTCGAAATCCGCCACGGCGCGCAGACCACGAATGATGATAGAAGCGTTCACATCGCGCGCGCATTGGATCAGAAGATTCTCGAACGGATGTACGACAATCTCGCAACCGGTGTCCGCAGCAAAACCGGCCGTGTACTCCTGAAGCATCTCGACACGCTCATCGAGGGTGAACAAAGGCCCCTTGTCGCGGTTGATCGCCACACCGATGACGAGCCGGTCGACAAGCGCACAGGCCCGCCGGATGATGTCGCCATGTCCATGGGTTACCGGGTCGAAAGTGCCGGGATACAAGCCGATACGCATGGGGTCGTCCTCCTCTACCTGAGGCGCACGCAACAATATTGCAGGTGCGAAATCAAGAGGATTGGGGCGCAAACGCCCCGTCACCCGTCATAATTTCGTTCGATCCCGGCTCTAGGGGCGTCAATGCCCCATGATCATGCCTTCGAGTGCGGTGTTCTCCATCGCAAGCTCCTCAAGCCGCGCCTTGACGACATCGCCAATCGACACGAGACCGATCATCTCATCGCCCTGCATCACCGGCATGTGACGGAACCGCCCGGTGCTCATCCGCTCCAGAACCGCCAGCGCCGTATCGTCGGCCCGGCAGCTCACCAGCTTGCGGGTCATGAAATCCGCCACCTTGTGCGTCAGCACTTCGGCCCCCGTCCGCCCGAGCTCGCGCACGATATCGCGTTCGGACAGGATGCCTTCGGGGCGTTTCGGATCGGTGGCGACGATCACCGCGCCGATCCTGCGCGCGGACAGAATCTCCGTCGCCTCCCCCACCGTCATATCCGGACGGATGGTCACGGTTTCCGCAATCGCCTTGGTCTTCAAAATTTGTCCAACGAGCATGTTTCCTCCCTTTTAATCAATCGGCTGCCGCAGGTGCAGCACTCTTTCTCTGTCTCCCTGTTCCAAGCCTCCCCCGTGGTGCGACAATCTGTCAAGTCTCGCCTTCGAGTTTCTCGACGACCTCCCGCATCTGCCGGGTGAAAATCTCGCAGAACCGGGACAATCTTTCGACCTTACGATCATCGGCGTGGCGCACCAGCCAGAAGGCGCGTTTGAGCCGCACAAGCTCCGGCAGCACCCGGCGCATGCGTGGCACATAGGGCAGGCAAAAGTCATGCACGATGCCGAGACCCAGCTCCGCGCGGATCATGTTGAGCTGGACGGAGACGGAATTCGACGTGTAATCCACGCGATTCACCCCGATTTCCTCAAGATAGTCCAGCTCCTTGTCAAAAATCAGATCGGGCACATAGCCCACCATCTTATGCCCCTTGAGATCGTCGAGGCCCGAAATCCCGGGATGCTTGCGCAGATAGGGGCGCATGCCCGCAAGCGACAGATGGTAGTCGGTGATCTTCTGCACCAACAGCCGCCCGGAGGTCGGCGCAGACACGCTCACCACAAGATCCACCTCGCGTTTCGACAGGTTGAAAAGACGCGGCTGGGCGATCACCTGCATTTCCAGGTCCGGGTGGGTGTCGGCGATTCGCGCGATCACCCGGGGCAGAACGTAGTTGGCGCAACCATCTGGCGCACCGATACGGATCACCCCCTTGAGCCCCGCATCGCCCTCCTCCGAGAGGCCCTCGGCACCACGCGCCACCGCCTGTTCCGCCGTCTCCGCGTGGGCCAGAAGCCGCGCACCATCGCGGGTCAGCTCATAGCCCTGTGGCGATTTCGCGAACAACGTCACCCCCAGCCCCTCTTCGAGCCGGGAGATCCGCCGTCCCACCGTCGCGGGGTCGATCTTGAGCTGACGCCCCGCCCCCGAAAGGCTTTCGGTCCGCGCCACCGCCAGAAACACCCGCAGATCGTCCCAGTTCATACCCAGCTCCCACACGACTTGTTTTGCAAAAACGCAAAATCTTTTTGAAATATTCTCTCTTTTGAACACATTTTCGCAAGACTAACTTTACGGCAAGTCATTTGGAGGATCCCATGGAAGAGCTGAAACACTACATCAACGGAGAATATGTCGCCGGCACCTCCGGCCGTTTCTCCGAAGTACGCAACCCCGCCACCGGCGAAGCCATCGCCAAGGTGCCGCTGGCCACCCCCGCCGAACTGAACGAGGCCGTCGCGAAAGCCGCCGAAGCACAGATCGAGTGGGCCAAGGTCAACCCGCAACGCCGCGCCCGTGTGATGATGAAATTCGGTCAATTGATCGAGGCCAACATGGACAAGCTTGCCGAGTGCCTGTCGCGCGAGCATGGCAAAACCATCCCTGACGCCAAGGGTGACATTCAGCGTGGTCTTGAAGTGGTCGAGGTCTGCATGGGGGCGCCTGCGATGCTCAAGGGCGAATTCACCGGCGATGCGGGACCGGGCATCGACCTTTACGCCATCCGCCAGCCGCTTGGCGTCGTTGCGGGCATCACACCGTTCAACTTCCCGGCGATGATCCCGCTCTGGAAAATGGGCCCGGCGCTGGTGTCCGGGAACGCCATGATCCTGAAGCCCTCCGAACGCACGCCGATGACCTCCTTGATGCTCGCCGAGCTTGCCACCGAGGCCGGTGTGCCCGCAGGCGTGTTGCAGGTGGTGCATGGCGACAAGGAGGCAGTCGACGCGATCCTCGACAACGACACCATTCAGGCCGTGGGCTTTGTCGGCTCCACCCCGATTGCGCAATATATCTACGGTCGTGCGGCCACCAACGGCAAACGGGCGCAATGTTTCGGCGGCGCGAAAAACCACATGATCATCATGCCGGACGCCGATCTCGACAAGGCCGCCGACGCGCTGGTGGGCGCGGGCTTCGGGGCTGCGGGGGAACGCTGCATGGCCGTCTCGGTCGCTGTGCCGGTCGGCAAGGAAACCGCCGACAAGCTGATCGAGAAACTCGTGCCCAAGATCGAGAAACTCAAGGTCGCGCCCTATACCGCAGGCGATGACACCGATTACGGCCCGGTCATCACCGCGCAAGCGAAAGAGCGCATCGAGAGCCTGATCTCCTCTGGCGTCGAGCAGGGGGCCACCCTTGTTACCGACGGGCGCGGGATGAAAATTCAGGGCTATGATAACGGCTATTTCGTCGGTCCGACCCTGTTCGATGACGTGACGCCCGACATGGACATCTACAAGGAAGAGATCTTCGGCCCGGTCCTGTCGCAGGTTCGCATGGAAACCTACGAAGAGGCGCTTCAGCTCATCATCGACAACGATTACGGCAACGGCACCGCGATCTACACCGCCGATGGCGACACCGCGCGGGACTTCGTCAACCGGGTGAATGTCGGCATGGTCGGCGTCAACTTCCCGATCCCGGTGCCTCTCTCCTACTACTCCTTCGGCGGCTGGAAGAAATCGGCCTTCGGCGATCTCGACCAGTACGGGCCGGACGCGTTCAAATTCTACACCAAGACGAAAAAGGTCACCTCGCGCTGGTTCTCCGGCATCAAGGACGGTGTGGCGCTGAATTTCAAAGCGATGGACTAAAGCGTTTCTGCTTAAACCTGAATCAAGGCTTGAGCAGAAACGCTGCGCAACGTTCAAGCGGAGCGGGCGTTTCGATTTTATGCGATAAATCAGGTTAAACTCGAAACGCTTTAAACTCCAGCTTTCACAAAACGAACATTCAAGCGGGTCTTTCGATGAAGACCCGCTTTTCTTTTGTCCGTTCGCAACATGCTCTGGATGCCCTGCGACAAATCGGTCGCCCACATGACGCATGTGAGTTTGTTACAGACAGGCGCAAGGCCGCGCAGTAGCCTAAGGCTAGGTTAACCAAAACTCACTGGAGAGTTTCATGCTCAAAAAGAACGTCGGCAGTCTTGACCGCATCCTGCGCATCGTGATCGGCCTTGCCCTGATCATCGGCTTTTTCGTCAACACCGAAGCTTCGCTGCGCTGGCTTTACCTGATCGGGATCATCCCGCTGGTGACCGGGCTTATGTCCAGCTGTCCGCTTTACTCGATCTTCGGGATCAACACCTGCAAGAAATGATCCTCACCCCGAATGCGCCAGCGCATCAAGCGCTTCGCGATCGGTCAGATACACCACGCCGCGGGCGGTCTTGACCCATCCGCGGCGCTGGAACTCCTGAAGCTGGCGGGAAATCACTTCCCGCGCCGTACCCAGTTCCGCCGCCAGTTGGGCATGCGTCGCCTTCAACTCCCCTGCCCCGCGCGACAAACCGAGAAGCTTCTGCGCCAGCCGGATGTCGACCTTTTGAAAAGCGATTTCCTCGATCACATGGAACAGATCGGTGATGCGGCGGGAATAGGCGGAAAACACGAAAGTGCGGAAACTCTGGGAGCGTGCCACCAGATCGTCGAACACCCGGCGCGGAATGGCAACCGCCTCCACCTCGGTCTCGGCAATGCCCTCGGCGCTGTAATCCTCATAGGCCAGAAGACAGGCGGTGGTCAGCACACAGCTTTCGCCCGCATGCACACGATAGAGCACGATCTCGCGCCCGCCCTCGGTGGTCTGTTGCACCCGCACCGTCCCGTCGAGCAGTAAAAGCAGGTTCTCCGGGCTCTTCCCCGGCCCGAAAAGCACCGTGTTTTCCGGCAGATGCACGATCTGGGATTGACTTACAAGGCGCTCGCGCACCTTCGGTTCCAATGTCGCCAGACCGGAAAATCGGTCGATCCAATCCATCTCGGCACCCCTTTCACGGTTCAAGGGGTTTATTTAAAAGCTCGTGGCCTCTTCCACAATCTCTGTCAGCAAATCTTCGACCGCCTGCATCGGACCTTCGGGGTAATCGCGGAAACCGATGGTGACCTTACCCGCCTGATCGGCCACGAAAATTGAATAGGGACAATGCACGATGTTCATCGGATCGGCCTCCATCACCTCGCGCGACACGGTGGCCGAGCAGAACAGGAACACATCCGCCGCCTCGAACAGCTTCACGTCGGAGCCGACGTCCGCGCGGGTGCGCTCAAGCATGTCGCCGGTGTGACTGCGGTAGTCGATCACCAGCCCTTTCGAGATGATCGCATCTTCGACGGCGAAGGCCGCATCCTCGAATGTGCCGTCATAATCGAAAGTGATCGCCTGATCATTGGCCAGAACCGGACTGACCAGAAGCGGGCCGGTCGCAAGCGCCAAAAGCGCCATCAATGCTTTGGTGTTCATGAGAAATCCTCCCTTTTCTCGAATGATACCATGGAAAAAAGGCGACACCCAGATTCAACGTCCGGATGCCGCCCCCCTGTTCGCACAGGATATCTTACTGGGACGCGGATTTGAGATATTCGATCACTGCGGCGATCTCCTCATCCTTTTTCAACCCGGCAAAGCTCATCTTGGTCTTCGGGAACATGGCTTTCGGCTTGTGCAGATATTCCGTCAGATTTTCGATGGTCCAGATGAAACCCTCGTCATGGGCAGCCGTGAAATCCTTGGAATATTTGAAATCCCCGACATGAGCGATGGTGGCACCGATCACGCCATTGAGCACCGGACCGGTCCTGTTCTTGGCGCCCTCGCCCACCTGGTGACAGGCCGCGCATTTCTTGAACACTTTCTCACCCTGAGCGGCCAGTTCCGGGTCGACCGACATGGCCGCCACGACCGGCGCCTCTTCCGCCGGAGCTTCGACCGGCTCTTGTGCAGCCTCTTCGACGGCCGGGGTGTCCACAGGTTCCTCGACAGCTTCTTCGACAACGACAGCCGCCTCGGTCACGGTTTCCGTGCCCTCTTCCTCCGGCGTCACATCGAGTACGGTCGCCCGTCTGGTGATCTCCACCGTATCCTTGCAGTTCTCGTAACAGGCGTTTTCCTCGGTGAAGATCGTGTATTCCGTTTCCGGTCGATCATCGACGATGAATCCCCCGGCATTCGGCATCTCGACTTCGAGGAAATTCTCGTTCGACAGCACGAAATCGTCGTCCACGAGGTAATTAGAATAGAGCAGATAGGCGGTAATCGCATAGACATCGTCATCCGACATGGTCTGCGCAGCCCCAAAAGGCATGGAGCGACGGACATAGTCATAGACGGTCGAGAGATACGGCCAATAAGAGCCGATGGTTTTCAGCGGATCCTTGTCCGCCAGCGTGCCATCGCCGCCCGCCAGTTTCGGCCAGTTGTCCACACCTTCCGCGAACTCGCCATGACAGACGGCGCAGTTCTCGGAAAAGATCATCTCGCCATCCTCGACCGACCCGGAGCCCACGGGCAAGCCTTCGCCATTGGGAGAAATATCGTGGTTCCAGGCCGCGATTTCTTCCGGCAGGGCGGCCCGGCCAAGGCCGAGTTTCTCCGCGAAAGCCGGCATCGCAAGGGTCGCGACAAGGGCGGTGGTGATGGTCAGTTTAGGAAGAAACTTCGACATTTTCCGCCTCCCCGTTCGCTTTGACATGCCAGGTCTGAATGCAGTTGTTGTGATACACGGAGTTCTCGCCGCGCACCTCTCTGAGCTGTGCCTTGGTCGGCTGAACATAGCCCGTTTCGTCATGGGCACGCGATTGCAGCAGCATCTCCTCACCATTCCATGTTGTGTCGAGATAGAAGCGCGTGAGCGCCATCGACTGGCCCTCATTTGCGAGACGCGCTTTCTGCCAGGTCTTGCCTCCGTCGATGGACACATCGACGCCGGTGATCGCACCACGACCGGACCAAGCCAACCCGGTGATCACCAGCGGGCCTTTGCCATGCTTGATCGGGGATTGCGGGCTGGGTGAGGTCACCACGGATTTCGCATCCATGACCCAGGTCCATTTGCGCGAGGTGCCATCCGCCAGCGTATCGGTGTATTTCGAGGTTTCCTCACGCGATTCAATGGCTTGCGCGGTCACTTCGATGCGGCGTAGCCATTTCACCCACATGTTGCCTTCCCAACCCGGCACCACGAGGCGCACCGGATAGCCATGCTCCATGCGCAGTGCTTCGCCATTGGCCTTAAAGGCAATCATGCAGTCGTCGAGCGCCTTTTCCATCGGAATGGAGCGTCCGTTCGAGGAGGCATCCGCCCCTTCGACATAAACCCATTTGTCCGACAGATCGCCCGCAGCCCCGAGCCCCGCTTCTTCGAGAAGCGTGCGCAGCGTGACGCCGGTGTATTCCATGTTGTGAATCATGCCATGGGTGAATTGTGCGCCGTTCAATTGCGCCCCCGCCCATTCCATCCCGGTGTTGGCCGCGCATTCGAGGAAGAAAGTGCGGTTCACCCGCGGGAAGCGTTCGAGATCCTCGTAGGTGAACACAAGCGGCTGGTCCACCAGACCGTTGATCATCAGGCGGTAATCTTCTTTCTTCAGCTCGATCGCGCCGGAGTGGTGACGCTCGAAAGCGCACCCCTGCGGCGTGATCGTTCCATCAAGCGCATGGATCGGCGTGAAGTTGATCGAGGAAATCGGGTCCGCCGTCAGCCACGGCACGTTGCGGCGAATGACATCGCCCTCATATTTGATCGGCAGGCCGTAGGGCGTCTCATCGACACCCGCTCCAGTGTAGATGGCCCACTCCTGTTTCTCGGTGATCAGCGGATCGGACCCTTCGGCGGCGGCTTTGCTCGCGGCCAGTCCGACCCCGGTGGCCGCCGCGCCGCGCAGGAACGCGCGCCGGCTCGCCCCACGGTTCTGGCCGTTTTGGGTATCACTCATCTCTCGTGTCTCCCTCATGATTGTGCGTTGCGGGCCGCTTTCGGCCCCTGTTCGAGTTTCAGGCACCCACCACCTTGACGGAGGTGTTCGGTTCGACATGAACCACGCCTTGTTTGCGGATATGGCTTTCCACCACGTCCCAGATCTGCGGCCCTTCGGTGCCCTCGTTGACGGAGGCCCAGCCCGCGACAACGTAGTTTTTCGCCGGATCCAGTTGCTCACCGGTTTTCAGAAGCGTCAGCTCCGAAATCCGCTCGCCCTGCGGCTTGGTGATGTCGATGCGGTAGCCAAGGCCCCCCATGCGCACCATGTCGCCGCCCTGCTGGTAATAGGGATCGGGGTTGAAGATGTTGTCGGCCACGTCTTCCATGATCGTATGGATGAACTCGCCGGTCATCTCGGAGCGGTAGGCCTTGCCATAGGTCATGGAAGTGGCGTTCCAGATGTCCTCGCGGGTAATCTTGTCGCCCGGAAGCAGCGACGGCCCCCAACGCACGCCCGGCGACATGGCGATATCGGCTTCACGCTCACTCAGAAGCGCGTCACAGATTAGATCGTCCCAGGTGCCGTTGAAATTGCCGCGACGGTAGAGCACGCTATCGGTCTCGCCGATCACCTCGGACATTGCGTCTTCATAGGGCGCTCGTTGTTCGTCGATCAGCGTGGAGACCGCTTTGTCCGGCTCGATCACGTCGGAGAAGATCGGGATGAGTTTATGACGGAAGCCCATCATGCGCCCGTCGCGCACATCCAGATCAACGCGGGAGATGAATTTGCCGTTCGATCCCGACGCGATGATGATCGTCTCACCGACCAGAACCGGCTCCGGCAGCGCGTCATGGGTGTGCCCGGAGAGCACGACGTCGATACCCTTCACGAGGCTCGCCATTTTCTTGTCCACGTCGAACCCGTTGTGCGACAGCAGCACGACAAGCTCCGCACCCATGCCGCGAACCTCGTCCACCACTTCCTGCATCCGCTCGGTGCGAATGCCAAAGGAGTATTCCGGGAACATCCAGCCGGGGTTGGCGATGGGCATATAGGGGAAGGCCTGACCGATGACGGCGATCTTCACGCCGCCACGTTCGAAGAATTTGTAAGGCTCGAAATCCTCCGCCGGTTCGTCCCATTCCGCGTCGAAGATGTTGGCGCCCAGCGCCGCAAAGGGCAGATCGGCCACCACTTCGCGCACGCGTTCGGAGCCCAGCGTAAACTCCCAGTGGAAGGTCATCGCATCGGGTTTGAGCGCGTTCATCACGTTGACCATATCCTGCCCCTCGGTGTGGTAGCAGGTGTAGGAGCCATGCCATGTGTCGCCGCCATCGAGCAAAAGCGCATCGGGACGCGCGGCGCGGATCGAGTTGATCACGGTCGCCACACGGTCGAGGCCGCCGACCTTGCCATAGGCTTTGCCCAAAGCGGAAAAATCGTTATAGGTCAGCGCATAGGCCGAGGGCGAATTGTCCTCGATGCCGTAAAGCTTGCGGAAATCCGCGCCTGTGACATGCGGCACCGAGCCCTTGTTCTCGCCCACGCCGAGGTTGATCTCCGGCTCGCGGAAATAGATCGGTTTGAGTTGGGCGTGAATGTCGGTGACATGGATCAGGGAGACGTTGCCGAAGGTGTCGAACTCCAGAAGCTGATCCTGCGTCAGGCTTTGCTGGGCCGCAAGGCGCGCCCAGTTGCCGAACCCGGACGCCCCGTAAAGGGCGGAAGCGGCCATGGAGACCTGAAGGAAGTCACGACGTGAAATCATGTGTGTCGCTCCGTAGATGTCGCACAAAACCGCTCAGGAATTATGCGTAAATTTGAATATATCGAGAGGGAGAAAGCCCCGCACGGACCCTGCCGGCGGGGCTTCAAAGATCAGTTGCGGACGGACGGCCCTTCGACGGACAGGCCGTTGCCACGGGACGCCACATAAAGCTCCAGCGCCACGAACTCCGGCGAGCCCGGAGAGAAGGTCTCCCCCCGCGTGTCGCGAATACAGCCCTTGAAGCGGCCATGCGCCCCATTGAGCTGCGCGTTTTTCAGGCGATAGGTCGGGAAGCCGTTGATCTGACCCTGCGACAGGTGGTCGGCACGGATCATATTGCCGTAATTCTGCTCATGGCAGTTGGCACAGGACAGATCGAGCTGACCGAAGCGGGTGTAATACATCTCCTTACCCTGCTCCCAAGTCGACTGGGCCGGACCGTCGATGGCCACATTCACCGGCATACCGCGCGACACGGAGGCCAAGGCCGCCTCGAAGTTCAGCATGGTCTTGCTATCGTATTTCTGCTTCTCCGCGCCCATCCGTTCGGTCAGACAGTCGTTGATCTGCATCTGGATGGTGTAGACCGCTTCCTTGTCGTCGTTCCATTTCGGATAGGTCGGGCGCACATTGGCGAGGCTCTCCACCCCGTCATGACAATCCATGCAGGATTTGCCCTCGGAGCCCATCACGGTTTCAAACTGCTCGAACCCTGCCTCGGCGCCCAGCATGCCGGGGTTGTCGAAATCGTCCATCTCCATCGCCTGGGTTTCGTCGGAGCGGAAGCGCCAACCGGACAATATCTCGTCAAGATGTCCTTCCAGATGCGCCGGTGCCGTCGTCTTGGTGACAATCTCGATCTCGCCGTTGATCACCAGTTCCGCATCCTCATCGGCAAAGGCCGGGGCCGCGAGCACCAGAGCGGTCAGAGCCGCCACAGTGCGAACGGTGCAAACGGTGCGAAGCGTGTTCTTCATTTTCATGCGTTTCTCTCCTCCCTGGGGTTGGCAGGCGCCCCCAAAGGGACGCCCGCGACCTTGGTCAGGCGATTTCGATCGCCTTTGCGTCCTCGTAGACGGAGCCGTCGTCGTCATACCAGGTGAATTTGAACTCACCGGCCTCGGGCACGGTGGCTTCGAATTCGATATAAGGGTTGGTCGAGATCGACGGTTCCAGCGTCACGTCAATCACGGACTGGCCATTGAACTCACAGGTGAAGCGGTTGATGATCGACCGCGGGATCACGTTGCCGTCGCTGTCCTTGCGCTGGCCCGACTCCATCGGGTGCGAGATCAGCGTCTTGATGGCGATGACTTCACCGGCAGATGCGGATTTGGGGACTTTAACGCGGGGTTTGACACCAGATGCCATGGGTTTTCTCCTGAAAAATGTCTTCGCTTAGCCGCCGCAGCCGCCAATGGTGACCTTCACGGTCGCAGAGGTCTTGACGAAAGAACCGTCCGCCATTTTCGCAATCGCAACCACGTCCTGCGTGCCGGCGAGACGGATACGGGTGGAGGCCATTTGCGAGCCGGCGAGCGGGCCGAAGGTAAAGGCCGCCACTTCCGGGGTCGGGTTGCCGGTGGCGAAAACCGCGATGGTTTCCGCGCCCGGCGCGTCGACGGTGATCGGAACGGTGTTGCCGTTCTCGGCGATTTCCGGGGCGGTCAGGGTGATGCCACCCTCGCCAGCTTCGGCGCCCCCGGTGAAAGCGGCGATGGCGTCATCGGCTGCCGCCACGGCGCGGAAGGGCAGCAGGGCCGCTGCCGTCGCGCCGAGGCCGAGAGCCATTGCGTCACGTCGTGTGAGATTCATGGTTTGCTCCTCGTTAGAGATTGGAAAAGCTTTCGGACGATCACTCGTCTTTCAGCGTCATGAGATAGGCGACCACATCCTCGACCTGCTCGGCCGAAAGAATCGGCGGCAGATCGGCAGGCGCGGCCTTGCCGGTGTAGGCGTCACCCGGACGGTTGAAGCCATCGACCTTGTAGAAGGCCGGCATCACCGTCCCTTCGAAAGTCTTCTTCGGGTTGATCACCAGACCGCGCAGTTCGGCTTCGGTCCAGCGGGAACCCGCGCCGTCAAGCCAGGGACCGACCTCGCCGTGGAACGGCACGTCGGCATAGGCCTCCGCCGCATGGCAGGAAACGCAGTTGCCCAAGGACTTTTCCGTCATGATCTTGCGACCTTCATCCGCGTTTCCGGAAGAACCGGTCAGCGAGGTTTCGACTGCGCCGTAATCGTCAAACTGGACGTCACCGGGTGCGATCTCCGCCAGTGCACCCAACGGGGCCGCAACGGCACCGAGCGTAAGCGCGGCGAGGCTGATTGCGATGCGTTTCATGTCTCCTCCCTAAAGACTGTGCTTCGTATTCCGCATATCTGCGTTGTTCGTTCTGCATACCGTAGCGTGCCAATTTGTCGCAACGCAAGCAACAAATTCAAAAAAGTGAATTTTGCTGCATGTGCATCCGCAAACCGGAACCGAAACGCCCTAAGGCGTATCAGTCACTTACCTTTAGCTTGCCCTGCTCCTGCTGCAGAACCACTTGACGCGCATGGTATTTCTGAAAAGGCTCGTCGCCCTCGTAGCCGTGATCGAGCACCCATTGCATCATGTTATAGGTGGTCAGTTTGCCGAAGGCACCGGGCACGGTAGAGACCGCTGCGTCCTTGGCGGAGACACCCTCCGCCACCTCTTCGGGAAAATACAGATTCGTCGGCGTGAAGAGAACACCCCACTTCTGCACCATGTCCTTTTCCGGCAATGTTTCGCCATCGAAGTCGGTCACCTCGACATCGCCGAACATGTTGATCTGGATGACGAAGAAATTGTCCTCGATCATCCGGGTGATCTCCGGGTCCGGGTAAACCTCTTCGTGCATTTTCTTGCAGTAGATACAGCCGCGCTGCTCCACCATCACCACAAGCCGTTTGCCCTCGGCATTGGCCTCGGCAAGGTCCTCGCGCAGGTCCTTGAAAGTGTCGCGTTGCCACGGCGTCTTGTGCAGCCCGTCATCGCCCATTTCCACCGCCAAAGCGGGAAAAGCGGCGGCGGCAAGCGTCAGCGAAAGAAGGGTACGTCGTGCGATCTTGAACATGGTTTAGAGGCTCCCGTTGGATCCGATCTTGGAGAAAGAGGGAAAGGTTTCGATCATCCAGGCAGCGATCACGTTCACCGAATTGGTGACGATCAGCACCGCGAAGAGAATCAGGAACACTCCCATCAGCTTTTCCACCTTCGGCAGGTGGCGGCGGAATTTGGCGGCGAATTTCAGGAAGGGCTTGATGAAGAAGGCGGCCACCACGAAGGGCGCGGTCATGCCGATGCCGAAGACCACCATCATCATCAGACCGCGCAGGGCGGTGGCCTCGTTTGAGGCGAGCATCACCACACCCACCAGCACGCCGCCGACACATGGCGTCCACCCGGCGGCGAAAGCGAGGCCCACGAGATAGGAAGACCAGACATTCATGTTGGCCGTGTCCCCCGCCTGCATCTGGAACTGGCGGTTGAGAAAACCGATGCGGATCACGCCAAGGAAATGCAGCCCAAGGATGAACACCAGCGCGGCCGAGCCGATGCGAAACCAGTCCTGATGACTGCGAAACGCCTGACTGAGCGAAAACGCCGCTGCCCCGAGCAGGACGAAGACCGTGATAATCCCGAGAGAGAACATCACCGAAGAAATCACCGCGCGTTTGCGCGCCCCCGGTGCCAGTTCGCCCTCGGCATTGATCTCCGCCATCGAGGTTCCGGCCATGTAGGACAGGTAGAATGGCACGATGGGCAGGATGCAGGGTGAGAAAAACACCACAAGCCCGCCCAGAAGGGCCGATAAAAACGTCACGTCGAGCATATAATCCTCCCAATGCGAATGCCGGCTGAACCGGACGAGGCTCCTCAACCCCGCATCGCGGTTGATCCGCGACTTGTGTCATTCACATATTCAAATTAGGTTGAATATGTCGCACCCGTCAATCGGTATACATATGTTGACAAGAATTTTGGCATCCGCCGCCCTTTCTCTCGGACTGATTCTTCCCACCGCCGCCATGGAACTGGTGATGGTGGAGCAGGATGGCTGCGCCTATTGCGCGCGCTGGAACGCGGAAATCGCACCGATTTATCCGAAGACGCCCGAGGGCGACTATGCGCCCCTGCGTCGCGTGGACCTGCGCGCACCGCGCCCCGAAAATCTCGACTTCAAGGGGCCGGTAATCTTTACACCGACCTTCATTCTGGTCGACGAAGGCGTCGAGCAGGGCCGAATCGAGGGCTACGCGGGCGACGAAATCTTCTGGACCATGCTCACGATGCTGCTGCGCGATCACTCCGATTTCGCGCCGCCGGAAACACAACCGGAGGTGGAGGGGAGCCGCACCGGAAACTGATATCACACTCAGGGAGGAAAAAATGAAACCTTTTAAAATCATAACCTTGTGCGCCAGTCTTTTGGCCGCACCCGCGCTGGCGCAAGACGAGGGCGCTTTCGTGACCTTTCAGGTCCTGAAACCCGAAGTGGCCCAAAGAGCCGCCGTCGCCGCGATGGAAAGCTGTCGTGAGGCGGGCTATCAGGTCGGCGTCATGGTGGTCGATCGCTTCGGCCTGCCACAGGCTTTCATACGCGACCGCTATGCCGGGCTGCACGTCTTCGAAACCGCGCGGCGCAAGGCCTGGACCGCCGTTTCCTTCCGTACCGATACGCTGAGCCTCGGCGAATTGACCGCACCGGGCGAGATGATGGCGGGTATTCGCGAGCTTTCCGAGCCGCTTGCACTCGGCGGCGGTCTTGTGATTGAAGCCTCAGGGTCTATAGTGGCCGGCATCGGTGTCTCCGGCGCCCCAGGTCCCGACCTCGATGCGCAATGCGCTCAGGCCGGCATCGACGCCATCATGGACGACATCGCGTTTTAAAGGACCAAACAACTCTTCGAGGACACATGAGGTGGACAAAGTGAATTCGCCTTTGCCAGTCATCACGGAAAACATGTCCGACGAGGACATGGATGTGATGATGTCGAGCGCCTGCGACGCGTCGCAGCTTTTGAAAGCCCTGTCGCATGAGGGGCGCCTGATGATCCTGTGTCATCTGGTAACCGGCGAGAAATCCGTCACCGAACTCGAAGAGTTGCTCTCGGCACGACAGGCTGCGGTGAGCCAACAGCTCGCCCGGCTGCGTCTCGAAGGTCTGGTGACGCCGCGCCGCGAGGGTAAGGCGATCTACTATTCCCTGACGGACGACCGACCCAAACGCATTCTCGAAGTGATCTACGACATGTTCTGTTCGGTCGACGGCGGCCCCAGGAAAGACGTGCGCTGACGCGCAGAAGCGGGCGATCTTCGACACAACCGAACATATCGGGCATTACGACCGGGCATAGGGAGGAAACATGCTCGACATGGTGGAACCGGGGCTGCTTGCGGCCCTGATCGGTTTGTTCGGCGGCCTGATCCTTGGCCTTGCCGCCCGTCTCGGGCGGTTCTGCTCCATGGGTGCCATCGAGGATGCGCTTTATCAGGGGTCCGATCTGCGCGCGCGACAATGGGGCGTGGCTCTGGGCATGGCCCTTCTCGGCACTTTCACCCTCATCGGCCTCGGCCTGTTCGATCCCGCACAAACCCCTTATCTCGGCCTGAAATGGTATCCGCTCGCCTCCATCGGCGGCGGGGTCCTGTTCGGTTATGGCATGGCGCTGGCGGGCAATTGCGGCTTTGGCGCGCTGGCGCGTCTCGGCGGTGGCGATCTGCGCAATTTCGTCATCGTGCTGGTCATGGGGCTGACCACTTACGTAACATTGAACGGACCTCTGGCGCATCTGCGCGTGACGCTCTTCCCCCCCATGCCCGCAGAAGGTCCCCTGCCCGGCTTCGCGCATGGTCTCGGCCTTCCGATCGTGCCCACCGGGATCGTCGCCGGGATCGTCCTGCTTGCGTTCTCGCTTTCCTCGCGCGCGTTTCTCACCAAGCCGAAACTCATTCTCTGGGGGGTGGCCGTTGGGCTGGCCATCGTCTCGGGCTGGGCGGGCACGTCCTGGCTTTCCATCTCCACGTTCGAGGCCGAACCGATCTCCTCACACACATTCGCCGCACCGATCGGCGACACGCTGTTTTATCTGATGACCTCTTCGGCCTCCTCGCCCGGTTTCGGCGTCGGCTCGGTGATCGGCGTGCTTGCAGGGGCCGCCATCGGCTCGTTGATCAAGGGCCACTTCCGCTGGGAGGCCTGCGAAGACCCGCGCGAGTTGAAACGGCAGATTCTCGGCGCGGCCCTGATGGGCGTGGGGGCGGTGGTGGCCTTTGGCTGTACCGTCGGACAAGGGCTTTCGGCCTTCTCGCTTCTGGCCTATTCCGCCCCCGTGACCATCGCTTCCATCGTCGCAGGCGCCGCTTTGGGCCTGCGCCAGTTGATCTACGGGTTTTCCTTCGTGCGTTAAAACTCAACCGAGGATCAACACCTGAAGATCGGCGACATTCGTCCCCGTTGCACCGATCTGCAACAGATCATTTGCGGCCTTCAGCCCGTGATAGCTGTCGTTCCGGGCAAGCACATCCTCGGGGTCCTGTCCCGCCGCACGCATTCGCCCGAGCGTGCCGGGATCGACGATCCCGCCCGCCGCGTCCGTCGGCCCGTCGCGCCCGTCGGTGCCGCCCGAGAGGAACACGTAATCCGTGAGCCCCGCTTCATCAGCCAGAAGCGCCACCCGCAGCGCCAGTTCCTGATTGCGCCCGCCCAAACCGTCGCCCGTGAGCCGCACCGTGGTTTCTCCACCGAACAGGAACACCCCGCGCTCGCCGGAACCCTTGGCACAATCCACAATGATCTGTGCCGCTTGCGCGACATCACCCTCAAGTGGCATCGGGAAAACATGCACGCCATGCGTGGCCCCGCCCCCGGCTGCACGCGCCATCGCCGCGACCGATATTTTATTGGACCCGATCAGCGTCGAGACGCTGTCCGGCAAGGGGCCGAGATCGGGTTGCGGCAACGACAGATAAGCGGAAACCGACGGCGGCAGCCGGTCCCAAAGCCCGAGATCGCGCAACACCTGAGCCGCCTCTTCGCGCGTTCCGATGGGCGAAACCGTCGGCCCGGAAGCAATCGCCCGCAGATCGTCGGAGACCACATCGGACAGCAAAAGCGCCGTCACTTTCGCGGGGGCCGCCGCCCGGAGCAACCCACCGCCCTTGAGCCTTGAAAGCTGTTGGCGCACGAGGTTCATCGTCACGATATCGGCCCCGGAGGCCAGCAGCAGCCGGTTGACTTCCGCCTTGTCTTCGAGCGAAACCCCTGCCACCGGCGCGGGCAAAAGCGCGGAGCCACCACCAGAAATCAGCGCCAAAACATCGCCGGTTGCGTGCGACAACACCTCCTCGACACGGAGCGCGGCCTTCGCGCCCTCGGCATCGGGCACGGGATGACCTGCGGCAAGCACTTCGGCGCCTTTGAGCGGGCGGGCGTTTTCGTAATTGGTCACCACGATCACGGTCCGGGCCGCCACATGGCGCATCGCCGCCTCGGCCATGGTCCGCGCCGCCTTGCCCACCGCAATGATGATCGGGTCCCTAAACGACCGGCCCGCAAGCGCCGCCTCGACCGCATGACCGGGATCGGCGGCCGCCACGCCTTCGAGGAAAATCTCACGTGCTCGCGCACGCAGCTCTTTGATTTGAGAAGGATCATTCGTCATGGCCGGATGTTGGCATGTTGCCCAAGCGACGTCCAGCGCCCTTGCCAAGCCGCGCGCTTCGCGTCAGGTTTCACGTCAGGTTTGGTGGGGACAGGCGCGCCGTGAGACCCCGCCCGGAGATGGACCCCACAGGAGCCGACAGATGCATGAGTTTCCCCTCACCCGAGAGCTGGTCCTGATCGGTGGCGGACACAGCCATGCGCTGATCCTGAAGCGCTGGGGCATGAAACCGCTGCCCGGCGTGCGCGTGACGGTGATCAATCCGGGAGCGGTCGCGGCCTATTCCGGCATGTTGCCCGGTTTTGTGGCCGGGCATTACGAACGTGCGGAACTGGAGCTCGATCTGGTGCGGCTGGCCCGCTTTGCCGGTGCACGTGTGCTTTTGGGACGCGCGACTGGGATCGACCAGGACAACCGTCTGGTGCATATCGAAAACCACCCGCCGATCCGCTACGATACCGCCTCCATCGACATCGGCATCACCTCCGCCATGCCTGAACTCGACGGGTTTGCCGATCACGGCGTGGCAGCCAAGCCGCTCGAACGCTTTGCAACCCAATGGGACGCGTTTCAGACCGCCGCGCGCCGGGGCGAGGTTCCGCCGCAGATGGCGGTGATCGGCGGCGGCGTTGCAGGGGCGGAACTGGCCGCCGCCATGGCGTACCGGCTGGGCGATCTGCCGCAGATGGAGATCACCCTGATCGACCGGGGGGAGATTCTCTCCGAAATGCGCGCGCCGACCCGTCACCGCCTGCTCGAAACGCTCGCACGCCTGCGCGTCACACTGCGGCCACAGACGCAGGTCATCCGCGTCGAGGCTGATCGTGTCACCTTCAGCGACGGCAGCACACTCGGCAGTTGCTTCACCCTCGGGGCGGCAGGCGCGCGGCCTTATGGCTGGCTCGCGGACACGGGGCTTGATCTGCACGACGGCTTCGTCTCCGTCGGTCCGACGCTGCAATCCTCCGACCCGCGCATCTTTGCCGCAGGCGACTGCGCGCATCTCTCGCACGATCCACGCCCCAAGGCGGGGGTTTACGCGGTGCGCGAGGCCCCCGTGCTGTTCGACAACCTGCGGGCCTGCCTGAGCGATGGCACCAATGCGACATTGCGCAGCTATCTCCCGCAAAAGGACTATCTCAAGCTGATTTCTCTGGGCGGAAAATCCGCGCTGGCGGACAAGGCGGGTCTCGTGACTTCCGGTCCGCTGATGTGGCGTTGGAAGGATCGGATCGACCGCAAATTCATGCGCAAACTCAAGGATCTGCCCGCAATGACGCCTCCCGCCCTGCCCGCGCAGATGGCCGAAGGTCTGCGCGATGAGGCCCTCGGCAAGAAACCGATGTGCGGGGCCTGCGGCGCCAAAGTAGGCGGCGATATCCTGCACCGGGTTCTGAGCGAACAGCCGGGCGTGGAGCGGCGCGACGTGCTGCATCTGGCGGGCGATGACGCGGCGCTTCTGACCCATGGCGACACCTGGCAGGTGGCCTCCGTCGATCACCTGCGTGCCTTTGTCGAGGATCCTGTCCTGATGACGCGGATCACCGCCATCCATGCGCTCGGCGATGTCTGGGCCATGGGGGCCAGTCCACAGGCCGCTTTGATGACCGTCACCCTGCCGAAGATGAGCAGCGCGTTGCAGGAAGGCTGGCTGTCGGAGATCATGCAGGCCGCGCGCGACGTGTTCACCGCAGAAGGTGCGGAAATCATCGGCGGGCATACCGCGATGGGAACGGAATTCTCCGTGGGTTTCAGCGTCACCGGACTTCTGGACCAACCGATCACCTTGAAGGGCGCGCGTCCCGGCGATCAGATCGTCCTGACGAAACCTCTGGGCACCGGGGTGATGCTGGCCGCCGAAATGGAGATGAAGGCCAACGGGCGTGACATGGAAGCCGCCTATGCCTCGATGGTGAAAAGCTCCGGCGAGGCGGCACAGATTCTCGGCAATGCGCATGCAATGACCGATGTGACCGGTTTCGGACTGGCCGGACATCTTCTGGGCATCTGCCGCGCTTCCGAGGTTGGCGCCACGATCCGGCTGGACGATGTGCCCCTGCTGCCCGGCGCGTTGGATCAATCGGCGGCGGGGATGCGTTCGACGATCTACCCGGCAAACCGGGCCTATGCGGCAGAATATCAGGGACCGGAAGGCGCGCGTGCGGATCTCTTGTTCGATCCGCAGACGGCGGGCGGGCTTCTGGCCTGTCTGTCGTCGATACGAGCGGAGAAATGCCTCATCGCCCTACGCGCGGCGGGCTATGAGGCCGCACTCATCGGCGAGATCACCGAAGGGCCGGTGCGCCTGACCGTCGAGGCCTGATCAGAGCTCGGCCAGAAAACGCGCGATCCGGCCCGCCGCATCCTCGCGCGCACTTTCGCTCATGTCACAAAGATCGAACCGTTCCAGCACTTTGGGCGCATGGCGGGCACGGGATTTCTCGTAACGCGGATCGTAATGCAGCGCCATGAGCGCCCCCGCGAGATCGACGAAATCCCCCTTCGCCGCCATCTTCCGCCAGGCTTCGACACGCGCATGGCCTTGCAGCGGGATAAGTTGATCGAGGCGCGTTTCCATGAGAGACACATCTTCCACGAGATCGGCATAGGCCTCCGAGAGATAGCGTGCCCGGGCGCTCAATTGCGCGGTCACGTCGATGCGCGGCGCGGCGCACATGGCGGTCCAGAGCGAGGGCGGCACAGACAGATCGCCGATCCGTGAGCTTTCCGCCTCGACCAGCACGGGCGTCGCGGGATCGAGCTTGGCCAGCGCAGCGGCCAAACGGCTCTCGAACCCTTTCTGCGCCGGCTGTTCTCCCATCCCGCCAAAGATCGACCCGCGATGATTGGCCAGCCCTTCGAGATCGAGCACCTGCGCGCCGCGCGCCGCCACCCGGTGCAAAAGATCGGTCTTCGCCGTGCCCGTATTCCCGTCGATCAGCACGAACCGATGCGGCAGCGGTGCCTCATGCAACATGCCGATTACGGCTTTGCGCCAGTTCTTGTAGCCGCCCTCGACCACCTCGACCCGCCAGCCAATCTGGCGCAGGATGGTGGCAAAGGAATTCGAGCGCTGCCCGCCCCGCCAGCAATAGACCAGCGGTCGCCAGCCCCCCTCCTTCTCCGCCAATGGCCCCTCGATGTGATTGGCGGCATTACGCGCGACCAGAGCCGCACCGATCTTGCGCGCGAGAAAGGGCGATTGCTGTTTGTAGACCGTGCCGACCCGTGCCCGCTCGGCATCGGAAAGCACCGGCAGGTTGATCGCGCCCGGCACATGGTCCTCGACAAACTCGGATGGCGCACGCACGTCGATCACCGTGTCGAACGGCGCATCGAGAAAGGCTCGGACGGAAGAAAAAGCGATGCTCATAGGCCTTTGTAGCGCCCGTTTTATGAGGGGAACAGAGGGCTTTCGCATCGCCCAGAAAGATCCGATTGCAGACCGGGAGCTCCACCTCAACGAAGCCCGCAGAAAAATTACGATTGCGACCCTTGGTGCAACCTTTGTGATGCTGCGCGAAACTGCACGACCAATTCGAGTATTTTGGGAACTTTCAACTTGCAAATGGTGCGGGTGAAGGGACTCGAACCCCCACGCCAAAGGCGCCAGAACCTAAATCTGGTGCGTCTACCAATTCCGCCACACCCGCATTGTCGCAGCAGATAACAAAAGCGCAACACAAGGAAAAGAGCCAATCGCGTTCACAGGCGAGGCGGCAAAAAATCCTGTCCGTTAACACAAAATTAACCTATTCTCATGAGCATCTGAGGCAGAGACATCCAGAGGCCCTGACATGACCTATAAAGGCAGCGGGCACGATCATGAGCAGGGCGACGGGCGTGCTCCGTCGAAACGGCTCCACGTGCATGACATTTTCCCCAATTATGACAAGGGTTTGCCCCTTGGCACCGAGGTGATAACCGCCGATGGCATCCTGCCGGTCGAATATCTCGAACCGGGCGACCGGGTGGTCACGCGGTCGGGGATGCGTACACTTCTGGGCATCGACACACCCGCACCGAAACGGTTCAAACTGACCTTCGAGCGCGAAGAAATCATCTATGCCGACGGGCTGATGCTGATGAGCGAGACGGGATTGCCGTTCCCTGCCTGATTTTTGGGCGCATACCAAATGGAAAAGCCGCCCTTCCGGAGGCGGCTTTTGTTTTGGGTATTAGCCCTGCAATGAAGATCATGCCCCGAGCGCGCGGAAGACCTTCGGCAGTTCTTCGGGAAGATCCTCGGCGATCAGGCCGGGACCGAAACTGCGAGCCGCCTCCACATGGAGCCATGCGGCCGTCTCCGCTGCATGGTGGGGCGCAAAGCCGCGCGCCATAAGACCCGTGATCAGCCCCGCGAGGACATCGCCAGAACCGGCGGTCGCAAGCCATGGTGCAGCGCGCTCATAGACAGCGGCATTGATGGAACAGCGCCCGTTTGGCGAAGCGATGACCGTATCCGGACCTTTGAACAGCACCGTGCAGCCAGCGCGTTTGGCGGCCTCGCGCGTGGCGTCCACTTTACTATAGGCGGGGCCTTTGGTGGGCGGCTCGGCGAGTTTGGCGGCAATGTCGGGAAAGAGGCGTTTGAATTCGCCTGCATGGGGCGTGAGAACACAGTTCTCATGGAGATCGGCGAAACCCGTCTCACTTTCCGCAAGCGCCGCGAGCGCATCGGCGTCGAGCACGGTGGCGCGTTTCGCGGCAAGCACATGCGGCAGGAATTCCCCTGCCCGTTCGACCCCAAAGCCGGGGCCGATGCAGAGCGCGTTGAGACGTTTGTCAGAGAGCACACGGGTTAGAATTTCCGGCGCGTCGATCTCGGTCAACATGATGGCGGTGATCTGGGCGGAGACTTCGGTGACGGCCTCATGCGGCGTGCCGAGGGTGACGAGCCCCGCGCCGACACGCAGGGCCGCACGCGCCGCGAGACGGGCGGCACCGGTTTTGCCAGAGAGACCGGAGAGGATCAGGGCGTGGCCATGGGTGTATTTATGCCCCGTTCCCTTCGCGATACATCCTGAGAATGGCGCCTGAACGTCGAAAACGCATCCTTTCGGGAGGATCGTTACCACAGATGGCAACTTCGGGCCGGATGAAAGCCCGATATCCTTGGTCACGACCTTTCCGCACATGATCGGTCCCTGCGCCAGGACATGCCCTACCTTTCTGCAATGAAATGTCACTGTCAGCGTTGCGGCGAGCGCGGAAGGCGCCACACCTTTGGCCTCGCTTTGCACCGCAAACTTCTCCATCCCGAGAAGGCGTCCACTGTCGCCGCACAATCCCGAGGGAAGATCGACACTGACCAATCTGTGTATCGGCCCAGTGTCGAGATCAAACGCGTGCCACAATTCGTTATGAAGCGTGCCAAGGGGGCGGGTGAGCCCGGTGCCGAAAAGCGCATCCACAGTAATCGACGCGCCGAGCATGTGTAATCGCAATGCCTGCTCAGCCTTGTAAATCGTCTCCCAGTCTCGGTGAACATGGCCGCCCCCCGCCCCCCACCGCTCATAATTCACCTTTGCATCCGGCGGGAGCTTTGCGGGATCACCATAGAGAAACACCTCCACCGCCCAGCCGCGTTGCCTCAGGAGGCGGGCAATGACGAAGCCGTCGCCGCCGTTATTGCCGGGACCGCAGAGCACGACGGCTTTGTGGGACGACTGTGCAAGCTCCGGCCATTCTTCGAAAACCGCCTCGACAACGCCCTGCCCCGCCCGTTCCATCAGTTCGAGCCCGGTGACCTTGCCGCTGGCAATCGCCGCCTGTTCAATGGTGCGCATTTGTGCGGATGTAAGGAGTTCGGTCATCGCTTTGACCTCCGTTCAACTGTTGCGACCGCGTCTGAAGACGCTGGATGAATGGCGCGCATTTGTGCACTGGTCAGTAATTCTGCCATGTTTTGCCTCAAAAGTTTACAAAATGCCCTTTTTAAGGTCGCATAGCTCAAATACTGTGCATGCATATGCGAATCCTGTGGGCGTTTTACGCCCCCTCAGGTTAGTCGATTGTGACCGCATAAGAGAAATGGTCTGACAGTCAGCGAACGAAGTTTAGGGAGTCGAAGATCCATGAAAAAGATCGAAGCTGTGATCAAGCCCTTCAAGCTCGACGAAGTGAAAGAGGCGCTGCAAGAGATCGGCGTTCAGGGTCTCTCCGTGGTCGAGGTCAAAGGGTTCGGACGCCAGAAAGGCCATACGGAGCTGTACCGCGGCGCGGAATATGTGGTGGACTTCCTGCCGAAAGTGAAAATCGAGGTCGTCCTCTCCGACGATCAGGTCGACGGCGCCATTGAGGCGATCGTGACCGCTGCCAAGACCGACAAGATCGGCGACGGCAAGATTTTCGTCTCGCCTGTCGAACAGGCAATCCGCATCCGCACTGGCGAGTCTGGCGAAGACGCGCTGTAAGGGAGGGCGCCGGGCGCGTCGCAGGGGGACCCGGGCGTGCGCCTTTCGCCACAAACGCAATAACTCAACCAAAGGGATAAGGTCGAATTATGAGCATCCAAGACGTTCTCAAGACCATGAAAGACGAAGACGTCCAGTACGTCGACGTCCGTTTTACCGACCCGCGCGGTAAGCTGCAGCACGTGACGCTGCGCCACACCGAAGTGGACGAAGACTTCTTCGAGGAAGGCTTCATGTTCGATGGCTCTTCCATCGCTGGCTGGAAGTCCATCGACCAGTCCGACATGAAACTGATCCCCGATCCGGCAAGCGCCTACATCGACCCGTTCTACGCCGAGAAAACACTCTGTGTGCACTGCACCGTGGTCGAGCCGGACACTGGCGAATCCTACGACCGCGATCCGCGCGGCTGTGCGCAACGCGCCGAAGCCTACCTGAAATCCTCCGGCATCGGCGACACATTCTACTGCGGTCCGGAAGCTGAATTCTTCCTGTTCGACGATGTGCGCTACTCCGTCGCCCCGAACAAAGTGGGTTACGAGATCGACGCCGATGGCGCCGCCTGGAACACCGACGCGGAATTCGAAATGGGCAACCTCGGTCACCGTCCGGGCTACAAGGGCGGTTACTTCCCGGTGAACCCCTCCGACGACGGTCAGGACATCCGCGGCGAGATGCTCACCACCATGGCCAACATGGGCATGAAGGTCGACAAGCACCACCACGAGGTGGCGACGTCGCAGCACGAGCTTGGCATGATCTTCAGCACGCTCACCGAACAAGCCGATAACCTGCAAAAATACAAATACGTGATCCACAACGTGGCTCTGGCCTATGGCCGCTCCGCCACCTTCATGCCGAAGCCGATCAAAGGCGACAACGGCTCGGGCATGCACGTGAACATGTCGATCTGGAAAGACGGCAAGCCGCTGTTCGCCGGCGACAAATACGCCGACCTCTCCGACGAAGCCCTGTGGTTCATCGGCGGCATCCTGAAGCACGCGAAAGCGCTCAACGCCTTCACCAACCCGTCCACCAACTCCTACAAACGCCTGATCCCGGGCTTTGAGGCTCCGGTGCTGCGCGCCTACTCCGCTCGCAACCGCTCTGGCTGCGTACGTATTCCGTGGGCGGAATCCCCGAAAGCGAAACGTGTGGAAGCCCGCTTCCCCGACCCGTCTTCGAACCCGTACCTGTGCTTCGCGGCCCTGCTGATGGCTGGCCTCGACGGCATCAAGAACAAGATCGACCCGGGCCCCTCGTCCGACAAGGACCTCTACGATCTGCCGCCGGAAGAACTGGCCGAAATCCCGACCGTCTGCGGCTCGCTGCGTGAGGCGCTCGAAGAGCTGGAAAAAGACATGGACTTCCTGCTCGCTGGCGACGTGTTCACCAAGAGCCAGATCGAGGGTTACATCGACCTCAAATGGGAAGAGGTTTACGCCTTCGAACACACCCCGCACCCGGTCGAGTACGAAATGTACTACTCCTGCTAAGCGGGACATCGGTTTTCAGACCAAGAAAGGGCTCCCTCTCGGGGGCCCTTTTCTTTTGGGCGGTGTTCAGGTTATCCCGTCTACATGATCCACCTCCGCCCCCATCATCTCCTTTGTCTGCTCACCTATGTCGGCAAAGGCTACTCCCCTACTTTCGTCGAAAATTACGACCGGATCGTCGCGCGTCTCAACGACGGGGAGGAGATTGAAATCACGGACGGGCCGGACGATATTTGCGCACCGATTGCCTGTGACATGAGCGAACATTGCCACGGTGCCTCCGTGATCTCGCGCGATGCTTTAGCGGCGCGGGATGTGGGGCGTATTTTGGCGATGGAGATCGCCCCCGGCACACGGACCCAACTCTCTCCCGAGACAATCACCCGGCTCAGAGCGGCCTTTACCAGCAATGAAATCCGCGACGCCTGCACCGGCTGTGACTGGGAGGCGCTATGTACGCAGATTGCGGCAAAGGGCTATGTCGCAACCCGGGTTTTCCCGTCCGTTGGGTGAATCCTTTACCTTTTGTTAACCTTTGTTAGAATGGGTCATTCATTTCGACCGGACTCATTCTCATGAAACACGTTCTTCTGGCCCTGAGCCTCATTACCCCTTGGTCTGCCTTTGCGGACGGCCCTGCACGAACGCCCCCGCCCATCGACCTGTGGCAAAGCCTGCTGACGAGTCAGCGGCAAACCGCGCCACAAATTTATGAGGCCGCCTGCTGCAAAGTCTGTCGCAAAGGATATGCCTGCGGCAATAGCTGCATCAGCCGGGACAAGGCCTGTCACCAACCTCCGGGCTGTGCCTGTAACGGTTGAGGGACACAACACCCGACAGTCGTCATCCGGGCAAACGAATGGCGCCGCCGTTTACCCCCTCCGATAGATCGACTTCGACAGGTAATCCTTGCGCGGCCCCCTGACCCGCCAGACGGCGGACCAGAGCGGCCAATTGGAAAAATCGTAACGCACAGCATAGGCATCCGGGGCGCAGTCGTGGTCCGCCCGGGGAGCGGGATCGTTCGGGTCGAACCGATGGAAAAACTGCCCGTCGTCAAAAAACACGGCAATCCCTATCGGATCGGTCTGCCAGAGATAACGCCGCTCCGCCGTGAAACCCGTCTCCCGCCCCGGCAGGCTCAGTGTGCCGCCTTCGGTACAAAGTAGCCCGCCCTCCTGTGGCTCGAACCGGCAGAAGCCTTCGAGCCGCGCCGTGCCCTTTGCCAAGGCATCCTCGATATGTCGGGACAGACACCACTCCCCCGCGAAATCGTCCAGTATGATCATGCCGCCTTATAACCCGCCGTGCCGCTCGATGGCGAGGCGTTCGAGCGCACGGGCACTGTCGCGTACGGCCTGCACCTCCTCATGGGACCAGGAACGTCGATGCGTTGCAACCGCGGATATGCCACCGAAGGGGCGGCCACGAAACCGGCAGGGCACCCCAACATAGGCCATGATTCCCATGACGGTGACCGCCCCCGTATCTTTGACCAGCGGATGCACGAGCGTATCGTCGATGACAAGTTCACGATCGAGATCGACCACCAGATGACCGATGGTGTTTTCTGGCGGCAAAACCCGATCGAGTTGCAGCCCCACCGGATGATCGGTGTTGCTGAGCACCTCAAGCTGCGTGCCCACCTCTGACGGCAAAGCACGGTAGATCAGCACACCGGAAGGCGCGATTTGTGAGTGGAGATCGAATGCGATCTCCCTCACTTGAGGATCATCTTCAACAAACACAGACTATCTGGCCTCATCCCTAAAGCCGAGAAAGCACTTCGCAACGCACTTGTGGCACAAGACTGTTACAGGAGGCTCTCATAGAACAGCAGTCTAACACGCGTGGACCGGGTCCTGAAAGTGTTTTGCGCGGCTCGGCGGCTTGCGTGCAAGCCCCCTTCGCCGTATGAGACCCGCGACGCGTTTGCAATCGAAAGGCCTGCCGATGATCCCCCGTTATGCCCGCAAAGAGATGGTCGACATCTGGGAACCCGCCACCAAGTTCAAAATCTGGTACGAGATCGAGGCTCATGCCTGCGACGCACAGGCGAAACTCGGCGTGATCCCGCAGGAAAACGCGGATGCGGTGTGGAAGGCCAAGGATGTCGAGTTCGACGTGGATCGCATCGACGAAATCGAGGCCGTGACCAAACATGACGTCATCGCTTTTCTCACCCACCTCGCCGAACATGTCGGTTCTGAAGAGGCGCGGTTTGTCCACCAAGGCATGACCTCCTCGGACGTTCTCGACACCTGCCTCAACGTCCAACTCATGCGCGCCGCCGACATCCTTCTGACCGATCTCGACAAGGTGCTCGCCGCGCTCAAAACCCGCGCGATGGAGCACAAATATACCGTCCGCGTCGGTCGGTCCCATGGCATTCATGCCGAACCGACCACCATGGGCCTGACCTTCGCACGGTTCTACGCCGAAATGGACCGCAACAAGGCCCGGCTTCAGGCCGCGAAAGAAGAGATCTCCACCGGCGCAATCTCCGGTGCGGTCGGTACCTTCGCCAATATCGACCCGGCCGTTGAGGAACATGTCTGCGAGAAAATGGGCCTCAAGCCCGAGCCGATCTCCACGCAGGTCATTCCGCGCGACCGTCACGCCATGTTCTTCGCGACCCTCGGCGTCATCGCTTCCTCGATCGAGAACGTCGCCATTGAGATTCGCCACATGCAGCGCACCGAAGTGCTTGAGGGTGCGGAATTCTTCTCCATGGGGCAGAAAGGCTCCTCGGCCATGCCGCACAAGAAGAACCCGGTCCTGACCGAAAACCTCACCGGTCTCGCACGCCTTGTCCGCATGACCGTGGTGCCCGCAATGGAAAACGTGGCGCTCTGGCACGAGCGTGATATTTCGCACTCTTCCGTCGAACGCGGCATCGGGCCTGATGCGACGATCACCCTCGATTTCGCGCTCAACCGTCTCGCAGGCGTGGTCGAGAAAATGCTGATTTTCCCGGAGAACATGCTCGCCAACATGAACAAGTTCCCAGGGCTCGTAATGTCCCAGCGCGTTCTTCTGGCGCTCACCCAGGCCGGTGTATCGCGCGAGGACGCCTATACGATGGTGCAGCGCAACGCCTTGAAAGTCTGGGAAGATCGCGTCGATTTCCGCGAACAGCTTGTGGCCGACAAGGACGTGGTCGCGGCCCTTGGCGTCGACGGGATCAACGAGAAATTCGACATGGATTATCACACCAAACACGTCGACACGATCTTCAGGCGGGTTTTTGGCGAATAACCCCGCCACAGCTCCAAGCGCAAAACCCTGAGAAAATCACCGATTCTGTGATACGATCTCCCGAAAGCACTTCGTTTTCGGGAGATTTTCATGTTGAAACGCACGCTTCTCGCCCTCGCCCTGCTCGCCCCTCTCTCCGCTCCGCTTGCGGCGCAGGATTTCACTTGCCCCCATGAACAAAAACTCGCCTCCTGCGCGGAAGGCTACACATGGGACAAGGAATCCGGCACCTGCGTCGAACAGATCGTCGGATAAGGAACAATTCTCGGCAAATTTTTGTCCGCCAGTCACCTCTCGTTAAGCCTCGTCGTGGATGTTGGGATAACGACGAGTGAATCGCGAGTGGAGCGCCTGTGGACGGATTGCCGCAAATGAACGACATGGGGAGCCTGCCCGATCTCGGTAATATCGGAGGAATGCCCGATTTCGACATACCTTCGCCAGTGTCACGTATGCCCGCGCACCTGCCGAAAAGAGCGAAAGCGGCGATCATCGTCAAATTGCTCGCGGGCCAGGAGGTCAGGCTGCCGCTGGTGAATTTCCCGGAGGAGATGCAAGTCGAGTTGGCGCATCAGCTCACCGAACTGCGCTATATCGACAAGCACACGCTGACCTCCGTGGTCGAGGAATTCCTCGAAGAGATTGAGGCCATCGGTCTCTCCTTTCCTGGCGGGCTGGAGGGCGCTTTGAAGGTGCTCGACGGCACGATCTCTCCCACCACTGCCTCGAAACTGCGTTCGAACGCCGGGTTCTCGTTCACCGGCGACCCGTGGCAGCGCATCTCGGACGTGGACATCTCCCGCCTGCTGCCGATCCTACAGGAGGAAAGCGTCGAAGTGGGGGCGGTGCTCCTCTCGAAACTCAAGGTTTCGAAAGCCGCCCAACTCATGTCCATGCTGCCCGGAGAGCGCGCCCGGCGTGTCGCCTATGCCATCTCGCTCACCTCCGGCGTTTCTCCCGAGGTGGTGCAGCGGATCGGCATTTCGCTGGCTGCCCAGCTCGATGCCCAGCCTTCTGCCGCCTTCGAGGAAGAGCCGCCGGAACGGGTCGGTGCCATCCTCAACTTCTCCTCCTCCACGACCCGCGACGGCGTGCTCGAAGGGCTCGATGAGACCGACAGGGATTTCGCCGCGCAGGTGCGCAAGAACATCTTCACCTATGCCAACATCGCCACCCGGATCGACCCGCGCGATGTCGCCAAAGTGGTTCGTACCGTCGAACAGGATGTGTTGATCAAGGCGCTTGCAGGCGCTGCGGGCGAGGCCGCCACCTCCACCGAATTCATCCTCTCCAACATGTCGAAACGCATGGCCGAAAGCCTGCGCGAAGAAATGGCCACCCTCGGCAAGGTGAAAGAGAGCGATGCCGAAGAGGCGATGAACGCCGTGGTCGCAGGCATCCGCGACCTCGAAGCCACGGGCGAGATTTTCCTTTTGACCGGGGATGATTGATCGACCGGAGATGACAGGGCGCGGGCCCTGTCACGCTTCATCTGCGTGCTTGCACGTCCGATATTCCCCTTCGAGAATGGACATGATCACATCGTCCTGCCAGACGCCGTCCATCAGAACCGTTTCGCGTTCGACACCCTCACGCCGGAACCCTGCCGCCTCATAACAGCGGATCGCGCGCGCGTTAAAGGCCAGTACCCGAAGATCGACGCGATGAAGCCCCATCTCCCCGAATGCCTGCTCAAGCGCCAGCGCGATCGCGGCCCGTCCGATCCCGCGCCCGAGAAACGCCTCCGCCACCAGCCCGATCGCCAGCCGCGCACGCCTGTCCTCCCGGTTGAGGTCATGCAACCGCACCTGCCCGGCCAGCCTGCCATCCACCTCGATCACCTGTCCCCAATCCGACTCACGGATTTGCTGCAACCACTGTTCCGCCGCCCGACGCGAGGTCGCCCCGGCAAACTTGCCGGTATAACCGTACATCCGCAGGATTTCCGGCGAAGGCGGATGGATCATGCGCGCCTCCACATCGGTATCGCAAGGCGCACGCAAGCGCACGGTCGGAATGGGCATCGGAAAACCTTTGAACAAATCAGTCCGGCAGAGTTTACGTCTCAACGGTTGCGAAGCAACACCGACCTTCGTCAGCATCGCACAACCGGCTTGCCCCGGCCATATGGACAAATCCGCCGCCCGCCCCTAGCGTCCGCGGATGATCTGGTTTTCCCGCCTGCCCGCGCAATCGCGCGGCATCCTCTACATGTTGATCTCCGTCACCGTGTTTTCCTCGATGGACATGACCGCCAAGCTTCTGGGCCAGCGGGTCGATCTCTCGCAGGTGCTCTGGGCCCGTTACGGCGGCCAGCTCTTGGTCCTCGTGCTGATCTTCGCCCCACGCCTTACACGCGCCCTGCGGACCGAACACCCCTGGCTGCAACTGGCGCGCGGGTTGATGCAACTCGCGGCCGCCGCCTGTTTCTTCAATGCCATCCGCACGCTGGGTTTGGCGGAGGCGACCGCCGTCGCCGATCTCGCCCCGGTGCTGATCACACTGGGCGCGGCGCTCCTTCTGGGCGAAAAGGTTGGCGCGCGCCGCATGGCCGGGATCGGCGCGGCACTGATCGGCGCACTGATCGTCATCCGTCCGGGTGCTGCGGTGTTCTCCCCCGCTTCGCTCTGGCCTCTGGGCTCGGCAACCTGTCTCGCGGGCTATGCTCTGGCGACGCGCTACATCGGCCTCAAGGAAAGTCCGCTCACCGGGTTGTTGTATTCCGGGCTGATCTGCACCGGGGTGATGAGCCTTATCGTGCCCTTTCGCTGGGTTGCTCCGGACGGGCCAGCAATCGCGCTCATGGTGCTGATCGGCTGTCTCGGCACCGTCGGTCAGTTGATGATGATCCGCGCCTATGCGGTCGCTGAAGCCTCTGCGATTGCGCCTTTCACCTATGTAGGGCTTCTGGCGGCTTCCGGTTGGGGGCTGTTAATCTTCGGCACGGTGCCAGACCGCTGGACCGTTTTGGGCGCCCTTGTGATCGTGGGCGCCGGGCTCTATGTCTGGCATCGGGAACGCAAGAGCGGCACGGCGGAACCCGTGCCCGAGGAGATGGGGCAGCCATGAAGATCAGGCGCGGAGAGATCGAGGGCACATTGGGCCAGTACCTTGGCAACCTCGCCACGCGCGGCCTGTTGTCTCTGGCCCTCGCTCTACCCTATCGCATGCGCGTGCGCACCATGGGCTGGTTCATGGCGCATGTGTTTGCACCGCTGGCGGGCTATACCAAACGGGTGCGCGCAAACCTGCACCATGTGATGCCGGATATGCCGGAGGCCGAGATCAGGAGGCTGATGCGCGCGGTGCCGGACAACGCCGGGCGCACCCTGATCGAGATTTATTCCGGCCCCGAGTTCATCGCCAGGATGAAGGACATCCGGTTCGAGGGGCCGGGCGCAGAGATCCTGCGCGAGGCGCGTGACAATCGCCGTCCCGTGATCCTGCACACCGGGCATTTCGGCAATTACGACGTGCCACGCGCCGCCCTCATTGCCCATGGCTACGATGTCGGCTCGCTCTACAATCCGATGAAGAACAAGTTCTTCAACGAACATTATGTGAAGGCGATCGGCACCATCGGCCAGCCGTTGTTTCCGCGCGGACGTCGGGGCTATGCCCAGCTTTTGAAACATCTGAAATCCGGCGGCATGATCGGGTTCCTGTCGGATGTTTACGTCAATGAGGGCGCAATGCTGACATTCTTCGGCCAACCCGCCCCGACGGCGCTTTCGGCGGCCGAACTGGCGCTGAAATACGACGCGCTTCTGGTGCCGATCTACGGCGTTCGACTTGAGGATGGGCTACATTTCCGGGTGCAGGTCGAAGCCCCCGTGCCACACACCACGGCCGAGGAGATGGCGCAGGCGCTCAACGACAGTCTCGAAGCAATCACCCGTCAGCATATGGAACAATGGTTCTGGATTCACCGCCGTTGGAAACCCGAACGTCAGGCGCGTCGGCGGGCGAAACTTGAAGAAGCGGCGCGTCATAGCGTGGCTGAGGGCAAGTCGGACAGGAAATAGGCGGCGCGTTCGGTGCCGGGCGCCGGGCCGCTCAGGTTGCTCGCCTCAATCGAGACGACTGGCCGCAAGGATCGGTCCTGGTCCTGCCGGCGTTGCGGCCTGAAGGATCACGGCCACGCTGTCCGGACCGTTCGTGTCGACGGTCACGACCAGAGGCGCAAGCCCGTTCCATTCCGCCAGCGGCCGCCAATCGGTGACGATATTGCTGTAATCGACCACGCGCCCGGCATTTTCGCCGCGCTCAATAGTGACACGTTCATGCGGATCGAAACGCACGATCTGGAGCCGCATCGCGGATGGCAGAGGGCCTTCGGGTACTGCCGTGATCGACAGACGCTCACCCTCACGGCTCAAGGTAAGATCGACCGGCGCGGGCGGCGTGCTCATCTGGCGCAGCACCATGTCGGCCAGCCGCATCGGTTTCGCACCGACCAGAAAATCCGCCCCCTGCACGATGATCTGCGGCGTGTAGATGGTGCGTTTTCCGATGGCGTGGGCATAGGCCTTCTGGCGCAGGGTGAATTGCGGTTGCGCAAACTCATCGCGCCAGCCGATGTAGTCCCAATAATCGACATGCAAGGAGAGCGGCAAGACCCCCTGACGGGTCGCAAGCTCCTGCATCATCGCATCGGCGGGCGGACAGGAGGAACACCCCTGCGAGGTGAAGAGTTCCACCACCACGAGATTGTCGTCCGGGTCGGCCATTGCGGGCAGGGAGGACAGAGTGGCCAGAACCCCCGCGACCAGAAACTTCCCACGGGATCGGGGGAGGATACGGGTCAGGTGTGTCAGGATCTGTTGCATGAAGGCTCCGTCAGTTGCCCTACAGGTCTAAGCCGAGAACGCGCCGGAGGCCAATCAAGGATTTGCGAGAAGCTGTTACAGCGAACAAGATTTCCCGAAAACCGAATGTAATCAAAGAGGGGCGGCACATTGCTGCACCGCCCCCTCGATTGCTTTGACCACTCAGATCGAAACCGGGATCAGAAATGTGCCGATTTCGACGTGGCCGGCACTTGCAGCGGCGGTGCGAATTTGGTCAGGTCGATGCCTTCGACCGCCTTCTTGTACTCGTCGAGCGTCGGCGTACGGCCCAGAATGGCGGAGAGCACCACCACCGGCGTCGAGGCGAGAAGGCTTTCGCCTTTCTTCTCAGCAGAGTCTTCCACGACCCGGCCCTGGAACAGGCGGGTCGAGGTCGCAAGCACGGTGTCGCCCTTCTCGGCTTTCTCCTGGTTACCCATGCAGAGGTTACAGCCCGGACGTTCGAGATAGAGCGTGTTCTCATACTCGGTGCGCGCCTGCGCTTTCGGGAAGAGATCGTCGAACTCAAACCCCGAGTATTTCTGAAGCACTTCCCAGTCGCCCTCTTCCTTCAACTCGTCGATGATGTTGTAGGTCGGTGCCGCGACCACGAGCGGGGCCTTGAATTCGACCTTGCCAGTCTCTTTTTCGAGGTTCTTGAGCATCTGAGCGACGATTTTCATGTCGCCCTTGTGCACCATGCAGGAGCCGACAAAGCCCAGATCGACCTTTTTCTCCGCGCCGTAGTAGGAAACCGGGCGAATGGTGTCGTGGGTATAGCGCTTGGACACGTCGGGGTTGTTCACGTCCGGGTCGGCGATCATCGGCTCGTCGATCAGGTCGAGATCGACCACAACTTCGGCGAAGTATTTCGCGTTCTCGTCCGGGGTCAGCGCCGGTTTCTCGCCGGATTTGATCTCGGCGATGCGCTTGTCCGCCTTGTCGATCAGGCCCTGAAGCGTGCCCGCCTCGTTTTCCATGCCCTTGTCGATCATCACTTGAATGCGGGATTTCGCCAATTCCAGCGAACCGATCAGCGTGTCGTCATTGGAGATACAGATGGAGGCTTTCGCCTTCATCTCCGCGGTCCAGTCGGTGAAGGTAAATGCCTGATCGGCCAGCAGCGTGCCAATATGAACCTCGATCACACGGCCCTGGAAGACGTTGTCGCCGCATTGCTTGAGCATCTGCGCCTGGGTCGCGTGCACCACATCGCGGAAATCCATATAGTCCTTCATCTGACCTTTGAAGGTCACTTTCACAGAGTCCGGGATCGGCATGGTCGCCTCACCGGTCGCCAGCGCCAGAGCCACGGTGCCGGAGTCAGCCCCGAAGGCCACGCCTTTGGACATGCGGGTGTGAGAGTCGCCGCCCACGATGATGTCCCAATCGCTCACGGTGATATCGTTCAGCACTTTGTGGATCACGTCGGTCATGGCGTGATAGTGATGCTCAGGGTCGCGCGCGGTGATCAGGCCAAATTTGTTCATGAAGGCCATGAGCTTGGGGATGTTGGCTTGCGCCTTCTTGTCCCAAACCGACGCCGTGTGACAGCCAGACTGATAGGCACCGTCCACGCAAGGCGAAATCACGGTCGCGGCCATGGCTTCAAGCTCCTGCGAGGTCATGAGACCCGTAGTGTCCTGAGACCCCACGATGTTGACTTTCACACGCACGTCAGACCCCGCAAGCAGCGGTTCCTTGGCCAGCACACCCACGGCGTTCTTGTTGAAGATCTTTTCAACGGCGGTGAGGCCCTGCCCCGGATTGGTGATCTCTTTCGAGGGTGCAAAAACCAGCGGCGGCTCGACACCGAGAGTTTCGGCGGCAATGGTCTGGAGCTTTTTGCCGAAGACGACGGCATAGGAGCCACCGGCCTTCATGAATTCCATCTTCTGCGGTGTGAAGGCAGACGAAACATCGGCCAGTTCAGTGCCGTCAGCGTCGTAGAGTTTCTTTTCCTTGGTGTTGATGGTCAGCACCTTGCCGGTTTCGACCGAGTATTTCTGCTCCAAAATCGGATCGCCATTCTCATCGAGCACCGGCTTGCCGTTCTCGTCGAGCTTCTTGACCCAGTTCTTGAGATCGAGCCCAATGCCGCCGGTCACGCCGACGGTGGTGAGGAAGATCGGCGAAATGCCGTTGGTCCCGGCCACCACGGGCGCGATATTGACGAAAGGCACGTAGGGGGAGGCCTGTTTGCCGGTCCAGAGCGCGACGTTGTTGACGCCGGACATCCGCGACGAACCCACACCCATGGTGCCCTTTTCCGCAATCAGCATGACGCGGGCTTCGGGGTGCTTTTTCTGAAGCTCCTGAATTTCCGCCTGCGCCTCGGGCGTGATCATGCATTTGCCGTGCAATTCACGGTCGGAACGCGAGTGCGCCTGATTGCCCGGGGACAAGAGATCGGTGGAAATGTCGCCCTCGGCAGCGATATAGGTGACGACCTTGATCTCTTCCTCGACCTCGGGAAGTTTGGTAAAGAATTCGGCCTTGGCGTAGCTTTGCAGAATGTCCTTGGCGACCGCACTGCCGGCCTTATAGGCGGCTTTCAGGCGATCGGTATCGGCCTCATAGAGGAAGACCTGAGTCTTGAGCACGTCTGCGGCTTTTGCGGCCAGCGCAGCATCGTCGCCCAGCGCGATGTCGAGCAACACTTCGATGGAAGGCCCACCCTTCATATGGGACAGCAACTCAAAAGCGAAATCCGGGGTGATCTCGGCCACCTTGGCCTCGCCCAGAATGATTTTCTTGAGGAAGGCCGCCTTCACACCCGCGGCAGACGTGGTGCCCGGCAGGGTGTTGTAGATGAAGAAATTCAGACAATCCTTGCGGTGTTCGCTGCCCTCGTCTTCGATATGTGCGATCAGCTCTTCGACCAGCGCGCCATCGTCGATGGGCTTGGGGTGCAGACCCTCACCTTTGCGGGTTTCGATTTCGGTTAGGTAGTCGGTGTACAAGCTCATGACGATCCCTGAGAGTTGGTGACGAAAGCTCGGGAGCCGGGCCACGATTTGCTGTGAAACCCGACTCCCCAGATTTGTATGCAAAAGTATACCATGCGATTTCCTCTTGCAAGACACCCGGCACTGTCGAAGTGGATTCTCTGCGCTTTTTCACTCCTTTGCGTGCCCTCACATCCGGGCATCTGTGCACATCTCAGACTCCTGCACACGTCTGCCCGAATCATTGTGCAGATGTGATCAGCATCATGGACAAAGCCCGCAAAAAGACTAAGTTTCGGGCAGCACCACGCAGGCGGAATCACGCATTCCGCCACGCAGTTTCACATATCCGGAGGTCCCCATGACTGTTGTTGTCGGTAAAGATACCGCAAAAACCCGCCGCGAGCTTGAGGTGAACGGACAGAAAATCGCCTATTACTCGATCCCTGCCGCGCAAGATGCCGGTTTTGGCGATTTCTCCAAACTCCCCGCATCCCTGAAAGTCGTTCTCGAAAACATTCTGCGTTTCGAGGACGGTGGCTTTTCCGTCTCCACGGATGACATCAAGGCCTTCTCCGAGTGGGCCGAAAAAGGTGGGCAGAACCCGCGCGAGATCGCCTATCGCCCGGCCCGTGTCCTGATGCAGGACTTCACCGGCGTGCCCGCCGTCGTCGACCTTGCCGCCATGCGTGACGGGATCAAGGCGCTCGGCGGCGACGCGAAAAAGATCAACCCGCTGGTGCCCGTCGATCTCGTGATCGACCACTCGGTGATGATCGACGAATTTGGCAATCCGCGCGCTTTCCAGATGAACGTGGACCGCGAATACGAGCGCAACATGGAACGCTACCAGTTCCTCAAATGGGGTCAGACCGCGTTCGAGAACTTCCGCGTCGTCCCCCCGGGCACCGGGATTTGTCACCAGGTGAACCTGGAATATCTGGCCCAGACCGTCTGGACCGACACCGACCCGGATGGCGCCCTCGTCGCCTATCCTGACACGCTCGTCGGCACAGACAGCCACACCACCATGGTTAACGGCGCGGCTGTTCTCGGATGGGGCGTCGGCGGGATCGAGGCAGAAGCCGCCATGCTCGGCCAGCCGATTTCCATGCTGATCCCCGAGGTCGTGGGCTTCAAACTCACCGGCGAGATGGTCGAGGGCACCACCGGCACGGACCTCGTGCTCAAGGTCGTCGAAATGCTCCGCAAACATGGCGTTGTCGGCAAGTTCGTCGAATTCTACGGCAACGGCCTCGACAATCTGCCGCTGTCTCAGCGGGCGACGATTGCCAACATGGCCCCGGAATACGGCGCGACCTGTGGTTTCTTCCCGATTGACAATGAAACCCTGCGCTACCTCCGTCAGACCGGCCGCGACGAAGACCGCATTGCTCTCGTCGAAGCCTATGCGAAGGAAAACGGCCTCTGGCGCGGGGCCGATTACGAGCCGATCTATTCCTCGACCCTGCACCTCGACATGGGCACCATCGTTCCGGCGATCTCCGGCCCGAAACGCCCGCAGGACTATGTCGCGCTGACGGACGCCGCCGCGTCCTTTGCGAAAGTGGTCGCCGATTACCGGGGCATCGACGTCTCGGACGAAGCCAAGGACATGCTGGACGAAGGCCCCGCTGCGACGAAATCCGTCGAGATCAGGAAATCCCAAGCCGTCAAAGGTCAGGATTACGAGTTGCATGACGGCTCCGTGGTGATCGCCTCAATCACGTCCTGTACCAACACCTCGAACCCCTATGTGATGATCGGCGCGGGGCTTGTCGCGCGCAAAGCCCGTGCTCTGGGCCTCAATCGCAAGCCCTGGGTGAAAACCTCCCTCGCGCCGGGCTCGCAGGTGGTGACCGAATATCTGGAGGCCGCCGGTCTTCAGGAAGATCTGGATGCCATCGGGTTCAACCTCGTGGGCTATGGCTGTACCACCTGTATCGGCAACTCCGGCCCCATCGCGCCGGAACTCTCGGAAGCCATCGCGGAAGGCGATCTGATCGCCACATCCGTGCTCTCGGGCAACCGCAACTTCGAAGGCCGCATCTCCCCCGACGTGCGCGCCAACTACCTCGCCTCCCCGCCGCTCGTTGTGGCCTATGCCATCGCCGGAGACATGAACATCGACCTGTCTTCCGAACCGATCGGTCAGGACAAGGACGGGAACAATGTCTTCCTGAAGGACATCTGGCCGACCAACGCGGAAATCGCGGAACTGGTCGACAAGACCGTGACCCGCGAGGCCTTCCTCAAGAAATACGCCGATGTGTTCAAGGGCGACGAGAAATGGCAGGGCGTGAAGGTTTCGGGAGGAGAGACCTACGACTGGCCGCCGGAATCGACCTACATCCAGAACCCGCCGTACTTCCAGGGCATGGGAGCCGAGAAAGGCGCGATCCAGAACATCGAGGGCGCAAAAGTGCTCCTGATCCTCGGCGATATGGTCACCACCGACCACATCTCTCCGGCGGGCTCCTTCAAGGAATCGACGCCCGCGGGCAAATACCTCACCGAACGCGGGGTGCCGGTGCGCGAGTTCAACTCCTACGGCTCTCGTCGTGGCAACCACGAGGTGATGATGCGCGGCACCTTCGCCAACATCCGCATCAGGAACGAGATGTTGGACGGGGTCGAAGGCGGCTACACCAAAGGCCCGGATGGACAGCAAACCTCCGTCTACGAGGCCTCCATGGCCTATCAGGCGCAGGGCACGCCTCTGGTCGTGTTCGGCGGCGAACAATACGGCGCCGGCTCGTCGCGTGACTGGGCCGCGAAAGGCACGGCGCTTCTGGGCGTCAAGGCCGTGATCGCGGAAAGCTTCGAGCGTATCCACCGTTCGAACCTCGTTGGCATGGGCGTCGTGCCTTTTGAGTTCACCGGCGGTGACACGCGCAAGACGCTGGGGCTGAAAGGCGACGAGACTGTCACGATCATGGGTCTCGACAGCGTGAAACCGCTTGAGACGCTGGATTGCGAGATCACCTATGGCAACGGTTCGACGAAGACCATCAAGGTCAAGTGCCGCATAGATACCGCGCCTGAGATCGAATACATCGAAAACGGCGGCGTGCTGCATTACGTGCTGCGCAACCTCGCGAAATCGTAAGCGAACCGCCCATCAGACACACAAAAGCCCCGTGGCGACACGGGGCTTTTGTTTTGAGTATTTAAGGCACAAAGGAAACGGTCGAAGATCAATCCGCCAGTCGGATTGGGCGCTCTTTCAGGGCCTCCGCCTGCTCGGGCGTCAGCGCCGAAGGCTCCACCACCTGCGTGTGGATGGTAAAAACAACCGCACGCGTTTCGGGCAGGCGCACGAGGCTTTGCCGCTCCACCCGGATGTATTTCGACGTATTCGTGCCATGGCGCAGCTCACCTTCGGAGCGAGGATCGCAGAGATGCGCATCGGAACGCGACGCCGTGCCGCGCATCAGCCCCCTGCCCTCCTGCACCCCGTTCATCATCCGCTGCACCCGCGCGGCCAGATCGGGCGTGTAAATCTCGATCGGCTGATGAATCCGCAGCATGGGCTTCATGAATTTCTGCCGCAGACGCCAACCGGAGGGGAAACAAAGCACCGCGCCGGTGAGCACGCTCTCATCGGTCTCGCCCGTCGGGTCCGGCTGCATCAGACAGATGTCGCATTGCAGGAGCCGCCCCATGGTGTGCATCGGCCAATCGCGATCCAACGCAACAGTCACGCCATCGGGGCGGGTCACCTCATCTGACGTCACCCCAAACCCCAGCCCCGGCAACAGGCCGAGCAGCATGTCGAGCAATTCCAAGGCTGCCGGGCGGGCGCTCTCGTCCAACGCCACGACCTCCTCCGGCGTGGTGGCGATCAGCTGATCGCGCAGCGCCATTTGCGCGCCATAAGCCGTATCCACCTCAAGCCAATCGTCCAGTTCGAACGGGATCACCCCCGGAAGCCGCGCGGTGCGTGGGTCAGCCCAAGGGGCAAAGCTCAGTTTTGTCTGTAGAATCGGCTCCATAACGGAATGCTGCGCCGGAATTATGCGCACCGGGAGGGGCCAGATCGGCGCATCCTTGAGACCAGCCGCTCAGCCCTTGAAAACCGCCTCCAATGGCGGCGCAGTGAGCACAAATTGATCGTCGGAACCCACGTAATTGTCACCATGCAGGCGCGCGATAGGCCGGTACGCCTCCGGGTTCACATAGCGCCCCTCGGCATCGAGACAGTCGCGCCGGACATGCATCTGCACCACCTCGCCAATCACCAGAACCCGATTCGTCCAATCGAGCAGGCGCTCGGTCCGGCATTCGAACACGCATGACGCGCCCTTGATCTTCGGCGCGGAAATCGCCGTGCAAGGTTCTGTCTCGACCCCTGCCAAAGCCAGTTCGTCAACGCCCGAAGGCACTGGGAGACCAGCAATCAGCATCGCCTCGGACAGCGCCATATCCACCATGTGAATGGCAAACTCGCCTGTGCGCCTGATGTTGGCCGCGGTGTCTTTTTCCTGCTCCGGTTTCGAGGCGATGCCGAGCACCAGAAGCGGCGGATCAGAGGACATCACGTTGAAAAACGACATCGGCGCCGCATTGTGCGTGCCGTCTGGGTTCACCGTCGTCACCAGCGCGATGGGGCGCGGCCCGACGAAATTCGTCAACAGACGGTAGCGGTCGCGGACGGGTAGCGTGGTGAAATCGAACTGCATCTTCTCTGTTTCTCTGGCCGGAATGTGACCAGAGAAACAGAGGAACACGGGAATGACAATCAGGCGACCGAAAGTCCCATCTCCTGCGCGGCCTTGGCATCGAAGGTCGCGGATTGCGCGATGCAAGGTTGGGCCGCACAGCGCGCCACCCAATCGCGGATCACCGGCACATCGGGCGTGGCCTCGGAAAACCACAAAAACGGCGAGGCAATTAACAGATCGGCGACGGTGTAATGATCGCCCAACAGGAAGTCGCGCCCTTCAAGCCCCGCCGCAAGACAGGCCACCGCTTCCGGCATGCCGCGAAACGTGATGTCGAGAAGCCGATGCGACAGCCCCGACAGATGATGAATATAGACCGGCTCCAACACATTGCCGTACCAGAACAGCCAGCTCAGATAAGCTCCCCGCCCCGGTTCCCCGACCTGCGGCGCAAACTCTGAGGGAAACCGATCGCTGAGATAGAGCAGGATCGCATTGCTTTCCCGGATCATTTCGCCTTCTTCGGTGATCAGCAGCGGCACCTTGCCCTCGGGATGCGGATTGTTCGGATCACGTGCGCCGCTTCCATCCTGGCGTGGAATATCGGTGAGACGTATTTCGACCTGATCAAGCACATCGAGCGCGATCAACAGGGTGACGATCCGCGAACTGCGGGAATTCGGAGCGTGATGGAGAGTGAGCATGGCCTGTCCTTTCGGGTCCGTCTTTGCAACTGTTTAAAAGCATGGCAGGCTCATCCTGTCAGAAACCGTCAGCAGGGTTTTGGCATCATCGGCTCGAAAGGAGGCCTCATGGCCAAATCGGATCGCCTGTTTCGCCTCATGCATCTCCTGCGCAGCCTGCACCCGCCTGTAACGGCGGGGGATTTGGCGCAGGAGTTGGGCGTGTCGCAACGCACGCTCTACCGTGACATCGACGCGCTCCGGGCTTGCGGCGCGCGGATCGAGGGCGAGGCGGGGTTCGGTTATACGCTGACCGAGGATTACGCCCTGCCACCACAGAGCCTGACGCAGATCGAGATCGAAGCGCTTGTGCTGGGTCTCTCCGAGGTGCGGCTGCGTGGCGATCCGGCCCTGTCGCAGGCAGCACGCGATGCTCTGGCGAAGATCACCGCCAGCCTGCCCGAAGAAAAACGTGCACAAATCGAACATTCTGTTGGGTTGGTTCACCGCTATTTACCGCAGAAACAGTATGTAGCCGATCTTTCCCTGATCCGGCAGGCCTGTTGGGAGGAACGCGCGCTCCGGCTTTTCTACCGTGACAGACAGGGGCGGGAAACCCGGCGCGAGATTTGGCCACTGGCCATCGTCTATCTCGACGAGGAACTGATGCTTCTGGCGCATTGCCGGTTGCGCGGGGCCTTCCGGCAGTTCCTCGTCGGTTCGATCCTGTCGCTCGAATGGGCCAAAGGCTCCTTTCGTCCCCGCCGGGTGCCGATGTTGCGCGACTATATATCAGAGCTCAGAACCCGCCACGCGATTGCCCCCTATTGCGAGGACGGTCGCCGGATCATGCGCGAAGAAAATCTCACAGCACCGCTTTGACGGCCTCGGGCGGGCGGCCAAGCGCCACGCCCTTTTCTGTCTCGACCACCGGGCGCTCCATCAACCGCGGATGCGCCGCAATGGCGTCGAGAATGGCCTCCGGATCGGACTTGGCGCTGATTCCAAGCTCTTTCGCCTCCGCCTCTTTCGCACGCAGGAACGCGCTCGCGGGCAGTCCCGAGCGGGCCACAAGTTCTGCCAACTTGCCACGCGACACCGGCGTTTCGAGATAAAACACCACCTCCGGCGTGATCCCCTGCTCTTCGATCAGCTTCAACGTCTCACGCGATTTCGAGCAGCGAGGGTTGTGATAGATACGAGTCATCCCGATCTCTTTCCTGATTTTTGTTCGGAACAGAAGGCACGTCTCCCCCGGTCCAGCCAGCCGGGAACAAAGGAGAAACGCAATGTTTCCAATCTGCCGCGATTCAAGTGATGTCTGATTAACCTTTACCGTCTATTGCTATCCACATGAAACAGATCTTTACCGATATTCCACTGCCCGCAACGGAAGTCCTGCTCCTCCTCTCCTTCTTCATCCTTATGGTAATGAACGGCTGATCCGTCACGGGAGATATGCTGTGGAACGTGCGGTGCAGGCCGTGCCCATCATGCATGTGCCTCATGATCTTCCTGAACATACCGACGGTTGAAACCCTCCCACCCCGGGCGTAATGTCGCAGGGATCTTTCGATTTGGGAGGGCAAGATGTCCGAAAGAAAACAAGGCTTTGACACGATACAGGTGCATGCGGGAACCGAACCGGACCCGGCCACCGGCGCACGTCAGGTGCCGATTTACCAGACCACGGCCTATGTCTTCAAAGATGCCGAGCACGCGGCACGCCTCTTCAACCTCGAAGAGGTCGGCTACATCTATTCACGCCTGACCAACCCGACGATCTCCGCCTTGCAAAATCGCATGGCGGCACTTGAAGGCGGTGCGGGCGCAGTGTGCTGTTCTTCCGGTCACGCGGCGCAGATCATGGCGCTTTTCCCGCTGATGGCACCGGGCAAGAACATCGTCGCCTCGACCCGTCTTTATGGCGGTACACTCACGCAATTCACCCAGACCTTCAAACGCTTCGGCTGGTCGGCAAAATTCGTTGATTTCGACGATTTCGACGCCGTGCGCGCGGCGATCGACGAGAACACCCAGGCCTTGTTCTGCGAAAGCCTCGCCAACCCCTCGGGCGCGATCATGGATCTCGACGCACTGGCCGAAATCGCCGATGTGGCGGGGATTCCGCTGATCGTCGACAACACCTCGGCAACGCCCTATCTCTGCCGCCCGATCGAGCATGGCGCGACGCTCGTGGTGCATTCGATGACGAAATTCCTCACCGGCAACGGCACCGTGACCGGCGGCTGCGTCATCGACAGCGGCAAGTTCGACTGGGCGGCTTCCGGCAAGTTTCCGTCGCTCTCGGAACCGGAACCCGCCTATCATGGCCTTGATTTTCAAGACACTTTCGGCGAACTGGCCTTCACCTTCCATGGCATCGCCGTGGGACTGCGCGATCTCGGCATGACACTGAACCCGCAGGCCGCGCATTACACGCTGATGGGGATCGAGACCCTGTCGCTCAGGATGCAGAAACACGTCCAGAACGCGCGCGAGATCGCCAACTGGCTCGAAGGCGACGCGCGGATCGAAGCGGTGACCTATAGCGGCCTACCCTCCTCCCCATATTACGACCGGATGACGCGGATTTGTCCGCGTGGCGCGGGCGCGCTGTTCACCGTGGCACTCAAGGGTGGCTATGACGCCTGTGTCGAAACAGTATCGAAGCTTGAGCTGTTCTCCCATGTGGCGAACCTCGGCGATACGCGGTCGCTGATCATCCACCCGGCCTCGACGACCCACCGTCAGCTTTCGCCCGAGGGTCAGATCAAGGCTGGCGCCGGCCCGAACATCCTGCGTCTCTCGATCGGGATCGAGGATGCCAACGACCTGATCGCCGATCTGGATCAGGCGCTGAGCTGAGGAGGTGCACAGGTAAAAATGCAAAACCCGCCGGAACTCGGCGGGTTTTTCTTTGTGTTTTGAGGGACGTTTGAAATCCGAACAATAAACGCATTCCGAACATCTCTCACGTTAACCTTAATCTGATTACGCTTAACGCACGCCCCAAACACGAACCGGCCCAAATCGAAGAGACAACAGTGATCTCCAACGGAGGGAAACGAGACGGCTACCCCGTTTCACTCCCCCGCCTTCGCGATCTCCGGCCTGATATATTTCTCTGCAATCTCCGCCGTGATCGGTCCGGCGAAGCGGTAGGCGATCTTGCCCTCGCCGTCGATGATGTAGGTCTCCGGAACACCATAGACACCCCATTCCAGCGCCGTGCGGCCCGGTTCGTCCTGCCCGATGGCGGCATAAGGATTTCCGAGATCGCCAAGGAATTTCAGGGCGTTGGCCGCCTCGTCCTTGTAGTTGATGCCGTAGATCGTGACGCCTTCCCCGGAAAGCGCCTCAAGCTGCGGGTGCTCGGCGCGGCAGGGGGCGCACCAGGAGGCCCAGTAATTCACCAGTTTCACCTTACCGTCGCGCAGCATCTCATCGGTCAGCGGCGGCAGATCGCCCAGAGGCGTCACAGTGGCAATCGAGGGCGCGTCGCGACCGATCTGAGAGCTTGGCAATTGCTGGGCATCCTCGCGCCCCATGCCAAAGATGAAGAGCCCGGCCAGACCGGCAAAAAACACCAGCGGCAGCACGACAAGCGGATTGATCTTAGCCATGGTTGCGACGCTCCTCGGCCTCTTTCAAAAGACGTTTCATTTTCGCGGAGCGCGCCAGAGAGCGCCAGATGAGCAAAGCCAGAAGCAGCAACGTCACTCCATAGGCCATCAACACATCGCCCGCATATTTTCCAAGATCCGGCATCATTGCTGCGCCCTTTCCCGCATTTCCAGCGCGTGCAGACGCCGCGCACGAATCTCCGTCCGGGTGCGCAGGAGCACGAGCGTGACGAACAACAGGACAAAACCCACAATCGCCACAAGCGCCGGATACCAATAGACGTCGGCGACGTTCTCCTCGGCATCCATCGACAGCGACGCGCCCTGATGAAGACCCTGATTCCAAAAGAGAACGGCATAGCGCGACAGGATCGCAAAGACCGACCCGACAAGGCACAGAACCGAGGTCAGATCCGCCGCCGTATCCGGATTGTCGATCGCTTCCCAAAGCGCCATGTAACCGAGATAGAACAGCAGCAGGATCAGGAACGACGTCAGCCGCGGGTCCCATTCCCAATAGGTGCCCCACATCGGCTTGCCCCAGATCGCGCCGGTGAACAGCGCGATCAGCGTCATGGTCATCCCGATGGCGGCGGCGGATTTGGCCGCAAGGGCCGAGACGTGATGCCGCCGCACGATCCAGATCAGCGAGGCCACCAGCATCATCGCCCAGATGTTGATCGCCATCATCGCGGAGGGGACATGGATGTAGAAAATCTTCACCGTCGCGCCCTGGCGATAGTCATCGGGGGTGAAGAAAAAGCCCCAGACCAGACCGGAGGTGAAAATCACCGCCGCCAGCACCGCGAAATACGGCAGCGCCCGGTCGGTCCACCACATGAATTTCCGTGGATTTGCCCATTCCCAGAAGGCATTCCAGTTGATGGCCATATGCTATCTCTCTCCCCAATGATCCGCGCCAGCCTAAGCGCAAGCGCGGCACATCTCAACTCACCTTAAAGCGACACGAATGGCCGCCGCTGCGGCAAAGGGCAGCAAGGCGACCGCCCCCGCCGTGATCCCCGCCTGCATCGCCAGAGGCGTACCGACCAGAAAGCCCCCAGCCCCGCGACGCACCACTTCGGCGCCGAAAATCAGCGTCGGAATGTAGAGCGGCAGGACCAGAAGGCTCAGAAGTAATCCCCCACGTTTCAGCCCCACGGTCAGTGCCGCCCCGAACGCCCCGATGAAGGACAACGCGGGCGTGCCGATCAAAAGCGTCACGATCAGCCAGCGATAGGCAGCACTGTCGAGATGCAGCAAAAGCCCGAGCGCGGGCGCGGCGATCACCAGAGGCAGGCCGGTGGTAATCCAATGGGCAAAGGCCTTCATCGCCACGACGCCTTCGAGCGGGATCGGGGCTGTGGCCAGCAGGTCGAGCGATCCGTCTTCAAAGTCGAGCGCGAAAATCCGGTCGAGCGACAGCAAACAGGCGAGCAATGCCCCGACCCAGAGGATGCCCGGCGCGATGGCCGAAAGCATCTCGCCATTCGGCCCGACGCCGAAGGGCACGAGGGTGACGAGGATCAGGAAGAACCCGAGGCCAAGTCCGAAACCGCCGCCTGAGCGAAAGGCAAGGGTGATGTCACGCCAGAACAGCCGGATCATAGGAAACTCTCGTCAAAATCGTTGCGGATGACGTCATGACGCGCCTTGTAGGGCGTCACATCGAACACGGTTTCCTCGAAACCCAAATGGATATGGGTGGCGATCACCGCCGCCCCGCCCCCGTCCACATGGGCTTTCACGGCCTTGGCGAAAAGTTCAACGGAGGCCACATCGAGCGACACGGTCGGTTCATCCAGCACCCAGACCGGCCGCCCGGTGACCATGAGCCGCGCAAGCCCGAGACGGCGTTTCTGCCCGGCGGAGAGATTGCCTGCGGGCCGGTCGCGCAGGGCCTCCAAATTGAAATCCCGCAACGCCGGCGCAATGTCATGCCCGCCATACACCCCGGCCCAGAAGGCGAGGTTTTCCGTGACCGTCAGCGTCGCCTTCAACCCATCGGCATGGGCGGCATAGGCCACCGCATCTGGCGCGGCCTCCACCGTCCCGGCATAGGGCGGCTGCAAGCGCGCGAGCGTGCGCAGAAGCGTGGTCTTGCCCACGCCGTTCGGCCCGCGCAGCACAAGGATTTCCCCCGGCGAAACGGTGAAACTCAGCCCTTCGAGGACCGGCATACCGCCTCGGGAGACGGTAAGATCTTTCACGGAAATCAAACTCATGGGCGTCTGTTTACAGCGATTCTAAAATTCCGACCTGACACGGATCAAACCGGCAGCAGAGCGACCGCGACACGACGCCCCTCCGAGGCCAGTACATTATAGGTGCGCGCGGCCGTCGGTGTCGCCATATGCTCAAGCCCCAGTCCCGCTTCATCCATCGGCACACGGAACTCTTTCGGCAGATGCGTCATCTCCGCGCCAGTGCCGATAATGACGAAATCCACCCGCTCGCGGATCTCCAGAAGCGCCTCGGTGTCGGCATAACCGCCCCATGGGATCACCTGCTCGCCACAGATCAGCACCGCGCCCTCATAGACCTTGCCGCCCACGCGGAACATGTTCGGCCCGTAGCCATCGACCGGCACGGCATCCTCGAACGGCATTTCATTGAACTGCATGGCGCCCTCCTGTTACGAAAAGGCCCGCGACGCGCGCGAGCCTCTCCTTTGTGCTTAAAATACTCAAACCCGAGCGCGCGTCAAACTGCGCTGCCGTCGGCCTGAATGCCCTTGGCGGGCTCTTTCTTGTCCCAGTCGCGTTTGACGCCGAGCCACAACAGGATATTGGAGGCTACGAAAACCGACGACCATGTCCCGACCACAACACCCAGCGTCATCGCGAAAACGAAGCCCCGGATCACGTCGCCGCCTAGCACCAGAAGCGCGATCAGCGCAATCAAGGTGGTGCCGGAGGTCATCACGGTCCGCGACAGGGTCTCGTTGATCGACATGTTCAATACGCCGCCAAGGTCCAGCTTCTTGTACTTGCGCAGGTTCTCCCGCACCCGATCGAACACGACCACGGTATCGTTGAGCGAGTAGCCCACGATGGTCAGAAGTGCGGCAATTATAGTCAGGTCGAACTGGATGCCGAAGAGCGCGAAGACCCCGATGGTGATTGCCACATCATGCACAAGCGCCACGACCGCACCCAAAGCGAATTGCCACTCGAACCGTAGCCAGATGTAGAACAGCACGGCGACGATGGCGGCGGCCACGGCCTCGACCGCAGTCCAGATCAGCTCGCCCGAGACCTTCGGCCCGACGGATTCCACGGAGGGGAAGGTGATCGACGGGTCGACGGTTTTGAGCGCATCCTCGACCTGCTGCACAGTTTCCGGCGTGATCGCCTCCACCTCGTCCTGAGCCTGAATGCGGATTTGCGAGACGTGTTGGTTTTCGGCGAAATTCGGATCGTACACCTCCGTGATCGACACATCGCCAAGACCCAGCGTCGAAAGGGCAGCGCGGTACTCGCCCACATCCACGGCGGATTCGGACTGGGTCCGAATGGTGGTCCCACCCTTGAAGTCGATGCCGAAATTGAGGCCCAATGAAATGAAGGACACCATCGCCACCACGACCATCACGGCGGAAAATCCGAAGGTGATTTTGGCGCGTTTGAAGAAATCAATCGCGGTGTTCACGGGCACGAGATGCACGCCCTTAAGCGTCCAGCCCTTGCGATTCTTGCGCCCGTACCAAGCAACCACCATGGCCCGTGTCACGTAAATCGCGGTGAAGAGCGAGGTGATCAGCCCCAGCGCCAGCGTCACGGCAAACCCCTTCACCGGGCCGGAGCCCATGACAAAGAGGATTGCTGCGGTGATGAAGGTGGTGATGTTGGCGTCGACAATGGCGGAAAGCGCCTTTTCATAGCCAAGCTCAATCGCGCGGCCCGTGGATTTCGAATTCTTCAGTTCCTCACGGATACGCTCGAAAATCAGCACGTTGGCGTCCACGGCCATCCCGACCGTCAGCACGATCCCGGCGATCCCCGGCAGGGTCAGCGTCGCCCCGATGGAGGACAAAAGCCCGAACAGCAAGCCGACGTTGATGATCAGCGCGATATTGGCGAAGAGGCCGAACAGCCCGTAGGCCAACGCCATGAAGATCAACACGGCGGCAAAGGCAACCATGGTCGCCACTTTACCGGCCTCGATACTGTCGGCGCCAAGCTCCGGCCCGATGGTGCGTTCTTCGAGGAAGTTGATCTTCGCCGGAAGCGCACCGGCACGCAGCAACACGGCCAGTTCAGTCGATTCCTCGACGGTGAAAGAGCCGGTGATCTGACCCGAGCCGCCCCGGATCGCATCCTGGATGCGCGGCGCGGAGATCACCTCGTTGTCGAGCACGATGGCAAACAAAGCGCCCACGTTGGCGGCAGTATAGTCGCCGAATTTGCGCGCGCCCGTCGGATTGAAGCGGAAGGTTACGGAAGGCCGCCCGTTCTGGTCAAAAGCGGGCTGGCTGTCGGTCAGTTCATCGCCGGAGACAACAGCGGTCTGTTCGAGAATGTAATAGACACCCGGTTCATTGACCGAGGGCGCGATGAAGTTGCGTGCGCCGGGGGCCTCGTCCGGGTTGGTGGTGCGCCCTACAACAGGGTGGAAGGTCAGCTTGGCCGTGGTGCCGATCAGTGATTTCAACTCGGCGGCAGAGCCGATGCCCGGCACCTGAATGAGGATACGATCCTCGCCCTGACGCTGGATCGTCGGTTCGCGGGTGCCGACTTCGTCGACCCGGCGGCGGATAATCTCAAGCGACTGCTGCATGGTGCGATCATCCGTTGCGGCTTTCTCCGCCTCCGAAAGCTCGACCGTGATGACATCGTTGACGGCGGAGACCGTGATGTCCCTTTCCCCCGCAGCGGTCAGCGAGACCACCGGCGTGCCGAGCTTGCGCACGGCTGCGAGCGCGGTTTCCATGCCCGAAGCTTCGGAAATCCGCACGCGGAGCTGGCCTGCGGGCGCATCCAGACGGCGGATCGTGCCCACCGTGTCGCGCTCGTCGCGCAGCGCGTCGCGCACCTCCGGCCAAAGCGCATCCATGCGGGCGGCATAGACCTCTTCGACCTCGACCTCCCCCAGCAAATGCGCCCCGCCCCGCAAGTCGAGACCGAGATTCACCAGTGAGGACGGAAGATATGACGGCCAGGCATCGCGTGCGGCGGCCCGCTCCGGGGTTTCGCCGGACTTCTCGATCGCCACGATGGCATCGTTATGCGCCTCGACCCGTGGATAAAACGCGTTGGGCAGAGCAGCGAGAAGACCGAGGGCCACGAGCCCCCAGATGACGATCCGTTTCCAGAGAGGCATTTGCAACATGGGAATGTCCTGAGACGTCTAATGGGAAAGGCCCGCACGGGCGGCGGGCCTTGGAAGTTTGCGCTCGGGGATCAGGCGTCCGCGGCAGGTTCGGTTTTCGAGACCACAGCGCTCAGCGTGGCTTTCTGCACCTTCACCTTCACGCCCTCGGCGATCTCGACCTCGACGAAACCGTCTTCGCGTACCTTGGTGACCTTGCCCATGATACCGCCGGCGGTCACGACCTCATCGCCACGGCGCACGGCTTCGATCATCGCCTTGTGCTCTTTCATCTTCTTCTGCTGCGGGCGGATCATCAGGAAATACATGATCGCGAAGATCAGGATCAGCGGCAGGAAAGACATCACCGGGTTGGGGGCGGCACCTGCGGCCTGCGCATAGGCGGGGGTCACGAACATCTGTTGATCCTTTGTGTCTCTTGTTTGTCTCTGGGTCGGGATGGGCATCGCCACCCCATGAAAGTCGCCGCGCACCCTATAGACGGGATTTGGCCTTGTCCAGCGGGCCCCGCCCCGTTGTTTCGATGGGTCACGCGCTCGTTAGAGGGTTATTTGAACCGCCCGCCGCGCTGGATCACTTCGATCTTGTAGCCGTCCGGGTCGGTGATGAAAAAGAACTTCGCCACGCGTGTGCCTGCCGGGGCGAAATCGACGATCTTACCGGGGGAAAGACCTTCCGCCTCCATACGGGCATGTTCGGCGTCAAGGTCCTCGACCGACACCGCAAAATGCCCGTAACCATTGCCGAGATCGTAAGGCTCCGTGGTGCCCTTGTTGATCGTCAGTTCCAGCTCGAACTCGGAGAGCGGGTTCGACATATAAATCAAAGCGAAATCGGGGAAATCGAGCTTTTCTGCCACTGTGAGCCCGAAAGCCGCCTCATAGAACGCGACCGAGCGCGCCTCGTCGAGCACGCGGATACAGGAGTGAATGGCTTTGGCTGGCATATGTCCCTCATCATCTGTTTCCCGTTAGATGTGCCCAAAGCGCCGCAAGAGCAAGAGGCCAAGGTGGATTAACCCAAATCCCCCTTCCCTCCTTCCTTCCCCTGTTGCATAACCGCGCCGAGTTCAACCCAAACCCCGAGGACCCAACCGATGCATGACATCAAGGCCATTCGCGAAAACCCCGAAGCGTTCGACGTCGCCATGGCGCGCAGAGGGTTGTCCGGGGTGTCTGCCGGATTGCTGGCTCTCGATGCCGACCGCCGCGCGAAAATTGCCGCCGCCGAAGAGGCCAAAGCCGAACAGAACAAAGCTTCGAAAGAGGTCGGTGCCGCCAAGGCCCGTGGCGACGAGGCCGAGTTCGAGCGGGTGCGTGCACTGGTCTCAGAGAAAAAGGCCGAAATCGCCCGTCTGAACGACGAGGCGAAGGAAGAAGATGCGCGCCTCAACGATATGCTGATGGCACTGCCGAACGTGCTTTACGATGACGTGCCGGTCGGCGCGGACGAGAACGACAACGTGGAAATCCACCGTTGGGGCACGCCCGCCAGTTTCGATTTTACGCCGAAGGAGCATTATGAGCTCGAAGGCGTTAAGTCGGGTATGGATTTCGAGGCGGGAGCCAAGATCTCCGGGGCGCGTTTCGTCGTGCTCAAGGGCGCGGTCGCGCGCATCCACCGGGCGCTCGCGCAATTCATGCTCGACACCCATGTCGACCAGCACGGTCTGACCGAGGCGATTACCCCGGTGATGGTCCGCGAAGAGATGATGTATGGCACAGGTCAGCTGCCGAAATTCGGCGAGGACAGCTACAAGACCACCAATGGCTGGTGGCTGATCCCGACCGCCGAAGTGACGCTGACGAACCTCGTCAATGGTGAGACAATCGACGAAGCCGCCCTGCCGATGCGCTACGCCGCCCATACCCAGTGTTTCCGTTCCGAGGCAGGAAGCGCGGGCCGTGATACCTCCGGCATGCTGCGTCAGCACCAGTTCGAAAAGGTCGAAATGGTCTCTATCGTCCACCCGAATGAGAGCGAAGCCGAACACGCCCGCATGACCGAGCAGGCCCAGAACATTCTCGAAGCGCTGAACCTGCCCTACCGCACCGTCAAACTCTGCGACGGAGATATGGGGTTCGGCATGAAGCGCACCCATGACATCGAGGTCTGGCTGCCGGGTCAGGACAAATATCGCGAAATCTCCTCGGTCTCGACCGCAGGCGATTACCAGGCCCGCCGCATGAACGCCCGGTTCAAACCGAAGGACGGCGGCAAGCCGGAGTTCGTCCATACGCTGAACGGCTCGGGCCTCGCGGTCGGGCGCTGCCTCATCGCGGTGCTGGAGAACGGCCAGAACGCGGACGGTTCCGTCACCCTGCCGGACGTCCTGTCGCGCTACCTGAACGGCAAGCTGACACTGACCGCCGAGGGACAGCTCATCTAAGTTTCCTTTGCTCCGGAAAATACTTGGAAAACGGCGCCCTTTCCGGCGCCGTTTATCGTTCTATATCAGGGTTATGGATACATATCGCATGATCGCCGTTTTTCACTTCGCCGCAGCCCTGGCCTTTGCCATTGCCGGCCCCCTTCTCGCCCCCGATTTTCGCGGCTACGATCCGAACGCCTTCCCGATTCCGCAAGGCGATGCACCCGTGGGTCCCGTAGGGTATGCCTTTTCGATCTGGGGCGTGATCTACATCTGGCTGATCGTCTCAGCAGGTGTCGGACTGTTCAAACGGTCTGATGCGCCCGACTGGGCCCCGATGCGCCCGCCACTGATCGCAGCGCTTGTGATCGGCACCCCATGGCTCAGCGTCGCGGTGATGAACCCGGTGATCGCCACCGTAATGATCTTTCTCATGCTCGCTCTGGCGATGGTCGCCATGAAACGCGCCCCCATACTCGACCCGTGGCTCGCCCGCGCCCCCACCGCGCTCTTCGCAGGTTGGCTCACGGCGGCCTCCTTTGCTTCGCTGGGTTATGTCGGTGCGGGATATGGCGTTGTGTTCGATGCTGTCGGCTGGGCATATCTCTGCCTCATCGGCGCGCTGGCCGTTGCGATCTATGGCACACGCCTGCGCCCCGACGCGCCACTTTATCCCTTCGGCACTGCCTGGGCGCTGATCGCCATCGTCGTCAGGAACTGGGGCAGCGCATGGGGTGTCGCGACGCTTGCGGGGCTTGGCGCGGTCCTCCTTCTGGGGCTGAGCGCAAGGGCCTTCAGCCCACAGAACACACCCGCCTGAGCAGGGTCTCATGGTCGCGGACCATACGAAACCCATCCGTGATCGCCTTTTTCGCCTCGTGGAAATCCAGCACCGTCATCTCCGACAATTCCGCCGAGAGCAGCACCTGCGGCGGCTCGCCCGCCATGCGCGCACGGCGGATATGGTCGGTCATGATGTCGATCGAGGTGGACAGCACATCGAGATAACCCGGCGCGGGCGGCATGTCCGGCGTCGGGAGTGTCGGCCATAGCCCCCTGAACGCCTCCGGCAAACGCGCCTGAAAGGCGGTCAGCCCGGCGCTTGGGCGTCGCACCTCCGGTGCCTGCCAGAGCGTTCCGTCGAGCCGTGCGTTCGGGTTCACCGCAATCACCACATCCGCTCCCATGGCGCGCGCCAGAGACACCGGCACCGGGTTCACCATCCCCCCGTCCAGAAGCCATTTGCCTTGATGATAGAGCGGTGAAATGACGCCCGGCATCGCCGCAGAAGCCCGCACCGCCAGATCGAGCGGCCCGTCGCGCAGCCAGACCTCGCGCCCGGTTTCCAGATCGGTCGCAACAGCGGCAAAGGGGTGCTCAAGCTCTTCAATGCGCTTCGGAAGGCCAAGCCTTTCGATCAGCGTCATGATTTCGCGCGCCTCGACCAGACCGCCTCCCGAAAAGCGCAGATCGACGAGGGACAGGAACGAACGCCGGGTGATCGCCCGTGCCCAGAGTTCCAGCGCATCGAGCCGCCCCCCCGCATAAGCCGCACCAACGAGCGCCCCCATGGAACAGCCCGCAATGACATCCGGGCGGATGCCGATTTCCGCAAGCCCCCGCAACACGCCGATGTGACAAAACCCGCGTGCCCCACCAGAACCGAGAGCCAATCCGATTTTCAGGCGTCTGGACATGCGATGTCTCCCTCAGCCGAGCGCAGCCTTCGCGACTCGGGTGACATTTTGGGACAAAGGACGGTCAGTCGTCAAAAGGTCCTCATAGCGCATCCAATCGACCGCCGCGGCATCATCCGCGGCAACCGGTTCCCCCGCGATGTAGCGACAGGACACCGCCACGAGCAGGAAATGATGCGCGACCCGATCCCCTTCGCGAAAAATCAGTTCGACATGATCAATCACCGCACCCGCCTCCGCGATGACGCCGGTTTCTTCCTCAAGCTCCCGCGCGGCGGCCTCGGCCAGCGTTTCGCCGAATTCGACATGCCCGCCGGGAAAGCCCCATGTGCCGCGCGCGGGATCCTTTCCGCGTTCGACCATGAGAAACTTTCCGTCTCTCTGGCAGACGGCCAGAACGGCAAGTTTCGGCTGCTCACCCATGACGGGCCTTCGCGCGTTCGAGAAGCGGTTTGAGATAGCGCCCGGTGTGCGAGGCCGCGACCTCCGCCACCTCTTCGGGCGTGCCGGTGGCCACGATCCGCCCGCCGCCATCACCGCCCTCGGGTCCGATGTCGATGATATGATCGGCGGTCTTGATCACGTCGAGATTATGCTCGATCACCACGACCGTGTTGCCCTGATCCACCAGCTCGTGCAGCACTTCGAGAAGTTTACGCACATCTTCGAAATGCAGCCCCGTGGTCGGCTCATCAAGGATATAGAGCGTCCGCCCCGTCGAACGTTTCGACAGTTCCTTCGAAAGCTTCACCCGCTGCGCCTCGCCACCCGACAGCGTCGTCGCCTGTTGCCCGACCTTGATATAACCAAGCCCCACCCGCATCAGCGCGTCCATTTTCTCGCGGATCGAAGGCACGGCCTTGAAGAACTCCTGCGCGTCCTCGACGGTCATATCCAAGACGTCAGCAATCGACTTTCCCTTGAATTCGATCTCAAGCGTTTCGCGGTTGTAGCGCTTGCCATGACAGGTCTCGCATTCGACGTAAACGTCTGGCAGGAAATGCATTTCGATCTTGATCACCCCATCGCCCTGACAGGCTTCGCAGCGCCCGCCCTTGACGTTGAAGGAGAACCGCCCCGGTTTGTATCCGCGCGCTTTCGCCTCCGGAAGACCCGCGAACCAGTCCCGGATCGGGGTGAAGGCCCCGGTATAGGTGGCGGGGTTCGAGCGCGGCGTGCGGCCGATGGGACGCTGGTCGATGTCGATTACCTTGTCGAGATGCTCGAAGCCCTTGATGGTCTCACAAGGTGCGGGCGTCTCCCGCGCGCCGTTCAGTTTCATCGCCGCGTTCTTGTAGAGCGTCTCGATGGTGAGCGTCGATTTCCCGCCGCCCGACACGCCGGTGACCGCCACGAATTTGCCAAGCGGGAACTCGGCGGTCACCTCCTTGAGGTTGTTGCCGGTCGCCTTCACCACCTTGAGCGTCTTGCCATTGCCCTCGCGCCGCGCGGGCGGCACGACGATCTCACGCGTGCCGACAAGATACTGCCCGGTGATCGAGGCCGGGTCTTTCTCGATCTCCTCCGGTGTGCCCTTGGCGACGACGACACCGCCATGAACGCCCGCGCCGGGACCGAGGTCGAAAACGTAATCGGCCTCGCGGATCATATCCTCGTCATGCTCGACCACGATCACCGTATTGCCCTGATCGCGCAGGTTCTTGAGCGTGCCGATGAGCCGGTCGTTGTCGCGCTGGTGCAACCCGATGGAGGGTTCGTCGAGCACGTAAAGCACACCCTGAAGCCCGGAACCGATCTGCGACGCGAGGCGAATACGCTGGCTCTCCCCGCCCGACAGCGTACCAGCGTTGCGGCTCATGGTGAGGTATTCGAGGCCGACGTTGTTCAAGAACCCAAGCCGTTCGCGGATTTCCTTGACGATGGCGCGGGCAATCTCCTGTTTCTGCGGCGAGAGCGTGTCCATAACGCCAAGGGTCCACGTATAGGCTTCCTTGATCGACTTTTCGACCACCTGCCCGACATGCAGCCCCGCAATCTTGACCGCCAAAGCCTCGTCCCGAAGACGATAACCGTGGCAATGTCCGCAGGGCCGGTTGTTCTGATAGCGCTCGAATTCCTCGCGCACCCAGTTGCTGTCGGTCTCGCGATAGCGCCGCTCCATATTGGGGATCACCCCCTCGAAGCTGCGTTCGATCTCATAGACCCGCCCGCCATCGTCATAGCGGAATTTGATCTCTTCCTCACCGGAGCCATAGAGAAAGACTTTCTGGATTTTCGGGTCGATGTTCTTCCACGGTGTCGAGGGTTTGAACCCGTAATGTTTCGCAAGCGCTTCAATGGTTTGCAAAAAATAGGGCGTCTTGCCTTTGCGCCAGGGCGCAATCGCCCCATCGGCGATTTTCAAGGCCGCATCGGGCACCACGAGACGTTCGTCGAAGAACAGCTCAACCCCCAGCCCGTCGCAATGCGGACAGGCCCCGAAGGGCGCGTTGAAGGAGAAGAGCCGCGGTTCGATCTCCGGGATAGTGAAACCCGAGACGGGACAGGCGAAATTCTCGGAAAAGGTGATGCGCTCCGGGTCGCCCTCTTTCGGCGCGGTCTCCAGAATGGCGATCCCGTCGGCGAGATCGAGCGCTGTACGCAAACTGTCCGCCAGACGTGTTTCCAACCCCTCGCGCACCACGAGGCGATCCACCACCACGTCGATATTATGGCGGAATTTCTTGTCCAGAGTGGGCGGCTCATCGAGTTCATAAAACGCCCCATCGACTTTCACCCGTTGGAAGCCCTGCTTCCGAAGCTCCAGAAATTCCTTGCGATATTCGCCCTTCCGATCCCGCACGATGGGCGCCAGAAGATAGGCGCGCGTGCCCTCCTCCATCCGCATGGTGATATCCACCATGTCCTGCACCTGCTGCGCTTCAATGGGCAGGCCGGTTGCAGGCGAATATGGCGTCCCGGCGCGGGCGAACAGAAGGCGCAGGTAATCGTAAATCTCCGTCACCGTACCGACGGTGGAACGCGGGTTCTTGGACGTTGTCTTTTGCTCGATGGAAATCGCGGGAGACAGGCCCGAAATGTGATCCACATCCGGCTTACCCATCATGTCGAGGAACTGGCGCGCATAGGCCGACAGGCTCTCGACATAGCGCCGCTGCCCCTCCGCATAGATCGTATCAAAAGCGAGCGACGACTTGCCGGACCCCGAAAGGCCGGTGATCACCACAAGCTCGTCGCGTGGGATGTCCACATCCACATTCTTGAGATTGTGCTCGCGCGCACCGCGCACTTCGATGAATTTCAACTCGGCCATAGGGCACCCCACTCGGATTCTGCCCTCATATCTAGTGGAGCCTTGCGTCCGATCCAACAGGAAATTGAGAACATAACAAGAACTGGCATTCCCTTTGCCCGGTTTTTCACCGATCGCAACTTTGGGACAGGGCTGCTTCCCTTTTCGGTGATTTCATCACAGACGCCCCATTGACCTCTGACTAGAAGAGGCGCAATCAACAAGAAATGACTGCAAGGGTAAGCTGAAATGTTTGGATTGTTTGGCGGCGGCTCGAAAATCTCCGTCGAAGAGGTCAAGGCCGGGATGGCGAAGGGCACCACCGTGCTCGTGGACGTGCGTGACGGCATGGAACTGCATATGTCCGGCACGGCGAAAGGCGCGCTGCACATTCCGTTACAGGAGCTCAAGGAGAAATGCGATCCGAATTCCCCCTCCTGCCTGCCCGAGATGAAGGACACCAAGACCACGAAAGTACTCTATTGCGCCTCGGGTGCGCGGTCTGCGGGCGGTGTGCGCCTCTTGAAATCGCTCGGGCATGAGGATGTGCAGAACCTCGGCGGTCTGCACAACTGGGTTTCCGGTGGTGGCGAGTTGCACAACGTCTGAAACGCCCCGATCGGAACGACAAAAGCGGCCCTTGCGAGGCCGCTTTTTCATGTGGTCCACCTGATATCTGGCCTCACTCCACGGTTTCGGACAGCGTGCCTTCGAGCTTGGCGCCATCCGCACGGGTCGCAGTGTTGGCGGAGGCCTTGTCCGGCCCCATGTAGAGCGCGCGACGCGCGGTGAACCGCCCGGCGATGAAACGCATGAACTCGGTCACACGCGGCACATGGCGCAGGTCCGGGTGGGTCAGCACCCAGATCGGGGTGTGATCGCTCAAAGGCAGCCCCGGCACGCGTTCCAGATGTGGGTCACAGGAGCCGAGAAGATGCGAGGTGCGCACCATCCCCATCCCCTGCCGCGCCAGTGACATGGCCGAAACCATGTCATCGGTCTTGAGCGCAGCCCGCGCCGGTGGCAGATCGGAGAACAGCCCCGCAGGTGCCGAATTCACCCAAGTCGAAAAGGCGATATAAGGTAGCGGCGTCTCCGTGTCCTGCCGCTCGATCATCGGTCTGTATTGCTCGATGAAGGCTTTCGAGGCGAACCAGCCCGCGCGCTGCGGTGTGACCATCCGACCCCAGAGGCTTTCCTCCGGCGATTGCGTCACCCGGATCGCCACATCGGCCTCGCGCCGGTGCAGGTTCAGAACCTCGGTCGCGCCCAGCAGATGAATGTCGATCCCCGGATGCAGCGCCTTGAATTCCTTGATATCTTCGGCGAAGTGATCCTCCGCCATCAGGGGCGGAATGGTAATCTTCAACTCGCCTTCCTCGGTCTCGTCCCGCGCAGCCAATGCCATGTCGAGCGCCACCATGCGCGCTTCGACCTCTTCGGCATGGGCAATGGCGACCTGCCCCGCCTCCGTCGGTTGAAGCCCGGACGCGAGCCGGGTGAAGAAGCGCACGCCCGCGGCATCCTCCGCCTTGGCGAGTTGCCGCGATACGGTGGCATGGTTCACACCAAGGATGCGCGCGGCCCCTGAAAGGCCGCCCTCACGTGCCACCGCGAGAATATATCGAAGAGAATCCCAATCCGTCATGCAGGTCAGATTACATGTCCTTCATTTCTGCACAAGAGGGGCGCATATAATATCACCCATCACATATGTTGATGGGTGATTGCGCCAGCTTGTGCGGAAAAGCGGTCCGCTTACCCCTTTGTCTTCGGCACGCTCAGATATGAAGCGCGCGCCCATAGGCGGCGAGCACCGCCTCGTGCATCATTTCCGACATGGTCGGATGCGGGAAGACGGTCTCCATCAGGTCCTCTTCCGTGGTCTCAAGCTGGCGCGCGATGACATAGCCCTGGATCATCTCGGTAACCTCGGCGCCCACCATATGCGCCCCCAGAAGCTCTCCGGTCTTGGCGTCGAACACGGTTTTCACAAGGCCCTCGGCCTCGCCCATCGCAACGGCTTTGCCGTTGCCGATAAAGGGAAATTTCCCGACCTTGACCTCATACCCTGCCTCTTTCGCCTTATCCTCGCTCAGCCCCACGGAGGCCACTTGCGGATGGCAATAGGTGCAGCCGGCGATGGAGTTCGGCTTGATCGGATGCGGGTGTTTCCCGGCAATCAGCTCGGCCACCATGACGCCCTCGTGGCTGGCCTTATGCGCAAGCCAGGGCGCGCCCGCGATGTCGCCGATGGCATAAAGCCCTTCGACACCGGTGCGGCAATATTCGTCCGTTATCACATGGGTGCGGTCGATTTTCACGCCCGCCTCTTCGAGCCCAAGCCCTTCGACATTGCCGACGATCCCCACGGCAGAAATCACCGTGTCGAATTCCATTTTCTCGGTCTTGCCGCCCATTTCGATATGCGCGACCACACCCTTGCCCAGCGTGCGGTCGAGTTGCTTGACCATCGCCTTTTGCAGGATTTTCATGCCCTGCTTTTCGAACTGTTTCTTGGCGAAGGCGGAAATGTCTTTGTCTTCAACCGGCAAGACGCGGTCCATCACCTCGACCACCGTCGTATCCGCGCCGAGCGTGTTGTAGAAGGAGGCAAATTCGATGCCGATTGCGCCCGATCCGATGACAAGAAGCTTCTTCGGCATCCGCACCGGCATCAAAGCATGGCGGTAGGTCCAGACCAGATCGCCATCGGCCTCAAGCCCCGGCAGTTCGCGCGCCCGTGCGCCGGTGGCAACGATGATGTTCTTCGCCGTGAGCGTCTCGGTGCCCTTCCCTGTTTTCACCTCGACCTTGCCTTTGCCAGCAAGCTTCGCTTCGCCCATGATCGAAGTCACCTTGTTCTTTTTGAACAGGGCCTTGATCCCGCCATTCATCTGCGCCGCCACACCGCGCGAGCGTTTGACGATGGCGTCGAGATCGAACCCCGGCTTTTCCACCGACAGGCCGAATTCCTTGGCGCGATGCATGGTATGGAACACTTCCGCCGAGCGCAAAAGCGCCTTGGTCGGGATGCAGCCCCAGTTCAGGCAGATGCCTCCGAGGTTTTCGCGCTCCACACAGGCGACCTTGAGGCCCAACTGTGCGGCACGGATGGCGGCAACGTAACCGCCGGGGCCTGCGCCGATGACCACAAGGTCGAAAGATGTGTCAGACATGAGGAATCCTCCCGAAACCAGATTAAAGCGTTCCGCCACATCCATCAAACCGGCAGGCGTTACAATTTAGTTTGACGCTAAACTATCTGGGAAGTCGGGGCAACGACCGGCTGCGCTCATCCGGCGAAAGGCTGCATCCCACTCAATGCATAGCTTGAGCGAGAAATGCATAACTTGAAATTTTCCCTTGATAAATCAAGAGGTCAAGCGACCAGAGGCTCCATCTCACGCAGCAGGGCCGGATAACCGCCGCGTGTCATGAACGCCAGTTCGCTTTCCGTCGAAGCCCGCGACAGTGCCTCGTTGCGATACGGGAAACGTCCGAACAGGCGGATCACCTCGCGATGCACACGGGCATGGAGCAGGTTGCTCTCTTCACCCTTGAGCCGCTCGAACATCAGCCGCACGCACCGCTCCTGATCCGTCAGGCATTCGGAATGCATCAGCGGTAGGTAAAAGAATTGCCGCGCCGGGGCGTCGATCTTCATATCCCAGCCCTTGTCCAACGCCGCCTTGGCCGCCGCCAACGCCATCCGATCAGAAGCAAAGGCTTTGCCCGACCCACGGAACATGTTGCGCGACATCTGATCGTTCAGAATGATATAGGCCAGCGCACCCGACGGGTAGGTCAGCCAGAGAGAATAAGCCCCCTCCTGTGCCTTTTCCCAAGTGACGAGGAAGTCATCGCGAATCCTTTGATCGAGTGCATCATCCACCCGATACCAATCTGCAGGTGTCAGATCATCGAGCCAGAAGGCCAGAATCTGTTCCGGGGTTTTCTCTTCGCCCCTGATTTCGGTGCCTTTGATTTCGGTCCCTGAGTGCGCCATCAGCCTCGCTCCTTTCGACGGCCTGCTTTTACCAAACCGTTACAAAACCCGAACCTCAAAGCAAGTTCATTATCACCGACACGGCGTCACTTTGCCAAATGTTGCCCACGGGCATCAGGACACCATGACATCCGACGCATCTTCGGCCCGCTCGATCGCCACTTCCTGAGCCACCTCGGCAGCGACCGGGGTTGTCGAGGGCATCACCGGCACATAGCTCGCGCTGTCCTCGACGGAGATAGGGGCCCGCCGCGTCATCCGCCAAAGCGCATAAAGCGCCACGCCGCCCATCAGCACGATCTGGAACAGCCAATACCCCCGTGGGCCGGTGATGCTCATCAACCAACCGGCGATCAGCGGCCCGCCCACGGCGCCAACCCCGTTGATAAAGATCAGCCCACCGGAAGAGGCCGCCATGTCTTCAGGCGCGAGATAGTCGTTGGTATGGGCGATCAACAGGGAATAGAGCGGGCTCGACATCCCCCCGGCAATGAACCCCGCAACCAGAGCCAGCATGTAACTGCCTGCAAACAAGGCCCCCAGCACACAGGCCAGCGCGCCCACCCCTGCGGCTGCAAAGATCACCTTGCGCCGGTCGGAGTGATCCGACAGCCAGCCGATCGGCAGCTGGAACACCAGTGCGCCGAGGTAAATGGCCGCGACGAAAATCGAAATTTGCGTCAGGGAAAACGCCGCCTGCCCGCCATAGACCGCCGCCATAGCCATTTGCGAGGCAAAAACGCCGCCCATCAGGAACATGCCGACACAGCCCAGTGGCGAGGCTTTGAAAAGCTGGCGCAGGGTCATCGGCTTGGTGGTTTCGAAAGCGGGTGTGGGTGCGACCGACAGAAGGATCGGAGCGAAGGAAATCGACACCAGCACCGAAGGGATAATGAAGAGGACAAAGCCGGAGGGATCGCCTTGTGCCAGAATCCATTGCGCGAGAATGATGCCCAAGGTCTGCACCAGCATGTAGGCGGAAAGCACCTTGCCGCGCATCTCGTTGGTGGTCGCGTTGTTGAGCCAGCTTTCGGCGGTCACATAGACGCCGGAAAAACAGAACCCAAGGCCCACACGCAGCAGGGTCCAGACCCAGGGGTTCGCCACCACCGGAAACAGGATCAGAGCTGCGGAGATGAAGGAGGCCAGCGCCGCGAAGACCCGCACATGGCCGACGCGCCGGATCAGCAGCGGCGCCACCTGAGACCCGCCGAGGAAGCCCGCGAAATATCCGGACATGACGATGGAAATCTCCAGCGTCGAAAAACCTTCAGCCACGCCCCGCACACCGAGCAGCGTGCCCTGAAGCCCGTTGCCGATCATCAGAAGGAGAATACCGAGCAACAGCGAGGAGGTATTGGCAAGAACGTAACGCATGGGAAGAAGCCTAGGGGGATTCGGAATTGGGGGAAACCGGTTGGCGCAAAGACCCGATATGTCCGCCCCTGCCCGGATCGTGTTCGTTTTCGCGTTAAGGTTAATCAGATTAAGGTTAACGCTTTAAGAAGGTGTATGGTGACAAGTTGAGCCGCCCCACCTCACGGCTCCTGCGGCAACAGAAGCGACGCATCGCCATAGGAGAAAAAGCGATAGCGCTCCGCCACGGCATGATCGTAAACCTGCATCATCCGCTCCCGCCCCATCATGGCCGAGACCAGCATCATCAGCGTCGATTTCGGCAGGTGGAAATTGGTCATCAACGCATCCGCGATGCGGAACTCATAGCCCGGCTTGATGAAAATATCGGTTTCGCCCAGAAAGGGTGCGATCACACCGGGCGCAGGGGCAGCGCTCTCAATGAGCCGCAGAGCCGTGGTGCCCACCGGGATCACCCGGCCCCCACGTTGCTTCGTGGTGTTGATCTCGATCGCAGCGCCTTCGGAAACCTCGCCCCATTCGGAATGCATCTTATGCTGCGAGACATCGTCCACCTTGACCGGCAAAAACGTCCCCGCGCCGACATGCAGGGTCACATAGGTGAACTCGACGCCTTTCTCGGAGAGCGCTTTCAAAAGCGGCTCGTCGAAATGCAGCGAGGCGGTAGGGGCGGCCACAGCGCCGAGGTTCTTCGCCCAGACGGTCTGGTAATCGGCCTTATCCTGCTGATCGGCCTTGCGTTTGGCCTCGATATAGGGCGGCAACGGCATCGAACCCGCCGCGTTCAGCGCCCGGTCGAAGTCCTCTCCCGTGAGGTTGAACGCGACCAGCGCCTCACCCTCTTCTTTTGCGACCAAAGTGGCGGAAAGGTCATCGGAGAATTTCACCTCCTCGCCTTCCCTGATCTTTTTCAAAGGCTTGATCAACGCCTTCCACTGTCCCGGCACCGATTGCGGCTCCAGAAGCGTGAGTTCAATCTTCGCCTCCTGATACCCCTGTGCCGTGTCCCGTCCCCGCTTGCCGGTGAGCCGTGCGGGCAGCACCCTGGTGTCATTGAGCACCAACCGATCACCGGGCCGGAACCAGTCCAGAAGATCGGTCACATGCCTGTCCACGATCCGCGTCGGCGTCGCCACCAGCAAACGCGCCGAGGAGCGCGGCTTGGCCGGACGGGTGGCGATCAACCCCTCGGGCAGATCGAAATCGAAATCAGAGAGTTTCATAAAGGGTCTTTATATCCGGGTATCTGACGTTCAAGTGTATGCCTCTCCGTCTCATCAGGCATCGGGAGAAAAACACTCACAATGTCCTCCTGCCATACGCGTTTCAGAAATGAAACCATGACCTGACCCGATATCGAAACCTGCAACAGGCTCATTTAATCGACAATGTCAGTCGCAAAAGCAGGCATCGGTGCCCAATACTATAGCAGGCCGGGGCAAATCAATGAGTCCAATTGCTGACATTCCATGAGGCCAATGGGGCATGAAAATGCGAGTCGCTCCCGTCTCTTCCTATACTCGGAAATTGGAAAACAAATTTTTTCCCCGGCTCGCAGATGATCCGTGTGACTGCCAGAACGATTGCATGAAAGGAAAAGAACGCATGTGGAAATTTGATGATTTAAAGCCTCTGATCGTCGAGCAGACAATGGACGACCCCGAACGCCCGAACCTGTCCCGGCGCGGCTTTTTCGCAGCCGCGGGCGCTGCGGGTGTTGCCGCTGCCGGCGGATTGCTGCGCCCGACACCGGTGCATGCCCAGTCGACCGACTGGCTGCAATCCGGCAACAACAATCACGTCATCGCGCTTCAGGAGGCCACTTCCTACCCGGACGGAGCGCTCGGCATCGAATTTTATGGTCATTGCGCGATCAAGATCACCTCGCCCGGGGGGGGGGGCGACATTGCTTTTCGATCCATGGCGCGATGATCCCTCCGGCGCCTGGGGTCTGTGGTTCAAAAACCAGTTCCCCGAAACGCGGGTCGATATCACGCTTTCGACCCATACCCATTTCGACCATGACGCGATCGACCGGCCGAATTCGACAATGGTGCTCGACCGCATGGTCGGCGCGTTCAATTTCGCCGATGTGAAGATCACGGGCTATGCCGACAAGCACGCCTGCGTCGCGCCGGGCTGGTACCCTTGGACGGACGCGCTTGCGGAGTTCGGTGTCCAGGCCTGCCCACCCGACAATGTCGGCCATATGGACATGGTGGTCTATCTCGTCGAAACCGGCGGTATCCGCACCCTGATCTGGGGCGACAACCGCCACAATCCGGCACCGGGTTTCTGGGACGCAATCGGAGAGGTCGATGTCCTCACCCTGCCGGTCGACGGGTCGCAACACATCCTGTCTTATGACATGGGCAATACGATCATCGAGAAACTGAAACCGAAAATAGTGATCCCGACCCATTATCTGAGCGAGACCACGACCTATACGCTTTCCACACTGCAACCGGCAGAAGACTGGGTGAAAACGCAAAAGAGCTACAAGATGCTCGACAGCGCAAGCCTGTCGCTCGCGGCGGAGGATGTGAAGAAGATGGACCGGGAATTCATGTATTTCGGCCATCACGCCCAGACGGCATAAAGACAACAAAGCGGGAGGAAACTTTCCGCACCTGAAGCGTTTCGGGAAAAGCCTGTACTTCAAGTTTTATCCAAAACGCTTCAGGTCACAGGTTTCGCGTCACTACTGATCCCCAGCCGGTTTCTTGCGGAAGATTTCCCGCAATGCGCCCGGGGTGAAAAGAGACAGCGGGTTGACACCGACCACCGGTTGTTTCGCCGATCCCGTCAGCGTGTAGGTGAAGCCGAAAAGCCCCTCTCCACGACGCGACACGACTTGGCCCAGCGCGTTGATAAAATAGACGGGCGACACCACACCCTGTAAATCCACCACACCGGCGGCGCTGTCATAGAGCCCTTCCATGGAAATGCCAAGCGATGGACCTTCGGCGGTGCCTTCCTTCACGGTAAGCCGTCCGGGTTTCATGATAAAGTCGCTCTGCACATGGGAAAACAGGATGCCGCCCCCGCCGGTCATCTGTTCGATCAGACCGACCACGGAAATCGCCGACAAAAGCTCCGCCAGAGAGGGCGCGGAAAGCACGCGGACGTCGTCGATCATCACCCGCCCGTCATAGCTGCCTGTCTCCGGCAGGGCCGTGAGACCGATGTTCAGCTCTCCGCCCGTGGCGCGCTCCAGAAGACCCGAGGCCTGCACCACCGCCCCCGCATCCTGCGAGGTGGCGGTGATGGTCGGCCCGTGGGGGCCGGGGCGTATGGTGCCGGTGAGCGGCCCCGTGCCGTTGAGTTGACCGCGGAAGGAGCCGGTCACACCATCCGCCGCCGCCGACAAACGCGCGGAAAAGCCGGTCAGCTCCTGCCCCTCGGCGATCCTGAGCCGGTCGAGTTGCACCTCGATCGGCACGGCGGCCCCCGAAGGCGCGCCCGCGCCGGAACCGCCAAAACTCGCACGGGGCAGATTCAGCGTGCCACCAGTGATCACCACTTTCACAGGGTTCCCCTTGCCCTGCCCGATCAGCGTCGCGGGCACATCGAGCCAATCGCCAAGCCGCACTTTCCCGAAAGACAGTCGGTCGAACTGCCCTTCGGGCGTGAGGCTCAGCCGCCCCTCCGTCGCCTTAAGCCCCGCACCTTCGAGCGTAAACGCCGTGATCTCCGGTTGCGCCCCCGCCGTCCCCTCAAGACTCAGGAGCCCCTTTGTCCCCGCCGGCTTCCCCCAACCCAGCGGCCCGAAGGACAGGCGCAGCCCGGACAGATCGGAGGCAAGCGTGAATTTGGGCGCTTGCCCCTTGCGCAACGCCACGGACAACTCACCCCAGGCTTCGCCCGCGACCATACCCGAGGGCAGCGCGATGTTGAACGTGTCGAGCAGTGCCTGATTGATCCGCGCCCGCCCGGTGAGATCGGATTTCCCACGATGCTCCGCCCCGAAGGCCTTGCGCCAAAGCCCCGCCATCTGCGCCGTCCCAATACGGGCCTCTCCCGCAATCGACAGGCCCGACGGGTCCACGGTCAGACGCAAGAGTTCGGCGGAAAGCACCTGTCCCGGCATGAGCTGATCGGAGGAAACATCGCTCAACACCCCGTTCAGCAGGTAATTCACATCCGCGGGCATCACTTTCTTGATCAGGGGCAAGGTAATCTGCCCATGCAACTCGGCCTGCCCCTGCACCACATCGGGACCGAAACTCGCCTCTTTCAACACCGAAAACGGCGGCTCCGCCATCAGCGCCAGCCCCGCCTCGATGCTCGAACGGGTTTCAAGACCGATCTCCAGCCGCGCCGGTTTGGTGTAAATATCCGGGATGCGCAGCGTCGTGCCCGCCACCGACACCATCCCGCCCGAAGGCGCCGTGATCTCGCCACCGGCCATGGTGATCGCCATGGCGGGACCGAAAATCGCACCATGGCCCGATCCGCCCCGCACCGGCGGCTGGCTTTTCATGAAGCTCAGATCGAGATCGTCGAAATCCCAATCCATCGCCAGCACCGGCTGGCTCTGCCCCGGATGGAAGCGCAGCGCGAGATTGAGGTCATGATATGTGGCGCTTTCGATATTCTCAGCCATCCAGGTGCGGGTCTTGGCAATGGCTGCGGGCGGCCAGAGGGCCAAAAGCTGCGCGATGCTCATCTCATCGACCGAGAGATCGAGCCCCGCCTGCCAGCCCTCCGGCGTCGCCTCCGCCCGGCCCTTGCCACGCAGCCAGAGATCGCCCTCGGGCGTTGTCTGCCCCAGATCGAGTTGCCCGATGTCGAGCCGGAACGGCGCAAGCCGCATACGGACATCCGCCATTACATGATCAAAGACCAGCGGTGCATCGAACAGCCCTTCGGGCGCGACCTTCAGCTCGGAAAACTGCCATTGTCCGGTGAAGCTCTGCGGCCAGTTGTTCTCGAAATCGCCCAGGATCACATGACCGCGCCCGGTCATCTCCAACGCATCGGTCGCGAGGCTCAACTCGGGAAAGTCGATCCGCTCACGCTCCGGATCGTAATCGAAATAGCCGCGCGCGCCCTCGAAAGCGATCGGATCGGCCCCTTCGCCCGCCACGATCTGTCCCGGCGCGATCGCCAGCGTGCCGGTATATTGCGACAACTGCCCCTCAGCGTCGATTTCCGCCCGCATGGAGGCCGACAACGGCGCATCCACCACCGACAGGAAAGACAGCGCCGGACTTTGCAGGGCGAAATCGCGGGTCGGCGCGCGCTCCATATTGAGCGAAATCGTGGTCGCGAGAGAACCCTTGGTGGAGGTAAAGCCAAGCGCAATACGCGACAGGTTTTCAGTGCCGTTGAACAACTCGAAATCCAGCGCCATATCAAGAAGCTGAGTATCATTCTTCAACACAATCGCGGCGTCCGTCGCCTGCCATATCCGCCCGGAATGCGCGTCCTCAAGAGACACCGTGATCTCGCGCGCCTCGACCCGCGTGATCTCCGAGAGCGGCGTGCGGGAAAAGGCCCCGTCGATGGCTTTGAGAACCTCGATACCGGAACCGACCACCCCCTGCGTGCCACCGAAATCGAGCGCAAAACTGCCATCCGCGCGCCGCCGCACGGTGATCTGCGCCCCCGAGAGCCGTAACGTGTCAGGCTGCAACCGCCCTGATTTCAGAGCCTCTCTCGAGAGCACGGCCCGCAGCGTGTTGAGCCGCCCGATTTCCGCCCCCGACCCGTCGGTGATGCCGACATTGCGGGCGGTGACACGCGGCACGAAATTGCGGTCGACCACGGCAACGATCTGACCGATGGAAACTTTTGGTCCGTCGAGCTTGTGGTTGATCCCCGCTTCGATGCGCGCGGTCACCAGTTCCGGGAAGGTAATCACCCGCCCGGTGATCGCCAACACGGCAAGCCCCGCAAACAGCGTCAGAGCCAGCATCAGCGCAACCGTCCAGATCCCGATCTTGTGATGGGTCTTCAAGGGCTTGCGCGGACGTGGCTCGGGCGTGAGCGGCGGCTCTGCGGCTTGATTTCGGGTCTCGTCGGACAAAGGGCTCTCGTGAATATTCCGAAGGGAACGACTGTCGGTTTCATCTTGTCGCAATGCGGCCTAAAACGAAAGCAAAGCGCTGTGCAACTCACGAATGCCTGTTGAGAGGAAAAGACGATGATCGAACCCGGAGCAATGGCCCCCGATTTCACCCTGCCCCGCGATGGTGGCGAGACGGTAACCCTGTCGGCACTGCGCGGTCGGAAGGTGGTACTTTACTTCTATCCAAAGGACAACACGCCGGGCTGCACCACCGAGGCGCTGGATTTCACCGCACTCAAGGACGAATTCGCCGCCGCCGGGGTCGCGGTGTTCGGGATTTCCAAGGACTCTGTGAAGAAACACGAGAATTTCTGCGCCAAACATTCTCTCGGCATCCCGCTTCTGTCCGATGAGGCTGGCACGGTCTGCGAAGATTACGGCGTCTGGCAGGAGAAAAAGAACTACGGCAAAACCTATATGGGCATCGTGCGTTCGACCGTTCTGATCGACGAGGCCGGCAAGGTGGCCAACGTCTGGGACAAGGTGAAAGTCGCGGGGCACGCAAACGAGGTGCTTGAGGCCACAAAAGCATGAATCTGACGCTTTCCGGCATGGCCGAGGAGGTGCTGCGCACCGCCGACGGGCGTGAAAAAACCGCGCTGTCCCACAAATATGCTGCGATGTGGCGCGAAGCCCGGGCGGGCGGCACTCCGATCCCGCTGGGCACGGCCAACCCGCCGATGCAGCCCGCCCGGCCCGAAAAGCCGGAGCTTCTGAACCCGCGCGACGTGCCGAAACGTAAGCCGGGAAGCCCCGAGGGGCGCAAGGCGATCCTTCATGCAATTGCACATATCGAACTGAATGCGGTGGATTTACACTGGGATATCGTCGCCCGCTTTACCGATATCGACATGCCGCTCGGGTTTTACGACGACTGGGTAAAATCGGCGGACGAGGAGAGCAAACATTTCAATCTGGTCTGCGACCGGCTTGAGGCGATGGGTTCCTTCTATGGCGATCTGCCCGCCCATGCGGGCATGTGGCGCGCCGCCGAGGATACGGCTCAGGACATTATGGGGCGACTTGCGGTCGTGCCCATGGTGCTGGAGGCGCGCGGCCTCGATGTTACCCCCGGCATGATCAGGATTTTCCAGAATGCCAGAGACCCGGAGACGGTGGCAGCGCTTGAGGTGATCTATGCCGAGGAAGTCGGTCATGTCGCCTATGGCGCGAAATGGTTCAACTTTCTCTGCGGTCGTCAGGGCATCGACCCGAAGGACGAATTCCATGCCCTGATCCGACGCTATTTTCCCGGCGGCACCAAGCCGCCCTTCAACGAGGAAAAGCGCGCGGAGGCCGGTCTGCCACCGGATTTCTACTGGCCTCTGGCCGACGAACTGCCGCCCGCTTGGAGCTGATCCCGAAGTTGGCTCCACCAGACCTCTGAGGCAGCCCGTCGCAGCCGCCAGAGGTCGCACCGAACCGGGAGCGCTAACATCGGCGAAAAACCGCCCACATCCGGAACTTTACGGCTGGAATCCCCCGCTCACCCCCGCTGATGGGGCAAAAAAGTTGCCCCACTGGTCGAGCTTCGTTAACAGAGGGCAACCGCTTACGGGTGACGGGCTTGAAGCTCCGCATGAGACGGATCGCCCAATGTTTCGGACCGGGTCGGCGCGGTGGGCGCCCAGACGAAGGTCCCCTACCTAGTGTACGGGGTGCAAAGCGGGTCGAGGGAACGGGACAACAGAACGGCAACGACAAGACGATGATCAGAAAGCTCAACCACCTGCTTGAGCGCAGATTCCCCGAGCGTCGGGTGTTTCTGCGGTCCGACAACGACACGCGTTATCTGCGGATCACGCCCCTCACCCAAGTGGTGGCCATAACGGGATCGACCGTTTTCGCAACCTGGATGATTATCGCCACGGCGATCATCCTGATGGACAGCATCGGCTCCGGCAATCTGCGCGAACAGTCGAACCGCGATCTGGTCCTGTTCGAGACCCGTCTGGCGGAACTCGCGCATGAGCGCGACATGCGCGCCGAAGAGGCCGCCGCCGCACAGGAACGCTTCAACACCGCGCTCACCCAGATTTCCGATATGCAGAGCCAGCTTCTGGCTTCCGAGGAACGGGTGCGCGAACTGGAAAAAGGCGTCGAGGTGGTACAGACCAATCTGCGCCGGGCGCTCAAGGACCGCGATGCGGCCGTGGCCGACAAGGCCCAACTCATCGCCCAGCGGGACGGCGGGCCGGATGCCGCCAATGGCATGAGTTCCGAAGAAGTCGAGGCCACCGTCGACGTGCTGGCCACCGCTCTGGCCGACACCGCTGCCGAACGCGACGAGATGGTGATTTCCGCCAACCACGCGTTGCAGATGGCCGACAATCTCGAAACCGATCTCAAGCTGATGGAAGAAAAGAACGACCGCATCTTCTCGCAGCTCGAAGACGCTGTGACGATCTCCGTCGCACCGCTGGACAAGATGTTCAAATCCGCCGGCATGGACCCCGAACACCTGATCGCCACAGTGAAAAAGGGCTATTCCGGTCAGGGTGGCCCGCTCACACCCATCACCTTTTCCACCAAGGGCGGCATGATCGACCCGGATTCGATGCGCGCCAATGCGATCATCGACAAGATGGACCGCCTCAACCTCTACCGCATCGCCGCTCAGAAAGCGCCCTTCGCCCTGCCGCTGAAAAACGCATTCCGCATGACCTCTCCTTTCGGTCCGCGCTGGGGCCGGATGCATGAGGGGCAGGACTTCGCCTCCGCTTACGGCACACCGATCTATGCCACCGCCGATGGTGTCGTGACCTTTGCCGGCTGGCAGTCGGGTTACGGGCGTCTGGTCAAGATCCAGCACGAGTTCGGTATCGAAACCCGTTATGGCCACCAATCCCAAATTCTCGTGAAAGTCGGGCAAAGGGTCTCGCGTGGCGAACAAATCGGTGCTATGGGAAATTCTGGCCGCTCGACCGGCACGCATCTTCACTATGAAATCCGTGTCCAGGGCAAGGCCGTCGATCCGATGACTTACATTAAGGCTGCCAACGATGTTTTCTAAAAGCAGAATCAACGAACCGGGCCCGAAACAGGGCGATGACGCGAAGAAACCCGAGGCGGCGGCCACGAAGCCCCCTCTGCCGAAGACCCCGGCACCCGATTTCGCCGCATCGTCCGCGAAACCGAAACCGCCGGCGTCCGTGCTGTCTTCCGACCTCACCGTCGTGGGCAATCTCAAGACCTCCGGCGATATCCAGATCGAAGGCACGGTCGAGGGCGACATCCGCGCCCACCTCCTGACCGTCGGGGAAAGCGCCACGATCCGGGGCGAAGTGATTGCCGATGACGTCGTGGTCAACGGTCGTATCGTGGGCCGTGTGCGCGGTCTGAAAGTCCGCCTGACCTCGACCGCGAAGGTCGAAGGTGACATCATTCACAAGACCATCGCCATCGAGTCCGGTGCGCATTTCGAAGGTTCCGTGCAGCGCGCCGACGATCCGCTCGCCACGGGCGCGAAACCGGCCCCCTCTGCCGCCCCCGCCGCGCCGCAGACCTCCGCCGCCGTGTCGAAAGCGACCGCGGCCGCCAAGGGCGAATAAGCCTCCCTGCTCAGAATGCGAAAGGCGGTCTTCGGGCCGCCTTTTCTTTTGCTTCCGGTCCATTTCCCCTTTGTCATGATTTCTCTCAGTTTCATCTCCCTGATCCTTGCGATTTCGCTCTATTTCGGCTGCCCCTTCTTCTATGGAAATCGTCACCACTGATGTTCTCTCCGTCAGATATGGCCGCAAACATCAGGGGCGTGATTGCAGTCTCTGGTTCATCCATCCGCTCTCTTCATCCTACCCGTTCTGTACACTCGGGCTGCCCCGCCTAGCGGGGCTCGTCTTTCTCTCTTGAACCGGCCCGCCGCCTCCGCCATCGTGCGCAGAGACAACCCGGAGTCCCCATGCCCGCCGAAGCCCTGCGCCAGCTTGAGAAAGTCACCAATCTCTATCTCTCTGATTTTCGCATGGGGCGGTTCGACGAACGCCGCCTGACTGCCATTTTCGACGAGGGCATTCCCGGAGAGCCAGGCCCGGCACAGACCGGAAGTTCGGTGATCGACGACATCCTCGGCCCTGTCTCCGCCATCGAAGTGCGTCCCGGATCACGTCGCTTCACCCTGCGCTTCGACGAATACGTGTCCTTCAAGATCACCGACGAAAGCCAGATCCGCGCGGAAGGCCCGGAAGCCACCGAAAGCCACGCCAGCCTGTTTCGCGAAAACCCCTCCGCCGTTTTCCTCCGCCATGTCAAACAGGGGTTGCACTGGGAGGACGACCGTATTCCGCTCTATCATTATTGCGTCGTGGCGCTGAACCATGTGCTCGAAGTCGTCACCTCCCTGCCCCCGGATGTGGAAATGCAGGTGCTCTCCCCCGACGATTTTCCAGACGCTTCCGAAGCCTGAGCCATGACCCTGTCCACCGACCCGACAGCCCTGAAAGCGGGCAACCTCAAGGGCGCGCTCCTGATGGTGCTCGCCATGTTCTGTTTCTCGCTTGAGGATATGGCGATCAAATCCGTGGCGGCACATCTGCCGGTCGGTCAGGTGCTCACGCTTTTCGGGCTGGGAGGCATGGCGGTGTTCGGGCTGCTCACCGCGCGGCGGCGCGAGCGGCTGATCCATCCGGTGATGGCAGAGCGCGTGATGGTGATCCGTGCGGGGTTCGAGGTCACGGGACGGGTGTTCTTCACTCTGTCGTTGGCGCTCACCGCGCTTTCCACCACCTCCGCGATCCTGCAAGCCACGCCTCTGGTCGTGGCCGCCGCGGGCGTCGCACTGTTTCACGAGCGGGTCACCATTGGGCGTTGGGCCTTGATCGCGCTCGGCTTTGCCGGCGTGTTGCTGGTGATCCGTCCCGGCCTCGACGGATTCACGCCGCTGTCCATTCTCGCCGTTCTCGGCATGATCGGCTTTGCCGGACGCGATCTGGCGACTCGAGCAGCGCCCGCCGTTTTGTCCTATGCTCAGCTTGGGCTCACGGGCTTTGCCGCACTCGTGTTCTCCGGTCTTGCCCTCACACTGTGGAGCGGCGGCTGGGTCCTGCCCTCCCCCGTTGATCTTGCCACATTGGTGCTGGCCGTCAGCGTGGGCGTCGCCGCCTATACCGCCCTCACCATGGCGATGCGCATGGGCGAATTGTCGGTGGTCACGCCGTTTCGCTATGTGCGGCTCCTGTTCGCAATGGTCCTCGGTGCGCTGGTCTTCGGTGAGCGTCCCGATGCGTTTGAGTTGATCGGCGGCGCGGTAATCGTCGGCACCGGCGTGCTGTTGATGCTCACCGCGCGACGTTGATCCACCTCAGACAAGCGCCCGGCGATACAGGTGCCATGTCGCGTGCCCGAAAACCGGAAGCGCCACGAACAACCCCAGAAACAGAGGCAACATGGCAAGGAAGGTCAGCCCTGCGATCAGCGCCGCCCAGACCAGCATGACAAAGAGGTTTTCGCGCACCACCCGCAGCGAATAGAGCATGGCCGTGACGAAATCGACCTCGCGCTCCAGAAGATGCGGCAGGGAGGTGACCGTCAACGAAAACAGGATAAAGGCCAGAACGCCCCCCACTCCCAGCTCCACCGCGATCATGGCCAGCCCGTTCGGCGTCAGGAAGACCTCGTAGGACGAGGAGATATTGGTCATCACCGACAGCCCCATGAAGAGGGCGAAAATCATATGGGCGAGGAAGGACCAGAACAGCACGTAGATCACGATGATCGCCCCCATCCACGGGATTTGCCGGTCCCTCTCCGCCGCAACCGAACCGATGATTTTTCGCCAATCGAGCGGCTCACCCCGCTCCAACCGCCGCGACACTTCGTAAAGTCCGACGGCAGCGAAGGGCGCGAACATCGGAAAGGCCAGCGAAACCGCGAAGGTCCAGAGCACCGTCCCCGCTCCGAAGATCACGAAACCAAACCCGATCAGCACATAGATCGCCGAAAAGAAACATCCGAAAGAACAGGCCCGCCGGTAATCGCGCCATCCGTCGTGCAATGCCGCCCTGAGATCGGAAAGCGTCAAACGTGCCACATCGGGCAACGGGGCTGCCGCCACCGCCGTAATATCCGTCATTGAAATGTCCTCCCTGCCGGACTTGCTGCCCGGCCTGCCTCAAGGAGAGGACAAAATGTCGCACCCTGTCAAGCGTGTGCTGCGTCACACGAGAGATGTCAGACATCAGGCCAGACTGACTTTCCTGTCCCATCTCTGGTCCAGATTGCATATGGAACAGGAAAAGCGCCCGTTCGTAACCGGGGAAGAGAACGGCGGGAACGAGTTCATCTTGCTCATTCGTCATAGCCCAGAGAATGTCGCCTTCTCGCCGTTTCCGTGGAAAAACACCCGTTCGCTGGCGCAGAAATTGCGGCTTCCAAATGGGCGCAAGCGCCTTTCTGGTCAGGCTTTTCGCGGTTGCTGCGGTTCAGGAAAAATCTTGGCCAGCTTGCGGAGGCTCTGGGCGGCTGCGGCAAGGAGGAGTGAACCGGGACCGTGGCCCCGGTGGGGCCGCGTAAGCCCGAAGTGAACGTCATTTGCGCCACATGGTCCACGTAATCGGAGCCGGTTCAGGCCAAGGATTCTTTTGAGGTGGGCAAAGAGCATCTCGACCTTCTTTCGCAGCTTCATCGAGATCACATATTGCTCGGTTTTGGCGATCTCGCGAGCGACCTGCCGGGCATCTTCATGTTCTTCGCGGGTGATCGACCGAAAGTCCATGTTCGGGCCGCAGTCCATTGGTTGGCAGGGTTGGAATGGGACGTGAACTTGGGCTGTACCTCGCTGCCCGCACCAAACGCGGCCTCGTCCAGCGTGTCGAGATATTCACCAACGGCCCGGGGCGCGTCAACGGGATCGACCTGTGCGGGTCCCATTCTTCCTTCGGCGTCGGGTTCTGCTTGTTCGCGTCCGCCTCGATCAGGCTGGCGTCGATGGCCATGCGCTGCCCGCTGACAAGGCCTTCCTCAATGCAGCGTGCAACCGTTGTCTCGAACAAATGCCGTAGCAGTTCGCTGTCACAGAACCGTCCATGCCGGTTCTTGGAAAAGGTCGAGTGATCCGGGACCCGGTCACTCAGATCAAGGCGGCAAGGTAACTGCGGATTCCGGATAGACCGACGAACCGGTCGATGGAGCGAAGCAGATGGTTCTGGGGCACATGGTCCTCAAGCGAGAATTCATAGAACAGCGCCGGTTGCGCCGCCTGCCGCGGTCCCATCATCGCCAGATACTCCCACCCTATGCGGGAGTTGAATCAGCCAACGGCCCTTCGATCAAGGGCGAGTTATTCAACGAAATACGCCCACTGCCGCCGTTCACTCACTTCCTCCATGTTGCGCTGCGGCTTTCTAAAACCGGACGTTCGCTCACTACTTGAAAACCGGTCTCCTTGAGGGGGCCATCATGCGCCGCTACAGGCTCTCTCTACGACAGGCTGCACGCCATCCGTAGCAGTTTAACTGCGCCAATTGGCATGAAGCTGCCTGTTCACAAATCCGTGACTCGCCAGCCACATCTTGTCTCCTTACCCATTTTTGTGCCGGTTAGAGGCAATTGATTCAACCTATGCGGGAAAATCTCTCCAAAACATTCAAAGCCATGGAACCCTCCTGAGTACCTTCCAACGACTTGAAACAGAAATGACTGGAGTACTACAATGATCGCCTCCCCAACAGGAACCTTCGACGACTTTCTTTACGCTCTCAGATCTTTTGAGAGTGGCGTCGATTATGAAAGATACCAAGCAAGTGTAATCACAGAATGGCAAATCCGCGATTGGGTGGGTGAAGAGAACTGGGCGACCTATCAGGCTGGCGAACTGACCTGGACGGAGCTCCAGTATCGCTCGGAAAATTCTCTGGGTTTTGTCGGTTATCAGTTTGGCGAGGCCTTGTTGATCGACCTCGGATATTATGAAGACGATGTCTTTTACGGGAATGGTGCCAGTTCGAACACCTGGGACGGAACATTCACGGGAAAGAACGGCATCAATTCGCTCGATGATCTGAAAACCGAGTTGCAGGAGAAGGTCATCCTCGACGCGTTCGGATACAACCTGAATGTCATCGAGAACGGTCTGCAAAACTCCGGTCAGTCTCTTGACGATTTCATTGGGCAAACCTTCACCTATACGGATGTTGACGGATCGACAGTTTCGGTCGAACTCACCCTGACCGGCATTCTGGCCGCGGCCCATTTGCGAGGGGCTTGGGGAACGCTCAACCTGTTGCAGGGCGGAAATGCCTCGACAGACGAATATGGCACCTCAATCCTGAAATATGTCCAGCAATTCGGCGGATATGATGCTCCCAAGGTTGAAACGCTGATTGATGATTATCTGGCAGGTGTCAGCATGGCTCCAACGGGTGGAGATGACAGCGGTAGTCTCACTCTCGCGTGGGCCTGGGGGTCCCACGAAGTGATCGACGGATTTGACCCAGCGCAGGATCGGATCAATTTTGTCAACCAGTTCGGAGCAAACGACATCAGAATCACCGAAAACGGCGGGGATGTCGTGATTGAGGTTCTGTTCAGCGGCTCCGCGCAACAGAGTTACACATTGAAAAACGTGTCGTTGAACGATCTTTCGCCATCGAATTTCGTCAATGTGTCCGGGACCAGGGATTTCATCGAAGAGGCGTTTACTACGTCTTCCGACACGGATACGTCTGTCCCGGATACGGCTGAGGACACGGATAGCATAGTTCCTGTCTCGGCCCCCGAAGTAGCAGAACCGGAAGCTGCGGAGCCGGAACAGACTGAACCCGAACTGGCCGTTTCCGTTGAAAATCCCACCGATGTCACCGAAGAAGCACCTGTGGCTGGAAGTGGCCAGACCGTCACGATCACTTGGAACTGGGGGGCGAATGCGGTCATTCAGGCTTTCAACCCGGCGACGGACGTTCTGAATTTCGGCTGGATGCAACCCGGCAATCTGAACGTAACCGAGAATGCGAACGGGGATCTGGTGATCGAAATTCCTTCGAACAACCAGAGCTATGTGTTCGAAGGGATCAGCCTGTCCGATCTGAGCATGGATAACATCGAGGCTCTTGACGCTTCGATGACCGCATTCTTTGCCGAACGCGTCGGCAGTGGCGCCTCCACGGAGACCGGGGAGACGGTGAGCGAAACACCTGAGGCTGACAATGAGACCGGTTCCGGCAACATGAGCGAGGACATGGACATATCAGACGGCGGCAGCGATGCCGGCGGTGATACCACGACGGACGTTCCGGCGGCCGATCCGGTGGAAGATACCCACGACCATGGCGATGACATGGGAGATGAGGACACGAGTGGGGACACCGGCTCGGAGGTCGTCGAAGGCGGCACGACGGTCGGCAATCAGGACAGTTCCGGCTCGGGCGAAGACACGCCCTTCGTTGGTGGCGGCACGATCCATGCGGTGAATTCCAGCGGTGCGGACATTGAGGGCTTCGACCCGGCGACGGACCAGTTGGACTTCGGTTCGATCTCGGTGCATGGGCTGATCCTGACGGAGACCCCGGACGGCGAGGCTGCGCTGCGCAATGTCTGGGGCAGCGATGCACAGGTCCTCAAGGGGGTCTCGGTTGCCGATCTGACGCAGGAATCCCTCGGGGTCGTTGGCAATGAGCATTTGCGTGAGGATCTCGGCGGTATCCTGTCCTGGGAAAAAGGGATCGGCCCGCGCGATGCGGACACGGTCTATATCCTGTCACATCAGGTCGGGAAGGTGACGACGATCACCGACTTCGATGCGGCGACGGACAAGATCAGCTTTCTCTATTACGGAACGCGCGAGCAACTGACGGTCGAACAGGACGGTGCGGATCTCGTGATCTCTACCGGAACGACGGGGCAGACCTTTATCTTCAAGGACCTTAGCCTGCGTGACCTGACGCCCGGACAGTTGGAGTTCCATTTCGACCAAGTGATGGAGGACAATCTGGAAGTGCCTTTCGGTGTCTCCCAGGAAGATGTGTCGCTTGTCAGCCGTACCAGCCTGCTGACGCCGGATGCACCAGCGGGCGCGACCACCGATGGGCATCAGGTCCGTGAAGGTTCCACGGTTCCGATCGGGCATGATCCGAGCGGCGAGCAATCCACCCACGGCGATCATAATCATGACGACATGGATATGAGCGGTGACATGGACATGTCGGACAGCGGCAGCGATGCCGGAGGTGACACCATGACGGACGTTCCGGCGACCGATCCTGTAGAGGATACTTCTGACGACGTGGATTATGTCGGTGGAGGCGATACGATCACGATCACATGGAATTGGGGGCAACATGATGAGTTCGACTTCAATCCGGCGGAAGATATGCTCGATTTCGGCTGGCTGACATCCGACAATTTCGATGTGCAGCAGACCGCAGAGGGTATCCTGATCGAAGTCGTAGGCAATGATCACAGCTATCTGCTGAGTGGTTTGACGGCTGACGATTTATCGGCAGAGAATTACTCTGCCCTCAATACATCGGCACAAGCAGAGCTCGACGCGTTCTTCCTATAACTTGAGGTATGGACTGATAAGGAGATAGGGGCATTTGAGTTAATCATTCGGTGCCACATGACGAATCGTGACCTGGTCTTCTCGGGCAAGACCAGGCCTCGCAGGAGAATAAATTCACCGCACGACTTGTGAGCAACTGTAGGACCAACCGGTCGGTCACCCGAAAGCTGCGCCAGGCCAACGAGATCTTTCGCAAAGACGAACCAATGAAGTGCCACTGGTTCGCCCGCACTGGCTAACGCGTATTTTGCGATGGCTGAGCTTGTCTCATCGATCCGTTGGCTTCCGAGGCAAAAGGCAACCGCTGCCCGGCACCGCAAACTGAGCTGCTGCCGGTATCGTTGACGGCAACTTAAGCTTTCATAGTTCGCTCCTCGCATGTGATAGGGCTTAGATAGCCGATGGTCGAGTGCCTGCGCTTTGGATTGTAGAACCGCTCGATGCCGTCGAAGACATCTGCACGCGCCTGTTTTCGGGTCCGCTAGGTTTTCGTTTGACGCGTTCGGTCTTCAACGAAGAGAAGAAGTTCCATTGCGGCGTTCTGCGCCTTTGAATGATCTCCCAGATATTGCCAGAGCGGCTCATGGAACAGGTGATCCATGATCTGCCATCAGTCGCTGGAATGGCTCGCCGGTATACACACTGCGCACCAATGCCAAGGCCGAACGCTTCATTCAAACCCTTCTGCGCGAATGGGCCTATGGAGCCGCCTATACCACCTCCGCCGCACGCAACCGCGACTTGCCAAGGTGGCTTGACTGGTTCAATGAAAAACGCCCACACTCAGCACTCAAAGGCCAAGCACCGGCTCAAACGCTGAATAACCTTCCGAGGTTCCACACCTAGGAACCACTCAACGTCTGAGGGCGATCCGCACACCAGCGCCGCGAGAACTCCGTCGGAAAGCCCCGAAAACAGGCCCTCGCCCAAGCAAGCCCTGCTGTTCATGAAGTTTTCATGACAACGTCATGAAGCTTTCATTGCGATTTCAGGACTGGTTTGGCACCTGCTCCTAGATTGATCCTCAGTGAGGCGGGGGCGTGCTCAGTACGACCGCAAAGACCCCGCGACAACAACAGCCACAGAGGGGAGGTCAGCACCGTGCCGAAAGACGTAATCAAGAAAGTTCAGAGCGCCCCCGCGGCGCGGGTCGTTATCTACTCCCACGATACGCTCGGTTACGGACATCTGCGGAGAAACCTTGCATTGGCGCGGAAGCTCCGGATGCTCCCCGACGCACCGGATGTCCTCATGATTGCAGGCATGCGCGAGGCCGGCGCCTTCGATATCCCCGAAGGCGTCGACCTCGTCATCCTGCCCGCCTATGCCAAGGGACGCTGCGGCAACTACACTTCGCAGCACCTTAGCCTGGAGCTCGGCCAACTCGCGGAGCTACGGGCGGGTATCATCCGCGCTGCCGTGAAATCCTTTCGTCCCGACCTCGTGATTGTGGACAACGTACCTCAGGGCGCGCAGCAGGAACTGCGGCCAACGCTGAAATGGCTGCGTGGCGAACCGGCGCGTGTCGTGCTCGGGCTGCGTGACGTCATCGACAGTCGGGAGGTTGTGCGGCGGCAATGGCTCCGCCAGCGCAATGTGGAATCCCTGACCCGCTACTACGACGAGGTCTGGGTCTACGGGGACCCGGAATTCTACGATCTCGTCGAGGAATACGGCTTCGGCCCGACCATCGGCGCGAAGGTCCGATTCACCGGCTATCTCGACCGGTCTGGCCAGGAACGATCGGCCACCGCGCGTCAGGCCGGACTGAACGTGCTCGGCCGCGACCGCCGCCCCTATATCCTGTGTTCGCTCGGCGGCGGACGCGACGGGCTTGAGCTCGGCGCTGCCTTTGCCGCGGCACGCATGCCCAAAGGACAGCGCGGCATCCTCGTCACCGGAAGCCAAATGACGCGCGAGGACCGGCGGGCGATCATCGCCATCGCCTCGGCCAATCCCGATGTCGAGATCGTCGAATTCGTGCCCGAGCTCGCCGGGCTGATCGACGGCGCCGAACGCATCATCGGAATGGGTGGCTACAACACGATCTGCGAGATTCTGAGCTTCGCGAAGACCTCTCTCATCGTCCCGCGCATCCGGCCGCGACAGGAACAACTCATCCGGGCCGAACGCCTGGCCAACGCCCGGATGATCGACCTTCTGCATCCCGACGCGCTGTCGCCCGAGGCGATATCGGACTGGCTGTCCCGACCGACCGACGCAGGCCGCGGCGGGAGCCCGGATCTGTCTGGCCTCGACCGGTTCGCCGAACTGACCTCCGAGGCGCTTTCCGCCGTACGCCCCACCCGCATTGCCGCCTAGAAACAGGAGAGTGTTCATGTCCCATTCGCCCCCCCGCATCGGTTACGTCTGCAAGCGCTATCCGCGGTTTTCAGAGACCTTCATCGTCAACGAGATTCTCGCCCACGAGGCGGCCGGGACGGAGATCGAAATCTTCGCACTCCGCCCCGTGCAGGAGACCCATTTCCAGGATCAGATTGCCCGGGTCCGCGCGCCTGTGACCCGCATTCAGGACAAGGTCCGGACCCCCGACGCCTTCCACCGCCTGCTTCTGCGGACGGTTGAGGTCTTTCCCGACGCGGTCGAAACCCTTCTTTCGGAAGCCGCCGCAAGTGCGGATCTGGCCCAGGGCATGGAGCTTGCGCTGGCCTGCCACGAAAAGGAAGTAGCGCATCTTCACGCCCATTTCGGAACGGTGGCGACGACCGTCGCACGACTGGCCGCGCGGATCGCGGGGATCACCTACAGCTTTACCGCCCACGCCAAGGACATCTATCACGACTACGACACGCCCGTCGCACTCGGCCAGAAGATGCGCGATGCGGCTGCGGTGATCACGGTATCGGACTACAACCTCGATCATCTCTCGGCGACCTTCGGAATGGACGCCCGCAATGCGGTCCGGATTTACAACGGCCTCGACCTGACGCGCTTCGACTGGCACGCGCCAACCGCGGAAGCGACCGAGATTCTCGCGGTCGGACGACTGGTCGAGAAGAAGGGCTTTCATATCTTGATCGAGGCGCTTCTGCTGATGCAGGAGGCCGGACACCCGGTCCGCTGCCGCATCGTCGGCCAGGGCGAGGAGGGAGAGAACCTCCGCCACCAGATCGCAGCCGCCGGCCTCGAAGGGCACGTGACGCTGGAAGGCCCCCTGCCCCAGTCGCAGGTGATCGAGCTGATGCGCCGGGCGGCCGTCCTCGCCTGCCCCTGCATCGTGGGCCATGACGGCAATCGTGACGGGCTGCCCACGGTCCTGCTGGAAGCCATGGCGCTTGGCACGCCCTGCATCTCGACGGACGTGACGGGGATACCGGAACTGGTCCGGGACGGTGACACCGGTCTTTGCGTCGCCGAGGGCGACCCCAAAGCGCTGGCCGACGGCCTGACCGCAATCCTGTCGGACGCGGAGTTGCGAGATCGGCTGTCGCGCGCCGGACGGGCGTTGATCGAGGCCGAATTCGACGTCGGGCGCAGCGCTGCAGCCCTCCGGACGCTCTTTGCCCAGGCTGTCGCCAACGAGGGTTCTCTGCGGGGGGTGGCCTGATGCGTATCGCCTATGTCTCGACCGATCCGGGAATCCCCGTTTTCGGCTGCAAAGGGGCCTCGATTCATGTGCAGGAGATGCTGCGGGCCTTCCTTGGCTTCGGCGCCGAGGTGACACTGATCGCGCCGGAACCGGCCGATCCCGCACCCGAGGGGCTTGGTTCTGTCCGGCTCCGCCCGCTTCCGCCCGCGCCGAAGGGCGATGCGGAGGCGCGGGCGACAGTGCTTCTGAACATGAACGCAGACGTCGCGGCGGCCCTTTCAGCGGAAGGTCCCTTCGACTTCGTCTACGAACGCCATGCGCTTTTCGCACATGCCGCGATGGAATGGGCGGCGGCGACAGGCGTACCCGGCGCGCTGGAAGTCAACGCGCCGCTCATCGAGGAACAGATCCGACACCGCAGCCTCGCCCGCCTGTCCGAAGCGCAGGCCGTGACCCGGCGCGCGATGATCTCTGCCGACCAAGTGCTTGCGGTCAGCACTGCGGTTGCGGATTACGCGCGCGGCTTCGGCGCGCGAACCCCTCACGTCGTTCCCAATGCCGTGAATCCGGCGCGCTTCGCCGAACCCGCGCAGTTCGAGGGCCCGTTCACCGTTGGCTTTCTGGGCACGCTCAAACCCTGGCACGACGTGGCAACGCTGGTCGATGCCATGGCGCTGCTGGTGCGCCTGGAACCGCAAGCACGACTTCTGATCGTCGGAGACGGCCCCGAACGCGAGGCACTGACCCATCAGGTCGCGGAATTCGGCCTTTCGGGCTGCGCCGAATTCACCGGCGCGCTTCCCGCAAAGTCGGTGCCCGAGCAGCTTCGGCGCATGCATGTGGGCACCGCACCCTATCGGGGCAGCGATCCGTTCTACTTCTCGCCACTGAAGCTTTACGAATACATGGCCGCAGGCCTGCCGGTCGTTGCAAGCCGCGTCGGCACGCTTGACACGGTGGTGGCCGAGGCCCGGACCGGACGGCTGGTACCGCCCGACGATCCTGAGGCATTGGCACGCACGCTTGCCAATCTGGCGCAGTCACCACAGGCGCTGCGGAAAATGGGCGCCACGGCGCGGCACGATGTTCTTGCGCACCATACCTGGGATCGCGTGGCCGAACGCGTGCTGTCCCGTGCGGGCCTGACATTCGACGGGGCCGCGTGATGGCATCCCGCGGACATCGACAGACCCGTCTCAGAGACACCTTGCCGGGACTACGCAGGGTTGTGATGCGGATTGCACCCTACATGCGGCCCCATCGCGCGCTTGCGGCCGGAGGCGCAGCGGCGATGCTTGCCGCCGTCGCGGCGAAGCTTCTCGAACCCTGGCCGCTGAAATTCGTCATAGACCACGTGGTTCAGGTGGGCGGCGAGGCATCGCTTCCGTCGCTGCTGGCGACGCTGCCCGTGACCACGGTTCTGGCGATCGCCGCCGGCGGGCTGCTTCTGGTCGTCGCCCTGCGCGCGATCTTCGAATACGCGTCCACCATCGCCTTCGCGCTTGTCGGCAACCGCGTCCTGACCGCCGTCCGGGCAGATCTCTTCCGCCACCTCCAGACGCTGCCGCTTGCCTTTCATACCAAGGCCAAGACCGGCGACCTGACCATCCGGCTGATCTCGGACGTCGGCATGCTGAAGGAAACCGCTGTGACTGCGGCCCTGCCGCTTGCGGTGAACGGGCTGGTTCTGGCCGGGATGATCGCGGTGATGGTGGTGCTGAACTGGCAGCTTGCGCTGCTGGCGCTTCTTCCGCTGCCGCTCCTTTGGCTCGCCTCGCTCCGGATCGGGCGACGCATCCAGGGGGTGAGCCGGAAGGTCCGCAAGACCGAGGGCGACATGGCCGCCACCGCTGCCGAGGCGATGGCCGGCATCCGCACCGTTCAGGCCCTCGGTCTGGAAGAGCGCGTTTCGTCCGGCTTCGGCGGCGCCAATGCGAAAAGCCTTGCCCAAGGGGTGAAGGCCAAGCGCCTGGCCGCGAAACTGGAACGGCTGGTCGACGTGCTGGTTGGGGTGGCACTGGCCGCGGTCCTCTATGTCGGCACGCTTTTCGTGCTCGACGGGCGGATCACGGCAGGCGATCTTCTGGTCTTTCTGACCTATCTCAAGAACACCTTCCGCCCGGTCCGCGACTACGCCAAGTATTCCGCGCGCCTTGCCAAGGCGACGGCTGCGGGCGAGCGGGTGATCGAACTGCTCGACACACCTGCAACCCTGTCGGACCGGCCCGGTGCAGTTGCCGCCCGGATCGACGCCGGTCGTATCGACCTCGACACGGTCGGGTTCAGTTACGACGGACAAGCCGTCCTGAGGGACGTCACACTGTCGATCCCCGCAGGACAGAGCGTAGCCATCACCGGTGTCTCGGGCGTCGGAAAATCGACCCTTACGAGCCTTCTGATGCGTCTCTACGATCCCGACACCGGCCGCATCCTGATCGACGGACAGGATCTGCGCGACGTCTCGCTGGCGAGCCTGCGCAGCCGGATCAGCTTTGTTCCGCAGGAAACACTGCTGTTTCGGGCCAGCGTCCGCGAAAACCTTGCCATCGCCGCAGGCCGGGAGGTGACCGGGGAAGAGATCCGGGCCGCCGCGCAATTGGCTCATGCCGACGGCTTCATCGAGGCCCTGCCCGAAGGCTACGACACTGTGCTGGCCGAACGCGGCGGCACGCTCTCGGCTGGCCAGCGCCAGCGGATCGCCATCGCCCGGGCCGCGCTGCGGCAGGCGCCGATCCTGATCCTGGACGAACCGACCGTGGGGCTCGACGGCCGGAACGAGGCCGCCGTGTCCGACGCAATCTGGCGGCTGGCCAAGGGACGGACGACGGTTTTCGTGACCCACGACCTGTCACTGGCCGCACGTGCGGACCGCATTCTTTGCCTGGAGGGCGGAGGCATCGGCCAGGACGGGACACATGCCGAACTGATCCGCGAGCCAGGGCTCTACCGGACGCTTTGGCAGCAGCAGAATGGAGGTCGCGATGCCATTGTCGCCGCCGAATAAAGCTCTGGCTGCACGCGACCCGGCACTGCCGGGGCTGCGCCTCCTGCTCGACGACGCGGCATTGGCGGAGGCGCTCGGGCAAAGCAAAATAATCCATCGCTACTTGCGCTACAAGCCCGGCACCTCCTGCCTGCGCGGCATCGAGATTTCCGGGGAGGAGGGGCCGGAATGGTATCTCGTCTTCGCCTATACCGAGCCCCGGTTCGCCGAGGCCGCGGAACGCCCCAAGTGGAGACACGGACGCCATAGCGTGCAACTCTTTCCAGACCAATGCGTCGCAATCGTCCCCGCGCGCCGGGATCGCAAGTTGCGGGCGCTGCGGCGGTTCATCGACCCCGGCCGGAATACCCGCATCCTGTCGGTCTTCGGACCGGACGCGACCCTCGTACCGCTTCGATACAAGCCCGAACGACGGCTCGTCGGACGGGTCGAGACCCGTGATGCCGCCTTTCTGCTGAAGGCGCATGCGCCCTCCGGTTTCAACCGTGCGCTTCCGGGTGCAGTTGCCGCCTCCGCACTCGGCGGGCCTGCACTGGTCCATGCCAATCCATCGCTCGGCCTCATCGCCTGCGACTGGCTGGAGGGAGACACGCTTGATGCCACAGCCGGCTCTGACGCTTTCGCCGCTGCTGGTGCGGCGCTCGCTGCGATGCACGGACGTAGGGCGGTTCTGCCGCCTCTGGCGCCACGAAACCGCAGCATGGGGGACGATACGCTCGAGGCGATCTGCGAATCTTTAACTCTCGACCCCAAGAGATTGTCAAAAATAGACTTTTTCACATCCCGGATGATTGCCGAGCAACGCGGAAGCATCGGCCAGTGCCATGGCGATTTCAGCGCGGATCAATGCCTTCTGACCGCAAACGGCATCCGGATCGTCGACTGGGATTGCGCAGGGATCGGCGACCAAGGGGCGGATCTGGGCAGTTTTCTCGCCCGGCTGGACGCAGAAACCCTGGCCGGACGGATGCCCGTCATCACCGCTCGGAGGCTCGGCACATCCTTCCTTGAGGGCTATGCCAAAGAGCGCGCCCTGCCCCGGACGGTCGAGGCACAACGATTGCGGCATCTGTTCATGCTTTCGACGGAGCCCTTCCGCGAACAATGGAACAACTGGGACCGGGCCATTCTCGGGCTGGTCGACCATCTCGAAACCGCACTCTCATGCCAGACAGCAGAAACGCCGGGGCTTTCCGCCGCGCTGACGCCACAGAGCGCGGAACGATTCCTTCGCGATGCCACGGGCTACAGCCTTTCGGGCGCGCCAAAGCTTCTGCGGCACAAGCCCGGGCGACGGGCACTCGTGCGATACGATTGCCAAGAGGGCCCGGCCATCCTGGGCAAGCTTCACGCGCGCAAACGAGACTGGCGGACACCGGCCGTTCATGCCCGGATGCGAGAGCTCGGGTTCGACGGCACTGGCGCCGGCGAAGCGGCTGTACCAAAGGCCTGGCCAGCCCCGGGCGACCAGAACCTCTGGTTCATGGAGGAGGTGGAAGGCACGGCGCTTTCGGAATTCCAGACCACAAGTGCCGATCCCGCCGTGTTCCGGCGAACCGGCCAGGCGCTGGCAGAACTGCATGCCGCCCCTCTGGACCTCGACCGCAACTGGAACCACGGAAACGAGCTTTCGGTCCTCGGCAAGGCCCTCGACACGGCACGAGAGACGCAGGACCCGGTGCATCTGGATCGTGCGCACATTCTGGCGGCACAGAAGCTTGCCGCACTTCCACCTGTGCAGGAGCGACCGATTCACCGCGACTTCTACCCCGACCAGGTCCTTGTCGCGCAGCGCAAGATCTGGCTTCTCGACCTCGATCTCGCAGCGATGGGCGATCCTGCCATTGATCTTGGGAATTTCGAGGCGCATCTGATCGAATACGCACTGCGGAGCACCGGCGACCCCTGGGCGCTTCAGCACCATGCAACAGCATTTTTCGCCGGATATGCAGACATGCGACCTGCGCCCGATCCCCATCGCGTGCGGGTGCTCCGTGATGTCTCGCTGCTACGCCACGCCCATATCGCCACGCGGTTCCCCGACCGCCGGGCCTTCGCGCCCGGGATCCTGGAGCTATCGCTTGATCTGCTGTCCGAGGTCGGGACCTGCGAGGCATCCTGACGCAGCCATCTCAGTCCATGCGGTAGCCGACATGGCGGATGGTCACGATCCGCTCCCCTTCTTCGCCGAGCTTCCGGCGGAGGCGGCCGACATAGACGTCAACGACGTTGGTCAGCGGATCCGCACTAAGCCCCCAGACCGCGTTGAGGATACGCTCCCGGGCCAGTACGCGACCGGAATTCGACATGAAGAGCAGAAGGAGATCGCGCTCCTTCGCGGAAAAATTGATTTCCCGACCGTCCAATGACACCGAAAGCGCCACCTTGTCGAAGACGATCGACCCCAGTTCGATCCGATCTTCACGGGTATCTATGGCATAGCCGTTCGCGCGGCGGCTCAGCGCCTCAATCCGGGCGACGAGTTCGTCGAAGTCGAAGGGTTTCGGCAGGTAATCGTCTGCACCTGCCTTGAGCCCGCCGACACGCTCGTCGATCCCGTCGAGCGCGGTCAGCATCAGGATGGGCGTCGTATCGGACCGCGCGCGCATCAGCCGACAGACATCGAGCCCCTGCATCCCGGGCAGCATGAGATCGAGAAGCACGACGTCGTAATGGTTGCCGGCCAAAAGCTCGAGTCCCGTCTCACCGTCCATGGCGTGATCGACGCTCCAGCCCTCGCCGGCAAGCCCCCGGCGCACGAAACCCGCGACACGTTCCTCATCCTCGATCAGCAAAATGTTCATGAAGCTGGCCCCGTCCTGTCGTTCTGGTCCGAGCGCCGCAGTATGACAACGCTCAGATTGGATAACGTTTGGAGCCGCGTGTTATTCCAATCTGTTGGTCGAATATTTTCCACGCCGTACTACGCGTCCCTTCGACCGCTTGTATGCGTGGTTTTTGGGGCAGTTCCAAAATAATCCTGACGCCCCCAGTTTCTACATCCTTGATGCTGGCGCTTCCACCATGTGCTTCCACGATCGCCTTCACGATAGGCAGACCAAGACCGCTGCCGTCCTCGCTGCCGCGGCTGGCATTGTTCCCGCGAAAGAAACGCTCAAACGCGTGAGCCTTTTCCTGATCGGTCATTCCCGGGCCGTCATCCTCGACGGTGAAGACATGCGCCTCGGGACCTGTTTCGAGCCGCGCCGATATCCGCGGCCCTCCGTATCGCCGGGCGTTCTGGAACACGGCGAGAATGCACTGCCGGAGCCGGGTCTCGTCGACACTGGCGTATACCGGGTCGGAGGGGTAGGCGAGATCGATGTGGCCGGGAAACATTTCCACCGCATCCCTGAGAATCTTTCGCAGGTCCGTCTCGTGCAGATGGAGCCGGAGCTGGCCGGCCTCGCGCCGGGCGATGGTCAGAAGGTCGTCGACGATCTGGTTGGTGTGGCGCGCTGCATCCCTGATCCGGCCGAGCGAATCCGACAGGTCGTCGGGAAGATCGGCACCTGTCCGCAGCGCCACCTCGGCCTCGCCGAGGATGATGGCGAGCGGTGTGCGGAGCTCGTGGCTGATGTCGGCCAGAAGCTGGCGGCGGTTGGCCTCGCCGCTTTCGACCCGCTCGGCGATCCGCTGGAGTTCCTTCGCACGTTCGCTGACCTGGGTTTCGAGTTCCCGCTGGCGTTCCGCATAGATCACGTCGCGCGCCTTCAGCGACGACGACATGTCGTCGAGCACAGCGCAGAGTTCGGCGACTTCCCGGCTACCGCCGACCGGCCCGGCCACAGGATAGACGCCGCGCTTGAGGTCCGCGAGGCGGTTGCCGATCTGGAGAAGCGGTGCGCGGATCTGGCGGTGGAACGACCAGAGCGCCGTGACTAGGACGGCCAGCGAGACGATGACCAGAGCGAAGACGACACGCCTGTTCGCGGCACGGAAGGCAGAGGCATGGGCAAGAACCTCGGCCACCTCGGCGCGCTCGCCCTCAATGGCGGCTTCGATATTGCGCGTCAGCAGCACGTCGATCCGGCGGTCGAGAAGGTCGGTCAGTCGGCTCAGTTGAACGTCCCTGTTAATCGCCCCCCCGGAAACGGTGATCGCGGAAAGGGCCGTCGTGATATCCCTCAGCTCCTCCTCGATCTCGGCGAGCAGTCCGAGTTCCGCAATCTCCTCGTCACCGACCATTCTTATTTCCCGCCCGATGACGTTCCGGATCGCGGCGATCAGGTCGGAGATTCGTGTCATGAGCGCCTCTTCGCCGACACCGCCGTCGCGGTCGCCAATCAGAAGCGCGTCACCATGTTGTTTGAAGAGCCGAAACACCGCCGCCTCAAGTTCCAGGTGTAGCTGATAGGATTCATGGGCGAGTTCCGTACGTGCCTCCCACTGCCTGTGCCGCTCGATCCCGTAGAGCGCCGCCGCAGTCGAGGCGACGATCAGGAACGCGAGAAGTCCCGCATAAAAGGTAAAAAGTGTACTCGCTCTCATTTCGTCATCCCGAAATACAAACACGGCAGGCGCGCCGTAAGGCACAGTCTGACCACCCGGTATGAGTTTTGCCTGTCGGATGCATGAACGGCAGATGAACGCAGGAAGACCCGGATTGGACCCGGCCAAACGGAAGCGAGGGACACAAGGCTGGCGCTGAAGACGTCGAGGGCGGCGAAGGCCCCCGTCACGAACATTCCATCGAACACCAAAGTCGGGATACTGGCCGAAGCGGACAGCGTGGTGGCCGCTGCGAGGAAGAGGATGTGCTTCATAGCAAATGGACTCATCTGGACGGTGGATTGTGAAGAGTCTACGTCCGTAAGCTGGTGGTATTCCGCAGGCATCAATCGGCAACGGATGCGACACGGCTCCTGGCTGTTCCGAAGCCTACGCAACACCTAGATCGACATGGCGCGCCGAGCGAAACAGAGATCGATGTGACTGAAACGCCCGAAGCAGCGACGGTCGACAGAAACCGGGAATAACTTAAGCCCTAGCGCGTAGACATTCGGAGGGTAAGGAGACGCGTGATGGATGCGACCCAATTTAATGACGTGACACTCATGGCCTGTGCCAACGGAGAGCTCGACGAATTGACCTTCGCAAAAATCCGTAAGGCCGCCGCAGACGATCCGGCCATCACCGGGCGTATCGAGATGTTCGCACGAACTGCATCGGCGCTTGGCACTGCGGCGACGGCCTGACCGCTCGTTCCCCTGTCGCAAGATCTGACCGCCCGTGTTGAAGCGACATGTGAAACCGCTCACACGGCTCCGGAAAAGACGGTTGTGCCGTTCCCCGCTGCGCCCGCCCGCACCGCCCCTACCGCCCAATGGTGCTGGCCGCGAGCGTCGCGCTTCTGGCGGGCCTCGTCGGCGGTATCTTGGCGACACTGACCGTTCGCGGACCGGCGGAACCAGCAGACCAGCCGGTGGCGCTCGTCGACATGGCGGGCGTTTCCGATGCACTCGGGTCGCTCGCGACCGGAGGGCACGAGGCCGCCGGGGACGGCGAAATCGTGATCATCGCCTCGTTCGAGACCGGCGACGGAGATTTCTGCGGGGAGTTCGAATTCGGCACAATGGGCGACGACATCGTGGTGTCGGTGGTCTGCCGCACGGAAGACGGATGGTAAACCCGTTTTGCGATGATCTTCATCGACAAGGGCAATACGAGCTACGCGCCAGTCTTCTCCCTCAAACCCCTCGACACCTACCTGTCGGGCATCGCGCCAGCGCGCCGCTTTCCGTCGACGACAAGGCCGCACGCCTCGGTGCCGGAGCCGATTGACAGAAGCGACGCCAGACCGTCGCCGCCACGGCCTACCGGGAGAAAAAACACCGCCCCGCCTTCTGCAGGGCGGTCTGGTTTTCGGAGGATGCCGCTGCTATGAGCCTGCCTGGCGATCAATCGTCGTCGTCGTTATCCCCGTCGTCATCGTCATCGTCGCGGCTGCTATCGTCGTCATCGTCATGACCGCCGTAGCCGTCATCGTTGTTCCAGCCGCCGCGGTTGTCGTCGTCATCGTTCCAGCGGGAACGCGATGGACCACTGCCGGAACTCTGGAAGATCGAGTTCAGCAAACGCAGAACCGGATCGTCACCCTGCGCCAAGGAAGGCTCGGGTAATGCGGTCATGAGCGCGGTGGCGACAACCGTGGCTGCCAGCGCGGTTTTGAAGGTAGGCATTTCGGTCTCCTTTCGGTGCAGGCCCACTCTGCTCGGGCTTCACAGGGACAACGGACGGGACCGGCGTCTATTCCGAACCGTTCGAACTTTTTTGCTCCATACCGATCGGGACCCGCCCCGCAAGGCGCAGAAAGGCCCGGCGACCGAAGACGAGCACGGGGTACAGCCGCGCCGCGCGGTCGGGCGATGCGAAAAGCATCTTTTGGATGCGGTTCAAAATACCGGTGCCTTCCGACGACAGAGTCGCAAGCAGATGAACAGCGGCGTCACCGTAAAAGACCTGCCTCTCCCACAGGGCGATCATTCCGGCGTCGAGGTCGTAGCCTTTGGCGCAGAGCACGGCGACACGGGGATCGGTGCTGCGCGCGTCGACAAGTTCGACCCGGCCCACAACCTCCCGCAACCGCACCAGGCGCAGATAGGAGGCGCAAAACAGGCATTCACCATCGTAGATCACGGTCAGTCCCGGACCGGTCATGAAATGTCTCCAAAAATTGCTATCATAAGGGAATAACGTCCGGGCTGACCCGTTATTCCCAAGACAATATAGAACGGAGACCGCGCATGACCACAACCGATGGCACCCTGACCGACCGCCCCGATATCGCCGCACGGCTCAGGCCGCTCCGCGACGCTCTGTCCCGGCCCGTGTCGCCCCTGTCGCTGGCAATATTCCGGATCGCACTCGGCGCGCTTCTGTTGTGGGACTGCTGGCGGTTCATCAAATACGACCGCATCTACCGTTATTGGGTCGAGCCGGAATTCCATTTCACCTACACGGGATTCGGATGGGTCACCCCCCTGCCCGAGCCCTGGATCTACCTGGCCTGGCTCACGGTCGGGCTTTCGGCACTGTTCGTCGCGCTTGGCCTGTTCTACCGTGTCTCGATCGTGATTCTGACGGTGACGTTCGGCTACTTCTTCCTTCTCGACAAGGCGGAATACCTGAACCACTTCTACCTCGTCATCCTGTTCCTGATCCTGATGTGCTTCCTCCCCGCGCACCGGAGCCTGTCACTCGACGCGAAACTGTTCCCGCGCGTGCGTGCCACCCACATTCCCTATGCCTCGGTGGCGATCCTGCGGGCGCAAATGGAGATCATGCTGGTCTTCGCGGGCCTCGTGAAGCTGACACCGGACTGGCTGGCGGGCGAGCCCCTCGGCCTCTGGCTCAGGGCCCAATCGGAGGATTTCCTGTTCGGGTTCCTGTTCCAGTACGACTGGGTGATTCTGGCAGGAACATGGAGCACCGTAGCGTTACACATCTTCGGCGCACCGCTGCTTTTGTGGAAACGGACGCGGCTGGCGATCTTCCTCGTCTACTGCCTGTTCCATTCGGCCAATTCGGTGTTCTTCAACATCGGCATCTTCCCCTGGTTGACCATCGCCGCAACGACGATCTTCTTCGCGCCGGACTGGCCCCTGCGTTTCGGGCGCTGGCTGCATTCCTGTTTCGAAGATTTGCCGGAACCCAAAACAGACCCCGCCCCCACGCGTGCAAAACCGGTCGCGGGCATCGCGCTACTGGCCGCAGCGGTCTGGGTGGTGGTTCAGGTGGCGCTGCCGTTGCGGGCCGGGACGATCCCGACCGAAGTCCGCTGGAGCGGTGACGGACACCGATTTTCATGGCGGATGCGGATCTTCGACCGGAATGCCGACGGCGTCTTTCTGGTGACTGCCGGTGATCAGAGCTGGACGATCGAACCAACCGATTACCTGACCCCGAGGCAGACGGGAAAGATGCTGGTGCGCTCGGACATGATCCACCAGTTCGCCAGTCATCTGGAACGGATCTGGCAGGATGCCGGATATGGCAACGTCGAAGTGCGCGCCGAGATATTGAAATCGCTGAACGGCCGCCCGCCACAGCGCTATGTCGACCCGGCAATGGACCTGACAGCGGTTACGCTCTCCCATACAGGACCCGACGGTTGGGTACTGCCGCTGGAAGAACCCGTCTGGGGAGTGGTCCACAACGCAGACCGCTGAGACCCGCGACGGACAAAGGACTTGCCAAGCTACCACCACTACGCTTAGTGCTTTGGCCCGCCGAAGTCCCAAGGGGAACGAGCCAGATTGGCCCTCGGACACCTCGCGAAAGGGAGACAAGCGTGGTTCGCAGCCAAAAACGACCGACCGCGCCGCCTTCGATTTCGTTCATGTCTCTACTCCGGTATCCGGAGGCAGCCTCAACATCCTCAAATGCTGGGGCGACGTGGATATCCCGCCCAAACTGAGCCTCCCCATGTGAAATGGCCCACCGTTATGTCTAAAGCGTTTATATGTTGCACAGCGTTTTTCTTTATTCTCTGCCTCAGATAAAATGAAAAACGCTTTAGGAAACGGAGGGCAGAAAATTGTGAACACGCGGCACAAGCCCGAGAAAACATTCCCGAAACTGAGGCAGGTTGATGTGCTTGTCGGGCAGGGAATGGCGCGTGTGGATACGATCCACAAAATTCGCATCGCTGAACAAACCTTCCACTTCTGGCGCAAGCAGTGCGACGGAAGTGGAACGGCCCAACTCAAGAAATGAACTGATACGGTTGTCGAATCGCAGCTGTCGCGTCAAGCGGCGTGTCGCCGTTCTGTCCCTGATCTGCCGGATGCATGGTTGTCTTCATGGTCGGCATCTGCCGCCGCATCATGAAGATTCGCGGAAAGAACCTTCAATGTGGATGACGCACTCTGCAGCTTTGGCGGTGCAGCTGCATCAACGGAATGACTTGTCCCTCATCTTGGCAGGGGCGTTCCTGACGATCGACTTTGATCGCCTGTTTCAGCTCCTTATGCCACCTTTCCCAGCAAGAATCAAAACATGTGCCAGTCTTGAGCATCGAATGCATAACGATAGCCAACTTGCGGGCAACAGCGACCGCGGCGTGCTTCCCCCCCTCATACCTTCTGGCCAAAGCCCCAGATCGTTGTCGCGGGTCACCCGCGTCAAGATGGTCATTGCGTCTTGAAGAGTAGCCCATGCAAATTGCGGTCGCCCCGCCGGGAGATATGCCCGTCGTAATATATCTCTCCAGATTGGTATCGGCCCGTCGTCAGATCCACCCAAGCGCCAGTGGCTCTCGATGTCCGAAAGTTGCCGGGGATCAATATGAGCAGGCTGCAAACCTGATCCCTGCGAGCGGCGGCAACGAGTTGCCAGCCCAGCTCGGCAGCGCGCCTGCGGGTCTTGTCCCAGCCCTCCAGCCAAGGCAGGACGGAATTTCTTTGACCAGCAAACACAACTGAATATGGTCGCCTGAAACCAAGCAACAGCCTCCGGCGAACCCGGAGCGTTCATTTAAGAGAAAATTTGCACTGACCGGTTCAATGGTATGGCCCGCCCCCGCCCGGCGGCAGTGACACTTCGGCATCCAGAAGGTGAAAGAGCAGACATACCATGGATATCGTGAGCATCGGCCTAGACCTGGCCATGACTGTGTTTCAGATCCACGGCGCTGGCAGCAACGAGTAGACCTTGATGAGGAAAACACTACGACGCCGTGCTGTCGCGCCATTTTCTGCTCAATTGCCGCCTTGCTTGGTCGGCATGGAAACCTGCAGCGGTTCACATTTATCAGGCGCGGGTGCTGTCCGGGCTCGGACACGAGCTCAGGCTGATCTCGCAGCAATTCGTTACCCCGAACATTAAATCGAATAAGAATGACCGAATTGATCTGCGGAGCCGCTGGCCGCCCGTCGATGCGGTTCGTTCCACAAAAATCGCCGGAACAACTGGAGCTACAGGCTGTCCACCGCATCCGGCAGAGGCTGATCTCGGACCGGACGCGGCTTGCGAAGCAGATACGAGGCCTGTCAGCTGAACATAGTGTCGTGATCACCCGCGACATCAATCGTCTACGCCAAGCCCTTCGGCAGATCGTGGATGGGTGCGGCAGAGACGACGGCGTGCCGGATATGATCCGCAATTGCGAAGCTTCGGGCCCAACCAGATCAGGCGTTGTAATCAAACGGAGTCCATATACATCCAAACACGCATCGCCTTCCCTTTGAGAAACTGGGAAAGCTGCTTAGCGCGCAAGGGCAGAAAGACTGTCTGCCTCACTCTCGGCGGAGAGCGGCGGACCTGCGTCGATTGAGACCAGATAGGCGTCTAGCGCATCGTGCGAGGACGCAGGGGCATAACCGCCCGATGCGACATCGGCGATCACCGCGAAGCGTAATACCCAAGTGTCATCGCTGTGGCAGGCGACAGCGATATGCGCCCGCGCGCTCCCATCGAACTCGAACTCCCGGCAAAGCGTACCGTCCGCATCGCGAAACGAGGCAATTGCCCGCACGACGCCGCCTGCCACATGGCGTTCTGCGCCGGAGGGGAGATCATTCAGTGTGGCCCTGACCACCGACGTAGAGAGCACAGCGAGGTCCGCCACAGTTGTTTGCGGTGTCAACGTCCGGCTCAGTAGCAGGCCGCCACCGAGGCCAATGGCTAGTGCAATGCTCGCTGCCAGCGCCAACGGCTGCCATTCGGTTTTTCGGCGTTGCCGCAACGGCACGATCACCTCTGGCGCGGTCTCTGCATTGGCGAAGGCCCTGTCGATTTTCGCTTTGAGCGGCTGAGGCAACGGTGCCTCGGATCGTGCCAGTGCAGCCTGTTTTAGTATATGCTTGGTCTCGCCGAAGAGCGCGACACGGTCTGCCACTGAGGAGTCCGCCTGCATGGCCACTTCGACAGCGCGTGAGGTTTCCGAGTCCAGTTCACCATCGGCGTAGGCCATCAGGATTTCATCGCTTAGCTTGGGTTTCGTCATGTCGCTCTTGCTCCCTGTCCCCTCGTCTACGCACAAGGTGGCACTATATTCCCAGTTTTTTCGCCAAGGCCACGCGGCCCCGCGCCAGCCGGCTCATGACCGTCCCGCGCGGGATGTCCAGGATCGCAGCCGCCTCGGCATAGGACAGTTCCTCATAGCACACGAGCAGGATCACCTCGCGCTGATCGTCCGGAAGCTCGTCGAGCGCCTTTTCCGTTGCACTCAGCATCAGGCGCGCATCCGTGATCTGCCGCCCGTCGATCGCCGCCGCATCGGGCGCGTCACTGACATCGATCTCGGTGCCCCGGGTTCTTCGCCGCCGCAACATGTCGAGCCAGGCATTGCGCAGGATTCGGAACAACCAGGGTTCGATCCGCTGAGACCCGTCATAACGGTCGCAGGCGGCAATCGCGCGCTCTACGGTCATTTGGACCAGGTCGTCCGCCAAGTCGGGATTCCGGCAGAGCGATAATGCGAATCTGCGCAACGGGACGAGTTGGGCGACGATGTCTTGTTCGAAACGGTGATTCATACCCGCCTGTCCACTGTCTGTTTGCCGCCCAGGGCAGATGGAATTATCTCTGGTCACAACCGTAAGCATCGCAACCTGTTTTGCAATACAACAATGGGAATTCTCAGGATGTTAAAAAAAATTCTGCTTGCTCACTTGCTTGCCTCTGTCGTGTTGTTCTGCGTTGCCGAAGCGCCATGGCCCGGGCTGGCCACGCCCGCATGGGCCGATGACGATGACGACGACGGTAGTAACGATAATGGTGGCGACAATGATGATGATGATGATGACAGCCGTAAGCCAAGCGCGTCACACAGCGGTGGTAGCAAGGAGGGGCTTTCCCGCCTGTTTCGGCGCGCCCCTGCGCAACCGCAACAGGTGCCTCGCGCGGCGTCGCGCTCCGCCCCAGTGCCACCGCCGCCGGAGCAGGCTGCGGCAGAGATCGTCACCAACGGGCTTTCGTCCGCAGACCTGACCACGCTTGAAAGCGAGGGCTATCAGTCGCTCGAAGTCCGGCAGTTGGCGCGCCTCGGTACGGAGGTCCGCCGTCTCTCGATACCACCGGGGGTCTCTCTGACCGACGCGCGCATGCGGGTGGGGGCGTTGTCCTCGGTATCGACTGTCGATTTCAATCACTATTACCGCACCGAGCAGGGCTTTGCACCGGATTGCCAAGGCGGCGACTGTCCCGCGCGGCTCAGCATCGGTTGGCCGTTGCCGCCATCGCGAAGCGGATGCGGCAGCGGTGTAGCCATCGGCATGATCGACACTGGCATCAACGATGCGCATGAAACCTTCGCGGGCGCCGCTCTCGAATTGCACCGGCTCTCGGACGACGGCCTGACGCCCTCCAGGAACCTGCACGGCACCGCTATTGCTGCGCTTCTGATCGGCGATCCGGCAACGCGTTCTCCCGGGCTTGTGCCCGGCGCCTCGCTGGTCGCCGTGGATTCCTTTCACCGGGAGGGCCGCGACGAGCGCGCCGATGTCTTTACTCTGACCGACGCGCTCTCCTTTCTCGCCGAGCGTGACGTGCGGGTGATCAACCTCAGCCTCGCTGGGCCCGAAAACGCGGTTTTGGAAGAGATCACCGCGCGGCTCGTCGCAGAGAACGACATCCTGATCCTTGCTGCGGCGGGAAATGACGGGCCACGCGCCGGGCCACGCTACCCGGCCGCCTTCGATCATGTCATGGCCGTCACCGCCATCGACCGCGACCGACGCGTCTACCGGCGCGCAGTCCAAGGGCCGCATATCGACCTCGCGGCGCCGGGGGTGAATGTTTGGACCGCTGCCTCTGTCAGCGGTGCACGCTGGAAGACCGGCACATCCTTTGCCGTTCCCTTCGCCACAGCGGCGGCGGCGATGCTGCGCGAAACCCATCCGGAGAGCAGCGCCATAGAGATTGCGGAAGCGCTGCGCGCAGGCGCCACAGATCTGGGGGAACCGGGGCGCGACGAGGTGTATGGCCACGGACTGGTTCCGGTCATCGAAAGCTGTGGCAGTCCACTGAAGAACCAAGACGAACCGATGCAGTAAATTTTTTTGCCTGCGGCGGGAATAGGACGGCGGGTCGGGCGTAATCCTCGCAGATACCAACGCAAGGAGCCCTCAATGCCCAGTTCCTCCGCTTCGATTTTCCAGATCGGACAGACCTCCAGCTTCACCTGCACCAGCCCAGCCGGGCGGCTTTCCGCCCGGATCATCGTGCCGGCCCAGACCAGCGGTGAGGCACCGCTTCTGGTACTGCACGGAATTTCCCGCAACGCCCGGGAACTGACCGAGCTCTTCCGTCCCGAAGCCGAGCGGACAGGTCGGATGATCATTGTACCGCATTTCAGCGAACGCGATTGGCCGGTGTTTCAGCGCCCCACCCGAAAAGCGCGCCCGGATCAGGCGCTGCTCGCGCTGCTGACGGCTTTCGAAGCCGCCTTTCCTGACCAGGCCGGCCCGGTCAGCCTGTTCGGCCATTCGGGCGGCGCACAACTGGCGCACCGCTTCGCGATGCTGTTCCCGCAGCGTGCCGCCGATCTGCACCTTGCTGCGGCGGGCTGGTACTGCCTGCCAAACGAGACCATGGCCTATCCCTATGGGCTGGCCGATAGCGCTTCCCCGCGCGATCTGTTCTGGGCGCGCCGCCATGGCGCCGGGCTGCGCCGCTTCCTCGACCGTCCCATTCACATCTATGTCGGCAGCCGCGACACCGCCCGTGACGAGACGCTGCGCCAGACGCCGGAGCTAGACCGCCTTCAGGGCCACACTCGTCTGGCGCGCGCGCGTACCTATGTTCAGGCGCTGCGCATGGCCGCCGCCGCAGAGGGCTGTCCTCCCCGGATCGCGCTGCGCGAACTTCCGGGCTGCGCACATGATGTCGCTTGGGCCATCCGGCGCGCCGGGCTTGCCCGGATGGTGACCACGCCCGCGCAAACCGGTCTTTCCAGCGCTGCCTGAACTTCTTCCCGCTCACAAACATTTTTCCGATCCTTTGAAAGGAGACCTCTCATGACCACCGCCCTGACCTCCCAACTCGATAGCGCGAAATGGAGCTTTTCGACCCGCCGCGTCGATCGCACTCAAATCTGCGACCTCGATACACGCTTTGCCGAGGCTCGCGCTGGCGATCTGATCCTCGCGCAGGTCGATCAGATCGGCCAGCACCGGCGCATCCAGTTGCCCTCCGGACGACCGTCGGATCTGTTTCCCGGTGATCTCGTGGTGCTGGCCTGCGGCGCGCGCTATGCGCCCGACCAGTTCGAAGGAATCGCCGAGATCGCGCCTGACGGGGCTGACATGCTGGCGGGCGGTGGTTGCATCGGCCGCATGACTGCCCGCAACGAGCGCATCAAACCCGCCACGCGGCTGCTGCCCAAGGGGCGCCTCCTGGGCCAGAACGGCGTGCCGGTAAATCTGTCGCAATTCGCGCTGCCCGACCCTGCACGTCCCTCCGAAATCCCGGTGATCGCGGTTCTGGGCACCGCGATGAACTCCGGCAAGACCCTGGCCACCGCACAACTTGCGCTGGGGCTGCGCCGGGCCGGCTGGAAAACCGCTGCGATCAAGGCGACCGGCACCGGTGCGTTCGGAGACTACAACGAATACAGCGATACCGGCGCGCATTATGTCGGCGACTTCACCGATGCAGGCATGGTGACCACCTATCTCGAAGAACTGCCCCGCATCCGGAATGGTATCGACCGGCTGCTGGGCGAGGCGCAGCGTCGGGACTGCGAGATTGCCGTGATGGAAGTGGCCGACGGGCTGTTCCAGCGCGAAACTGCGCAGCTCATCGCCGATCCATGGTTTCAGAGCCGGATTTCGGGCCTGGTCTTCGCCTGCGGCGATGCGGTGGCCGCCGCCGGCGGCGTGGCCGAACTGGCGCGACTGGGGTTGGCCCCCGACCTGCTGACAGGCATGTTGAGTTGTTCGCCGATGGCCAGCCGCGAGGCGGAAACGGCAACCGGCATCCCGGTGCTGCGCAAATCCGATCTGTCGGACCCGGCCGAGGCCAACGGCTTTGCGCTGCAGGCTGGCGCGGACTGGTCGCGCGCCGCATGAAGCAGATGCCCCGCCTTCTCGCCCCCGGGCGGCGCACGCCGCTTGCCCGGGTGACGCTGCTGACGCTGGTGCAGGGGCTGGGCGCCGCCGCCGCGGCCTTTGCCACGCGCGCGCTGTTCGAGGCGCTGCATGCCGGGGCGCCCGATCTGCCGCTGTTTCCGATGGTGGTACTTGGCCTGTCCGGTTTGGTCGTCGCCACGTCTCGGATCGCGGCACGGGTGCAGAGCGAGCGTCTGGCCCAGAGCTATGTGCTCGACCTGCGCGCCGCGCTTTTCGAACATGCGGCGGGCATGGCGGCTTGCGATGTGGCGGCGCGGCGCAGCGGATATATGAGCCTGCGTTTCGTTGGCGACATGACCGCGTTTCGCAACTGGGCAGGGCGGGGTGTGCCGCGCCTTGTCGCGGGCGGGATCCTGATCCCCGCGACATTGGCGGTGCTGGGCCTGCTCTCGCCCGCGCTGCTGCTAGCGGTGCTGCCGCCACTCGGTATCGGGCTGGTGCTGATCCTCGCTGGCGGCCTGCGTCTCGCGCCACTGCACCGACGCCTGCGCGCCCGGCGCGGGCGCATCGCCGCCGAGATGGCCGAACGCATGACCCTTGCCCCCGATCTCGACCGGCTGGGGCGCCGGAACAAGGAGCTGCACCGGCTGCACCGGCAGTCGGGACGGATGATCGAGACCGCGCTTGCCCGGCTGCGGCTGGCCGAGACGCTGACAGCCATTCCCGAGATGATGGCCGGGCTGACTGCGGTGCTGATCCTGCTGATCGGTGCCCGCGAGGGGCTTGGCACCGGGACCATTGCCGCCGCGCTTTCGGCTCTGGGCCTGCTGCTTGCGCCGATGCGTGACCTTGCGACGGTCTGGAACCTGCATGCCGGGTGGCGCGCGGCGCAGGAGAAATGCGCCGCCGCGCTGGCGCGGCGTCAGCGCCCGCCCTATGGCACGCGCGGGCTGCCTAAAGGCCCGGTTTCGCTGCGGATTGAGGCGCTGGAATTGCCAGGCCACCCCAAGTTTTCCTGCACACTGGCTGCTGGCGAGGCAGTCCGGATTGCACTTGGTGAACGCGCCGAAACCGCACTCTTCAACATCCTCCTGGGACGCGATCCAAAACCCGCCGGGCAGATTCAGCTGTCGGGCATCCCGCTCGACGAACTGAGTCGTGGCGCACTGCGGCGCAACCTCTGCCGGATCGGTCCCGATGTGCCGATGCTGCAAGGCTCGCTGCGCCGCGCGCTCATCTTCGGGACCGGCATCTCGATCGACGATGCGGTCCTGCGCGACAGGATCCGGCACCTGCGGCTGGACGAGGTGCTGTGCCCCGATGGCGATCTCGACCGCAGGATCACGGAAGGCGGCCGGACATTGTCGCTGTCAGAACGCACGGCTGTCAGCCTGGTTCGCGCATCCTTGTGTCACCCGCGTATTTTGTTAATTGGTCAAGACTTCGCTGCCGCGCGACCGGAAGTTACGAATGCCGTGCAGCGCTGGATCGATGGGACAACAACTACCGTTATCTGGGGCGAGTTGCTGGAGGTTCCGATAACCACAGCAACGCATTCGACATCTCTCCAAGCGAATTCATAGAGTAGGTTGCACATCGACTGAACGACTACCGGCAGGCGCCGGTAGGATCAGAGATGTGGTTTTCGAGGTACTGAAGTACAATGTCTTCGGGAATGGCGCCGTTGGTGTTTGAAAAATACCCCCGTCCCCAAAACCGACAGCCCCAATAGCGCTTGTGGATATGCCGGAACTCCCGTTGCACCCGGTAAGACGAACGGCCTTCACAGCTGGCACATTTCGGGCCTTTGTGCTTAGGTCTTTAATTATTAATGACCGGTATAAACTACGAACTACGCTACGACCAAGGTGACCATGCGCGTCCAGCTGCAACGCCCCGTGTCCGCATAGATTTGATTCTGTTGAAAAACTCTTTGGTCCTGATGCGTCTTGGCAAGCTATCGCTTTGATTTTTGGATGTCGGGTTCCTCCTGCCGTTTCATCCCATTGAGGGAACCATCGGCCTGAGCTTGGCCAGCTTCCGGAGGTTTTAGGCGATTGCTGCGAGGGTGAACTCGTCTTGAACGCCGCATGGGCCGCGCAATCGGAGTCGTCCAAGGCCGAGAATGCGTTTGAGGTGGGCAAAGAACATCTCAACCTTCTTCCTTCGCGCCTGAGCCTTGGGATTGAACTCTGAGGCCGTGCATTGCCGAGCGAAGTCTCTGACGATCTCGTATTTCTCGCGATGAACCGCGCGGGCCTCGGAGTTGGGACAGCATTTTTCCTTCAACTCGCAGCCTGTGCAATCAGACTTCAGCGCCCGATACTTGCGAGCCTTCCAACTCGGTGCATTCCGGGCGGGGTCGGAATAGGTTCGCCAGATCTACCGCATTTCCTTGCCGCCCGGACAGATGTAGCGGTCGTTCTCATCATCCCATGTGAAGTCGGATCGTGAGAACGTTCCGTCGGGGCACATGGCCTTCCAGCGAGAACTCATAGAACAGCGCCGCCTGCGCTTCCTGCTTCGGTCCCATCATGGCTCATTCTCCCGCTCGTTGAGAGAATTGAATCAGCAGTCCATGCACCAATCAAGGAAGAGTTTTTCAACAAAATCAGCCCAAACTATCGCTGTGCAAAAGCTCTGCTGGACACCTGAATTGAGTTTCCCGAAGGGTCTTTTGCATTGGCAAAAACATAGCCATCAGCCTGATGGACTTTGCTGAACTTCAATCCCGCACGATTGGCAGAGTCGCAAAAGAGCGCGACATCTTCGACATCGAAAACGAGCTTTACGAGGGCTTGTCCTTCCTTTTGCTTGGCCGATGCGAAATGTAACAGTATCGCACTACCACCGGCTCGTGGCCGCAACTCGACGATGCGGTCGCCTTCGGAACGTAAACATGAAAACCCGAAGTGCTTGGCGTAGAACTCCGCCATTTGCTCTATCTTCTTAGTGTAGATCACTATTCGCCCGAGTTTTACGTCCATTTATGAAGCCCTTGAATAGTCGCGCTTAAGAATGATTAATACAGAATGCTGCTCTGCGGCAGCTTCGTCCGCATTTCTGCCATTCGTGCTACGCGACAAAGACAAATAGGATGAGACGGTGCGGTGGCCGTGTGTCGAAGGGAGAGCTTAGCCCGAGCGGAGGCATACGGCCGCCGCTTCGCCCGTTTTGGGGTCTATGATCGCGGGCGCCCCGTTACGCTGGTGGTTTGCAGGAATGGAGAACCACCTTTGTGCCGGGACGCCATGTAACCGATCAACAGACGAGACTTTTCATGAAGCTGGGACAAGATTACCCTATCGAAATCGCTGCGGCGAAGGCCGGGATGAGCCGCGTGGCCGGACGCTGGTCGAGAGCGCATGGACGTATCGCTACCCCGCGTGTGTCGGGAAGAAAGTCTACTCTGCCACGAAGCATATGCCCGAGGAGGTCAGGGAGACCGCATGGAAGGCACAAGCGAGCTTGACCAAGCGACACCGCGCGAATTGTGCGCAGCAAACGTAGCCCGGTGGCCATCACCCCGGTGGCGCGGCAACGACAATCGCTAGATAACTGTATCAGGGCAAGCGACTTCCCAGACTGTGCGAAAAATTTGCAACAGAACCATGCTTTCGCATCCCCTCCGAAAATCGTTCAGCCCCCGAAGTCATCGAGCATAATGTCCTCGCGGTCCACGCCGAGATTCAACAGCATGTTGATCACGGATTGGTTCATGATGGGGGGGCCACACATGTAATATTCGCAATCTTCAGGTGCCGGGTGGTTCTTGAGGTATTCCTCGAAGAGCACATTGTGGATGAAGCCGGTATAGCCGCCCCAATCGTCCTCCGGCAGGGCGTCAGAGAGCGCCACGTGCCAAGTGAAGTTCGGGAACTCTTTCGCCAGTTCGTCGAAATCCTCAACGAAGAACATTTCGCGCTTGGAACGCGCGCCATACCAGAAGGTGATCTTGCGATCACGATTCTCTAGGCGCTTGAGCTGATCGAAGATATGCGAGCGCATCGGCGCCATCCCGGCCCCGCCCCCGATGAAGACCATTTCCTTTTGGGTGTCACGGGCAAAGAATTCGCCGAACGGACCGGAAATCGTGACCTTGTCGCCGGGTTTGAGGTTGAAGATGTAGGACGACATCTGCCCCGGCGGAATGCCTTCGGAGCGCGGCGGCGGCGAGGCCACACGGACGTTGAGCATGATCATGCCCTTCTCGTCCGGGTAGTTCGCCATCGAATAGGCCCGCTCAATCGGCTCATCCACAATCGACTCGTATTGCCAGAGATTAAACTTGTCCCAGTCTTCGCGATATTCTTCCTCGATATCGAAATCCTTGTAGGACAGTTTGTGCGCGGGCGCTTCGATCTGGATATAGCCACCGGCGCGAAAATTCACGTCTTCACCTTCGGGCAGGTCCAGAACCAGCGCCTTGATAAAGGTCGCCACGTTGTGGTTCGAGCGCACGGTGCACTCCCACTTTTTGACGCCGAAGACCTCTTCGGGCACTTCGATCTCCATATCCTGTTTCACGGCCACCTGACAGGACAGGCGGTCGCCACAGGCGGCCTCACGTTTGGTGATATGGCTTTCCTCGGTCGGCAGGATCGACCCGCCACCCGACAGCACCCGCACCCGGCATTGCGCACAGGTGCCGCCACCACCACAGGCCGACGGCACGAACAGTTTTTGCCCAGCAAGCGTCTGCAGGAGTTTACCGCCAGCAGGCACAGAAATCGTCTTTTCACCGTTGATGGTGATATTGACGTTACCGGAACTCACAAGTTTCGAGCGCGCCGCCAGAATGACCGCCACAAGCGCGATCACGATCAGGGTAAAGAGCACAACGCCCAGACTGAATGTCATCATGATCCTGACCCTCCCTTACAGTTTCACGCCGGAGAAGGACATGAAAGCCATCGCCATCAGACCCGCAGTGATGAAGGTGATGCCCAGCCCCTGAAGCCCGTCCGGGATGTCGGAATATTTCAGCTTTTCGCGCACACCGGCCATTGCCGTGATCGCCAGCGCCCAGCCAAAGCCCGAAGACAGACCGTAAGTGGCGGATTCGGCGAAGTTGTAGCCCCGCTCCACCATGAACAAAGAGCCCCCCATGATGGCGCAGTTCACCGTGATCAGCGGCAGATACACGCCAAGCGCGTTGTAAAGCGGCGGGAAATACTTATCGAGCACCATCTCCAGGATCTGCACCAAAGCGGCGATCACGCCGATGTAGGAAATCAGACCCAGAAAGGTCAGATCGACATCCGGGAACCCGGCCCAGGCCAGCGCGCCGGGCGCGAGCAGTTTGGTCAGGATCAGGTTGTTCGCCGGCACTGTCAGCGCCTGAACCACCATCACAGAGATGCCCAAGCCCATCGCAGTCGAAATTTTCTTCGACACGGCGAGGAAGGTACACATACCGAGAAAGAACGACAGCGCGAGGTTTTCGATAAAGACGGCCTTGACCGCCAGTGAAACGAGACCTTCCATCAGTGGCCCTCCACTGTCTGGATTTTATATTCACGCTCTTCGACCTGTTCCGGCTTCCACGTGCGCACGGCCCAGATGATCAGACCGATCACGAAAAACGCCGATGGCGGCAGCAACAGAAGACCATTGGGCACATACCAGCCGCCGTTGTTCACGGTTTCAAGGATGGTGACCCCCCAAAGAGAGCCGGAGCCAAACAGCTCGCGGATCACCGAGACGACCATGAGCAAAAGCCCATAGCCAAGCCCGTTGCCGACCCCGTCGATGAAACTCGCAATCGGCGGGTTCTTCATCGCAAAGGCTTCGGCGCGGCCCATCACGATACAGTTGGTGATGATCAGCCCGACGAAAACCGACAGCGTCTTGGAAATCTCATAGGCGTAGGCCTTGAGCACCTGATCCACGAGGATCACGAGAGAAGCAATCACGACCATCTGCACGATGATGCGGATCGAGCTTGGGATCTGGTTACGCAACATCGAAATGAACATCGACGAAAAGCCCGTCACCAAAGTCACAGCCAGCGACATGACGAAAGCCACCTGCATCGAAGACGTCACAGCAAGCGCGGAACAGATGCCCAGAACCTGCAAGGTGATCGGATTGTTATCGACCAGCGGGTCGATCAGTTGCGAACGATATGTCTGTGCCATCAGTTCACCTCTCCTGCTTGCAGATGCTCAAGGAAGCTGCCGTAGCCCGCTTGCCCCATCCAAAACCGCACAAGGTTGTCCACCCCGCGCGAGGTCAGCGTCGCACCGGCCAGCGCGTCCACATAGTAATCCGTGCCTTCGGGCGGCGGTGTTTTCGCCACCGTGATCGCCAGATCGCCATCCTCGTCAAAAAGCTTTTTGCCGTTCCACAGCGCTTTCCAGCGCGGGTTGTCTACCTCGGCCCCAAGACCCGGCGTTTCTCCGTGCTGGTAGAATTGCAGACCGTAAATATCGTTGCCATTCTCTTCGAGCGCGATAAAGCCGTAGAGCGTGGACCAAAGCCCGTAGCCTTCGATCGGCATCACCACCTTGTCGAGTGCCCCGCTGTCGTCGCGCAGCAGGTAGACCAGACGGTAAGCCTGCATCTGACCGCCGAGCCCGGCCGGGTCTTCGTCAATCGGACGCATGATCGACGGATCTTTCGCATCGGCCAGCGCATCGAATTCGGAGGTCTCGAACGCGTCGGTGAATTCACCCGTGGAGAGATCGAGCACATGCGGCTCGAAGGCCTCAAACGCCTCGTTCACCGGCACGGTGTCGTCGTAAACGCCCGCGACCTGCAAAATGTTGATCCGCTTGTCGCGCAGCTTGTTCTCGTCCTGGATCGGACGCAGCGCCACCGCAGCGGCGGACACGACCATCGAGGCCACGAGACAGAGTGCCACGGCGACAACCACCGTCTTGCCCACACTGTCCGGCGGCGCGTCGAGGAAACGACGGATCAGGCCTTTGTTTTCATTCGCTTCAGACATTGCGCTTGGCCCTCCGTTTGATGTTGGCCTGCACAACGAAATAGTCGATCAGCGGCGCGAAGACGTTGCCGAACAGGATGGCGAGCATCATACCTTCGGGGAAGGCCGGATTCACGACGCGGATCATCACGACCATAAAACCGATGAGCGCCCCGTAGATGTAACGCCCCATGTTGGTATGCGCACCGGACACAGGTTCGGTCACCATGAAAGCGAGACCAAAGGCGAAACCGCCAGTCACCAGATGCCAGTACCATGGCATGGCGAACATCGGGTTGGTGTCGGAACCGATAAAGTTCAGAAGACCGGAGAAGGCCATCATCCCGGCCATACAGCCGATGATCAGACGATAGTTGGCGATCTTGGTCAGCAGAAGGAAGGCAAGGCCGATCATACAGGCGATGGTCGAGGTTTCGCCAAGCGATCCTTGGATCGTGCCGACGAACGCGTCCATCCAGCTGATGCCATGGGCTGCGAATGCACCGACGCCTTCTGAGGCGCCAATAGCCAGAGCAGTAGCCCCGGAGAAACCATCGACAGGCGTCCAGATCGAGTCGCCCGACATGTAAGCCGGATATGCAAAATACAGGAACGCCCGCCCGACCAGCGCCGGGTTAAGGAAGTTCTTACCGGTACCGCCGAAAACTTCTTTGCCGATCACGACACCGAAGATGATGCCCAAAGCCACCATCCACAAGGGCGTCGAAGCCGGCATGATCAGCGTGTAAAGCATGGAGGTCACAAGGAAACCCTCGTTCACCTCATGGCCACGCACGACCGCGAAAATCACTTCAAAAATCCCGCCCGCGACCAGCGTCACGATGTAGATCGGCAGGAAATACAACAACCCGTGCAGCATATTCGCAAGGATGTTGTTCGGATTGAAGCCGATGCCCAGCGCCTCGATGACACCCGCACGCCAGCCCGAGGGACCGTATTCGGCAATCGCCATATTGGTCTGAAGACCGGTGTTATAAAGCGCAAACAGGATCGTCGGGATCGTGGCGATGACCACATAGGTCATGATGCGCTTCATATCGACATAAGTTCGCGCGTGGGGCGCGACAGTGGTGACCGTTTTCGGCGTATAGATGAAACTTTCCACCATCTCGTAGATGGCAAAATATTTCTCATACTTGCCGCCTTTTTCGAAATACGGCTCGATCCGGTCGAAGAAATTGCGAAGACCCAAAGCCTTACCCCTCCTTCTCGATCTTGGTGAGGCTGTCGCGAAGCGCGAGGCCGTATTCATATTTCGCCGGGCAAGCAAAGCCGCAGAGCGCAACGTCTTCCTCATCCAGTTCAAGGGCGCCCAGCGCCTGTGCTTGGTCCGTGTCCATCACGAGCAGCGCGCGCAAAAGCTGCGTCGGCAGGAAATCCTGCGGCATCAACGCCTCAAAGGTGCCCAGCGGCACCATGGCCCGACGCCCACCGTTCAGGTTCGACGTCAGAGCATAAAACTTTTTGGAGAACGCAGAGCCCAGCATTGGCTGGCACGCATATTTTGACGGCATCGGGCGAATCCAGCCCATCGGTATTTGTTTGCGATCCTCTTCGATGAGGGTGATCTGACGCGCATAACGGCCAAGATATCCCGTCTGCCCCGCCCCCGCGCGCCCGCTCAGGATAGACCCGGAAATCACACGGATAGGCGTGTCAGATTTCAAATCCTCGGCGCAGAGATCCTCCATAGAGGCCCCCATGACGGTGCGCACAAGGCGCGGGTTCGAACACATCGGACCGGTGAGCGCAATGATGCGGCTGGCGTCGAGCTTGCCGGTCAGCATCAGTTTCCCGATGGCGATCACGTCATGATAGCTGATCGTCCAGACAGTTTTCAACGCCGTCGGCGGCTCCAGAAAATGCATATGCGTGCCAGCCAAACCAGCCGGGTGCGGACCGGAAAAGCCAACCGCCGTGATGCCCGCAAGATCGCTTCCTGGAATATCCGCGCCGATCTCCTGACAGAGATAAGTCTTGCCCTCAGTGAGCACAGCAACCGCAGCCAGACCGCGCGCAAAAGCCTCAGCGTCCTGTTGGATGATCAGCGCGGCGTCAGCCGAAAGCGGCTCGCTGTCCATCGCGGTCACATAGATCGCGGCAGGTATCGTGTCAGGCGCAGGCACTTTAGAGTAGGGCCGGGTGCGGAACGAGGTCCAAAGCCCGGAGGCGCAGAGTTTCTGCGTCACACCCTCGACCGTGCTGTCATCACCAATTTGTGAAAAGTCGACCGGCTCGGTCGCCGTCGGGTCCACCTCGATTTCGACAGAGACAAGGACACGACGCGCGCCGCGATTGATTGCCTTGATTCTTCCGGACACAGGGGACGTCACCTGAACCTCCGGCGTATCCTTATGCGCCAGAACCGGTGCACCAGCGGCAATCACATCCCCTTCTTCCACCGCCAAACGCGGTTTCAGACCGAGATAATCCTGCCCAAGCACGGCGACGGTCCGGACCGCTGCTGCCTCGTCGATCCTGGCGTCAGGCGCGCCAAGCACCGGAACGTCGAGACCCTTCTTCAACACATGTTGCTGCACGTCTTTTAAGCCCTGTCCATTTTCCGGCTACCTTATGCGATAATGAGCCAAGGTATGGAAGGCTTCCAGGCACAGTTCTTTTACTTTAGTGTTGAACCCAATGCTATTCTGCCGCAGAAGCATGCAGAACACCGCAAGATTGAAATATCGCAGCTTAGTGGAGCAGCCTCGTGTCCGACTCTTTCCTCCTTTCTCGCCGTAGCTTCATGGTCATGCCGATCTGCCTGGCCGCCTGCAAGAAAGGGTGGTCCGTTCTGGAACTCACCGGCCTCACGATGGGCACCAGCTATTCCATCGTCGCCGTCGATCACACCAAGGATGTGAAAAAAGCCGAGCTGCAAAAAGCTGTCGATCTGGCACTGGCCGAGGTCAACACCCAGATGTCGAACTGGGACGCCTCTTCGGAAATTTCCCGCTTCAATGCCGCCGCTGCCGGCGACACGTTGACCGTCTCCCCCGCGCTTGAACATGTGATGCTGGCCGCTAGTCATGTGCACGATGCCACCGAGGGCCGTTTTGACGTCACCGTCGGTGCGCTGATTGACCTTTGGGGCTTTGGTGCAAAGGGCACCCGCATGGATGCGCCGAGCGATGCGCAGATCGCGGACGCCATGGCGCGCAGCGGCCAGTCCCGCTCGCTGAAAGTCGAAAACGGCACCCTCACCAAGATGAACGACGGCGCAGAGGTGTACCTCTCCGCCATCGGCAAAGGATTCGGCGTCGATCAGGTCGCGCGCGCACTCAAGAGCTTTGGCATCACCGATTACATGGTCGAGATCGGGGGCGATCTTTACACTGCAGGCCGCAACCCGGAAGGCAAAGCCTGGCAGATCGGCATTGAGACGCCCGAAGCCTTTGATCGCGGCGTGGCGCAGGTTGTCGGCGTTTCCGACATGGGCATGGCCACCTCTGGCGATTATCGCAACTTTTTCGAAGCGGGTGGCCAGCGCTATTCCCACATCATCGACGCCACTACCGGCCGCCCGGTCACCCACAACACCGCCTCCGTCACCGTGATGACCGAGAACGCGATGCTGGCGGATGCCTGGGCCACCGCGCTTTTGGTGCTGGGTCGCGAACGTGGTCTTGAAATCGCAAATCAACGTGATCTCGCGGTTCTGTTCATTGACCATGTCGTGAAAGACGGCGAGCATGGTCGCGTGAGCTATGCCTCGGACAAGTTCACCGCGCTGACCGCGTGATCTGACGAATATTTAACAGGGGTCGATCCATGTCGACGTTCATTCTCGCCTTCGGGCTTCTTTTAATTGTGATGGCTGGTATGGCGCTTGGCGTCATGTTCAGCGGGCGCACGATCAAGGGAAGCTGTGGCGGGTTGAATGCGGTCGAAGGCGCGGATCATTGTCTGGTCTGCAAGAAAGAGATCGACCCGAACAGCCCGCTGCGCGAACGCCTTGCCTGTCCGCGCGCCCGGAAGATGCTCGATGAGATGGAAGAGGACGCCGCCTGAGGCGTCTTTTTTTCGGCCCCTAGCCCTTGACCGGCACCAGCCCCAAAACCAGCAAAATCACCGCCGCGATCAGCCCGAAAATCCAAAGCTGAACCCGCGGCCCTTCGGCTTTCCAGACAGAACGATAGCGATAGCCCGCGAGACAGGCGATCACGAACAATGTCGTGGCCATCAAAGGTGAAAGCGTCAGCGGCGATCCGGTCAGGTTTTCAATCAAGACGGGTCTCCCGGTCGGAAAAAGTTTACTTGAGCGCGAATTCCTCTACCCTGAAAGACAGTTCAGGGAGAAATTCACATGCCAGCTTCTTATACCCCAAAGACCCGAGGCGCCATGGCAGACCAGCAGAGCCATAGCCAAACCGTCGAAACCAACATGTCCGCAGCGCAGGCGACCGTCGGCGATGTTTTGGCGATAAAAGGCGGCGACATCAACGCCATTCAACCTCAAGACACTGTGCAACATGCTGTTGAGATCATGAGCGAAAATCGCATCGGTGTCGTTCTGGTCAAAGATGCCCAAGGTGCGCTTTGCGGCATCCTGTCCGAACGCGACATCGTGCGGCAATTGGCACAGACACCGGGTCAAACCCTGCCCAAAACCGTTGAAGCGCTGATGACCACGGATATCAAGACGACCACGGCAGACGAGACCCTCGTCACCGTCTTGCGGCGCATGACCGATGGGCGTTTCCGCCATTTGCCTGTGATGGAGGGCGATGCCCTCATCGGACTGATTTCCATCGGCGACGTGGTAAATTATCGCCTTACCGCGCTGGAATATGAGGCGCTTCAACTCAAACAGCTCATTGTTGGTTAACCTGCGGGACCCGGGAGGCTAACGAACCGATTTTGCACCGCCCTTGTCAGTCATGATTGCGATGATCGTGATCCATGACAGCGATCACGTCCGGCAGGCCACGAACTGGTGCTATACGATCAGCGCGCAGCTTTGGTTCCGGTTAATGGGTCTTAAGCTAGTCGGGAAATTTCCAATGTGTCAAGTAGACTTTACACCTTATCAACTTAGCTCGCCATGGCATAAGGATGCGCTTCGCTTCGAGCCGTTAGATGCGAAGCCACATGCCCTCATTCCCGTTCGCTACCTGCCACCCCCGTCCACACATCCTCCGACACCTCCTGCCGCAACTTCGGCCCCTGCGCCAAGCGACGACCGAGAGCTACGATAAATGCCTCGTATCGCTCCCCTGCTTTTGACCGCGCTGCCTTGGCCGCGAGTTCCGGCAGAGCCGGTGTTGTTGCGAGCCAGACCTGACGCGCGATACCACGCATCTGCTACATGATGCGGCATGCGGCGATTGCGAATGGCGCCGTCTTCCTCATCCTCCGGTCCAGTCTCGGATACTCGACCCGGCTCTTCGTCCTGCGCTGGGACTGCCAGACGGCTCCAGTCATCCTCCCCCGAGGCGCCCACGTCCACCAAATCGGGTGGCGGCAAGACCCGCTCAGTAAACCGCGCATCTTCGCAATACCGAGCCTTCGTCGCCCGGATCGGTGGTGTGCCGGCCACCATGACGATCTCGTCGGATGGCGGCAGCTGCATGATTTCTCCGGGGGTGAGCAACGCCCGAGCGGTTTCCGACCGGGACACCATGAAATGGCTGAGCCAGGGTGCCAGACGGTGCCCGGCATAGTTTTTCATCGCCTTCATCTCGGTGGCGGTGCCGAGGGCATCCTATTGACCGCAAGGCCTGCCTTACGCTCTTCCCGACAAAGGCATTCCGCGTTTCCATAATGCTGCCCTTTCCCGGGCGCGGGGCTTTGAAAACGATGGCAGCCAAGCGGAGCAGGACCAATATCGAGATAAGACCCTCGACCGGTCCGGAAGCGGATCGGAGTGATCCCGCGTGTAAGGACGCTAGCCTGAAAGCCCTTGCCAGTCTGATCGGCCGCCAGATTGCCCGAGAGCAAAGAAGCGCAGGAACAGAAAGCAAGCCGGGGCAAGGGGCACTCTTCGACTTGACCAACAGCCCCTACGGCTCCTACCGTCGGAGCCTTGGCACATTTCAGTTGATACCATTATGGTATCGTGATGCAGAGGTTTGAATGAGGATCATCGCCCGCCGCACGCTGCGGCAATTCATCGACAGCCTCGCGGAGCAAAAGGAGCAGTCGGCGGTCAAGGCCGCACTTGATGCCTGGTTCGACGAAATCAGCAAGGCGGAGTGGGCGAGTTCCGCGGATGTGAAGAGACACTATGCGACGGCCAGCATCGTCACGGCCGAGCGGTTCGTCTTCAACATCGAGGGCAACGACTACCGCCTCGTGGTGGCGGTCGATTTCGAGAAGAGCATCGTCTGGATTAAGTGGATCGGCACTCACAAGGCCTACGACAAGATCGACGTGACGGAAGTGAAGCATGGTGACTGAACTCAAACCCATCCGCACCGAGGTGGACTACAACGCGGCGCTTGAGGAAGTCGAACGCCTCTGGGGGGCGAAGAGCGGAACGCCCGAGGGCGACCGGCTCGACGTGCTGGCAACGCTGATCGATGTCTATGAAGCGAAGCACCACCCGATGGACCCGCCCGACCCGGTCGAGGCGATCAAGTTCCGCATGGAGCAGCAGGGGTTGAGCCGCAAGGACCTGGAGCCGATCATCGGGCCGCATGGTCGGGTCTCGGACATCCTCAACCGCAAGCGCAGGCTGTCGATCGACATGATCCGGCAATTGCACGAACAACTCGGCATCTCAGCGGACGTACTGATCCGACCGAGCCGCTTCGACAAGGTGGTATAAGGAATCCGGTCATGACCTGCGTCGCTCTCTACGCTCGCTATTCCTCGGACAAGCAGCGTGAGGCGTCGATCGAGGACCAGTTCCGGATTTGCCGGGAACAGGCGAGGCGGGAGAAGTGGAAGATCGTCGGCACCTACAAAGATGCCGGTATCTCCGGCGCCAGCATGATCCTGCGACCGGGCATCCAGTCCCTGCTGCAAGATGCTCAGGCCGGGAAATTCGACATCGTGCTGGCCGAAGCGCTGGACCGCATTTCGCGCGACCAGGCCGATGTGGCCACCTTCTACAAGCATCTGAAGTTCGCCGGCGTGCCCATCGTCACCCTTTCCGAAGGGGAAGTCAGTGAGCTTCATGTAAGCCTCAAGGGCACGATGAACGCGCTGTTCCTCAAAGACCTCGCTGCCAAAACGCATCGCGGCATTCGTGGCCGCGTTGAAAAAGGCAAATCCGGCGGTGGGCTCTGCTGGATATACGGTCGTCAAGCAACTCGACGCACGCGGCAATCCGGTCCGCGGAGACCACGAGAGCAACGAGGCCGAAGCGAATGTTGTCCGCCGCATCTTCCGGGAGTTCGCATCGGGGATCGGGCCGCGCACGATTGCCCGCACCCTGAACGAGGAAGGAATTCCGGGGCCCAACGGGAAGCAATGGGGAGATACCACGATCCGCGGTCACGTGAAGCGCGGAACGGGCCTCATCAACAACGAGCTCTATATCGGTCGCCGGATCTGGAACCGACTGCGCTATATCAAGGATCCGTCCACCGGAAAGCGCGTCTCCCGCCTGACCCCGGAGAGTGAATGATTGATCCGTGAGGTACCCGAGCTGCGGATTGTCGATGACCCACTCTGGCAAGCAGTGCGCGAGCGACAAGCCGTGATCGCCGACAAATACGCAAATGTCACCGAGGCGGTCCGCAAGCACCACAAGAAGAACAAGCTCAATGGCAAACGTCGGCCTCAGTCTCTTCTGTCCGGCCTGGTCTATTGCGGGTGCTGTGGCGTGACCTACTCTCTACGTGGCGCGGGCCGCTTCGCCTGCTCGAACCGCATCAGCAAAGGCACCTGCTCCAACAGTCGCACCATCCGGCAGGAAGAGTTGGAGGACCGTGTGCTCTCAGGGCTCATGGATCGCATGATGGCACCGGAGATCGCGGCCGAGGCGATGCGTGCCTATGCGGAAGAGACCAACCGCTTGAACCGCGAGCGGCGTTCAAATGGCGATACCTGGCAGGCGGAACTGGCGAAAGTCGAAAAGCAGATCGCTCAGATCGTCGAGGCCATTGCCGACGGCATGTACCACCTTCGATGAAAGAGAAGATGACCACACTCGAAGCTCGCAAGGCCGAGCTGACTTCGCTTCTCGCTGATGCATCGGATGACAAACCAGACCTCCTGCCCACGGCGGCGGCAATTTCAGTGTCGGCATATTCAGTCCTTATCATCTCTGCCTCGGATTCGGGCAGCTCAAATCTTTGGGCTATTGTGCATGGTGGATGATTGAGGGCAGGCGGCCTCGGGCAGCGACATCATGTTGCCCTTCCGCCACAGCCTTTTTGCGTTTCATTTGCTTCCACGGCGCTTCCATGAGCAAATGCGCAACGCAACACACCGCCCTGAGGCGGCTGGCAAGCATCTGTATTTGTGTGGTAATTTTTGGTTGCGGGGGCTGGATTTCATCATAACTTGCGCCCCGAGCAAGTAAAGATGGTTGCGGGAGGGCGCAACCATCTTAACTTGCGTTCCGGTGGCGGCAGACCTTTGCCTGTCGGCGCCGCATCAAACGCTGGAGTAGCGACTACCGAAGGGTGCGGCTTCCTTTCCGCCTTATTCCGAGCAGCAGCGTAGGAAACGAACGCACCTTTGCCAAGGTTGTGGTCGAAGCAGACAAGCCTCCCCATTGAGAGCCCACGATTCAGTTGCATGGATGTTAGAATTTACCCAACGCGCGAATACGGATAGGCGTTCTTAATATAGGTATTTAGAAACTGCCCTTTAGACGGGGCGGCCATGAGTTGCTCATACAGTCCGGCGGATACATTGAAATATTGGTATATCGAGCCATTTGTGAACTCGACCTCCAGTGTTTCACTGCCGGGATCATAGCCTATGGATGCAATATTGCTTGAGGCGACGGGGTCTCGAATCATAGGTCTTCCTACTGTTCATCTTCGTTGATGGGGGTCCGCGTAATCGCAATATCTCGCACAACGGCTGTGGTTCGTTGTGCTCGCCACGACGCCACCATGCGATCATAGCCTTCTGCCACGCGGCGGGTCCGCCAGGCTGCGCTGACTTCGGGATCTGAACTGCGGGGCAAGCGATCCGCGGGGGGAAGCGATACGCGGCAGCGCACGGGTAGTCGTGCGGCTTCACCAGAGATGATTGTCTCACCCGTCCGCAGCACTGGCAGAAGATCCATAAGGCCCGATAGATTATCGGGAAGTGCGCCCTTCACGCGCCCGCGATCCGCTGGGTTGGATAGCCGCAGCGCTATGAGCGTGCCGCACTGAGAGAGGATGGTCTCATCGATCTCAGACGGACGTTGAGAGACCAGCATGGCGCCAACCCCGTACTTGCGACCTTCCTTCGCGATGCGTTTCACAATGTCCGCGGCGACATTGCCGCTATCGGGGCTGACGTACCGGTGGGCTTCTTCCATCACCACAAGCAGAGGCCGCAGTACGCCTCCCTCGGTCTTCTCCCGGCTCCAATAGAGCGCTTCGTAGACAACACGGAGTATAGAGCCAATCAGCCGGACCAGGACGCTGCTAGGCACGCCGGAGAGGTCGAGGATTGTGATTGGACGGTCGTGGCCAAGCCAGCCGCCCAGTAGTGTATCAAGGTCCTGTGCCGTCTGTCCGGCGAGGTCGGGCTCCCAAGGACCGGGATGAAGGATAAAATCGTACCGTCGGTCCAGAAGACGAGAGCGCAGCAAATTGAGCGGTCGGCGGATGCCTTTGGCGGCCTGATTGAGGAATGGCCCAGCCGCACCCATCGCGTGCGGTGTATAACGAGGAGCAGTTAAGGTCGCTGGGTCGCCCGCAGCCTCGAGAGCAGGCTGGTCACGCTGCGGCCCGGTGAATGTGGCCGTCTCAAAGTCGATCAAATCATACCAGAGCTTCTTCAGTGAAAACGGGACAGGACTGTCAACCGTGAGGGATTGAGGGTCGAGACCCGGAAGCGCACCAGCGCCGAGCCGGTTTTCCTTCAACTCCTGGATCTTATCAGTAAATGCCATCAGATGATTGTCGCTGAGTTCGCCAGCGATAAAATCAAGTAGCTCTCCGGCCTCCAACGCCCAGTACGGAACGAACAGAGGCTCTTCGTCGGGAGACGGCGTAGCACTGAAGGTTTTGGCGAGATCTCCAAGTGCCGTAGAGTATTCCCCATGCACATCCAATAGAAGGATCCGCGCTCCGCTAGCGGCTACACTTTCGGAGGTGCTGACTACTGAACGAAGTATGCTCGCGACGGTGGTTGACTTACCTGATCCCGTCGAACCGACGATGGCACTGTGCCGAGTGACAAGCGCATCGAGTGACAAACGCACGATGATATTTTCGGCGCTCGAGAGCGTCCCAATTTCGACCTGATCTTCCTCTTCGCCGCCATATATGCGGCGAAGATCCTTCTGGGTGACTAAGTGGACCGCATCGTCGACATTGGGATGTTGACTGAGGCCACGCTCAAAGTACTCGCCGGTCGCCTCGCCTGCCAACTCCACGCGCATCCAGCGTCCGGTATCTTGGCCATCCATCTCTGCAACGGCGACGGGTTCAGGCGCAGCGGCGGCCCCAATCTCGGCGACGACACCGTAAAGATCCTGATACCCGAGAGGGATACGGACGAAACTGCCGACCTGGCCCACGCGGTAGGTATGGCCATCGATCATAGCCAGACCGGACGATAGAGACTCGGCCAGCCTTACCGTGATGGTGGAGCCTGAAACCGCGCTCACACGCCCGAGATAAGTCGGATCAGTCGCAGTCATGCCGACACCGCAGCCGGTTCGGTGGCATCGATCGGAACACCTGCGTCGGTAGGGCGAGCGAGGTCGGGCGAATAGGAGAGCGCACAGAAGCGGCAGAAGCTCGCAAAGTCGCCCAAGAGGAAGGCGTCGCCGCCGCCGCGCTTGCCCCAGAAGCTTGAACGAATTTCCCCCCAGTTCTTGGGCAAGTCACCCAAACGCCACTGACCAGGAATACCGCCGATTACAGCAGCATCGCTGGCGTAAACTGAAAGGTTCGGATGTTCGAAGGCAAGCTTCCGGGCAGGCTCCTCTTCCGCAAGAGTTTGGAATTGCAACGCGATGACTGCTGCGTTGGCATTCATGGCGAGCGCCTCGCCTAGCACCGCGCAGATGTGCGCATCACGGAACGAAAAGCCAGTGGTCAGAAGCACTGTGTCGGGCGTCAGCAGAAACCGCTTCAATCGCTCGAACAGCGCAGCATAAGGCTGCTTCTGAGTCAGATCGTACTTGAGGTGGTCGGGGTAGACGAGTTCGGTGGAATCCGTGCCGCCGCAGCGGACCACTGTCCCGCTGTCACTTTTCCAACCCAGTGAGCCATGAAGTTTCCAAACGCGCGACCAGCGCGGGGGCAGATCGTTGCCCGCCACCGTGACCGGATCAAAGAAAGGAGCATGCCCGCCTGAAAAACCATCGAAATACGGTGCTTTTGCGTGCTCGAATGCGGATTCTATTAGCAAGTCGTAGTTTGTGGTGAATATCTCGACCGGATGTGCTCGCTGTGTCCCGCTTACCCACGAGACTAGCTCGTGATATGGGGTTCGCCCTTCGGGTAGCTTCGCACCGACGATCTCGCCGATCGCGTCGCAGATCGCTGTTCCCAGCGCGGCATATCCGGGGCCGTCAAGGCCATGCATTGGCGTGTCGCCGAGCGCAGTCTGGAGGAGACGAATCTTGGACAATATCGTCTCGATGTTGCCGCCATCTGGCAGGGATGCACGGATTGCAGCCGCCGCGGCAGCTTCTGTTCCTGTCAACTTCAGCAATGCCTGGTCGGTCAAATCGTTTACGCCCGGGATCAACGCCTGACCATTTGGGTCAAGCTTGCCAGTCGCGTCCACTCGCACGGAGAGAGGACCGCCGGCACCGATTAGAACGCCAATACGCTTACGTCCCTGCGATAGGATCTGCCGAAGATCGGCCATAAAACGATCCGGATTATGTACTGTGTCCAAAACGCCCCCCTTCTGGATATGCCCAAAACATCACCGCTATCAGGAATGAATTCTAAGCGGGAGTATTTGCGGTATTGAGATCGACATGCGAGTCGGTATGGGCGCGGCTCCGCATCTACTGAAAGCTGCGGTCCTCAGTCGTGGTGGGCGATTGGTCCCAGTAAGGTACGACATGGGTCAGGCGACCTCGTTCTCAGTCGGTATCATTGGCAGGACGGAAATGACGGCGCCAGAGGTCATCAGCACGATCAGTCCGCGCTCGGCACCGGTCATATCGAGATAGGCGCGGACCTGAGCCCGATAGTGGTCGAGCGTCTGAGCCTCGGGATTCACGTCGCTCTTCCAGTCGACGACCACGAACGGCCGGCCATCCTCGCCGACAGTCAGGGCGTCCGCGATCCCAGCCGTTGCCGTTTCCACGCCGTCGGTCGCCTGTGCAGAGTAGACGGGAAATTCGGCCAGAAGACCCGGCCGCAGGGCCGCAATGTCAGGTAGAGCGAGGGTCCGAGCCACACAGGCGGCCAGTTCCTGCGCCGACAGCCCCGTCGCGGGGTCGGCGACCGGAGACTGGCCGAGGGCGCGGATGAGGTGGCCAGCCCGTTCGGTCAGGGCGGCTTCCGCTTCCGGGACTTCGCCGGTCAGCACCTCTTCCATGAGTTTGTGGAGGATCAGCCCGCGCTCGCGGCCGCCCTGCACGAGGACGGCTGCTTCCAGCTCGGGGGGCTGATCGTCGGCCGATCCCGTCCAGAGCGCGGCTTCTTCTTCCCGCAGCACGGTCCCGGCGGCGTTTTCGTCACGGCTGGGCGCGAGCCAGGTCAACCGCGCCTGCGCGGCCGCGATGGCTTCGGCTTCGGCGGCGAAGCGCGCGCGCGTCTGGGTGTTGCCCGCGCCTGCACCTGCGGCCGCGAGATCGGCAGGCAGGTGAGAGACGTCTAGGCCGGGCAGGTCGGCGAGCGACAGATCGACGAGACCGATCCAGGCCGATTTCGACGGCGCGGCGTCGAGCCGGGGCAAGACGAGGAGTTCGCGGGCGCGGGTGGCCGCGACATACCAGAGCCGGATGCGTTCGCGGTCCAGCTCCTCCTTTTCCGCTTGGCGTGCGGTGTCATAGCCCTCGGGCGTGACACCCAGGACCGGGCAATAGAAGGTCTCGGTCTGTCGGTCGATGACGGCGCTGTCGGGCGCCATGACCCCGGTCATGGTGTTGATTGGAATGACGATCGGCCATTCCAGCCCCTTGGCCGCGTGCATGGTGAAGAGCGCGACCGCTTCCTCCTGCGCGTCGGGCCGTCCCTCGACGGCGCGGGCCTCGTCGGACCACGCCGCTGTCATCGCCTCGGCGAACGCGCGCAGGCCGCGCACGGCGTAGCCGGTCGACAGGCTGAGATAGAGATCAACATTGGCGAGCGCGCGTTCGGCCTGGCCGCGATGGCGCTCAAGAAGGAGTGGGCGGACGCGCATCACGTCCACGGCCTGCGAGAGCAGTGCGTGCGGTATCGTGCTGTTGCCGCGCCGGGAGAGCGATTGCAATCGCTCGATGACTTCGCGCGCGAGCGGGTGCGCGATAACGGCAGGGTCGACGCTGAGATCGAGACGCGGAATCCGATTTGGCTGTTCCTCCGAGCGCGGAAGCGCCCAGATGATGTCCAGCAGGTCTTCCTCGGTGAGGCCGACCAGAGGCCCGCGGAGCAGCGCGCCGAGCGCCAGCGTATCGCGGCGATCGGCGAGCACGCGGGTCAGCGCGATCAGGTCCTGGATTTCCTGGCGGCGGAACAGCCCCTTGCCGGCCTGGGTCGCCACAGGGATGCCGCGGCGCTCCAGGGCTTCCTCATAGCGCCACAACTCCGCGCCGGTCGGTGCCAGCAAGGCGATGTCGCCCGGCTGGCAGGGACGTTCCGCGCCGCTGCGACGGTCGATGATGGGATGGCTTTCGATCAGCCGGGCGCATAGCTCGGCGATGGCATCGGCTTCGGCGTCGCGCTGCTGCTCGGCGCTGGCCTTGCCGTTTTCATCGGCCACAGCGATGTCGAGGGCCGCCACGCCAAGGCCGCTCCGATCGTCATGGAACGGGTCGAGAGCGGTGAAGCCCGGCTGGCCATCGGCCGAGAGCACGGCCTCGAAGCGCTCGTTGACGAAGGTGAGGATCGAGGCGCAGGAGCGGAAGTTCGTGGAGATCGACAGGAGGCTGTCAGGGTCCTGGGCGCTGAAGGCGTCGCGCGCCTGCACATAGGCGCCGACATCGGCGCCCCGGAAGCGATAGATCGCCTGCTTGGGGTCGCCGACCAGGAAGAGCGCGCCTGGCCGGATTTGGAACCGGGTCCAGTCGGCATCGCCATCGACCGGCTCGCCGCACAACCGCCAGAAGATTTCGGTTTGCAGGGGATCGGTGTCCTGGAACTCGTCGACGAGGACATGGGCGAAACGCTGTCCCAGCGCACGGCGCACGGCATCATGGTCGCGCAGCAAGTCGCGCGCGGCGAAAATCAGATCGTCGAAATCGAGCTGAGCGCTGGCGCGCTTGTGCTCGCGATAGCGTTGCAGGATCGGGCGCGCTTCGTCGATCAGCGCCGCCAGGGCATGGCCGGAGGCGGCCTGCGTCAACCCAACCCAGGCGTCGCAGCAGGTGGTATAGTGGGTCTCGGCGGCGTCGTTCAGCCGGTCGCCGTCAGCCTTGGAGAGACCGGCCTGCTTGGCCGCGGCGGCCCATTTGCCCTTCTTGCGATAGGAGGCGAAGGCGCCGGCCTTGGTGCAAAGGTCCGGGTGGGGCCGCGAGGTCAGGAGCCGAACGAGGCCCGCAGGCGTCGCGGGATCGGGACCGTTCGCCACGGCGGTCGCCATTTCGGCGAGCCGCTCGACGATCGTCACCGTTTCTGGCTCGGCCGCTGCCACACCGTCCATGAAGCCTGCGAAATCCGCGGCGGCCTGCCGGAACGCCGTCAGGTGTCCGCCAAGCGGGGAGACGGACGGGGCCGCGAGCGTGGGGCGGCGACGCAGATTCTCGGCGATCTTATGGATGAGCGCCACGGTCTCGCCGGGGCTGTGCAGAACCATCTCGGCCAGGATGCCGCCCTGGCCGCCGGATAAGCGTTCGCGCAGCCAGCCATCAACAATCTCGAGGAAGGTGAGATCGGCCTGGTTGCGATCCATGACGCCGGCGCCGGGATCAATGTCGGCCTCTGCCGGATAGGGCTTAATGAGGCCCTGGCAGAAGCCGTGGATGGTCGAGCAGTTGATCTCGTCGATCGCGGCGCTCGCGGCGGCGAGATTGTCGCGATGGGCCTGGGTCAGCCCATCGGGCAGCGCCACGCGCAGTTCGGTCGCGATCGTGCCGGTCGAGAGGTCGGCGACGAACTCGCGGACACGCGACAGCAGTTCGCTCGCGGCGAGTTCGGTGAAAGTGACGGCGGCGATGGAGCGCGGCGCTACGCCTTCGGCCAGCATGGCGGCGATGCGGCCAGCCATGACGGCGGTCTTGCCTGAGCCCGCGCCGGCCTCGACCAGGATCGAGCGATCATGGAGGCTGATCGCATCGCGGCGCGCGCCGTCGTCCTTCAGTACCTTGGACACGCTGCTCATCATTCCGCCTCCCAGACCTGAGCGACTTCGCCAAGCCGCTCCGTGGCGGCCGGCATTTTGCGTTTGCAATAGGTGGCGCTTGCGTTGGCCGGCAGGGCGAAGGCGAGGTCGTCATAGTCGCCGCCGGTATCCGGGCCAGGCAGGGCCGCGCCTCCGGCGAGACTCGACCGTGCCGCGCGCAGATAGCCGGTGATCTCTTCCAGCACGGCCTCGGGATCGTCGAGCTGAAGATCGACGGGCTCGCGCGGGTAGAGCAGCGAGGCGCTGATGGCGACGTCGTCGCCGAGGAGCGCCTTCACCGCGAAAGCATAGAGGCAGCGTTGAAGTTCGCGTCCGCCGTTCAGCCGGATCTCACCGCGCGGCGGGCGGCCGGTCTTGTAGTCTCGTACCAACGCGCGCTTGCCGTCGCCCGAGATGTCGAGTCGGTCAATATAGCCGGCGATGTTGAAGCCCGTGTCAGGGATCGTGACCGGCGTGGTCGTATCCCAGGGCGTTTCCGCGGCGGATTTCGGTTCCGAGCCGCCGAAGGGCACCTCACCGTAGGAGCGTGCGCCCGGCAGGACATCATCGCCATAAGACAGGGCGCGGCCCGCCATCACGCGAGCGTCGTCGACGGTGCGCCCCCAGATGACGGCCGGCGGAACCGGACGCTCGCTCTCCCAGTCGGCGGCGACGGCCTGCGCGGCCTGCGCCACCGCCGCGTCAATGGTTCCCGCGTCGGCCGAGGCAAGGCCGCCCCCGGTTTCGAGGTCGCGCAAGGCGCGATCGAGAACCATGTGGACGAGATCGCCGATCCCGAGCGCATCGAGCACGAGCGGTTCGGCGCTGCTCTGCGGTTCGCGCCATCCGAAGGCATAGACCCACACGAAGCTGAGTGGATTGCGCAGCAGGCGGCGCAGCGAGCTGGCCGACTGGGTGCGGCCGAGGATGGCGAGAACGAGCGGATGATCCGCCCGTACGAGCCCGTCATGGGGAGTAATCTCGGCCTGCCGCCAGTCGCGCCAGCAGCCCTGCGCACCGACCGCTTGCGGATCGGCTGCGAACTCTCGGGGCCGGGCCATGAGGCGGTCTGTTTCACTGAAAGCGTGCGCCGGAATCGCGTTGCGGCGCAGATAGATTTCGTCGCCACGCCCGGCGAGCAGAGGGCTGCGACCCAGCAGACGCCCGTCGCTGTCGCGCCGGGCGCGCGAAAGAACGACGGTCTCGGCCGTCGTGGCGAGGATCGTCTCGAAGTCGCGGCGGTCGGCGAGGTTGACCGGCAGCGGGTCGAGCACCGGGGTCGGGATGATATGGTCCGGGATCAGCCGGTCTTCGGCAATCCCGCGCGGCCAGCGCGAGGAATTAAGCCCGAGGAGCCGCACGAAGCGGCGGGGCGACGCTGCGAGCGCGCTGGCGGACATCCAGGCGACGCAGACGCACGCTTCCAGTCCGTCGTCCTGCTTCAGGGTTTCCAGCGTGGCGTCGATCGAGGCGGCGGGGCCGGCGAGCAGAGCCTTGCGCCAGATCGCCAGCGCGCGGCCCTTGAGGAAGGCTTCTCCGATCTCGCTGGCGGCCTCCGATCCTTTCACAAGGGTCTCGACCGCCCTGCGCAGCGCGGGAACATGGTCGGCGCCGTCGGGCCAGTCTTCCGGCGTCAGCCGGGCCAGCAGGCGGTTCCAGGCACCCGGAGTCGAGAGCGGCGCATCGGTCGGCAGCACCCGCAGCCAGCCTTCGGGCAAGGTCTCGAAAGGCCCGCTGTCCCGGCAGAGCGCCGCAAGGCGGCGCAGCCGAGACTGCGACAGGCCGCGAACCACGATGTCGGCCAGCGCCGCAGCCGCCTGGCCCTCGCGGGTGGCGACGGTGCGGACGCCGTGGACGAAGTGCAGGTCGATGTTGGCGTCGGCGCGCAGGGCCAGGAAATGATCGTCATAGTCGGCGGGCGAGGCGGTCGCGATGGCGATCTCCGAGGACGAGACGCCAGTTGCGAGCAGGCTGCGCACCCAGCGCATCGCCTCGATGGCCTCGTGATAGGCGGTCGCGGCGCTGACAGCGCTGATCCCTGGCGTTTGCGCCGGTGCGCGCGTGATCGTGACGCCCGTGCCGTCCAGCCATGCGGGAACGCTCCTCGGTCCGGCCGTCCACTGCACCGGGATATGGACGGTGAGGGCCTGGAGCAGCGACCGCCAGCAGGGCGAGAGTTCGGTAAGGCCGACGATTTCCACGGGGCCGAGGACCGCCGGCGCATGAGCAACGCGGGCGGTCGCGGCGGTGACAATGTCGAGAGGCCGCATCATGCCGGGCGGAAGCTGGTCGAGGACGGCCGCTTCCAGGCGTGCGATAGCGTCGAGGCGCGAATGATCCGCCGCGCGTGCGGCAAGATCGATGCCCGCGCGCCAGGCTTTGTGGAGCGTGTCGGCTGCCGCGTCGATCATGCCGGGAAGAGCCTTAATGCTCTCCAGCTCGCCCATCGGCGTGGCAGGCAAGGCCGCCTGGATGGCAGCGCGCAGGCTCTCGTCATCGATAGGGCGGGCGAAGCCGCCCGCCAGCCGGATGGCGGCCTGCTCAAACGACATGATCTGGAGGCCGTGACGACCGTCACGACCCGCCGCCAGGCGGCTCTCCCGCATGGCGAGGCGACCGTGAACGACCAGGGTGGATCGATGCGCGATGGTCATGGCCGTACTCCTTCCGGGCGCCGTCTATTGAAGGGACGTTGGATCAACACCGCCTTAGCCGCCACCTTCGGCGGCCGCGCCGTTGTTACTGGGATTGCGCAACACCTTTGGGACGGTGCTGGCCGCCTGCGTACTGGTTACAGCACCTTTCGAACCGCGTTTCGGCATGTCCCGCCCCCCCGGATTGCCATTGACGAGCACCCAATATGGGAATAATAATTACATGGGTAGCTTCGATATGTCCATATAGTTTTTATGCTCACCGGCGCTTAGAGGTAGAAGACGATGCGGAACGTCGAGACGGCGCTGAAATGGGGAGTCGAACGCCGACTCGAATTTATCGAGTTCCGTCTCTACTGGGAGGGCGGCGTAAATCGGTCAGATATCGTCGAAGCTTTCGACGTGTCTGTGCCCCAGGCATCGAAGGATTTGACGCTGTATCAAGAGCGGGCTCCACACAATGCTGTCTATGACAAGAGCGCGAAACGCTATGTCGCTAGTAGCGAGTTTCAGCCCTGCTTTCTGAAGCCAGATGCCGGACAATACCTCAATCAGCTCAGATCCGTAGCCGAAGGCATCTTGGCGTCATCTGAATCCTGGATTGCTCGTTCGCCCCCCTATGCCGGACCGCCTGTGCCGGCCCGCGGCGTCAAAAACGACACGTTGCGGACGGTGCTTGAGGCGATCCGGCATAACGAGGCGGTAGAGATCAAGTATCAATCGCTCTCCAGCGACGATCCTCGTTGGCGATGGATCGCGCCGCACGCGATCGGCTTTGATGGATATCGCTGGCACGTTCGCGCCTTCTGCGACGTCGACAAGACTTTCAAGGACTTCCTGCTGTCCCGGGTCTTGGAGATCAAATCGTTTCGACCAAGCGAGGTGTCGCCCGAAGATGACGCCGACTGGAACGAGTTCATCACGCTGGAAATAGGACCGCACCCTGATCTCTCCGAGAGCCAGAAGAGGATAATCGGTCTGGATTACGGGATGCGCGGCGGACGTGCGCGGCTCCGGGTTCGGAAAGCGCTGCGGTACTATGCTCTGAGGCGATTGGGGCTCGACACACCGCCAGAAGCTCGTCGCCCGCAAGATCAGCAAATCGTGCTCTTGAATGAGGGGGTTGCCGATGAAGATCATCGATAACACCTCGCAACTGTTCGGCGATGATCTGAAAGCGGCGGTGAGGCGTGGCGCTCGGTTGAAGATTGCTGCGTCGTGCTTTTCGATCTATGCCTTCGAGGCGCTGAAAGCCGAGCTTTCCAAGGTCGAAAGCCTTCAGTTCATTTTCACCGCCCCGACGTTCGTGCCAACGGAGGTCACGGATCGCCTGCGCAAGGAACGACGAGAGTTCTTCATCCCGAAGGCTCAGCGGGAGAGCGGTCTCTATGGAACGGAGTTTGAAATCCAGCTCCGCAACAAGCTGACGCAAAGGGCCGTCGCGCGCGAATGTGCCGACTGGATACGCAAGAAGGCCAGGTTCCGGTCGAACACAACGAAAGCCCCGATGCAGCAGTTCATGCATGTGGCGGGCGATGACGGCGGGATCGCCTACATGCCGATCAGCGGCTTTACGGCCGTCGATCTCGGCTACCAGAAAGGTGATGCCGTCTCGAATTTCGTGACGCGGTTCGACGACCCGAATCACACGCAGATGTACCTTCAACTGTTCGACCAAATCTGGTCAGACCCGGAGAAACTCAATGATGTGACGGCCGCGATCTGCGGCCACATCGAGTCGGTCTACCAGGAGAACTCGCCCGAGCGCATCTATTTCATAATGCTCTACAACATCTTCCACGACTTTCTGGACGAGATCGATGAAGACGTCCTGCCGAACGACCTGACCGGCTATCAGGACAGCGTGGTCTGGAACAAGCTCTTCAACTACCAGAAGGACGCCGCGACCGGCATCATCAACAAGCTCGAAACCTACAACGGGTGCATCCTCGCCGACTCTGTCGGCCTCGGAAAGACGTTCACCGCTCTGGCGGTGGTCAAGTACTACGAGCTGCGGAACCGGTCCGTTCTCGTGCTCTGCCCCAAGAAGCTCGCGGACAACTGGCGGAACTACAACACCAACCTGACCACCAACATATTCGCCAAAGACCGGTTCAACTACGACGTCCTCTGCCACACCGATCTGTCTCGGACGTCAGGCGAATCCTTCGGCATCCCGCTCAATCGGGTGAACTGGGGCAACTACGACCTCGTCGTGATCGACGAGTCCCACAATTTCCGCAACAACGACGTCTACAAAGACCGCGAGACGCGCTACCAGAAGCTCATGAACAAGGTCATCCGCGCCGGCGTGAAGACCAAGGTTCTGATGCTCTCAGCAACCCCGGTGAACAACCGGTTCACGGATCTGCGCAACCAGCTCGCGCTCGCCTATGAGGGGCAGTCCGAGGCGCTCAGCAAGAATCTGAAGGCCCAGACCAGTGTCGAAGAGATTTTCCGACGAGCCCAGAAGGCTTTCAATGAGTGGTCTTCCCTGCCGCCGGACGAGAGGACGGCCGCTTCGATCCTAAGGGCGCTCGATTTCGACTTCTTTGAGCTTCTCGATGCCGTGACCATCGCCCGGTCACGCAAGCACATCGAGACCTTTTACGACACCAAGGACATCGGGAAGTTCCCCCAAAGGCGCAAGCCGCTCTCTTATCATCGCCCGATCACCGAGCGGTCCGACGTCATGGGGTTCAACGACATCTTCACTCAGCTTTCGGTGCTAAAGCTCGCGGTCTACGCCCCGATCAGCTACATCCTGCCCAGCCGTCTGCGGAAGTATGAGGAGATCTACGACACGCAGGTCGAGGGCGGACGCGGCAAGCTCAGACAGGCCGATCGTGAGCGCAGCCTCCAGGCGCTCATGACAACCAACCTGCTGAAACGCCTGGAGAGCTCTGTCGCCGCGTTCCGCCTCACGCTTCGGTCTCTCGGCGCCAACATCTCGCGCACGCTCGATGCGATCGACGAATTCGAGAAAACCGGACGCGGCGACAGCGTCAGTGACTACCTTGCAGACGTGAGCGACTTCGACCCGGAGGACGATGACCTCTCCGGCCTCGACGAGTTCACGGTCGGGAAGAAGGTCCAGATCAGCCTCGCCGACATGGACCTGCCATCCTGGAAGCACGACCTCGCAGCGGACCTCGTCCTCATCGAAGACCTCATCGCCTCGATGGACAAGGTAAAGCCGACTGACGACGCCAAGCTTCAGCATCTGCTTGCCATGGTCAGGCAGAAGGTCGACGAGCCTCTGAACACCGGAAACCGCAAGGTGCTGGTCTTCACCGCCTTCGCAGACACCGCCAACTACCTCTTCGACAACCTGGCGCCCTTCGCACAGCAGCTCGGGCTGCATGTCGCCAAGGTCACCGGGTCGGACGCGCCCAAGACTACGCTCAAGAAGTCCTACGACTTCCAGAGCGTCCTGACCCTGTTCTCTCCGCGGTCGAAGGAAAAGGCCATCGTCCTGCCGAACGAGCCCGGCGAACTGGACATCCTCATCGGCACCGACTGCATCTCGGAAGGCCAGAACCTTCAGGACTGCGACTTCCTGATCAACTACGACATCCACTGGAACCCTGTCCGCATTATTCAGCGGTTCGGCCGGATAGACCGGATCGGATCGCAGAATGCCCAGATCCAGCTGGTCAACTACTGGCCGGACATCACCCTCGACGAATACATCAACCTCAAGGAGCGCGTCGAAAATCGGATGGTGATCGCCGACGTGACAGCGACCGGCGACGACAACGTGCTGACCGCCAAATCCAGCGACATCGCTTACCGCAAGGAACAGCTCAAGCGCCTCCAGGACGAGGTGATCGAGCTGGAGGACGTAAAGGCCGGCATCTCCATCACCGACCTTGGCCTCAACGACTTCCGGATGGACCTGCTCAATTACGTCAAGGAGCATGGCGAGCTCGACAACGTGCCCTTCGGTATGCACGCCGTGGTCCCCGCGCAACCGGAGCTGGGCTTGCAGCCCGGGGTCATCTTCGCGCTGAAGAACATCCATGACAGCGTGAACGTCAACCAGCAGAACCGGCTGCACCCGTTCTACTTGGTCTACATCGACGACGACGGCCGGATCGTCGCCGACCACACCGAGGTCAAGCGCCTGCTCGACTTGATCCGATCCAGCTGCAAGGCGCGGATCGAGCCGATCCACGACGTTTGCCGCATCTTCAACGAGCGCACCGAGGACGGGCGCAAGATGGGCCGCTATTCCGACCTGCTCTCAAGCGCGATCCGATCGATGATCGAGGTGAAGGAAGAGAAGGATATCGACAGCCTGTTCAGCGGCGGCCGAACCACGGCGCTGACCCATACCATCAAGGGGCTGGACGATTTCGAGCTGATCGCCTTCCTGGCCATCGAAGGGGGCGCGTCATGACCCTCTACGATTGGCCCCGCGCCGCAGCCTTCGGGCGCGTGATCCCCAAGAACAAGATCTACAAGCACGCCGGGGCGAACACGGGCCTCAAGGACCTCTTCGTGCGCGAGGTGGACCAGATCGTCTGGTCGCACAAGCTGGCGCCCGAGACGGTCAATCTGGCGGCCACTCGCCAAGTGGCCGAGATACAGGTCTTCCGCATCGCCGCACGCACCGCGACGCTGGACGCGGCTGTGCTGCGCGCCGTCGACAAGGCCATCCCCTTTCCGCTGATCTTCGAGGTGGCCCATGGCGGCCGCGTCAGGTTGGCCGCGGCCTACAAGCGGCCTAGCGAGGCCGACAGCGCCCGCTGGGTGGTGGGTGACTATTTCCAGGGGGAATGGCTGCCGGAAGACCTGCCGCGCACCCCATTGCCGGTGGCGCTGAACATGGGCGCGCTGTACGAGCGGCTGCTCGAGCCGCTGGTGGCGGGTCAGACGGCCCGGTTGGTCCCGGGCATGGGCGAGGCCCAGCAGACACCCTTCACCCCTGCCGAGGCGGAGCACCCCGTGTCGCTGGCGGAGCGCATCGCGCAGGCCGAGGCGATCAAGGCGCAGGCGCGTGAGGTCGAGCGGATCAAGGCGCGACTAGGGCGTGAGAAGCAATTCAACAAGCGTGTGGCGATAAATGCCGAGCTTCGCGCGGCAGTGAGCCACCTGCAAAAACTTCAGGCTTCCGGCGATATCCAGATAGGTCAAAATCATGGAGATTGATACGATATATTCCTATCCCGATCTCGACGTATTGAACGAGATCGTTTCCGGCCCGCAAATAGAAGTGGCTTCGCCGTTCTATTCATCAGCCTCACTTAAGTTGGTTACCAAGGGCGGTGTAAAACGAATGGCGCTAATCACGCGCCTGCCAACTCAGTACATAATGCCCTCAGCATTCATTGAAAACGATCCGAAGCCATTGTCGGCCCTCTTCAGCATAATGAATGATCGACTCAGAGTGTATGCGTTACCATCTCTTCATGCCAAGCTATACTTGCAGGATAGTCTTGCATGGGTTGGAAGCGCCAACATGACCTTAAACGGGTTTTCCGGAAAGCCTGAGATTATCATTCGATTTAAGGACCGAGAGAAGTATTGGAGAGGCATATTTTCTGATTATCGTAACCTCGCCAATCCGGTCAACAAGGCCAATCTGGAGAAACTCCAAAGATGGATTGACCTTGGACTCACAAAAGTGAGGAGCCAGGAGAATACCGCCGAAAGGCCTTCAGGGGAGACCGCTTACGCACCACTCACTTTTGAAGATTTCGTTGAGTGGTTGGCCGAACCAAGTCAGCCACACCCATCAATCCGAAAGCACATACTCGACCGAGTGAAGGGAAAAAACTTCATGAGCGGTCACGTACCGCCAGCATTTCATGGGGCAATGGCGTTTCTACGTCTGAAAAGCGAGTACCGAAGTCGCTTAGTAAAGACCAACGATACGTCTATCCCCTCGGACATTATTTCTGACTTCGCGTCCTTTGTTGAAAAACATGGAGACGAATATCGAGGGCCACAAGGCGGGTATTGGCGAAGTTATCTCTCAACAAGGCTTGGAGGCGCGCAGCGCAGTGGAGGTGCGGGAGACACCGTTGCGAAGAAATGTCTCGTACTGATTCCCGCTTATGTCAACGCGCGACGACAGCCACAATTCGGATAAGGACAGAACGCATGGAAAAACTGAAGATGCGAACGCGGAGCCTGAGTCAAGAGCAGATCAAGGCGATCAAAGATGTATTCCCGTCCTGCGTTCGAGAAGCATACTTCGAAGCAACAGGGGAGAAGCGGCTACTTGTTGACTTTGACGAGCTCAGACAAGAGCTGAGCGACCAGATAGTAGATGGCCCCCAAGAACGATTTCGACTGGATTGGCCTGGAAAGCGCGAAGCGCTTGCGATGGCCAACATGCCGATCGAAAAGACCCTACTTCCTTGCAGGGAGGAGAGCGTCAATTTTGAGGCGACGCAGAACCTCTTTTTGGAGGGGGACAATTTCGAGGCACTCAAAATCATCGAGGAGACATTCCTGGGATCGGTCAGGATGATTTACATTGATCCTCCATATAATACGGGAAGGAACCTAATATATAGGAACGATTATAGTGAGAAATCTGCTGATTTTCTTGAAAGGTCCGGACAAATCTCCGGTGAAGGCGGGCGACTAGTTGCCAATCCAGAGACAAGTGGGCGCTTTCATTCCGATTGGCTGTCGATGATGTATCAGCGCTTGAAGGTTGCAAAAAACATCTTGGCAAAGGATGGGGTTCTCGTTTGCGCAATAGATGAGAATGAGTTTGGAACTTTGTCTGTACTGATGAAAGAAGTATTCAGCGGTGCGGCGTGGGAGCACGCTTACGTAAGCGTTATCCACAACCCGCGAGGCCAGCAGGGAACAAACTTCTCTTACATCAACGAGTACCTGATCTTCGTCTATCCGAGCGGCACAAAATCCATAGGCGATCGTAAAATCCGTGAGGAGGACGTGAACTGGTCTCAGTTTAGAAATTGGGGTGGAGAGTCGGAGCGTACCGATGCAAAGAACTGCTTTTACCCCGTTCTGGTCCAAGATGAGAAAATTATAGGATTTGGAGACGTCTGCCCCGATGACTTCCACCCCGAGCAGACCGAGTGGAGGGATGGCGTCGCGTACGTCTATCCAATCGACAACTCTGGCACCGAGAGGAAGTGGCGTTACGCCCGCCAGAGCGTAGAAGAGATCGCCAGCATGCTAAGGGCGAAGCGCTCTGGAGACGGGTATCAGATTGAAATTGGAAAGACATTTGGTCTTTACAGGAGCGTTTGGACCGATAAACGCTATGATTCGAATGAATACGGTACTAAGTTGGTGAATAGTCTTGTTGAAGGATCAGGATTTACGTTCCCGAAGAGTCTTTGGGCTGTGTATGATCCGATTGAAGCAGTGACCGGGAACCACAAAGACGCGATCATATTAGACTTCTTTGCTGGGTCTGCGACAACTGCACACGCTGTCATGCAGCTCAATGCCAATGATGGCGGAAACCGGCGTTTCATCATGGTGCAAGTGCCGGAAGCAATCGACTCCTCGCTTCCACCTTACAAGCGTGGCTTCACGACCATCGCAGAAATTTCGAAAGAACGCATCCGCCGCGCAGGTGGAAAACTCTTGGAGGGCGAATGTCACCCCGACTGGAACCGCGATGTCGGCTTCCGGGTGCTCAAGGTGGACACATCGAACATGAAGGACGTCTACTACCGTCCCGACGAGCTAAAGCAGTCCGACCTGCTCGACATGGTCGACAACGTGAAGGACGGCCGCACGGCCGAGGACCTGCTGTTCCAGGTGCTGCTCGATTGGGGCGTGGACCTGACGCTGCCCATCCGCCGCGAGATGGTGCAGGGCAAGACCGTGTTCTTCGTCGACGACAACGCCCTTGTCGCCTGCTTCGACCGCGGCATCACCGAGGATCTGGTGAAGGAGCTGGCCGGCCACGAGCCCCTGCGCGTCGTCTTCCGCGACAACGGCTTCGTCTCTGACGCCGTGAAGATCAACGTCGAACAGATCTTCCGCCAGCTCTCACCCACCACCGACGTCAAGTCGATCTGAGGGGGCCCGATGAAGCTCAAGTTCAAGGTCCAGCCCTATCAGACCAATGCCGTAAACGATGTGGTCGACTGCTTCGCCGGCCAGCCCATGACCTCTGGCCTGACCTACCGCATCGACCCCGGCCGCAAGGCGCAGACCAGCGCCTTCGAGGAAGGCTTCAAGAACGCCGACCTCGCCCTGAGCGACGTGCAGATCCTGGAGAACATCCAGAAGGTCCAGCGGCGCCAGAACCTGCCCGTCTCGCAGTCGCTGACAGACTTCACGACCTTCAACGCCCGGGGCGAGCGCGTGCCCGTCTCGGCCACCTACAGGCGCGACGCACTAGCCGCGACCCGCGTTCACCTCGACGTCGAGATGGAGACCGGCACGGGCAAGACCTACTGCTACATCAAGACCATCTTCGAGATGAACAAGCGGTACGGCTGGTCGAAGTTCATCATCATGGTGCCGTCGATCGCCATTCGCGAAGGAGTATACAAGTCACTGCAGATCACGGCTGACCACTTCACCGAAAGCTACGGCAAGAAGGCGCGGTTCTTCATCTACAATTCCAAGCGCCTGCACGAGTTGGAGAGCTTTTCGTCCGACGCCGGGATCAACGTGATGGTGATCAATATCCAGGCGTTCAATGCGAGCGGCAAGGACAACCGGCGCATCTACGAGGAGCTGGACGATTTCCAGTCGCGCAAGCCCATCGACGTGATCGCCTCTAACCGGCCGATCCTGATCCTGGACGAGCCGCAGAAGATGGAAGGCGCAGCGACGATGGAGGCGCTGCCGAAATTCAAGCCGCTGTTCATCCTGCGCTATTCGGCGACCCACCGGACCCAGCACAACCGCGTTCATAGGCTGGACGCGCTGGACGCCTACAACCAGAAGCTGGTCAAGAAGATCGCGGTGCGCGGCATTCAGACCCGCGGGCTGGCCGGCACCAACGCCTATCTCTACCTCGAAGGCATCGACATCTCGAAGAAGGCCCCCGTGGCGCGGATCGAAATGGAGGTGAAGCTGAAGTCGGGCGAGATCAAGCGCCAACTTCGGCGGCTCGAGTTCCGCGACGACCTGTTCGTGGAGTCGGGCGAGCTGGACCAGTATCGCGGCTTCACGATCAGCCAGATCGACGCCATCAACGACACGGTTGAATTCACCAACGGGGAAGTGCTGAGGGCTGGTGAGGCGAACGGCGACGTCTCTGAACGCGACATCCGCCGCATCCAGATCCGCGAGACGATCAAGGCGCATCTGGACAAGGAAAATCAGCTGTTCGCACAAGGCATCAAAGTCCTGTCGCTCTTCTTCATCGACGAGGTGGTGAAGTACCGGGACTACGATCAGGCTGACGAGAAAGGCGAATATGCCCGGGTCTTCGAGGAAGAGTACGAGTTGCTGAAGGCCGAGTACCTTTCGGAGCTCGCAATCGACAACGAGGCGTACCGGAAATATCTCGCCAGCATCGATCCCGGCAAGACGCACAACGGCTATTTCTCGATCGACAAGAAGACGAACCGCCTCAAAGACCCTGCCGTTGGCGCCCGCTCGGTCGATTCCGACGACGTGGACGCCTACGACCTGATTCTGAAGGACAAGGAGCGCCTGCTCTCCTTCGCCGAACCCACACGGTTCATCTTTTCACACTCGGCGCTGCGCGAGGGGTGGGACAACCCGAACGTCTTCGTCATGTGCATGCTGAAGCACAGCGACAACACCATTTCCCGCCGCCAGGAAGTGGGGCGCGGCTTGCGGCTGAGCGTGGATCAGCACGGCGACAGGATGGACCACCCGGCGGTGGTGCACGACATCAACGTGCTGACTGTGGTGGCGAGCGAGAGCTACAAGGACTTCGTGGCCGGTCTGCAGAAGGAAATCGCGGAGACCCTCTCGTCGCGCCCGCGGCAGGCAACCGAGGAGTACTTCACGGGCAAGACACTCGCGACCGAGCATGGCCCGGTTGAGGTGACTGCCGCCATGGCCAAGCAGATCTACCGCTATCTGGTGAAGAACGACTACACCGACGATTCGGACCAGATCGCTGACGCCTACCACGAAGCCAAGGCGGCTGGGAAACTGGCCGACTTGCCCGATGAGCTCAAGCCCCACGCAGAGCAGGTGTTCCAGCTCATCGACAGCGTCTTCAGCGACGCGCAATTGCCCAAGGTCGATGACGGCCGCAAGCCCAAGACCAATCCCCTGAATGCGAACTTCGAGAAGAAGGAGTTCCAGGAGCTTTGGGCGCGGATCAACCGCAAGGCAGTCTATCGGGTTGAATTCGACTCGGCGGAGCTGATCCGCAAGTGCGTCAGTGCGCTGGACAGCCAGCTGCGGGTCACGCCCCTGCAGTACACCGTTAGCGTCGGCGTGCAGAACGACGGTTTGACCGACAACCAGCTTCGCAGCGGTGATGGCTTTACAGTCACCAGCACCACGACCGAGCACGGAGACTCGATCCACTCTCTCGTAAAGTACGACCTCATTGGCAAGGTGGCCGAAAACTCACAGTTGACGCGAGACACGGCGGCGACCATCCTCGGCCAGATCGAGCCGGTGGTTTTCGAACAGTTCACGAAGAACCCCGAACACTTCATCTCCGAGGCCTCGCGCATCATCACCGAGCAGAAGGCGGCTATGGTGATCGAGCGTCTGTCGTATGACGGCCTGTCCGAGTGCTACGACGTCGACATTTTCACCGCCAACCAGACCGGGCAGGACTTCTCCAAGGCGAGCGCGAAGCTGAAAAACCACGTGTACGATTATGTCGTCACGGACTCGGAGATCGAGCGGCGCTTCGCCGATCAACTCGATGCAAGCACCGAAGTCGTGGTCTATGCGAAGCTGCCTCGCGGGTTCCTGATCCCCACGCCCGTCGGCGACTATAACCCTGACTGGGCGATTTCCTTCAAGGAAGGAAGCGTCAAGCACATCTATTTCGTCGCCGAGACCAAGGGCAGCATGTCGTCCATGAAACTGCGAGAGATCGAAAACACCAAGATCGCGTGTGCCCGGAAATTCTTCGACGAGATCGGCCGTCGGGTCACGGAAGACCGGGTCAAATACGACGTTGTCACCAGCTACGAGAAGTTAATGGATATTGTCGGGCGCACGGGAGCCTGAGAAAATCGACATTACGGGGGATCGAATGAAGATTTCGACGATACTGGATCACATTGATAGCGGGCACATGGCCTTGCCAGAATTCCAGCGCGGCTATGTGTGGAACCGTGATCAGGTCCGGGGCCTGTTCGATTCCCTTTATCGTCGGCATCCAGTTGGTGGCTTACTCGTCTGGGCCACCGAATCGAAGACGGCGGCTCACCGGGGCGACGGTACATTGGCGGCGGGCATCGTCAAACTGCTGCTCGATGGACAGCAGCGGATGACGACGCTCTATGGCGTCGTTCGAGGAAAGCCGCCGAAGTTCTTCGACGGAAATGCCCAGGCATTCACGGGTCTGCGATTCCACCTCGGCACGGAGACCTTTGCGTTCTACCAGCCAGTCAAGATGCAGGACGATCCCCTCTGGATCGACGTGACGAGCCTGATGCAGGCTGGAACGGCCGGGCTCGGCGCGTTCGTTTCAGAGCTATCAGCCGTTCCGGAACACGCCGCCAACGTCGGTGCCTATGTCGGCCGCCTCAGCGCCTTGCTCGGTATCACCGACATCGATCTCCACGTTGAGGAAGTTACTGGAGCGGACAAGACGCTCGACATCGTCGTGGACATTTTCAACCGGGTGAACAGCGGCGGCACCAAGCTGTCGAAGGGCGATCTCGCCCTGGCAAAGATCTGCGCCGAGTGGCCGGACGCGCGGGATTCCATGAAGGCTAAGCTCAAGGATTGGGCTGACGCCGGCTATAACTTCAACCTCGATTGGCTGCTGCGCTCGGTGAATACGGTCCTCACCGGCGAGGCCAAATTCAGCTACCTCCACGACAAAGGCGCGCTCGACATTCAGGACGGATTGAAGCGCGCCTCCAAACATATCGATACCAGTTTGAACCTCATAGCAGGGAGACTTGGCCTCGATCACGATCAGGTCTTTTTCGGTCGCTTCGGCGTTCCGGTTATGGTTCGATTGATGGACCAGAAACAGGGCACCCTCGATGCCGTTGAACGCGACAAGCTGCTCTTCTGGTTTGCACAAGCAGGAATGTGGGGTCGATTTTCGGGATCGACAGAGACTATTATCGACCAGGATTTGGGAGCCCTTGAAGGTCCAACCGGCGGTCTCGACGCGCTGCTGGAGCGGCTTCGGCTCTGGCATGGCGGCTTGCGGGTGGAGCCAGGCCATTTCACAGGCTGGAGCCTCGGAGCGCGCTTCTATCCGGTCCTCTACATGCTGACCCGCATGGGCGAGGCGCGAGATTGGGGGACGGGACTGGCCCTTAAGGCGAACCTACTGGGTAAGATGAGCCGGCTGGAAGTCCATCATATTTTCCCCAAGGCACAGCTCTATAAGAGGAATCATAGCCGGCCAGAAGTTAATGCGCTGGCGAATTTTTGCTTTCTGACAAAAGATACAAATCTGAGCATCAGCGACCGCTTGCCGGAGATCTATTTCGCGGAGGTCGAGACGAAGCATCCAGGGGCGCTGGCGTCCCAGTGGATCCCCACCGACCCCGCACTGTGGAAGATCGAGCGCTATCGCGACTTCCTCGAGGCGAGGAAGGAGCTATTGGCGGCCGAGGCGAATAAGCGCTTCGAAGAGCTGCTGCACGGGGATTCCAAGTGGTTGGGCGCGCCGATGTCGCCTGTCGTCTCAGCAGAACCTCCATTTGTCGGCGGTGTGACGAGTGAGGCCGAAGAACTGGAGCTCGAAGCCATCAACGACTGGGTCGAGGGAGAAGGGTTACCGCGCGGGCAGGTCAGCTACGACTATGCAGACCCTGATACAGGTGACCAGAAGGCCGTGTTCGATTTGGCTTGGCCCGACGGCCTCCAACCAGGACTGACCGGTCCGGTCGCGGTGCTGCTGAACGAACCCATGGATGTGTTGTCATTGGCAAGCGCTGCCGGCTTTCGCTGCTTCACCTCAGCTGCCGAGTTTCGAAGTTACGTGGCGAATGAGATCCTGAAGCTGGAGGCAGCTTGAAGAATTCTCCCCGCAGCTCATCTCCGGCAGCAGAAACGTGGGCGAACTCAGGGGCGATTTTAGCCCTTTTCAGGCGGCGGCCTGGATACGCGAGGGGTTTGGTCTATGGTGCGCGCCAGACTCAGCAGCCGCCGGCATGCGGGGTTATCGTTCCGCGCGGACCAGATCATGCTGAAAGGCAAGACCTCACCCGCGAGTTCCCGATAGGTGATTCCGGGAAATTTCGCGACGATCGTGGCTTCGCTCGTTAGTGTGATGCCGCGGCCGACAGCGACGAGCGACAGCATGTTATCGCGGCCAACGTGGTGGGACTGAATGTCGGGGTGAGAGCCCAGATCGGACAGGTGCGCGACCAGGAAGTTGTGGACCTCTTGGCCAGGCGCCACATCGCTTACGATAAACCGTTCCGCCGCCAGGTCGGGCCAACCGATTTCGGCCTTGTCTGCCAACCTATGATCGTCAGGCAGTACAACAAAGACCCTCTCGCACCACAGATGCTCGGTCTCACAGTCGTCCCAGGTCTTCGTGCCGGTGATGAAGGCAACGTCGAGATGCAGTCTCCGGACAGCGGCGACGTGCTCAGCCGGATTTCCCTCGACGGGATCGACCCTAACGTTCGGATGAAGCTTCCCGAATTGCCGCAGGAGGTCGAACAGAAAGCCGGATGCGAGCGACGAAAAGACACCGACCCTGACGTGCCCCTCTTCCGATCGCCCGACCGCAGCGACATCGCTGGCGCCCGTGTCGATTTGCCGGAGGGCCTTGCGCGCCGGCCCCAGGAATCTCTCGCCGGCGATCGTCAAGCGGACACCTCCCGCGTGGCGCTGGAACAGCGATGCGCCGAGCTCGTCTTCCATGTCCCGAATGCGGCGGCTGATCGCCGATTCTTCGATATCGAGTGCTCGGCCTGCCTTGCGGAAGCTGCCATGCTCCACGGCCGCCACGAAATACCGGAGGTGGTGGAGCTTGATGCGACTGCGCGGCAGCTCAGGTATCCGGATTTCATCTGGAGCCTTGTTGCTCCGGCGCGGACCAATGTCATCCGGCCCATCCACGATCAACTGTTCCCGTCTGCCCGTCGCGCCCCATCCGACGCCTGAGGAAGCCGAGCGCCACCTTTGATGCCTATCGAGGCTCCAGCCGCGTCATTATCCCTGCGCTGTGTCGTCATGGTTCGCTCACGCAAGAAACTTAACATTATTCAGTTTACGGTATCGTGCCGCTTGACAGCGCAGTCGTCAATGAAAATTAATGGCATTAAGTAAACTCCGGTCAGCCGTCCGCCAGCAGGAGAGAAGCAATGTTCCTTCCGAAACGATGATGCCCTGGTCCTTGGAACCGCAGTCGGCACCCGGGGCAGTCCGACCGCAGCGCGGGCGGCATTGATGGCCCGCCCGAAGAAGGAAGACGCGCTCGACATTTCCCGGAAAGCGGTCGAGGAGACCATCCGGCTTCTTGGCGAGAGGGACGATTTCGATGTGCCGCTGACGGCCGTCGCCGAGGCCGTCGGCTGTACCGCACCCGCTCTCTATGGGCATTTCCGCAACAAGGACGCGTTGCTGCGCGCCGTCCATGATGCCGGTTTCAGGCGGCTCTATGAAGAGAAACGGGCGCGGGCCAAGCACTTCAGGGCAGACCCCCTCGCCTATCTGCGCGCGTGCAGCCATGCCTATGCCCAGTTCGCGTTCGACAATCCGACCCTGTACCGCCTTATGTTTTCCCCGCCACCGAGCCTCGCAGTGGACCAGGGGCCGCTCTCGACCGATCTTGGCCGGTCGGTGCTGGAATTGGTGGTGAAGGCCATTCGCGCCTGCCAGAAACAGGGCCTTCTGCCGGGAGCGGACCCGAAGCGCTATGCTTTCACGTTCTGGGCCGCTGTTCACGGTGCAGTCTCCCTTGCGCTCCAAAACCGCGCCCCGGATGAAAAGATCAGGCAGGACGCTGCGCTCGTGGTGGTCGATACGCTCCTGGAGATCATCGCGGCCACCGCTCCTGATCGCAGCTAGTACAGGTCATTGGTGGCCGCCCGACCTGCTCCGCTTCTCCTTCGCGAAACCCCGGTCTGTGGCGATGAACCGCTCGAGCATCGGCACGATCAACTTGACCGGGTCTGTGGCGCGCTGACCGGACTCGCGCGCCAGGACCTCGGCATAAGCGACGAGATCGCGATGAAGCGGTCCGGGCAGTTCCACCGTTACCTTGACCGCTCTGTCCTCGACGATGGGTCCGAGTTTCAGCTTCGCCATGGTCAACTCCTGTAGGGTTCGAGAACGAGGTCGCGGGTGACGATCACCCTGACCGGGAAGCCCGGCCGGACGGTGAGCGTCGGCGCAACTTGCAACTGGCGCTGGATGATCTGCTGGCCGGCCTGATTGATGGTGTCCTGTGCCCCATCGCGGATGGCGCGGATCAAGCGATCCTCGTCGTTCGTGGCGAGCTCCGTCCCCACCGCAAGCAGGGTCGATAACCCCGCTGCCTTCATCAGATCCCACCAGTGGTAATCGACGCCATCTTCAAGACCGGCAAAGCCGCTGGCGTCCGCACCGGGCTGACGTTCCAGCACGATGGAGCGGCCATTGGGCAGGATCAGACGGTTCCAGACGAGCAGGACGCGTCGCTGGCCAAAGGTCACGCCGGCATCGTATTGCCCGACAATGCGGGTGCCTTGCGGGATGAGGAGCAGGCTTCCGGTCGGGCTGTCATAGACGTTCTCCGTGACCTGGGCGGTGATCTGTCCGGGCAGATCGGACCGGATGCCGGTGATCATCGCGGCCGGGATAACAGCTCCCGCCTGAAGGATGTAGGGCGACGCCGGCGCCATGATGCGATCGAGCGCAACCGTCTGGCGGTCCACAGGGCCGTTGAGGAAAGCCGTGTGCCGATCCTGTCCGGCCGTCGCGCCGGTTTGCGAGCCAAGGCCGAGACCGGCCAGACCTGGACCTTCGGTGGCAGTTGTCGTGCCCGGACCGGTTTGGAAGAAAACGCGGCTGAGGCGCGCCGCTTCTTCCTCCGCAAGCCGGCGCTGCTCCTCCGGGTCGACGGCCGGCGCCGCCACGACAGGCGGTGCGACCGGCTGTCCCCGGTTTTGCGCGTCGAGGATCGGGCCGCCGAGATCACCTGGCAAAGGTGGTCCAAGGACCGGGCCGGTATAATCCCTCGGCAGGCCGGACAGGCCATCGGCCGTGGGCCGGTTATCGGTCGAATAGAGCTCTTCGCCGCTCGTCCCCATGTCTCGGGTCTGGAGGGCGTAGACAAGCGCCCCGCCGATGCCGAGCAACGCAACGGCGCCGACGGCGGCGACCATCTTGCGGGAAAGTCGCGTGACACGGGGCGGATCGGCGCGCAGCCGCATGGGCGCGACGGCTTCCGTGCTGGTAGTGGTGGCTCTGTCCTCGGTCATGATGGCGAGTCTCCGGTCTCGCGGGCCGGCTGGGCGGCAGCCTGTCGCTGTTCGATCCGGACGATCCGGACTGTCTGTTGGCGCTCGCCACTTCCAAGGCGAAGCTCGGCTGCACCGAACAGGCGGTCGACGATCAGGATGTTCTGGCGGATGCGGCTGTTGACGATCTGCGGCTCGCCATCCGAGCCGAGCACGAAGATCGGCGGCATCTCACCCTGGACGATACCGCGCGGGAAAACGACGTAGACGTGCCGGCCATCGTCGAAGACCGAGATCGGCCGCCACGGCGGGCTGTCGCCGGTCAGGCCGTAGCGATAGTTGCGCGCCGCCTCGACCGGGATGACGGGTGCAACCGGGACCGACCGACGCTGCCCCGCCGGCGGCGCGGGATAGGCCCACGCGACGGCAGGCATGTAGAGCTCCTCGCGGGCGCGAAGCTCGATCATGTAGATGCGGCGATCGGTAGTGATGACCAGATTCGTCGAGATGTCCGGCCGCGTCGGCTTCACCAGCACATGAACCCGCCGGTGCGCACCGCTACCGCTCTCGGTATCGCCAATGATCCATCGTGCGGTATCGCCCGCCGCGATCGGCCCGGCGCCAGTCAGGCCCTCACCTGGCTCCAGGGCGATATTGGTGATCTGCCCCGGCGCCGCATAGACCTGATAGAGGGCCCCCTCGGACCACGGGTAAATCTGGATGGCGTTGTAATAGCCCTCGCGGCGCGGCTCGACGCGGGCGGCGGCATTGGCGTTCTCCACCCGTCCCGCAGGCGTGCCTGCGGCTGCACCGCCCCGCGCCACGTTCCAGGAGGGAGGCGTGTGCAGCGGACGCGGCCGGTCGTCGGTGACAGGTGCCTGTACGACGGGCAGCGGTGGCACGTCGGCATCGTAGCTGAACTGAGGAACCCGATTGGTGGCACATCCAGCCAGCGCCGTCGCGGCCAGCAAGGCCAAGATCGCGGGTTTGCAGAAAGCCGGAAAGCCGGACTTACGGATCGGCGTGCGGGTCATTGGCTCATCTCCCGCGACCAGTTGATGGCGTTGACGTAGATTCCGAGCGGATTGGCACGCAGCCGTTCGGCGTCGCGCGGCGTCTGGATCACGATGGTCAGGATCGCGGTCCAGCGCTCGGTGGTGGAGAGTTGGCCGTTCTCGTATTGGCGTTCGGTCCAGGCGACGCGGAAGGAATCCGGTGACGCCCGGATCACCGAGGAGACCTCGACCGCCACCTGCTGGCGACCAACGCGAGTGAAGGGGTCATTCGCACGGGCATAGTCGTTGAGCGCCGCCGCTCCCCGGTCGGTCGTCCATTCATAGGCGCGCAGCCAATTCTGGCGGACAATGATCGCGTCGGCCGGAATGGCCCGCACCTGCTCGATGAAGCGGCCGAGATGCCATGCGATCTGCGGGTCTGTCGGGCGATAGTCTGCGGTTGCGGGCGCTACGGTCTGCGCCTGACCGAGATTGTCCACCTGCACCACCCAGGGCACGATCGTCCCCTGCGCCGACTGCCAGACCAGGGCGGCGGCGAAGCCGGCCGAGAGGACCAGCGAGCCGAAGGCCATGTAACGCCAGTTCCTTGCCTGAACGCGAGCCGAGCCGATGCGCTCGTCCCAGACCTGCGCGGCCTTCTGGTAAGGGGTCTCGGGTTCGGGTGTTTTGCCGTAATGTGTCGATGATCGTTTGAACAGATTCATGAGCGGTCGCTTTCGGAAAGATTTACTGAAGAGCCGGAGCCGTGGCTGTCGCCGGAGCGCACGGCATGGCCCGCCATGGTCGTGCCGTGGCCAAGCGCCTGTCGGCGCTGCATCTGCTGCGCCCATGCCGGAGGACCGCCAGCGGAGGCCGAGGCCGATGCGGCGGCGGCATCGCCTGCGCCGCCGACGGTGCCCATGGAAGATGACCCGCCTGTCGCGCCGAACCCGGCGCGAACACCATCGGAGAAACTGGACCTGACGCTCTCGTTTGCCCTGGAGGCGGCGCGTTTCAGCGGCGAGGCGGCGGCGGAACCGGCTGCCCGGGCGACACCTCCAAGACCGGAGACGACACCCGCCGCACCGGACTGGCCCAGCGATCCGACGCTATAGGCGGCTGTGGCGCCTCCCGCGGCGGTCGCGCCGCCACGGACGGCCGCGGCTCCTCCCGACAGGGCTGCCGCGCCTCCCCTTGCGGCCATGCCTGCGGCGGCGCCTCCCGCCAGCACCATACCACCGGCGGCAAGCCCGGTGCCGACAGCCGAGCCGGCTCCGAGCTGCGGCCCGCCCGAGACAAGGCCCGAGGCGATACCGGGGCCGAAGATGCCGAGACCGAGAAGGGAGAGAGCGGCCAGCACGATCGCCATGGCATCGTCGATGGTAGGTGTCGCGCCGCCAAAGCCTGCGGTGAACTGGGAAAACAGCGTCGAGCCGATGCCGATGATGACGGCGAGGACGAGCACCTTGATGCCGGAGGAGACGACGTTGCCGAGCACACGCTCGGCCATGAAGGCGGTCTTGCCGAACAGGCCGAAGGGAATGAGGACGAACCCGGCAAGCGTCGTCAGCTTGAACTCGATCAGCGTGACGAAGAGCTGGATGGCAAGGATGAAGAAGGCGAGCAGCACGAGCGCCCAGGCGAACAGCAGGCAGGCGATCTGGATGAAATTCTCGAAGAAGGAAACGAAGCCCATCAGATCCGAGATCGCATCAAGCAGCGGTCGGCCTGCATCGAGGCCTGTCTGCGCGACGCGGCCGGGGCGCATCAGATCGGCAGCGGAAAAACTGGTTCCGGAGGCTTGCAGGCCGAGTCCCGCAAAGCTGTCGAAAACGATCTTCGCGAGATTGTTCCAGTTGCCGATCAGGTAGGCGAAGACACCGACGAACAGGGTCTTCTTCACCAGCCTGGCGATGATGTCGTCGTCGGCACCCCAGCTCCAGAACAGTGCCGCGAGCGTCACATCGATGACGATCAGGGTGGTGGCGATGAAGGCGACTTCGCCGCCGAGCAACCCGAAGCCGCTGTCGATATAGCTCGTGAAGACGCCGAGAAAATTGTCGATGACCCCCATCCCGCCCACGGCTCATCGCTCCCCTTCGACTGCCGGGGCGGCGGGCGCCGGAGAGCGGCCAAGGAAGCGGTCGCGGGACTCTGCCCAGGCCGAAAGGCACTCGGCATCGGTGGTGGCGGCTTCTCCGAGCCGCTGGCATCGCCGAAGCGTCAGGCGCAGAGGATCCGCCTCGGGCTGGAGCTCCGGCGCGGACCTCACCCGCGCCGGTTCCTCTTCCCGGGTCATCTCGATCACCGTGGCGGTGATCGCTATGGCGATGAATATGATCGCCCCGATCCGGGCCAGCATTTTCCCGTCCATGGGACCCCCTCCCGGGATCAGTTGCCGCTGTTGAACATCTGCGCGTTGCCCGGCTGATAGCCCGAGCCAGGTGTCAGAAAGCGCTCGCGCTGGATGCGGCCCTGTTCGGCGGCCGTCGCCCGGTCGGCCTCGTGCATGGCTGTGGCGCGGCCATTGGCGGAGATCACCGCGATGAGGTCCGAAAGCTGCTGCGATTGCAGTGCGAGAAGCTGGTTGCCCGCCTGCGTGGCTTGCAGCGCGCCGACCGCATTCTGGCTCTGATCGACCAGCGCAGACATCGCGCTGCGATTGCTGTCGATATTGCCGACCACGCCGGCCTGGACGCGCATGGCGTCCTGCAGCCCGCCGACGGTGTTTTCCCAGCGCGAACGGGCATCGGCGATCAGCTGCGCGTCGGTGGCCGAGATCGAGAGCTTGCCGTAGTCCTGCTGGAACATCCGGTCGATCTGCTGGACGTCGAAGGCGATGCTCTGAGCCTGGTTCAAGAGCTGCTGGGTGCGCTGGATGTTTTGCTGAAGCTGCTGGAGCGATGAAAACGGCAGACTCGCGAGATTACGGGCCTGGTTGATCAGCATCTGCGCTTCGTTCTGAAGCTGGGCGATCTGATTGTTGATCTGCTCCAGGGATCGAGCGGCTGTCAGCAGGTTTTCGGCATGATTGGTGGGATCGTAGACGATGCGGCCGAACCCGCCGAAGAAGGCATGTGCGGGTGTGGTGAGCACCGGCGCAAGCGGCGTCGCAAGCGCCAGGGCGAGCAGCGAGACACGCGTGAAACGGTGCATTTTGGGAAAGGTCACAGGTCGATCTCCTCTTGGCTGAACTCTTCATCGATTGAGAATTCGTCTTGGGGCCCGGCTTGGCTCGCGATGCCTGGTGCCGGCTCATCCTCCGGGTCCGAAGGCGGCCCCGGGACGAGATTGGTGAGGCGGGGGATCAGGTCGGCGGCCCAGTCCACGCCGCGATGGCGCAGCCAGACGGCGAGGAAGTCGCCGGTCCCATGCTCGGCGTGGATGCGCTCGATGGCGGCCTGATCGGATTTGGAAGATGCGGCGCAGAGCGCGAGTCCGACCTCGCTCAATCCCAGCTCGAACAGCCGGTTGCCGCGTCGCGACTGGCAATAATAGTCCCGCTTCGGGGTTGCCCGCGCGAGGATCTCGATCTGCCGGTCGTTGAGACCGAAGCGGCGATAGATGGCCGTGATCTGCGGCTCGATCGCGCGCTCGTTCGGCAGGAGCAGCCGCGTCGGGCAGCTCTCGATGATGGCGGGCGCGATCGCGCTGCCATCGATGTCCGACAGGCTCTGCGTGGCGAAAATGACCGAGGCGTTCTTCTTGCGGAGCGTTTTCAGCCATTCGCGGAGCTGGCCGGAGAAGCCGTCATCGTCGAGGGCGAGCCAGCCCTCGTCGATGATGAGCAGAGTCGGGCAGCCATCGAGCCGGTCGCCGATCCGATGGAACAGGTAGGACAGGACCGCGGGCGCCGCTCCCGTTCCAACAAGGCCCTCGATCTCGAACGCCTGCACGTCGGCGGAGCCGAGATGCTCGGTCTCGGCGTCAAGAAGACGGCCATAGGGACCGCCGACACAATAGGGTCGCAGCGCCTGTTTGAGGTCATTGGATTGCAGCAGCACGGCGAGGCCTGTGATGGTGCGTTCGCCGGGGGGCGCGGACGCCAGCGAGGACAGCGCCGTCCAGATGTGTTCCTTCACCTCCGGCGTGACGGCGACACCCTCGCGCGCCAGGATCGCGCTGATCCAGTCGGCAGCCCAGGAACGCTCATAGGCATCGTCGATGCGGGAGAGCGGTTGCAGCGACACCGAGGCGTCCGACCCATCGGTCAATCCGCCGCCCAAATCATGCCAGTTCCCGCCCATGGCGAGCGCCGCGGCTCGGATGGAGCCGCCGAAGTCGAAGGCGAAGACCTGGGCTTTCTCGTAACGGCGGAACTGGAGCGCCATCAGCGCCAGCAACACCGATTTGCCCGCGCCGGTCGGGCCGACGACGAGCGTGTGGCCGACATCCCCGATATGGAGGGAAAGCCGGAACGGCGTACTTCCCTCGGTCTTGCCATAGAGCAAGGGGGGCGCACCGAGATGGTCGTTCCGTTCCGGCCCTGCCCACACAGCACTCAAGGGGATCATGTGGGCAAGATTGAGCGTCGAGATCGGCGGCTGCCGGACATTGGCATAGGCATGACCGGGCAGAGAGCCGAGCCAGGCATCGACCGCGTTGACGGTCTCGGCCATTGCCGTGAAATCGCGGCCCTGAACGACCTTCTCGGCGAGCCGCAGCTTTTCGTCGGCGATGCGCGGATCGGCATCCCAGACCGTGATCGTGGCCGTGACATAGGCCATGCCCGCCATGTCCTGCCCGAGCTCCTGCAGGGCCATGTCGGCGTCTGCGGCCTTGTTGGACGCATCGGTGTCGACCAGCGCGGACTGCTCGTTGGTCATCACCTCCTTGACGATCGCGGCGATCGACTTGCGCTTGGCGAACCATTGCCGACGGATTCTGGTGAGCAGCCTTGTCGCCGCGAGCTTGTCGAGGAGGATCGCCCGCGTGCTCCAGCGATAGGGAAATGCCAGCCGGTTCATTTCATCCAGCAGGCCGGGCGTCGTGGCGGTGGGGAAGCCGATGATGGTGAGGACACGCAGATGCTGATCGCCGAGGCGCGGCTCCAGCCCGCCGATCAGCGGCTGGTCGGCAAGCAGCGCATCGAGATGCATCGGCACCTCCGGCACGCGCACGCGATGCCGGTTGGTGGAGATCGTCGAGTGGAGATAGGTGAGCGTCTCTGGGTCATCGAGCCAACGGCATTCAGGCATGAAGCCGTCGAGTAGGGCCAGAACGCGGTCGGTCCGATCCACGAAGCCGCGCTGCAATTCCCAGGGGTTCACGCCCGATTGCTCGCGGCCCTCATAGAGCCAGGTCTCGGCACGCGCGGACTCCTCGGCCGGCGGCAGCCAAAGGAAGGTCAGGAAATAGCCGGACACGAAATGCGCGCCGGCCTCCTCGAATGCGGCCTTGCGCTCGGCGTCGACCAAGGCCGATGCCGGGTCGGGAAACAGGCTTTCGGGATAGGTCGCGGCCTCGCTGCGCTGAGCCTCGACAAAGATCGACCAGCCGGAGCCGAGACGACGGAGGGCATTGTTGATGCGGCCAGCCACGGCGACCAGTTCGGCGGCGACCGACGAATCCAGATCCGGCCCGCGAAACTTCGCCGTTCTCTGGAAGCTGCCATCCTTGTTCAGCACCACGCCGGAGCCGGCCAATGCGGCCCAGGGCAAATAGTCTGCCAGGCGAGTGGCGGTGCGGCGGTATTCGGCCAGGTTCATCATCGCCGGGCCCTCACACCGCCAGGAAAGCCGGGATGCGCAGATGCCGGCGCCCGACTTCGACGAAGAGCGGGTCGCGCTTTGCCGCCCAGACGGCCACGAAATGTCCCACCGCCCAGATCGCCAGACCGACCAGCCAGAGGCGCAGGCCGAGGCCCACCGCCCCGGCGAGCGTTCCATTCAGGATCGCAATGGAACGGGGAGCGCCGCCCAGCAGGATGTGTTCGGTCAGCGCCCTGTGAACCGGGATGGTGAAGCCTGGCACGGCATCGAGCTGTTCGAGAACAGCCGCCATCAGATGAGCGCCCCGCCGCCGAACGAGAAGAAGGATAGAAAGAAGCTCGATGCCGCGAAGGCGATGGAGATGCCGAAGACGATCTGGATCAGTCGCCGGAAGCCGCCAGAGGTGTCGCCGAAGGCCAGCGTCAGGCCGGTCACGATGATAATGATGACGGCGATGATCTTCGCGACCGGTCCCTCGATCGATTCGAGAATGCTCTGGAGCGGCGCCTCCCAGGGCATGGATGAACCGGACGCATGCGCGGCCGGGGCCATGAACAGGCTGACATAGGTGACGGCCGCGGCTGTCGCGACGTGACGGCGCATGCGCAAGGCGTGACGGATCATTCGGGCTTCCCTTCTGAACTGGTTGCGGGGGTGATGCGGTAGTCGCCGTCAGGGCCGAGCCCTTCGACGCGCGCGAGTTCGACAAGCCTTCGCGCGGACCCGCGTCCGGCGAGGACCGCGACCAGGTCGATCGTCTCGGCGATCAGGGCGCGCGGCACGGTGATGACGGCTTCCTGGATGAGTTGTTCGAGGCGGCGTAGCGCGCCGATGCCGGAGCCGGCATGGATCGTGCCGATGCCGCCCGGATGTCCCGTCCCCCAGGCCTTGAGCAGGTCGAGCGCTTCGGCGCCGCGCACCTCGCCAACAGGGATGCGGTCCGGGCGAAGCCGCAGAGAGGAACGCACGAGGTCGGAGAGAGTCGCCACGCCGTCTTTCGTGCGCATGGCGACGAGGTTGGGCGCGGCGCATTGCAACTCGCGCGTGTCCTCGATGATGACGACGCGGTCCGAGCTGTTGGACACCTCGGCAAGAAGAGCGTTGGTCAGGGTCGTCTTGCCGGTCGAGGTGCCGCCCGCGACGAGAATATTGGCGCGCGTCGCCACCGCCTCGCGCAATGTCGCGCCCTGCTCGGCCGTCATGATGCCTGCGGCGACATAGTCGTCGAGGGTGAACACGGCGACCGCCGGCTTGCGGATGGCGAAGGCGGGCGCGGCGACGACAGGCGGCAGCAGGCCTTCGAAGCGTTCGCCGGTCTCCGGCAGCTCGGCCGAAACCCGCGGCGCTCCGGCATGCACCTCGGCGCCGACGTGATGGGCGACGAGCCGCACGATGCGTTCACCATCGGCTGCGGGCAGAATCTCCCCCGTATCGGCCAGGCCCTCGGACAACCGGTCCACCCAGATGCGGCCATCGGGATTGAGCATGACCTCGACGACCGCGGGGTCGTCCAGAAAGCGGGCGATGGCGGCTCCGAGCGCGGTGCGCAGCATGCGCGAACTGCGCGCGCGTCCTTCTGGATTGTTATGTGAAGCCGCCATCTTGTCCCCGTTCTGGCCGGGAACAATTGGGTCCTGCCCCGACGGGGACGATTAAAAGAACCCGAATTCGGGTGGATTCAACAACTCTCTTTCAGAGTAGTACTGTAGCGTGCAAATACAGGAAATCGGCGGGATTGCCCGGCACTGTCGGCTTGCTGGTCGGCCCCTATGATGGTTCCGATCGCGCGGGGCTGATATCCTCGCTGATCTCCTGCCGGAGCTGCGGTCCCGCCGCGAGGCGGCGCCCGAGCGCACGGACGAAAGCTTCATAGCGTTCACTCGCTTTCGCCCGCGCCGCCTGGGCCGCAGGCTCGGGCAGCGCCGGCGTGCTGGTGAGCCAGAAGCGCACGAAGACGGCCAGGGTTTCCACGGAGATCCCGACATCCCGTTCCAGCCTTGAAATGCGCCGGTCGATCTGGTCGAGCCGTTTGACGATGGCCGCTTCGCGACGTTCGTCGGCATCCGGCGACAGAAAGGATGCGATCGCGGCTTCCGCGATCATCGATCGGGACTGACCACGGCGCGCGGCGAATTCCGCCAACATCGTCATGATCTCGGGGTCGAGATAGACGGAGACCGGAGATTTCTTCTTGCGTGCAGTCATGGCGATCAGAGGTCCATCCCGTCGCCGGGATCCATGCTCACCTGACGCGCCACGTTCAGCCCCATCACCTGCGTGAGGCGCCGGCTGCGGGTTGCATCGTCCTCACCGTCCTCATCAGGCGGATCGAACTCGTTCTCGATCGGCTTCCTCTTGTCGATCGGATTGGCATGGCTCAGCTCAGGCTGATGCCGGCGCTCGGAGCCGGTCGGATCTTCATCCGGATCGCCGGACGTCTTCGTGGCCGTGTCGAACGGCGGACGTTGCGGCACCGGCAAGGCGCTCCAATCGTCGGACTGTGGCTTGCCGGATCGGACCGATTCCGGGGGCGCGAGGATGCGCTCCTTGAAGCGCACATCCTCGAAATAGCGGGCCTTCTTCGCGCGGATCGGCGGGGTGCCTGCCAGCATGACGATCTCGTCGGAGGGCGGAAGCTGCATAATTTCGCCGGGCGTGAGCAACTGGCGCGCCGTCTCGGAGCGGGAGACCATGAGGTGCCCGAGCCAGGGCGAAAGCCTGTGGCCGGCATAGTTTTTCATCGCCTTCATTTCGGTTGCCGTGCCGAGCGCATCGGACACGCGCTTGGCTGTTCGCTCGTCGTTGGTGGCGAAGCTTACGCGCACATGGCAATTGTCGAGGATCGAATTGTTCGGGCCGTAGGCTTTCTCGATCTGGTTCAGAGACTGGGCGATCAGGAAGCTCTTGAGTCCGTAGCCCGCCATGAAGGCCAGGGCGCTCTCGAAGAAGTCCAGCCGACCGAGAGCCGGAAATTCGTCGAGCATGAGCAGGAGCCGGTGCCGACCTGCCTTGGTCTGCAAATCCTCGGTCAGACGGCGCCCGACCTGATTGAGGATGAGGCGGACAAGGGGCTTCGTCCGATTGATGTCGGACGGTGGCACGACGAGGTAGAGCGTCGTGGGCGTTTCGCCCGCCACCAGGTCGGCAATGCGCCAGTCACAGCGGCGCGTCACCTCGGCGACGACGGGATCGCGATAGAGACCGAGGAACGACATGGCGGTAGACAGCACGCCCGAGCGCTCATTGTCGGATTTGTTCAGAAGTTCGCGCGCCGCGCTGGCGATGACGGGATGCGGCCCGGCTTCTCCGAGATGCGCGGTCTTCATCATCGCGTCGAGTGTCGCTTCGATCGTGCGCCTGGGGTCGGACAGGAACGAGGCCACGCCGGCGAGGGTCTTGTCAGGTTCGGCATAGAGAACGTGCAGAATGGCACCGACCAGCAAGGCATGACTGGTCTTCTCCCAGTGATTGCGCCGCTCGAGGCTGCCTTCGGGATCGACCAGGATATCGGCGATGTTCTGGACGTCGCGGACCTCCCATTCACCGCGCCGAACCTCAAGCAGCGGATTATAGGCCGACGAATCCGGATTGGTCGGATCGAACAGAAGCACCCTGCCGTGCCGGGCGCGAAAGCCCGCGGTGAGCTGCCAGTTCTCGCCCTTGATGTCATGGACGATTGCCGAACCTGGCCAGGTCAGGAGCGTGGGCACCACCAGGCCGACGCCTTTGCCGGACCGCGTCGGTGCAAAACACAGGACATGCTCTGGCCCGTCGTGACGAAGATAGGCCCGATCGAAGCGCCCGAGCACGACGCCATCGGGATCGAGGAGTCCCGCGGCCTTGACCTCATCGGGTCGCGCCCATCGGGCGGATCCATAGGTCTCCGCGTTCTTTGCCTCCCGCGCTCGCCAGACCGACATGAGAATCGCGACGGCAATGGCGATGAATCCGCCCGATGCCGCGATCATCCCTCCCGTGGCAAAGATGCCCGGCGCATAGGCTTCGTAGAAATACCACCACCAGAAGATCGCGGGCGGATAATAGACCGGCCAACCGCCGACCCGGAACCATGGCGACCCGAGCTGCGCCTGAAACCCGAGCTCCCACGCCACGTATTGTGTCGCCGCCCATGTCGTGACGAGGACGATCAGAAAGACGGTGATGATCTGGCCCCAGAGAATTTTCGTCGCGGACATGGTGGTTCCTTCCTTTGAGTGTCAGAGCCCGAGGTCCCGTTTGCGGCCGACGCTCCAGTCGACGCCGCCGTCGCCCCGCGCGACGCCCGAGACGTGGCGGCCGAGATTCTTCTCGAGCGAAGGGGACCAGGGCACGAGCTGGAAGCCGAGGCCGTCGTCGATCATGGCGAAGCGGCCGGATGCCAGCGCCAGTCGCTGCCGGTAGGTGCCGGAGACATATTCGCCGCCGGCAGCCCGGTTGAACGGCAGGCCGGTCTCATCCGCCAGCTTGCCGCCAATCGCGTCGAGTTCGCGGCGCCGCAGCGTGTCGATCAGGTTGCGAGTGAAGACGATGCGTCGCCCCTGACGCTCCGCCAGCCCTTCCTGCAGAAGGCGCTCGGCGCGGCGATCCATCGCTTCGCGAACCTCGGCGCCGAAGCCACCGGAGGAAACATCGATCCGCTCGCGCGCGACGGCCTGCCGGTCCAGCCAGGTCGCGCCGGACGCCGAGATCTGGCCTTGCAGGTCGAGATCGGAGCGGACGGCAATCGCCACGCGGCGCTGCCCTCTCGCATCGTCGAAGCCGCGAAGCTCGACGATCGATCCGGGAGCGCTGTCGCCCGCGGCATCGAGATCGGGCAGCTTGATATGATGGGTCCGGCCATCGACGCCATCGACCACCGCATAGGCAGTCCCTTTCAGCTCGTCATCGAGCCCACGCTCGACCAGCCGGCCGATGACCGGCGTGTCGAGACTCTCGGCGGCAAGCACATAGCCTGCGGCGCCACGCTCAATCCCCTTCTCGGTCAGAGCCCGGTGCATGCGCTTGATGATGTCGCCGCGCTCGCCCAACTCGCGCAACGTCGCCTCGGCATCGTGACTGATCGACCATTGCCCGGGGCCGACCTGGTCGGCGAGGCCGAGCGATTCCAGTTTCCGGAGCCGCCCGATTTTGAGGGCCTGGTATTCATCGGGCTGACGGTCGGGTTGCGGCGCCAGGTCGATCGCACCGGCATCGCGAGCATCGCGGACGAGCTGGCGGTCGAGCTGGGTCCAGCGCTCCGCCTCGATCTGCCGCTCAAGCGCGCGCCGGATGTCGCGATCGGTGCGCGGCCCCAGTTCCATGGTGATGAGATCGCGCGCCCGATCGCGCATCCCCTCCTTGATGTAGTCGCGCGAGATCACGAGGTCCTGCCCGTCGTCCCGAACGCCGCGGACAATCAAATGGACATGGGGATGCTCGGTGTTCCAGTGATCGACGGCCACCCAGTCGAGGCGCGTGTCGAGGTCCTTTTCCATCTGCCCGACGAGATCGCGCGTGAAGGTTTTGAGATCCGACATCTCGAGCGCGTCGTCGGGTGAGACGATGAAGCGGAAATGATGCCGGTCATCGCCGCAGCGCTCGGCGAAGGCCCGCCCCTCGGCAGCCTCCGTCTCCGGCCCGAACAGACGCGCCTTCTCCCCGTCCCGGGTCACACCGTCACGGCTCAGGTAATCGAGATGCGTGCCCAGGGGCGCGGTACGCCCGGAGTGGCGCACGACGCGCGCCTTGACCACCGCGCCCCGTGACCGGGCGGTGATGAAACGATTGGCCTGGATGCTGGCCCGCTGCCCATGCCCGAAGCGCGAACGGTTCCCGGAAGTGACGCGGCCAGAACGCGACACCGTTCCCCCGGCCTTCTTGGCCGCCGCGAGTGCCTGGGCGATGAACGGGCGCACATGCTGTGCCCGCATCGAGCGGATGCGGCCAGGGCGGATGCGGAACTCGTGCTCACCGGCCATGACCCTGCCCCGCAATGTGCGAAAAGCCGAGCAATTCCGGGCAGGTAAACCGTTCCGGCACATTGCGCTGAGACGCCGCAATGTGTGAAACGCGCTGGAAAACCCAATAAAAACAACCGACCGCCCGGCCCACAATGTGCGGCCTTTTATCCTGCCATCGTCCGGTCGTAGTGCCCGCACCCGACCCCTTCGCCCTCCATGGTGCGCAAAAGCTCGCCAGAGCACGATACAGCGTTCGGCCGGTCATGGCGCATCACCCGTGGCTTGAGCGGCAACGAAAATGCCCTCCGCGGCGCCCTGATCCGCTCCGGGAACGAGGGAATGGGCGCCTTCCTGCGGCGCATTGTCCGCAGCTTCGCGGCTTATATCGCGCGCCACGAAGAGTGGCGCTTCGCGCCAATCGGGCGGCGGTGCGGGCGCGGCAGGAACGGCAACGGGCAGCGCATCCGCGCCCAAGATCGGCGCGAGGGTCGCAACATAGGCGCGTGTCTCTGCGGGCAGATTGCGACCGTCGGAAAGGTATTCTTCGTAACGGCCCGGTCCGCCATTATAGGCCGCCAGCATGGCCGCAATATTGCCGTAGCGATCAAACATCTCGCGCAAGTAAGCCGCACCTGCGAGAATGTTGTCGCGACGATCGAAGGGGTCACGGCCGAGCCGGTGACGTTGGCGGAGTGCGGCCCAGGTATCGGGCATGATCTGCATCAGGCCCATCGCGCCGGCCGATGACACCGCCCGCAGATCGCCCGCGCTTTCGACGCGCATCACCGCGCGGATCCAGTGCTCCGGAATGCCGAAGCGGAGCGACGCTTCCGCGACATACTGGGCGTTCGGATCGCGCAGAATGGCCTGAGCCGCGGGTGCGACCGGGACCTGCGCCAGTCCAACAGATGCGAACGGGATCGACAGGCCGAGAAGGAGAAGTGAGACAGTGCGCCGGGCGACGCGAAGCCGCCCGAACACATGACCCAGGCGACGCCGGAAGCAAAGCTGCGGCATCGCTCAGTCCTTTCCGTCGCGCTTTGGCGCGCGGCTCCAGTGCAGCGACCACGACGTCGCGTCGGCGCCGTTCTGGAACAGGGCGGCGCGCATCGGATGCGGCAGGGCGGGATCGTCGATCAGCACCGAGAGATAGTCTCCGGCTTTCTCGCCGATGCGCGACCAGCCGGCGCCGACCTCGGGGCCGCTTTCATCCGGGCCGAGGTGAACACGGTGATCGGGCGCGTTCTCTACCCCTGCGGTATCGACAGCGACGATGGCGATCTCGCTGTCGAGTGTGAGGGTCTGGATGCGGCCGGAGAAGCCGGATTTCTGCCGGGTGAACTCGCCGATTTGCGGCATGGGATTTTCCTTTCCTGTGCGGCGGAGTAGGCCGGGAACGGGCGGCATGTCCGCTCCCGTGCAGGCGTTCACCGCGTTGACGCCTGCCGTTCGAGGCGACCGTCGCCGTTCCCGTCGGTCCAGATCGGCTCGACGCGCGCAGTGACGGATGCGAGGGGAAGCGGCCCGAAATACCGGCCGTCCATGCTGTCTTCAGTGTCCCAGTTCATCAGGAACACTTCGCCATTGGAGATCACCCGGCAGCCCTGCCAGGAAGGCAGTTGGCGGCCTCGGCTGTCGCGCTCGCGGGCTTCGCCATAGGCGTGATCGTAAGCAGTGATCTGCGCGCCATTCCGGCACACTTGCGTGCCGGGGAGCGCCAGAACGCGCTTGATCAGGAGAACGCCGCGCGGGAGATAGCCGCGGGCGTCGAGGAAGTCCGAGAGATCGTCCGGCGGCATCACCGCGACAAGATCGCCGACCTCGAGCCGCCCCACAGGGCGAACGGAATAGAGGCCGATCGGCGCGCTGGCCGAGGCATTCCAGATGAAGCGGGGACCGTGGCCGGTCAGATGCGGCGCGACGATGAGCGCGCCCGCCGCCGACATGGCCCAGACAATGGCGCGGCGGCTCATGGCTGGACGCTCCGCCGTTTCAGCCAGGCGCGGTGCTGGGCTGGCGAATAGGGACGCGGCCGCTCGCCGGCGGCGAGCCGGTTGTGGACGTGCCGCCAGTGATCGGGCGAAACCTCTACGGCATCGATACCCGCCGCTTCGATCACGTCGATGATCTGAAGCGTACGCTCCACCTTGGGCCAGCCATGTGTTCGCAGGAGGAGGACGCCGCCGGGATCGACGAACGGCACGGTCTGATAGGCTTCACTCGCTCGCGGGGCGCACAGGATGTCGAGCCGGGACTCGACCGTTCCATGTTCGTTGGCGGCCCAGCGAACGAGCGCGAAACTGGCACCCGGCCGGAAAGAGAGGACACGCCGGCGGCGGTCCAGGATCTCCTCACGGACAGCCATGCCGAACCTGGTCCAGTGTTCGACCGACTTCTCGACCCAGGTCAGTTCAACACGAGTGAACCGGTCGGCCATTTGCGCGGAGCGCGCCTGACAGGGTGTCGTGCTTGGGGTCATTCGCCATCTCCGCTGGTTGGGGGAAACTCCCGCGCGAGGAGCTCGCGCAGCATGTCGGCGACGGTCATGCCGCGCCGGAAGGCGGCGATCTTGATCCGCCCCCGCAACTCGGGCGTCACGTCGATGGTCAGGCGGGCGGTGTTCGTGGCCGCTTCGTCGCCTTTCGGGGGCGGTCCGGCCTTGATCCATTGTTCGGGATCGGCGGGACGGGTCGCAAAGCCCTTCCTGTTTGCCCGGGCGCTCATGATGCGCTCCGGGGATTGCCGAGATGCGTCACCTCGGCAACCAGCGCGGTGATCTCGCGCGCGGCCGCGCTCTCATGGTCGAGTTCCCGGACGATCCGTCCGGACTGCGCAGCGGCGGCGAAAGCAATGCGCTGACCGATGCGACTGGCCAGGGCCGGTGGGTCATGATCCGCGAGCGCTTCAGCGGTATCGCGCGCCAGCACAGTGCGCGCCCCGCATCGGTTCAGGACGAAACGGGCCACCAGTTCCGGCCGGTAGATGCGCGCCTCCGAGATCAGCGCCAGCATTTCCGCAGACGCCCAGCCGTCGAAGGGCGACGGCTGCACCGGGATCAGCACCATGTCCGTTGCCAGCAGCGCCGAGCGCATGAGTCCGGCCACACGCGGCGGCCCATCGATGACGACGAAATCGGCATCCCTGGCAAGCGCGGGGGCTTCGCGATGCAGTGTGTCTCGGGCGAGACCGATCACGCTGAACTGGCGCGGCAGCCCCTCGCGAGCGCGCATCTCGGACCAATCGAGCGCCGAGCCTTGCGGGTCGGCGTCGATGAGGATGACACGCCGTCCTTGCATGGCCCACTCGCCCGCAACGGCGAGCGCCAGCGTCGTCTTCCCGACGCCGCCCTTCTGATTGAGCAAGGCGAGGATCATTACGCGCCTCCCGAGGGGTCGTCGGAAGACGCCGTGGGAGTGCGACGACGGACGGTGAAAGTGTCAGCGGTGGCGCTCCGATCCTGTGCATGGCGCTTGTCGCCGGACGTTACTTTCAGCGCATTGCCGACCTTCACGATGAGCTTTTGCACATCGCGTCTGCGCTCTTCAAAGTTAGATTCTTCGTTAGACTCTAAGTTAAGGGCGCGATTTTCGAAGCGATTTCCGGGCTTTACGCCCTGTTTGGGTTCCTGATAGCACGAGCCCTGGGTTCCCGATAGCACGATAGTCCGGGTTCCCGATGGCACGAGGCCATCCACAGGTTTTCCACAGGCTGGGCTGGGCTCGAAGGCCAGCAACATCCGGCCGCCGTATTCGATCTCGGTGAACAGCGTGTAGCCGGGGAGCGGCTGACGCCGGATGATGTCGCGCAGCTCGAAGGCGAAGCGCTTGAACGGCGACAGGCTGCCCGATTTCTGGTGAAGGTGGCGGAAGTCGAAGCGCCAGCCGTCCTTCTGCCGGCCGCCATGCTTGCGGACGAGACGGTAGAGCCAGCGTTCGAGTCCGCCCGTCAAATCGAAATAGGCCCGGTCGATCGTGAGGATGAGCGCGTCATCGAGGACGGCCTGGTAGAACCAGTCCGGGACGATCATCTCGACGCCGTCGGGTCGGCCCTTGTGGTTGGTTCGCTCCTGCCACTCGTTGATCCAGGAGAAGCGGTGGCGGCGTCCTTCGGCCGTCTGACGCAGCGTGGTCGATATCGTTGTGGATTGCAGCCGGTCCAGTGCGGCCTTCAGGCGCCGGTAGTCTCGCAGGCTGGTGCCGCGGCCGATGAAGGTGAGAATCTCGTAGGGCGTCGCCATCATGAGCCGCGAGGTTCGCAGTCCGGCATCGCGTGCCTCCACGATCTGGCTCGCGGCCCAGATCAGGATGTCGGCGTCCCAGATGGTCGCCATCCCGTGATCGGGGACCGCCTCGACGCGGATCGAGACGGCTCCCGCGCTGAAGTCGATCGGCGCAACGCGATGGGACTTTGAAAGGGAGAAGAAGGGATAGGCCATGAGATCCTGCGCGTCTCGTGGCGCGAAATCTCCCGGAAGCGCTCTGAACAGATCGAGCTGCCCGCGCTCCGACAGGGTTCGACGCCGTCCTGTCATCAGCGGGCGGAGCGAACCGCCCGCGGTGAGGCCGGCGGCATCTGCCGCTTGGGCGGAACCAGCTGGCCGCGCGGATCGGTGGTGGAGGTCACCGCGCCGCGGTCGGCCCAGGCTTTGAGATCATCGACGGAATAGACGACGCGCCCGCCAAGCTTGTGATAGGCGGGACCAGTACCGTAGGTGCGGTGTTTCTCGAGTGTCCTGGCGGACAGGCTGAGAAATGCAGCCGCCTCTTTCGTCCGTAGGTAGCGCGGCGGCAGAACGGCGGGATCAGGATGCATGGATCGAGCCTCCGTGGGGTTGCGGGACGCCGCAGAGGACCAGCGGCGATTTGCGACAACGGTGGCGGAGAAAGATCGGCGGGGTGGATGGGGAAGATTGGAGGCGAAGAATCCCCACCCCCCCCGGGCAGAGTGGCAGGTTCAGGCCTTGCGTTTGTGCCGGAGCAACCTTCGGTAGCCGCCTTCGATAAGGGCGGAGGCGCTCTCAATCAGCCCAATAACCGTGTCGCGGAGCGCGGATGTTCGCCAGGGCTCCGAGGCGATGCGCTCGGAACCGAACATGGCAATTGCGATTTCCCGGTAGGTGGCGCCGTTGCTGCGGCCATCTGCCGCCTGCATCATCTGGCGCATCCGCCGTCGCTGATAGGGTGTCACGCGCGCGTCGTGCGGGACTGGCCCTGCGTTTGCGGCATGCCAGAGACGGAGAACGGCCTGAAGTCGGTCGGGTAGATCGCTGTCGAGGGGCAGAACGATGGAGGATGCGCGGTCGAGCTCGCAGCCGGTCAGATACAGGATTTGCGCGTCGGTATAGGCCTCGTGGATCGAATACAGGCCCTCGGGGCCTTCGCGGCCGTCAGCAGGCGCGAGCGGAGGCGGTGACGGCAGGAACGACGGCGCGGAGTCGATGAGTAGAACGGCCGGATTGACGAGCGGCGACCAGAGGACCTGTTGCTCGAGCACGGAAAGGCTCGGTCGCGCCGGGAAATCGCAACCCCCATAGATGCTGGGCGTCATCGGTATAGGGGTTTGCCTCCGCATTCATGGCGGCGAGTTCGGCGAAATGCTCCTGATAAGGTTCGGAGCGGCGCAGGCATTCCCAGGCAAGGCCCTCGACCGAGAGGCTGTCGTAGAACTCGTAACGATCACTTTCGCTCCACTGGGATGTGTCTGGTCGCATCCTCCCCTCCTCGCTCTGTCGGAACGGTCGAGTTGTTCAACGATTCCAGCATCATCCGCATGCGGGAAGATCGAGGGATGGCATTGAGCGATGCCGGTTTGGCATCGCTTCACGGCCCCGCCTCACGGGTCAGTGCCGGGGCGCGGATTGCCACAGGAGGTGGCGATATCCGGTTCGGGTCATCCATCTCGCTCGCGCCAGATGGCTGTCATGGACGCGGCGCGCGCGCGCCGGCTCGAGGCGAGGGTCAATCCCGAACAGGACTTCCACCGCTTCGGTCCACTCGGCACCGTCGGCGGCGGCGTCCAGGAGCCGCATGTAAAGCTTGATGTGCGTCCGGTCGTAGGCGGTCAGTTCCTCGACATCGGGAGCATCATCCTCGAATGGTTCGATCATCGAGGACATACCGGCCGCTCCACGGACAAAATAGCCGTCGGGTGAATGGCTTGCGAGCGGCTACAGGTTTTAGCTGACTGCGAAAGACGCGCTCGCGCGGGCCAAGTATTCCCCGACCCTCTACCGGCGTCCTTTCTCGTCGCGATCATGAACAAGCAGCACCCCCTGTCCGCGTTCGGTTGACAGGAGAACTATTCCAGCCGCTTCAAGAGCCCGGCGAACCTGATCGCGCGTAGTTTCGTAAACCTCGAGCCGGCTTTCGGATTCGAGGCGCTTTAGCGCTGTCAATGATACACGGGCCTTATCTGCGAGCGTCTCCTGTGTCCAACCCAGTAACGCGCGTGCGGCCCGCGACTGTCGGGAGGTGATCATGCATGATCACCTCCCATCGCGACCGGCGCGCATTCCAGAACTACGACTATAATAGTCGTTCTGCTCCGATCTTCTATCTGAAATCGCAGATCCCGAGCCCGGCTTTGCGTGCGTCCTCGCTCAACGCTTCCGAATCGATTCGGCGACAGCGGCCGGGGGGTGACGGCTTTCCTGCGAGCAGGGAGAAGGCCCCGACCTCTCGGCCGGGGCCTTGTGCGCCTTAGTCGCCGTTGCGGCGGTTTGGCCGGGACCAGATCAGGGAGTAACCCTCGCCGTCCTCGTCATCGAAGAGGTTGGCGTAGATCGGAGCGGTGAAGCTCGGATCGTCCAGCTTGAGGCCCAGATAGTCGCGGCCCTCGTTGGAGCGCTTGGACCAGGCGGCGCCGATCTCGGCGCGGCCGACTAGGACCCGGTGGCTGGGGGCGTTCTCGCCGGTGGCGCGCTGGTCTGGGACGATGCGCACGCCTTTGGCCTGGACGCTGAGGGTGACGATTTCGCCGGTGAATTCGTTCGAGCCGGTCTTCTTGAAGGTGCCGATGGTCGCCATTTTAAGTCTCCGTTTTCCGTTTTCGAGCCCGCACCATTGCGGCCTCGATGGCGATCGACAGGACGGAGACGATCGCTGGCGCACCCCCGCGCAGCAGGGGGCTGGACAGCAAAGGAGGAACTTTCTTGTTCCGCGAGGAATGACGGTGCCTGCACCGGCAGGGGAAGAAAGTTGTGACGGCGCTGTTGCGCCGAAGCGGTCGAGGCAAAGCCGGTCTTCGGCCAGATCAGGCCATTGAAGAGGCCGTTTGGAGCGGTTGCAAGACGGGCATGGAACGGAGGCGATGGCGCCCAAAAGGAACCAGGAAAGTGGACCGGACCGGCATCACGGCACGCTCGTCTCCCCGCGTCCCAGGCGGTGCGCGTTCTTCGACCTGACCGGTTGCTCCGGCATCGTCCCCGTCACCGGGTTTCAAGTTCGGCAGGCGAGTGCCGGGGCTGACATCTTGCGCTCCCGTTTCGGCCGCGCCCGGGCCTCACGCCGATCCGAACCACGTCCGCCGACACCCCCCATCCGCCTCCTGACGGGGATGGCCAGTGTCACGCTGCCCTGGCTGTCCGCCCGGCTGCCGCTACGCGTCGTCACGCGCTCGCAAGGTTCCGGTCTGCCGGGTCGGCAGCCGCCCATCCCGCGAGCCGGAGGAAAGCCGTCACGCCCACGGCGATCGCGCCAATGGTCGCAAAGACGAGCTGCCAGGTCTCGGACGGCATCGTGAGTTTGACGATGCCAAGCGTGGCATAAAACCCCGCCAGGACAGCGGGAGCGACAAAGATCAGGGCGATCAGCACACGCGCCCAGAGTGGGCGAACGAGCATGAGCAGACCCTGCGCAACGGCCAGGGTCAGCCCCGCCGCGAGGAGGCCGACGAGCCCCGCGCCGAGCCATCCCGCACCTGTGCCATAGGCCCAGGTGCCGGCATTCACACCGATGAAGAACGGCAGCGCGAAGATCGCGAGGTTGAACAGCAGCCAGCACATCGTGCCGATGGCCGCAATGGAAACGAGGATGCCCAGTATGATCATGGTGGCGGCTCCGTGCAAATGGTTGAACGGTTGCGCCTGCCACCACCTCCACGGCGCAAACCGGAATATGGCATGAACATGCCTGTCTCGGCGAGACGGAATGCCAGGTCCGCTCCCGCGACTTCGACAGGACAATGTTGGAGGGCAGCGCTCATGCGCTGCCCGTACCGAAGCGATAGACCGGGATGCCCATCTTGCGGGCCTTGTCGGCCAGATTGTCCTGGATGCCGGTTCCGGGGAAGATGATGACGCCGATCGGCATCGTGCTAAGCATCTGGTCGTTGCGCTTGAACGGCGCGGCCTTGGCGTGTTTCGTCCAGTCGGGCTTGAACGCGACCTGCGGCACCTTGCGGTTGTTGGCCCAGGTGGCGGCGATGCGCTCAGAGCCTTTCGGCGTGCCGCCGTGCAGGAGCACCATGTCCGGGTGCTTGGCATGGACCTGATCGAGCTTGCCCCAGATAAGCCGGTGGTCTGTCGTGTCCCCGCCCGAGAAGGCGATCTTCGGCCCTGCGGGCAACAGCACCTCGTTGTCGGCCCGGCGCTTGGCGGCTATGAAGTCACGGCTATCGATCATCGCCGCAGTCATCTGGCGGTGGTTGACCCGTGAGCCGGAGCGCGGCGACCAGGGCGTGCCGGTAGTGCGCAGGTAGATGTCGGCGGCGGTATCGCGGAAGATCTCCATGCTGTCGCGGCGCTCAATGAGGCTCTGGCCGATGCCGATCAGGGTCTCGAGCTGGACGGATTTGACCTCCGAGCCATCCTGTTCCCGCTGAAGGCGCTTCTGCGCCTGCTCGTTGTCGTCCAGTTTGCGCTCGATCCGCTCGACGGCGCGGTGGAAGGTGTTGACGGTGGACCACATGATCTCGTCGAGGTCGAAATCGAGGCTGGTGTCGGCCATGCTGGAAATCAGGGCGTCGAAGATATCGGCGACAGCGGCCCGGATGACGTGATCCTCAGGGGGGATCCGGGGATCGGCCTCGTCCTCCGAGGGACGATAGCCATAGAGTTCGAGATCCTCGATGACATGGCCGGTCGGGGAGGTGCTGTGATCGGGTTCGAGTTCGTCATGAGCGTCCATGGGGTGCGTCCTTCGGCTGGACCGCGACCGTCGCGGCCTTCATGGCGACGACAAGCCCACGGGCGATTCGGTCTGGCAGCCCGAGCCCTGGCGAGGGCCTCGATGGCAAAGCCGGACTATTTTGCCTCGCGCTGCAAAGCCCCGAAGGGGCGGCGGAAAATAGTCCGGCGGCGCCATTGCCGGGCCGGACCGTTTGTGGGCCGCTCGCCCTCTCGAAGGCCGAGGCGCGGTCCCCTTGCCGTGGGGTGTAGTCCCATATGCCCATGACAAGCCGGCCCCCGCCTGATCACACCCCCTTTCCGGCTAAGCAGCGAGGACCATGAAGCGGCTGACGTCCTCGGGGGCGAGTTGCACCCGCACCTCCGCCCGAAGCGCAGCCAACCCGCGCATGACGAGATCTTCGTTGAAGTCCCCCAGCATGGGCGAGAGCGTGATCGCCTCGATCCCGGCCCCGCGTGCCCGGTCGACAAGGCTATCCCGCGCGCCGTCGCCTGCCGGATCGTTGTCGCGGACGATATAGAGCCTGCGCAAATTGGCCGGAAACAGGATGGCGGCGAGATGCCCGGCAGAGAGTGCGGACACCATCGGCATCGGGGGCATGGCCTGCCGCAGGGACAATATGGTCTCGATGCCCTCCCCCGCCGCCATGACATCCTGCGCCTCGCCAAAACGGACGGCATTGCCGAGCAGGTCGCCCATCGCCTTGCGCGGCGGATCGATGGGCGCCTTGGCCGAGCCGTCACGGGCGAGCCAGGTCCGGTGCGCGCCGGTGACCTTGCCATTGAGGTTGGTGACCGCAGCGATCATCGCAGGCCAGGTCTCGGTCGGCCCATCGCCCTCGGGCCGCCAGTAGCAGTTCGGATGGAACCGAAGATTTGCGGTTCCGCGTAAATCCGTAATGCCGCGCTTGCGCAAATACGCTTCTGCGACGCTGCCCGTGATCGGCTGCGTCATGCGCCAGAGCCTACGCGCGGCCTCGGACGAACCCGATGGCACGGGTGGTGTTCGCGCTCGAAATGTGACCGGTTCCGATTCGGGTTGCGGCAGGCTGAGGAACCGTCGGGCCTCCTCGGCCACATCCGCGAAGTCGCTCAGGCCGAGCGATTCCCGGATCACGTCGAGCAGGTCGCCATGCTCGCCGGTCGCCGGGTCGGTCCATTTCCCGGCGACACCCTTGGCGCTGTCATGCAAGCGCACGAACATCGAGCGCCCGGCGGTGTTGCGGACGTCACCGACTTGCCAGTAATTGCCCTGCTTGCGCCCGTTCGAGAGATAGAAGCGGCAGACCGCCTCGGCCTGACGGCCGAGACGCTGCGCGAGATCAGTGGCGTCGAGACGGGACATTACGCGGCCTCCCGCTCACCGATGCGCTCGACCGGGAAGCGGTCGAGGAGCCTGGCCGCAATCTCCGGTCCGGATGCGCCCACCGGCACGAAGAAGCGGAGCTTCCACGAGATGATCTCGCTGAAGAGGCCATAGGCGCGCAGGCGCTCCCGCATCGACTCGGTGAAGCCCGAAAGCTCGATGCGGTTCGCACCCATCACGCGGGCGCGGCGCAGCTGCAATCCTTCGGCGAGATCGAAGACCGTGCGGCCTTCCAGCAGTGCGGCATAAACCGCATCGGACGTCAGACCGGCGGGGACACCGCTGGTCGAGGCGCTGGCGGCCCATGCGGGAGAGACGCGGCGGCCGATGATCCGTTCGCCCTCATCGGTCTGAAGGCGATAGACGCGGGAAGACTCCTGCGGCAGGCGCTTCCAGATCGGCAGCAGCAGACCTGTCACCATATGCAGCGTGCTGTCGGTGAATTCCGGCACCTCGGCGAGTTCGGCCCTCCAGGCCGCGCCGAATGTCTCCCCATCGACCTCGACCCAATGGGTCTCGCCCATCATGCGCAGGGGGACGTTCTGCGCCTCCATCGGCCGGATCAGCCGGACGCGCCGTTCGATCTCGCCATCGTCCAGCATGACGCTGGTGGTGGGGATCTGGACAGCGGCACGGCCGGAACGCTCATTGACCAGCAGCTTCGCGCGGGGATCGTCAAGTTCGGCCGTCGCTGCATCCAGCGAGACCGGCCGGTTGCGCTTGCGCTCGGCGATGGTCAGGAGCCGGGTCTCGGCGCCGGTCGCCGGATGGGTGTAGATTACCTGCCGGTCGGAAACCGTAAAGCTCTCGGCCCGCAGCGTTTCCAGCCCCATATCATAGGTGCCCGAGGCGATGGCCCCGTCGATCCGGGCCTCCAGCAACTGCTCGAAGGCCGAGAACAGGATGCCCTGGAGTTCGATGGTCAGTGCCAGCAGACGGTTGAGGAAGGTGGTGATCGGTGGCAGGTCGTCCTTGATGCCATTGCTGTCCATCAGCTTGAGACCGGTGGCAGATTCAAACCGCTCCAGCGGGCAACCCTCCACCTTGCCGCGCACTACAGCCAAATAGAGCTGGCGCAAGGCGTCGCGGGCATAGCTGGATTCCAGATTGTCCTCGGGCCGGAACAGGCCTTGCCCGCCAGTCTGGCGCTGGCCGCGCGTGATGGCGCCCAGCGTATCGAGACGTCGAGCAATGGTGCTGAGGAAGCGCTTCTCGGCCTTCACATCCGTTGCGATGGGCCGGAAGAGCGGCGGTTGCGCCTGATTGGTGCGGTTGGTGCGGCCCAGGCCCTGGATGGCGGCATCGGCCTTCCAGCCGGGTTCCAGCAGATAGTGAACGCGCAGGCGCCGGTTCCTGGCCGAGAGTTCGGCGTGATAACTGCGCCCGGTTCCGCCCGCGTCCGAGAAGACCAGGACGCGCTTCTGGTCATCCATGAAGGCCGAAGTCTCGGCAAGATTGGCGGAGGGAGCGCGGCTCTCGACAGCGAGGCGTGCTGCCGGACCTTCGCCCCTGCGCACGATCCGCCGTGAGCGTCCCGTCACCTCGGCGACCATGTCGGTGCCGAAATGCTGCACGATCTGGTCGAGCGCGCCGGGAACGGGCGGCAGGCTGGTGAGCTGCTCGATCATCTCGTCGCGCCGGGCCACGGCCTCGCGGCTTTCGACCGGCTGGCCATCGCGAAAGACCGGGCGCGACGACAGATTGCCCTCGCCATCGGTGAAGGGTTCGTAGAGCTGCACCGGGAAGGAATGGGCGAGGTAATCGAGAACGTAATATGCCGCGTCAGCATTATGCTGAGTTCGGGGCTTCAAGCTGTTGTTCTGGTGATTCATTTTCAGGTTTCCGCTTTGGATAATCATGATGCC
>NZ_QAOH01000005.1 GCF_003050785.1 Celeribacter persicus
CGCAAAATCGCCGAAAACGACACAGGCTCCCTCGGCGACATCTCAACCCTCGCCGAACCACAAGTCGTCGACGAGTTGATACAGAATTCGCTGTACCAAAAATCTGCGTGAATTTTTCACAGATATGGTAGGCTAAAGTATCACCCCCACGAAATGAGGGGTGATACATCCAAAGGCCTCAGGGCCGACATGGAGAAAAGAACGGTATCCGCGAGGAGGCGGGGCCGTCACTTCAGAAGATTCATGTACCTGCACCAAAGGTGGGGGACACGGATCGGGGACAAAAGGGAGGACCGCACTTATGGCGGAAAATTCGGACAACAACGCCTATTGGTCGGCAAACAAGCGGATCATCGGCATTTCTCTGGTGATTTGGTTCATCTGTTCTTTCGGCTTCGGCATTCTGCTGCGCCCGATGCTTGCGGGCATCAAAATCGGCGGCACGGATCTCGGTTTCTGGTTCGCCCAGCAAGGCTCGATCCTTGTCTTCCTCGTGCTCATCTTTGCCTACGCGGCGCGGATGAACAAACTCGACAAAGAACACGGCGTCGACGAGTAAGGAGCAGATATCATGGATCAGTTTACCCTCAATCTCATCGTTGTGGGCGCGACCTTCGCGCTCTACATCGGGATCGCGATCTGGGCCCGCGCGGGCTCCACATCTGAGTTCTATGCCGCCGGTCGGGGCGTTCACCCGGTTCTGAACGGCATGGCGACCGGCGCGGACTGGATGTCTGCCGCCTCCTTCATCTCCATGGCGGGGATCATTTCCTTCGGCGGCTACGACACTTCCGCCTACCTGATGGGCTGGACCGGGGGCTATGTGCTTCTGGCGATGCTGCTCGCGCCCTACCTGCGCAAGTTCGGCAAGTTTACCGTGCCCGAATTCATCGGCGATCGTTTCTACAGCCAGACCGCGCGCACCGTTGCCGTGATCTGTCTCATCGTCGCCTCCATCACCTACGTGATCGGCCAGATGACCGGCGTGGGCGTGGCCTTCTCCCGCTTCCTCGAAGTGGACAAGACCACTGGTCTGCTGATCGGTGCCGCTATCGTGTTCTTCTACGCCGTCATCGGCGGCATGAAGGGCATCACCTACACCCAGGTCGCCCAGTACGTCGTTCTGATCATCGCCTACACCATCCCGGCGATCTTCATCTCGCTGCAACTGACCGGCAATCCGATCCCGCCGCTCGGCCTGTTCTCCGACCATGTCGGCACCGGCGAACCGATCCTCGCCACGCTGAACGGCCTGCTGCAAGACCTCGGTTTCTCCGAGTACACCAAGCAAAGCGACACGACCCTGAACATGTTCCTGTTCACCGTGTCCCTGATGATCGGTACCGCGGGCCTGCCGCATGTGATCGTGCGCTTCTTCACCGTTCCCAAAGTGTCCGATGCGCGCTCTTCCGCAGGCTGGGCTCTGGTCTTCATTGCGCTTCTGTACCTGACGGCTCCGGCTGTTGCGGCCATGGCGCGTGTGAACCTGATCGACACGTTCTACCCGAACGGCACCAAGGCCGAGGCGGTCACTCTGGACGCGATCCAGAACGATGAAGCCCTCGACTGGGTACGCAACTGGGAAACGACGGGGCTTCTGGCATTCGACGACAAGAACGGCGACGGCATGATTGAGTACAACGCCTCCGCCGAGAACGAGCTGACGGTGAACCGGGACATCATCACGCTGGCGAACCCGGAGATCGCAAACCTGCCGGGTTGGGTGATCGCTCTGGTCGCCGCTGGTGGTCTGGCCGCCGCACTCTCGACCGCTGCGGGTCTCTTGATGGCGATTGCGTCCGCCGTGTCGCATGACCTCATCAAGTCGCAAATCAACCCGTCGATCTCGGAAAAAGGCGAACTGACAGCCGCACGCATCGCCATGGCCGTAGCCATCGTTGTTGCGACCTATCTGGGCCTGAACCCTCCGGGCTTTGCCGCGCAAACCGTGGCTCTGGCCTTCGGTCTTGCCGCCGCCTCAATTTTCCCGGCGCTGATGATGGGCATCTTCTCGAAGCGCATCAACAACAAGGGTGCGGTCGCGGGCATGGTCTCCGGCTTGGTGGTGACGATCGTCTACATCTTCCTGCACAAGGGCTGGTTCTTCATCGCAGGCACCAACTCCTTCACCGATGCCGATCCGCTGCTGCTGTCGATCAAATCGACCTCCTTCGGCTCCATCGGTGCGCTGGTGAACTTTGCGGTCGCCTACGTGGTGTCCAACGCTACGGATGAGCCGCCGGTGGAAATCCAGGAACTGGTGGAAAGCATCCGCATCCCGCGCGGTGCCGGTGCCGCCGTCGATCACTAAGACGGTTCGGGCTGGCCTGCGGGCCCGCCCCACACCATACTCGGGGCGCGGGAGCAGTGAGCTTTCGCGCCCTTTTTCAAAGCTTTTCCGGAGCCCGGGATGCAGACCGCAGACAAGATCATCGGCTTTCTCCAGATCACCCACCCCTACGACGTGCTGCCGCAAGCAGAACTTGAGGATTTATCCACGTCCTTTTCGCGCAAGGCCTTTCGGGAAGGGGATGTGATCTATGCCCATGGCGACCTGCTAGAGGGGCTCTATCTCATCAAGGAGGGATCGGTCGAGATCACCGATGTGAATGGCGGGCAGGTTTCGCTATTGCAGAAGTCCAACCATTTCGGCGAGCGTGGTTTGCTCCGCGACGGCATAGCCGCCACCACGGCAACCGCCGCATCCGACTGTACGGTTTTGCTGCTCACCCCCGTTGCATTCAAAAAGGAAGTCGCGGCCAACGCCGCCTTCGCCCGCTATTTCAACCGCGGTCAGGCAAGACCCAAAGCCGCTTCCGGGCTGATGACCCAGCACATTTCCGATCTCATGGCGCACGCGCCAGTGACCTGTTCGGAACACACACCGATTACCGACTGCGCCCGTCTGATGCGTGACGAAAAAGTGTCCTCTGTCGCGGTGACCGAGGGGGATCGTCTTCTCGGCCTCGTGACCGTACGCGACATGACGAACAAGGTGCTGGCCGAAAACCGCGACACCTCCCTGCCGGTCTCCACGATCATGGCGCGCGATCCGATCACCCTCGATCCCGGCGCTTTGGGCACCGATGTCATTCACGTCATGCTGGAAAACCGCATCGGGCATCTGCCAATCGTGGAAGGCGGTAAATTCGTCGGCATGGTGACCCAGACCGACATCACGCGCTTTTTCGGCTCCTCGCAGACGCAAATGGTCTTCGACCTGAGCAACGCCAAAACCATTACCGAGATGGCCGCCGTCACCGCGCGTTTGCCCGAGTTCTTGATGCAACTCGTCGGTGCGCATCTCGCCCATGACATCGTCACCCGCAAGGTGACCGATATTGCCGACATCGTCACGCGGCGGCTTCTCAAAATGGCCGAAGAAGAATTCGGCCCCGCCCCCGTGCCGTACCTCTGGGCAGCCTGTGGCAGCCAAGGCCGACGCGAACAGACCGGCGTGTCCGATCAGGACAATTGCCTGATCGTCGATAATTCCGCGACCGACGCCGACATGGAGTACTTCCGCAAACTCGCACGGTTCGTCTGCGACGGCTTGGATGCCTGCGGCTATGTCTATTGCCCCGGCGAGATGATGGCGATGACCGAGCGCTGGTGCCAACGTCTTGCGGTCTGGGAGCGCTATTTCAACAAATGGATCGCGGCCCCCGACAACGAGGCACAGATGCTCGCCTCCGTCATGTATGACCTGCGTCCCATCGGCGGCGATGAACGCCTGTTTGCACCGCTGCAAAAAACCGCGTTGGAGGCCGCGTCAAAAAATTCCATCTTCGTGGCCCACATGATCTCGAACTCGCTCAAGCACACGCCGCCACTTGGCCTCTTGCGCGGTTTCGCCACGATCAAATCCGGCGAGCACCGCAACGCACTCGATATGAAGGCGAACGGCGTCGTACCCATCGTCGATCTGGGGCGGGTCTATGCGCTTCAAGGCAAACTGCCCGTCGCCAACACGCGCGCGCGTATCGTGGGCGCGATCGAGGCCGGGATCATCTCGGAAACCGGCGGCAAGGATCTCTTGGCCGCTTACGACACCATCGCCACCGCCCGGCTCGAACATCAGGCCGCGCAGGTGCGCGACGGCCAGAAGCCCGACAATTTCCTGAGCCCCTCGGCCCTTCCCGCCTTTGAGCGCTCTCACCTGCGCGATGCCTTCGTCATCGTTCGCACCATGCAATCCTCACTCGGCTCCTCCTCGGCGCGTTCATAACAGAAGGGATCAATCCCCATGCTTTTGGAATTCATCGCTACAATCTCCGCCGGAGTCGGTGCCGCCGGTCTCATGGTTGCCCTGCGCAAACTGACCCGTGGCAGCTTGCCGAAGTGGCTGGTTCCCGCTGCCGCCGGTCTCGCCATGCTCACCTTCACCATCTGGTCGGATTACTCGTGGTTCACCCGCGCGCAGGACACCCTAGGTCCCGACAAGATCGTCGCCACTACGGTCGAAAAGCAACAGCTCTGGCGGCCCTGGACCTATTTCGCAGCGGTCACGACACAATTCATCGCCCTCGACAAGGCCAGGACGACGATCGACGAAGCCACGGTGAGTACCGATATGTATCTTCTGTCCCGGCGTGGCGACAGCGCCATCGTGCCTGTCACCTTCGACTGCCTGATGTCGCGTCGCACCGATGCGACTGGCGATCTCTCGGAAGCCGAATGGTTCAGCATGGACCAAGACGACCCGATCCTGCGTACCGCCTGCGACCGGCTGAGATAGAACGGAGGGAAAGCACCATGGCCGAGCCATCCCGCATTCTGCTTGTCGAGGACGAGGACAACATCGCGATTGCCGTCGAGGTCCTCCTGTCTCGCCTCGGACATGACATTCTGCGCATCGCCGATGGCGATCAGGCCCTGCCGAATATCCGCGCACAAACACCCGACCTCGTGATCCTCGACGTAACGCTCCCCGGCAGGTCCGGCTACGAAATCTGCCAGCAGATGCGCCTCGACCCCGCACTCTCGGAGGTCCCCGTGCTGATGATGTCGGCGCGCTGTTCCGAGCCGGAAAAGCGCAAGGGCCTTGCCATGGGTGCCAACGCCTTTCTGAGCAAACCCTTCGCGCCCAACGATCTGCGCAGCGCCGTGACGCGACTGATCGAGGGAGCCCGCCATGAAGATTGAACACTGGTCCCTGCGCCTGCGCGTTTTCCTGTTCTTCGCCTTCCTCGCCGTGGTCGCGATCTCCGGCGAGACCATCGGACTTTACCTCGGCTTTGCCCGGATGGAAAAGCCCACCGCCCCGGATGGATTCGTCTTCGCGGGCGTCATCGCGGGATTTGCCACACTCGCCGCCGTAGCTTGGGTCTGGTTCCTGTTCGACGAACATGTCGCCCGCCCGATCCAACGGCTGGCGGGCGGCCTTCTGGCCCGTGCCCATGCCGATGTCGAAGAAGCGATTGATGCGAAAACCGCGCGCTATCTCGGTGATCTGGCACCTGCAGCGCAGGCTGTGACGGCAAACCTTGCCGCCACGCGCAATAAGCTCGCCGAGACGGTGGCACAGGAAACCACCCGCCTCGTCGAGGAAAAGGAGAAACTCACCGCGCTGTCTGCCGAAATGCCGCACGGGGTGGTGCTCCTGTCCGGGTTGCACAAGATCGCCTTCTATAACGGTGCGGCGGCGGAGCTTTTGTCCGCCGATCATGCGCCGGGTCTCGACCATTCGATCTTCGATTTTCTCCGGGCGCGTCCGATCCTTTCGGCCTATTCTAGGCTCTGCGCCGGAGAAGGCGGCGACGGTCATGTCCTGCCCCTCACCGTGGCGACGGTACATGGCGCGGAAGTGCTTTCCGCCCGCATGCGCCTCATGCATGCCCCCGACGAGGGTGATATCAGCCCACCCTACGTGCTCAGCCTCGATGACGTGACGACCGATCTGGCGCTTCATACCGAGCGCGAAAAACTCCTCTCAAAGCTTTTTGCCCGTCTTCGACCTTCCCTCACCGCTCTGCGTACCGCGCTCGCCGCTCGTGCGGAAAGTGGCCCGCAAAACGATCCCCGCCTCGATGCCGCCCTCATCGACGAGATCGAGCATCTGACCGGCGAGGTCGCCACGCTCGACGCCGAATATGAGGCGCATAAATCCGACTGGTGGCCCATGGCGCAGGTGCGCGCCAGCGAGCTGTGCGATGCGCTCTCCGCACAACTCTCCGAGGACGATATGACACTCGCCGCCGATGCGCCCGATCCGCTGGCCCTCACGCTCGATGCGGTACAGATTGTCACTCTGCTCGGCCATGTGGCCCGGCGATTGTCACAAGAGGGAGGCCGCGCCTTTTCCTTTCTCGTCAGCCGAGACGAGGGCGGCGGTGCGATGCTGGCGCTTGGCTGGAGCGGCGATCCGCTTTCGGTCGATCTGTTGGAAAGCTGGCTCGCCGAACCGCTCGATGTTGGTCTCGCCGATATGACCGGGCGCGATATTCTCGACGCGCACGGCACCGAGGTCTGGCCTGAATTCGGGCGTGGCTCGCGTGCGGTTCTCAAACTCCCGATCCGCGAGGCCCACCGCCTACGCCGCAGCTTCGGTGACGGTCGTCGCACGGCCACCTACGATTTTGATCTCCTGAGCCGCACGCCGCCGAAAGAGTTGATGGAAAGCCCGCTCGCCGATCTGTCCTATGTGGTTTTCGATACGGAAACCACCGGACTTCTCCCTTCGCAAGGGGACGAGATTTGTCAGATCGCCGCCCTGCGCGTGGTCAACGGCAAAGTAGTAAAAACCGAGCGGCTCGACCAGCTTGTGAACCCCGGACGCAACATTCCCGCTTCGGCCACAGCCGTCCATCACATCACCAATGAGATGGTACAGGACGCGCCGAAAATCGACGTGGCCGGTCGGCAATTGCACAGTTTCGCCCGGGGCGCGGTTCTGGTTGCCCATAACGCGCCGTTCGATCTCGAATTCTTCCGCCGTCACGAGGCCGGGATCGGCGCGAAATTCACCAATCCCGTGCTGGACACCGTGCTTTTGTCCGCCATCGTCTTCGGCCAGTCCGAAGAGCACACGCTTGATGCGATTTCTGCCCGGCTCGGTGTGAAAATCCCGCCCGAAGCGCGGCACACGGCGATGGGCGACACGATCGCTACGGCGGAAGTGTTCATCAAACTGCTGCGCATGGCGGAGGAAAAGGGCATCCGCACGTTCGGCGATGCGCTCACCGAAATGCGCAAACACAAACGCCTGTTGCAGGACGCGAATGAGACGTCCGGGACTTAAAACAGTGCCCTGATCTGCCCGACCCTGCCGCGATGATCGTAAAACGGCACATGATCCGGCGGCAGGGCACGCCCGAAAGCCGCCTCGATTTCGGCCAGGACCACACGGGTTACAAAAGGCAGGTCAAAGCCGCGCGCGCCATGCAATGTCACCCATTGCAGATGCGACAGCTCATCCTCGGCACCGGAAAAATCATCGGCATCGCAAGAGAGATGCGCCGCATTCACCAGAAAAAACCGCGCATCGAAACGGCGCGGACGACCCGGCGGGGTGATGGCGCGAAACACGAACTGCAACTCCGCAACAGACGGCAGCACCAGCCCGGTTTCCTCCCGCAGCTCCCGCAGCGCGGCATTGGCAAGCGCCGGGACGAGGCCGGGCGCACACTCCGCCGCCAACCGTCTTTGCGTCACCGGGTCGAGCGCGCCGGGCAAAGGCGTCTCATAATCCGCCACATCCACCGCACCGCCGGGAAAGACGAATTTCCCCGGCATGAACACCGCGCTACGCCCACGCTGTCCCATGAGGACACGCGGACCATCAGTTCCCTCGCGCAACAGGATGACGGTCGCGGCGTCTCTTATCGGAAGATCGGTGCTCATGGCGGCGATCCTAGACGCCAATCAAGGCTCGCGGAAGGCCTCTCGCGACTTATAAAGCGGTTTCAAGAGATATTGCAGGAAGGTTTTCGAACCGGTGTGCAACTCCACCTGCGCCCGCATCCCCGGACGGATCTCGATCTTTTGCTGGCGCTCGGTCAGGCTGCCGAGATCGACCGTAGCCGTCACCCTGTAATAGGACTGGGCATCCGGGTCGCGTTCGTCCTTGAACGTGTCGGCGGAAACCACCTGCACCTTGCCCTTCAGCGAGCCGTAAATCGTGTAATCGTAAGCCGAAAGCTTGATCGTCGCCTCCTGCCCCGGCTCGACATGGGCGATGTCCTCGGGGCGCACCTGTGCCTCGATGAACAGTTCCTCATCGACCGGAATGATCTGCACCAACTCCTCGCCCGGACGGATCACGCCCCCGATGGTCGTCACAGTCAGATTGTTGACAATGCCTCGCATCGGTGCGGTGATCACCGTACGTCCCAACTGATCCTGCGCCAAGGTCAGCGCCTGCCTCACCGAGGCAAGCTCCTTGAGCGTGTCGGAATAGTCCTCCGCCCGCTCCAGTTCCGCCTGCGTCACGATCTCGTTGTATTTGAGTTGCGCGTCGGAATGCGCCTTGCGCGCCCGCGTCACCTCGATCAGTGCCACGACGTTCTTCTGGAGCATGTCCTCCATCATCGAGCGCTCGGCTTCGGCCTGTTTCAGAACCGCCATCGCACCATCCTTGCGCGCCAGATAATCGTCCACGCGGGCTGACAAAAGCGCCTTCTCGGAGGCCAGAACATTAGGGGCGCGGGCGGCGAGGTCTTCGGGCACCTCAAAACTGTCTTCGCCAGCCATCTCCGCCTCAAGCCGCAGCCGCCGTACCTCGAACGCATCGAGTTTTTCCTGAAGATCGTCGGCGGAAGTGCGAAATTCCGTGCCCTGCAACCGGGCAAGGACCTGCCCCTGCTCGACCTCCTGCCCCTCATGAACCAGAAGCTCCGACAGGATGCCCCCTTCGAGGTTCTGCACGATCTGCGGTCGGGACGAGGAAATCATCTGCCCATCGGCGCGCACGATCTCGTCCACACGCGCGATCGCGGACCAAAGCAGAAACAGAAGCACCACGAGCGCAGATATCTTGATCACCCATCCGGGACGATCCATGTCGCGCGCCAGCATATCGTCGAGCAAAACCATCAGCCGCCCTTCTGTGTCAGATGCGCCATGACCTGTTCGCGCGGCCCATCGACCTTGAGGCGTCCCTGATGGAACACCATGCAGCGATCCGCGAGGCCTACGATGGGCATGCGGTGGGTGGCGACCACCGCCGTGCGCCCGGCAAGCCAGCCCTGCAACCGCCCGACCAGCGCAGTTTCAAGCGCCTGATCGAGCGCGGCGGTGGGTTCATCGAGAAGGCACACCGAAGGGTCCTGCAACCACAGCCGCGCCCAGCCGATGGACTGGCGCTGACCGACGGAAAGCCCCTCGCCGCCGTCTCGAATTTCAAGATCGAGGCCCCGGTGGTGCCCGCGCACGAAGGTCCCGAGCCCCGCGAAATCCAGCGCCGCGAGAAGCCGGTCGTCATCGCGCTCCAACCCGCCGAGATTGAGATTGTCGCGCAGCGTCCCAGCAAAGAGCCGCACGTCCTGACCGAGATAGCCCACGCTTCGGCGAATGTCGCGCGGGTCGATCTGGCTCATCTCCGCCGCATCGAGGAGAATGCGCCCCTGCGACGGTGCATAAAGCCCTGCCAAAAGTTTCAAAAACGTGCTTTTCCCCGACCCATTTGCCCCCAGAACGGCAATTTTCTGCCCTATCCTAACATCGACAGCAGGCAAATCCAGCGTCGGCGCACCTTCAGCATCGTAGCGAAACTGCACCTCGCGCAGCGCGAAATCGCCCCTGATTTCGGGACGCCGTAGGAAATTACGATCTTCGCCCGCGTCCTGCGGCGCGGTTGCGATGGCATCTAGCCCCTCAAGCGCCGTCTTCACATTAGTCCAGCGCGCCATCGTGCCCGACAATTGCGTCAAGGGCACCAGCGTCCGGGAGGTCAGAATGCCCGTCGCGATGATCGTCCCGACAGTGAACTCGCCCGCGAACACGAGATAAGTTCCCGCCACCACGGCGGACACATAGGTGAACTGCTGTACCCCCTGCGACCAGAAGGTCAAAAGACCGGAAAGCTTGCGCTGTTCGGAGGATTTCGCCGTCGACAAGAGGTTCAACTCATCCCAGATCCGGCGGACGCGCTCTTCGCCGCGCTGGGTCTTGATCGTGTCGAGCTCGAACACAGCCTCATGCAAAAGCCGCGAAGCTCTGGCCGAGGCGCCCTGTGTCTCCTGCGTCAGGCGCATCATGCGCTTTTGCATGAAATAACCCGGAATCACCATGATCACCGCGCCCAAAAGCAGGATGAACACAACCGGCCCGGCGATTGAGGCGACAAGCACGAAGAACAGGAAGATGAACGGGATATCCGCCACCGATCCAATGGTCGAAGCGGTAAAAAACTCGCGCACCGAACTGAATTCCCGCATCGCGGAGAACAGGCCAGAGGGCGTCGTCGGGCGCGCGTCCGAGCGCATACCCAACAGCCGCCCCATCAGCATTGATTGCACCCGCATCTCGATCTGCCGTCCGGCCCCGTCCATCAGGCGCGAACGCGCGAGTTTCAACACCGCTTCCAGTGCGATCGCCATGGCCGCACCGAGCGCCAACACCCAAAGCGTCGCCTGCGACTGGTGCGGGATCACCCGGTCATAGACCTGAAGCGAGAACATCGCGACAGCCACCGCCAGCATATTGGCCACGAGAGAACCAAGAGCAATCTCGCCGATCTGACGTTTGAACGCGCCGAACTGCCCCCAGAACCAGTGTTTTTTCGACATATCCGGCACATATTGTGCAGAAATTGTCTCCAATGTTTTCCCGGCGCGCACCAGCGTACCGGAAAAGAACGGCGCGAACTCGGCGAGCGGCACCTCGGCGCGCTGATCCGGCGCGGTGCTGTCATGGATCGTCAGCACCGCGCCCTTTTGCTTCAGTACTAAAATCACATGACCCGAAGACATATAGGCAAGCGCGGGCCAGAGCTTTACCGTCAGTGCCCGCGGGCGCGCCAGTTCTGCGGCCAACCCGGTGCCCTGCAAGGCGCGCACCATGGCCTCCGGCGAAATCTCTCCGCCGGTCTGATCGGCAAAACTCTCGATGATGTCGGAGACCATCGCGCGCTGTCCAAGCTGGCTTGCGAAGGCCACGACAAGCTCGGCCCGTTGGATGATCCGGCGGGAAAATACCGGCTGGGCCGGGAGCTTCTGCGCCTCCGGCATCGGTGGTGCGGACGGTTCCGCGATGGCTATAGGCGCAACTGGCTCTGGTTTCACTTCGGGCGTGATCTCCGCGACCGACACCTGTACGGGTTCGGAAATCAGAGCCTCCCGGCGCGCTTTCGCAGCGGCCTTGACCTCGGCCGCCCCACGTTTCGGTTTACGTGTCGCATCCGCTGCCAGACGCGCCCGTTCCAAACGCTGCGCATTCAAAGTCTCGCGTGCCTGACGCTCGATCTCGATTTCCCGCGCGCGTGCCTCTTCGCGCTCGCGGGCTTCGCGTGCCGCATCGGCGGCTTTGCGCCGCAGCGCGTCCTTGGCAGCCTGTTTCCTGGCTTCAACAGGATCGACGGACGGCGCGGGTTTTGCAGGCCTGGCCTCCACCTTCGGCGACCCCAGATGTACCGTCAGCGGCGTAGGCGCTTTCGGGTGGTTCGACACGTCCTCGGGCACCTTGGGGCGTGCGGAACTTAGGGTAAAGGCAAGTTTCGGAGTACGGCTCAAATCGACTGCCCCTCTGCCAAAGCGCCCTTGTCGCGCGCGATCTCAAGCTCGGTCAGCGCAATTTCGTATTTGAGATCAATATGTTTCAGTTCCTCGCGGATCATTTGTTCATAGACGTTCAGCACATCCATGACGGATTTCTGCCCGGCTTCGAACTGATCCTGAAAAATCCGGTAATTGGCGCGGGTTTGCTGTACGAGATCAGCGGCATCGCGCTCCTGACGACGCAGCGCCGTCAGCTTGCTCTCTGCCCGGGCAGCACGGCGGGCGGCGGTTTCTCTGGCCTGCGTGACCGTGGCTTGCGCCGCCGCTTCGCGCGCCCGGCTGGCTTCTATCTCGGCGGCAGTGCCCAGACCGAGCCCGCCACCTTCATAGCTCAGACCCGAGCTGTTCGACTGCCCGAGCAGGGTCGAGGCGCTCAACGTCGGCAACATCGCCGCACGCTCCGCCTGTGCCTCGGCAACGGTTCGTTTCGCTTCGGCCTCGGCACGCAACACGTCGAGCGGGATCAGCGAAGACGCCGGGAGCGCAATCCCCATGACCTGCTCCATCACGGGAAGGTTTGCCCCGCCGGTGAAACTCCCAAGCTCCTCGCGCGCACTGGTTTCGGCCTCACGGTGAGTCCGTGCCTCATGTTCCATCTCGGAAATGATCGAGCGCACGACACGCTGATCCGACAGGCTGGAAGCGCCGCCTTTCACCCGCTCGGTCACCACCCGGTTGAATTCGCGCATCCGCCCCAGACCGCGCTCGGCCATGTCCGCCTTTTCACGCGCCTCGGAAATCGTGATGTAGAGCGTCAGCCCGTCGTAAACCCGGTCGTTCATATCCTGTGACAAGGCAACGGCGGAAACTTCGACATCGGCGGCGGCAAAGGCACGTTCGGCCTTGCGTTTGCCATTGTCGTAAAGCGCCGCCTCGACCAGAAGTCCGCCTGCAAGCTTGCCCAGAGATGTCAGGGAAATTTCCGGCCCGATGGTTGGCAGCCAGTTCTTTTCTCGCGCCACCGCGCGCATTTTCGACGCCCTGAGCTCCGCCTGCGCCACCCCGGATGAAGTGGCGAGCACGGCGGAGGCGACCCGATCATAGGCGGAGCCTGCGGGCAAAACGGATTGTCGCGCCAGAAGATCGGAAATGAGTGGAGACCCCTCTCCCTCGTTGGCGGCAGAGAGGGCGTGGGTCGGCGTCGGGGTTGTGCCAGAAGCGGTGTCGAACCGGTCCGTTTTGAAAAGCGCCACCGGCGAGACCGACGACAGACCACGTCCCGAGGTCGAGCCCGCGACACAGCCACCAAGCCCCATTGCGGACGCCATGAGGGCACCGATCACAATGCCGAACTGTGGTCGCGCGCTCATGCCCTCGTTACTCCTCACCTCCGTTGCCGTGCGGGCGGGGTGCCCCGCCCGCTGCGCTCTGCCTCAGGGCAGAACGACTTCGATATCGTGATCGACCAGAACCTGATCGTCACCCAGCGTGTAAATGTCGTAGGTGTTGCCATCCTCGGTCACGCTGCCGGTGAGTGTCGCGGTTTCCTCGAAAACCACACGATCATCCTCGCCACCGTGAATGGTCAGCGTGCCCTCCTCGCCCACAAGCCGGTCGAGATCGGCCGAAGACAGGCTCACCTCACCGCCATTGACGAATTGCAGATCAATCGCGCCAAGGTCGAACCGGTCGAGACCGGAGTTGTCGAGATCCACCTCGAAATAGGCACCATCGGGCCGCTCGTTTGTGGTGTCGAGCACCAGAAGCGTATCAGAGGCGTTTCCTGCCGCATCGTCGGCGGTGATGACGATCTGATCGCCATTGGAGACCTTGGCGTCGAAATTGAGAAGCGTCTCGGAGCCGAGATCGTAAGCCGTATGACCGATCTCGCTGGTCGATCCTCCCTCATCGAGCGCATGGACCGAGACGTCGTCATCCGTTGCTGCAATGGAAATGGACCGCACGCCATCGACCCCGCGCGTCACGCTTTCGACAACGGCACTGTCGATCTCGGTGTCGACGGTGATCGTGGTCGTCTCGGACAGCGTATTGCCCGCCGCATCGGTCGCGGTGACCAGAACGTCGGTGTCATATGTGCCCTTGGCGATCTCATCCGGTGCGAAGGTCACGGTCCAGTTGCCGGAGGCATCCACCGTCGCCTGGCGGGTCATGCCTTCGAGTGTCACATAGACGGTGGAACCGACCTCCACGATGCCCGTCAGCGTCGCGCCGTCATTGACCTCCGCGAGGTTGAGATAGAGATCGCCGCCCGCATCCGCCGAGAGTTCCAGCGCATTCACATAGGTGTCGTAGGTCAGGGTCTCGGTCAGGGTCGAAGTGTTGCCCGCTGGATCTGTTGCGGTGATCGACACGCTGGTCGTGCCCTCGCCGGACGGCAGGGCCGAGGCCGGGATCGTCGTGGTCCAGTTGCCGGAGGCATCGACGTTTGCTGTATAGCTCTGACCATTGAAGGACAGCACCACGGTGGAGCCCACTTCGACCGTGCCGGCAAGCACGACGCCGGAGCTGGCTTCTGCCGCGTTGATCACACCGTCCGCGCCGCCCTGCACGCCGGTTTCGGCAAAGTTCGATACATAGGTGTCGATCTCCACCGCCGCCTGCACGGTCTTGCTGTTGCCCGCCGCGTCGGTGAGAGTCGCGGTGACGGTGCTGTCGTATTCGCCCGCCGTGATCTCGGAGGCCGCGAAGAACACCGAATAGGTGCCCGCCGCCGTCGAGGGCACGGTATGGGAGACGCCCGCCAACGTCACGGTCACGCTCTCGCCCGCCGTTGCTGTGCCGGTGATCCAGACACCATCGGAGGCCTCAGCGGCATTGATCACGTTGTCGCCCTCGATCGGCGTAGTGAGCGTGATATTGCCTGCGACCGTATCGACATGCACCGTGCTGGTGCTGGTTGCGGTGTTGCCCGCCGCATCGGTGGCGACCGCCGTCAGGGTCGTGTCATATTCGCCACCCGCCAACGTGCCCGCCGCATAGGTTGCGGTCCATGTGCCATTGGCATCGGCCACAGTGGTGACCGACACGCCCGCCAGTGTCACGACAACCGTCGCGCCCGCTTCTGCGGTGCCGGTGAAGCTCATCGCCTGCTGGCTTTCCGAGAGGTTCACGGTCTCGTCACCCCCCGAATGCCCCGCGTCGATGGCGACACCGGTTTCGGTGTCGATCTCGAACATACCCGTCGCGGTGGTACTGTTGCCCGCCAAATCCGTCGAGGTCGCGGACACTTCGGTGTTGTAAGTGCCTTCCGGCAAAGTGCCGGATTCGTAGGTGACGGACCACGATCCGTCTTCGGTCACGGTGGTCGTGCGGGTCACACCCTCGACCGTCACCGTGATCGACGCGCCGGCCTCGCCCGTGCCGGTCAGGGTCACCCCCGACTGCATTTCCGACAGATTCACCGTGCCGTCACCGCCAGCGCTGTCAGCGTCCACGGTCAGCATGGTCTCAAGGTCGATGGAAATCGCATGGGTATAGGTCGCGGCATTGCCATAGGCATCGGTCACCGTCGCGGTGACCGTACTGTCATAAGTGCCGGCGGGTAGCGCGCTGCCGTCGAAGGTCACGGACCAGGTGCCGTCTTCCGCCACCACCGTCTCGACAGTTTGTCCCTCAAGCTCGACCACAACACTCGCGCCCGCCTCGGACTGGCCGGAGACGACCACATCGTCGGAAGCCTCGGCGATGTTGATCACATCGTCGGTCTCCACCGCGTCAAAGCTCAGGTCTTCGGCTTCTGTGTCCACGATCAGCGTATCGGTGACGGTGGTGGTGTTCCCCGCCTCGTCAATCGCCGTGACGGTCACGCCGGTGGTGTATTCCCCAGTCTCGATGGTGTCGCTCTCGAACGTGGTGGACCAGGTACCGTCCTCGCCAACCACGACCGTTTGAGAGGCGTTATTGATCTCGACGGTGACCGAGGCCCCCGCTTCGCCCTTACCGGAAATCACGAAACTGCCGCTGTCGTAAACCTCACCGTTCACGTAATCGGCAGAGCTTTCCACACCCGACAGGATCGACACCTCTGGCGGTGTCGTGTCGGAATTTCCGCCGCCGCCATTGCCACCGTTGCCGCCGCTCTCACCGTTCAGCAAATCGTCTGCGACCGCAATCCCGGCCACACCAGCGGCAGCCGCACCGGCCCCGAGCCAACCGAACCCCGCCGCAGCAATCGGTGCCACCACCGGCTCGACCCGTTCGAGATCGAGGAAGGCAAGTTGATCGTATTCGCTCCATTTGCCGGTCAGGTCGATGTCTTGATAGCCCGCGACCAGCGGCCCCTCGCCTTCACTCACAAACTCGACCCGGGTCATCAACCCGCGTTCCGAGAGCAAAAGCTCATGCTCGCCTTCGAAAAAGCCCTCAAGGACAATCGTCTTGCCGCCCACAAGCTCGACCACAAGATTGCCGCCCTGGCGGGTATACCCGCTGACTGCGGCACTCGACATATTCAGAGAGATATCCTTGACATCCTGAACCGCGAGAACCTCGCTACTGCCGGACAAGGAGAGTGTACCTGTACCGATCTGGCCCGCGCTGTCGCGGACGGAATATTGCAATCCCAACATTTCACCAATTCACTTCTGCTCGAGGAACATCCACGTCCGGAACGTCCGGCGCAGCTTTTTGTTTCTGACGCGCAGAATTACTCGAAAGGTGATTCGCAAGCTAGGGGAGAAATGCACAGGCGTTAACCATTTTGGCGTTTTTGCCACAAGATCAACGCTGAGTTGTGCACTGAGCGCGCAAATATTGCGGAGGAACCAAGATATTGAAGTGCTACGACAACATACGCCCCAAACGACGCGTCAGAATGCCGCACCCATACGTCGCAATCTGAGAGCATTCGATACAACGAAAACCGAAGACATCGCCATCGCCGCAGCTCCCAGCATCGGGGAAAGCTGCACCCCGAACCTCGGATAGAGCACGCCCGCCGCCACCGGGATCAACACAGCGTTATACGCGAAGGCCCAGAACAGGTTCTGGCGGATGTTGATCATGGTCTTGCGGCTCACATCATAGGCAGTGACCACCGCCGCCGGATCGCCGCCCATGAGCACCACGTCCGCCGCCTCAATGGCGACATCCGTGCCCGTGCCCACCGCAATGCCGACATCGGCGGAGGCCAGCGCAGGCGCATCGTTGATCCCGTCACCGACGAACCCGACGGAGCCATGCGCCTCCTGAAGCGCGGTCACGATTTTGGCCTTGCCCTTGGGCAGAACCTCCGCCTCGACATGATCAATGCCAAGATCACGCGCGATCACCTCGGCGGCGCGGCGGGTGTCGCCGGAGACCATCGCCACCTTGATCCCACGCGCATGCAGCGCCTCCACCGCCTTGCGCGAGGCCGGGCGCACCGGATCGGAAATCCCGATCACCATCACGGGCACGCCGTTGCGGGCCACCAGAACCGGCGTGCGGCCCTTTTCGGCCAAAGCCGCCAGCGGCGTTTCAAACGGCGTCGTGTCGATCTTCTCGCGGGTCATCAGACGCATGTTGCCCACATGCAGCGTCACATCGCCGATCTCCGCCTTGATCCCATGGCCTGCAATAGCGCGCGCCTTGTCGACGGACGGGAGTGCCAGCCCCCGCGCCTCGGCGGCACGTTCGATGGCCCGCGCGATGGGATGTTCCGACTTGGCCTCGACGGCAGCCACCTCGGCCAGCAAAACCGCCTCGTCGCCCTCAAGGACCGTCACCTCGGTCACATCCGGCCGCCCTTCGGTCAGCGTGCCGGTTTTGTCGAACGCGATCACCTTGACGTCCTGAAGCCCCTGCAACGCATCGCCCTTGCGGAACAACACGCCCAACTCGGCGGCCCGCCCGGTTCCCACCATGATCGAGGTCGGCGTCGCCAATCCCATGGCACAGGGGCAGGCGATGATCAGCACGGCAACCCCCGCGACCAAAGCATGCGCCAACGCAGGCTCCGGCCCGAAGATCAGCCAGATCAAGACGGTCAAAGCCGCCAGCGCCATTACCACCGGCACGAAATACATTGTAACCTTGTCGACAAGCGACTGGATCGGAAGCTTCGCCCCCTGCGCCTCTTCAACCATGCGGATGATCTGCGCCAGCATCGTGTCGGACCCGACCTTTTCGGCCAGATAGATCATCGTCCCCTCGCCGTTCACCGTGCCAGCGATCACGGGCGACCCTTCGGATTTCGCCACCGGGATAGGCTCGCCCGAGATCATCGCCTCGTCCACATGGCTATCGCCCGAGAGCACCTTGCCATCCACCGCGATTTTCTCGCCCGGACGCAGGTGCAGCACATCGCCCACCCTGATCTCTTCGATCGGAACCTCAACCACCTCGCCGCCGCGCTCGACCCGCGCGGTCTTGGCACGCATCCCGGCCAGTTTGCGGATTGCCTCGCCCGTGCGCCCCTTAGCCCGCGCCTCAAGCCAGCGGCCCAGAAGGATCAGCGTGACAATCACCGCCGCCGCCTCGAAATAGACATTCTGCGCTCCCATCGGCACCACCTGCGGCCAGAAAGTCACCACCGTGGAAAACAGATAGGCAGCCCCCGCACCCAAGGCGACCAGCGCGTTCATATCCGGCGCGCCTTTCAGGAGCGACGGAATGCCCTTGGTGAAAAACATCCGGCCAGGGATCGCCAGAATCACCGTCGTCAGCGCAAATTGCACCATACGCCAGAGCCATTCCGGCACGGTCATCATCCACCAATGATGCAAGGCCGGGATCAGATGCCCGCCCATTTCGATGAGGAAAATCGGCAGGGTAAGCGCCGCAGCGAGCATCAGCCGCCCGCGCATCTCCCGCGCTTCGGTCTCCTTGCGGTTCACCGGCTCGGCCCCGGCTTCCACTCGCGGCTTGGCCTCATATCCCGCCCCAGCGATGGCCTTGGCCAAGCTCCCGGCATCCTGCACGCCCGACAGGTATGTCACCGTCGCCGTCTCGGTCGCAAGGTTTACGGAGGCCTTCGTCACGCCTTCGACCGCCTGCAACGCCCGTTCGACCCGCCCGACACAGGAGGCACAGGTCATCCCCTGAACATCGAACGTCATTTCTTCGACCCGCGCCGGATAGCCCGCCTTGTCAAGCACCTCGACCAGCCGCGCCACATCAACCCCATCGCCGAACTGCACATCCGCCGTCTCGGTAGCAAGGTTCACACTGGCCGCCTCGACCCCTTCGGTGCTCTTCAAGGCGCGTTCGACACGCCCCACACAGGAGGCGCAGGTCATACCTTCGACGGAGAAACGGGTGCTGTGCATCTTTTCCACTCTGGTCTTCTGACGGATCGGCGTTAGGTATATAGCGCAGAGCCACGGCGCATTCGAGCGATCCGTGCAGATTTTCTCAAAGAAGGGTCACAAACCATGTCCGTCTTTTCCATTCCCAACATGACCTGCGGCCATTGCAAGGCCGCCATCACCGAAGCACTCGAAGCCATCGACGACACGGTCGAGATCGAGGCCGACATGGACGCGCATGAGATCGACGTTTTCTCCGAAGCGGGAGATGAAGCCATTCTGGACGCTCTGCAAAAGGCGGGTTACCCGGCCGAACTCAAAAGCTGAGCGCCCATTGCAACACCGTGCCCCCCACGCCATAAACGGTGTGACAGAGGTGAGGGAGGCACGGATGAGCGCTACGGCGGGAATTTTGAACGGGACGAAGCTTCGGCTTTGGGATCTCGACACATCTTCCCCTGTTCCGACCGTCACTGAACTGACAGATCGAACCTCTCTGGCGATGATCGCAGGCACACAGGTTCCCGCGCGCTCTCTGCCCTGTTCCGCGCTGCCCGAAACGCTGCCCTTCCCCGACATTCCGCCGCTGGTCCAGGATCATCCCCGCACCCTCACGCGTGGCGAAGAGGTCACGATGGCCGGGTTCATCGCCGAAAATCCGAAATTCGACGGCATTCTCTGCCTGCCCTCTGAGACCTCGACCCTCTGGGCCCATGTCAGCGCCGAAGAGATCGTCTCCATGCGGCGGTTTCTGACAGGTACGATGGTTGGGGCCGTGTTTGGCACGCCGGGCCTTGGTGAGGCGGAGGCTTTCACCGATACCCTTTCCGACTGCATGTCCCGCCCTGAAAATGTCGCGCTGCGACTTTCCACGCTCAAGACCGAGCTTGATCTGGGTGCCCTCCCTCTCCCCGAAGCCACCTCCCGCGCCACCGCCGCGCTGATCGGAGCCGAAATGGCCGCCACCCGTGCCTATTGGCTCGGTCAACCCGTGGCGTTGATCGGAGCGGACCCGCTCCGCGCGCCCTACCGCGCCGCATTGGACAGCCAGTTTGTGCCCGTGACCGAGGCCGAGGGCGACGCCATGACCCTCACAGGCTTCCGGCTTGCACGCGAAAGGCGGACCGCATGAAGGCGCTTTTCGGTTACCTGAAAGACGGACGACGGGTCGATGCGATCACGCTCACCGCAAGCGATCTGAGCGTGACCGTTTTGAGCTATGGCGCCATTCTCAACGACGTCCGCCTGCGTGGCGTACCCTATGGGCTGACACTTGGCGGCACGGAGATCGCCGCCTATGAAAACGGTCCGATGGACTATTTCGGTGCGATTGTCGGTCCGGTCGCAAACCGGATTTCCGGGGCGCGAGCGGAACTGGACGGGCGGGAGCTGGGGTTCGAGGCGAATGAGGGCGAAACCCTTTTGCATGGCGGCGCACGGGGCATGCACACGGAACTGTGGAAAATCGCCGCGCTGAGCGAAACCTCCGTGACACTGACGCTGTCTCTGCCCGACAGCAGGGGCGGCTTTCCTGGCAATCGTCTGATCGCCGCGCGCTATACGGTCGAGGCGCCTGCAACTCTGCGGCTTGAACTGACGGCCACCACCGATGCGCCGACGCTTCTCAACCTCGCCAACCATTCCTACTGGAACCTCGACGGCACGCCCACCACAGACGGGCATTGGCTTCAGGTATTCGCGGATCGCTACACCCCGGTCGATGATCACCTGATCCCGACGGGTGTGCTGGATGTCTCGGGAACCGGGTTCGATCTCAGCGCTGGTCATGTGCTGCGCCCCTCGGACGCCCAGCGCTATGATCACAATTTCTGCCTCTCGGACGGGCCCGGCAAGATGAAACCCGCCGCCATCCTGCGCGGCACCAGCGGCGTCACCCTGCGTATGGACACCACCGAACCGGGATTGCAGGTGTTCGACGCCGCTCCCATCGGCAGCGGCGAGATGAATGGCCATCGCGGCGTGCCGGAGGTAGGGTTCTGTGGCATTGCGCTTGAGGCACAGCGCTGGCCGGATGCCCCGAACCGGTCGGATTTCCCCTCTGTCCGGCTCGACCCGGACGAGACCTACCGGCAGGAAACCCGCTGGTCCTTTTCAAAGAAATAAGGCGGGGAAGACCCCGCCCTTTCTATCCCTCAGGTTATCCCTCAAGCCCCGCTTCGTACCATTTGCGAATGGCCGCGCGGCTTTCGTCGTCAAGCGCCATGTAACTGCCCGCCGGCGGCATGGCATGGGTCACCCCGGCCTGTAACCAGATTTCTTTGGCGAGCGTCGCGACCTCTTGCGTGGTCTCAAGCCGGATGCCCTTCGGCGGCGAGGCCATGCCCTCCCAATAGGGCTCTTTCGCGTGGCACATCGAGCAATTGGTCGTCACGATGTCATGCACCTCGTCAAAACCAGCGGCGGAGGCAAAGCGCTGCGCCATCGGGCCCAGCGCCGCCTCATCCTCGCCATCGTCCTGCATGTAGATGCCCGCCGTCGAAAGCCACATCACCGCCAGAAACAGACCCACGGTCAGCCCCCATGTCCACCACAGCATGCCGCCCCGTTTGTGCATCGTGTTGAAGAAATGCCGGATCGTGACCCCCATAAGAAACACCAGCGCCGCGATGATCCAGTTGTACTTGGACGCAAAGGCCAGCGGGTAGTGGTTCGACAGCATCATGAAGATGACCGGCAGGGTCAGGTAGTTGTTATGGGTCGAGCGCTGCTTGGCGATCTTGCCGTATTTGGCGTCAGGCGTGCGACCCTCGATCAGATCTTTGACCACCACTTTCTGGTTCGGAATGATGATGAAGAACACGTTGGCGCTCATCACCGTGGCCGTGAAGGCCCCCAGATGCAGGAAGGCCGCGCGGCCCGAAAACACCTGTGTATAGCCCCAGGCCATGATCACGAGGATCACGTAAAGGATAATCATCAGGTAAGTGTCATCCTTGCCCAGCATCAGCTTGCAGATGGTGTTGTAGGCAATCCAGCCGAAGGCGAGCGAAGCCACAGAAATCGCAATCGCCACCGTGTTCGACAATTCCATCACGTTCGGGGCGATGAGATAGAGCTCCGAACCGAGATAATAGACCACCGCCATGAGCGCAAAACCCGACAGCCAGGTCGAATAGCTCTCCCATTTGAACCAAATGAGATCGGCGGGCATCCGCGCGGGGGCAACCATGTATTTCTGGATGAAATAGAAGCCACCGCCATGGACCTGCCATTCCTCACCGGAGACGCCCTGACGACGATCCGAGGAGGGACGCAGCCCGAGATCGAGCGCGATGAAATAGAAAGACGACCCGATCCACGCAATCGCGGTGATCACATGAACCCAACGCAGGGCAAACTCCGCCCATTCCCAGAAAATCGGCATCAAACTCATGATCAACTCCCCCGGTAGGTCGAATAGCTGTAGGGCGACAGCAAGAGCGGCACGTGATAATGGCTCTCCGCGTCACTGATCCCGAAACGGATCGGGATTTGATCGAGGAACAAGGGCTCATCGCCTGCCTGTCCCGTGCGCCGAAGGTAGTCGCCCGCGAAAAAGATCAACTCATAGCTCCCGGTTTCAAACTTCCCGGCGGGGAGGATCGGCGTGTCCGTACGCCCGTCATCATTCGTCACCGCAGTCGCAATTTTCCTGTGACTGTTCCCGCTCACCCGATAGAGCGCAATCTCGATCCCCCCGGCCGGAATCCCTCTGGCCGTGTCGAGAACATGGGTGGTCAAAAAACCGGATGTCATGAAGAAGCTGCCCAAATTGTTAGCGTTTCTTTTGAAGACTGTCGGAAAGCCCCGCCAGCGGCAATAATCATTATCGCCAGATTGCATACAAAAGAGTATTCGATGTTTTGCAAGCCTACCAATTAGTCAAAAAACACGAAGGCCAAGGGAAATGCCGAAAAATCCACCGCGTTATGTTCGAAACATGCTGGGCTACGGGGCCAATGCGCCCGATCCTCAGTGGCCGGGCGGAGCGAAGGTCGCGGTACAATTCGTGCTGAACTACGAGGAAGGCGGCGAAAACTGCGTGCTTCATGGCGATGAGGCTTCTGAGGCCTTCCTGTCGGACATCGCAGGGGCCGCCATGTGGAAAGGTCAGCGCCACTGGAACATGGAGTCGATCTACGAATACGGTGCCCGCGCCGGGTTCTGGCGGCTGCACCGGCTTTTCACCGAAGCCGACATTCCCGTGACAATCTACGGCGTGGCAACCGCTCTGGCGCGGAGCCCCGAACAGGTCGCCGCGATGCAGGACGCCGGATGGGAAATCGCGTCGCATGGCTACAAATGGGTCGAACACAAGGACATGCCGGAGGAAGAGGAACGCGCCTCCATCGCCGCCGCAATCAAACTGCACGAGGAAGTCACCGGCGAGCGTCCTTATGGCTGGTACACCGGGCGGTGTTCGGCCAACACCGTGCGCCTCGTCGCGGAAGAGGGCGGGTTCGATTATGTCTCCGACACCTATGACGACGACCTGCCCTATTGGCTCGAAGTCGGGGATCGCGATCAGTTGATCATTCCTTACACGCTAGAAGCCAACGACATGCGCTTTGCCACAAGCCCCGGCTGGATCACCGGCGAGCAGTTCTTCACCTATCTCAAGGACGCGTTCGATACGCTCTACGCCGAAGGCACGACGAGCACACCGAAGATGATGAACATCGGGCTGCATTGCCGCCTGATCGGGCGTCCCGGCAAAATGGCGGGCCTCAAGCGCTTCATCGACTATATCAAAACCTTCGACGGCGTCTGGACGCCCCGCCGCATCGACATGGCGCGCCATTGGGCCAAGGTGCATCCGCACAGCCGTAAACTCCGCCCATCACAAATGTCGCAAGACGATTTTGTCACGAAATTCGGCGGTGTTTTTGAGCATTCCCCATGGGTGGCCGAACGGGCGTGGGCGCTTGAGCTTGGCCCGGCGCATGACGGCTGGGTCGGCGTGCATTCCGTGCTCTGCCGCGCTTTCCGTGCGTCTTCTGACGCCGAAAAGGATGGTGTTCTGATCGCCCACCCCGATCTCGCCGGGAAACTGGCGCAGGCCAAACACCTCACCGCCGAGTCGACTTCCGAACAGGCCTCCGCCGGTCTCGATGCGCTCACCGATGAGGAACGCGCCACCTTCGAGCGCCTCAATACCGAATACACCGAAAAATTCGGCTTCCCCTTTATCATCGCCGTGAAAGACAATACCAAGGCGACAATCCTCGACGCATTCCACACCCGGCTCCAAAACGACCGGGACACCGAATTCAAAACGGCCTGCAAACAGGTCGAACGGATCGCGTGGCATCGTCTCAAGGATATGAATCTCTGAGAAAACACGGATGAGCTACGAATATACCTATTGCGCCCCCACCGGCGGCCTGCCCGATCAAAACAACCACGCTCGCGAGCGCGCCGTTTTCACCAATTCCTATGCAGTCATTCCGCATGGGGTGATGTCGGACATTGTGGTGAGCTATCTGCCCGGCTGGGACAAAACCCGCACCTGGGTTCTCGCCCGACCTCTGACTGGCTTTGCCGAAACCTTCGCCCAACTGATCGTCGAGGTCAGCCCCGGCGGTGGTTCGACCGACCCAGAGCCCGATCCGATGGCGGAATGCGTGATCTTCGTTCTGGCCGGTCACATGCGCCTCACCCTCGGCGCGCGCGCCTATCAGCTTGACCCCGGCAGCTATGTCTTCGTCGCTCCCGGCGATAAATACACCATCGCCAATGATAACGACACGCCCGCGACCTTCGTGTGGATTCGCAAACGCTACGAACCCGCACCGGGGATCGACAGACCGGAAAGCTTTGTCACCGCCGATATGGAAAAGCCGCCTGTCGAGATGCCCAACACCTCCGGTTACTGGTCCACGTCGCGCTTCGTCGACCCGCATGACCTGCGCTACGATTTCCACGTCAATATCGTGACCTTTCTCCCGGGCGGCACCATTCCCTTCGCCGAAACTCACGTGATGGAACACGGGCTTTACGTGCTTCAGGGCCGTGGTGTTTACCTGCTCAATCAGGATTGGGTCGAGGTGTCTGAGGGCGATTTCCTCTGGCTCCGCGCTTTCTGCCCGCAGGCCTGCTATGCCGCCGGTCGCCGCCCCTTCCGCTACCTCCTGTACAAAGACGTCAATCGTCACGCCAAGCTGGAGCTGGGATGAGCCGCATCCTCACAACCGAACCTCTGACGCCCGAAGCCTTCGCGCCTTACGGCGATGTGCTCGACGCTGTGGGCACGCCGGACAAGATCATCAATCAGGGCAAATGCGGTCGCTACCACGACCGCGCCCGGATTGACGTGGCCCCGGAGACGGGCGGTCGCGTCGGCATCTCGATCTTCCACGCCGAGCTGCGGGATTTTCCCTACACGCTCGACCTGATCGAACGGCATCTCGAAGGCTCGCAGGCTTTCGTGCCGATGTCCGCCGATCCGTTCCTCGTGATCGTCTCCGACAGCCCCGAGGCCACGCCCCGCGCCTTTATCACCGATGGCGCGCAGGCGATCAATTTCCACCGGGGCACTTGGCACGGAGTGCTGACACCGCTCTCCGGCAACGGACTGTTTGCCGTGGTGGACCGGATCGGCGACACGCCAAACCTTGAAGAGCACTGGTTCGAGGTGCCTTGGGTGGTGATGCAGAGGTGAGGCTCTGCCTCCGGCGGGAGTATTTCCGGCACAAAGGAAACAGACAGGGACGCGGGGGTTATCCCGCGCCAAATCCCCCACCGCCCGGCGTTTCCATCACGAAAATGCCGCTTGCCGGAAGGTCGATCTCATCATTGCCCTGAAGGGCAATTTCGGTTCCATCCGGCAGCACCGCCCAGTTGCGCCCAACCGCGCCCGGCGCGCCACCGGCGACGCCGAAGGGCGGTACGATGCGATGCGAACAGAGCGTCGTCACCGTCACCGGCGTCAGGAATTCCATTTTGCGGATCAATCCCTTGCCGCCGTGATGCACGCCAGCGCCGCCGGAATTCGGACGGATCGAAAACTTCAGAAGCCGTACCGGGAAACGCGCCTCCAGAATCTCGGGATCGGTCATGCGCGTGTTGGTCATATGCGACTGCACCGCATCGCAGCCGTCGAAATCCGGACCTGCTCCGGTGCCCCCCGCGATGGTCTCGTAATTCTGGAATTCATTGTTCCCCCAGACGAAGTTGTTCATCGTCCCCTGCGATCCGGCAATCACGCCCAACGCACCAAAGAGCGCATTACACGCCGCCTGCGACACTTCGGTATTGCCCGCAATCACCGCCGCACCCTCGCCCGGATTGAGCATCGAACCTTCCGGCACGATGATATGGAGCGGTTTGAGACAGCCTTCGTTGAGCGGGATATTCTTGCCCACCAGCGTGCGGAAGACATAGAGCACCACGGCACGCGAGATCGACAGGGGCGCGTTGAAATTGCCCTTCTGCTGCGGCGAGGTGCCGGTGAAATCGACCGTCGCCGTACGGGATTTTGCATCGACCGTCAGCCGTACCTTGATCTGCGCCCCGCTGTCCATTGGATAGGTGAATTCACCATCCGAAAGCCGGTCGATCACAGCCCGGACCGAAGCCTCGGCATTGTCCTGAACATGCTGCATATAGGCGGTCACCACATCGGCGCCATAGCGCGAAACAACGTCCATCAGCGCCCGACGCCCGGTCTCGTTCGCGGCAACCTGCGCCTGCAAATCGGCGATATTCTGGTCGATGTTACGCGCAGGATAGCGCCCCGAAGCCAGAAGCCTGCGCATCTTGCCGTCTTCGAACAGACCCCCCGTGACGATCCGCGTGGTCTCGATCACGACGCCCTCTTCTTCGAGCGTCGTGCTGTCAGGCGGAAGCGATCCGGGCGTGCGCCCGCCGACATCGGCATGATGCCCCCGCGCACCAAGCCAATAGATCGGCTTTTCACCCACGAAAACCGGCGTGACCACCGTGATATCCGGCAGATGCGTGCCGCCACGATAGGGCGAATTGAGCACGAAAGCGTCGCCCTCGACGGCATCGGGAAATTGTCGGATCACCGTCTGCACCGAGTCCGACATGGACCCGAGATGCACCGGCACATGCGGCGCATTGGCGACAAGATGCCCCTGCGCATCGAAGATCGCGCAGGAAAAATCAAAGCGTTCCTTGATGTTCACCGACCACGAAGTATTCGCCAGCGTCGCGCCCATCTGATCGGCGACCGACATGAAGAGGTTCGACATGACCTCCAAGAGGATCGGATCGGCCTCGGTGCCCACGGCGGCGCTGCGTTCGGCGGCAAAAGCACGCGTCAGGATCAGGTTTCCCTGTCGATCGAGACGCGCGGTCCAGCCGGGTTCAACCATGTTGGTCCCGGTCGGTTCGGAGATCACGGCGGGACCATGGATTTCTGCGCCTTGCGGCACGGCTTGGCGGTCGTAAAGCGGCACCTCGCCCCAGCCGGAGGCCGTCACGGAAATCATGGCTTTCGGCTGAGCGTCCCCTTCGACCATCCGTTGCGGGACAGGTGTTTCACCAGTCTCCCCGACTGCCTCAACCGCCAGCATATCGAGGATCAGATCACGTCCCGGCGGCGCGAAACCGAAACGCGCTTTATGCGCCGCCTCGAAGGCTTTGGTCATGTCAGAAGCAGAGCCGAATGGCACATCGAGGGTTTGATGCGAACCGGTGTAGCGCAGATGCGCACGGGTCAGAGTGCGGATTTGTGTCACGCCTTGGGCCGCGACCTCGGCCTCCGCCTCGGCCATCAGCGCGATGAGCGTCTCCTGAGCGGCATCCAAGCCGGAAAGCGGCAAATCCATCTGCGCCTCTCGAAGCGCCCGGATCTCGGCCAAGCCCATGCCATAGGCCGACAAGACCCCCGCAAACGGATGGATCAGAACCCGCTCCATCCCCAAGGCATCGGCGACGAGACAAGCGTGCTGCCCCCCCGCACCGCCAAAACACTGAAGCGTGTACTGCGATACATCATGCCCACGCTCGACCGAGATTTTCTTGATCGCATTGGCCATGTTGTCGACAGCGATCTTAAGAAAACCTTCCGCCACCTCTTCGGGCGTCAACGCTTGTCCGGTCGCCGCGTTGATCTGGGCGGTGAGCATCTCGAACCCGCGACGAGTCGCCTCGACATCCAGAGGCTGATCGCCCTCCGGTCCAAAGACATGTGGGAAGTGATCGGGCGAGAGCTTGCCGAGAAACACATTGCAATCGGTAACGGTCAGAGGCCCGCCCCGGCGATAGGCGGCAGGTCCGGGATCGGCCCCCGCGCTTTCGGGGCCAACCTGAAACCGCCCGTCGCGGAAGCTACAGATCGAGCCGCCACCGGCCGCGACCGTATGAATGTCCATCATCGGCGCACGCAGGCGCACGCCCGCGACCTCGGTCTCAAACGTGCGTTCATAAAGACCCGCGTAATGCGACACATCCGTCGAGGTGCCGCCCATGTCGAAGCCGATCAGCCGGTCGAACCCCGCAGCCTCGCCCGTGCGGACCATGCCGACGATCCCCCCCGCAGGTCCCGACAGGATGGCATCGCGTCCCTGAAACAAGGAGGCATCGGTCAGCCCACCATTCGATTGCATAAACAAGAGACGCTCACAGGCATGGCCCAATGAGAGCGCCTCGGCCACCTGATCGACATAGCGGCGCAGGATCGGGGAGAGATAGGCGTCAACCACGGTGGTGTCGCCACGGGACACAAGCTTCGCCAATCTCGAGGTTTCATGCGATGTGGAGACTTGCGTAAAACCGATCTCCCGCGCGATCTCCGCGACGAGAATTTCATGCGCGGGTTCGAGATACCCATGCAGGAAGGCGATGGCGACGGCGCGAATGCCCTGATCGAAAGCCGATTGCAGAGCGGTCCGCGCCACATCCTCATCCAGTGTCGTCACAACAGAGCCATCTGCCGCCAGCCGCTCCGGAATTTCCGCGACACTCTCATAGAGCAATTCGGGACGTTTGATCTCCAGCGAAAAAAGATCGGGCCGGGTCTGGTAGCCGATGCGCAACAGATCACGGAAACCTTCGGTGATCAGCAAAAGCACCCGCTCACCCTTGCGCTCCAGAAGCGCGTTGGTGGCGACCGTGGTACCCATCTTGACCGCTCCGATTGCACGCTCCGGGATCGGAGCGCCCGGCGCAAGGCCCAGAAGATCGCGAATGCCCTGTTCGGCGGCATCGCGATAACGCTCTGGATTGTTGGACAGGAGTTTATGGGTGTGAAGACGCCCCGAAGGGTCGCGCCCCACCACATCGGTGAAGGTGCCGCCCCGGTCGATCCAGAAATCCCACTGCCTCGTGCTGCCCGTCTCTGCGCCCATATCCGCCCCGCAATCCACCTGTCGCGGGAGGTTAGGAGATCGCGACACAGGCAACAAGACAGACAGCGGATCACGGGCACGGACCAGCGTGGAATTTTCTGCCGAATTTCGGCGAAATCCCTCTTGACCCCCGCACTGTCCCCCTCTATCTACGCGGCACTTCGGCGGAGTAGCTCAGTTGGTTAGAGCAGCGGAATCATAATCCGCGTGTCGGGGGTTCAAGTCCCTCCTCCGCTACCATATCCTCACAGCAAAACACTGGAATGATGTAGCTTTTCACAAAGCTCCAATCTGTTCCCACCATTTCTCCCACACTTCGGGCAATGGTTCGTCTACGGCTCATTCTCCGATTTCTCAAAAGAATCCGCGCTTTCAATAAGCGCCTAACCTGAGAAGAATGGAGAAACGAATGTCCAACACCCTTACCCAAGTCACCTCTGATCAAGATCTATGCGACTTGGCGACTCCCGCCAAAAAAATCAGGAGCGATCCGAACGACCTGTAAAATAACGACAATGATCGCGGATACCTTTGTAGTATCCGGAAAGATCTCGCGTCAGCGGATAGATACAGGCCTGCAGCGCATGATAGATGTCTGGTTTTCCAGTAAATTGCCGTTCCACGGGGCGCCCGACCTCATCAATTTCAGGATACCAGCCGCCCCGGTCATGATCCACGAAGAAACGGTTGGCGACATTCCAAAGCCGTCTGAACCATTCAGCATCCACCTCTTTCAACGACAGTTTGTGCAGACTGGAAAACGCGCCCATCGCCTCTGCAACCGGCCACCAATAGCGATCTGACACGGCAACGTTCCCCTTGAAGTCAAGCGTGTAAGCGAACCCCCCCGTTGGTTGCCAAGCGGCATCTGCCGCCGTTTCTATCAGCCGCCGTGCGATACGCGGCGCATCGGTGTTGGGCCGCCCTGAAAGGTCCCAATACTGTAAGAGCAGGCGCCCGAGTTCAAAAGAGTGACCGGGTGTCGTGCCAGCCGGACGGAACATCGGGTCGCCCGCATAGCTGCGATCTACCGCCCACTCGGCAGTATAATGCTCCGGGAGATGCCACCCGTATGCCGGCGCGATCTCATTGGTAAAGAATGTCAGAATACGCCCCGCGCGGAGCAAGAAGACCTCGTCACCCGTCGCCTCGAAGGCGGAAAGAAACGCCTCAATGCCATGCATATTGGCGTTCATGCCGCGATACTTGGAAAAAACCGTCCAATCCCGGCGAAACTCGTCGCGTAGCCGACCAGTCCCTTCATCCCAGAAATGCATGTCGATGTCGGCGCACACCTCAGCCAACACGCGATCTGCCTCGTCATGGCCCGCCGCCTTTGCACTGGCCGCAGCCAAAAGAACAAAAACATGCCCATAGGCCAGTTTATCCTCGGAAACCGCGCCATTCCCACGGGCAATTGGCAAATAGCCGCCATAGAGCCGATCACGGTGTTCATTCTTCAACGCAGCCATCCCTGCATCTAAAATATCCGTGCAGGCCGGAGCCCCCGCAAGGTGTCCCAGAGCATAGGCATGCACCAAGCGCGCCGTGGTCATCAGCGTTTGTGGTTGATCGGGAATGGCCCGCCCCGCATGGTCCAGAAGATCGAACCCGCCATCGGATCGCAAACTCGCCTGGAAAAACTCGAGCTGCGCCAAAGCATTCGAGATCAGGACCGAGGCAAGCTCGGGGTCGACAAGAGAAGATGCTTCTGGCCGCGCAGACATTGGCTTTCCTTTGAAATTGAACGAGGCGTCGCAACCTTTGCAACGCCCCCGATTGGCTGTGCTTAGCCCAGCGAAATCGTGATATGCTCAACGTCCGCCTTGGATGCGCCACGATAGGCCGTCACTTCGATTTCAACTTTGAAATCCGGCGCCCCAAGGGGCGAGCACGTCACGGTGCGCTGAGGATCGATGCCCTTCAGACGCTGACCGACATATTCCATAACTGCCTTGGCATCTTCGACATAGGGGATGAAAATCTTCGACTGGACCACATCTTCGAGACAGGATCCGACGGATTTCAGTGCGCCTTCGATGTTGTTGAAACATTGTTTGGCCTGCTCGACGGCATCGGTGGACATTTCGCGGGTCTTGTAATTGCGACCGGCAGTATTGGAGACGAAAATCCAGTCATCGACGGCAACGATGCGGGAATAGCTTTCTTTTTCCTCAAAGATTGAGCCGGATTTGACTTTGGTGATTTTGACCATGGGTATACCTTTCTTGGCCTGTACGTGGGTGTCACGAGAGTGAGAGAAACCAGCCCGCTCGCATTTGGGAACGAGAGCGGGCTGACGAGAAACGCCATTAATCGGAAGAGGTTAGGCGTCTATCCCATAAACAGTCTTGGCGATGTCCGGGGTGATCCGTCCTTCGGCGAGATCGCGGGTAATTGCCTCGGGAGCGCGTTTCGCCGGATCGCCATAACCGCCCCCGCCGGGGGTGACGATCGCAACGATCTGGCCGGGTTTAAGATCGACCATGCCGGAGAATTCGGTGCGCCCGTCGCCGAAATCGAGATGTGTGCACTCTGCACGGCCGCCGCCTTCCAGCCCCCAGGGGTAGGACGCCACGCGGGAGCCTTCGACTGTGAACCGACAGGCTTTCTCGGCGCGGTAAACACGCCGAATGCCCATACCGCCGCGGAACTCACCCGCTCCAGCAGACCCATCGACCAACTCATATCGCAAAAGCGTCAGCGGATATTCGAGCTCCAACGCCTCGACCGGAAGGTTGGAAGTATTGGTCAGACCAACATGGATACCGGACAAACCATCGCCCGACGGTCGCGCACCGCCACCGCCGCCGATGGTCTCGAGATAGACCCAGATATTGCCGTCATCGTCCGTACCGTTGAAAATCGCACCGGTGCAGCACCCGTTGCCAGCGGCCATTACCTTGCCCGGAAGAGCTTTGGCGAGCGCACCATAGACCAGATCGGTGACACGCTGCGCGGCCGCGATGCGTCCGTCCACAGCCGCGGGATATTCGCAGTTCAGAATAGATCCTTTTGGGGCGGTCACCGTCAGAGGGCGCGCCAGCCCTGCGTTCGGAAGAACGGTCGGGTCCAGTACGGATTTCACCGTGAAATAACATGCCGCGAGAAGCGAGGTATAGATCAGGTTCAGCCCACCCCGCACCTGCGGCGGTCCATCGAAGGACAGTGTCATCTCATCACTCTTGACGGTGATCGCAACCTGAAATGTCATGACCTCTGCGCGCTGGTTGCTGTCGAACTGATCCTCGAATGTGTATGTTCCATCCGGAATCGCGGCGATTGCAGCCCGCATTTTGCGCTCGGCATAATCCTGTAAAGCATCACCCGCAGCGAGAACCTTTTCCATGCCGTACTTGTCACAGAGATCGCTCATGCGCTGCACGCAAAGACGGTTGGCTGACATTTGCGCACGCAGGTCCGAAATCCGTTCGCGCGGCACCTGACAGTTCAGCAGGAACATCTCCTGAAGGTCGGTGTTGAGCTCCCCCTCACGATAGAGACGTACCGGCGGGATACGCAGTCCTTCCTGATAGATGTGATCATGGCCGCGGTCTGCAAAATCTGAATGGTGCGCGGTGTTGACCGCCCATGCCACTAGGGTTCCCTGCACGAAAATCGGCTCTGCCAGAACGATATCGGGCAAATGCGTCGCCCCACCCGCATAGGCATCATTGGCCATAAAGACGTCGCCCGGCTTAATGTCCTGAAGCGCGAAACGGCTCAGGATTGCTGGGATCACCCCTAAAAAAGAGCCAAGGTGCATCGGGATATGTTCGGCCTGACACAGAGTATTTCCGCGATGATCAAAGAGTGCCGTGGAACAGTCGCGCCGCTCTTTGATGTTGGTCGAATAAGACGCACGCACCAACGCCTCGCCCATTTCCTCGACAATGGATTGCAGTGCGGAGCCAATAACTTCGACGGTGATCGGGTCGATTGTCGGGGTCGTCATGCTTTGACCTCCAAAATGAGATTGAGATAGGAATCCACCGTGCCGCGCATATCGGGCAGGATGACTGTGGTCGTGTCCATTTGCTCGATGATGGCCGGCCCCTCGATCACGTTACCGGCCATGAGCGCGTTGCGCGAATAGACCGGACAGGTAACGAAATCCCCGGCCTCCGCCATGTAGACATCCCGCGTGTCAATTCGCGCCTCAGAGGCATCCGGACCAACCGGCACCTGCGGCTTGAACTGCGCCTTGTTGACGATCCCAGCCGCCTCGAGGCGAAGCGTCACGAGCTGGATCGGCTCTCCCTCGGCAATGAAACCGAAGCGCTGGCGGTGGGCGGCCTCAAAGCCCTCTTCAAGTGCCTTGAAGGTCTCTGCGGTAATCGGCCCCGCAGGCACTGCCACGGACAGTTCGTAGTTTTGACCCATATAGCGCATGTCGACCGTGCGCGTCATAACGCGGCAATCTTTGGCGATGGCCTCATTGTCGAACCAGATCCCGGCCTGCGCCATGAGATCGGCAAACCCGCTTTCGACCGCACCCAGAGCGTTCTCATCGAGCGGCATCAGGCGAGAGATTGCGAAATCTGCCCGCAAATCGGTTAGCAAAAGACCAAGCGCGCAGAGCGTTCCGGGCGTCAACGGCACGATGACTTTGGCCATGTCCAATTCGCGCGCCAGACGCGCTGCATGAAGCGGCCCCGCGCCCCCGAAAGCCATAAGCGCATAGTCGCGCGGGTCGTGACCGCGTTGCACAGATATCACCCGGATCGCTTTCGCCATATTGGCGGTAACAACGGAAATGATGCCCTGTGCCGTTTCCATCACGCCAAGACCCAGCTTGTCGGCAAGCCGTTGCACTGAGGCCATCGCCAGATCGCGGCGCACTTTCATCCGCCCACCCAGAATTTCGACCGGGTTCAGTGTCTGAAGCACGATATTGGCGTCTGTCACGGTTGGCTCCTCATTGCCCAGACCATAACAGACCGGCCCCGGATGTGCGCCAGCCGAACGCGGACCGACCTTCAAAAGCCCGCCGGTATCAACATGCGCGATAGACCCCCCGCCGGCGCCCACCGTGTGAATGTCGAGCATCGGTGCCTTGATCGGATACCCATGCACATCGGCCTCACCGGTGAGCTGGCACACCCCGTTTTTGAGCAGCGCGACATCCGACGACGTACCGCCGACATCAAAGGTGATGATATTGTCGAACCCGGCCATTTTTCCAATGGCCTGCGCCGCCACCACCCCTGTCGACGGGCCGGACAGCACCGTGCGTACCGGTAGATTCGCGGCCGTATCAAACCCGATAACACCGCCGTTCGACTGAGTGAGCTGAGGCGCGATCTCAAGGCCGATCTCTGTGAGACGGTCTTTAAGACGGCGGATATAACGATGCATCACCGGGCCGAGATAGGCGTTCACAACCGTGGTCGAAAGACGTTCAAACTCACGGAACTCCGGCGCGACATCATGAGAGGTCGACACGAAAACATCCGGAAGCTCTTCGGCAATCACACGCTTGGCAAGCTCTTCGTGTTCGGTGTTGAGAAACCCGTAGAGAAAGCACACCGCAAGGGACTTGATGTCTTGCGTTGCCAGCGCCTTAAGCTCAGTGCGCAGTGCCGCCTCATCAAGCGGCACATCAACCGTGCCGTCATGATGCAACCGCTCCGGCACCTCGCGCCGCAAATCGCGGGACACGAGCTGTTCGGGTTTTTCCGCAAACATGTCGTAAAGGTTCGGACGCTTCTGCCGCCCGATCTCCAGCAAGTCGCGAAAACCGTCAGACACGATCAGCCCCGTTTTGACGCCACGCAACTCAATCAGGGCATTCGTCGCCACCGTGGTGCCATGCCCCAGAAAGGACAAATCCTTAGCCGTTGCGCCCACTTGATCCAAGCCTTCGACCACCCCGGCAGTGATCCCGCGTGATGGATCATCCGGTGTCGACGACACCTTCCAGATTTCGACTTTCCCGGTCTCTTCATCAAACAAGCACACGTCCGTGAACGTGCCACCCGAGTCTACGCCAATTCTCCAGGCCATGCGTGTAGTCCCTGTTAGTTTTTATGCCGCTATTCGTGCGGCTTCGGAATGAGTGTTTTTGAACCGTGTTAAACGGAACGGTTTCGGATCGATGCGCGGCGTCACGCCACGGACCATTTCTGCCATCATTTCACCGGCACCGGGGCCAGAGCCAAAACCGTGCCCGGAAAAGCCCGCCGAAAGAAAGAGCCCCGGAATGGCTTCCACTTCGGAAATCACGGGGATGGCGTCGGGTGTTGCGTCGATCATCCCAGCCCAGGAATGAGTCTGGCGGGCATCGGCAAACCCCGGAAAAACCTTGGCAAGATTTTTCAGGGTGTTCCGGTTGAAAGGCTCATGGGGCAAAGGGTCAAGTGTGCGGATTTTTTCGAACGGTGTGACCTCATCCAGTGCCCAGTGCCGCGGCATTTTCAACTCGCTCAGGAACTGGCCGCCGACCCGGATTTTCAACTCTCGCCAACTGCTCAGGAGCGTCGGAAAAAACTCTGGCATCAAGCGGAAGCTATCTGGCACGATCGGAGCGACATTGGCATTGCGTTGCGCCACGGTGTAGCCACCGTCCAGCCGCTTGCGGAAGGAAAAGTCACCACCTCCAACCGGCATCTGCGGGACATCTGCCGCGCTTTCGATCCGCGCCGCTGTGCCAAGCAGTTTGAGCTGAGGAAAATTGATCCCGAGATTGCCGAGAAACAAACGCGACCATGCGCCGCCCGCGAGCAACGCGCGCTCGGTTTTGATCGTGCCTTTTTCCGTGACCACCCCGGACAGCGCTCCACCGCTGTGTTCGATCCCACGCACAGCACAGTTTTCCACGATCACCGCGCCCAGCCGTTGCGCGGCCTGCGCCATTTGAGGGACGGCTTTCCAAGGTTCCGCGCGGCCGTCCGTTTTGGTGTGCAGCCCCATGGAGTAGCGGTCGGAAATACCCGGAAGCACCTCCTGAAGCCCTTTGCGATCGAGTTTGCAGGAGGCCATATTGGCTTTTTCTGCATAAACGGCCCAGTCGGAAAATTCCTTGATCTCCGCGCGAGTGCGACACACATAGGTAATGCCGGTTTCCCGATAGCCCGTATCGATCCCGAACCGCTGATCGATCTCGCGCCAAAGCTCAAGAGAACGGATGGTCAGCGGCAGTTCCAGAGGGTCGCGTCCCATCTGACGCACCCAGCCCCAGTTGCGCGCGCTCTGTTCCGCACCAACCCTCCCTTTTTCGCAGAGCACGACTTTCACTCCGGCTTCAGCCAGATAAAGTGCGGTTGCGACACCGGCAATTCCTCCCCCGATGATCACCATATCGGCGTGGTGGGGAGGATTTTCATCTGATTTAATTTTTTGGATGTTATCGAGGATCATGGCAGGCTCACAACGTATCTTCGAGGCGGCAATTGACCAACATTTCAGCCATCGCGGCCGTGTTCGGCAATTCGATCGCTGTGCGCACGAGACCGGCCAGCGTTTCAGGCTGAATCATTTCGTCCGGCGTGACTTTTTTCGTATAGGCACTCATTTCCGTGCGCACGAACGAGGGGCAGATTGCCGTCGCGCGCACCCCTTTGTCCCATCCAACAAAACGCGTCGTGTGGTGCAGGCCCATCATCGCATATTTGGTCATATTGTAGCCGACAAAGGCATTGCGCACGCGTTTGCCTGACAAAGACACTATATTGATGACCCGCCCACGGCCGGTCTCCTCAAGATGCGGCATGCACAACCGTATCAAACGCAAAGGCGCCTTGACGTTCACTTCCCATAGGCGGTCGAGGGCATCTTCGTTGTCATCCATGAGATGCACATGTTCTCCATTCCCCGCATTGTTCACAAGCCCGTCTATACGCCCGAAGCGCTCAACGGTCGCAGCAACCCAGTCTTCTGCTGTTTTGGACTCATACGCATCAAAACGCGCATAAAGCGTCATATCATCGGAAGAGCCATAGGCTTCCTCGAGCTTTTCCACAGACCTTGCGCCCAAAGACAGGCGATATCCCGCCCCTTTAAGCTCGCGAACGATGGCTGCACCGATCCCTCTATTGGCTCCAGAAATGAGAATTACTGGAGCATTTTTATCATGAGTCGTCATATAGCTATGTCCCGTGGTCAAACATTCAGATGGATCCATCGAATCCACCGGTTCCTCAAGCTTGCTCATTTATGACGCTTTGTGAATGAAAAAATCAAATTAGCAGGGGAATGCGGTCCGAAACGCCCAAATTCGGTGATATTGATTAATAATTGCGCACATAACGCGCTTAAATGCGTAGGCATGCTGTCATTGCTTGACATATATTGACGCTTTATGGCCGCATTGTTGCATGATCGCGCACAACTGATGCACTGACAAATCTACCAACGCGTTTTTCCGTGGATAGAGAGCCCGAGAATGGCCGATACTCCACCCAACTCAGAACAGGGAAATCAACATGACCTTCACACGTCGCACATTCTTGCAAACTGCCACGGCAACCGGTGCGCTTTTGGCTACCGGATGGCCAGCCTCGGCGAAATCGGTCACCTGGGACATGGCCGATGAATATGGCGCACAGGCGCTTTCTGGCAAAGCCTCCGCATATTTCCTAGCAGAACTGGAAAAGAAAATCGGTGACGCGCTTGTCATCAACTATCAGGGCGGCGGCGCGCTTGGCTATAAATCCGTCGATCACTTCGATGCGGTGCAGGATGGTGCCGTGCAATGTGCCGTCACCCTTGTGACCCAACTTGGTGGCATTGATCCGTTCTTCAACCTCTCATCGCTTCCCTTCATCGCATCGACTCCGGAAGAAGCCTATCTTCTCTGGCTTGCGGCGCGCGATGAGTATGCAAAGATTTTCGAGGAAAACGGGATGGTACTGCTCTGGGCGATGCCGAACCCGCCATCCGGCATCAACGCACCGACACCGATCACCACGATCGACTCGCTCAAGGGGCTGCGCATCCGGACCTATGACGTGAACGGCACCGAAACCATGATGAACGCAGGTGCTGCGCCACTTCAGGTCGCATGGTCCGATCTCATCCCGCAGCTGTCTACCGGCGGAATCGACGCGGTTCTCACCTCTGCCGACGGCGCGATGCAACTGTCGCTTTGGGATTACGTGAGCGACTTCACCGAGATGAACTACGCCATGGGCCTCTTTATGTGCCACGTGAACAAGGATGAATTCGACGCCCTGCCTAAAGAGGTTCAGACGGCCATGACGGAAATCCTTGAGGATTGCGACAAATACAACTGGCGGATCATGCGCGACTCGATCGAGGCGGCCTACACCAAGATGAGCACGAACGGCATGAAGATCACCTATGACGACGATGTCCCCACCGAAGTGTTCGATCATCTCAAAAAGGCGGGCGATCAGGTCAAGGTGAGCTGGCTCGCCGAAACCGGCGACAAAGGCGCTACCGTGCTGGCGAAGTTTGAAGAGTTGAAAGCCAACGCTGGCTAAAACTGCTCTTATTAGGCGCATCCCTTGCCCTGATACTGCGCCCGAGCCGACCGCAACTCCGCTTGGGCGCAGCCCTCTTTAATAACAGGCTCCAAAAACAAGGATGCGCATACGATGACTGACCCGCAGATTCCCGAGATTCCGGAAATTCAACGACATCTTCATCCAACCGTCACAGACGACCCAGCCTGGCTAAAACGGATTGATGGGGTATCGACAGTCCTCAACCGCATCGCAGCGGTGATCGCCGCGACGTTTCTGGTGCTCATGACCCTGCTCATTCTGACGGAAATCACCCTGCGTCTGTTTTCTCTCTCGACATATATGGCCGATGTGCTTGTGGGGTATGGTGTGGCCGCCATCACTTTTCTGGCCGCGCCCTGGGCACTTCAGGAAGGCGCGATGATACGCGTCACGGTCCTCACCGAGCGTATGAACGTGCGGCTTCGTTGGGTGTCGGAAGCGTTTGTTCTATTCTCTGTCGGATTTATCATCTTGTTCCTGATGGCCTATCAATGGAAATCCGTGGCCAAACTCTTTGCCCGGGGATCGACCAGCCAGCATTTCATCCCGATACCGCTCTGGATCCCAGAAAGTTTTTTTCTGATCGGTCTCGCCCTCATCCTGCTTCAAATCATCGTGCGTATCCTGCGCCTGTTCACTGTCGGCCATGCCGAAGAACGCGCTCTGAGCCTCTAAAGGAAGGGTCCCCATGTCTATCACACTCTCCGCGCTCATCGTCCTTGGCCTTCTTGCGCTTTTTCTCGGCGCGGGGGCTTGGATTTTCTCTGGCCTGCTGCTTGTGGGTGCGTCCGCGATGTACGTCATCCTCGATTTTTCGCCCGCTCGGATCGGGTCCATCGCGACAAAGGTAATTTCCTCCTCGGCCATTTCATGGGAACTCGCCGCCATCCCGATCTTTATGTGGATGGGGGACATCATCTTCCGAACAGACATTTCCCAGCGCCTTTTTCGCGGTCTCGCCCCCTTGGTTGCGCGCATTCCGGGTGGGCTCTTGCATACCAATGTCCTTGGCTGCACCGTCTTTGCAGCCATTTCAGGCTCCTCAACAGCGACCACGGCAACGGTCGGAAAAATCACGATCCCCGAATTGCGCAGACGCAACTATGACCTGAAATTGGCAGCCGGATCGCTGGCTGGCGCCGGGTCGTTCGGTTTGTTGATCCCCCCCTCCATCGCCATGATCGTTTATGGCGTCTTGGCCGAAGTTTCGATTGCCAAGCTTTTTGCGGCCGGCCTTATACCGGGCCTCATGATGGCCATTCTCTATGTTGGCTACATCACCGTCATGTCCATGATCGATCCGTCGCGCGCACCGAAATACGACGGAGAAGTGACGCTTCGAACGATCCTGCGCGGGCTCGTAGACCTTACACCCATCGTACTGCTTATGTTCATCGTGCTTGGGTCGATCTATTCAGGGATTGCCACCCCCTCCGAAGCCGCCGCCGTTGGCGTCTTTGGCGCAATACTGATCACCATCGTAACGGGGCAATTTTCGATACCGCTCATGCTCGACAGCCTGCTTTCAACGATCCGTGTCTCGGCGATGATCCTTATCCTGATCGCCTCGTCCTCCTTTCTCTCCTCCGCCATCGCCTATATGCATTTGCCCGGCATGATTACCGAGGGAATTTCGGCCATGGATTTGTCGCCTTACGGCGTGCTTTTGATTCTCGCCGCCCTTTATATCATCCTAGGGATGTTCCTTGACGGCACGTCTATGACCGTCATGACAGTGCCGATTGCGGTTCCTCTCATCGTTCAGGCCGGGTTCGATCCGCTATGGTTTGGTGTTTACCTTGTGATCATGATCGAAATGAGCGCCTTGACGCCTCCGGTCGGCTTGAACCTCTTTGTGCTACAGGGCCTCACAGGGCAGTCTATGGGAGAAACCACCCGCGCTGCAGCTCCTTTTTTCCTGTTGCTCTGCCTTGGAACCATCATTCTGGCGGCATTTCCGCAGATTGTCTTGTGGCTTCCAAACGCCCTATAACAGAACGCAATTACAGAGAAGACCGCCATAGAAGCGCGATCTATTTGGAGGAGGAGAACGGTTTGAACGATTTCGATGACACGATGAATGATGAGATGCTCCCAGCGGAACGTCGCCAGCATCTCATTGACTGGTTCAAACAAAATCAGGCGGGCTCCAGTCAGGATCTTGCACGTATGTTCGGCATTTCTCTGTCGACCATTCGCCGGGACCTGGACCTTCTGGCTTCTGAAGGGTTGGTTCGACGCACCCATGGCGGCGCCGTGGCAATCCGGTCGCGCACCACCTATGAGCCGTCAACAGATCTCGCAAGACGCACGGCCGTCGAAGAAAAGCAGGGAATCGTGAACGAAGCGCTCAAACTGATTGAACCACATCAGTCGCTTTTGCTCGATACAGGTGCGGTGATCTGTCATATTCTGGCCGACGAGATCGCGCAGCTCGACATTCCCCTGACGGTCATTACCAACGATCTATACGTCGCCAAGGCCCTGACCTACCGACAAAATATCACGTTGATCGTTCCAGGTGGAGCGTGCCGGTTCGGCTCGTACAGCCTTTTGGGCGAACCCGGCGAAAGCTTTCTGAAAAACCTTCACTGCGATATCTTTTTCATGTCAGCCGCAGCCGTCGACGAAAGCGGCGTTTCGGAAACCCTCCTCGAACTGGTCCATCTCAAACGTGCCATGATCGATGCAGCCACCAACGTCGTCCTTTTGGCGGACAGCAGTCGCTTTATGTCGCGCGCCCTACATCGCACTGTTCCGATCAACCAGATCGGGCACATCATCACGGACAGCGGCCTCTCTGAAGAGGATCGTTTAAAATTTCCGGAACGGAAGCCCGCTTTTACAATCGTAGAGATTTGAAGCGATGGCCCGAAGCCCAAAATATTCGAGGTATTCGGAAAATGGAGGTGCTTTGCAAATATGCTGCCAACCCCACTGGAAAGATTCTCGATTTTAGAAAAGTATTGAGCGACCGCGCTGCAAAGACGCGGGCAAGCAATTTTTACAGTAAATTGCGCCCGTGAGGCTTTTGTCAACAAAGCGAATACATCCCAAAGAAGCTGACGAAATAGAATTCGCGGATCAAACTGAACGCCTCAAACGGGAAACCTCAGCAGAATGGAGAAACGAATGTCCAACTCCCTTACCCAAGTCACCTCTGATCAAAATCTTTACGACTTGACGCTTCAGTGCCGCGATCTCTCCGCATTGCTCGAAGATAACCAGATCGAACTCGACAGCGAAAATTGAGAGAAGAAGCTGGGGGAATTATCGCCCTCGCCAGCATCTTGCATGAGCGGATGTAAAAGGCGGCACACACATGCGATCCGGTGACGCTTCGCAAAGTTCGGGAAGTCGGCTCCTAAGCCATAGCCACTCAATGACACTTTCAGGATGGCTGAGAACCGCGCAGGATCGCGGCTGGACCGTTGACCAGATTACTCTGGAGGCGATTTCTCTGCGCTGCACCGGGCAAGGCTGCAGTGCGCATATATCCCGTGCTTTTTCTTCGCTCGGCACTCTCCTCTACAAAATCAGGCACGTTTTAAAGAAAAGCCTGTGCACACAGAGAACATTGTAGACCACCCAGAATGAGAACAAATCTCATCACCACGCAGCGGGGGGTTAGCCTCAAGAGAGGGCAGACAGGCGAATGCACGTCACGCTGACCGCTCGCGAACGCCTGAAACGGGGCGCCGAACAGCGCCCCGCTTGTTCGTCTTACTCTATCGGAATTGCTTGAAGCTCAGGTTCGTCATGGTGGTGATGTTCTTTCACCGGGCGCATGAACAGGTTTGCGAAGAAGGCCACAACCAACAATGCCGCCATGCAATACATGGTCGTGTTGTAAAGTGACGGGGTCGGGTCGATGGTGCCCTCGGGCGCGATCTCCATCAGCTTGGCAATGGTCACGGTCTTAGCCGCCATCAGTTCCTGAAGCTGCGAGATCGGGGCACCGAACTTTTCGGCGAAGGCCGCAGGGTCGACCTTGCCCGCCAGGTCATTGATGGCCGAGGTCACGGACATCTGCCGCAGCGAGGTGATCGCTAATGGGCCCAACACACCCGCAGTGGACCACGCCGTCAAAATCCGCCCGTGGATACCGCCCACATGCATGGTGCCGAACATGTCGGCCAAGTAGGCCGGGATCGTGGCGAAGCCGCCGCCATACATCGAGAAGATGATCATCGTCGCGACGTAGAAGCCGATCAGGTAGATCATCGCCGGGTTCGTCGCCACGGCCGAGGCGAAATAGGGGATCGACAGATACAGGATCGTACCCAGCACGAAGAAGCACATGTAGGTCGTCTTGCGTCCGATGAAGTCAGAGGTCGAGGCCCAGAAGAACCGCCCCACCATGTTGAAAACCGAAATCATCAGCACGTAGGTCGAGGCGAAGGCGGCGGTGACCACCAGAGGCATGACCGAACCGAAGATTTCCGACATCATCGTCTTGGCAACCCCGATGACGCCGATCCCGGCAGTCACGTTGAAGCAGAGCATGATCCACATTTGCCAGAATTGCGGCGTCTTCAGCGCCTGGTCGATATGGACGTTGTTTTGCGACACCATGCCCGAGGCGACAGGCTTGGGCTGCCATCCGGCGGGTTTCCAGCCCTCGGCGGGAACGCGATACTGGAACGAGGCCAGGATCATGACGATAAAATAGACCACACCGAGCGTCAGGAAGGTCTGCGCCGCGCCGGTCTCACCGGTGCCTACGACATAGACGCCTGCTTCTCCGCCGAAACTTGCGGCCTGCGCGGCAGAGGCGATCACGACCTCGACCTTGCCCATGGCAGTTTCGGCGAAGACCCGGCCGTTCTCGACCACGGTTGTCACGGTGCCCTGCGCGCCCAGAAAGTCGGGCGCCTTGGCATAGATGCTCAACAGCCAGCCCTTGACCGGGGCGGCGATCATCGCGCCACCGCCGAAGCCCATGATGGCCATTCCGGTCGCCATGCCACGCCTGTCCGGGAACCAGCGGAGCAGCGTTGATACGGGCGAGACATAGCCGAGGCCGAGACCGCAACCGCCCAGCACCCCGTAGCCAAGATAGATCAGCCAAAGCTGGTGGCTTGATATTCCGAGGGAACCAATGATGAAGCCGCCGCCCCAGAGGAACGCGGCGACAACGCCGACCATGCGCGGGCCCACGTCCTCAAGCCACTTGCCCGCGAAAGCCGCAGAGAGGCCAAGGAAGACGATGGCGACGGAGAAGATCCAGACGACCGAGCTGAGGCTCCAGTCATCGGCGCTGGACGCCACGACGCCCAGTTCTCGGGTCAGCGGCTGGTTGAAGACGGACCAGGCATAGACCGACCCGATGCACAGATGGATCGCGATGGACGCAGGCGGGACTCGCCAGCGGTTGAAACCGGGTTCGGCGACGATGTGGCTCTTATGCAGAAACCCCAGCGCACCACCAGATGCGTTGTTCATTAATGTAACCTCCCTTTTCGATCCGGGCGACGGCCTCCTACCGCGGGCCCGATGAGCGGCATGCGACGACATGCCATAGCGCAGAAAGGAACACAGGCACTTACAAAGTCAAGAAAATATGTAAATAAAACAATTGGTTGAGATTACATTTTGACCACGCGCGCACTTCTGATAGTGACAAAATGGGACATTTTGTCCGGCCTCTTGTCACGCGAAGGGTAAAATCGGGTCAGACTGTCTGGATCAGGCGTTTTTGAAGATCGGCAGGGAAACCTCGAACCTGCTGCCTTTACCGGGGGTCGAAGTGACACTGATCCGCCCCCCGGCCTGCGTGGCGATCTGTTGCGAGATCGACAGGCCCAGCCCGGTGCCCTGCGCCTGCTTGGTGGTGAAGAACGGATCGAAGATGCGCGGCAGCACCTCGGGCGGAATGCCAGTTCCGGTATCGGCGACGACGATCAGGGCGCAGGTGTCGCGGTCCTCGGTGGCAACGGTCAGGCTGCCGCCGTCGGGCATGGCATGAACCGCATTGAGGATCAGGTTGACGACGACTTGCTGCAATTCGGTGCGCGACATGCTGACCGTCGCCGTGCTGTCGAAGGTGGGGGAGCAGGTGATCCCCGCCGCCTCGATCTGGTGGTGCGTCAGGACAAGGCAGTCGCGGACCACCTCGCTGGGGACGATCAGGTTGCGGGAACCTGAATACTCCTCGGGCCGAGCGAATTGCAGCAGCTTCGAGACGATAACGCCGATGCGATAGACCTGATCGTCGATCAGGCGGAATTCCTCTTCGACCTCTTCGACCTCGGCGCCTAGCCTGCTGCGGGCCAGATCGAGGTTACCCTGGATCACCGCCACGGGGTTGTTGATTTCATGGGCAACGGAGGCGGTGATCTCGCCCACCGCGGCCAGCTTCTCGGAAATGATCAGGCGTTCGGTCGTGCGTTCCAGCCGCTGGTTGGCGGCCTGAAGGTCGCTGGTGCGCTCGGCGACGCGGACCTCGAGGCTTTCAGCCCAGTCGCGCAATTCCCGGTCACGGGCCTGGAGCCGGTCCAGCAAATTGTCCAGATGCCCCGCGACCTGGGCGATCTCACCGCTGTCATCGGGCGGGTTGTTGCGCGCGGCAAGATCCCCCGCCTCGACCCGCGCAATCGTCCGGGTCATCGCCTCAAGAGGGCGAAAGATATGCCCGGCCCAACGCAAGAAGACCGGGATCGAGGCCAGCGCGATCAGTACGAACGCCCCGCCAAGAATCAAGATCGAGCTGCGCTTGGCATTGCGGAACGGTGCCTCGAGAAAGCCGACATAAAGCATCCCGACCCGTTCGCCGAAGCTGTCATGGATCGGTTCATAAGCCGAGATGTACCAATCGTTGACGACAAAGGCACGGTCGTGCCACACACCGCCCTCCTCCAGCACCTGCGTCCGCACCTCGGCGGAGACGCGGGTGCCCAGGGCACGGACATTCTCGAACAGGCGCACGTTGGTCGACACGCGCACATCCTCAAGGAATAGCGTCGCCGTGCCCTGACTGCCCTCGGGCAGACTCTGTTCGCGGTAGACAAGGGCATTGATCGTGTCGATGAAATCGAGATTGTGGTTAAGCAGAACCCCACCGACCAGCGCCGCGGAACGTCCATCGGGTAAGATCAGCGGGGCGGCGGAGTGGATGATCATGCCGCGCGTTTCCACGGTGCCGTCTGCCGACACTGCGGCACGGGTGGGGACAATCGGGATCTCGGCCCGTTTGGCCAACCCCTGCGACAGGGCCTCCAGATCAGCGGCTTCCAGCACATCCACAGCGCTGCGCAGGCGTCCGCTCAGCGCCGCCGCGATGACCGGCCACACCCGCGCCTCGGGCGTGACCATCTCGATCCGCAGGAAATCGAGCCCCAGCCGCTCCCGCTCATTCTCCAGGAAAGCCGCTGTATCCCCGGCGCCAAGCGCATCCTGCATGGCGACGGAGCGTGCGACAGCGTCGATCCGTTCGCCCGACAACTCGACCAGACGCGCAAGATATTGGTCGGCAATGGTCAGGTCGCCGGTAACCTTATTGACAAGGATATCGTCCACCTTGTTCGACCAGCGCCATATGGTGCCGCCCAGTAACACCGGCAGAAGGACCAGCATCGGCATGAGCGCGATGACCAGAAGCCGGACACGCACCGAACCGAGAAAGGCCCCCAACCATGACACTGTCACAGGCCCCAGATCGCGCATTTGCGGTCGATCGTCTTGCGCGACACGCCCAGCCGCCGGGCCGCCTCGGTCCGGTTGCCGTTCAGGGTCTCCAGTGCACGCAGGATCTCGCGCTTCTCGGTGTCCTCCAGCGGAGTGATGTCTTGGGCCGGGCGGGTTTCGCCCAAAGTTTCAACGGGAAACCGGCCAAAGATCAGCGCCCGCTCCACGAAATTATGTAACTCACGGATATTACCGGGCCAGTCGTAGCGCAGCATGGCCGACCGGACAGCCGACGGCATGTCGAGCCGTGGCAGATTCAGTGCGGTGGATATTTCCGCTTGAAACAGGTCTGCAAGATCAAGAACGTCGGTTCCTCGGTCCATGAGCGGCGGCATCTCAATTTCGACAACGTTGAGACGGAACAGAAGGTCCTCGCGGAATCGGCCCTCGCGTACGGCCTCGTCCAGCGCCTCGGTGGAGGCAATCACAAAGCGCAGGTCGAGTTGCACATCCCGTTCCGTGCCGACCGGGCGGATCACCCCGTCTTCCAGCACCCGCAAGAGTGCTGTCTGTGCACTGGGCGCCAACTCGCTGACATCATCCAGAAACACAGTTCCGCCAGAGGCCGAGGCCAACAGCCCCTCGCGCCCGGATTGCGCCCCCGGAAAGGCACCTGCCGTGTGGCCGAACAGCTCGAACTCGATCATGTCCTCGGGGATCGCCCCGCACTGAATCGCGACGAAGGGTGCGGTTCCCCGCCCTGAATGGTCGTGGATGTGGCGCGCGGCAACTTCCTTGCCGGACCCGGACGGCCCCGTGATCAAAACCGGGGTCGACAGGGGGGCGACTCGTTCCAGCAGGCGTCGCACCTCGTTGATGATCGTCGAAGATCCGATCAGCTCCCGTCGTTGCGTACCCTGCGTAATCGTTTCAAGCTCGCGTCGGAGCAGGAAGTTCTCGCGCCGTAAGGCCGCCATTTGAAGGCAACGCCGCAGCGCGTTCAGGATCTGGGTCGAGCGGAAGGGCTTGATCAGAAAATCGGACACGCCCGCGCGCAATGCGTCGATTGCGGTCTGAAGGTCGGCATAGGCCGTGATCATGATCGTGTCGGTAAAGCCGCCGCTTTCGCGTTGCGAGTGCAACCAGTCGAGGCCCTTTTGGCCGGGCATGATGTTGTCCAGCACCATGATGTCATATTGGTGAACGGACAGCAGACGCTCTGCCATAGCCGCGTCGGGCGCTTCATCCACGGCCCGGCAAAGCGGGGCGAGCATCTTGACTAGGAAATGCCTCATGCCGGGCTCGTCATCCACGACAAGGATACGCGCTCCCGCAAGAAGATCATCCCGCTGAATGGATTGCGTCATCACCCTTGTATCCCATGTCCAACTTAAATCGCTTCACCCATCAAGCGCAAATAACCTATGATTGGCAAGTCGGTGAGCCGTTGACGAGCAACTTCTGCGCAACTGCCATCAAAGGCTGCGGAGCGCGTGATGTCTTATGGTCCGTTACCATCTCTCCCAAACATTATGAATAAACGCCGCCTCATCGGATGCGCGGACGTTTGTACGCTATGCCAATCTTCAGGATTGAGCCCTCAGACCCGCTGTGTCTGATGGCCCATCTGCGGCTCGAGAAAGACCTCGGTGAAATAGTCATAGAACACCCGCGTCGCCTCGCTCCACTCCTGCCCCTTGCGCCAGGCGAGACCGACATCCATCGAAGGGATCGCCCGATCGGTCGTCACCGTACCGATCCTCCGACCTTCGAGCGACCAAGGGCGGTGCACCATGTCGGAGAGGATCGTCACGCCCTGCCCGTTGGCCACCATGGAACGCACGGCTTCGGTGGAGGAGGTCCGCAGCTTGACCCGCGGCGACAGGCCCGTCGGGCCCCAATATTTCATCGAGGTATGCGCCGCCTCGTCGACGGTCAGCATGATGTAATCCTCTTCTGCGATCTCCGCGAAGGTTGCGAGGCCCTTGAGTTGCAGCGGATGGTTCTGTGGCACCCAGAGACGGCGTTGCGAGCGCAGGAGCGTCTGGGTCTCAAGCTCCGGGTTCGCCGTGTTCGAGGTCAGAAGCACCGCCATATCGAACCGGTTGGTGATCAATCCCTCCTCGATGCTCTCGCGGTTCAGCTCGCTGAGACGGATGTCGAGTTTCGGAAATCGGTGGTTCAGCCGGTCGAGATGGTAGGGCAGGAAATAACCGATCACCGTATAGGTGGCGGCAATGTTGATCGTCCCTTCGATCTCGGAATGGCTCTGTACCACATTGCGCGCCATCTCGACCTTTTCCATAATCTCCCGCGCCGCCCCGAGAAGCTCCCGCCCCGGCGGGGTCAGTTCCATCCCGTGCGCGGTGCGCACAAAGAGAATGGCGTCGAGATCCTGCTCCAACTCGCGCACCGCTGAGGTGATCGAGCTTTGTGAAATCCTGAGCTCACTGGCCGCACGGCTGACCTGACCGAGTTCGGCAGTGGCGATGAAGTATTTAAGCTGACGCAGATTCATGAGAGCTTTCCCATTCGGATTCTCCGAAACCTTCCGAAGCGATATTTCGAAACATCCTGCCGCATCACGTCATAAACGTAAATTTCGATTTTTAAGATAACCATTATCTAAAAATAAGAACCACCTTAAGGCGATTCCGTTCAAAAAGCGCCCAAAAACACATCATACCTTATTTTCAGAGGTTTTTTGATAATCCAAATTCTAATCATTCGTTCGGATTTTTCGATAATGCATCAGCTATATTTTGAATTTTACAACCAAAAGATTTTTCTCCGAGGATGGCTGCAACGAAATTAAGGACCAGCCATGCGAAAGATCATAGATTTGAATTGCGATATGGGAGAGGGCTTCGGACATTGGGTTCTGAGCGAAGCCCCGGATGAAGAGTTGATGGCTCTGATCTCCTCGGCCAATATCGCGGCCGGGTTTCATGCCGGCGATCCGAACTCCATGGATCGGGTGATCAAGCTGGCGCAGGATTACGGCGTCGGCCTTGGCGCCCACCCCGGTTATCGCGACCTTCAAGGCTTTGGTCGTCGCTACATCAAGACCACACCAGAAGAGCTGGTAAACGACATCATCTATCAGGTCGGCGCGGTGCGCGAATTCGGACGACGTCACGGCATCCGGCTCCAACATGTCAAACCGCATGGTGCGCTCTACATGGAGGCTGCCGTCAACGAAGAGCTGTCACGTCACATGATCGAAAGTCTGGCGGCGATAAGCGGCGATCTTCTGATCTTCTGCATGGGCGCTTCGAAAACCTATGAGGTCGCGAAACGTCTCGGCCAACCGGTGATCCGTGAATTCTATGCCGACCGCGATTATGGTGACGACGGGTCGATTGTCTTCACCCGCCGCGTTGCCCGTCCCTCCCCCGAGGAAATCGCGCAGAAATGCCTGCGTGCCTGTGTCGAAGGCAAGGTGACGACGGTCACCGGGAAAGACATCGACATCGAGTTCGAGTCGATCTGTTTTCATTCCGACACCCCCGGTGCCGTCGACATCGGCCGCGCCATTCGCGCCGCTCTCACCGAGAACGGGATCAACATCGCACCGGCCTCCGCCGTGCTCGAAACCGCCTGAGAGCGGCTCCAACAACAGGGAAACATCACAATGAGCGCTATTCAATCCCCCCTCCCCGGCACGTTTTACCACAAACCCTCCCCGGAAGAGCCGCCATTCAAGGCACCCGGCGACAAAGTGGCCGTCGGCGACCAGATCGGTCTCGTGGAAGTGATGAAAACCTTCATCGCGGTCAATTCCGAGGTCGAAGGCACCTTCAAAGGTTACAGTGTCGAGGATGCGACCCCCGTCACGGCGGGTGCCGTGCTCGCGGAGCTTGAGTGACATGGCGATCCAACGATTGTTCATCGCCAATCGCGGCGAGATCGCCGTGCGCGTGGTAAAAGCCGCGAAAACCCTCGGCATCCACACGATTCAGGCACATTCCGAAGCGGATACGGAGATGCTGGCCGTAAAGCTTGCCGATGAGGCGGTCTGCGTCGGCCCCGCGCCGTCGAAAGACAGCTATCTCAACATTTCCGCCATTTTGGAGGCCGCGAAGGCGACCAACGCGGATGCGATCCATCCCGGCTACGGCTTTCTCTCCGAAAGCCCCGCCTTTGCCCGTACCGTCGAAGAGGCCGGTTTGATTTTCGTCGGACCCTCTGCCGACACCATTGAGCGCATGGGCGACAAGGTGGCCGCGCGTCAGGCCGCTGAGGCCGCGGGCGTGCCGGTTGTGCCCGGCTCCGAGGGGCGGATTGATGTTTCCGAAGCGCTCACCGTGGCCAAAAAGATCGGCTACCCGGTGATGATTAAAGCCGCTGCGGGCGGCGGTGGACGCGGTATCCGCATCGCTAAAGACGAAGCGGAGTTGAAAACCCTCGCGCCGCAGGCCAAGGCCGAAGCAGAAGCCGCCTTTGGCGACGGTGGCCTTTACATCGAACGCGCAATCCTGTCGCCGCGCCATATCGAAGTGCAAATCCTCGGCGATGGTGAGAATGCCGTGCATTGTTACGAGCGCGAATGCTCGCTGCAACGCCGTCGCCAGAAGGTCTGGGAAGAAGCCGGGGCCATGTGCCTCGATGACGAGACCCGCGAGAGCCTTTGTACCTCTGCCGTGGCGCTGGCCAAGGCGGTGAACTATCGCGGCGCGGGCACGCTTGAATATCTCTACGATGAGGCGGCGAATGAATTCTATTTCATCGAGATGAACACCCGCATTCAGGTCGAGCATCCCGTGACCGAAATGGTCACCGGCGTCGATCTTGTGGCGGAGATGATCAAGGTCTGCGGCGGCGCGAAGCTGTCGATGACCCAAGACGAGATCGAAAGGACCGGCCACGCCATCGAGGTGCGCCTCTGCGCCGAAGATCCGTTCATGAATTTCATGCCCTGGCCGGGCGTGGTCTCGGCGCTCAAAGAACCCTCTGGCGAGGGCGTGCGTTTCGACCACTTCCTCTCCGAAGGTTATCAAATTCCGCCCTTCTACGACTCGCTTCTGGGCAAGGTCATCGTCCATGCCGACACGCGGGAGGCGGCGATCGACAAGCTGGTGATGGCGCTTGAGAGCATGGAGATCGGCGGCACGAAAACCACCGCGCCGCTGCATCTGGCGCTGGCTGCCGATCCGGAGGTGCGCAAAGGCGCCTTCCACACGCAATGGCTTGAGCCATGGCTTGAGGCCGGAAACCTGTCCGCAACCAAAGGAGACGCCGCATGAAAACGCGTTACAGCTATGGCGGGGACGAACATATCTATGTCGAGATCGACGATGAAATGTCGCTCGACGCCTTCTTCATCGCGCTCTCGCTTTCGAACATGGTGCGCGAGGCCAATATCCCCGGTGTGACCGAGATCCTGCCCGCCAATGCCTCTTTCGAAGTGCGCTTTGACCCCGACGTGATCGCGCCCGACGCGATGATGGCGAAGATCAAGGAGTTCGAACACAGGGCGGAGGTGCAGGAGAAGCGCCTCGACACACGGATCATCGAAATCCCGGTCTATTTCCAGGACCCCTGGACCCATGAAACCCTGATGCGCTTTCGCGAACGGCATCAGGACCCGTCGGGATCGGATCTCGAATATGCCGCGCGGATCAACGGCTATGACACGGTCGAAGCCTTTATCGAAGCCTTCCACTCGCAACCGTGGTTCGTCTCCATGGTCGGTTTCGTCGCCGGTCTGCCCTTCTTGTATCAGCTCGTTGATCGCGACAAACAGATCGAAGTGCCGAAATACCTCCGCCCGCGCACTGACACACCGCGACATACGGTGGGGATCGGTGGCTGTTTCGGCTGCATCTACTCCGTGCGCGGCGCGGGCGGGTATCAGATGTTCGGCATCACGCCGATGACAATCTTCGACCCGGATCAAAAGGTCAGCTACCTGAAGGATTTTATGGTCTTCTTCCGCCCCGGCGACATCGTGAAATGGAAACCCATCGGGCGCGAAGAGTTCGATGCGATCACCAAAGAGGTCGAGGAAGGCACCTATACGCCGCGCATCGCCGAGGTCGAGTTTGATCTCGATGCGTTCAACAACGACATGACCGGCTTCAACGCCAAGCTGATGGAGGCCCTCAATGACGCTTGAGATCATCAAACCCGGCCTGGCGACGACCATTCAGGATTTGGGCCGCCCCGGTTATTTTCACTTGGGCATCCCCGAAGGCGGCGCAATGGATCGTCTGGCTTTTCGGGCCGCGAACCTTCTTGTTGGCAATGACGAGGGCGCAGCGGGGCTTGAGGCCGTGTTCATGGGACCGGAGATCAAATTCGGCGCCGAAATGAGTGTCGCGGTGACGGGCGCAGAGATGCCGATGTTCCTCGACGGTGAGCCGCGCGACACTTGGACCTCTTTCACCGTGAAACCCGGTCAGGTTCTGTCCTTCGGCTTCCTGAAAGCGGGCGCTCATATCTATATCGCTGTCTCTGGCGGCATCGACACACCACCCGCGCTCGGCTCGCGTTCGACCTATCCCATCGGCGCGCTTGGCGGGTTCGAAGGGCGAGCCATTGCTGCGGGCGATGTGATCCCCGTCGGCGTTGGGTCCGTGGTGGCGGAGGGGCGCGTGGTCCCCGATGCGCTCCGCCGCCGCCCCGGCACTCCGGCCGTGCTGCGTGCTGTCACCGGGCTTTACTGGCACCGTCTGACCGAGAAGAGCCAGAAGGCCTTCTTCGACGACGACTGGGTGGTCGCGCCTGAGGCAGACCGCATGGGCTATCGCTTCCGTGGCGGCCAGCCGATGGAATTCGTCGACCGTCCGCAGCCTTTCGGGGCCGGGTCCGACCCGTCGAACATCGTCGATGGTTGCTATTCCTACGGCTCCATTCAGGTGCCCGGCGGGCTTGAACCCATCGTTTTGCACCGCGATGCGGTGTCGGGCGGCGGCTACTTTACCCTCGGCGCCGTGATCTCCGCCGATATGGACCTGATCGGCCAGTTGCAACCCAACACGCCGGTCAAATTCAAACGCGTCGAAATGGATGAAGCTCTGGCCGCCCGCGCCCAGCGCAAGGCCATGATCGAAGACATTCGCCAGTCCCTCGCCTGAGGGGCTGACACCGGGACCCCGGTCCCACCCACCAACCACAACAAGCGGCAAAACCGCCTTCCCTGATGAACCAACAAGGAGTCAGAACCATGAAACTTGCCCTGATGACAGGTGTGGCGCTTGCCGCACTGGCCACTACCCCCAGCTTTGCCGAAGACTGGTTCCCCTATGAGGCCGAAGAGGTCACCCCGGCCTTTTCCGCCGATGGCACGGCGTCACCCGTGACCTATGTGCCGCTCGAAAAAGCCGATGAGGCTTACGAGGTTTGCGTGTCCTTCCCGCATATGAAAGACGCTTACTGGCTGGGTGTAGATTACGGTGTCGCGGAAGAGGCCGCGCGCCTTGGCGTTAAGATGAACCTTGTCGAAGCGGGCGGCTATACCGAGCTTGCCAAGCAGGTCAGCCAGATCGAGGATTGCGTGGCCGCAGGAGCCGACGCGGTGATCATCGGTGCGATTTCCTATGACGGCCTCAACAACGTGATCAAGGAAACCGCCGCCAAGGGCATTCCGGTGATCGACGTGATCAATGGCGTGTCTTCGCCCGACATCTCCGCCAAATCTCTCGTGTCCTTCTACACGATGGGGTTCGAAATCGGTAAGTACCTCGCCGGGAAACACCCGGCGGGCAGCGATCCGGTCAAAGTCGGCTGGTTCCCCGGTCCGGCAGGCGCCGGTTGGGTCGAAGCGGCGAACACCGGCTTTCTGGAGGCCGTGAAAGGCTCCGCCGTCGAAGTGCTTGAACCACGCTACGGCGATACCGGCAAGGAAGCCCAGCTCAAACTCGTCGAAGACGTGCTGCAATCCGACCCGGATGTGAAATACCTCGCAGGCACCGCCGTCACCGCCGAAGCGGCGCAAGGTCTTCTGCGCGAGCGTGGTCTCACCGACGATATTGGTCTTCTCGCCTTCTACATGACCCCCGGCGTCTACACCGGCATCCAGCGCGGCATGATCGCGGCGGCACCGGCAGACTCGATGGTCATTCAGGGACGGATCGCGATGGATCAGGCCGTGCGCCTCATCGAAGGCAAGGACTATGTCAAACACGTCGGTCCGAAAATTTTCGTGGTCGATGGCGATAACATCGGCGATGTTTCCCGCGATGCGATCCTTCCGCCGGAAGGCTTCCGTCCGGTCTTCTCCGTCGAGTGATCCCAGACCGATCCTCGATCTAATGTGAAGACCATGCCGGGTGAGGCAATCCCCTGTTGCCTCACCCGATCAGGAGGCCCCATGACCCTTCCGCTTTTGACCACCCACAATCTGACCAAGGTCTACCCCGGCGTGCGTGCCCTCGACGGGGTGGATTTCGACCTCATGCCCGGCGAAGTGCACGTCCTCTTCGGTGAAAACGGCGCGGGGAAATCCACGCTGATTTCCATGCTCGCCGGTGCAAACACGCCCTCCGAGGGCAAGATTTACCTCGACCACCACGAAGTCACCTTCGACTCGGTGGCCCGCGCCAAGGCGCATGGCGTCTTCACCGTGTTTCAGGAATTCTCTCTCATCCCCACGCTCACCGTGGCCGAGAACATGTTTCTCGGACAGGAACCGCGCACCGGGTTGCTGATCGACCATGCCGAGATGCGACGTCGCGCGCAGGAAATTTTCGACGAGTTGGGGTTCCCGATCTCACCTACCGCGCAGGTGTCCTCGCTGTCGCGGGCGCAACAGCAGATGCTGGAGATTTCCAAGGCGTTTCATGGCGATCCGAAGGTGTTGATCCTCGACGAGCCGACCGCATCGCTCACGGATCGCGAGGTGGATCACCTGTTCCATTTCATCGACCGGCAAAAGGCCAAGGGTGTGGGCATCATCTACATCTCGCACCGGATACAGGAGTTCAAACGCATCGCCGACCGCATCACTGTTTTGCGTGACGGGGCCAAGATCGGCACGGTCGAGATGGACGGCACCGACGAGGCGGCACTGGTCGAAATGATGACCGGGCGCGCAATTGCCGAGATTTACCCTTTGATTTCCACGGAGCCCGGCGAGGTGGTGCTTGAGGTTAAGGATCTCGCCACTGCCGGTGTCGCACCCTCGTCGCTGACGCTGCGGCGGGGCGAAGTTTTTGGTGTCGCGGGTCTGGTCGGCTGCGGCAAATCGCGGTTCTTCCGCGCGATGATGGGACTTGTGCCCATACGTTCCGGTACGGTCGCGCTCAAGGGGCAGGACATCACCGGGCGCCCCACCCGCGAGATCATCCGCGCAGGCCTCTACTACCTCTCACCGGATCGCAAACACGAGGGGCTCGACCTCGCCAAGACCTCCGATGAGAACCTCGCGCTCAATGTCGTCACCTCAGGCGCGTCAGGAAAAAACGGGCCTGTGAAACGCGGCTGGATCGACTGGCGGTCGGTGCGCAAGACCGTCGCCGGTATCGCCACGCGCGTGGAACTGCCCGACGCCTATCGCAGCCGCCGCGTGTCGCAGCTCTCGGGCGGCAACCAGCAAAAGGTTCTGTTCGGCAAAGCCTTTGGCCAAGAGGCCGATGTCTATATCTTCGACGAGCCCACCGTGGGCGTCGACATGGGCACGCGCGCGGCGCTTTACCTGAAAATCAAGGCGCTGGCGGAGACAGGCAAAGCCGTGGTCGTAATCTCGTCTGACCTGCCCGAAGCGATCAACCTCTCCCACCGTCTTCTTATCTTTGCCAATGGCCGGATCAGCGCGGAACTGCCGCGCGCGGAGGCCAGCGAAGACACCGTCCTCAAACATTTCTTCACCGAAAGCGAGCCCGTCCAATGAGTGATGCAACCGCACAGGCGCAAAGCGAGACCCGCGCCAACCCGATCAAAACCCTGTTTCTCCGTGTCGGCGTCCTGCCCTTCTTCCTCGGCATCGCCCTTGTGGTGTTCTCCTTCCTGTCTGACAAATTCCTGACCGGGCAGAACCTCGTCAACGTCGCACGCCAGTCGGTCTATCTGGTGCTCGTGTCTCTTGGGCAGATGCTGGTGCTGGTCTCAGGCGGATTCGACCTGTCCGTCGGCACGGCGATTGCGCTCACCTCCGTGGTCTCTGCGCTCTCGATGACATGGGCGGCGGGGGTGTTCGACTCCGTTTTCCTGATCATCGCCATCGGCATCACGGCGGGCGGGATCGTGGCGCTCATGGTCGGGCTGATCAACGGCGTGGGTGTGGCCTATTTCGAGGTCTCCCCCTTCATCATGACACTGGGCGTGTCCTCCGTTGGGGCGGGGCTTGCGCTTTTCATGACCGGTGGCATCCCGATCTCCGGCCTGCCATTCGCATTCGGCGACACTTTCGGTTTCGGCAAATGGTTCGGCGTGCCCGTACCAGTGTTCATCGCACTGATCTGCATCGCGGCGATGTGGCTGATGATGGCGCGCACGCCCTTGGGAACGCGGCTCTACGCGGTTGGCGGCAATATCAAGGCCGCACATCTTTCGGCGATCGACACGAAGAAAACTCTCGTTCTGGCCTATGTGCTCTGTTCGCTGATCGCGGCGCTCGCCGGTGTCCTTCTGACCGCGCGGGTCGAAAGTGGCGAGGCGAACCTCGGCGGCACCATGGCGCTCGAGTCGATCTCCGCCTGTGTCATCGCGGGCGTGTCCCTTCGGGGTGGCATCGGGCGGGTTCAGAACGTGGTGCTTGGAGCTTTCTTCATCGTCATGGTGCAGAATGGCATGAACCTCGCCAAGATCAGCTCCTATATGCAGATGGTGCTTCTGGGCGGCCTGTTGATCCTCGCCGTAATCTTCGACCAGATGCGTTACCGGATGATCATGCAGGGACGCTGATTTCTCCAGAAAAGGATGAGACAGGGGGCTGCATCGCAGTCCCCTTTGTCATGCCATGATCTCAGGCTTGGGTGAGTCGCAGGCGTACCGGCGAGGCTGACGGGGAGTTGTGTGCATTTTTCACACTGGAACCGGGCCACATCAAGAATGTAACACTTTTACGAACAGCCATGCCGCAAGTGCGAAATCAATTCCCCCTGACTCCATGGGGAATCCGCACCCTGCGCGCAAAATCCCACTTGCGCGATGGACAAAAAAGGTCAAAAGGCATTGAGAATAGGAGGAATTCCGCCCGCTTTGAGCAGCTTTCCGCCACAGAACCCCGCAGATTGGCATTTTCTGCTGCAGAGCAAAATCCACGCCCTATCTACTGCCCTGACCATGACTTTACGGAGTGCCAGTTTGACGACCCCCGCCGGTTCAACCGCCGCAATCGAAAATACGCCCGACAATCTGCGCCGCCGCCGCTTTCTTGCGACGCTTGCCGGCTCTGTCGCTCTGTCCGCGGTGATGCCCTACACCCTGCACGCACAAGACGCAGCACCGGAAACCCAGCCGGAAGTCCCCGCCACGGCAGAACCCGCCGAACCGCCCAAGTTGCCCCCGTTCAGCTTCGATGCGCTGACCGAAGAAATGCGCATCACTGCGGACGAAGACTGGCATGAGGCTGAGAAGATCGAAGGCGCACTCGCCGGGCTCGATTACGACGCCTACCAACGTATCCGTTTCCGCCCCGACCATGCCCGCTGGAAGGACGAAGGGCAGAACTTCCGTCTGCACGCCTTCCATCTCGGCTGGCTCTTCAAGGAGCCGGTGCATATCTACGAGATCGTCGACGGGCGCGCGCGTTCGATGGATTTCACCACCCATGATTTCGAATATGGCGGCAACGTCAGCGAGCAGATCCCCGAAGACACACCGATGCCAGGGGTCGCAGGTTTTCGTCTGCATAACCCGCTCAACCGCGCGGATATTTTCGACGAACTGATCGCCTTCCTCGGCGCAAGCTATTTTCGTGCTCTGGGACGCAGCAATGTCTACGGTCTCTCCGCGCGCGGTCTGTCCGTCAACACTGCCATGAGCGGAGGGGAGGAATTCCCGCGTTTCACCGATTTCTGGCTCGAACGCCCGATCCCCGGCGCAACCACGATGACGGTCTATGCCGCGCTCGACAGCAAATCCGTGACCGGCGCCTACCGTTTCGTGATCACCCCCGGCGAAACCACCGAGATGGAGGTCACTGCCCGTCTCTTCCTTCGCGAGAAGACCGATCAGATCGGCATCGCGCCGCTGACCTCGATGTATCTCTTCGGCGGTGCCGATCCGCGTGGCTTCGACGACTTCCGCGCCTCAGTGCATGACAGCGAATATCTCGTGCTCAACACCCGTGGCGGCGAAACCTACCTGAGAGCGCTCAATAACCCGCCGCGTCTGGCCAGTTCCTATCTGGGGGCGGAAAATCCGCTATCCTTCGGCCTCGTGCAACGCAGCCGTGATTTCGACGATTATCTCGACGCCCAGGCGCATTACGAACGCCGTCCGTCGCTCATGGTCGAACCGATCGGCGACTGGGGCAAAGGCATGGTGCGGTTGGTGGAAATTCCTTCGAAGCTCGAAGGCAATGACAACATCGTCGCCTTCTGGGTGCCCGAGGGTAAAATGGAAAAAGGTGCGGCGCTGGAATATGCTTATCGCCTGCACTGGGGCATGGCCCCGAAAGGCGACCGCAGCGTGGACCGCGCGCGCATCCTGCGCACCCGTGTGGGCGAAGGCGGTGTTGCCGGGGTCGAACAGAAAAGCGATGCCCGCAAATTCGTGATCGACTTCGAGGGTGGCACGCTGTCCTCCCTGCCCGCAGATGCCGAGCTTGTCCCGCAGGTCAGCATAGGACACGGAGAAATCGAGCAGGCTATTGTCAGCAAGGTCAGCGATACCGATATCTGGCGTCTGGTGATCGAGGCCAAGGCTGATCCCGGAAATGTCGCGGAACTCAAAGCCGCCCTGACGGGTTATGATCAGACACTGACCGAAACATGGCTTTACCAATGGGTGAGGGAATGACTGTGACGCATACTCCACATGATACCGATACCAACGCCCTTCTGGACGCGGCCCAGAACTGGACCCCGCCCGAAGCACCGCTAGACATGCCGCAGCAGGTGCTCGAACGAGACCATGTGCGCGCCGAATGGCCGCGCCTTGTGCGTCTGATCCTGCCCGGAAAGACTGTCTGAGGGAGGCCCGGGCATGTCGTCTTCGCCACGCAAGGTGATGGCTGCGGATTCGCGGACCAAACTCTTGCGCACATTGGCCCTGAGTTTCGCGCTTCTGGCCGCACTCACCGCCTCCACGCTTCTGGCCGATGCCGCCATTCAGGATGGGGTCGATGTCTGGGACGTGGTGCGCGGTCTTCTGATTTTCGTCACGACAGCCTGGCTGGCCTGGGGCGCGACCCTGTCTTTCGTCGGCCTCGCGCCCAGCGTCCGCAAACCGCGCCCGATGCCCGATCTGACGTCCCCCGCCCCCCGGCTCGTCGTACTCGTGCCGATATGTAACGAGGATCCCGTGACGACCTTTGCCCGCATCGCCGCCATGGATCATTCGATCCGGACCGAAAGTCTGATGGCCGATATCGCAATCCTGTCGGACACGCGCAACGAGGAAGCCGCTCTTCTGGAACGGCAAACCTATCTTCGCCTCATTGCGGAAACCCAAGGCAAGGGCCGGATTTTCTATCGTCGCCGCAACGACAACCGGGGCCGCAAGGCCGGCAATATCGAAGACTTCATCCGCCGCTCCGGCGCTGCCTACGATCTCGCTCTCATTCTCGATGCCGATAGCTTGATGGAAGGCCGCGCCGTGCGAGACATGGCCGCCAGAATGCAGGCCGACCCGCAGCTCGGGCTACTCCAAACCCTGCCGAAAATCATCGGAGCACGATCGTTCTTCGGTCGTGCCATGCAATTTGCGGCAAGCTTTCACAGCCCGGTCTTCACCCGTGGCCTCGAACGGCTTCAAGGCAACACCGGCCCGTTCTGGGGTCACAACGCCATGGTGCGGCTCAAGGCCTTTGCCGAAAGCTGCGCGCTGCCGGAACTCGCCGGGCCGCCCCCATTTGGCGGGCATATCCTGAGCCATGACTATGTCGAAGCCGCGCTTCTGGCGCGTGCGGGCTGGCGTGTGCAGGTGGATCACACCATCGGCGGCTCATACGAGGAAGGCCCGGAGAACATCCTGTCCTACGCCAAGCGCGACCGCCGCTGGTGTCAGGGCAACCTGCAACATTCCCGGCTTCTGCTCGCCCCGGGTCTGGCCGCCTGGTCGCGTTTCGTTTTCCTTCAAGGCATCTTCGCTTATCTCGTCTCAGTGCTCTGGGCCGCCTTCCTGATCACCTCCGTCGTGGCCACGATTCTTGCGCCGGTGCCGAACTATTTCCCGGAACCGCATATGCTCTTCCCGGTCTTCCCCGATGACCGAACCAAGGAGATCACCGCGCTGATCGTGGGCATCATGGGGCTTCTGATCCTGCCGAAATTCGCCATTCTCTATGAAGCGTCGGGAACGCGCCGCACCGCACGCTTTGGCGGATCTGTTCGGGCGGGCTTCTCCGTCGTGGCCGAAATTCTTCTGTCGTCTCTGATCGCGCCCTTGATGCTGATGTATCAGACCAAGGCGGTGATGCAGGTGCTTTCCGGTCGTGACGGCGGCTGGCCCGCCAACCAGCGTGGCGAAGGCGCTCTGACATTGGTCGACGGCTTCCGCGCGGGCCTCTGGATCATGCTCACCGGCGGCGCGGCGCTTGCGATCGTCGCCCGTGTGGCCCCCGATCTGACTTTGTGGCTCCTGCCCGTCTGTCTGCCGATGCTGGCCGCGCCGTTTCTCATCGCATGGACCTCGCGCCCGTTGACGCACAAACTGTTTCTGGTGCCCGAAGAGCGCCGCCCCGCGCCGGTGATCCGCAACTATCGCGAGATCCTTGGCCGCTGGCAATCCGAGCCTCACCCCGAAACCGTGACCACGGAGGTGACCCATGTCCCGGCATGACATCGCGGTGCCCACCGAACTCGCGCAACCCACCAAACGCCCACGCGATCCCCGGATCGACGCGTTTCGCGGTCTTGCGCTCCTGATGATTTTCGTCGATCACTCGCCGGACAATCCCTACGAATATCTCACCGTGCGCAACATCGGTTTTTCCGATGCGGCGGAGGCGTTTTTCATCATGTCTGGGATTGCCGCAGGACTGGCCTACACAGGTCGGTTCGAAGCGCGCGGTGAAAAAGGCCTGTGGCAGGCCATCGCGCCGATGTGGAAACGCTCCTGGACGCTCTATCTGGTGCAAATCCTCCTCACCGTTTGCGCCATCGCGATCTTTGCTGCCGGAGCGACCTGGTTCGGCGTCGATGAACTGCTGACCAAAATCAACCTCAAACAGGTGTTCAACAACACCGCGGAGGCAATGATCGGCATTCCCCTGCTGGGCCATCAGCTCGGCTATGTAAATATCCTGCCTGCTTATTCGGCTCTTCTGTTCTTCGGGCCGCTGATGATCCTCTTGGGCCTCTGGCGTCCGATGCTGCTATTGGGTCTTTCGGCAGCGCTTTGGCTCGCGGCCGGGATCTGGCGGCTCAATCTTCCGAATTACCCGAACCCGGGCGGGTGGTTCTTCAACCCCGTTGCCTGGCAATTCATCTTTATCGTGGGCCTTCTCACCGGTATCTTTCTGCGCCTGGGCAAACGTTTCGTCCCGAAAACGCCGTGGCTCTTCTGGCTCGCAACCGGCTGGCTCGTGCTGGTTCTCGCCTGGCGCTATGTGCCCGGATTCGGCCCGTTCATGAATCACCAGATGGCGCTTCTGGGCAAGGCGGGACTGCCGTTCAACATGGTGTCGCATGACAAGACCTTCCTCGCCCTGCCGCGCATGACTCATGCGCTGGCGCTGGCCTATGTCCTCTCCTGTCTGCCTTGGGTGACGCATCTGACCGGGTCGAAAGCGCTGTCTTTCCTGCGACTGCTCGGGCGTCAGGGTTTGCTGGTTTTCTCTACCGGGACCATCCTTGCGCTCTTTAACCATGTGATCATGGGCTATTATGCCGAAGCTCACTGGCTCGGTTGGGTTCTTATGCCGTTGGGCGCGCTGATCCTGATTGTCGTCGCTTGGCTCGGCGACATTCAGAAATCCGCCAGACGGCAGAACGCCACGCGCCCCATGACCTTCGCCGCCCGAACGATGCCCGCGGAATAATCGCATTCAAGGCAGTCGCGATCTGGTGAGATCATACGTCTTCGTTGAAATTACCGGATTGCGAGGCCTTTTTCGTCGAAGAGATGCGTGCGGCCCTCACCGAACTTCAGCCCGACCTTTTCGCCCACCCGATGCGGCGCGTCGCCAAGGTCGCGGATCGTCATCTGACCCGCACCGTTTTCGGCATCGACGATGATATAAGTGTCCGCGCCGAGGTACTCGATCACATCGACCACCCCGTCGAGATCGCCTTGCCCAGCGGGCACGATGGTGATGTGTTCGGGGCGAATGCCAAGGTCCTTGCCCCTGTCCCCCAGCCCAATGGCGGAAGCCGGAATAACATTCATCTTCGGTGAGCCGATGAACTGCGCCACGAAAAGGTTGCCGGGACGTTCATAAAGCTCTTTCGGGGAACCGACCTGCGCGATCCTGCCCGCTTCCAAAACGACGATGCGGTCGGCCAGAGTCATGGCCTCGACCTGATCGTGGGTCACGTAAATCATCGTGCTCTCAAGCGAGCGGTGCAGTTTTGCCAACTCATAGCGCATCTCGACCCGAAGCGCGGCATCGAGGTTCGAGAGCGGTTCGTCGAACAGGAACGCCGTCGGATCGCGCACAATGGAACGCCCGATGGCCACGCGCTGACGCTGCCCGCCGGAGAGGTCTTTCGGGCGACGGTCCAGATAGTCGGTAAGCTTGAGCACATGCGCCGCCTCATCGACTTTCTGCGCAATCACGTCCTTCGGCTCACCGGCGGCCTTGAGGGCAAAGCCCATATTCTCGCGCACCGACATATGTGGATAGAGCGCGTAAGACTGGAACACCATGGCAAGGCCACGCTTCGACGGTGGCTCGGCGGTGGCGTCGCGCTCGCCAACGAAGACCTTGCCACGGGAGGTTTCCTCCAGCCCTGCAATCATCCGCAAAAGGGTGGATTTCCCGCATCCCGAAGGCCCGACGAAAATGATGAACTCGCCCTCTTCGATCTTGAGATCGACACCCTTGATGACCTGCACCTCGCCGAACCATTTCTCGACAGCCTGCAACTCGATACTTGCCATTTTATGTCTCCTTCTCTGCCGTTAGCGGGGTGCGACCAACGCCGCACCATGTAAGCCAGACGGCAGCCGTCCAGCCAAAGGACGGCCCACCACAGGGTGTGCCATCCATCGGATCATAATACTCCCAAAATCCCCCCATCTCGATCAGCCGGGCCGTCTCGTCGCGCAGCCGCGCTTCGGCCTCTTTGCGGCCCATGTCCCTGAGTCCCATGGCAATCAGGGAATTGACCACCGGCCAAGTCGGGCCGCGCCAATAGCGACGACGCTCAAAACGTTCACTCTCCGGGTCCGCCGAGGGAATGCCGTAGGAAACCTTGTCCCAGCTCCGCGCGAAATGCGCATCGAGCGCCGGACGGGACACCCCCGCGAGATAGGAGAGAAACGCCCCGGAACCGAGCACGCCTGCGAATGCGCCCGTGCGCAGATCGTAGGCATCGAACCAACCGGTTTCCGGGTTCCAGAGCTTGTCGAGCCCGTCGCGCAGCTTGGCCTCCTGCGCCACAAGACCGGAGGTATCTTCGCCCAAAACGCGACCCAGCTCGATCAGATCGGCGAAGGCGCGCAACAGGACAAAGGTAATCCCCGGATCGGCCATCAGAAACGGTCCGTTCTCGATCATCTCCCGATCGTCCCAATTTACGGAGCGACCAAAGGCGAGGATCGCGAGATAGCGGTCATAATCTGTTGCCACCGGACGTTGATCCGCGTTCAAAAGGTCAAGGTCACGTCGCTTGTTTTCCCGCGAGATGTGAATGTAGGGATCGCTGTCGTCGACCGGCACGTTCGCCATGCCGATGTCCCAGTCCGGGCAATTGTCCCGCCCCGACTCCCATGGGTGCACGATGGCGACCGGGCCGTCCTTGCACCGCTCCCTGATCCACCAGTCATGCCAGGCAACCAGCTTGGGATAGAGCGCTTTGACATGCAGCAAGCCCGTGTCGGGATCGGCCTCGTAAATCTTGCGAATGAGCGTCGCGGCGACGGGCGGTTGTGAAATACCGGAGGTCGGTGGCGACTGATCCGCGCCCCAGACCTCGGGACCCGGGAAATAGTCGGGATCGACCTCGTGGAAGACCATATGGGGCACCATGCCGGTCACCCATTGGTTGGCGAACAGAAGCTCCACCTCTTGCCACGCCCGCACGATGTCGAAGGTGGAATAGCCCCAGGCCGAGAACATGCTGTCCCAGTTCCATTGAAACGGATAGAGCCGCGCGGTCGGGATGGTGTAGCCCCCGCGATCATTGCCCAAAAGCACGTCGCGAGCAGCCTGATCAAGCGGATTTTGCATTGAATGTGTCATCGCATCACCCTTTAACCGAGCCAGCTGTCAGCCCCTTGGTCATGAATTTTTCAAGCCCAAGGAACAGTGCCATGATCGGCACGGTGGCAATCACCGATCCGGCCATGAGGTGTTGACGTGGAATCTCCGACGAATTGAGCGAGGCAATCCCCCGCGTCAGGGTAAATTTCGACGGATCGTCCAACAGCATGAAAGCCAGAAGGAATTCGTTCCACGCGATCATGAAGACGTAGAGCGACACGGAGGCGAGCGCCGGGAGCGACAGCGGCAGGGTGATTTTCCAGATCACCTGCAACCGCGACAGCCCGTCCATCAGCCCCGCTTCCTCCACCTCGGAAGGCAGGCCCCGGAAATAGCCCTGGAGCATGTAGAGCGCCACCGGGATGGTCGTCACCGGATAGATCATCACGATACCCACGATGGAATTGCGCAGCCCCATCATCGAGAAAGCGATGTAGATCGGCAGCGCCAGAACGATCATCGGCACCATGTAAATCAACAGGATCGAGCGCGAAAACGCCGCCTGCCCGCGAAAACGCAACCGCGCCACGGCATAAGCACCGGGGATGGCGAACAGGAGCGTGATCAGAACCGTCAGCACGGAAATGTAGAAGGAGGTCCACATATAAGTGCCGAAATTGAATTCCGTGATCAGTTCGACATAGGATCGGAACAGCCCCCAGCCCTTTGAGAGATCAATGGAGAAATCCAGCGGGTTCTGCATCAGCTCCGCCTGATTTTTCAGACTGGTCATCAGCATCACGTAGAAGGGAATAACCACGATGGCGGTGAAGAACACATAGCCAAAGCCCCTGAGCGCCTTGATCACCGCTGCCTCGAATTCGTGGCGTGTAAGTGCCCCCATGGGCAGGTCCTTGAGATAGACCACCAGAGGCCAGCCGATGCCGATTCCCATGAACAATGCCGCAACCACCCGGGCGATCAAAGACACATTGCCAGTCAGAACCGGCCCGATGCCGAGAGAGAGCGCGATGAAATAGACCACCGCCAATACGGCAGAAGCGATCACAGTCTGCGCCCGCCAAACAAGCGCCAATCCGGTGGGAATACCGAAGATCAGCGCGCCCGTGATAGAAGGTCGAAACGCCTCGCCGGTGGCGAAACTCATGGCGACGGCAACCGTCACGGCAAGAACAAAACTCCAGAGCACACCCAGAAGGGGGCCGGTGATATAGCCGAAACGAAGGTATTTCATAGCCCCTCCTCCTTCGACATGAATTTGAAGAAGAACACGGAGAACAGCAGCAGACAGCCGAAGATCACCACGGCCACCGCCGCCCCTGCCCCGATGTTCGACACGGCAAAGGCCTGTTCATAGACATTCACGGTCAGGACCCGCGTGCCCGCATTGCCGCCGGTCAACAGGAAAATGTCGTCGAACTTGTTGAAGGTCCAGATGAAGCGCAACAGGAACAGAACCGACAGGATGCCCAGAAGCTGCGGCAGGCTGAGATACCAGAACTGCTGAAACGGCGAGGCACCGTCCATATCGGCGGCCTCGTACATATCCGTCGGGATCGACTGCATCCGGGCGAGTATGAAGAGGAAAGACAGCGGGAAATAGCGCCAGATTTCAAATGCCGTCACCATCAGAAGCGCCAGAGGTTTCTCGCCGAAGAAATTGATCGCCTGACCGGTCAGCCCCATCTGGACAAACAACGCATTGGCGGAGCCGGAGAAGGGATCGAAGAGCAGAATCCATGCAAAGGCGACCGCGATCACAGGGGCAACATAGGGAAACAGGTAGAGCCCGCGCAAAATCCCCTGCCCCTTGAAGGAGTGATTAAGCAGCATGGCGGCAAAGAGCCCCATGATCATCGCGCCCAGCGTGCCGAAGATCGTGTAAAACAAGGTCACTCCAAGCACCGACCAGAATTCGCCACCGTCAAATACGGACACGAAATTCTTCATCGTGAAATCGCTGTTGGCAAGCACGAAGGAGGCTTTGCCATCGACCTCGACTGGATCATCGGCCACGTCGCGACCGGCATCGAACCACGCCTGTTCGGTCACAACGGGAATGTTGAGCGTCTCACGATACCCGCCTTCCCAATCGCCCAGATCACAGAACAACTCCCCCTCGGCAATCTCGCAACGCGGATCGAGATCGCCCGCAAGCGTTAACCCCTCGGGCCAGGTATCGGTGAGCGTAACGCCTGTGATCTCCGAAGTCGGCGAAGAGTTCCTGAGCCGGTAGCGCAGCGTCGCTTCGTCGCCTGCTACCGTAGGGCGGCCCCGCAAATCCTCTCGCACCACGGTCTCAGGTGCGCGCAGATCGGCCAATGACACGGGTTTCACAGAAATCCAGAACACCGCCAGAAGCGGCAGGATCACCACAAGAGAAACTGCGAGAATGGTCGGGGTCAAAAGCCCCCAGGCAAGCCGCGCCTCGGTACGGGCCAAGGGGCCGGTCCCGCGCGGCGGTCCGATATCCGACATGGAAAACTCCCTGTCTTGATAGGAAAGGAACGGGGCGGATCAAACCGCCCCGCAGAGGATCGGCGTTACTCGATCGCACTCAGTTCGGCGTTCAGATCCGCCACGGCCGTGCTCGCGTCGATGTCGCCGTCAATATACTGACGCACGATGCGGTTGATCACCTGGGAGTTGTTCATCTTGGACGCCAGACCGAGCTGACCTTCCTTGACTCCCCAGCGCTGCGCCACATCGAGACCACCGACGATCTCGTCAACCATCTCCTGTGCGTAGAGATCGCCCAGCGGAGCCTTGCGATCCACACCGACCGGCAGCTTCGCCCATTCGGTGATGAAATATTCCGGGTCGTCCGCCGTGCCACGACGGGTCGGGAACATGCCTTCGGGCGCGATGGAGAGGGTCTGGATATAGCCCTCGTCCATCGAGAATTCGACGAATGCCTCAGCCGCATCGGTTGCCGCATCGGTGGTGATGCCGAAATAGTTGATATTGGCATAGGCCGCGCCATCCGGGTTCGACGGCCCGGAGAAGTTGGTCACGATACCGGTTTTCGACGCCAGTTCCGTCGACGTCGGATCGTCGTTGATGGTGGGCGGCGCGCTGTCACGCAGGCCGGCCAGTTCATCGAGAATGAAGGGTGACCAGAAGACCATCGCGGTGTTGCCGGAGAAATAGAGCGTCCGCGCCTGATCCCAGTAGAGATCGCCCGGAGGCGAGGCCTCCGCGATTTTCTTGTAGAACTCAAGTACTTCCGTGGTCTTCGCTTCATCGAGCGGAGCAAACCCGTTTTCGTCCACCGGGCTTACGCCATTGGCGAGAAACACATGTTCGAGCACCTGAGACATGAAGGCCTCGTCGACTTTCGTCGCGGCTACGAAGCCGTACATTTCGGGCGGATTGTGCAGTTTCTCGATTGCGGCCTCGACAGCGGCGTAAGAGGTCGGCGCCTCAAGCCCGGCGGCATCGAAGAGGTCTTTGCGATAGACAATCATCTGGGTCCAGCCATTGGCCGGAACCGAGGCATAACCGTCATCCATCCCTGCCATGGCAAGGGCGCCTGGGGCAAAGGTGTCGGCACCGAGATTCTCGATCACATCGGTCGCGGCGTCCATGTCGAGAATACCGGCCTCGGCCCAGGGCAGCGCATATTGCAGCGGATGGTAGATCACATCCGGCAGGTCACCGGCGGCAAAAGCGGCGGTTGCCCGCGTGCCAAGCTCGGATTCCGTAACCGGGATGACCTCGACCGTGTTACCGGTTTTCGCCTCGAACGCCTCGGCCATCGCCTCCTGTTTGGCCAGACGGTCCGGCTGTTCTTCCGTGGTCCAGAACCGCAGGTTCTCGGCCCCCGCCGCCATGCTCGACAGCGCGAGCGCCGTGGCGGCTCCGCTCAGAAGGGTCAGCTTTTTGAAAGTCATCTCTCTCTCCCTGAGTTGATGAAAATTACGTTGTGACAGCGGCCAGATCGGCCAGATGCTGCGCCAGTTGCTCCGACAGTAGCGCAGGCCGTCCCGTGGAACTGCCCGGATTGAAAGTTGCCCGGATCACGCTCTGGGTCACGGGGGACTCCGGCTCCTGCATCCGCGCGATGAACATTTCCCCGAGCCGCGCCCCCGCCTGACGATTGTCCACGGCAAAGGTCGCGAGACGCGGCCACATCGCCTGCCCCTCGGGTGCGCCGTCATAGCCCACGACCGAAAACTCCGATCCGATTTGCAGACCGAGCGTGTTCGCAACCTCATAGACACCGCGCGCCAGCGTATCGGTGGCACAAAGGATTGCCGTTGGCGGCCTGTCGAGCGCAAGAAGCTGTCGTGTCGCGCGAGCGGAATGTTCGGGGGACAGCGCCCCTTCGACCATCAAAGTCGGGTCGAAAGGCAAACCCACTGTGGTCAACCCCGCGCGGTAACCATCGCGCCGGGCATGGGAAAAGGCATAGTGTTCCGCCGAGCCGATATAGCCGATGCGCTCATGTCCGAGCCGGGTCAGCCAGTTGATCGCATCCGCCATGGCCGCTTCACTCATGACATCGAAATAAGACATGTTTTCTCGATGTTTTGGCCGACCATAGCAGATAAAGGGCACGTTCTCGCGTTCAAGATAGGCGATACGCGGGTCTTCCCAAAGCACCCGCTGAAGGATGAACCCGTCGGCTTTCCGGTCGCGCACGAGGTCGCGCATGATACGGATCGTGTCCGCCTCACTTTCCGAGGTCGCGATGGTCAGGGTCCAGCCTTCGGCGGAGGCCGCCTGTGTCAGACCCGCGAGAAATTCGGCAAGGAAGGGACGGTGCGCGTCGTGTTGGGACAATTCGACCACCAGCCCAAGCGAACAACTCCGCCCGGTCTTGATCGCCTGCGCATGGCTCAGGGGACGATAGCCCATGGCCTGCGCAGCGCGAATGACCCGTGTGCGCGTGGCCTCTGAAATGTCGGGATAACCATTGAGCGCGCGCGAAACAGTGCCTTTGGTCAGGCTCAGGGCCCGGGACAAATCCGATATCGTCACCCGCGCAGTGTCGCGCGCACGACGGTCGATGGTTCCGTTTGACCGCACTTGATTCGCCTCCTCTCGCTCACACTGCGTTTCCGAAACCGGTTTCGGCAATGTTTTTTTATCAAACAGTCCGATTGCGCAGATGAACAGCATGCTGCGCAGCATTTTCGGAAGGATTTGAAATACGGAAGAAAATCAGGCGATGCGAAAAACCTTGGCAGCATCCTCCCTGGAAATATCGGTTTTATCATGAGTGGAGGTAACCCGCCCACGCTCCATGAACACGAGCTGGTCGGCGAGGTCGTAGGCGAATTCGAAATACTGTTCGACAAGCACGATCGCCATGTCGCTCCGGTCACGCAAAAGGGAGATCACCCGACCGATCTGCTGAATGATATTAGGCTGAATGCCTTCGGTCGGCTCATCGAGCAACAGGAGTTTCGGTTTGATGATCAGGGCGCGGGCGATGGCGAGTTGCTGTTGCTGCCCGCCGGAGAGATCGCCTCCACGACGGTTCATGAACTCCTTGAGGATCGGGAACAGTTCGAAAATCTCATCCGGGATGACATGTTCGGATTTCGGCAAACAGGTGAAGCCGCTTTCAAGGTTTTCCTTCACCGTCAGGAGCGGAAAAATCATCCGCCCCTGCGGCACGATGGCGACGCCTTTGTGCGCCAGCTCATGCGCGGGGGCTTTGCCGACGTCTTCGCCGTCAAGCACCATGGTCCCGCCAGACCGCGGATGCGTGCCGGAGATTGCTTTCATCAGGGAGGTTTTGCCCACGCCGTTGGTCCCCATGACACAGGTCACCTTACCCGCTTGAGCCGACAGATCGACATCATAAAGGATTTGCGAACCGCCGTAATGCAGCGAGAGGTTTTTGACTTCGAGCATGGTACCCTCTCCTTCAACGGCCCAGATAGACGTCAATCACGTCCTGATTTTTCGTCACGTGATCGAGCGAGCCTTCGGCCAGAACCGAACCCTCGTGCAGAACGGTGACTTTGCAGTCGAGCCGCCGAACGAATTCCATATCGTGCTCCACGACGACCACGGCACGAGTTTTCGCCGCCTCTTTCAGGATGTCTGTGGTGTGCTCGCGCTCGCCCAGCGTCATCCCCGCCGCTGGTTCATCGACCAGCAAAAGCTTCGGATCCTGCGCCAGCAACATGCCGATCTCAAGCCATTGCTTCTGCCCATGCGACAGCTCACCGGATTTGCGTGAGAGTTGTTCCGCGAGACCGATCTCGGAGGCCAGTTCCTCGACCTTCGCAAGGTCCTTGAATTTCGGCTTAAAGAACAGAACTGCAAGAGGGTTGCGGTCGTTCTTCACCGCCATGAGCAGATTCTCGAACACCGTCTGGTCCTCGAACACAGTGGGGCGCTGAAACTTGCGCCCGATGCCAGCACGGGCAATTTTCGCCTCGTTCATACCGATCAGGTTGCGCGACAACTCGCCCCACAACACCTTGCCCTCGTCGGGCTTGGTTTTGCCGGTCACGATGTCCATGAAGGTCGTCTTGCCCGCCCCGTTCGGCCCGATGATGGCGCGCAACTCGGCGTGGCCGATGTTGAACGACAGGTTGTTGATCGCCCGGAAGCCGTCGAACGTGACGGAGATGCCGGAGACTTCGAGAAGTGTGCCCGACCCGCTCATTTCTCCGCCTCCTCTTCGCGCAAGCTGCCTTTGTCGGGGCCGAGCGGTACACCGTGTCGGTTCGGCGACAGACGCCCGGAGATCAGGTCGAACAGACCGCCGATACCTTTCGGGGCGAAGAGCGTCACAAGGACGAAGGACAGCCCCAGAAGCACAAGCCACCAGTCGACCCATTTGATCGTATAGAATCCGAGGTTGACATCGGGGGCCTGACCGCCGGTGAACCATGTCGAGACGAGCGACACGAAAGCCGCGCCGATCACCGCGCCATAGATGCGCCCGCGCCCGCCGATGGCGACCCAGACCGCGAGATAGATCGAAGCAATAGGGGCGATCTCGGCGGGGTTGATGATCCCCGCCTGCGGGTAATAAAGCGCCCCGCCGATGGCTGCGATCACCGCCGTGAGGGTGAAGACGAAAAGCTTGAACCCCTCGACCGAATAACCAAGGAACCGCACCCGCGCTTCGTCGTCACGGATGCCGCGAATGACGGAGCCGAACTTGCCGGAGACAATGAAGGCGGCGATCAGGTAGGTCAGCAAGAGCGCGAAGGCTGAGGCCCAGAAAAACCAGATCGAGATGTAATCCTGTGAAATTCCGTCCACACCGGGGAGGTTTTGCAAACCGGAAAGACCGTTGTTGCCGCGCAGGCCGGAGTCGTTCTGGAACAGGTAGAGGGACAGCGCCAACGTCATCGCCTGGGTCAGGATCGACAGATACACGCCAGTGACCCGCGAGCGGAAGGCGAGCCAGCCGAAGACCAGCGCCAGAAGGCCGGGCACAAGAACGACCAGAGCGATCTGCGCCCAGAAGCTATGAGCGAAATACCAGACCAGCGGAAATTCCGACGAACCAACGACACCGAAAATTTGCGTCCCGATGGCATCCGAAATCTCGGAGGCGGTCGGCGGCAGTGGAGCGTTGGCAAGGCTTTCGAGCACGATGATCTTCGTGCGCGCATACATCAGCCACATGCCAATCATATAGCCACCCAGCCCGAAAAAGGCGAAATGGCCGAGGGAGAGAATGCCCGTGTAGCCCCAGACCAGATCCATCGCGATGGCGACCAGCGCGAGGCAGAGCGTCTTGCCCAAGGTCTTGACAAAAGACGTGGAAATCGCCCCCGCACCGTAAGCCTCCGACAGGAAGGTCACGGCGAGGGTAAAAATCACCAGAACAGCGATAAAGACCGGCAGAGAGGGATTTTTCTTAAACATATCCATGGCTCAATCCCCAGCCGCACGACCTTTGAGGGCGATGATGCCCTTCGGTCGGAACTGGATGAAAATGATGATGAAGATGATCATGTAGGTCTGCGCCGCCAGCGTGTTGGACGGGTTGAACCACTCGATGCCCTTTTGCAGGAAGCCGATCAGGCCAGCACCCAGAAGTGTGCCCCAGATATTGCCGACACCGCCCACGACCACGGTCATGAAGCTTTGCACGATATAATCCTGCCCAAGCTCGGAGGTCACTTTCGCATAGAGCCCGATGGCCACGCCCGCAACACCCGCAATGCCGGAGCCGAGCCCGAAGGTCAGCATGTTTACCTTGTCCGGGTTGATCCCCATCGAGGCCGCCATGCGTGGGTTCTGGGTCACGGCACGGGTTTCGAGGCCGAGGCGGGTCTTCTTCATGATGAAAAGGAAGACGCCGAGGAAAATCAGCGCAAGCACGAAGATCGCAATGCGGATGTAAGAGATCGACACCACGTCGTTGAAGGTCAGCGCCCCATCGAGCCAGCCCGGCGAGGTCAGCGGACGCGCCTGAGTGCCGAAGATGTTCTTGGCGATTTGTTGCAGCGCGATGGAGACACCGAAAGTCGCCAGAAGCGTTTCCAGAGGCCGGTTGTAAAGCCAGCGAATGATCAGCCGTTCCATCGCAACACCGGCGGCAAAGGTGACGGCAAAGGCCAGCGGGATCGCAAGGAGGATCGAGACGGTGTAATCCGGCACGATCTGTTGCACGACATAGCCGGTATAGGCGCCCATCATGATGAACTCGCCATGGGCCATGTTGATCACGCCCATGACGCCGAAAGTAATGGCCAGCCCGATGGCCGCAAGGAAATAGATCGAGGCCAGAGACAACCCGTCAAGCGAGAGATCGAGGAACTGGTTGAAAGCGACCGCACGGCTGATCGAGGAGAGCGTCACTTTTGCAGCGTCGGTCACAGCCTTGGAGCGTTCATCATAGACCAATGCAAGCGGGCTGTACGCCAAAGTCTCGGATACATCGTATTCCGAGATCCGTGCGGGCACCAGACCTTCTGCGACAAGCGCATCATAGGCTTTGTAACGAGCGTCAGGACTGCCCAGATCCTGGCGTTGAATGCCGCCCACCTGATCATTCACCATATGCGCCACCAAGGCGTCATGAATGGATTGTTCATCGGGAATTGCTCCCAGTACGCCATGCTTTTGCAACAAAGCAACGGCCTCTGATCGCGTCACACCCTCAGGCATATGTCGGCCATCAAACCGGGAATGGACATGTTCGGCAATATTAGCGTCCTCTGGCGGCGCATAGGCCAGAGATGTCGACAAAAGCGGATTGAGTGCGGCGCGCGCATCAAGCGTTATGGAGCCCCGGAAACTCTCGATGGCTTCGACCCGCGCCGCGTCATCCTTGTCGAAAGAGATCGTCAACAAGCGCTCGGTCACTTCTTTCAATTGCTTGATTTCAGGATCGGTCTCCGTCTCGATCGCGGCGCGCAACGGCGCAAGGTGGCTGGCCTCACCATCACGCTGAATCGCCAACAGCGCCTCACGACGCCGCACAGGATCGGGATCGTTCAGTTGGAACTGCACCAGAGCCGCGCCGATCATGGCACGGATGCCGGAGTTCGGCTTGAGCTGATCGAGATCGCCTTTCTCGAACACCCCCACCGTTTCGCCGCTGTCGAAATCGAAAAGCGTATAGGTCCCGCCGTCCGCAGGCGTGGCGTAAAAGAACAGACCATCGGCCTTGCGTTGCCACATATCCTTGTTCTGCCATTTCTCAAGCACGGTCTGCGCGGCGGGCAGGCCGGAACTGGCAATGGCGTCGATGGCAGGTGCAATCGTTTTGCGAGAGGATGTCTCGATCTCGACACGGTGCTCCTGAAGCACGTCCTGAATGGTTCGCTCCTGCGCCTGTACCGGGAGCGCACAGGTCAGCAACATCAGACACGCAGAAAATAGGCGGCCGATCATGTGGGTCTTTCCGATTAGGAGGACGGAGAGGCGGCATGCGCCTCTCCGGATCAGATGCCAGATCAGTAGTTGGATTTGATCTGCACGCAGGTTTCGGTCTCGGTGTTGTACATGCCGCAACCGAGGTCCTTCCAATCGGATTTCAGCACCGCCGATTCCGGCAGGTAATCGGTCCATGCATCGCCCGGCACAGGATCGGTCTCGGAGATGATGTCGAACTGACCATCTTCCTGAATTTCGCCGATCAGCACCGGTTTGGAGAGGTGATGGTTCACCCCCATCACGGCGGTGCCCCCCGTGAGGTTCGGGAATTCCTGCCCCCACATATGCTCGCGCACCGCATCCACATCGGTGGTTTCAGCCTCGGTCACCGCGTTCACCCACATGTTGAAACCGATGTAATGAGCTTCCATCGGGTCATTGGTCACACGGGCCTCGTCACCGATGAAGGCATGCCACTGCTCGATGAAGGCGGCGTTTTCCGGCGTGTCGGCGGACATGAAGTAGTTCCATGCGGCGAGATGACCGACAAGGTTGGTGGTGTCGAGACCGGAGAGCTCTTCCTCACCGACGGAGAAGGCCACGACCGGGATATCATCGGCGGAGATGCCAGCCGCAGCGAGTTCCTTGTAGAAACCGATGTTGGCATCGCCGTTGATCGTGGAGATCACACCAACCTTTTTGCCATCCGCGCCCAGCGCCACGACGTCGGCGACGATCTTGGACCAGTCGGAATGACCGAAGGGCGTATAGTTGACGAAGATATCCTCTTCCGCGATGCCCTTGGATTTCAGGTAGGACTCGAGAATGTTATTCGTGGTGCGCGGATAGACATAGTCGGTCCCCAGAAGCGCGAATTTTTCGACCCCCAGTTCGTCGAGGAAGTAATCCGTGGCCGGGATCGCCTGCTGGTTCGGCGCGGCACCGGTGTAGAATACGTTTTTGGACGACTCTTCCCCTTCATACTGCACCGGGTAGAACAGAAGACCGTTGAGTTCCTCGATCACCGGCAACACCGATTTGCGCGACACGGAAGTCCAGTTGCCAAAAATCACATCGACATCGTGCACGGTCAGAAGTTCGCGCGCTTTCTCGGCGAAGAGCGGCCAGTCGGAGGCCGGATCGACCACCACGGCTTCGAGCTCACAGCCCAGAACGCCACCTTTCTCGTTCTGCGCGTCCACGAGCATCAGCATGGTGTCTTTCAGAGTCGTCTCAGAAATCGCCATCGTGCCCGAGAGTGAGTGCAGCACACCGACCTTGATCGGGCAATCGGCGGCAAAGGCGCTTGAGGCAAGCGCGGTACTGGCGAAAAGAGCCGACGCCAGAGTGGCCTTGAGTTGAATTGTCACGTCCATGTTCCCCTTGTTGGATGCTGCAAAACCCGTGGGCGTCGCGCAAAGCGCTCATATCCATATGCTTGGATTTAAATGAAAAACGCCAACGACCTCCTGTGCAGCGTCAGATGGTTTCCTCGTTGCGCCAACAGCCAGCCGACAAGTCGGCTCTTTACGCACGCCCCTCCCTTTCACATTTCGGAAGCGGTGATCATGAATATCGGCACAAGCGCGAACCCGAGTTTGGACAGGCAAAACACGCACACAAGACTGTATACAACCGCACAGGTCGCAATGCGGGCAATTGGCTCTAGTTGCCTGTTTTTTGCGCAAATGCTGACATTCCTGTCACTTTCCTGCGCGGCTTCAAAAGTGTGCGTCCTGGCACGGAGCAGAATGATTCCATGCCATCCATACTCGATTTCACTCCAGTGACACCTGCCCTCGCCATCCCATTCAAAGACAGCTCGGGACGGAAGGCCAAAGCGACTCAACGACCGGCATGCTCCGTCACTGTACAAAGGCTGTTGCGAGTATACCCCCGACTGCGACCTCCTGTCGCAAATCCGGCAAGATATTCAATTAGCTTCATGAAACTTAGAGAAAGGCTTGATAGGACAGGGGAAATGAACAAGGCTCCGGGCGGGTAACGCCAGACACAGCAAGGATTGCACGTGACGATATTTGAGAATGTCCCCTTCGATGAACTTGAAGTCGGGATGGAAGCCGAAAACCGCCGCCTCTGTGTGGCAGATGACCTCTATGTCTTTGCCCATGCCTCCGGCAACCTCAACCCGCTGCATCTTCCGAAAGAGGACGGGGACAAGGACGGCAAACCGGAGGCCGTTGCGCCGTCCTTCTGGGTCGGTTCTCTGATTTCTTCCGTGCTCGGCAACAAACTTCCGGGGCCGGGCACGCTCTATAAATCCCAGACCCTCAGGTTTTTGGGACGCGCACATGCCGGCGATGAACTCGTCGCGCGCGTCAAGCTGATCCGCAAGACAGACGAGCGCAGTGCGATTTTCGAAACCACCGTCGCCCTTGCTGACGGCACAGTCCTGGTCGAGGGAGAGGCGGAAGTGTTCGCCCCGACCGAAAAACATTCCTTCGACATCCACGACGTCCCCGGACTGACCGTCGAAAGTCATCGCCATTTCGACAAACTGCTCGAAATGGCCGAACCCCTCCCCGCCGTGCGTATGGCCGTCGTCGCACCGGAAGAGGAAAATTCCCTGCGCGGCGCGTTGATGGCCGCCAAACACACGCTCATCATTCCCATCCTTATTGGAAACGCAGCGAAAATTCGATCCGTCGCAGAGCAAAACGGATTGTCCCTCGACGGGATCGACATCGTGGATTGCGCCACCCATCCCGAAGCCGCCCAAACCGCGGTCACCATGGTGCATGAGGGCCGCGCAGGCGCGATCATGAAGGGCCATCTTCACACGGACGACCTTTTGCGCCCGATCCTGCGTACGAATGGCGGGCTGAAGACCGGTCGGCGGATCAGCCATATCTTTGTCATGGATGTCCCCGGCCTCAACCACCTTTTGCTGGTAACCGACGCAGCGATCAACATCGCGCCCGATCTGCCGACCAAGGTCGATATCGTGCAAAACGCCATTGACCTCGCCCAGAGCCTCGGCATCGAGACGCCCAAGGTCGGGGTGTTGTCGGCGGTGGAAACCATCAACCCGCAAATCCCCTCGACCCTCGATGCGGCGGCCCTGTCGAAAATGGCCGATCGCGGCCAGATCACCGGTGGCATGGTCGACGGACCACTGGCGATGGACAATGCGGTCAGCCTGTCTGCGGCGCGAACCAAGGGGCTCAAAAGCCTTGTCGCCGGACAGGCGGAAATCCTCGTGGCACCCAATCTGGAAAGCGGCAACATGTTGGCCAAGGAACTGAGTTTCATCGCCCATGCCGAAGCCGCGGGCGTGGTGATCGGCGCGCGTTGCCCGATCGTGCTGAACTCCCGTTCGGACAGCGACAAATCACGCCTTGCCTCCTGCGCCGTGGCCGCGCTTCATGCCCAACGCGTTGGAGTGCATATCTGATGGGACAGCGCATTCTGACAGTGAATGCCGGGTCTTCCTCGGTCAAATTCGCACTTTACAAGACAGCGGAGACCCCGGAGTGCATCGCCCGCGGACAGGTGCAAGGGATCGGCTCGACTCCGAGTTTTCAGTTCAAATCGGGCGGGCCGAAAGGCCCGGAACTCATCGACGCCAAGGATCAGGGTCAGGCGCTTGAGGTCATTCTCGACAAGATCACCCCGCTTCTCAACGGGCAGGACGTCGCCGGTGTCGGGCACCGGATCGTCCATGGCGGACCGCTGCGCGCCACGCCCACGGAACTGACCGACGAGGTGATGGCGGATCTCGCCACGTTCAACCCGCTCGCCCCCTTGCATCAACCACACAACCTGTCGGCGGTCGAAGCGGCGAAACGCGCCTTTCCCTATGCCTTGCAGATCGGCTGTTTCGACACGGCCTTTCACCGCAACCACCCGTGGGAAAACGACATTTACGCCATCCCGCGTAAATTCTACAAACAGGGCATCAAGCGCTATGGCTTTCATGGGCTGAGCTACGATTACGTCTCACATCAACTCATCCGCGAGCGCCCCGACCTGCATGGCAAGCGGATCATCATCTGTCATTTGGGCAGCGGCGCGTCGATCTGTGCCGTCAACGCCGGGCACTCGATTTCCTCCTCCATGGGGTTTTCACCGCTCGACGGCATTCCGATGTCCACCCGCTCCGGCCATCTCGACCCCGGCATCCTGCTTTATCTCCTGGAAACCGAGGGCATGACGCCTCAGGAACTGACCCATATGCTCTATTACGAATCCGGTCTTCTGGGCCTGTCGGGCATCAGTCCTGACATGCAGGTGCTGGAAGCCTCCGATGAGCAGGGGGCGAAGGACGCGGTAGAATATTTCGTCTACCGCGTGCGGCGCGAGATCGGCGCCATGGCGGCGACGCTGTCGGGGATCGACGCGCTGGTGTTCTGTGGCGGCATTGGGGAGAACTCTCCCAACATCCGTCAACAGATCATTGAGCGGCTCGGGTTCCTTGGCATCGTCCCGGACGAAGAGGCAAATGCCCGCAACGCCAAGGAAATCGCCAAAGGTCCGACCCCGGTTTTCGTGCTGCCGACCGATGAGGAACAGGTGATCGCTAACGCTGTAGCAAAGGCGCTTTCGCCAGCGCATTAACCCTCAGCCGCCCGGAGCACACGCGCCGGGCGGACCTGCATCGCGCGCCACAAGAACCACAGCGAAGTGAGTGAGGTCATCGCGATACCGCCGAGGACGATCCAAAGCGCCGCCCCGAGCGACAGGGAAAACTCCGTTTCCATCACGAAATGGATCACCGCCCAGGCCCCAAGCGCCCCGGTGACCAACGCCACGATCCCGGCCCCGGCCCCAAGGATCAGCGCACGCAGAGCAAAGCTGGTCAGGATTTTCCCGCGTGATGCGCCAAGCGTCTTGAGCACCGCCGCCTCGTAGCGCCTGCGATCCTCTCCGGCCGCCGCAGCCCCGATCAGGACAATCGCGCCCGTGATCAGGGTCGCGGTCGCACCCAACGTTGTCGCGGCCGCAATGCTTTGCAAAATCGCGACCACCCGGTCGATGGCATCACGCACCCGGATGGTGGTGATGTTCGGATAGGCCTTCGCCAGATCGCGGATCAGCGGAGCCTCCGCCTCGGGTTCGGCATAGATCGTGGCGATCCATGTGTGCGGCGCGCCCGCCAGCGCCGCCTCGTTCATGGTCAGGATAAATCCCATCCCGGCGCTCGAAAAATTCACATCCTGAAACGAAGTGATCCTGCCGGTGATGTCGCGCCCGAGAATGTTGATCGTAATCGTATCCCCGAGGTTCAGCCCCATCTCCTCGCCTTCCTGTGCGGCGAAACTGATCTGCGGCTCCGCCTCGTCGGACGACCACCATTTGCCCGACAGAACCTTTACATTCTCCGGCTTGGCCCCCGCATAGGTCACCCCGCGATCCCCGCGCAGCACCCAATGCGGCCCGGCCACCGCTTCGGCATCCTGCCCGTTGATCTTCGTGATCAGCCCGCGTAACATCGGTGCGCTTTGAAACCGCGTGACGCCGGGATCGTGTGTCACCCGCTCCGTCAGCCCGGCAATCTGATCCGGTTGAATGTCCACCACGTAATAGGACGGAGCCCGCTCCGGCAGATCACGGGCAATTGCCCCGCGCATATTGGCGTCAATCTGGCCGATGGCGGAGAGCACGGTGAGCCCGAGACCGAGCGAGAGGACAACCGACACCGCCTCGCTCCCCGGACCACCGACCGATCCCAATGCGAGACGCAAAGGCAGGTTGCGGCGCAGGGGTTTCAACCGCGTAAGTCGACGCGCCAGCCGGGCCAGCCCGCGTCCGGCCAGCACAAGCGCGGCAAAAGCGGTGGCCAGACCGAGAAATGTCCAGAGCACAAGCCGCACGTTGTCGGAAAGCAACGCAGCGCTGAGAACAAGTACTGCGAGCAGCAAAAACATGGTAATCAGATAGGGCCAGCGCGGCAGACCTTTCAGTCCGAACAACGCATCCCGATAGAGCGCTGCGGGGCGAATACGTTCGGCCCGTGACAGGGGCCAGAGGACGAAAAGCGCACTGGCCAAAGCGCCATAGAGTGCCGCTTCCAGCAGCGGCGCGATTTGCACACCACGCTCAACCGGAACCGGCAAAAGCGTCTGGATGAAGGGCATCGCAACGAGCGGCACAAGCCCGCCAAGCAGCACCCCAACAAGGATCGCCCCGCCGGTCAGGACACTGATCTGCAACAGATAGGTGAGAAAGATCGTGCGCCGCGTCGCGCCGAGCGTCTTGAGCGTCGCAATCACCGCGATCTTGCGGTCGAGATAGGCGCGCACCGCAGCCGACACACCGACACCGCCCACCGCAAGACCGGCCAGACCGACAAGCACCAGAAAGGAGCCGAGCTGTTCCACGAACCGGTTGACCCCCGGCGCACCGTTGCGCGCATCGCGCCAACGGAACCCGCCGCCAGCCACCTCCACCTCGGCGCGCACCTTAAAAGCATCGAGATTGGTTCCTTCCGGCAGATCAAGACGATACGCACTCTCGAACAGGGTGCCGGGCGCAAGCAAAGAGCTGTCCTGTAATGCGGACAGCGCCACGATGCTGCGCGGACCGAGGGTAAAACCCGCCCCCGTGTCATCCGGCTCGCGGGTCAATTCGGCCATGACGACAAAGGGCACATCGCCGATCCGCACCTCATCGCCAAGCGACAGGTCGAGACGCTCCATCAGCATCGGGTCGAGCACGATGCCGGGTAGCTCACCCTGCCCGACCAAAGCCTGCGCCAATGGCATCTCGGGTGAAAGCTCCACCGTGCCAATCAACGGATAAGCCGCATCCACGGCTTTCACCTGCGTCAGCGCACGCTCCTCGTCAACACTCAGCATGGAGCGGAAATCGGCAATCTCGGACAGGTGAACCGACCGGGCCTCCATCCAGCCCCGCTCCTCCGGGGTGGCGAAGCGATAGGTGAACTCCATCTCCGCATCACCACCCAGAAGCGACGCACCTTCGCGGGCGAGCCCTTTGGAGATGCTGTCGCGCACGGAGGTCACGGCGGCAATGGCGGCCACGCCGAGCAGAAGACACAGGATCAGGATGCGAAAGCCGCGCACCCCGGCCCGCAACTCGCGCCGGGCGATGGTCCAGGCCATGCTCACGTCTGAGCGCAGGCTCACGCCGGAGCCTCCGTCTCCAACCGTCCGTCGCGCAAACGGATCACCCGATCACAGCGCTCCGCCAGTTCCGGCGAATGCGTCACCATGATCAATGTCGCGCCATGGCGGTCGCGCAACCCCTTCAGAAGCTCCATGATCGCCTCCCCGGTCGCGCCATCGAGATTGCCGGTCGGCTCGTCGGCCAGCAAAATCTCCGGGCGCGGCGCGGAGGCGCGGGCCAGCGCCACGCGCTGTTGCTCGCCACCGGACATCTGCGCCGGGTAATGATCGAGGCGAGCGCCGAGGCCAACACTCTCAAGTTCAGCCTTCGCCCTCTCGAACGCATCGGAGACACCCGCGAGTTCCAGAGGGATTGCGACATTTTCCAAAGCGGTCATGGTGGGAATAAGGTGGAAGGATTGGAACACCACCCCCATATGATCCCTGCGAAAGCGCGCCAACTCATCCTCGTTCATCGTGGTGAGATCGCGCCCGAGCACGGAAATCTGACCGGCGCTGGCACTCTCAAGCCCGCCCAACAACATGAGGAGAGAGGATTTGCCCGATCCCGAAGGCCCAATGAGCGCAAGCGTTTCACCCCGTGTGACCTCGAACGTGATGCCCCGTAAAATTTCGACACGGCCCGCGTTGCCGTCGAGGGTGAGACGGGCATCCGTCGTGGAAATGATCGGCTCCATGGGTTTCCTTTCAACTCTCTTCGAAAAATATGGGGCTGCGCCTGGTATCCGCAAGCATTGCCTTGGGTTTTTGGTCAAGATTTGGGTCATGCTCTGGGCAACCGCCGCTTCTGCCGATCCCCTCCGCATCGCCGCCTTGGGCGACAGCCTGACACAGGGTTACGGATTGATCGCCCAGGATGGCTTCACGGGTCAGTTGCAGAGCTGGCTCGATGCCCATGACGTCGACGCCGTCATCGTCAATGCGGGCGTCTCCGGCGACACCACGGCGGGCGGGTTGTCGCGGGTAGACTGGACCTTGACGCCGGACATCGGGGCGATGATCGTGACCCTTGGCGGCAACGATCTGTTGCGCGGCCTGTCTCCCGATCTGACCCGCGCCAATCTTGCCGGCATTCTCGATGCGGCCAGGACGAAAGACATTCCCGTGCTGCTCGTCGGCATGCAGGCCCCCGGCAATTATGGCGCGGAGTACAAGGCCGCGTTTGACGTAATCCATCCGGAGTTGGCCGCAGAATACGGCACGCTGTATTTCGAGGGTTTCCTGAAACCTCTTACCGACCTTGCCCCTTGGGACGAGGTGCTCAGGAGCTACATGCAACCCGACGGCATCCATCCGAATGCCGAGGGTGTGTCGGTGATCGTCGAGGCGCTCGGGCCGAAAGTGGCAGAGCTTGCAGAACAAGCCTCAAATTAGGATTTCGGGTGGTCGTCATACTCGCCCGTGAGGATGCGGTTCGCATCCCCTTCCGGGTCGTCATATTGTCGCGAACGGATCGACCAGAAGAACCCCGCAAGCCCAAGCCCGCCGAGAAAGATCGAGATCGGGATGAGATAGACGAGAACGTTCATGATTTTCCCCTGAGGCGAAGCGCGTTGAGCGAGACGGTGATGGAACTCGCGGACATGGCCAGTGCTGCGGCCAGCGGCGTGGCATAGCCCGCAAGCGCGACCGGAATGGCAACGAGGTTGTAAAGCGTCGCGATGTTGAAATTCTCCCTGATCCGCCGGGTGGCGGAGACGGATACACGCGTGGCCTCACCGATGGGCGCGAGCGATTTGCCCAAGAGCACCATGTCGGAGACGACGCGGGTGGCTTCAAGCGCGGAGGCCGGCGAAATCGACACATGAGCGGCAGCGAGGGCGGCGGTGTCGTTGAGACCGTCACCCACCATCAGAACCTTGCGCCCGGAGCGCGTCAGTTCGGCCACACGCAACGCCTTGGCCTCCGGCAGGCATTCGGCATCCCAGGCCTCGATCCCGATCCGCTGCGCGATGTCCGCCACGGCGGCAGGCGCATCGCCGGAGAGCAGGACAACATCCATGCCCTGACGCTTGAGGGAGGCGACCGCATCGGCCGCGCCTTCGCGCAGATGATCGACAAAGGTGAAAGCGATGGGCGCGTCTTCTCCGATCCGAAGATAGGTCGCGGTTTGCGACAGTCCCACGGCACCGAGCCAGGTTGCACGTCCAAGACGCACCGTCTTATCGCCCAACATCCCTTCGACACCCTGCCCCGGCACTTCACGAATATCACGAACCGGTGCAGGCACGATGTCCGCAGCACGCGCGGCCTCGAACAGCGCACCTGAGAGCGGATGCGCGGAGCCCGCAGCCAAAGCCATGGCAACGGAGCGCGCATGCGGCGCAATGTCCTTGAGGTTTGCAAGCTCCGGCTTGCCCTCGGTCAGCGTCCCGGTCTTGTCGAACACCACCGTGTCCACCTCGGCCAGACGCTCGATCGCCGTGGCGGATTTGATCAGCATCCCGGCCCGGAACAGACGCCCGGAGGCGGCGGTGGTCACGGCGGGCACGGCAAGTCCGAGCGCACAGGGGCAGGTGATGATCAGAACCGCGACCGCAACATTGAGCGAATGGCGCAAATCCATGGTCGCGACCATCCAGCCAATGAAGGCGGCCAGCGCAAGAAGATGCACCGTCGGCGCATAAATCTGCGCGGCGCGATCCGCGAGAGAGGTGTATTTGTTGCGCGAGGTCTCCGCCATGGCGACAAGATCGGCCATGCGGTGCAGCGAACTGTCCTCGCCCGCAGCCGTAACCTTGACCACCAGCGGGCCGGTCAGATTCACCTCGCCGGCAGAAACGATGCTGTCGACACTGGTTTCCACCGGAAGGCTTTCTCCGGTAAGCAGAGAGCGATCCAGTTCGGAAGCGCCCTCGACGACAATGCCGTCGACCGGCACACGCGCGCCGGGCACGACCCGTACCAGCGCACCCTTTTCCAGATCCTTGATCGAAATCACCGTACCATCGACCAAAGTCACACGCGGCACTTCGAGGGCGGCGAGTTCCTCGGCGGCGGAGCGGGCAACGGAACGGGTCCGGTAATCGAGATAGCGTCCGGCCAGAAGGAAGAAGGTCAGCGAAAGTGCGGCATCGAAGTAGGCATGGCGCCCGGATTCCATGGTCTCGAACAGGGACATTCCCCCCGCCAGCAGGATCGCGAGCGAGATCGGCACATCCATGTTGAGCCGTCTGGCCTTGAGCGCCGTCCAAGCGGACCCGAAGAATGGCTGTGCGGCATAGGCGATGGCCGGGAGCGCAATGGCGGCGGACACCCAGTGGAACATGTCGCGCGTCACATCAGACGCCCCGGACCAGACCGCGATGGACAAAAGCATGACGTTCATCATCGCAAAGCCCGACACCGCGATACGGGTCAGGATCGCGCGACCCTTCCTGTCCGTCTCGGTCGCGGAAATAGCGCTGGCGTCGAGTTCATAAGCCTCGTAGCCCGCCTTCGTCAGAGCCCCAATCAGATCGTCGACGGAGACATCCTCATCCGCCTCGACCTGCGCACGCTTCAACGTAAGATTGACTCGCGCGGCATGGACGCCGGGCTGTTTGGTCAGTTCACGCTCAACCCCCGAAATACAGGCCGCGCAATAGATCGCAGGCAGCGACAGCACGAAACGCGTGTCACGAACGTCACGCGCGTGGGCCGTTTCCTCGGCGGCCGGAGCGGCCACACAGGCCGGACAGGCCGAGATCTGAACCTCGGACATAGGTTTGCCTTCAGCGTTTCACATGGATGACGATCCGCTGGGTGAAATGCGTTCCATCCAGCGCAGTGGCCGTCATCCGGTAGTTCCAGTTGCCCGCCGCCAGTACCCCGGTTTCGGCCACATAGGCCTCCCCGTTAAAGCTGAATTCGGGCTGTTGATCGTCCACGACGGTGGTGGCACGCCCCAGCGTACCACCGATCTCTGCAACCTCGACGGGATTGCCTCCGGCGTCACGGATGAAGACGAACAGATGCTCCTGATCGTCCACCGCCTCGACCGTCCAGCCCAGAGCCTCCTGAGCCTGTTTGTCGCGATTGAAGGTCTGCGAGACACCATAGGAATTGGCGGTCTCAAGCCCCGGGAAAGTCTTCACGGCCTGAACGGCCATGAAGACATTGACCCCGATGATCACGGCAAAGGCCGACACCGTGCCGATGAGGACATGTTTTCCCGTGATTTCGCGTGCCATGTTTTATTGTCCCTTACCGTTGAAGACCGAGTCGACAGAAACCCGTTCGTTGGCAATACCATCTTCGACCCAGAAGGTGAATTCCGTGCGATCGGAGATGGTCGCCTTGGACCCGGCAGGCGCTTCGACATAGGCGCGCACGATGCGCATCTCGTCGGCTTTCACCGCAATCGTGTCTCCTGCGGTCGTGTCGGAATCCTGCAACGTCACCGTCAGAGTGTCGTCGCCCGTGACGCTAACACGGAATTCCCGCTCTTCGCCATGCTTGTTGCGCAAACGCAGATCGTAAATGTTGCGGATCGAGCCGTCGGACTGCATCACATAGGTCGGGTTGCGCACCGGTGCGACCGTCATGTCGATGTCTGCACGGGCAAAGAGCGCCCAGATCAGTGCGACGCCGACACCGGCCCACAGCACTGTGTAGAGAATGGTACGCGGGCGGAAGATGTGTTTCCACACAGGCTTCGGTGCCTCACCCGCAATCTCACGCGGTTCGTCGGTCAGCGCCATATAGTCGATGAGGCCACGCGGCTTGCCGATCTTGTCCATCATCTCGTTACAGGCATCGATGCACAGCGCGCAGGTGATGCATTCGAGCTGTTGCCCGTCGCGAATGTCGATGCCCATCGGACAGACGTTCACGCAAGCCATGCAGTCGATGCAATCCCCAAGTTGCTCTGCGCCCGCGCCCTTGCGGTGCTTGCCGCGCGGCTCACCCCGCCAGTGGCGATAACCCACGGTCAAAGTGTCCTCGTCCATCATCGCCGCCTGAATCCGCGGCCAGGGGCAGGCGTAGATACAGACCTGCTCACGCGCCATGCCGCCGAAGAACACGGTGGTCGCGGTCAGGATCGCCATCGTCATGTAAGCCACCGGATGCGCCTGCCCCGTGACCAGATCACGCAGCAGGGTCGGCGCATCGGTGAAATAGAACACCCAGGCCCCGCCGGTCGCCAGACCGATGAGAATCCAGGCCAGATATTTCTCCACACGCAGGCGGAATTTGTGGAAATCCATTTTCTTTTGGCGGTGCAGACGCAGGCGGGCGTTGCGATCCCCCTCGATCCAGCGCTCCGTCAAGATGAAAAGGTCGGTCCAGACGGTCTGCGGGCAGGCATAGCCACACCAGATCCGCCCGGCGGCGGAGGTGAACAGAAACAGCCCGAGCCCCGCCATGATCAGAAGGCCGGCGATGAAATAGAATTCATGCGGCCAAATCTCGATCCAGAAAAAAAAGAAACGACGGTTGGCGAGGTCGATCAGGATCGCCTGATCGGGCAGTTCGGGACCACGATCCCAACGAATCCATGGCGACAGGTAATAGATGCCCAGCGTCACAGCCATGATGATCCACTTGAGGGAGCGGAATTTCCCCTTCACGCGACGGGGAAAGATCGGCTCTCGGGCGGAATAAAGCTTATGTTCGGGGGAGTTGTCGGTAGAGCTCATGGAGCGTTGCCTTTTCGACTGTTCGCGTTTTTTCCCTTAATGGGAGCGGCACCCTTACACAGCCTTGATGTGCATCAAACTTTTGTGAAGGCCGGTTAAAAGGTGCATCAAAAACACGCCTTGGGCATGCGGCATGCTGCCACACAATGCCCGTGAAACTTAAGAGAAAACCGCAGCATGAGGCGCTGCGGTTTGCCGATGTTTGTGGGCACCGACCCTGAAGAAACGCGCGAACAGGATCAAGGGCCGGTGCCGCAACCCGGGCGTGACCGCCCGGATTCCATGAGGTTACTGACCACCACCCAACTGGTGAACGTAAAGCGCAGCCGCATTGACCTCGGCCTGCGACAGGCGCAGCCCCCAAGCCGGCATCACGCCGAAACGGGCGTTGTAAACCGTATCGTGAACGGTTTCGCGATCCCCGCCATAGAGCCAGATCGCATCGGTCAGGTTCGGAGCACCCTGATAGATGTCACCGGTGCCGTCTTCGGCATGGCAGGAGGCACAGTTTTCCTCGAAAACCACAGCACCTTCCGACGCCAGAGCAGCATCGTAGCTGTGACCGGAAATGTTGGTGCCATCCCCATCCGGGTCGGACAGAGAAATCACATATTCGACGACCTGGTCGATTTGCTCGGGTTCGAGCAGTTCATCGACACCGAATTTCGGCATCTCGGAATAGCGCGCGTCGTCGGTTTCGTTACGAACGCCATGCTGCACGGTGTAGGCGATCTCGTCGATCGTACCACCCCAGAGCCAGTCGTTGTCGAGAAGCGTCGGATAGCCGACGTTGCCCTGAGCGCCCGAACCATGACACTGCGAACAGTTGGCACGGAACACGGCGGCGCCCATGTTGACAGCATAGTTGTAGACGTCGGAGCCCGGCATCACTTCGGTCACGTCGGCAGCAGCCAGTTCGGCCTCGACACCGGCGTTCATCTCCTCGAAAGAGGCGATTTTCTCTGCGACCTGACCACGGGTGGACCAACCGAGCATCCCGGCGGTCGCGCCCTTGACCAACGGCCATGCGGGCATGGCGATCGTATAGGCGATTCCCCAGATGATGCAGAGATACCAGATGATCAGCCACCAGCGCGGGAGCGGGTTGTTATATTCCTCGATCCCATCCCAGGAGTGGCCTGTGGTTTCCACTTCTTTTTTACTCATGTCCTCGCCTCCTTTTCGGCGGGTTTGTCTTCATGCCGGAAGATGACGTCGGCCGTGTCGCGATGTTGCGTGCGGGAGCCCGGGCGAAACGCCCAGACCACTGCGGCAACGAAGAACACGAACATGGCCAGCAACACCCAGCTGTCGGCAAATTCGCGAAGGATGTGATAATCCATCTCTTCTGTTCCTTAGCGGGACTCATCCGGAGTAAAGGTCGAGAAATCGACCAGGGTGCCGAGCATCTGCATGTAAGCGATGATGGCATCCATCTCCGTGATTCCGTCCTGACCGTCGAAGTTCCGCACCTGCGCATTCGGGTAGCGCTCGAGGAGACCCTCGCTGTCGCTCCACGGATCCGCCTGGTTCACAAAGTCCTCTTTCGCGACTTCGATCATCTCGTCGGTGTAGGGTACGCCGACGATGCGGTGGGTTTTCATCAGGTCCTCGATATACTCGGGCTCGATGTAACGGTCCGCCAGGAAGCCGTATTTCGGCATCACCGATTCAGGCACAACGGACTGAGGATTGGTCAGGTGGTCGACATGCCACTCGTCGGAGTAGCGGCCACCCACGCGGGCGAGGTCGGGCCCCGTCCGCTTGGACCCCCACTGGAACGGGTGATCGTATTTCGATTCCGCAGCCAGCGAGTAGTGACCGTAGCGCTCCACCTCGTCCCGCATCGGGCGGATCATCTGCGAGTGACAGACATAGCAGCCTTCCCGCACATAGATTTCCCGACCGGTGAGTTCCAGCGGGGAGTAGGGGCGCACGCCCTCCACATCCTCGATGGTGTTTTCGAGATAGAACAGCGGTGCGATCTCGACGATCCCGCCGACGGTCACCACCAGAAGCGCACCGACCAGAAGCAGGGTGCCGTTGGTTTCGATGATCTTATGTTTGTCGATAAGAGCCATGTTTGAAACCCTCCCTTATTCTGCCGGAGCCATGGCCGTTTCGTCCGCCTTCACAGGCGCACGACGCACGGTCATGTAGAGGTTGTAGCACATGATGATCGCACCGGTGAGGTAGAGCACCCCGCCCATCGCACGCACCACGTACATCGGGTGTTTCGCGGCCACGGTGTCGGCGAAGGCGTTCACGAGGAAGCCCTGGCTGTCCACTTCGCGCCACATCAGGCCTTCCATGATGCCCGTCACCCACATCGAAGCGGCGTAGAGCACGATACCGATGGTGGCGAGCCAGAAGTGCCAGGACACGAGACCGAGCGAATAGAGACGCTGACGGTTCCACAGCGCCGGCACGAGGTAGTAGAGCGCGCCAAAGGTGATCATGCCGTTCCAACCCAGAGCGCCGGAGTGCACGTGACCAATGGTCCAGTCGGTGTAGTGCGACAGCGAGTTCACCGCACGGATCGACATCATCGGACCCTCAAAGGTCGACATGCCGTAGAAGCCGACGGAGATCACCATCATCCGGATGACCGGGTCGGTGCGCAGTTTGTCCCAGGCGCCGGAGAGTGTCATCAGACCGTTGATCATACCGCCCCAGGAGGGCATCCACAGGATCACGGAAAACACCATGCCCAGCGTCGAGGCCCAGTCGGGCAGCGCCGTGTAATGCAGGTGGTGCGGACCGGCCCAGATGTAGATGAAAATCAGCGCCCAGAAGTGGATGATCGACAGCTTGTAGGAAAACACCGGGCGTTCGGCCTGTTTCGGCACGAAGTAGTACATCATGCCGAGGAAGCCAGCGGTCAGGAAAAAGCCCACAGCGTTGTGGCCGTACCACCACTGAGTCATGGCATCCTGAACGCCGGACATCACCATCACCGAGCGCGAGCCGAGGATGGAGACCGGAATCACCAGATTGTTGACGATGTGCAGCATAGCGATGGTCACGATGAAGGACAGGTAGAACCAGTTCGCCACGTAGATGTGTTTTTCCTTGCGGGTGAAGATCGTCCCCATGAAGGCCATCAGGTAAGCGACCCAAACGATGGTCAGCCAGAGATCGACGTACCATTCCGGTTCGGCATATTCCTTGGATTGGGTCACACCCATCACGTAGCCGGTTGCAGCCAGCACGATGAACAGGTTGTAGCCCCAGAACACGAACCAACCGAGGTTGCCGCCCCAGAGACGCGATGCGGAAGTCCGCTGAACCACGTAGAAGGAGGACGCGATCAGGGCGTTGCCGCCGAACGCGAAGATCACGGCGGAGGTGTGCAGCGGACGCAGGCGCCCGAAGTTGCCGTGACCTTGCAGGAATTCAAAGTTCAGCTGCGGGAAAGCAAGCTGGAAGGCGATAAACGTGCCCACGAGAAAACCCACGACGCCCCACAGGGCCGTCGCGATGACACCCGCGCGCACGACGCCGTCCAGATAACCGGTCGGGGCCGGTTTGACGTCGCCTGCCGTGCGCAGGGTGTAGATAAAAGTAATGGCCGTGGCGGCCATGAAAATGAGCGCATGCACCTGATAGGCAAAATCACGCCCGTAGTTCGCGGCCAGGCCGAAAAGGATCACGGCGACCCCCAGCACTGCCAGCTTGATATAGTTCCACATATTGCGTCCCTTCGTTCTTTTGCCCTCGTCCATAGGGCATAGCCGTCCCGCATTCGACCCACGGGGTCCGACATCCTGTCGATTTGTCTCACATCATTGTGATCAGCATTGATCTGAGTCAAAACGCCATCATTTACGATTTTTTTGCGCCAGAATGACAGCGGGCATCTATTGCTCCGCGCCAATCGGTCGCACCCTGTTCGCGTGGACAAATTTGCCTCAAAAAAGCTACATCGGAAACTTATATTTCCAATAGACCTTTACTCGGAGACCGAAACCGCGTTTTTTGTTGATCTCCGTCAAAGCGAGATTTTCTTTGCGGGACCATGATTTCGGCAATGAGACACACCACCCGAAGGAGGCGGACATGCCCTTCAAAACCATCACAACCATCATGTGCAACATGGAGGCCGACCGCCACGCTCTGGACGCGGCGGTGGCTCTGGCCCGGCGCGAGGAGGGGCATCTTGATGTAATCTGCCTCGGCCTCGACCGTACCCAGCCCGGCTTCTATTACGCCGGCACCAATGCCATGGCGTTGCAAGACAACCTGCAACAGGCGCAAGCCGACAGCAAAAAGATCGAGGCAGAGGTCACCGAGCACCTCAAAGCCGAGGAAATTCCGTGGTTCACCAACCCGGTGACCGCGCAAATGGCTGGTCTGACGCCGCAACTCGCGCATTTCCTGCGCTTCTCCGACGTCGTCGTCCTGCCCCGCCCCTACGGTCAGGGTCGCGGCCACGAACATGAAGAAATCCTCGAAGCCGCACTGTTCTCCGGTCACGTTCCGGTGCTCGTCGTCCCCGATGGAGTCACCGTGCCGGAAAACATCGACCGCGTGGTCGTGGCCTGGAACGAAAGCGCCGAAGCGCTTGGTGCCGTCCGTGCCTCTCTGCCGATCCTGCAAAAGGCCGATCTGGTGGACATCACGATCATCGACCCGCCGCAACACGGTCCCGACCGCTCCGATCCGGGCGGCTCGCTTTGCCAGATGCTCGTCCGTCATGGCGTGCGTGCCGAAGTGTCGGTGCTCGCCAAAACCATGCCCCGGGTCTCCGACGTGCTCATGCGCCAGTTGAAGGACAAGGATGCGGACATGCTGGTGATGGGCGCCTATGGCCATTCGCGCTTCCGCGAATCCATCCTTGGTGGCGCCACCCGCCACATGCTCGAACTGGCGGACATCCCGGTTCTGATGTCGCACTGACACATACTTTCGGGCACACACGGTCTGCGCTGTCCTCCCTCACGCGCAGGCCGGGAGAATATCAGGCCCAAAAAGAAACCCCGCGAAATATCCGCGGGGTTTCTTTGTTTAGGCGTGTGAAAACGGCTCAGACCATCAGACCACCATCGTTGTCGTCCCCGGTTTCGATCTGCAAACGGTCGAAATCGGGAATGATCACCCGACGCTTACCTTCGAGCGTGATCACCCCGTCGCGTTTGAGCGCGGAAATCTGGCGTGACACGGTTTCCAGCGTCAGACCGAGATAATCGGCCATCGCCTCGCGCGTCAGCGGCAATTCGAAATCCATCCCGTCGCCCGCCGTGGTGAGCGCCAGCGAAGCTTCGCGCCGCGCGATGATCGCCATCAGCGAGGCGATCTTTTCCCGTGCGGTCTTGCGCCCGAGAATCAACATCCACTCACGCGCCGCATCCAGTTCGTCGAGCGTCATCTCCAGAAGACGCTGAGCAATATGCGGCGTACGGATCATCATCTGCTCGAACGGTTTGCGGCGGAAACAGCACAGGGTCAGGTTCGACACCGCCACCACATCGTAAGGCGCCACATCGCGCCCCGGACGTCCAAGGAAATCGGAAGGCAACAAAAGGCCGACCATCTGCGTGCGTCCGTCCTCCATCGCCTGGCTAAGCGAGGCCACGCCGGTCACAACGGAGGCCACGAAATCCATCCGGTCGCCAGACCAGACGATCGGCTGACCCGCCTCGTAAGAGCGGTAATATTTGATCGCATCGAGTTCTTCGAGCTCATCCGCCTCGCATCGCGCACAGACGGACCGATGCCGGATCGGGCAGGACCCGCACTCTTTATGGTCAAACACAATTTCGTTCATTCGTGCGCTCGCAATTCTTGATCTGGGTCAAGGCACCCGATCTTTGATGGGCTACAGCGTATCTCTATGAACAAACACACGCAACTCCGCAAGCTTGGGCTTTTTGACGCTCGTGTGCCGCGCTACACGAGTTACCCTACGGCACCGCATTTTTCCGACACGGTCGGGGAGAGTGACGTGGCCGCATGGCTTTCTGCGCTCAATCCCGCCGAACCGATTTCGCTTTACGTCCACGTTCCCTTCTGCCGAAGGCTGTGCTGGTTCTGCGCCTGCCGGACGCAGGGCACCACCACGGCTGGTCCCGTGGCGGCCTATGTCGAAACGCTGAAAACGGAACTGGCGCTGGTGAAGGCGCATCTGACGAAAGGCATCGAGATCGGCCACCTGCATTGGGGCGGCGGCACGCCCACACTGCTGGAGGCGAATATGATCACCGATCTGTCAGGCGCGATCCGCGATCTGGCGCCTTTCGCGCAGGACTATGAGTTTTCCGTCGAGGTCGATCCGAACGAGATCGACGACGCGCGGCTCGATGCCCTGGCCGAAGCGGGCATGAACCGCGCATCCATCGGGGTACAGGATTTCGATCCGCAGATTCAGGAAACCATCGGGCGCATCCAGTCCTACGAGATAACGAAAGCGGCGATCGAGGGGCTGCGCGCACGAGGTATTCGCTCACTGAATGCCGACATTCTCTATGGCCTGCCCGGTCAGACACCGGAGAAAATCTCCGAGAGCGTGCAAAAACTCCTGTCGCTCTCGCCCGACCGGGTAGCGCTTTTCGGCTATGCTCACGTCCCGTGGATGGCCCGGCGACAGAACATGATCCCGACCGACGAACTGCCGACGCCGGAAGAGCGGCTCGACCTGTTCAACATCGCCCGCGACCTGTTCGTCTGGGACGATTACGTCGAGATCGGCATCGACCATTTTGCAAAAAAAGGCGACGGGCTCGAAGTCGCGCTACGCACCGGCAAGCTGCGCCGCAATTTTCAGGGCTACACCGACGACAAATGCCCGACCATGGTCGGCATCGGCGCGTCCTCGATTGCGAAATATCCGGGCGGCTATGCCCAGAACCAGCCTTCGACCTCGAAATATCAGGCCGCTGTGCGGGCAGGTGAACTGCCCATCGCCAAAGGGCACAGGTTCACAGAGGAAGATCACCTGCGTGGCCGGATCATCGAGGCACTGATGTGCGATTTCCGGGTCGAAGCGGCAGAGCTGTTTGAAGACTTCGGTCTGACACAGGCCCGGTTCGACAATTTCGCGACCAGTGCGGCGGGAGCCTTCCCGGAAATGCTCGACATTTCGCCCGAGCGCATTGTGATCCGCGAAGAGGCACGTCCGCTGACCCGCATGATCGCGCGCCATTTCGACGCTTACGACATGACGCAGGCGCAGCACTCTTCCGCCGTCTGAGCAAAACACTTATTGAATACCGATCAAGACCCGCCCTCCCGTGCGGGTCTTTCTCTGTCTGGCTCTTGCCATTGCCGGGGATTTGCAGGACACCCTGCGCAGTAAGTGGAGACAGACCATGGACATCCTTTCCCGCCTCAAAGCAATCACCCCGCATGTGCTAACCGGGGCCGACACCCTGCCGTACGGGCGCGACTGGGTCGGGAAATACGAGACCGCACCGCTGGCTGTCGTACGCCCCCGCACGACCGGGGAAGTCTCCGCCATTCTTGCGCTTTGCCATGAGACCGAGACCCCCGTGGTGCCGATGGGCGGCAATACCGGCCTGACGGGTGCCACCGCCGCCGAAGGCGCGCTGGTGCTCTCGCTCGACCGGATGCAAACGATCCGCGAGATCCGGCCCGAGGCGCGCATTGCCGTGGTCGAGGCCGGCGTGATCTTGCAAGACCTGCACGATACCGCGGAAGACCACGGTCTGACCTATCCGATGAGTTTCGGCGCGCGTGGATCGGCCCGGATCGGCGGCACGCTCGCAACCAATGCGGGCGGTTCGAACGTGCTGCGCTATGGCAACACGCGCGATCTCTGCCTCGGTGTCGAAGTGGTTCTGGCCGACGGGCGGGTGCTCGATCTGATGAGCGAGTTGCACAAGGACAATTCGGGCTATGATCTGCGCGATCTGATGATCGGCTCAGAGGGCACGCTGGGCGTGATCACAGCCGCTGTTCTGAAACTCTACCCGGCGCCCAAAGCCCATGCCACTGCCATGGTCACCACCACCGGGCTGTCCGCCGCTCTGCGCCTGTTGAACGCGCTCCAGACCCGCACCGGTGGCATGGTCGAGGCCTTCGAGTACATGCCGCGCGGTTATATGAACAATCTCGCCCGCTTCCGCGCCGATCTGACCCCGCCCCTGGGGCATGATCAGGACCATACGATTTTTCTCGAAATCGGCTCCACCATGCTGCGTGACTGCACGCCCGATGATACCGGGCAAATTCCACTGGTCGCCCATCTCGAAGAAACCTTGGCCGCATTGTTCGAAGAGGGGCTTGTCCTTGATGCGGCGCTTGCGCAGTCGGAAGCTCAACGCAATCTGATGTGGGAGATTCGCGAGGCGGCGGCAGAGATTTCGACCGCAGAGAAGCCCGTTGTGATCAACGATCTCTGCCTGCCGCTCGACCGGTTGGAGGCCTTTATGGATCAGGCCGAAACGCGTCTGCGCGCCCTCGATCCCGGTTTCAAAACCTGCCCCGTCGCGCATCTGGGCGATGGCAACATCCACTATACGGTTTATCCAAGCACGCCCGAGCTGGCCGATCCGCTGATGGAAGAGGTCGAGGAGATCGTGCGCGAGATGGGTGGCAGTTTCTCCGCCGAGCACGGGATCGGGATCGCGAAACTTTCCTCGATGGAACGTCGCAAGAACCCGGTCGCCCTGGAGATGATGCGCGCGGTGAAAGCGGCTTTCGATCCGAAGGGGATTCTCAACCCGGGAAAGACGCTGCCCTAAGCATCATTTCCAGTCGAAGAACCCCGTCCCCGCGCGTTTGAGCAGCTTGGTCGCCATCTCGACACCCATCGCGGCGGCATCCTCGACCGCGCCGGTCATGTCGTCCGTAAGGCTTTCAGACCCATCGGTACGCAGAATTTCCCCGCGCAGACGGATGGTCCCGCCATCCACCTCGGCCAGCCCTGCGATCGGGGTCTGACACGATCCATCGAGTTTCGCCAGAAACGCGCGTTCGCAGGCCATCGCCTGTCCGGTTGTCTCATCATGCAGCGCCGCAAGCATCTCGGCCACATCCGCATCGCCCTCACGCCGCTCAATGGAAATCGCGCCCTGTGCCACGGCGGGAAGCATTTCATCGGCAGTGACCGCCCGGCGCGGCACATGGTCATAACCCAGACGGTTGAGCCCGGCCATGGCGAGGAAGGTCGCCTCCGCCACGCCCTCTTCGAGTTTCTGCAAGCGGGTCTGCACAGAACCACGGAATTCCACCACAGTGAGATCGGGTCGCTTGTTCAAAAGCTGCGCCTTGCGCCGCAGAGACGAAGACCCGACCACGGCCCCCTGCGGCAGGTCAGCAAGTGCCTTGCCATCAAGCGTAATGAAGGCATCGAACGGGTTCTCGCGCGGCAGGTAGGTGTCGAGAATCAGTCCTTCGGGCTGAACCACCGACATATCCTTGGTCGAGTGCACCGCAATGTCGATTTCGCCCGTAAGAAGGAACTCCTCGATCTCCTTGGAGAACAGCCCCTTGCCGCCCAGATCCCGCAAAGAACGGTCCTGCACCCGGTCGCCGCGCGTCGAAATCGTCACGATTTCGAAGGCCTGCTCCGGCAAGTCGAACGCCGTCATGAGGCGCGTGCGCGTCTCGTAAGCCTGCGCCAAAGCCAGGGGCGAGCCACGGGTGCCGATTTTCAGGGGGGCTGCGGGGGTCGGAAGCGTCACTGTCATGGCCAAGGCTTACCTGCGACGGATCGGCCTGACAAGCGGGGAAAACACCCTGCCGACCTTGACAAAAGCGCGCAAGCCGGGAACCAGTGCGGGGATGATGACGGGAGGCCCGAAATGACCGACAAGACGATCCTGAAAGCGCTCAAAGGCGAAGTACAAAAGGTGCCGCCGATCTGGATGATGCGGCAAGCCGGGCGCTACCTGCCGGAATATCGCGCGACGCGGGCCGAAGCCGGAGACTTCCTGTCGCTGTGCTACAACTCCGATCTCGCCGCCGAGGTGACGTTGCAACCGATCCGGCGTTTTGGCTTCGATGCGGCGATCCTCTTTGCCGACATTCTTTTGCTGCCGCAGGCGCTGGGGGCCGATCTGTGGTTCGCCACAGGCGAAGGCCCGCGGCTTTCGACCATTCAGTCGGATGCGGATTTCGCAGCGCTCAAGGGCAAGGACGACATCCATGACACGCTCGCGCCGGTTTATGAAACCGTCCGCATCCTGTCGCGCGAATTGCCAAAAGAAACCACGCTCATCGGGTTTGCCGGTGCGCCCTGGACGGTCGCAACCTATATGATCGCCGGGCGTGGCACACCGGATCAGGGCCCGGCGCATGCACTACGCGAAGGCAATACGGCGCTCTTTGAAAAGGTCATCGACCTTCTGACCGAAGGCACCATCGAATACCTCGACCAGCAGATTCAGGCCGGAGCCGAAGTGGTGAAAATTTTCGATTCATGGGCCGGGAGCCTCAAGGGCGAGGCGTTTGAGAAATACGCCGTCGAGCCCACTCGCAAGATTACGGCGGAACTGAAAGCCCGCCATCCGGGCATCCCCGTGATCGGTTTCCCGCGTGAAGCGGGCGAGGGCTATATCGGTTTCCACAGCAAAACCGGCGTCGACTGCGTCGCGCTCGACAATTCCGTCACGCCGGAATGGGGCGCGGCCAATGTGCAGAAAGACGGCTGCGTACAGGGCAATCTGGCGTCCTCGCATATGGTGACGGGCGGTCAGGCGCTGATCGACGAGGTACGTCATGTGCGCGAGGCCTTCTCCAAAGGCCCGCATATCTTCAACCTCGGTCACGGCATCACGCCAGATGCCGATCCGGAGAATGTCAGCCTGATGATCGAGACATTGCGCGAAAACGCCTGAGTGACAAAGCCCCGCCAAAAGCGGGGCTTTTAAAGTATTTAGGCCATCAGAAAACCATCACACCCATTTCGCCATCGGCGGCAGCGACATCAGAACCGCATCGGGATTGTGTCCCGTCTCCAGCCCGAATTTCGTGCCCCGGTCGTAGACGAGATTATATTCGGCATAGAGACCGCGATGGATGAGTTGACGGTCTTTATCCGCTTCGGTCCAGGGCGTGTCGCGACGTTTTTCGGTAACACCGAGGAAGGCCGGAAGGAAAGCGCGGCCCACATCCTGAGTGAAAGCGAAATCACGCGCCCAGTCGCCGGTGTTCAGATCGTCGTAGAAAATCCCACCGACACCACGCGCGCGGCCGCGATGGGGGATATAGAAATACTCGTCCGCCCAGGCCTTGAACCGGGGATAATAGTCGGGATCATGACGATCGCAGTGCTCCTTCTGGACCGCATGAAATGCCGCCGTGTCCTCATCGTATTCGATACAGGGGTTCAGATCGGAACCACCCCCAAACCACCAGCCATGCGGCGTCCAAAACATTCGCGTGTTCATATGGACGGCGGGCGTATGCGGGTTCTGCATATGCGCGACAAGGGAAATTCCGGCAGCCCAGAAGCGCGGATCGTCCTTCATCCCCGGCAGGCCCTTGCGCGCAGCCATAGCCATTTGCGCGCGTTCGCCCAGAGTGCCGTAAACGGTGGAGACATTGACTCCGACTTTTTCGAATACGCGCCCGCCACGCATGACCGACATGAGACCACCACCCGCATCCGATCTATCTTCGGAGTTACGCGTGGTTTCCGTCACCTCGAAGCGCCCGGCGGGATGACCCGCGAAGGGGCCGCTGAGCTGGGTGTCCTCCAGCGCCTCGAAAGCCGTCACGATCTGATCGCGCAACTGGCGGAACCAGGCGCTCGCCCGGGCTTTTTCGTCTGTCATGTCGTTGCGCATTCCGATCTCCTCTTCGCGGCCCGCGAGAGGTAACAACAAGAACGCATCGGGGGCAAGCACCCTTCCCCTGCGACGGAAAAGCGCTATGCTCACGTGTATATGAGGAAAGGAGATTTCCGATGCGTTGGCTCATTCCACTGGCGGTACTGCCGCTGCTCGTCGCCTGTTCCGAACAACAGATGTGTATTTCCCGCGCAACCAAGGATTTGCGTCAGGTTCAGAGCTTCATCAAAGAGGCAGAAGGCAACCTTGCGCGAGGCTATGCGTTGGTCGAAAAGGAATATATCGACTACGACATTGAGCGTTGCGGCACCGATGACAAAGGCAAACCGATCTTCTGCCGGGTGCGGGATGTGGAAACCCGCATGGTGCCGAAAGCCATCGACCTTGATGCCGAGGCTGCAAAACTCGCCGCTCTCAAGAAGAAGGAAGCCCAGCTTTCGGTTCAGGCAGAAGCTGCTGTTGAGGCCTGCAAACTGCAATATCCGGAGTGATCGCCTGATCAGATCAATGGGTGGGTGCAAGCACCGGATCGACCAGCGTGCGCCCACCGTCCACGGTCAGGATTTGGCCGGTCATAAAGCCCGATCCCTCGGAAACGAGGTATTGTACGGTTTCTGCTACGTCAGACGCCGGAGCCACGCGCCCCATCGGGGTCTTGGCGATGATTTCACCGCGATAATCGGGGTTATCCGACAGCATACCTTGGAGGCTCGAACTCATCACCGAGCCAAATGCCACCGCATTGACCCGGATGCGATGCGGAGCAAGTGCCACCGCCATGGCCCGCGTCATCTGATCCACCGCGCCCGATGAGATCGAGAAGGCCAGAAGCTCCGGCTGACAACGCCGCGCGGCAATGGAAGACAAATTGACGATGGCCCCCACGCTCGCGTCGCTGTCCTCTGATTTCTCCGCGTTCCTGATCATCCATTTCGCGACCTGCTGAATGAGTCGCAGAGAAGTCATCAGGTTCTGTTCGATCAGTTGCGAAACATTGTCGTCCTCGACCGACAGTGGATCGCTCATCGCCACCTGACGCGACGCATTGACCAGAATATCGACCCCGTCAAACGCGTCGATCGTCGCCGACAACAGGTTCGCGATGGTCAGTTTCTCCCGCAAATCCCCGGCGAAATAGGCCACACGAGGATCGTCGCCGCCCACGAGATCACCATACTCTGCCGTCAGGCTGGCCTCGTCCATATCCGCGCACATCACGCGCGCACCCTGAGAGAGGAAATGCCGGGCGATGGCGAGACCGACGCCATTGGCCGCCCCGGTCACGATCGCGGTCTTGCCTTCGATGGAAAAGCTCATGCTCGCTCCTGTCTGTTTGGTCCGACCCTAAAGCGTTTCGCATTAAATCTGAATCACAGATTTAGTGTGAAGCGCTCACAATGTTACATGTTGCACAGCGTTTTTCTTTTTCCCTGCCTCAGATAAACAGAAAAACGCTTTAGGCCTTGTGCGGCGCTTTGCGAAGAGGTTTCACCGCATGCAGCAATTTGAAGCCGCCCGTGGTGCCGATCTCGGCATGGCTGCTGAAACAGGCGGCAAGCGTCGCCTCATAGGGCAATTGACGGTTCGCCACCAGCCACAACTCGCCATGGGGCGCAAGCATCCGGCTTGCGGCCTCGATAAAGGCCTGCCCAAGAGCCGGATCGGCGGCGCGGGACGTGTGGAACGGCGGATTCATGATCACCGCGTCGAGCGGCGCGGGCGGGGTAAAACGTGTCGCATCCTCCCAATGGAAGGTCACACGCGGATCGTCGAGATTGTCGCGAGCCGAGGCGAGCGCCGCCGCTTCGGCCTCCACCACATGCAATTCCTTCACGCCTTCGCGGCTCAGGATCGCGCGGGACAGATAGCCCCAACCGGCGCCGAGATCGGCGATGCGTGCGGGCAGTTTCGTGGGCAGAGCTTCGGCCAGCGCTTCGGAGGCCTTGTCGATCCGGTCCACGGAAAACACGCCCAGACGGGTGGTGAAGCCCTCGATCAGATGCAGCGGACCGGGATCGGCCCAATCGGCGAACTCCCCGCCAGTGAACATCACCGCCTTGCCATGCGCTTTGGACACGACCTGCCCGACTGTCGCGCGTTTTTTCAGATCTTTCAGAAGGCTGTCGATACCATCGGTTTTCTGCCCGTCAACGATGACGCGATCCGCCCGCGATGCGGCATCGGCAATCAGCGCATGTGCCTCCGCCTTGGAGCGCGGCACCACAACCACGGCAAGATCGAACCGCCCTTCGGCTTCAGTCTTAACATCGTATCCACGCGCAATCAGTGCATCGACATCGGGTTTGAAACCCTGAACGATCTGCACCTTTGCCTCACCAAGCGCGGACAGGTCCACGTCGCCATGCGGTCGATAGACCACGACAGTCGTCAAAGGGTCAGACCCGTCAAGGATCAGGAGAAGGCGTGCGGACAGCATGGCGGGACGGCGAAACGCCTATTCCTTTTCCATCGTGCATTGCAGCGGGTGTTGATGACGGCGGGCGAATTCCATCACCTGCTGCACCTTGGTCTCCGCGATCTCAAACGGGAACACCCCGACCACGGCCAATCCCTTTTTATGCACGGTCAGCATGATCTCCGTGGCATGCGCATGACCGATGCCGAAAAACCGCTCCAGCACCAGCACAACAAATTCCATCGGCGTGTAATCGTCGTTCAGCAACAACACCTTGTAGAGCGGCGGGCGCTTGGTCTTCGGCCGGGTCTTGAGCGCAAGTCCGACATCGCCGTCGTCATTCGAACGGTCGTCATTGTCTGCCATCATCTGAGGCGCGAGGATCACTCTGTCGTCTCCGGTTTCACGTTTGCTACATCTTGGCGGGATCATTGGCCGATATATAGCCCCTTTTACACATGAATAAAGAGGCTTATGCCGAAACCGGTAAAGGAGCGCCGATCATATGCCCGACAAATTCGCCACCATCGCCTTCGATGCCGACGATACGCTATGGGAAAACGAACAGTTTTTCCGCATGACTCAGGACAGATTCGCAGAGCTTCTGGCCGACTTCACCGAAGCCGATCATCTGGCCGAACGCCTGCTCGCCGCCGAGCGGCGCAACCTCGGACATTACGGATTCGGCATCAAGGGTTTCGTTCTCTCGATGATCGAAACCGCCATTGAAGTGACCGAGGAACGCGTGCCCGCCTCCGTCATCAGTGAACTGATCTCAGCCGGCCAGGACATGCTGCGCCATCCGATAAACCTGCTCGACGGGGTAGAGGAAACGATCGGCACGCTGGCAGAAACCCATGAGATTCTCTTGGTGACCAAGGGCGATCTGCTCGATCAGGAGCGGAAACTCGCGCAATCCGGACTTGGCGATCTGTTCGACGGAATCGAGGTGGTCTCCGCCAAGACGCCCGAGGTCTACAGCACCATTTTCGCACGGCATGGCATCGCGCCGGAGCGGGCGATGATGGTTGGCAATTCGATGAAATCCGATGTCCTGCCGCCGATCGAGATCGGTGCCTGGGGCGTCTATGTGCCGCATAACATTACCTGGGCCATCGAACATGCCGAAGCCCCGGAAGGCCATCCGCGCTATCGTACGCTGGATACGCTGCGCGATTTGCCCGGGCTGATCGCGACGCTCTGAAACTCTGAACATTTTGCACAGGCCCTTTGTAACATAGCCGCGCAAAGAGCAAACCGCCGATGTGGTGGAAACACATTCACTACCCACCACATATGGCGTTGCATCAATGCATGCCTTGAAAACCATTGAAAATTGGTTGTTTTCTCGACGCAAAGCCTGTGCTACCGTCAGTCCCAATGACAAGTCGGGCGACATGATCCGACAAGACGAGGCAGAGTTATCATGAAGAGCAACGTGCAGGCACGGGGTTTCCCACGTGCCGTTTCAGGACGCATTTTTCCTCTCTTTCTGATCGCCTTCGCGATGATGATCGCGATGTCGGCCCGCACCATGGCTGCGGAATACGCCGCCTTAGTGATGGATGCACGCAACGGCAAGGTGCTTCATGCCACCAATGCCGACACGCGATTGCACCCGGCCTCTCTCACCAAGATGATGACGCTCTACATTGCTTTCGAAGCGATCGAGCACGGCGAGATTTCGCTCGACGACGAGGTGACGATCTCCCGCAATGCCGCAGCCGAGCCGCCTTCGAAACTCGGTCTCAAACCCGGTCAGAAAATCAAGCTGCGCTACCTGATCCGTGCCGCCGCAGTGAAATCCGCCAACGATGCTGCCACCGCCATCGGCGAGGCCATCGAAGGCTCGGAGGCAGCCTTTGCCCGCCGCATGAACCGCACCGCCAAGGCGCTCGGCATGTCGCGCACCACCTTCAAGAACGCCCATGGCCTGACCGAATCCGGGCACCTCTCGACCGCCCGGGACATGACCGTCCTCGGGCGTCACTTGTTTTACGACTACCCCGACTATTACAACCTGTTCTCGCGCACCACGGCCGATGCCGGTGTGCGCACGGTCTCCCACACAAATACCCGTTTCCTGACCTCCTACAAAGGCGCGGACGGGATCAAGACCGGCTACACCTCCGCATCCGGGTTCAACCTCACCGCCTCGGCGCATCGCGGCAGTGAGCGCATCATCACCACCGTCTTCGGGGGGCGTTCCACCGCCTCACGCAACGCCAAGGTGGCGGAACTGATGGACCTCGGTTTCAAACGCGCCCCGAGCCGGGTTGCCGTGGTGAAACCCGCAAAACCGCCCTATCTCGGCAAGGTCGGTGGCGATACGATCATGGTGGCAGCTAATCAGGACACGCCCTCGACCGCATCGAAAATCATCCGCGTGAGCATCAGCATGAGCTCCAGCCCCGTGCCGAAACTGCGCCCGACGCAGCCACTGGCCCCGGAGACCGAGGAGCTTTTGCTCGCGGCATCGGATGATGTGATGTCTGCGCTGGCGAAGGCCGAACAGGATGCCGCTCTTCTCGCCGCCGCCAATGACGCCGCCGCAGAAGCCAGCACGCTTCTGGCAGAAACCGCCCGCGCCCAGCCCAGCGCCATGCCAGCGATCGTCCCGGCCGTTTCCCCGCTGCCGCGCCCCGCGACGCTGCAACTCGCTTCGGTCGAACCGACCTCCGCCGTCGTCGCCGAACCCGCAGTCACCGCCGAACCTGCCATCAGCGCACCCGAAGTGGTCACCCGCCTCTCGACCTCCGGCAATCGCTATTGGGGGATCAACATCGGCACCTATGGCAGCGAATACGAAGCTCGCAAAACTTTGCTTAGAACCGCACTCACCGAGGTGGAGATGCTCGACGGGGCACTGCGCAAAGTGGTGAGAAGCAAACGCGGCTATGATGCAAACTTCCTCGGAATGACAGAGGACATGGCCGCCCTGACCTGCCGCCGCCTCGAAGCGCGCGGCACGGAGTGCAACACGATCGGGCCGTCCTGAGACGCGGTTCACAGCTAAAAACAAAAAGGCGACCTTTACCGGTCGCCTTTTTTATCTGATCGCGGTGTCGGGATATTGCAAACCACTCCGCGCCATTTTCTCCGCGTTAAGGTTGATCTGATTAAGGTTAACGCCAAAGACAAAGAAAGGTAGAGGGCATTCTGCGCCTGCTGGCTCAGACGCCCGCTCCCTCTTCGACCATGAGATCAAGAGCAGCACGCACCAAAGCACGGGTATAAGGCTCTTTGGGAGCGTCGAAAATCTCTTCCGCCGTGCCCATCTCAACCACATCGCCACGCTTCATCACCAGCACTTTGTGCGACAGCGCCCGCACCACCCGCAGGTCATGCGAGATGAACAGGTAAGCGAGCCGGTGTTTCGCCTGCAAGCTACGCAACAGTTCTACGATCTGCACCTGCACCGTCATGTCGAGTGCCGAGGTCGGCTCGTCCAGAACCACAAGACGCGGTTTCAGGATCATCGCGCGGGCGATGGCGATGCGTTGACGTTGTCCGCCAGAGAATTCATGCGGGTAACGGTGTCGCGTTTCCGGATCGAGCCCGACCTCGCGCATGATGTCGATCACCGCCTGCTCTTGCGAGGCATAGCCTTCGACACGATGCACGCCCAGCCCTTCGGCGATGATCTGTTCCACCGTCATACGCGGCGAGAGCGAGCCATAAGGGTCCTGAAACACGATCTGCATATCGGCACGGAGCGGTTGCAGTTTCTTATTCGACCAGCCCTGAATGTCCTGCCCCAACACAACCACAGGCCCCTCAGACGAGATCAACCGCATCATCGCGAGCGCCAGCGTCGTCTTGCCGGACCCGGATTCGCCGACAATGCCCACCGTCTCGCCTTCGCGCACGCTCAGCGTTGCAGCGTTCACCGCCTTCACATGACCCACCGTCTTGCGCAGCAGCCCACGCTGGATCGGAAACCAGATACGCAGATCACGGGTCTCCACGACAACCTCCGCCCCTTCGGGCACCGGATCGGGACGCCCTGTCGCCTCTGCGGCCAGAAGCATCTGGGTGTAGGGGTGCTGCGGGTTGGCGAAAATCTCGGTGGTCGCGCCGGTCTCAACGATCTCGCCATTTTTCATCACACAGACCCGATCCGCGATCTTGCGTACGATGTTCAGGTCATGGGTGATGAAGAGCATCGACATGCCGAGGCTCTGTTTCAGCTCCGCCAGAAGCTCCAGAATCTGCGCCTGAATCGTCACGTCGAGCGCCGTGGTTGGCTCGTCCGCCACCAGAAGTTCGGGCCGGTTGGCCAACGCCATGGCGATCATCACGCGTTGTCTCTGTCCGCCGGACAATTGGTGCGGATAGTCTTTCAGCCGGGTTTCCGGGTCATGAATGCCGACCTGATCCAACAGTTCGATCACCCGCTCCCGCGCCGCCACCCCGGTCATGCCGTGATGGATCAAAAGCACCTCGGAGAGCTGTTTTTCCAGCGTATGCAGCGGGTTGAGCGAGGTCATCGGCTCTTGGAAGATGAAGCTGATGTCATTGCCTCTGAGCTTGCGCAGGGCCTTCTCCGACGCCCCGACCAATTCCTGCCCCTGATAGGTCACCGAACCTTCGATCACCGCCGTATCGGGCAGAAGGTTCACACAGGACAGCGCCGTCACCGATTTGCCGGAACCGCTCTCACCCACAAGTGCAACCGTTTCGCCCTTCTCGATCGAGAAACTCACGCCCTTGACGGCTTCGACCGTCTTGCCGTCCTGACGGAACCCGATGCGCAGGTCCTTGTATTCCAAAAGGCTCATCGGAAGGTCTTCCTCGGGTCAAACGCGTCGCGCACGCCTTCAAAGATGAAGACCAGAAGCGACAACATGATGGCATAAGTGAAAAAGGCGGTGAACCCGAGCCACGGCGCCTGGAGGTTCTGTTTCGCCTGAAGCGTCAGCTCTCCCAGAGACGGGTAGGATGACGGCAAGCCGAAGCCCAGAAAGTCGAGGGAAGCCAGCGTGCCGATGTTGCCGGTCACGATAAAGGGCAACATGGTCAGTGTCGCCACCATCGCGTTCGGCAGCATATGGCGGAACATGATGGTGCGGTTCGACACGCCCAGCGCACGGGCGGCACGGATGTATTCGAAATTCCGCGCCCGCAGGAATTCGGCCCGCACTACGCCCACAAGCGCCGTCCAACCGAAGAGGATGGTGACAAAGACAAGAAGCCAGAAACTTCGTCCCAGAATGGCGAAGAGGATGATGATCACATAAAGCGACGGCATCGCGCCCCAAATCTCCAGCACGCGTTGAAAGATCAGGTCGGTGCGCCCGCCGAAATAGCCCTGAATTGCGCCGGCGATGATACCGACAAGGGAGGAAGCGACGGAGACGATCAGGGTGAAGAACACCGACAGGCGGAAACCGTAAATAACGCGGGCAACCACATCGCGTTTCGTGTCGTCGGTGCCAAGCCAGTTCTGCGACGTCGGCGGTGAAGGCGCGGCCCCCGGCCCTTCGACCTGAGTGTTGAAGGAATAGCGGATCGGCGGCCAGAGCATCCAGCCCTTCTCGATGGGGTCTCCATTGATCTCCCCGTCCTGCGCGTCCTCGATATAGCCTTCGGGATCATCGAAACAGTCCACAAGCCCGCCGGTCTCAATCAGGCATTGCACCTCCGGGTAACGATAAACCGCCTCGGTTGCGAAATCTCCGCCGAATTCCGTCTCCGGGTAGAATTTGAAAACCGGCATGTAATAATTGCCGCGATACTGCACGAGGATGGGTTTGTCATTGGCCAGAAACTCGGCAAAGAGCGACAGGCCGAACAGGATAGAGAACAGGATCAACGACCAATAGGCGCGCCGGTTCGATTTGAAATTCCGCCAGCGACGACGGTTCAGCTCAGACAATTTCCCGGGCATCTTCATGTGTCCCTCCGCTCGAAATCGATGCGCGGATCTACAAAGACATACATCAGGTCAGACAGGATGCCGATCACAAGCCCGATGAGGCCAAAGAAAAACAGCGTGCCGAAGATCACCGGGTAGTCGCGGGCAAGCGCCGCCTCATAGCCCATGCGTCCAAGCCCATCGAGGGAAAACAGGGTCTCGATGATCACAGAGCCGCCAAAGAAAACACCCAGAAACAAGCCCGGAAAGCCCGCAATCACGATCATCATCGCGTTGCGAAAGACGTGACCGTAAAGCACACGATGCTCCGGCAGACCCTTGGCCTTGGCGGTGACCACATATTGCTTGCGTATCTCATCGAGAAAGGAGTTCTTGGTCAAAAGCGTCAGCGTCGCAAAAGACGAAATCACCGAAGCCAGAACCGGCAGGGTGATGTGCCAGAAATAATCGCCGATCTTGCCCAGAAGCGACATCTCCGACCAGTCGGGAGAGGTCAGGCCCCGAAGCGGGAAAATCTGCCAGTAGGACCCACCGGCGAAAAGCACCAGAAGCATGATCGCAAAAAGAAAGCCGGGGATCGCATAGGCCGCGATGATGATGCCCGAAGTCCATGTATCGAACCGCGAACCGTCTTTGACAGCCTTGCGAATGCCCAACGGAATCGAGATCAGGTAGGAGATCAGCGTCGCCCAGAGCCCGAGAGAGATCGACACCGGCAGCTTGTCCCAGACCATGTCGAGAACCTTTTCCGACTTGAAATAGCTCTCGCCGAAATCGAAGCGGACATAGTTCCACATCATGCCGAGAAAGCGCTCAAGCGGCGGTTTGTCGAGTCCGAACTGACGCTCCAGATCGGCGATGAACTCCGGGGGAAGCCCGCGCGCGCCGGCATATTCGCTTTCATAGGTCTTGCTCGCCTGATCTGCCGCCTGACCATTGATCGAGACATTCACATCACCCTGCCCGCCGGTGATGTTCTCGAAGACATCTCCTTCACCCTGGAGATTGGCCAGCACCTGCTCGATCGGCCCACCGGGCACGAATTGCGTCAGCGCGAAGTTCACCACCATGATCCCGATCAGCGTCGGAATGATCAGCAGCAAGCGCCGTAGAATATAGGCTCCCATGAACCGTCCTGCCCTTTATCGTTTTATTTCAGGGCGCCCGCCGAACGCAGCGCGGCTTCCTTGTCGGCGTCCACCCACCAGAAGTCCAGATAGCCCAGCGCCAACGGCGGCATCTTGTCCTCACCAGGATGCTCGTACATGTCATAATAGGCTACCCAGTAACTGTCGTTCATATGTGCGGGCACAATAAAATAGTCGTAGCGCATGATCCGGTCCGCAGCGCGCACCATGGCGGACATCTCGTCATAGGTTTTCACCTTCATCAGCTCATTGCCGATCGTCTCGATGGCCGGATTGCAATACCCCGCCGGGTTAAAGACATCGTCCACGCTCTCGCAACCGTATTTTTGCAGAAAGCTGGAGCCTTCCTCGAATCCATTCACATACCCATCATAGACCATGTCGTAATCGAAACTCTGGGAACGGGCCTGAAATTGGTTCGGGTCGATCCGGTTATAGGTCGCGTCCACCCCCAGAGCGTTCAGATTTTCGATATAGGGTTTGATAATCCGGTCGAAACTCGGGTTGCTTTCCAGAAACTCGACGGAAAGCACCTTGCCCTCCGCATTGCGCATCTTGCCGTCACTCCCCGGCGTATATCCCGCCTCGGCCAAAAGCGTGATGGCCTTGCGCATGTTCTTGCGATCCAGCGACCGCTCGCCGGATGTATGAGGCACAAAGGCCTCTTCGGTGAAGATCGCCTCGGGCAAATCGTCTCTCACCCCTTCGAGCACCTTGAGCTCGTCCCCCTCCGGCAAGCCTTCGGCCATGAGCCCCGGTGCCTGCCACATGGAGGTCCTCTGCGTGAACAACCCGTATTGCAGCGTCTCATTGGTCCATGTGAAATTGTACATCAGGCCAAGCGCCAGACGCACATTGCGATCCTGAAACTTCTCGCGCCGCAGATTGAAGAGCAGCCCGTAAGAGGGCGGCATCGCCCCGTTGTGAAGAGTCTCCTTCTTTACCCAGCCCTTGTCGAGCGCCGGAAAATCGTACCCCGTCGCCCATTGTAGCGAGGAACTTTCCTGACGGAAGGTGATATCCCCGGCCTTGAACGCCTCGAAGGCCGCAATCGTATCGCCGAAATAGACCACGCGAATGGTATCGAGATTGTTGCGCCCCTTGTTGAACGGATGATCATTGCCCCAATAGTCCGGATTACGCTTATATTCGACCCATTGTCCCGGATCGTAACCCGCGAGCATATAAGCGCCTGTGCCCGGGGAGGTCTCATAGCGCCTTTCATCGAGCCGCGCGCCGGTTTCCTCGAACCACGCCTTCTTCATCACGATCGAAGCCCCTGCCTGATCAATCAACCCATTGCGGGGTATGTCTGGCTGAAAGGTGAATTTCACCGTGTGTTCGTCGAGCGCCTCGACCTTCTCGATCATCGCGGACACGCCCGCGCGCCACGATGGTGTCGCCTCGGCAATCATCTTGTTATGGGTATAGACCACATCTTCGGCGGTCATCGGCGTCCCGTCCGAGAAGGTCACGTCATCGCGCAGATGAAAAATCACCCAGTCCTTGCTTTCGGGATATTCGAGCGTGGTACAAAGCAGGCAATAGCTCACCGCCTTGTATTCATCCGCCGTCGAGGTCATCAGCCGCTCATACATCGACGAGGACAACGCCGCCGGGGTCCCCGAAAGTGTTGAAAACGGGTTCATGCTGTCGAACGTACCGACCGTACCGATGGAAATCTTCCCGCCCTTGGGCGCATCCGGGTTGACGTAATCCAGATGATCGAAGGGCTCGGCATATTTCGCCTCGTTCCATTCGGAATACCATGAGGACGTGATCGTCTCCTCCGCCGAAGCCCCACCGCTTCCCATGGCCAGAACGGCCAGAACGGGAAGGAATTTCAGGAACAGGGGGCGTGCGGTCATGGTCGTCCTCCGAGAAGATGGCTGTGCTCGCACTGACGGTAATGTGCCCGGGCTCTGACATGCAAGTTACATGCGCTCGAAAATGCGTGATCGCCCGACGCCTTGCAGACAAAAACCCCCACCGGTGCGGCCGATGGGGGTTTCTCATGCGCCGCGTGCGGGCGACGCGCAATCAGATCGCAAAGGATCAGCCAGAAATCGACTGAAGATAGGCGACGATATTGGCGCGGTCTTCGTCCTTTTTCAGACCGGCAAAGGACATCTTGTTGCCCGGAATCGCATCTTTCGGGCTGGCCAGATAGACATTGAGTGCTTCGGCATCCCAGACCCCGCCATGCGAAGCCATCGCCTCGGAGTAGGAGAAGTCGCCAACCGTGCCAACCTCACGACCGAAGACACCGTCGAGGTGCGGGCCGGTGCTGTTGGACCCGTCGACCTTGTGGCAGGCCTTGCATTTGGCGAACACTTTTTCGCCCTTGGCCGGATCTGCGGAGGCAAGCAGGTCTTCGAAGCTCACTTCGACCACATCTTCTTCAACCGCCTCTTCATCGCCGGTCGCCACGACATAGGCCTGAACGACTTCGCCGTCGTGGCTTGTGGCCTTCATCGCGTAGATCGAATCGCTCGCCAGATAGGCGATCACAAAAAGAGCGAGGGTGCCGCACAGGCCGCCGACGATCTTCACAAGGGTCATAGTATTGAACATGTCGCGTTCCGTTCATATAGGTTCGTCGCGCGCTATCTACCCGCTTCCCCTGCTTCATTTCAAGGTATAAGACCGGGACCCGTACAGGTTAGCGCAAAACAAATGGGCGAAAAGGGGTAAAAATGGCCGGGCATATCGCATTTCAGGGGGAACTCGGGTCCTATTCGCATCAGGCCTGCGTGGAGGCACGCCCCGATTACGAACCTCTGCCCTGTCCCAGTTTCGAGGACGCGATGGAGGCCGTGCGCTCCGGTCGCGCCGACATCGGCATGATCGCCATCGAGAACTCGACCTATGGCCGGGTGCAGGATGTCTATCACCTGTTGCCCGACAGCGGGCTGCACATCATCGGCGAAACCTTCGTGCGAGTGCATGTGAACCTTCTGGGCCTGCCCGGCACCAGGACATCCGACATCAAACAGGCCCGTGCCATGTCGGTGCTTCTGGGTCAGGCGCGCACATTCATCCGCGAGCATGGGCTCGAAACCGTGAACTGGTCCGACAACGCCGCCGCCGCCCGCTCCGTCAAGGAAGACAACGACCCGAGTGTCGGCGCCTTCGCCTCCGAGCTTGCCGGTGAAATCCTCGGGCTCGACGTGCTTGAGCGTCATATCGAGGATCACAAGCTCAACACCACGCGCTTTCTCATCATGGCGCGCGAGCCGGATTATTCGCGCCGCGCCGACAAGATGGTCACGGCTTTCATGTTCCGGGTGCGCAACATTCCCGCCGCGCTTTACAAGGCGCTCGGCGGCTTTGCCACCAATGGCGTGAACATGACGAAACTGGAAAGCTACATGGTCGACGGTGTTTTCACCGCGACGCAATTCTATGCCGATATCGAAGGCCACCCGGAAGACCGTAATGTGCAACTCGCCCTCGACGAGCTGCGTTATTTCACGGAAATGGTCGAAATTCTTGGAGTTTACCCGGCCGACCCGCGCCGTTCCTGAGTGACCGCAAGCGCCGGGATCACATCTTCGGCGTGCCCTGATACTGTTCGGACAAATACTCGCAATAGCTGACGACCCGCTTCTCGAAGCGTTTCTGAAGCGTGCCCTTGGCGAATTTCACCGACTGCACCAGAATCCGCGCAGACAGGGTTTTCGGACGCACATCATAGCCAAAGCTCAATCGCGTGCGCTGCGGCGACAGCGGCACAAGATCGACGGTCATGTGCATATGCAACCCTCCCGAAACAGCCGACGCGCCAAGGGTGTTCGGCGCATCGAAATCGGTGATCTCGGCATCCAGATCGCGCAGCTTTCCCCGAAACGGTATCTTGAGAGACCAGCCCGCCCCAAGGCCGTGCGGCTGACTCGGCCGTTTACGCGTCAATTCGATGCCACGCCGCATGGCCTGACGCTCGATGCTTTCGAAATCGGCGATCCGGTCGAAAACGAAAGTGGCCGGAGCCTCGATGTCCTGACGCGTCGAAAACTTCATACCTGATACCTGCTCACCTGTTGCTTTACCGCCCCTTCCCCAGAGGAAATCTTATCCTGTTATTCCCAATCGTCCGCAACCCACTTGCTCAACAGAACCTGCGCCAAAGCCCCTTTTCTGGCCGCTGTGATTTCCGGGTGACGCCCGGCCAGTGCCAGGGCCATCTCCTCACGCCGAACCCAACGCGCATCCTCAAGTTCCATGGGATCGAGCGTGATCTCACGACCCAGCGCCTCCGCACGACAGCCCAGCATCAGGGAGGCGGGAAAAGGCCAGGGTTGGCTGGTGACATAGCTCACCTTGCCGATCCGTACCCCTGCCTCTTCGAACACCTCACGCCGCACCGCCGCCTCGATCGGTTCACCCGGTTCGACGAAGCCCGCAAGAAGCGAATACATGCCCGCAGGCCAGTTTTCATTGCGCCCCAAAAGCACCTCGTTGCCCCGTGTCACCAACATGATCACCACCGGATCGGTGCGTGGATAATGTTCCGCCCCGCAAACCGGGCAATCGCGCCGCCAGCCACTTTGCCCAAGCCGTGTCCTTTCGCCGCAGTTGGCGCAGTATCCATGCCGACGATGCCAGTCGAACAGCACCCGACCGACCGCTGCCAGCTCCGCTTCCAAGGCGGTCAGACGCGTCATCACCGCCCGCAGATCGTAAAATCGCAAGTCCGGCAGGATCTCAAGCGCGACACCGTCCTGCGACCAGGGGGCTGGAACCTCCTCCCCGAGCGGAGACAGTTGGCTGACATCTCTTGCAAAAACCGGAGTGCCATCCGGCAGGAGACCGAGGAATATCTCCGATCCTTCCGGTAGCTCCATCTCACTTGCGCTCAGAAGGCAGAGCGCGTCTCCGCGCATCGCCGGATGCCCGCGCCAAAGCGGCATGAATATCGCATTCGCCCCTGTGGGCCTGTCGTCCCGCAGATGTGCCGCCCGGTTCAGAGTTCCGCCGGAAAGTGTCACGATCATCTTGTTCATGTCATCTGGCATAAGCGGTAATTGTGACAAGGGCCAGCACGACACGATCTGGACTGCGACCTGTCTGCGCTTTGCCACTTCATGCACGCACGTGCCTTCTGTTGCCGGAATGAAACAGCAAGCCAAAATGCAATTTAAAGCCGGGATTCTGCCCAAAAAGGCAACTCAAAATAGTTTTCAGCCCTGAAAGCTCTTGGTAGCTTCACTCGTGTCATATGTTTGTCTTGTGCCACGGGAATGGTCGCGCCAACCTCTTCATCAAAAAGGAGATGCATCATGGACCATTCGACCAAAGACATAAATCGCCGCGGCTTTCTGTCCGGCACAATCGCAGGATCTGCCTTGATCGCACTTCATCCTTTTTCCGCCCGTGCCGGTACGAACCAGGCGCATTTGCGGATCATGGAAACAACGGATTTGCACGTCCATGTCTTTCCCTATGACTACTATGCGGACAAGCCTGTGGATACCGTCGGCCTGGCCCGCACCACGGCGCATATCAATGCCGTGCGGGCGGAGGCGACCAACTCCATGTTGCTCGACAATGGCGACTTCCTTCAGGGCAACCCGATGGGCGATTACATCGCATATGAGCGCGGCATGAAAGAGGGCGACATGCACCCGGTGATCACTGCGATGAACACCGTGGGCTTCGAAGCCTCGACGCTCGGCAACCACGAATTCAATTACGGTATCGACTTTCTCATGAAGGCGCTGGCGGGCGCGAATTACCCGGTGATCTCCGCCAACGTCGTCAAGGAAATGGGCGCGAGCCCCCGCGACGACGTCACCCTCGTGCCGCCCTATGTCATCCTCGACCGCGAGCTGACCGACGGCACTGGCGCGAAACATGCGATCAAGGTCGGGCTGATCGGATTTGTGCCGCCGCAAATCATGATGTGGGACCGCAAGAACCTCGAAGGCAACGTGAACGCCCGCGACATCGTCGAAACCGCCCGCGCCTATGTGCCGGAGATGAAGGAGAAGGGTGCCGATATCATCATTGCGCTGAACCACTCCGGCATCGGGGCGGCCGAGCACACCGAGGGCATGGAGAACGCCTCCGTCCCGCTGGCCGGGATCGACGGCGTGGACGCGCTTCTGACCGGACACTCGCACCTCGTCTTCCCCTCACCCACCTTCGACGGTTACGCGGAGGTGGATTCCGGGAAGGGTCTCATCCACGGCAAACCCGCCGTGATGGGCGGCTATTGGGGGTCGCATCTCGGCGTCATGGACCTGCTGCTGGAAAAAGACGGCAGCGCGTGGCGCGTGGTCACCAGTTCCGTGGAAACCCGCCCGATCTCACAACGCAACGAAGACCGCTCCATCACGCCGCTGGTCGAAAGTGTCGAACCGGTGCTCGCCTCGGTACAGGACATTCACGACCAGACGCTCGCATACGTGCGCCGCGCTGTGGGCAAGACCGCCGCGCCCCTGCATTCCTATTTCGCGCTCGTAGCCGATGACCCTTCGGTGCAGATCGTCTCGAATGCCCAGCTTTGGTACATCACGGAGATGATGAAGGGCACCGAACACGAAGGCCTGCCGATCCTCTCCGCCGCAGCACCCTTCAAGGCCGGTGGGCGCGGTGGCCCAGAGTATTACACCGATGTCGCGCCCGGTGATGTGGCGATCAAGAACGTTGCCGATCTCTATCTTTACCCAAACACCATCCGAGCCGTGCGCATCAACGGCGCCCAGCTCAAGGGCTGGCTGGAGCGCTCCGCCGGCATGTTCAATCAGGTCGAGAAAGGCGCGAAGGACGCGATCCTGCTGAACCCGGATTTCGCCTCCTACAATTTCGACGTGATCGACGGGGTGAGTTACCAGATCGACATTTCGCAGCCTTCGCGCTTTGACGCCGATGGCGCGCCTCTGAACCCGGAGGCTTCCCGGATCGTCAACCTGAGCTTTGACGGCGCACCGATCACCGACGATATGGAATTCATCGTCGCGACCAACAACTACCGTGCGGGCGGCGGTGGCACCTTCCCGGGCGCCGACGGTTCGACCATCATCTTCGAAGGGCCGGACACGAACCGCGACATCATCGTGCGCTATATCGTCGAGCAAGGTACCGTCAATCCGACCGCCGACAACAACTGGTCTCTGGCGCCTCTCGGCGATACCACCGTGTTGTTCGAGACCGGCCCGGCGGCACGCACCCACCTTGCCGATCTCGAAGGCCTGACCATCGAGGACGCGGGCGAAGGCACGGACGGATTCGCCCAGTTCCGCATTACCCTCTGATCCTGACCTAGGGTCACGAAAAGCGACCGCCCCTCTGCGGTCGCTTTTTTCGTTTACCGAATGGGCAAAAATGGAATCTTTCGCCACTTTTTTGCGCAGTTGTTAAGATTGTATACACGATTGTCGACCCCAATCTCGCGGGCGTGTGAATGCCGCGCCATTCTATGCCCGAACGATACAGGGGAGTTCCATGTTCAACAAATCCATCATCACCATGGCTGCTTTCGCGCTGACCGCGTCTGCCGCCTATGCCGAGACCGCGATGCCCTTCGCGCTCGACTGGAAATTCGAGGGTCCCGCCGCGCCCTATTTCACCGCGCTTGAAAAGGGTTATTTCTCCGACGCCGATCTGAGCGTGGAAATCTCCGCAGGCCAGGGTTCTCTGGATGCGATTCCGAAAGTCGCCACCGGCGCTTTCCCGGTCGGCATGGCCGACATCAACAGCCTCGTGAAATTTCTCGACCAGAACCCCGGCGCGCCGGTCATCGGCATGATGATGATCTATGACGCGCCCGCTTTCGCAGTCGTTGGCCGTAAATCTCTGGGCGTCGAAGCTCCGAAAGATCTCGAAGGCAAGGTGCTCGGCGCCCCGCCGCCCGATGGTGCATGGGCACAATTCCCGATTTTCGCCGCCGAGAACGATCTCGACATGTCGAAGATCACCGTCGAGCCGGTCGGCTTCCCGACCCGCGAACCGATGCTTGCCGAAGGCAAGGTCGACGCCGTGACCGGTTTCAATTTCTCGTCCTTCCTGAACCTCGTGCGTCTCGGCGTGCCGGAAGACGATATTTCGACGATCATGATGTCCGATTATGGCGTGAACCTCTATGGCAACGCGCTGATCGTGAACACCGATTTCGCCGCCGAGAACCCGGAAGCGGTCAAGGATTTCGTCGCCGCCGTGATCCATGGTTGGAAAGACGCGATGGCCGATCCGAAGGCTTCGGTCGAATACATGATCAAATACAACCCGGCTTCTGACCTCGATCTCGAAACCCGCCGCCTTGAGCTTGCCCTCGAAGGCAACGTCTACACCGATTACGTCGCCGAACACGGTATGGGCGGGATCGACGCAGACCGTTTCGCAGGCTCTCTTGAACAGCTCAAGATGGTCTACGAGTTCAAGGCCGAGCCGGACGCGAACCTCTACTTCACCGAAGACTACCTGCCCGCCACCGACGCGCGCATGCTGAAGTAATCTCGATCCGGGAATTTGGCGGGCGCGGGTCTTTCGGCTCGCGCCCGTTTTCATGCGGGACTTATCCGGGACAGCGGCGAACAATGACAAACCTCATAGAAATCAAAGGCGTGACCCACGCCTACAAAACCGACAACGGCCCCCTCCCCGTTCTCGATAATCTCAACATCTCCGTACCCGAAGGCGATTTTTGCGCCGTTGTCGGCCCATCCGGTTGTGGCAAATCCACGCTGACCAAACTCGTCGCCGGATTGATGCGGCCCGATCAGGGCGAGGTCTGGCTGCATGGCCAGCGCGTCACCTCACCGCGTTCAACCGTGGGCATGGCATTTCAGAACCCGGTGATGCTGGAATGGCGGACCATCCTGCAAAACGTGCTTTTGCCGCTGGAAATCGTGCCAAACAAGATGAGCAAGAAACAGAAAGAGGACCGTGCGCGCGAGCTTCTGGCCCTTGTTGGTCTCGAAGGGTTCGAGGACAAGCGCCCTTCCGAGCTGTCCGGCGGTATGCGCCAACGCGCCTCCTTGTGTCGCGCCATCGTCCACAAGCCTGACGTGCTGATCATGGACGAACCGTTCGGTGCGCTCGACGCCTTCACCCGTGAAGATCTCTGGCAAACCATGCATCGCCTGCGTGAAGAGGAACCCTTCACCGGCGTGTTGATCACCCACGATCTGCGCGAAAGCGTTTACCTCGCCGATGAGGTCATCGTGCTGTCCGGACGTCCGGCGACGACGCAGCATGTGGAGAACGTGAAACTCGGCGGGCGCACGGACCTTGAAGTGATCTACACGCCCGAAGCCACCGAGATCCTGCACCGCCTGCGCCATCAGATCGAAATCGCACAGGGACGCGCCAAAGACGAGGAGGCTGCGTGATGAAACACTGGAAGAAAGTCGCCACACCGACCATCGCCATCGTCATTTTTCTCGCACTCTGGGAATTCATCGTCTGGGTGAACCAATGGCCAAACTACAAAATGGCCTCGCCGTCTGACCTGATCCCGGCCTATACGAAATACTGGAATCTCTTCCTGATTTACGGCTGGCAAACGCTCTGGCGCACGGTGGTCGGCCTTTTGGTCGCCGTTGTCTTCGGCACGCTGATCGGCATGATCATGGGCTTTTCGCGCACCATGCGCGACGCGCTCTACCCGCTTCTCGTCGGCTTCAACGCCATTCCGAAAGCCACCGTCGTCCCCGTGATCGCGCTCATCCTGATCGGTCATCACGACCTCAATACCGTGCTGATCGCCTTCATGATCTCATTTTTCCCGATCTCGGTCGCGGTCTCCATCGGGCTTTCGACCCTGGAGCCGGAATATCGCGATATCTTGCGCTCTCTGGGTGCATCGAAATGGACGATTTTCTGGAAGATCGCCCTGCCGAAGACTCTGCCGGAATTCTTTGGTGCGCTGAAGGTCGCGGTCACGCTCGCCTTCATCGGCACCAACCTGATGGAGATCGTCGAACCGCATGGCAAAGGCCTTGGGCATCTGTTCGACAGCGGCAAGATCAATGCGGATTATCCGCTGATGTTCGCGGTGCTGATCGCCTTGGCCTTCCTCGGCATCCTGCTCTACTACATCGTGGTGGGGCTTGAAAAAATCTTTGCCGGCTGGGCAGAACGCCCACAGGGATAGAACATATCGACATGGAAAAAAGGGGCGCCAACCGGCGCCCCTTTCACATTTGTGCGTGGGTCTTTGTAGTTGGATTTGTGCTTAGAGCTGGCGCGTCGCGAAGTACCAGTCCACAACGTTCTGACCTTCCGGCGCTTCGTCCAGTTTCGCCAGAGCAGCGGCGGCGGTCGGGGGTGTCGGCACGATCACCGCATCGCCCGGTTTCCAGTTCTCCGGCATCGCGCATTTGTTCGCGTCAGCGGCTTGCAGCGCCACTACGAGGCGATGGATCTCATCCACGGAACGGCCCGCATTCATCGGGTAATAGACCATGGCGCGCAGGATACCGTTCGGGTCGATGATGAACGTCGCCCGCACAGCGGCGGTATCGGAAGCGCCCGGCTGGATCATGCCGTAAGCATTCGCCACTTTCATCGAGAGATCGGCGATGATCGGAAACTTAATCTCGACGCCCCAGTTTTCCTTGATGTTGAGCATCCAGGCGATGTGCGAGTAGTGGCTGTCGATGGACAGACCCAAGAGCTCCACCCCCATGGCGTTGAACTCATCCTGCTTGTTGGCAAAGCCGATGAATTCCGTGGTGCAGACCGGGGTGAAATCCGCCGGGTGGGAAAACAGGATCAGCCATTTGCCTTTGTAATCGTCGAGCGTTTTCACCCCATCGGTGGTCAGCGCCTCGAAGGCAGGGGCGGGTTTGTTCAGTTGCGGGCCGGTGACGGTTTCAACTTGATCGGTCATTTTTCAATCCTCTGTTTTGACTGTATTTCTTGTCTGTTTCTGTCGTGTCGGACGTTGCTGCCCTTTCGATGAAACAGAGATAACTCTTGCGAATTGATTGTTGAAACGAATAAAAAAGATCAGAATAATTGAGGAATTCAATTAATGCTCCTGCCAACCCTGCGCCAGCTTCGTTTCCTCGTCGCCCTTGCCGACGAGTTGCATTTCGGTCGGGCCGCCGAGACCTGTTTCGTCACGCAGTCGACACTCTCGACAGGGCTCAAGGAATTGGAGGACATCCTCGGCGCGCCGGTCGCCGAACGCACCAAACGCTCCGTTTTGATGACCCCTTTGGGTCAGGAAATCGCCGAACGCGCCCGCGTGATGCTCGCCGAAGCGCAGGATATGGTGGAACTCGCGCAGAGCCAGTCCGGCACGCTCCGGGGTACGATCAAACTCGGCACCATCCCCACCGTCGGCCCCTTCCTCTTCCCCCGCCTCCTGCCGCGCCTGCGGCATGATTATCCGGACCTCCGGCTCTACATGCGTGAGGAACTCACCGAAAACCTGATCGCGGGGCTACGCGCCGGACGGCTTGACGTGATCCTCATCGCGCTCCCCTTCGAGACCGGCGACCTAGAGATGGAAAGCTTGTTCGAAGACGACTACCAACTCGCCACCGCACCCGGTCATCGGTTGATCTCCGACCGTCCGATCGGCGGGCCGGATTTGGATGACGAAACGCTCCTTCTGCTCGAACGCGGACATTGCCTGCAACGTCACGCACTCTCGGCCTTTCCCGAAAGCCACGCGAAACAGGACGAAACCTTCGCCGCCACTTCGCTGCCCACGCTGGTCGCCATGGTGGAAGAGGGTCTTGGCATCACGCTCCTGCCACAGTTGGCGATTGACGCGGGAGTGACGCGCAACACCGATATTCAACTCACCTCGCTCTTTGGCACCAGACCCCGCGAAGTCGTGCTTGCCTGGCGCAAAAGCTCAGCGCGGAGCGAAGACTTCCGCCTGCTCGCGGACCTGTTGCGTGAAGAGCGTGCCCGCTTGAGCACCTGAAGCCACCGCCTCTTGCGAATCCGCGTTGTCATCATTATGTAACCCATCGAGAGGTTGGCGCGGGCGAGCGCCTCGCCAACCCGGTCAGGTCCGGAAGGAAGCAGCCGTAACGAGCCCCGCTTGGGTCGTTGTCCAGCCTCTCACCTAAACCTTAACCCAGCCAACCGAGGAGGGATTTGATGATTGTCGTTTACGCCCCTCGGGCAGCCGCTTAAGGCTTTTCCCATCATCGGACTGCCCGAAACCGTTCCCTTCCGCCGCCCGTCCGGCGCGGAAGCCCTTTCGCGTTTTGCAAGGCAGACTCATGACATCTGATCTGAACACCCCCAATTTGATTCTTTTGGGCTGGTCCCAGTTTTTCAACGGCCAACTCGATCTCGAAGAATTCGAAACTCTCACCCCCGTGCGCCTGTCCGAAGTGCGCCGCCGTTCCATCGTTGTGCTGACGCCCGACCTGGAGCGTCAGGAAATCGCCCTGACCGGCGATCATGTGGCGACCGACATGGCCGTGGGCGATTTTGCCCTCACCGACGGCGAGCGCCTGATCCGCGTGCTCGACCGCAAGACGGTGATTTCCCGCAAAGCCGCTGGCGTCAGTGCACAGGCACAGTTGATCGCCGCCAATATCGACACGCTTTTCATCACCACGTCCTGCAACCTCGATTTCAACGAAGCGCGGCTCGAACGCTATCTCGCCATCGCTATCGAGGCGGAAGCCACGCCCGTAATCGTCATCACCAAGGCCGACAAGCCCGAGGATATGCCCGGAGAGGTCTATGCCGACCGCGCCAAGGCGCTCTATGACGGTGCCGAGGTGCTGTTGATCAACGCCAAATCACCCGATGACATTGCCCGGCTCGAACGCTACTGCGGCATGGGCCAGACGATTGCCCTTGTCGGCTCGTCTGGCGTGGGCAAATCCACCATCGCGCGGGGGCTCACCGGCAAGGACATCGAGGTCGGCGACATTCGCGAGGACGACGCCAAAGGGCGTCACACCACCACATCGCGTTCCATGCACCGGATGCACGCGGGCGGTTGGCTGATCGACACGCCGGGCATGCGCGAACTGGCGTTGCACGATGCCTCGGAAGGCATCGCGACGCTGTTCGAGGACATCACAGACCTCGCCACCCAGTGCAAATTCTCCGACTGCCAACACCAGACCGAGCCGGGCTGTGCCGTGCGTCGCGCCGTTGAGAACGGAGAACTGGACCCCGAGCGGCTTGAACGCTGGCGCAAGCTCATGGAAGAGGATGCGCGCAACTCAGAAACCATCGCGGAAGCACGTGAGCGGGGCCGGAAGTTCTCCAAGATGGTGAAAACCACCATGAAGACGAAAAAGGCCCGGCGAGGGGAATAACAGCCCCTCGCGCAGAACAAGGCGCAAAGCGCCGCCGCGTGATCGCCGGACCGGACCCACGGTCTGGCGATCACGCTCCCTCAGATAAAGGTATCAATTCCGGTTGCGAGGACCCGTCCCGGCCCTTACCTTAGCACCGTTCAAGGAGGCCCTGACATGACCGACACCACCACCGGCTACAAGGTACTGGCGCGCAAATACCGCCCGGAGACCTTTGCCGATCTGATCGGTCAGGACGCCATGGTCCGCACGCTGAAAAACGCCTTCGCCGCCGACCGGATCGCGCAGGCCTTCATCATGACCGGCATTCGCGGCACCGGCAAAACCACCACCGCACGGATCATCGCCAAGGGGATGAACTGCATCGGACCGGATGGCGAAGGCGGGCCGACGACCGAACCTTGCGGTGTCTGTGAACATTGCGTCGCGATTTCCGAAGGCCGCCATGTCGACGTGATGGAAATGGACGCGGCCTCGCGCACAGGCGTGAACGACATCCGCGAAATCATCGATTCGGTGCATTACCGGGCCGCCTCGGCACGCTATAAAATCTACATCATCGACGAGGTTCACATGCTCTCCACAAGCGCCTTCAACGCGCTTCTGAAGACCCTCGAAGAGCCGCCCGCCCACGTCAAATTCATCTTCGCCACCACCGAAATTCGCAAGGTTCCGGTGACGGTGCTATCGCGGTGCCAACGGTTCGATCTGCGCCGGATCGAACCCGAAGTGATGATGAACCACCTGGCCGCGATTGCCGGGAAAGAAGGCTCAGAGGTGGCACAAGACGCCCTCGCCCTGATCACTCGTGCCGCCGAAGGCTCCGTGCGAGACGCCCTTTCGCTCCTCGATCAGGCGATTTCCCATGGCGCGGGCGAGACCACTGTCGATCAGGTCCGCGCCATGCTGGGGCTTGCCGACCGGGGCCGTGTGCTCGATCTGTTCGACATGATCATGTCCGGCGATGCCGCCGCGGCTTTGGAAGAGCTTGGCGGGCAATATGCCGACGGGGCCGATCCGCTCGCCGTGCTGCGCGATCTGGCTGAAATCACCCATTGGGTCTCGGTGATCAAGATCACCCCCTCCGCCGCAGAAGACCCGACCATTGGCCCGGATGAGCGTGCCCGTGGCCTTGCCATGGCCGAAAAACTGCCGATGCGGGTGCTGTCGCGGATGTGGCAGATGCTGCTCAAGGCAATCGAAGAGGTCTCCAGCGCACCTAACGCCATGATGGCGTCCGAAATGGCGATCATCCGGCTCACTCATGTCGCCGACCTGCCGATGCCCGAAGATCTTGTGCGCAAGCTGACCGAACAGAACCCGCCGCCCCGCCCGCCCTCAGGGCCTGCTGGTGGCGGTGCGCCCGCTGGTGGCAGTTCGGCAAATGCGCAGGGCGGAACCATGGCCCCGCGCGGGCCGGTACACGGCCCGACGATGTCTTCGGGGGCCGCGACCGCTCCGGCGCAGGCTCCGGACGTGGCCCTTGCCCGCTATCCAAGCTTTCAATCTCTCGTCGATCTCGTCGGAGAGCATCGCGACATGAAGCTCAAGATCGACCTCGAATCCTATGTCCGCCTCGTGAGCTATCGTCCCGGCTTTCTCGAATTCGAGATGACGCCAGACGCCGATCCCGAATTCCCGCAACGCCTGCGCAGTCGTCTGTTTGCCTTCACCGGCCAGAACTGGGGCGTGACGCTTACGAAAGCGCCCGAGGACACCCAGACCCTGCGCGAAGTCGCCGAGGCCGAGGAGCGTGCGCTCAAGGCCAAGGCGATGGAACATCCGATGGTCGCGAAAGTGTTCGAGCTGTTCCCCGGCGCGGAGATCACCAAGGTGCGCACCCCCGAGGCCATCGCACAGGAAGCCGCCCTCGACGCGCTGCAAGAAGTTGAAGACGAATGGGACCCGTTCGAAGAGTGAACGCGCCCAAGAAGACACATTCAGGAGACAAGAGATGTTAAAAGGCCTTGGCGGTCTCGGCGATATGGCCGGGATGATGAAAAAAGCCCAGCAGATGCAAAAGGATATGGCCGAGCTTCAGGAAAAGCTCGAAACCATGACCGTAACCGGCGAATCCGGAGCGGGGCTTGTGAAGGCCACGGCCACCGCAAAAGGTCAGCTCACCGGCCTCGACATCGACCCGTCGATTTTCCAACCGTCTGAAAAGGAAGTGGTCGAGGACCTGATCCTTGCCGCGATCAAGGACGCGCAATCGAAAGCTTCTGACAAGGCCGAGAGCGAGATGAAGGCGCTGACCGAGGGGCTTGGCCTGCCCGCCGATTTCAAACTGCCGTTCTGAGGCCGGGAACACGAGAGTGAGCGGTCGGCAGGATATCGAAGATCTCATTGATCTCATGGCGCGTTTGCCGGGGCTGGGCCCCCGTTCGGCACGCCGTGCCGTTCTGCATCTCATCCAGAAACGCGGGCGACTGATGCAGCCGCTCGCACACTCCATGCAAATGGTCGCCGACAATGCCCGCGAATGCGTTCGCTGCGGCAATATCGGCACCGGCGATCTTTGTGACATCTGCGCCGACGAGCGTCGCGCCAATGGCGAGATTTGCGTGGTCGAGGATGTTTCCGATCTCTGGGCGATGGAGCGCGCAGGCGTCTTCAAAGGGCGTTACCATGTGCTTGGCGGCACTCTTTCGGCGCTCGACGGCATTGGCCCGGAGGACCTGCGCATTCCCGCGCTTGTCACCCGCGTGGGCGATGAGCAGGTGCGCGAAGTGATCCTTGCGCTTGGCGCCACGGTCGATGGTCAGACCACCGCGCATTACATCGCCGACGAGCTTTCCGGGCGCTGCACGGTGAGCTCTCTGGCCCAAGGGGTGCCGGTCGGTGGCGAGCTCGACTATCTCGACGACGGCACGATCACCGCCGCCCTCACTGCCCGCAAAAGTCTCTAATACAAAAAAACCCGGAGCCTCCTCAGGCCCCGGGTCTCTTATCTCGTCCGACGCGGCGATTACTCGTCGTCTTCGTCGTCATTGTCCGGCAGGTTAAAGAAGCTGTCGGCATCCGGCAGATCTTCCTCTTTCTCCTCGTCATCGGCGGAAAGCGAGAAGGTCTCCAGGCCCGCGATTGCGGTCGGAATCTTCGGCTCCGTATCCATCTCAAGAGAATCCTCGGTCGACAGAAGCTTGCGACGCTCATCGTCGGTCATCGCCGCTTCACGATTCTTCGCAGCTTTCTGAACGGCGGCATCCAGTTCGGACTGCTTGCACAGGCCAAGCGCCACCGGGTCGATCGGCTGCATGTTCGCAATGTTCCAGTGGGTACGCTCGCGGATCGACTGGATCGTCGGCTTGGTGGTGCCCACCAGCTTCGCGATCTGACCATCGGACAACTCCGGGTGGAATTTCACCAGCCAGAGAATCGAATTCGGACGGTCCTGACGTTTGGACAGCGGCGTGTAGCGCGGGCCACGGCGTTTCTCTTCGCCTTGGGCGGCGGCGTTGAACTTGAGCTTCAGCCGGTGCAACGGGTTTTCCTCCGCAATCTTGATTTCTTCGGCGGTCAACTGGTTGTTGGCGATCGGATCGAACCCGCGCACGCCACCCGCGACTTCCCCGTCGGCGATGCCCTGCACCTCAAGCTCGTGCAGACCGCAAAAATCGGCGATCTGTTTGAAGCTCAGCGTGGTGTTGTCGACCAGCCAGACGGCGGTGGCTTTCGCCATAATCGGTTTTGCCATGGGTCACACTCCTTAAAAATGCGGCTTTCCCCGGATACAATTTTCCCGTCGCCTGAAAGGGCTTTCCCCGAGTGGGGACGGTTCTCGTTGTCGGGGAACTTCGCCGCTGTATAGTGCGGATCGCAATCGGAGGAAAGAGAAAATGCGTCAACGGATCGTGAACGTACTTGTCGGACTGAGTCTGCTCTGGACCGCCCCTGCCCTTGCAGATGGCGAACAGGCAGGCGATTTCGATTATTACGTTCTCTCGCTGTCCTGGTCGCCGACATGGTGCGCCCTCGAAGGCGATGCCCGGAATTCGCCGCAATGCGATCAGGATTTCGGCTGGGTTCTCCATGGTCTCTGGCCGCAATATGAGCGCGGCTGGCCGTCCTATTGCAACACCACCGCCCATGACCCGTCGAAACGCGAAACCGCCGCCATGGCCGACATCATGGGCACGTCGGGGGCCGCATGGTATCAATGGAAGAAACACGGTCGCTGCTCCGGTCTGTCGTCGCGGGATTTTTTCGACCTCTCGCGTCTGGCCTATGAAAAGATCACCCGCCCGGAAGTCTTTCGCAAACTCAGGGACGACGTGAAGCTCCCCGCCTCCGTCATCGAGGAAGCCTTCCTGCGCGACAACCCCGATCTTGACGCCAATGAGATCACCGTCACCTGCAAATCCTCCCGCATTCAGGAGGTTCGCATCTGTCTCACCCGCGATCTGGAACCGCGCCGCTGCGGCACCGATACGATCCGGGACTGCACACTCGACAATGCGCTTTTGCAAAGCATCAAATAACCTGTGCACGAACACACAGACGGATTTTGATCTCCCTCATATTCGATATAAGAGATATATGTTTCAGTTCCCTTATCGCCCATAGGGGCCATGACGAAACGAAAGGGGACACCATGACCGTCACAAGCAACAAAGCCTGCTCCGACGCCGTCGCACGTGTATTGGCCGACACTTATATGCTCTATATGAAAGCCCATAATTTTCACTGGAATGTGGAAGGGCCGAAGTTCATCAGCCTGCATGCCATGTTCGAAGAGCAATATACCGACCTCGCCGCTGCGATGGACGATCTGGCCGAACGCATTCGCGCCTTGGGAGAATATGCGCCGGGCACACACGCTCAATTCGCCGCCCTTGCTTCTGTCACGGAAACTGAAGGACAGCTTTCCGCCGAAGACATGCTGCGCGAGACGGTGAAGGATTATGAGACCATTGGCGAAACGCTCAAAGCCGGGATTGAACTGGCCGATGAGCAAGGCGACGATGTAACCTCCGGCATGCTTGCCGACCGGCTCGAATATCATCAAAAACAGCTCTGGATGATGCGAAGCCTGCTGAAATAACGGCGACACAGCCCGAAAGACAGATGGCCCGCCTTCTTTGGCGGGCCGTTTCATCTCAACTCATATCGAGAACGATCTTGCCTATGTGTGCACCGCTTTCCATATGCGCATGGGCCTTGTCGGCATCTTCCAGCGCATAGGTGCTGTCCATCACCGGACCGATCTGCCCTGCCTCGATCAGCGGCCAAACCTTTGCCATGAGCGCCTCGGCGATCTTGGCCTTGGCCTCATTCGACTGCGGGCGCAGGTTCGATCCCGTAAACGTCAGGCGTTTGAGCATGACCTGAGCAATATTCACCTCGGATTTCGCGCCTTGCAGGAAAGCGATGTTCACCAGCCGCCCCTCTGTCGCCAAGGCCTTGAGGTTGCGCGGGAAATACGCCCCACCCACCATGTCGAGGATCAGGTTCATTCCGCCCTCGGCCTTCGCCACTTCGACGAAATCTTCGTCGCGGTAGTTGATTGCACGCTCCGCCCCAAGCGCTTCGCAGGCTTTACATTTCTCATCCGAACCGGCAGTCACAAAGACGCGTGCGCTAAAGGCCCGCGCCAACTGGATCGCCGTCGTCCCGATCCCGGACGAGCCGCCATGCACCAGAAAGCGTTCCCCGGCCTGCAAACCGCCGCGCATGAACACGTTCGACCAGACCGTAAAGAATGTCTCCGGCAGGCAGGCCGCCTCTTTCAGAGACATCCCCTTCGGCACCGGCAGAGCATGGGCCGCAGGGGTCGCGACATATTCCGCGTAACCACCGCCGGGCAGCAGCGCGCAGACCTGATCTCCGACAGCCCAGTCACTGACCGCAACGCCCACGGCCACGACCTCCCCCGCAGCCTCCAGCCCCGGAAGATCGGAGGCCCCCGGCGGCGGATTGTAGAGCCCCGCGCGTTGCAATGCGTCGGGGCGGTTCACACCGGCAAAAGCCACCCTGATCACAATCTCATCCGCGGCGGGTTTCGGCACGGAACGGGTGCAGAGCTTCAAAACCTCCGGCCCACCGGGCTCGGAAATTTCCACGGCGCGCATCGTTTCGGGCAGGTTCATTGCGACATCTCCGCACCGTTTTTCCGAGTGCCGGGCACATCAGGGCGGCGTGCGCCCGCAGGCGCCTTGACCATAGACAAAACCGCATTGGGCAGCGCGAACATCGCCGAAAGCGTCTTGTTCTCCCGCACAGTCGCCTTGGCCTTTTCGATCTGCATCACATCGTCGATGCGGCGATCGAGAAAGGCCTTGGTATCCACGAAGCCCTCGCTATCATCGCCCAGCCAGAAGAGGACGACCGAGGCAAACACCCCCGACAGCGTCGCGCGTTTGGTGTACCAGTTCACATCCTCGGACGTGTCCCCAAGCGCGGTCCAGATCGCATCCACCGTTTCCCAGACCAACCGCGTCCCTTCCGGGGCAAGATGCGGCAGGGAGAACAGCGACATGCCCCGGCGCACCACTTCGCGATCCACAACCTGAAGCCGGAGCCAGACAGCATGGGCGATCTTGTCGCGAAAGCGCATTGCCGACATATCGGCCTCGGCCAGTTCGCGGAGCATTTCCCGGTCGCCGCGCTTGTGATACGCCGCCGCGAGATCGACCGATCCACGCGGCGCGGCCACCTTGGCCAAGGCCTCTGAGACACCCGAATCAGCCACTGCCGCCTTGAAGGTTTGTGGCCCCCAACCGTCGAAAACCACATGGATCAACGCCGCATCGAGCAGCTTTTCACGGGTCGGATCGGGATAAGCGGTGCCTGGCATGTCTTTGTCCTCTGTTAAACGCGGGCTGGTTGAGCCGCATAGTAGACAAGCTAGGATGACTTTGCTATACGGCCACCTCCTGCAATTTTTGCAAATCTAACTTAGGAAGGTGGTGACACCACATGCAGGTTAGCGTTCGTGACAACAACGTCGATCAGGCCCTCCGGGCACTGAAAAAGAAACTTCAACGCGAAGGCGTTTTCCGCGAAATGAAGCTCAAACAACATTTCGAGAAGCCGTCCGTGAAGAAAGCGCGCGAGAAGGCCGAGGCCGTCCGCCGTGCCCGCAAGCTGGCTCGTAAAAAAGCTCAGCGCGAAGGCATGCTCTAATTAGAGCGAGTTCGACGTTTCGAACGGTCCTTCGGGACAGATAAAAATACAACCCCCGGCAGCTTACGCTCCGGGGGTTTGTTTTTGGCTTTCTGTGCTCAGCCCTTACGGCGTGGCACGGCATCCCCGCCTCTGACGCCTTTGCGATGTGGCTTGGGTTTGCCGGGGCGCTTGAATTTACCTTCCGGTTTCGCACCCGGTTTACCCGTGGGCTTACCGCCCGGCTTGCCATCCTTGTGGAATTTCGCCTTGGGCTTGCCGCCCTCACTGCCATGCCGGGGCTTGCGCGGTTTTGCTGGCGCATGGACCGTATCATCGCGCTCTTTGCGAGCCGGTTTCTCGAACTTCGGTTTTTCGAATTTCGGCTTATCGGCTCTGGGGCGCTCTTGCGGAACCCTCTCGCTCATATACTCCTCGGCGGAGGTGTTGCCGCGCGGCTTCTCGAAGCGCGGCTTGTCCTTGGGCCGGAACGCCTTTTGCGGTCTCCCCGCAGGGCTGCGCCGCCCGCCTTGCATCGCGGGCTCGCCCTCAAGCGCGGTCACGGTGACCCCATCCTCAAGTACATTGCCCGCCCCAAGTCGATCGAGAAAACCGGGCAGCGCGGCTTCCTGCAATTCCACGAAGGTTTCCGTGTCCTGCATCCGGATCTTGCCGATCTGCGCTTTCTCAAGATTGCCAGCGCGGCACAAGAGCGGCAGAAGCCAGCGCGGCTCCGCATTGCCATCACGCCCGACCGACAGGGACACCCATTTCGACGGCCCGAAAGCGGCGCGCGCATCCTGCGGACGTTTGTCGGTGTGGACGTTCAATTCCTCCGGCGCGGAAAGACCCGCGCGATAAAGGCGCAGACAGGCGGCGGCCACCTGCTCCGGGCTGAATTTCTCAAGGAGTTTCGCGGCAAAGGCTTGATCATCCTCGGACAATTCCGCCTCCCAAGCCGGATCGTCCATCAACCGGCTCTCGTCAAGCGCAAGGATTTCTTCGGCGGTCGGCGCATGGGTCCATTCCGCCTCGATCTTGGCCCATTTCAACAGGCGCGCGGCCTTTTTCGAGATGTTATCCGGTGCGATCAGAGCCGAAATCCCCTTGCGCCCGGCCCGCCCGGTCCGTCCGGAGCGGTGCAGCAACCCTTCGGTGTTGGTCGGCAGATCGGCATGGATCACCAGTTCCAGATTGGGCAAGTCGATGCCCCGCGCCGCCACATCGGTGGCCACACAAACCCGCGCACGCCCGTCGCGGAGCGCCTGCAATGCATGGCTACGTTCGTCCTGCGACAACTCACCCGACAGGCTTACGACGGCAAAGCCTCGGTTCGAGAACCGCGCCGTCAGACGCGCCACGGCGGCTCGGGTGTTGGCGAAGACGATGGAGGTCTGACTGTCGTGATAGCGCAAGAGGTTGATGATCGCGTGCTCGGCATCGCGGGGGGCACATTGGATCACCTGATAGGTGATGTCACTGTGCTGTTCGCGCTCGCTGATCGTGGTGACACGCACGGCATCGCGTTGATACGTCTTGGCAATCTCGGCGATGGATTTCGAAACCGTGGCCGAGAACAAAAGCGTGCGCCGCTCTTCCGGCGCTTCACCCAGCATGAATTCGAGATCTTCGCGGAACCCGAGATCGAGCATTTCATCCGCCTCATCCAGCACGATGGCACGAATGTCCGACAAATCCAGAGCCCCGCGCGTGATGTGGTCGCGCAACCGCCCCGGCGTGCCGACAACGATATGTGCGCCGCGCTCAAGACTGCGCCGTTCGGTACGTGCATCCATACCACCGATACAGGTCGAAATCCGCGCACCGGTCTTGGCGTAAAGCCATCCCAGCTCGCGGGCAACCTGCATCGCCAACTCGCGGGTGGGGGCCACGACAAGAGCCAGCGGGTTCCCCGCATGATAGAAACGATCCGCCTCACCCAGAAGCGTTGACGCAATAGCGAGACCGAAGCCCACGGTTTTGCCCGACCCCGTCTGGGCCGATACCAAAAGATCCGCCTCCGCAAGCTCGGGGGCGGTGACGGCAGTTTGCACGTCGGTCAGAGTATCGAACCCGCGCTCGGCGAGGGCGTCGGAGAGAGGCGTCAGCATCAGGGGAAAATCCGTATGGGCGCCCAAACACAGGCGCAAGATAGCGTCCTTTAGCGGGTTTGTTGGCAGGAGTCCACAGGTCGTGGAGAGGACTGCATCTCGGTCCACACCATTGTTTGAGTATTTTCCCCAAGAAGAAGGGGCTAATCCCGCCGCGACCTCGCGTTAAGGTTAATCAGTTTAAGGTTAACGCGTGGGAAAGGATTGGCAACAGCGGGACGTCAGACCTCTATATTCCCAATCTTCTCCCATTCCGCATCCGTAAACACCCGCGCTTTCGACAGGAAACACCTGCCCCGTCCGGTATCGAGCGAAAACCCCGCACCATGGCCGGGACCCGCATCGAGGATCATCTGGCTGTGTTTCCAAATCTCGAAAAGTGCGGCGGAAACCCAAACCTCGGCGCCAGCAACTTCGCCAAGTTTCACATCGCGCATCCCGATCAGGTAGTCGCCCTTTCGGTAGCACATCGGCGAGGAGCCATCGCAACAGCCGCCGGACTGAACAAATACAACAGGACCGTGCTCGGCGACGATCTCGGACAGAAGATCAAGGGCGGCCTCTGTGGCGATCACACGTTCAACGGGCATGGCAAACTTCCTGAGCATCGTTTCATAAGACACAAACACCCCGCCATGAGCTTCTATTGCATCGGCGAAGCGTCATGCTTCCGGATATCGGACGGAAGGGTGCGGGGCGTGGCCCTATAGGGGGAGGAGATCACGCGCCCCGCAGGCGGTTAAGCTCAGAAGAAACCGAGCTTATTCGGGTTGTAGGAGACGAGCATGTTTTTCGTCTGCTGGTAGTGGTCGAGCATCATCTTGTGGGTCTCGCGCCCGATGCCGGACTGTTTATAGCCCCCGAAAGCCGCGTGGGCCGGGTAGGCGTGGTAGTTGTTGACCCAGACACGGCCCGCCTCGATGTGACGACCGAAACGGTAGGCGCGGGTCCCGTCGCGGGTCCAGACACCGGCCCCGAGGCCATACATCGTGTCATTGGCGATATGGAGCGCTTCTTCTTCGTCCTTGAAGGTGGTTACGGAAACGACCGGACCAAAGATTTCCTCCTGGAAAACGCGCATCTTGTTGTGACCTTTCAGGATGGTCGGCTGGATGTAATAGCCGCCCGCCAGGTCGCCGTTAAACCGCGCCGCGTCGCCACCAACCAGAACTTCGGCGCCCTCTTCGCGACCGATGGTCAGATAGGAGAGGATTTTCTCCTGCTGCTCGGCGGAGGCCTGCGCGCCGACCATGGTGTTGATGTCGCGCGGGTCGCCTTGCTTGATCGCTTTCACGCGGGCGATGGCGCGTTCGATGAAGGCGTCGTAGATGTCTTCCTGAATGAGCGCACGCGACGGACAGGTGCAGACCTCGCCTTGGTTGAAGGCGAACAGCACAAACCCTTCGACCGCCTTGTCGAGATAGGCGTCATCCTCAGCCATCACGTCGGAGAAGAAGATGTTCGGCGATTTACCGCCAAGCTCAAGCGTCACCGGAATGAGGTTCTCGGTGGCGTATTGCATGATCATCCGACCGGTCGCGGTGGAGCCGGTGAAGGCGATCTTGGCAATGCGCGAGGACCGGGCAAGCGGTGCGCCCACTTCGGCACCGTAACCGTTGACGATGTTCAGAACCCCATCGGGCAGAAGATCGGCGATGCATTCGATCAGAACCATGATCGCCGCAGGGGTCTGTTCCGCCGGTTTCAGCACGATGCAGTTGCCCGCAGCCAGCGCAGGCGCCAGTTTCCACGCCGCCATCAGGATGGAGAAGTTCCACGGGATGATCTGCCCCACCACGCCGAGCGGTTCGTGGAAGTGATAGGCCACAGTGTCCTCGTCGATCTCCGACATGGTGCCTTCCTGGCTCCGCAGAACGCCGGCGAAGTACCGGAAATGGTCCACGGAGAGCGGAATATCCGCCGCCATGGTTTCACGGATCGGTTTGCCGTTGTCCCAGGTCTCGGCGGTCGCGATGCGTTCGAGGTTTTCCTCGATCCGATCAGCGATTTTCAGCAGGATGTTGGAGCGTTCCCCCGCAGAGGTCTTGCCCCAGGCTTCGCGTGCAGCATGGGCGGCGTCGAGCGCCAGTTCGATATCGGCAGCATCGGAGCGGGCGACTTCACAGACCTTCTCACCGGTGATCGGGGTCGTGTTGTCAAAATATTTGCCGTTCACAGGCGGGGTGAACTTGCCGCCGATGAAGTTGTCATAGCGGGGTTTAAAAGGGGAAGCGTATTGTGCGCTTGCCTCGGCCTGAACGTTCATTGAGTTCCTCCTCATTTGGGCATGACGTCCTCCACGTCACGCTATGAGAGGAAATGTGACCGCTCACATAAGTGCCGGGCAACCCCCGCACACCGACGCTGCAACGCGGCAATGTCTCACCTCTGAGACAGGTTCCGGTCAATTTGCGCCGCTGTCGCTCAGACCGAGCCGGTTCATCCGCCGGTAAAGCGTCGCACGCCCGATCCCCAGTTCGCGTGCCGCAGCCGAGAGATTCCCCCCGGCTCGTGCAATCGCCCGCTTGAGCGCCGCGCGTTCGGCTCGTTCCAGAGCAGAGGTGGAATCGTCACGTCCAAGAATATCGGAGGCCGGGCGCGGCGCGATCTGACGGCCAAAGCCCAGCCCGTAGGCACGCCGTGCCGCACGGGTCGCACCGACGATCAGGTCGTCCTGATCCACCGCCAGAAGCACGGCCCCTTCGGGGCGCTCTTCCGGGGCAGCAATGATCCGGGCTTTGGGATAGGCGGCGCGAAACGCCTCGGTCTCGATCTGTTTCGCGGTCTGGGCAACGACACCAGCGATGAGGCGGGCATAAGCTTCGGTCTGATCGGCACGACAGGACGAGACATCCAGCGCCGCGATCAGCTCCCCGTCGGGGCCAAAGATTGGCGCATCCATACAGGACATCGCCGTGTTGCGGCTCATGAAATGCTCGTCGCGATGGATCGTCAAAGCGCGCGCCTCGGTGATGCAGGTGCCGATCCCATTGGTTCCCTCGGCCTCCTCCGACCAGTCCGCCCCGGTCCAAAGCCCCCAGGCCTCAAAAATATCCGCATCGGCATCCTTCGAGCGCTGGTCGAGCACCACTCCGTCGCGATCCGTCATCAACACGGAACAGCCGGTATTGCCGACCATCTGGAACAATTGATCGAGCTTGGGCGCGGCAAGCCCCATGAAGCCCTCCAGCCGGGCACGGCGTTCGGCGATCTCCGCATCCGAGAAGCGACGCGGCCCCGGATCGCGGCTCGGATCGAGCCCGTGTTTTTGCAAAGACCGCCGCCAACTGGCCGTCAGACGCGTGCCTACGGAGCCCGATTCGACGGTAGAAATGATGTGTTCAGCGTGGTTTGTGCGCATCCTGGCCGCCTCCTCCCAAACGCGACGTCCGACAGGCTTACCATGGGTCAGGCACATTCGCCAAATCGTGATCCTGCAAATGCAGCCTCAGACCGCCCCTCAGACAGGCAGGGCCGTGGTCTTGAACACGGTGCGCATGGCAAAGGAGGATTGCATGGTCTGCACGCCTGGAAGGCGCACGAGCTGGCGGTGCACCTCGGCGAAATGGTCGGTGTCGGCGGCCACCACCTTGAGGATGTAATCCGCCTTGCCCGCCATCAGGTGACATTCGAGCACATCCGGGACATTGCGCACGGCCTTCTCGAAGGCGGCCAGAATATCGTCCGCCTGACTGGTCAGCGTCACCTCGACAAACACAGTGCTGCGCCGATCGAGCGCCCGCGGGTCGAGCAAAGCGACATAATCGCGAATGATCCCCTCTGCCTCAAGCCGCTGCACCCGCCGGTGACAGGCCGAGCTCGACACATTGGCCTCCTGTGCCAGATCGGCATTGGAAATCCGACCGCGACGCTGCAAAACTCGCAGAATACGGCGATCCGTGTCGTCAAGCTTGGTCATCGCGCCATCTTCTCCCGCATTGGAAAGCATGCACGCAACAATCTCCCACGATTATTTTGTCAGGACAAGAGCGGCGGAAATCGCGAAACGTCACGTAGAATGGAGATGTGTCCCTTGCGGTGCAGCACACCGCACAAAGGTCCGCGGTCTCCCGACTGCGGACCTTTCATTGTTCTTGTCGCTCTTACTTCTTCAGAGAGTCACGAATTTCGAGCAGAACGTCGAGTTCGGATGGCCCGGCAGGAACCTCCGGAACGATCTCTTCCGGTTTTTCGGCCATAGATTTCACCTTATTGACATACCGGACAAGCATAAAGACCACGAAAGCAATAATCAGGAAGTTGATCACCGCCATGATGAAGGAGCCATAGGCAAAAATCGACGCCCCGGCTTCACGCGCAGCCTCAAGGGAGGTGCCCGGCGCAACCTCGCCGGAAATCACGAAATAACGGTTCGTGAAGTCGAGCCCACCGGTGAAAATCCCGATGATCGGGTTGATCAGGTCATCGACCATGGATTTGACGATCGCGGTAAAGGCCGCGCCAACGATAATCCCGACGGCCATGTCCATGACATTGCCCTTGGCGATAAACGCTTTGAATTCTTTAAGCATTTTGAGGTTCCACTTCTATCCCACTGAACACCGCACCTCTCCGGACACGGTCATGCACATTGCATAGCACAGAGCCGCACATGCGGAATGCTTTTTTTCCCATCGGAACGCCATAAGTTATGGCGCAAGTCGAACCGTTATCATGGAAAACCTATGGCCTTTCTCAATCACCCGATCACCGCCCGTTGGCCCGCCCATCATCCCGAAAAGCTCCAGCTCTACTCCTTCCCGACTCCCAATGGAGTCAAGGTTTCCACAGCGCTCGAAGAGATGGGGATCGACTATGAACCGCATCTCGTCACGCTCGCAGACGCTGATGTCAAAAGCCCCGAGTTCCTGTCGCTCAACCCGAACAACAAGATCCCCGCAATCATCGACCCGAACGGGCCGGATGGCGAACAGATCGAGCTTTTTGAGAGCGGAGCGATCCTGATCTATTTGGCGGAGAAGAGCGGCAAATTCCTCTCGAAAGACCCGAAGACGCGCTACGAGACAATCCAGTGGCTGATGTTCCAGATGGGTGGTGTCGGGCCGATGTTCGGCCAACTCGGCTTTTTCTACAAATTCGCAGGCGCGAAGATGGAAGACCCGACCGCACGCGAGCGCTACATCAACGAGACAAAGCGCCTGCTGAACGTGCTGGAACAGCGTCTTAAAGGTCGCGACTGGATCATGGGCGACTATTCCATCGCCGATATGGCCATCGCGCCCTGGCTCAACGCACTTGAATTCTACGGCGCGAAAGAGGTTGTCGGTTATCACGCGTTGAAAAACGTCCCCGCCTATGTCGAGCGCTTCTATGCCCGCCCGGCGGTCCAGCGCGCAAAAAACATCCCCGCACGACCGGAATAACGCCATGGACCCTGCCTGTGTCACCGGATAGCATATCGCCACTCAGATTGTTCAGGCAAAATTACCGATGACACAGGCCATTTCACATCAGCCCGGCGTCTCAAAAGCCGCCGAGACCCGCGTCACCCGCCTCTTCTTCCTTGCGATCACCGCCTATTACGTTTTGCAGATCGTTCAACGTCTGGCAATGGGTGGCGGTCTTGAGGCAGATGACGGTGAGATGCTCATGATGACGCCCGGAATGCAGTGGGGCTATGGCCCACAGCTTCCGTTCTACAACTGGCTTCAGGTCGGTGTCTTCGCGATTCTCGGCAAGACGCTGTTCGGCATCACCTTTCTCAAACACTTCATGCTCTGGGCCACATTTGCCCTGCTCTTTGTCGGGCTGCGGGCCTGGTTGCCCGCAAAGCAGGCTGCCATCGCCAGCCTGTCGCTGTTCCTCATCCCGGACATCGCATGGGAAGCGGAGCGGATCACCACCCATTCGAACGCCATGCTCGCAGCCATTTCCGGCACGTTCGCAGGCTTTCTCTGGGTGATGCGCACCGGACGCTGGCGCGACTGGATCTGGCTCGGACTGGCGGTCGGGATCGGTGGGATTTCCAAATACAACTACTGGGTGGTACCTGCCGCTTTGGTGCTGGTCGCCCTGACCATGCCCGAACCGCGAAAGGCTTTGCGCAGCCCTCGTGCCCTGATCGTGCCGGTCATGGCCGCCGCATTCTGTATCGGCCCCTATCTCTGGATGCAGGCTAACGCACGGCTTGCCATGGCCTCAGCGCATAAGTTCGAGTTGGATGAATCTCCGACGGCACTTCTTCCCGAAGGCGTCATCGAGTATCTCGGCGGTCTCGTCGCACTGCTGATGTTGCCCTTGATCGTTGCAGGTGTCATGCATCTGCTCTCGCGCAAAGCCTCACGAAACCAGAACACAGCCCCCTGGCTCCCCGGGCTGATGCTGCGCATGGCGCTGTTGAGCATGGTCGTCGGATTAGCGGTGGTGTGGTTCTCCGGCGCAGGCAAGGTGACCACGCGCTGGTTGCTTCCCATCGTCATTCCGCTTGTCCTTGCGATCTATCTCACGCTTGCACAGCGTATCAGCCGCAAGGCGACCATCGCCTTCACCCTCTCCCTGGCCCTGCTCGCCGTTGGCGTGTTCGCCGGGCTGGCCCATGACCGCTACAAGGACGGTGCCCGGCGCGATTTCGACTTCGAAGGTCTGGCGCAGCATATCGAGGCTTTGAAACTCCCTCCCGACACGGTGATTGTCAGCGGGTTTTACCTCGGTGGCAATCTGGCCTTGCTGCGCCCGGATTGGGATATCGCCTCGACCCTGCCCACCTCCATGCAGGACAGGGACGCCCCGCATGTGCTCTTCGTGAGCCGCTATGACGAAGACCTCGTCGCGCGGGCTGTATCTGTCGGCTGGAACGGGATCGAAACGGCCGTATTCGAACCGCGGGAACATATCGAACTGCCCGCACATCACAGCGATGCAACACTGTCGGTTTACTACCGATACGCACATAAGCAATGAAGATAGCCAGATGGCCATGACCTCCGCCCCTCGCTTTACTTCGATGTCAGAGCCCACACAGGACCGTATTTTTCTCGGCCTCGTGCTCGGGTATTTCATGGTCCAGACGATTTTGCGCACCGCCCTTGGCGGATCGTTCGAGATGGACGAGGCCGAAATGATCGCGATGGCGCGCGACTTCCGGCTTGGTTACGGACCGCAATTGCCACTGTTCAACTGGCTTCAGGCGGCGGGGTTCAAACTTTTTGGCGTCAACACCTTCGCGCTGACCGCAACCAAGAACGGATTGCTCTGTCTGACCTATGCGGGTGCCTATGTTGGGCTACGGCAGAAACTCCCCGTGCGTCTGTCGATTCTGGGCACGCTGGGGCTTTTGCTTTTGCCCAACCTGTCGTGGGAAGGACAACGCGCTGGCTCTCACACCATTGCGATGCTGGCGGCAATGTCGTGGTGCTTCTGGGTTTTGATACGACAATGGCGCTCGCCGCGGTTCTGGCACTGGATCGTCTTTGGCTTTCTTCTCGCGGCAGGCGGATTGTCGAAATACAATTTCTGGCTCTTCCCGCTGACGCTGTTTCTGGCCGCCTTCTGGCATCCGGAGCTGCGTGCCGCGTTGTGGCGCCGCGAAGCGCTGATCAGCCTTGTTCTCGCGGGTCTGCTGCTCATCCTGCCTTATGGCTGGATCGTCACGCATATGGATCAGGCTCTCTCCTCCACCCGGAAATTCTACTATTACTCCAACGAGTCCACTCTGTCCCCGCGTCAGCAAGGTCTCACGGAGTTCGTCACCCAGAGCCTTCTGGCGCTGCTCCTGACCCTCCTCACGCTGTTCTTCGCCTGGCTACCCGCACGCAAGACGCTGAGCAGCACTGGAGACGATCTGGGCATCGGGCCGTGGCTCATCCGCGCCGGTCTTCTGGGCTTGTTGCTCTCGCTCGGCGGAATCGTCATCTCCGGCACCAGCGACGTTCAGGCGCGCTGGCTGCTTCCCGCCCTCATTCCCCTCTCAGTGGGGCTTATGGTTCGGGGAGGCACCGCACTCTCCACCCGCGCCAGCCGCAATATCATGCGGTTTTGCGCGGTTCTCGCTCTGCTTCTGATTGCCGCTATGGCCGACATCCGGCTGCGCGGGGCGGGATCGGATTCCATGCGGGTCGACCTTCTGGCCGATGAAATCGAGAGCCACTGTGCCCCGGGCTCATCCATCGCTTTCGACTCCATGGGTTATTACTTCCTCGGCAATCTGAAATATCATCGCCCCGACTGGCTCGCCCTGCCCGCGCAACCGGAGCGCAGCGTGCCCGAGAGCGTCTCCTGTCTCGTTGTTGTGAACACGGATGAACCCGCCCGTGCCGAGGCTGTATTGCAGACATACAACGTGGCCTCCCGCGTGATCGGCATACCTCAGCATTTCACCGCAACCCTGCCCTATCGCTTCGAGCCGCCAGAGGTCACGAAAACCGTGCCCTACTTCATTATCCAACTAAAAAACGGCGCCCAATAGGCGCCGTTTCTCAACTTACCATCGTCTTTGGCCTTAGCCGCGCAACGTACCGCCCGTGGCTTTCTCCACCTTGGCGATAATTTTTGCGGAGAGTTCCTCAAGGTCTTTCTCCTTGAGTGTCCCCTCGGTCGGCTGAATACGCACGGTGATGGCCAGAGATTTCTTGTCCTCGCCAAGCGAACCGCCGATGAACTCGTCGAAGATGCGCACATCCTCGATCAGCGCCTTATCGGCCCCGCCTGCGGCATTCACCACGTCAAGCGCCCGCACGTCCTTGTCGACGACAAAGGCAAAGTCGCGCTCAACGGCCTGAAGGTCGTTGGTAAAGAACGCAGAGCGCGCAATCTTGTTGCCGCGCGGCATGGGCGCCTCTTCGAGATAGACGGTAAAGGCCACGGCCGTACCTTTCACGCCCATCGCCTTGAGCACTTTCGGGTGCAGCTCGCCGAACTCGGCCAGAACCTTTTTCGGCCCGAGGCAAATCTTGCCCGACCGGCCCGGATGGAACCAAGGCGAACACTCGCGCAGGATTTGCGCCTTGGCCGGCGCACCGATGGCGGCCAGAACGGCCTCCGCATCGGCCTTCGCGTCATAGAGATCGACCACACGGCGCTCGCCATGCACGTCTTTCGCCCCTGTTGCACCCACGCGCAGACCGGAGATTTGCGCACGCTGCTCGCCCGGCTCGCCACCGAAGAACGCAGGGCCGCATTCGAATAGGTTCAAATCGGCAAAACCGCGAGCTTGGTTGCGCGTTGCCGCCGCCAGAAGACCGGGCAAAAGGTCCGGGCGCATGTGGCTCATCTCGGAACTGATCGGGTTTTCCAGACGCACCGCATCCGTGCCGCCACCGAACAGCTCGGCGGATTTCTGGTCGATGAAGCTGTAGGTCACGCATTCGTTGAAGCCAAGCGCCGCCGCCTGATGCCGGGCCGCGCTTTCGCGCACCTGCATGGGTGTCAGGATTTGCTTGGCCACACCCGCCGGACGGCTCATCGGTTTCGGTTCCAGATGGGTCAGGCTCTCAACGCGCGCGACCTCCTCGACCAGATCGGCCTCGCCCAAAACGTCCGGACGCCAGCTCGGCACGTTTGCCATCTCGCCGTCCATCACGAAGCCAAGGCTTTCCAGAATGGCCACCTGACGCTCCGCCGGAATGTCCATGCCGACAAGGCTCTGCACCCGATCGGTATCGAGGCGATAAGCGCGGGACACATCCGGCACTGCACCAGCAACGACCACCTCGGAGGCCTCGCCACCGCAAAGCTCCAAAATCATCGCCGTCGCATCGTCCAGCGCCTGCATGTTGTAGGCCGGATCGATGCCGCGTTCGTTGCGGTAACGCGCATCCGAGTTGATCTTGAGCGCACGGCCGCCTTTGGCGATGTCGAGATGGTTCCAGAACGCCGCCTCAACGAACACATCCGTGGTCTCGTCCGAACAACCGGTTTCCTCGCCGCCCATGATGCCGCCGATGCTCTCGACCTTGCCACCGGAGAAGATGCACATCGCGCCTTCGGGCATTTTGTAGGTCTTCTCGTCAAGCGCCAGTAACTCCTCGCCGCCTTTCGCGCGGTCGATCACCAGACCGTCTTTCACCGTCGCCGCATCGAACACGTGCAGCGGACGGTTGCGATCATAGGTGAAGAAGTTGGTGACATCGACCAGAATGGAAATCGGACGCAGACCGATGGCGGTCAGGCGATCCTGCAACCATTTCGGCGAGGGACCGTTTTTCACGCCCTTGATCAGACGCCCGGCAAAGACGTGACAGCCGTCCTTCGCGGCCTCTGTGATCTCGACCGAAATCGGGTTCGGGAATTTGCCCTCGACCGTTTCCGCCTTGAGCGGTTTCAACGTTCCAAGCCCACGGGCCGCCAGATCACGCGCCACGCCATGCACGCCCAACGCATCGGGGCGGTTCGGCGTAATCGCGATCTCGATCACCGGGTCGACCTTCGCGGGCTGATGTTTCGCCAGCCAATCGGCAAACTCCATGCCGATCTCGCCGTCTTCCAGCTCGATGATGCCGTTGTGCTCGTCCGACAGCTCCAGCTCGCGCTCAGACGCCATCATGCCATGGCTCTCAACGCCGCGGATTTTGCCGACGGAAATGGTGATATCGAGGCCGGGTATATACATGCCGGGTTTCGCCAAGACGGCGGTGATCCCCGCCCGCGCGTTGGGCGCGCCACAGACAATCTGGGTCATGCCCTCATCCGTCTCGACCTGACAGACCCGCAACTTGTCGGCGTCGGGGTGCTGCACGGCCTCTTTGACACGCACGAGTTTAAACCCCTTAAGCTTGTTGCGCGGGTTCTCGACGCCTTCGACCTCAAGCCCGAGATCGGTCAGCGCGTAAAGGATGTCATCGAGGCTGGCCTCGGTTTCCAGATGCTCTTTGAGCCAGGAGAGTGTGAATTTCATTGGTTTGGCTCCTTTTTCGGTCTAGGGCCGTAAAGCAACATGCTCATTTCGTCTTCGGAAAGCAGATCATCAGGATGGGCATCTGAGCGAGCAAGCGTCATGGCCGAGACTTCTGTCTCTTTGCACTCAATAGACAGCCCACTGAACGTTACCTCATCTATTCCATCGCAAATTTTATCGTTCAAATTACGCACGGCAAAAAGTAGCTTCCGACAAGCAAGCACTACATCCTTGGGAGCATAAAGTACGATTGCGTTGAAGGTCAGGCGTGCAGCACGTTCAGCTTCTTTAAAATCATCAGTCCCCGCAGTACGGTATAGCTGGATGTAGGCTGTGAAAAATTCACTGTATGCCTTTCTTTTATCCGCACGAATTTGAAGTTTGTGATCTTCACTCTTCTGCTTGGGGTATGCTTTATAAGCGATCCACAAAGCGGTACCTGCCGCCACTAAAGCGGCAGAGAACGTCAAAAAGCCCTGTATGATACGAGGATCACAGATCACCCGTGAATCCCCCCCGCCAGCGTCGGCGTGCCAAGCGCACTAAACCCATAGTGACGCAACCAGCGCAGGTCAGAGTCAAAGAACGCCCGCAGATCCGGGATACCGTATTTCAGCATCGCCAGACGGTCGATCCCCATGCCAAAGGCAAAGCCTTGCCACTCTTTCGGGTCGATGCCGCCGGCGGTCAGGACTTTGGGGTGCATCATGCCGGAGCCGAGGATTTCGAGCCAGTCGTCGCCCTCGCCCACGGTCACGGTGCCGTTTTCCCATTTGCACTGCACATCCACCTCGGCGGAGGGTTCCGTGAAGGGGAAGTGGGAGGCGCGGAAGCGGGTTTTGACCTTGGTGCCGAAAAACGCGGTGTAGAACTCTTCGAGCACCCATTTCAGGTTCGCCATGGAGATGTCCTTGTCGATGGCCATGCCTTCGACTTGGTGGAACATCGGCGTGTGGGTCTGGTCGTAGTCGGAGCGGTACACACGGCCCGGCGCGATGATGCGGATCGGCGCGCCTTGGGCAATCATCGAGCGGATTTGCACCGGCGAGGTGTGGGTGCGCAGCACGTTCGGCGCGCGTTCGTCGCCCTCGGCGCGGTGCATGTAGAACGTATCGTGTTCCTGGCGCGCGGGGTGGTTCGGCGCGATGTTGAGCGCGTCGAAGTTGTGGAAATCGTCTTCGATCTGCGGACCTTCGGCCACGGCAAACCCGAGATCGGCGAAGATCGCGTAGATCTCTTCGGACACACGGGAGATCGGATGGATCGTTCCCTGCGGACGCTGACGCCCCGGCAGGGTCACGTCGAGCCATTCTTCGGCCAGACGCGCGTCCAGAGCGGCGTCTTCCAGCGCGACCTTCTTGGCGGCCAGAGCGGAGTTGATCTCATCCTTGAGAGCGTTGAGCTTCGGCCCCATGACCTGACGCTCTTCCGGGCTCATCTTGCCCAGTTCGCGCATCTTGAGCGCCACTTCGCCCTTTTTGCCGACCGCTTGCAGACGGATGTCTTCCAGCGTCGCCTCATCCCCCGCCTGCAAAATCGCGGTGAGGTATTTGTTCTTCAGATCGTCCATCCCGAACCCTCTGTTTCTCGTCCCCCGCTTGGTAACACGAGCGACCCAAAAGACAAGAAGCCGCGAGACCCCATGAGGTCCGCGGCTTCAAAAATGTTCGTTCCCTTGTGACGGGAGCTTACGCGAGCGCGGCCTTCGCCTTATCGACGATGGCACCAAACGCATCGGGCTCGTGCACGGCAAGATCGGCGAGAACCTTACGGTCCACTTCGATGCCAGCCAGCGACAGGCCGTTGATGAATTTGGAGTAGGTCAGCGCTTCGTCATGGCTGCGCACGGCGGCGTTGATGCGCTGGATCCACAGAGCGCGGAAGTTGCGCTTGCGGGCCTTGCGGTCGCGGGTCGCGTACTGGTTCGCCTTGTCGACGGCCTGGGTCGCGGTGCGGAAGTTCCGGGAACGGGCGCCGTAGTAACCTTTGGCGGCCTTGAGAACTTTCTTGTGACGGGCGTGGGTAACGGTACCACCTTTGGTGCGGGACATCTGTCTCTACTCCCCTATTAGCGGTTGTACGGCATGTAGCCTTTGACGATCTTCGCGTCGGGCGCGGAGAGCGTCGTGGTGCCACGAGCGTCACGGATGAATTTGGTGGTGCGTTTGATCATGCCGTGGCGTTTGCCGGCCTGACCCGCTTTGACCTTGCCGGTGGCGGTCATTTTGAAGCGCTTCTTGGCGCTCGACTTCGTCTTCATCTTAGGCATTTCCATCTCCTTTATGGGGTGGTTTTCAACGCGACTCGGCATGCCATATCGCCGGACGCGTCCCATGAACGGCTGCCATTACAGCCGAGAAGGGTATTTGGCAAGCCTCATGGGTTCAGTTTTGGCTCAGTTTTCAAAAAATAACCGGATTTGCGCCATCACCCGCAGCAAAGCCGCCGGAATATCCGCAATCGCGTACCCCTCGGGATGAAGGACCAAAGCGGCAACGAACATACTCCCGCCCACGATCACCATCCCCGTAGCGAAACGAGGGGCACGGGCCTCGGAATAGGCGCTTACGGCATTGGGCACGGCAAGCACACAGAGCGCCGCACCCAACACGAGAAGAAAATCCGTGACCATCGCACGGCAGCCTTATTCCGGGTCGGTGTTGAAGATCAGCCGCTCCTCACAGGGCGCGACCCGCAGGATGTTGGTCGAACCCGCATGGTTGAACGGAATACCCGCCACCACGACGATCTTGTCGGCCTCGGTCGCAAAACCCGAGGTCCGCGCCGCCCGCGCGGCATTGACCACCGCCATCTTGAAGCGCTCCACCTCACCGGTCATCACACAATGCATGCCCCAATAGAGGCAAAGCTTGCGCGCGGTGTTACGGCGCGAGGTCATGGCAATGATCGGCACATGCGGACGCTCCCGCGCGGTCAGTGCTGCCGTGGTGCCGCTTTCGGAATAACAGACAACGGCTTTGACATCGGTGGTCTCCGCGATCTCACGGGCGGCCGAAACGATGGCGTCCGCAACCGTCTGCTTCTTGATCCCGGCGCGCGAGGCATCGAGCACGTCGCGATACACCGGATCGCTTTCCACCTCGACGGCCACATTGTTCATCGTGGTTACGGCTTCGACCGGGTAGTTGCCCGCTGCGGATTCCGCCGACAGCATGATCGCATCGGCGCCCTCGTAGATCGCGGTCGCCACATCGGAGACCTCGGCACGGGTCGGCATCGGGCTTTCGATCATGCTCTCAAGCATCTGGGTCGCCACGATCACCGGCTTCGCCGCCGCACGGCAACGCCGGGTCAGACGTTTCTGGATCGGCGGCACGGCCTGCACCGGCAGTTCGACGCCAAGATCGCCACGCGCCACCATGATACCGTCGGAGACCGCAAGAATGTCTTCGAAAGCCTCGACAGCGGAGGGTTTCTCTATCTTGGCCAGCACAGAAGCACGGCCTTTCACAAGCTCCTTGGCCTCAAGCATATCTTCCGGGCGCTGCACGAAGGACAGCGCCACCCAGTCGACGCCAAGATCGCAGACGAATTCGAGATCCTTGCGGTCCTTGGGCGACAAGGCCGCCAGAGGCAGCACCACATCGGGCACGTTCACCCCCTTGCGATTGGAGATCGTGCCGCCGACGATGACGACGCACTCGGCGAAATCGGGACCGCAATCTTCGACCTTGAGACGAATCTTGCCATCATTGACCAGAAGCGTGGCCCCCGGCTTCAAAGCCGCGAAAATCTCCGGATGCGGCAGTTGCACCCGGTCGCCATTGCCCGGCGCGTCATCGAGATCGAGGCGGAACTTATCGCCCTCTTCGAGATCGTGCGCCTCATGCGCGAATTTTCCCACCCGCAACTTCGGCCCCTGCAAATCGGCGAGAATCGCGATCGGGCGACCAAGGTCGGTTTCGATCTTGCGGATGATCGCGTGGCGGGCACGGATTTCCTCGTGATCGCCATGGCTCATGTTCAGACGGAACACATCTGCGCCCGCCTCTGAAAGCGCGCGGATGGTGTCGTAATCATTGGAGGATGGGCCCAAAGTGGCCACGATTTTCACATTCCGAAGGCGTCTCATAACGGCCTGATGTCCTTTCGGTCTTTTTACGGTTCGCGGTGGGCCATCTTCTCTATGACGCAAAGAAGGCGTCGGCACAACTGGCCCTGCCTGCACAAAGCGCGTATTGCAGTCCTGACAGGCAAAGGTGACGCGAAAATGACCGATCATCCCCCATTTCATATCGACGGCACGGAGAGGCCGGGACGCTGGCTTGTGACATGCGATCACGCCACGAACCGGGTGCCGCCGGAGATCGGCCCCGATCTCGGCATTGCGGCGGCAGATATGGCGCGCCATATCGCCTATGATGTCGGCGCACTGGGGGTGAGCCGGAAGCTGGGGCGCCTTCTGGACAGTCCGATGATCCACACGGACTATTCCCGCCTCGTGATCGACCCGAACCGGGGAGAGGACGATCCGACGCTGGTGATGAAGCTTTATGACGGCACCCTTATCCCGCGCAATCGCCACGCCGACGCGGCGGAGGTGGAGCGGCGTCTGGCGCTGTTTCATCGCCCTTATCACGACGCTTATGAAGCGCTTTGCGCGGGGCGGGACGATGTGGTGATCTGCGCGATGCACAGCTTTACCCCGCAATTGAAAAGCCGCCCGCGCAGGCCGTGGCAAATCGGCATTCTATCGGCCTATGACAAACGCTTCACAACCCCGTTCATCAAAGCGCTCGAATCTTCCGAAAGCTTGCTGGCCGAAGCGAAAAAGATCGGCGAACGCCTCGTGATCGGCGACAACGAACCCTATGACGGCCATCTACCGGGGGATGCCATCGACCGCCATGCGCTGCACCACGGGCGTCTGAACCTTCTGATCGAGATCCGCTCCGACCTCATTGAGACGCCGGAACAACAGGCCCATTGGGCCGCGCTCCTCGCCCCCATCCTTCAAGCCACGCTCAAAGAAACAGGATTGTAACCATGCCCCATGTCGTCATCGACTTCTCCGAAGGCTTAGAAACCGCCTTCGATATGTCGCAGCTTTGCGAAACCGTGTTCGAAACCCTCATTCTGGATGTCGAGATTAACGCTCCCGCCCTCAAGGTCCGCGTCCGACCGCAACCCTATTTCAAGATCGGCACAGAACCCGCGACCTTTGCCCATGCCACGCTCTATCTGCTCGAAGGTCGCGATGACGAGACAAAGGCGCGCCTTTCCGATATCGTCCTGAAAGCGATGGATCGGGTCCTGCCAACGGTCGGCAGCCTCTCCGTCGATGTGCGGGACATGAACAAACTGGCCTATGCCAAACGCGTGAAAGGGTGAGATATGCCGGAGATTGACGACAAGACCATGGTGGAGATCGAAGCCGCAGCTTTTCGCACACTGCGCGATCACCTGATGAACAAACGCCCCGATGTGCAGAACATCGACATGATGAACCTCGCTGGCTTTTGCCGTAATTGCCTGTCGCGCTGGGTGCAGGAAGCCGCCGCCGAACGTGGTATCGAAATGACCAAGGACGAGGCGCGCGAGCTTTATTACGGCATGCCCTACGACGACTGGAAAGCACAGAATCAGACGGAGGCGGATGCCGCGAAACAGGAGGCTTTTGCCAAAGCCTTTGCCGAGAATGTCGGCACGGAGGGGCAAAAATGAAACCCGCCGACCAGCTTGCACAATTCGTCCGCGAAGCGCTCGTGGCAGGCCGCAGCCGCGACGAAATCGCAGTCGCCCTGACCGAGGCGGGCTGGGCCAGGACCGAGGTCGAAGATGCGCTGGCGACATGGGCCGACATGGGATTTACACCCCCTGTGCCGCGCCCGCGCCCCTATGTCTCGGCAAAGGAGGCGTTCTTTTACGCGCTGATGTTCGTCGCTCTCGGGATGACGGCGTGGCACATCGTCGATCTGGGGTTTGACCTGATCGAGCACTGGATGTCCGACACCGACGTCGTTTATTTCCGCAACAGTAATAATTCGATGCGCTGGTCGATCTCAGCGCTCATCGTGTTCTTCCCGCTTTTCATGCTGATGCAGCGCACTGAGGCCCGCGGACTCGCGCGTGACCCGAGCCGTAAACGCTCCGCCGTGCGCAAATGGTTCGGGTATATCACGCTGTTCTTCTCTGCCCTCACGCTTCTGGGCGATCTTTTGAGCGCGATCTATGCACTTCTGAGCGGCGATCTGACGCTGGAATTCATCCTCAAGCTGCTGCTTGTGGGGGGCGTGGCCGGTATGGTGTTCGGCTATTTTCAGGGTGCGATGAGGGATGCCGAAGATGGACGCTAAGCTCTGGCCGCAACTGTCGTTAACCATGCTTGTCATAAGCATCGTGATCGCAGGCCTCATAACCGTCGGTGGACCCGAAGCCGGACGGGTCGAAAAACGCGATGATCAGCGATACCGGGAATTGCAGGATGTGCGGCGACAGTTGGACTGTCTCGCTCGCGCCGGGGGCGAAAGCCTGCCTGCCGAGATCATCGAGACGGAAACCTGTTCCTCCGCCCTGTCCGAGGGTGCATTGCTGCTCTCGGAGGGCTATCGCTACCTGCCGCAAGACGACGGCAACTATCTGCTATGCGCCACATTCGAGGATATCGACAAGCTGCGACAGCGGTATCTGCGAGGGGAAATTGACAGCGGCGGCTGCATAAACGGCACGATCAACTGACCCCAACAAAAAAGCCCGCCATTTTGGCGAGCTTTTTCATGGATGATCGGGTTCTGCTCAAAGCGCAGTTTTCGGCATCTCTGCGATGTAAATCTCACGCAGACGTCTGGAGACAGGCCCCGGCTTGCCCGTCCCAACGGTCACGCCATCAATTTCCACAATCGGCTGGCTGAACCCGGTGGCCGAGGTCGCGAAGGCCTCATCGGCAGCCTGGGCCTCTTCGATGGTGAAGGGACGCTCTTCGACTTTCATCTGCGCTTCTTTGGCGAATTTGAGAATCGCGGCGCGGGTGATGCCGTGCAGGATGTCATTCGACAACTGGCGCGTGATGATCACACCATCTTTAACGATATACACGTTGTTGGCGTAGCCTTCTGTCACAAACCCATCCTCAACGAACCAGGCATCTGTCGCCCCGGCTTTCTTCGCCTGCATTTTGGCAAAAGACGGGTACAGGAGCTGCGTGGTTTTAATATCGCGACGGCCCCAGCGCAAATCCTCCACGGAGATCACCTTGATCCCCTCATCAAGCGATTTGCTCTCGGTGATTTTCTTGGCAAAGGTAAACAATACGATGCCACCCTTGACCTCTTCGGGGTCCGGCCAGACGAAATCCCGATCCGCACCCGCACCACGGGTGACCTGAAGGTAGATCCCACCTTCTTCAAGATTGTTTTTTTCGATGAGCTGATGATGGATCTCCAAAAGCTCGTCCATCGTGACGGGCGAAATCATCTGCAACTCATTGAGAGAACGTTGCAGGCGCGCAGTGTGCCCCTGGAAATCAAGCAGTTTACCGCCCAGAACAGAGGTCACCTCGTAAACTGCATCCGCCATCAGGAACCCACGGTCGAAAATAGATACTTTGGCCTCGGTTTCCGGCAGGTATTCGCCGTTCACATAGACGGTACGGGTCATTTCATTCTCCTTAAATGACATCAGCCCCAGAGGGCGCGCGCCGGCGGGTGGACCCCGTCCGCGTCGTATTTCAAAGGCTCGGCACGGTCTTCCGCCAAAAGCAGGGGGCCGTCAAGGTCCACGACACGGGCACCTTGTGCCACGATCACTGCCGGGGCCATCGCCAGAGAGGTCCCGACCATGCAGCCGACCATGATGCCATAGCCCTCGGCGCGGGCCGCCTTGCGCAGTTCCAAAGCCTCGGTGAGCCCACCGGTCTTGTCGAGCTTGATGTTGATGACATCGTATTTGCCCTTGAGATCCGGCAGGCTCGCCCGGTCGTGACAGGATTCGTCGGCGCAGACCGGAAGGGGCCTTTCAATCTCCGCCAACATGTCATCCTGCCCGGCAGGCATGGGTTGTTCCACAAGCTTCACGCCAAGCCGCACCAGATGCGGCGCGAGATCGGCATAGACCTCCGCACTCCAACCCTCGTTGGCATCGACGATGATATCCGACTTCGGCGCACCCCGGCGCACGGCTTCGAGCCGCGCCATATCGTCCGGCGTACCGAGTTTGATTTTCAACAAAGGCCGGTGCGCGTGTTTTGCGGCAGAGGCCTGCATCTCTTCGGGAGTGGCGAGCGACAGCGTATAGGCGGTGATCATCGGGATCGGCGCGGGCAGGTCCAGCAATTGCCAGACCCGCTTGCTCGCCTGCTTCGCCGCCAAATCCCAAAGCGCACAGTCGACCGCGTTGCGCGCCGCACCGGGTTCCAAAGCCTCTTGCAGCGTCGCGCGCGTGATGTCTTCGGGAAGGGCCTCGATCTGTGCCGTCACACTCTCAAGGCTTTCGCCATAGCGCGCATAGGGCACGCATTCGCCCCAGCCTTCGAAATCACCATCCGTGGCGCGCACCGTGACTACCCTGGCCTCCGTGCGTGAACCGCGGGAAATAGTGAAGACTTCCGCGAGACGAAAGCTTTCCTGTGTGACGGTCAGTCTGGTCATGAGGCCCTCCGAAATCCGCTTGTCTTGCGCGTCTTACAGCGCGGCAAGCGCATCGGCCAGACGGTCGGCACCCTGACGGAACGGATCGACGGTCGGCAGGCCCATCTCGTCCTCAACCTTGGCGAGATAAGCCAGTGCCTCTTCTTCAGACATATGCTGGGTGTTGATCGAGATGCCCACGACCTTGCAGTCCGGATTCGCCACTTTGGCAAGGTTCAATGCGGTGTCGCGCAGCGCTTCGAGCGACGGAAGTTTGAACCCCGGCAGACCACGCATATGTTCACGGGTCGGCTCGTGGCAAAGCACCAGCGCGTCCGGCTGACCGCCATGCACCAGTGCCATGGTCACACCGGAATAGGAGACGTGGAACAGGCTGCCCTGCCCTTCGATCAGGTCCCAGTGATCCGGATCGTTGTCCGGCGTCAGGTATTCGATGGAGCCGGCCATGAAATCGGCAATCACCGCATCGAGCGGCACACCGTCGCCGGTGATCAAGATGCCCGTCTGACCGGTGGCACGGAAGGTGGATTTCATGCCTTTCTCCCGCATGGATTTGTCCATCGCCAGAGCCGTGTACATCTTGCCCACGGAGCAATCGGTGCCTACAGCGAGACAGCGTTTGCCGCTGCGCTTCACACCATTGGCAATCGGATATTTGACGGAGGGCACACGCACGTCATGCAGCGTCCGGCCGAATGTCTTCGCCACCGCCGCAAGGTCTTCTTCGTCACGCAGCAGGTTGTGCAGGCCCGACGCGATGTCGAAACCTTCTTCAAGCGCGTCGATCAGCACCCTTTTCCATGCCGGGCTGATGATCCCGCCACGGTTGGCCACCCCGATCACCAGCGTCTTGGCCCCTGCGGCCTTCGCGGCCTTGAGGTCCATGTCCGGCAGTTTCATATCGGCCTTGCAACCGTCCATGCGGAACTGTCCAAGGGCGAATTCAGGACGCCAGTCCTTGATCCCTTGCGCCACTTTCGCGGCCAGTTGGTCAAGGGCATCGCCGAGGAAGAGAAGATACGGGGTTTCGATCATGGTGCAGCACTCCGGTTGCGTTTGAACCAGAGTGACCGAGATTCGCCGCAAAGTGCTTCGGAATTTGCGTCAGAGAAGCTGACGGAATGGGAGAATATCCCGATTTTGAAAAGAAATTCGGATGAAAATATAGTGTGACATTAAATTAGGCAGTTTAATAACTTTCTAAAGGGATTTTTCGGGACACGCTCTCAATAAAAGATATGTCGTTCGCCCCAACGAAGGAGGGCGATTTCATCGGTGCCGCGGCGCAGAATTTCCTTGCGGATCATCGCGCAGGATAATAACAACAATCCTGAAAAAATCATAACATCCTTATCAGGAGGAGATTGGATGTCCTTCCGCCTTCAGCCCGCCCCCGCAGAACGCCCGAACCGTTGCCAGCTTTTCGGCCCCGGCTCGAACACCAAGCTGTTCCCGAAAATGGCGGCCTCGGATGCCGATGTGATCAATCTCGACCTCGAAGACTCCGTCGCCCCCTCGGACAAGGATGTCGCCCGCGCCAATATCATCGAGGCGATCAATACGATTGATTGGGGTAAGAAAACCCTCGCCGTACGGATCAACTCGCTCGATACACCCTATTGGTACCGGGACGTGGTGGACCTTCTGGAACAGGCAGGCGAGCGCCTCGATCAGATCATGATCCCGAAAGTCGGCTGTGCCGAAGACATTTATGCCGTCGATGCACTTGTGACCGCCATTGAGCGCGCCAAGGGACGCACGAAAAAGATCGACTTCGAGGTGATCATCGAATCTGCCGCCGGCATCGCGCATGTCGAAGAGATCGCCGCCAGCTCTCCGCGCCTTGTCGCCATGAGCCTTGGCGCGGCGGATTTCGCGGCCTCAATGGGGATGCAGACAACCGGCATCGGCGGCACGCAGGAGAATTACTACATGCTGCACGGCGGCACCCGGCATTATTCCGACCCGTGGCACTGGGCGCAGGCCGCCATCGTCGCCGCCTGTCGCACCCATGGGGTTCTGCCCGTCGACGGGCCGTTCGGCGATTTCTCCGACGACGAAGGCTACCGCGCGCAGGCCCGCCGGTCGGCCACGCTCGGTATGGTCGGCAAATGGGCGATCCACCCGAAACAGATCGCGCTGGCCAACGAAGTGTTTACGCCCTCCGACGAAGCTGTCGCCGAAGCCCGCGAAATCCTTGCCGCGATGGAAGAAGCCAAGGCCTCGGGCGCAGGGGCAACCGTTTACAAAGGTCGTCTGGTGGACATCGCCTCGATCAAACAGGCGCAGGTGATCGTCGCCCAGTCCGAACTCATCGCGAACAGCTAAGGCTGACCTCCGGTCGTTTGGAGGAAGCGGCTGTCGAGGAAAGGCGCCCCGGGATTTGGGTTCCGGGGCGCTTTTGTATCATCTGATCGGAGCGTAAATCAGCGTTACCAAATCCTCCGGCGCTGTGTTCATGGGACTGTTCTCATAAATCTCGAAGGGCGGCCCGTCACGAGGTTCCTCTCCGCTCTCGGGCAGCCATTTGCCGAAGAGATAATTATAGGCCTGCCGCAATCCGGTGTAAGGACCGACATGGTGCAAAACGGCATAACGCCCGCCGCTCAGAGAAAACTGTTCGAGCGGCGGCACCAAAACGACCTCTTTCGTCAGGATGAAACCCGCCAGGCTCTGCATCTCTTCGACCGGCACTTCACCCGGGTTGGAAAAATAAACCCCTACCATAGGACCGAGCACAGGTGCCATCCCACGCGAAAACACCGTTTTGCCCGCAACTTCGAAGGCCCGCCCGATCTCCATGTAATCGCCCCGATGCGCCACCCCCGCGAGCTGCGTCGGAGCACGATTTTCAATCGTGATCGCGTACATTTCGTAATCTCCTTTCTCATTCAGCCGCAAAGGCGGCATTTCAACGCCCCGCGCCCGAAAGGCGGCAGGCGTCAGACCAAAGGTCTCCTGAAAGGCGCGGGCGAAACTGCGCGGATTGGGATAGCCGCAACACATGGCAATCCCCTCGATCCCGTCTTCGCTCCTGAGCAACAGATGAGCGGCCTTGAACAACCGCACCCGCCAGATGAAAGCGGCCACTGTCTCTCCGGTCATGCCGGAAAACACCCGGTGAAAGTGAAACCGCGACAGGGCGGCAACATCCGCAAGCGTATCGAGCGACAGATCGCTATCGAGATTGGCAGAAACATGGTCGAGCACCCGCAACAACCGGTCCTCGTATGAGTGTCGCCCCATATCATTTCCTTTCAACAAGTCCATGGGCCCGGAGATACCTCCCATGCAGATCACAAATCTTGCTGAGTTGCACCTTGGGGCGAAAATAGCCATATACGGGATCGAAACCGTTCGGAGGTCTGCATGACTCACTATCTCGAATTCGAAAAACCACTCGCCGAGATCGAGGGCAAAGCCGAAGAGCTGCGTGCTCTGGCCCGCGCCAACGAAGAGATGGATGTCGAGAAAGAAGCCGCCGCGCTGGACAAGAAAGCGGCCGATATGCTCAGGGACCTCTACAAGGGTCTGAGCCCCTGGCGCAAATGCCAGGTCGCGCGTCACCCCGACCGTCCGCATTGCAAGGATTACATCGAAGCGCTGTTCACCGAATACACGCCGCTTGCGGGCGACCGCAACTTTGCCGACGATCACGCCGTGATGGGTGGGCTTGCACGCTTCAACGATCAGCCCGTCGTGGTGATCGGTCAGGAAAAGGGCCATGACACCAAATCCCGCATCGAGCGCAATTTCGGCATGGCCCGTCCCGAGGGCTATCGTAAGGCCATCCGCCTGATGGACCTCGCGGATCGTTTCGGCCTCCCGGTGATCGCGTTGGTCGACACCCCCGGCGCCTATCCGGGCAAGGGCGCGGAAGAACGCGGCCAGTCGGAAGCCATCGCGCGCTCGACCGAGAAATGCCTCAACCTGAAAGTACCGATGATCTCCGTCATCATCGGTGAGGGCGGCTCCGGCGGCGCAGTCGCCTTTGCCTCCGCCAATAAGGTCGCGATGCTCGAACACTCCGTTTACTCGGTGATCTCCCCCGAGGGCTGCGCGTCGATCCTCTGGAAGGATGCGGAAAAAATGCGCGAGGCCGCCGAAGCCCTGCGCCTCACCGCGCAGGACCTGCACAAGCTCGGCATAATCGACCAGATCATCCCCGAACCTTTGGGCGGTGCGCAACGCGACCGGGAGGCGACGATTGCCGCCGTAGGCAAGGCGATCGAGGCCATGCTCGCGCCACTGAAAAAGAAAAAGCCGGAAACCATCCTGAAGGAACGTCGCAAAAAGTTCCTCGATATGGGGTCCAAGGGGCTGGCCGCCTGAGATTGAGTATTTGATCTGTGATTCGAAGGCCGTGCAAAAGCACGGCCTTTTCATTTACCACATGCTTCTGGCGGCGCGCTCCGGCCATTCCTCGTCATAGGCCTTGCCGCCGACCCGTCCCTCTGTGAGGGCGGCGAGAATGTCGCCCACCGTCGGCATGCCCACGCTGTCGTCACGCCCCTCCCAAAGCCCTGCGCGCATCAGGGCTCGGGCGCATTGGGTGTAAATCTCCGCGATTTCAAAAACGATGACCGAACGGGGATGTTTGCCATTCACCTCGAAGGTGCGGCGCAACTTCTCGTCCAGTGTCACGAACGCCCGCCCGTTCATCCGCACGACATTGTTCGAGCCGGGCACAAAGAGCATCAGGGAGGCACGCGGATCGCGCACGATATTGCGCAGGCTGTCGATCCGGTTGTTGCCTGCCCAGTCCGGCAAGGCGAGCGTACCGGGATCAAGTTCACGCAGCACCGGCTCCCTGTCGCCACGCGGCGAAGCGTCGGTGCCCTCGGGGCCGACCGTGGAGAGGATACAGAAACGGCAGCGCTCAAGCCAAAGCCGGAATTCCGGTGTCATCCGGCGTGCAACTTTTTCGGTCGCCGCAGGCCCCGCTTCTCCATAGAGCATTTCGAGTTCGGATATGTCAGTTACTGGTTTTATCATGTCGCTCCCCTTATGCGCCAAAGATCACGACAAGATGACGCTCAACGCTTAGACTTTCTGTGGCAGTTTGAATCCGGCCTCTTCCATCAACCGATCAGAGGCACTTTCGACCACCTCCTCCAACTCGGCCATGACAGATTTCATCTCCCGCCCCGCCGGAATACGCGGCAGGAATTCGACCACCGCCGTGCCCCGTCCGCGATAGATCCCATGACGTGGCCAGAAGACACCCACATTGGTGGCGGCGGGCACGAGGTCCTGTCCGGTCTGTTCATACAGCACGCCCGTGCCGATCTTGTATGGCATCCGCGCACCCGTCGCGACTCGGGTGCCTTGTGGAAAGATGATCAACTGCCCGGGCAGAGCGACCCCGGATTTCACGTCCGCGATCATCCTTTTGATGGCCAGACCGCGCTTGCCACGATCCACCGGAACGCAACCTATGCGCTTGGCATAGTACCCAATGATCGGGGTCCAGACGAGTTGCTTTTTCATGATGAATTTCGGCCGCGGCACGGCAGAAACAATCAGGATGATGTCGAAGAAACTTTGATGTTTCGCACCGATCAGCACTTCATCCGTGGGCACTTCGCCGCGAATTTCGGATTTCAGCCCCACGATCACCCGCGCCGAAAAGCGCACCCAATGGCTATAGCTATGCGCCGCCTTAAAGGCCCAGTCACGTTTGAGGATTGCCAAAGGTGTAAAGACGATCGCGAGCACCACCATGGCCAGATACATCTGGATCACGAAGATCAGCGAGAGAATCCATTGGATCGGATAGGGCATCACATCAACCTCCGAAGCGTCTGAGTGGCCGCGACACGCGTGGCTGCGAAAGCGACCAGCGCCGCCAGAACCGGGATCGTCAGAGGCCAGACCCACTGCCCCCCGACAAAACCCAGACCGGTGAGGAAACTCCCCGCCCCATCGGCACTCGGCAGAAGCGCGACAGCGACCATACCGAACAACGTGCCGATGACCGCCCCCATCAACCCGCGCAAAGTGAAGCGTCGCACGAAAGCGCCTGCAATGAAACGATCCGTTGCGCCGACGAGGCGCAGCGTACGGATCACCTGGCCGTTGGCGGCAAGGGCGGCATTGGCCGCCAGCGTGATCATCCCGGCGGTAACACCCGCGATCAGCAGGAGAGAGAGCACACCCAGCAACCGCAAACGTTCGGCGGCCCGCAACAGAGGTTTGCGCCAACGGCTGTGATCGTCGAGCACCGCACCGGGCGCTTCGCCCGCTAGGCGCAGGCGCAGCCCTTCGGCATCGAAGCCTTCGGGCATTTCCTGAATGTCGATCAAAGCGGGCAAGGGCAGCGTGTCGAGCGGCAGGTCCGGCCCGAACCAGGGTTCCAGAAGATCGGTTTCCTCCTCCGCCGTCAGCAACCGCGCGTCCGCCACCCCCGGCGTGGTCTCAAGCACCTTGAGCGCAGCGGCAATCTGGGTGTCGATCTGATCGGCAGGGGCGGAGATGCGCACGGTCGAGCCACGCGCCAACTCATTGCCCCAACGCTCCGCCAGACGCCCGGTCGCCATCGACAGCGCGAGCGCGAAAACGGCAAGAAAGGCCATGGCCGCCGAAGTGATCACGGTGAGCTGCGCCGTAAAGCCAGACGGCGGCACGACCCGCCCGGAGGCGCTTTCTCTGAAATTCAGAAAGGACAGAAGAATGGCTTTCACAGATCCGCCCCCGATTGTTGAATGCGCCGGTTGGAGATGCGCAGCACCCGCGCCGCGACTTGCGCCTTGGCCTGACGGATCAGATGCAGATCGTGGGTGGCGATCACTACGGTCTTGCCCATCCGGTTCAACTCGATGAGCAGTTGCAACAGGCGCAGCGACATTTCCCAATCGACGTTGCCCGTCGGCTCATCGGCCAGGATCACATCGGGCGACATAATCACCGCACGGGCGAGCGCCGCGCGCTGACGTTCGCCACCGGACAATTCGGGCGGGCGGGCGTGGATCTGTTCCGACAGCCCGACCCAGGCCAACAGGTCGGAGAGATCGCCATGATCGCGCGGCAGGCCGGACACGGTCAGCGGCAGGGCAACGTTTTCGGCGACACTCAGATGGTCGAGAAACTGGCAATCCTGATGCACCACCCCGATACGCCGACGCAACAGCGCCACTTCGTCGCGGCCCATGCTCCGGGTATCCTCGCCAAAAATGGAAACCCGTCCGGCGGTGGCCTGCAATTCACGGTAACAGAGCTTGAGAAAAGTCGTCTTGCCCGCTCCCGAAGGCCCGGTCAGGAAATGAAAAGACCCCGGCGCAAGCGTCAGGGACATCTCGGTCAGAAGCTCCCGCCCCCCGTAGCCGTAGCCAGCGTCATAAAACTCGATCACACGGCACCTCTGTGAGAACCCCTTTGTATTCGCGACAGTTTTGCCTCACCGGCCAAAAGCTTTCAATCCAACTGTCGCAAAAATATGGACAATTCGCACATGTGCGTTAAGAATTGTGGAAAATCGCGCAACTTCATGCGCATAATGTCTCGGTGGCAGGGGAAAATATGCGGCTGATCTGTCCCAACTGTGGCGCTCAATACGAGGTCGATGCACGTGTTATTCCGGATACGGGCCGGGATGTTCAGTGCTCGAACTGTGGCCACACCTGGTTCCAGCGCCCGGCACATCTCGATCCCGATCTGGCCGAAGAGTTGGGCTATGAATTGCCGCACGAGGGATCGGCTGAGGAACAGACCGAGACGGAAGAAACCGAGGCCGTCGTTCCCGAATTCGAGGATACGCCGGAGGCCACAGACAGCCCGGACATCACGACCGAAGAGGTAAGCGAACCGGAGCCGGAGGAAGAGCCAGAACCCGAGCCCGCCCCAGTTTCCCCCACCGTCGATGTGGAAGACGAACCGGAGGACGCGCCGGAAGAGGATGATGACGAACCGGCCCCCGCGCCTGCGCCCCAGAGCGGCTCCGCCCTCAAGGACAGTGTGCGCGACATTCTGCGCGCCGAGGTCGAGTTCGATCAGGCCATGCGCCAATCACAAGGCGAAACGCTGGAAACCCAGCCGGACCTCGGGCTCGAAGAACCCACTCAGGACAGCGCCAAAAAAAGCCTGCGCGACCGCATGGCGCGGCTGCGGGGGTTGGACCCTGCCGACAGTGGGATCGTCGCCGGAAGCGTCGCCGCCGCAACCGGCAAGCGCCGTGACCTTTTGCCGGATATCGAAGAAATCAACTCGACGCTGAGCGCTTCATCAGAACGCGACGAGGATGGCACCGTCCCCGACGAAAACACCCTTCGCGCCCGCGCGGAACGCTCCGGCTTCCGTTCCGTGTTCCTTGTGCTGGTGCTGGCGGCCCTCATGCTTGTGGCGCTTTATGTGCTGGCCCCGCTGATCGTGGCCAAAGTCCCTGCGCTGGCGGGGGTAATGGAAACCTATGTCGACGCGGCCAATGGGTTCCGCGCCTGGCTCGACCGGATTCTGTCGGCGGCGAGCACAAGGCTCAACGCCTTGCTCGGACACCTCAGCGGCTCCTGAGCCGGTAGCAATTCGCTCAGAACTGATCGAGCAGACGGTTGAGGTAATCGCGTTCTTCCGCCTGTCGTTGTTGCTCACCGGAACGGCGACGGATTTCGTCCAAAAGTTCTTCCGCCCGGCGATAGACATCTTCGCCCTCGTAAAGCTCGTCATCGCTGCCGAAACGTCCGGCCTCGCCGGGCTTGCGCCCAAGCGGATCGCGCCGCGCCGCATCATTGCCGGGCTGACCGCCGGCCTCGCCCTGTTGGCCTTCCTGATCCTGCTGGTTCTGCGCCTGTTGTTCGCCAAGGCGGCGCATGCCTTCGCGCAGGGCTTCCATCGCCTCGGCCTGACGCCCGAGCGCACCGTTGAGATCGCCTTCGCGCAGCGCATCTTCGGCCTCTTCCATCGCCCGATCTGCCCGCTCAAGAGCGCCGCCGACACTGTCGTCCGACCCCCTCTGACCGCCGGGAATATTGCCAAGCTGACGCTGCAACTCATCACGCAGGGCTTGCTGACGCTCTGAAAGGGATTGGCCGCTCTGCCCCTCTCCCGGTTGCTGTTGCCCGTTTTCGCCCTCGCCGGTCTCACCGTCACCGGGCTGACCTTCTGGCTGGCCTTGCTGACCGTTTTCCCCGAACTGCTGCTGCAAATCCGAGAAGGTATCGTCATTGAGCTGTTGCTGATCGCGCAGCATGTCCTGAAGGCCCTGCATACCTTGCTGACCGGGGCCGCCCTGGCCCTCGCCCTTGGTCACACGCATGTTTTCGAGCATCTCGGCCAACATATCCATGAGCTGCTGCGCCTCGGCCATGCGGCCTTGCTCCATCAATTCCTGAATGCGATCCATCAACTGCTGCAATTGATCCTGCGTGATCTGTTGGCCCTGATCCTGCCCCTGATCGGGCATATCGGTGCCATCGCCGTCATCGCCCTGCTGCTCCGCCAGTTGCTGCATGTAATCGCGGGTCGCCTCGCGCAGTTCCTGCATCAGCCGTTCGATCTCTTCCGGCGTCGCCCCGTCGCGCATCGCCTGCGACAGGCGCTCCTGCGCCCGGTGCAGACGCGCGAGCGCCTCCTTGAGCTGCCCGTCTTCCAGCTCCAGCGCAATGTCCCAGAGGTTGTCCGCAATGGTGTCGAGCTGTTCATCCGTCAGCCGACCCTCGCGCCCCTCGATCTGGCCGATGGTTTCGCGCAGGCGGAAATAGGTCGTCATCTCGTCGAACATCTCGGTCGGGTTGACCGAGACCGCGCGCAGCACCTGCGCCGTGCGCGCCGCGTTCTCGCGGTTCCACAAAAGCTCCCGTCGCTGATCGACAATGGCCGCCGCCAGCGGGTCGAAAAAGCGGCGGGTCGGCAGGATGTTTTCTCCCAGCGCAGCCGTACTCGCCTGCCCCGCCGCATCCCAGGCGGTCAGGCTCAGGCGGACGGGCAGACCGGCGAACGGATGCTCGGCAAGGTTTTCGGCAATCAGCCCCTCGATTTCCGTGCGATCCCCGGTTTGCGGCAACATGACCGGCAGGGTGATCGCCTCGCGCGGCTCCGGCGGCAGGATGAACCCATAGCGTTTTTCCACCGTCTCCGGATCGCGTGTGATGGTCAGTTCCGCCCGCGTCACCCCGAAATCGTCGCTCAGGCGAAATTCCTGACGCGCCTCACCCGATGGCGCACGGGTCATCGGCCCGATGAGTTCAGCCATCGGCGGCTGATCCGGTTGCAGCGCCACGTCCCAGAGCCGCCCTGTCGGACCGTCGATTTCGATCTCCCCCGCCTGACGGATGATGAAATCGTGCAGGCGCGTGTCCTCATCGCCGGAGACGGTTTCACGCAGGGTCAGAGCACCATCCTCGCCATAGAACCGAAGTGTCACATCGGACCCTTTCGGCACTTCGAAAGCAGGATCGAGATCGCCGAGATAGAGCGTCGGCTTACCGGCATAGGCGGGTGAGCGCACCCAGCCTTCCCAGATCGGACCGGAGGCAATTGCCATGCCACCCTCTCCCAGATCGCTCAGGGTCCCAGCCCGCTCGAAAGATCCGAACAAAAGGCCCATGGCAAGCGTCGTCAGCGCGACAAAGCGCAAAGCAAGAGGATCGGCAGAGGACAGCCGCAGCCTCGGTGCAATGGCATGTACCCCGCGCAACCGCTCCGCCATACGACGACGATGCGCGGCCCAGAGCGTCTCCGATGCGGCATCCCCCGCGCCGATCAACGGCGTATCAGAGAGCGCCTGCAACGGACGGCCCGGCAGGTCCGCATCGACCCGCGCCATGGCCTCCGCCGTACCAGGCAGACGCAGGTGTCGCAAACCGTGGATCAGGGCCCATAGCCCGGTCAACCCGAAAAGCACGGCAGAAAGCCAGAGCCCCCAGAGCGGCAAGACATCCTGCACGCCGAGCATGGCAAGACCGAGGGCGAAAACGACAAGCGAAAACAGCGGCCAGAAGGCCATCCCGAGCCGTTCATACAACAGCCCCGCCCACGTCACGCGCAAAGCGACCCTCACCCGTCGGGCAAGGTTCTGGCCAAGGCTGTCTCGGAGCTGTCGGTCAAATTCCATACGTCTCGCCCGGGGCTTCGGGCGCGCATCGGAATGATCCGCGCTCAGAGCCACGCAGGGATGGTATCGCGGTTTATCATCTCATCAAAGCTCGGACGCTTGCGAATGACGGCGAATTGATCGCCTTTCACCAGAACCTCGGGAATGAGCGGCCGGGAATTATATTCCGAAGCCATCACCGCGCCATAAGCGCCCGCCGAGCGGAAGGCGACAAGATCGCCCTCGCCGAGCCCGGGCATATTGCGCGCCTTGGCAAAGGTATCGCCGGTTTCACAGACCGGCCCGACGATGTCCATCGGGCCCTGCTCCGCCCCCACCACGGGTTCCACCACCGGAATGATGTCGTGATAGGCGTCATACATCGAAGGCCGCACCAAATCGTTCATCGCCGCATCGAGGATGAGGAAATCACGCCCCTCGCCATGTTTGAGATAAATAACGGAGGAGACGAGAATTCCCGCATTACCGGAAATCAGACGTCCCGGCTCGATCTCGATCTCACAATCCAAATGTCCCAGCGTGCGCCTCACCAGATGGCCATATTCCACAGGCAACGGCGGGGCGGTGTTCGAACGCTCGTAAGGAATACCAAGCCCCCCGCCCAGATCGAGACGGCGGATCTCATGCCCGTCGGCACGCAGGGTATCGGTTAGTTCCGCGATCTTGGTAAACGCCAGTTCGAACGGCTCCAACTGCGTCAATTGCGAACCGATATGCACGTCGATACCGATCACCTCGATCCCCGGCATCTCGCCCGCACGCCTGTAAACTTCACGACAGGAGGCAATCGGGATGCCGAACTTGTTCTCCGACTTTCCTGTGGCGATTTTCGCATGGGTTTTTGCATCCACATCCGGGTTCACCCGCAATGCGATGGGCGCTTTCATCCCAAGGGACACAGCCACTTCGTTGAGCGCTTCAAGTTCCGGCTCGCTTTCGACGTTGAACTGACGAATGCCACCTTCGAGTGCGATACGCATTTCCTCACGCGTCTTGCCGACGCCGGAAAACACGATGCGCTCGCCGGGGAAACCGGCCGCCTTGGCCTTGAGATACTCGCCGATAGAAACCACATCGACCCCGGCCCCCAATTCGCACATGAGCCTGAGCACGGCGAGGTTGGAATTCGATTTCATCGCGAAACAGACGAGATGGTCCATCCCCGTCAGCGCCTCGTCGAACAGCTTGAAATGCCGGGTCAGCGTTGCGGTGGAATAAACGTAGAACGGCGTGCCGACCTGGGCGGCAATGTCGCTCACAGCCACGTCTTCGGCATGGAGCACGCCGTCTTTGTAGAGGAAATGGTCCATCTTGGGTCTTTCGCTTTCGGGGCGGGCACGCTCCGGATCAGGTCTTGAAAATCAGTTCAGCGGGAAATGGATATCGACCGATGTATCGGTATAGGCACCGCCACGGGAATTCACCCCCACAGTGGTCGAAACCCCGACATCCGGCGTCACCGGCTCGCCGTCCACGCCACAGGCGGACAGGCCGCTCAACAGCACCAAAGCCATAAGAACACGTTTCATCCGAGCACCTCTTTCCAACGGGCGATCTGCGCACGCACCTGCGCGGGCGCGGTCCCCCCGTAGCTTGTGCGCGAGGCGACGGAATTTTCAACCGTCAAGACGTCGTAGACCCCTTCTGTGATCGCCTCATTGACGGATTTCATCTCATCAAGGCTCAGATCCGGCAGATCGACGCCTTTCTTTTCGGCCATGGCGACGAGCGCGCCGGTCACATGATGCGCATCTCGGAACGGCAAGCCCGCTTCGCGGACCAGCCAGTCGGCCAGATCGGTCGCGGTCGAAAACCCGGAGGCGGCGGCGGCGCGCAGGTTGTCGACATTGGCGGTCATGTCCGACACCATCCCGGTCATCGCCGCAAGCGCAAGCATCAGGTTGTCGGCAGCATCGAACACCTGTTCCTTGTCTTCCTGCATGTCCTTGGAATAGGCAAGCGGCAGCCCCTTCATCACAGTCATGAGCGCCACGTTCGCCCCGAAGATGCGCCCGATTTTGGCACGGATCAGTTCGGCGGCGTCGGGATTTTTCTTTTGCGGCATGATGGACGAGCCGGTGGAGAAGCGATCCGAGAGCGCCACGAAACGGAACTGTGCCGACGACCAGATCACCAGTTCCTCGGCAAAGCGCGACAGATGCATGGCGCAGATCGACGCGGACGACAGGAATTCCAGCGCGAAATCGCGATCCGCCACGGCATCGAGAGAGTTCGCCGTCGGACGGTCAAAGCCCAATGCCTCCGCCGTCATGTGACGGTCGATCGGAAAGCCGGTGCCCGCCAGCGCGGCGGAACCCAGCGGGCTTTCGTTCATCCGCACGCGCGCATCGTTGAACCGGGACATGTCGCGACCGAACATCTCGACATAGGCCATCATGTGATGGCCCCAAGTCACCGGCTGCGCGGTTTGCAGGTGGGTGAAACCCGGCATGACCCAATCCGCGCCTTTCTCGGCCTGTGCGATCAACGCGCGGATCAGCGCCTCAAGCCCGGAGATGGCCGCGTCGATCTGGTCGCGCACCCAGAGTTTGAAATCGGTCGCCACCTGATCGTTGCGCGAGCGCGCCGTGTGCAGACGCCCCGCAGCCTCGCCAATGATCTCCTTGAGGCGTGACTCGACATTCATGTGAATGTCTTCCAACGCGGTGGAAAAAGTGAACTCACCGCGCTCGATCTCTGACAAAACCGTGAGCAGGCCTTCCCGAATGGCTTCGGCATCGGTATCGGTAAGGATGCCCTGTTTGGCGAGCATCGCCGCATGGGCGCGCGAGCCTGCGATGTCCTGGGAGGCCAGCCGCTTGTCGAAATCAATGGAGGCGTTGATGGCTTCCATGATGGCGTCGGGTCCGGCGGCAAACCGCCCGCCCCACATCGCGTTTGATTTCTTATCGGTCATGGACGTGTCCCGCATGTTGAAAAAGCTGATTGCCGCCACCCTTTATACGGCCCTGAGCCTCGGTGCAATTCCCGCCACCGCAACGGACCTGAGCGCGGCTGCGGCTCTTCGGGAAGGAACGCTGCAAAAGCTCGGCTTCCACGACGCGCCGAAGGATGTGAGCCCGCTCCCCTTCACCACGACGGATGGTGTGGAGGAAACTCTTGCCGATTATGACGGAAAGCTTGTCCTGTTGAACTTCTGGGCCACATGGTGTGCGCCCTGTCGCAAGGAAATGCCAGCCCTCGATCAGCTTTCCGCGGCCTATGGCGATCAGGGGCTGGTGGTGTTGCCTGTGGCAACCGGGCACAATCCGCTTCCGGCGATTCGGTCTTTCTATGAAAAGGCCGGGATCGAAACCCTGCCCATGAGGATCGACGCCAAGGGCGCAATGGCGCGTGACATGGGCGTACTCGGCCTGCCCGTTACGATCCTGATTTCGCCCGAAGGTAAGGAAATCGCCCGGATGACCGGGGATGCAGAGTGGTTTTCCCCCTCAGCCCAGGCGATCATCGCCGAATTGCTCAACGTGACACCCCTCCCGCCGGCGGATGATAGCGCAGAGAGCCATTGAAGCTCCGCGGCATCGCCGCCTCGACAAGCCCTTTGACCCGGTCGGTCAGCGACATGATCCGTTCAAGAGTGGCGTCGATCTCGACATGGAATGCGTCGAGTTGACCGATCACCGGCATGAGCGAGGCCGATTGCGTCCCCAAACGTCCGGCTTCCACCCGACACAACACGCGAATCGAATCGAGCCCGGTGACGAGTTGCCGCAAATCTTTCGCCGACCGCGCAAGCACCGAGACGTCATTGAACACCGACACCAGAACCGATCCTGTTCTGATCGTGTAATCGTCGAGCATGGTACTCAGGACATCCACCTCCGTCTGAAAGCCATCCCGTTCCATGTGTTTGCCGAGCGCGGCCATGGAAACTTCCTTGACCTCGCGCTGCAAACGGCAAGCCGCCATCATGAACAACCCGAGGTAAATTCGCGGTATCACGGTTTCGGACAGGTTTTTGTTGCCATTATCGACCCGGAAACCGCCCAGATGATTGGTGACCTCGTCCGACATCAGGCGATAATTTTGCGAAATCGCCGAAATCGGGCCACCCGCCGGTTCAAGACGCGAGGCCACGATTCGCATATTCGCCGGAATGCCCCGAATCTTTTCAAAGGCCGCAAACAACGCCTGCTGCTCTTTGTGGAGTTCGACCAAAGTCGGCAACGCGTCCTTCAGACTGCGCAAACGGCTGTCCTCCATCCGGAACAAGGCCGCGTCACGGGCACTCATCTCCTGAGCAATTGCATAAGAGCTAAAAGCCGCATAGCTCGGAAACCCGAGTTCCTTTAGCCGCATACGAATGACATTCGCGCTTTCTTCCGGGCCAAGCCCCTTTTCCCGCTCAAGTTTCAGGAAATCTCCATAAGCCGCCTTCACCTCTTTGAAGACACTTGAACCGGGTTTCATCCGGACGGAAACATACCCCCCTTCGATCGGCGAAACGACGGCATAAACCCAGTAATAACGCCCATCCCTGGCTCGGTTTTTAACATAGGCCCCGGTGGAGAGACCTTTTTTGAGCCGCTCCCAGAGAATGTAAAACACCCCCTTCGGCATATCGGAATGGCGGATAATTTTATGTGGCGCACCGACGAGTTCTTCCCACGAATAACCCGAGATTCGTTGAAACACCTCATTGCCCGCCGCAATCACCCCGCGCCCGTCCGTCCGCGAGAAAAAAAGGTCTTCGACGTCGAAAGCCACTTCCTCGGCCTTCTCCGCATTACGTGCGGCGGAAAATTGGAACGTCATCGCAAATCCTGGCAAGCCCTGTTCTATCGGTTTCATTGCACTGAAACAGAATGGGCTTTCGATTTGGTTAACCCGCACCCCCGTCATTCTTTTCTCCGCAGCCCCGACCGCTCCGCAAGCGATCAGAGCAAAATGTCACAGCCACAAAGAACATAGAATTCTCGACAAATCGTCGATACCACGGCTTTAAAGGTAGAGATCCCAGAAAAAGTTTTACAAAAACAAATCCCTGTCGATTTGACGTTATATTTATTCGATTTTTTGGCGAATTCGACAGTTTACCCGCCGTTAGCCCAAGCGCGCGAAAGTGATCCCTGCACAAGGCAAGCGAGACAAGGTGACGGGATGATCGATTCTGGCTATGACAACAATGAATTCGGCAATCCGCTTTCCGTAGCGGTCGCCGACCGGGACCGTCACACAATGGAAATGGTTCAGGTAGCGCTCCGCAAAAAGCAGGTCATGCTGGCCTACCAGCCCATCGTCCAGACATTGCGCCCCGACCGACCGGCCTTTTACGAAGGTCTGATCCGAGTGCTCGATCAAAGCGGTCGGGTGATTCCCGCCCGCGAATTCATCAAGGTCGCGGAAACCACGGAAACCGGGCGTCAGCTCGACTGCCTCGCCCTGGAACTCGGTCTCGACGCCTTGAATGATCACAAGAATCTGCGTCTTGCCATCAACATGTCTGCGCGCTCCATCGGCTATCCGCGCTGGAAAGAGACGCTGATGACCGGGCTGCACAGGGATCAAACGATCGCGGAGCGGCTGATTCTCGAAATCACTGAGAGTTCGGCCATGGTCATGCCCGATCTCGTCTCCGTCTTCATGTCCGAACTGCAAGCGATGGGGATTTCCTTCGCACTCGATGACTTCGGTGCGGGCTACACCGCCTTTCGCTATCTCAAGGATTTCTATTTCGACATGGTGAAGATCGACGGAGAATTCATCCGTGGCATCGCCTCCAGCCCCGACAATCAGGTCCTGACACAGGCACTTGTTTCCGTGGCCAAACATTTCGACATGTATACCGTGGCGGAATTCGTAGAAAACGCCGCCGATGCGGAATACCTGACCGGGATTGGAATCGATTGCATGCAGGGGCACTATTTCGGTGCCGCAACCATTGATCCGGTATGGCGCAACCGTGAGGCGCACAAAAAAGCCGGTTAAATCGGCGGCAAAGCGCCTCAGAGTCCCCTTGAAGGTTGAAAATGCTGCGAACGCAGCATAGAGCTTTCATTGGGGAGCGAGCAACTTTGTTGCAAATATTGCGGCCTTTGGGCAATCTCCCCATAACCAAAATGGGAGAGAGATTATCATCATGACCAATGTCGTTATCGCATCCGCAGCACGGACCGCCGTCGGCAGCTTTTCCGGGTCCTTCGCCAATACCCCCGCACACGATCTGGGCGCCTGTGTGCTCGAAGCCCTCGTGGAACGCGCCGGGATTGAAAAAGCCGAAGTGTCGGAAACCATCCTCGGTCAGGTGCTGACCGCCGGTCAGGGCCAGAACCCCGCCCGCCAGGCGCATATCAAGGCCGGTCTGCCGATCGAATCCGCCGCCTGGGGCATCAATCAGGTCTGCGGCTCCGGTCTGCGCACCGTCGCTCTGGCCGCTCAGCATATCATGCTCGGCGATGCCGACATCGTCTGTGCCGGGGGCCAGGAAAACATGTCCATGTCCCCCCATGTCGCCAACCTGCGCGCAGGTCACAAGATGGGCGACATGAAATTCATCGATTCGATGATCAAAGACGGCCTGTGGGATGCCTTCAACGGGTATCACATGGGGATCACCGCCGAGAACGTCGCCAATCAATGGCAGATCTCCCGCGAGATGCAGGACGAGTTCGCCCTTGCCTCCCAGAACAAGGCCGAAGCCGCCCAGAAAGCCGGGAAATTCGCCGATGAGATCGTGCCCTTCACCGTGAAAACCCGCAAGGGCGACATCGTGGTGGATCAGGACGAATACATCCGTCACGGCGCAACCATCGAGGGTATGCAGAAACTGCGCCCGGCTTTCGACAAGGACGGCTCCGTGACCGCAGGCAACGCCTCCGGGATCAACGATGGTGCCGCCGGTGTCCTCCTGATGTCCGCCGAGAATGCCGCGAAACGCGGGATTGCACCCTTGGCCCGCATCGCCTCCTACGCCACTGTCGGCCTCGACCCGTCGATCATGGGTGCAGGTCCGATCTTCGCCTCGCAAAAAGCGCTGGCGAAAGCAGGCTGGAAAGCCTCCGACCTCGATCTCGTCGAAGCCAACGAAGCCTTCGCGGCGCAAGCCTGCGCGGTGAACAAGGACATGGGCTGGGATCCGGCCATCGTCAACGTCAACGGTGGCGCGATTGCCATCGGTCATCCGATTGGGGCTTCCGGCGCGCGCGTCCTCAACACGCTTCTGTTCGAAATGGTGCGCCGCGACGCGAAAAAAGGCCTCGCTACGCTCTGCATCGGCGGCGGCATGGGCGTTGCGGTCTGTGTCGAGCGTGATTGATCCGAAAGGCGGGGTTTCCAGACCCCGCCACCACTGACAGATCAAATCAGACAAAGATTTTTCTGCATTTGCATAGCAATATTGTTGCGAATGCAGAATATTATAGATAACAAGATTACAAGTTCAGGATTGATAAGGAGGAGTATCATGTCCAGAGTCGCTCTTGTGACCGGCGGATCGCGCGGCATCGGCGCCGCTATCGCCAAAGCCCTGCAAGCTGCGGGTTACACCGTCGCCGCCAACTATGCCGGCAATGACGAGGCCGCTGCGAAATTCACCGAGGAAACCGGCATCAAGACCTACAAATGGTCCGTGGCCGATTATGACGCCTGCGTTGAGGGCATCGCCAAGGTCGAAGCGGAACTCGGTCCCGTCGACGTGCTGGTGAACAATGCTGGCATCACCCGCGACGCTCCGTTCCACAAGATGACCCGCGAGCAGTGGCAACAGGTCATGGACACCAACCTTTCGGGCGTGTTCAACATGACCCACCCGCTCTGGCCGGGGATGCGCGAGCGTAAATTCGGGCGCGTGATCAACATCAGTTCGATCAACGGCCAGAAAGGTCAGTTCGGCCAGGCCAACTACTCCGCCGCCAAAGCCGGGGACATCGGTTTCACTAAGGCACTGGCACAAGAAGGCGCGCGTGCGGGCGTCACCGTGAACGCCATCTGCCCCGGCTATGTCGCCACCGAAATGGTCATGGCCGTGCCGGAAAAAGTGCGCGAATCGATCATCGCGACCATTCCCGTGGGCCGTCTCGGCGAGCCGGAAGACATTGCCCGCTGCGTGGTTTTCCTCGCCTCCGACGATGCAGGCTTCATCACCGGCTCGACCATTACGGCGAACGGCGGTCAGTACCTCACCTGAGCCTGTGCGGGATCGCAGAACGAGGGGTCGCCGTTTCGGCGGCCCTTTTTCTGTTGTGCTAGCGAAACTCTCAGGCTTAATCGCTCGCATGACACGTAAATCCGCCACCGCCATCGGCTTTGTCGCCGTTCTGCTCTGGGCCCTGCTCGCGCTCTTTACCGTCGGCGCCTCGGAAGTGCCGCCGCTGCAACTGAACGCCGTATGCTTCGGCATTGGCGGGACCATCGGTGTGGTCTGGACAACAGCCACAGGACGCTGGAGCGAACTGAAAGGTATTACGCTTTCCGTCTATGCCTTTGGCACGGTCGGGCTGTTCGGTTATCACTTCCTGTACTTCTCCGCCCTCAGAGCCGCTCCGCCCGCAGAAGCGGGTCTGATCGCTTATCTCTGGCCGCTGTTGATCGTGCTGTTTTCCGGCCTGCTGCCCGGCGAGCGACTGCGCCCGCTGCACCTGCTCGGCGCAGCCCTGTCCTTTGGCGGCGCGGCCCTGATCGTGGCGAAAGGCGCGTCCTTTTCTGGCGAACACGGGCCCGGATATGCGTTGGCGCTCGCCTGTGCACTGACGTGGTCGGGCTATTCCGTCATCTCACGCCGCCTCGGCAGTATATCGAGCATGGTAGTCACGGTTTATTGCCTCGCCACCGCCGTGCTGTCCACACTGGCGCATCTTGTTTTGGAAGACACCACCTGGCCTTCCACCGGGACTGGATGGGCCAGCATGATCGCGCTTGGCTTCGGCCCGGTCGGCGCGGCGTTTTATGTGTGGGATATCGGTGTAAAGCGCGGCAACATTCAGCTTTTGGGCACCGCGTCCTACGCGGCTCCGCTCTTGTCGACACTGGTTCTGATGATTGCAGGGATCGCAACCCCATCGGCCACACTTGTCGTGTCCGCGATACTGATCACGATCGGGGCCGGTCTGGCCGCTTATCAAAGCCGCCAAACCGGATGATCTGATGCGTCAGGCGGCAGTAAGGCGCGCGATTTCTTCTTTGATGCGGAGTTTCTGTTTTTTCAGATCTGCGATCCGAAGGCCATCGGTGCCGGGCGAACGCTGGGCATGTTCAACGGCCTCCGAGAGGGATTGGTGCTTTTTCTTCAGTTCCTGAATATGGGACGTCAAGCTCATGATTTCTCCTCTCTGATGTATCAGCCATGTAAAAGCTGTGTAACAAGTGCACCATAGAATCCGAGTCGTGTCACGGCTTTGTTTTGAAACAAAGTGACCAGAATATTACCCTTTGCGAAATATCGCCAAATTTCACCCCGACCATGGCAAGGCCTGGCCGCCTCGCAAAATCTTGACGGCCTCGGGGGTGTAATCGTCGCCATCGTGCTTATGTGACACGCCTTCATGCATAATGAGCGGCGCTTCCAACGCAAAAGCCGCCCGCCCGCCTTTGCGCGCCTGAAGGATGACAAGCTCTGCCGCCCGCCCCAGACGGGGCTGAATCGGGCGAACCCGGATCGAACCGAGACGGTTATCGCAAGCCCCCAGCATATCCGGCAGGCGATCCGCCTTCTGGATCATCGTAAGATAACCCCTGGGTTTGAGCCGTCGTGTCGCCACGTCGATCCATTCCGACAGATGCGTTTCCCCGGCCAGCGCCATATCCCGCCCGGCATCCTCCGACGCCGTCGAGCGGTGGCGTTCGTAATAGGGCGGATTGGCGATGACGTGATCGAAATGACGTTCTTTCAAAGAGGCAGGCAAATGGCGCAGATCGGCCTCGACAACCGTCATTTCCAACTGATTTTCCAGAGCATTGCGCCGGGCAAGTTCGGCATAGAACGCCTGCAACTCGACCCCGGTGAGCAACAGCCTTTCCACCCGAGCCACCAGACAGAAAGACGCCACCCCGGCCCCGCAGCCAAGCTCCAGCACGGACTGGCCGGGACGGGCGGGCGTGGCCGCCGCCAGAAGCACCGGATCGACACCCGCCCGATACCCTTTGATCGGTTGAAAGATATGCAACCGCCCGCCGAGAAAGGCATCGTGGCTGAGACCCGGATCTCCGCTCACAGGTCCTCCAGCTCGAAATCGTTGTCCTTGAGAATGCGCCGGGCCTGCGCGAAATCTTCGTCGCGGACCATCAAACGGCGCGGCAAGATGCCGATGCTGCCCTCAAGGACGCTCATATGGACGTCCATTTCAAAGCAGTCTATATCCTCTCCGGATAAGAGCGCTTTGGCGTAGACGATCTGGGTCGGGTCGGTTGTGCGCAGAAGCTGTTTCATCGCCGACGATTAAAAAGCAGACCGCAGGGTTTGTCGAGCCGAGGAGGTCCCATGGGACTGGATAAAGCCGCCGTGAAGCCGCACGAGAGACTGGCCGCCGCTCTGGCGCCCGAACTTGAGGCCGTCAACGCGCTGATCCGGGAGCGGATGTCGTCGGAACATGCCCCGCGCATCCCCGAAGTGACCGCACATCTGATCGAGGCCGGTGGCAAACGGTTGCGCCCGATGCTGACGCTGGCGGCCGCCAAGGCCTGCGGCTACACCGGCCCCTATCACATCCACCTCGCGGCCACAGTGGAATTCATTCACACCGCCACACTTTTGCACGACGACGTGGTGGACGAAAGCGCCCAGCGGCGTGGACGTCCGACGGCGAACCTTCTGTGGGACAACAAATCCTCGGTTCTCGTGGGCGATTATCTCTTTGCCCGGTCGTTCCAATTGATGACCGATGCCGACAACATGCGCGTGTTACGCATCCTGTCAAATGCCTCTGCAACGATTGCCGAGGGCGAGGTGCTGCAACTCACCGCAGCGCAGGACCTGAAGACCGATGAGGCCATCTATATTCAGGTTGTGCGTGGCAAGACGGCAGCGCTGTTTGCCGCCGCGACCGAGGTTGGCGGCGTTCTGGCCGGGGCAGACGAGACAGTGGTGAAAGCCCTCTTCGACTATGGCGATGCGCTTGGGATTTCCTTCCAGATCGTCGACGATCTTCTGGATTACTGGGGTTCCGAGCAGACCGGCAAGAATGTCGGAGACGATTTCCGCGAACGCAAGCTGACCCTGCCGCTGATCAAGGCGGTAGCCAAGGCCGACGCGGAAGAACGTGCCTTCTGGGTGAAAACCATCGAGAAGGGCCAGCAGGATGAGGGCGATCTCGACCATGCGATTGCGCTTCTGAACAAGCACGATGCGCTGGAAGAAACCCGTGTGATCGCGCTCGAATGGGCCGACAAGGCAAAAGCCGCGCTTTCGGTTTTGCCCGAAAGTGAGATCGTCGAGATGCTCTCCGATATTGCCGATTACGTGGTGGCGCGCCTGCGTTGAGGCTCTATCCCGGAAGCGTGCTTGCGGATCTGACCCACCACCAAGGATTGCCCTCAGCCAATTGCAATGCAGCTACATCCGCCGCATAGCGATCCGCAAAAAGCGCAAAACAGGTCGCCCCGGAGCCGGACATCCGCACCATCAGTGCCCCCGGTGCCAGCGCAAGCGCCGCGAGTGCTGCCGCCACCTCCGGCACGAGTTTGACCGCAGGCTCCTCAAGATCGTTGCGCTGGGTGGACAACCAATCGACGAAAGCCAGCGTATCCGGCCAGCGCGGCAGCAGATCCGGCATTGCCATATTGTCCTTGCGCTCCAGCCGTTTGAACACCACGGAGGTCGACACCTCGACCTTCGGGTTGACCAGCACCATGTGCAGCGCCGGAATGAACACCGGTTCGAGCACATCGCCAATCCCCCGCATCCGCATCGGCTTCGAACGCAGACAGACCGGAACGTCGGCACCGAGCGCAAGCGCCCGCTCTGCCGTCACGGGGTCGGCCCCAAGCCGCGCCGCCGCGCGCAGAGTGGCCGCCGCATCGGCGGAGCCGCCTCCAATCCCGGATGACGGCGGCAGGTGTTTGTCGAGCACCAGAGACATGGGGTAACCCGCAAGCGCCGCCGCCCGAAGCACGAGATTGCTGCCGTCCGTTGGCACGCCCTCGGCAAAAGGCCCGGTCACGCTCAACTGCGATTGCGCAGCCGGACGTGCCGTCACCTGATCCCCAAGATCGACGAAGGCCACAAGACTGTCCAGAAGGTGATACCCGTCCTCCCGCTGGCCGGTCACATGCAGGCTCAGGTTAATCTTGGCAGGGGCAAAGACCTTAACCGTCATTCGTATCCCGCGTCGGCTCTTCGCCCTCTTCGATCAGGACCCGATCGAGACCGATCTCCAGCTTTTTGCGGATGCGAGCGGCCTCGTCCTCTTCAGGTTCGAAAGACAAGGCGCGCTGCCACTGGAACCGTGCCTCGCGTTCCCGCCCGACGGCCCAATACACATCACCCAGATGATCGTTGATGATCGGATCGACCGGCATCAGCTCGACCGCGCGCTCCATCGGCTCCACCGCCTCATCGTAACGACGCAACCGATAAAGACCCCAGGCCAGGCTGTCGGTGATATAGCCATCCTCGGGCCGCGCTTCGACGGCCTTGCGGATCATCTCCATCGCCTCGTCGAGATTGGTTTTCATTTCGAGATAGGAATAACCGAGATAATTCAGCACACGCGGCTGATCCGGCTCCAGTTCCAAGGCTTGCCGCAGATCGGCCTCCGCCTTTTCCCACTCACCAAGCCGTTCATAGGCCGTACCACGGGTGAAATAGAGCGGCCATTGCGCCCGTGTCGGCGGTTGGTGACGCTCGATGACCACGGAATAGGCCTTGGCCGCCCCGGCATAATCCTCCTGACGACGCAAGGCATCGCCCAAGGCGGTATGCGCCTCGTCCAACTCGGGATGCGATTTCGCCAATTGCCGCAGCACTTCGAGCGAAGCTTCGATATTGCCCGAGGCTCTGAGCGTCTCCGACCGTGCAAGGCTCGCCACCGGGAAAGCCGGGTCTTCCGCAGGGATTTTATCGAGGGCTTGTGTGGCAAGATCGTAATTTTCCAGCCGTTCGAGCAGCGTCGCCACACTCAACACATAGCTTGCCTCATCCGGGCGCAGCGCTTCGGCGATCCGTGCGTAAAGGAGCGTATAGGCATCGTCGAGCCCGCCATCGAGCGCGGAAGCCACGGCAAAGAACACGTCCGCAATCCCGTCGCGGGCGCTGTGCACGACGGTGAAAGGGACCGTCTCGCCGTCAGTGAGTGCCTCGCGCAGAGTTTCCAGTTCGAGATCCAGCGGGCCTTCACCGAAACTGTCATTCAGGAACGCCAGAGCCTCTTCGTCACGTTCGAGTTGGCTGAGAATTTCCGCCTGCGCGATCACGGAAAACCGGCTTTGCGGCATATCCGGCTGCGACAGAATCTCAAGCGCGCCCTCATAATCCCCGACCAGCGCGAGGGCGAGACCCTTGTTATAGGCTCCGAAATTCTCGAACCCCTGCCCCATGCCCGCACCCTGATCGAACAGATCGAGCGCGCCGGACATATCGCCCAAACCGACATGGGCCCAGGCCAACATCAACCCATCCACCACGGTGCTGATGCTTTGCCCGCCTTCGAGCGCGGCCATCAGCCCTTCGTAATCGCCGTCCCGCGCCAGAAGCGTCAGGTTTGCCATGGCCGCGATCTGGTTCGAAGGCTCGATCTGGATCAACTGGCTGGCATAGCCTTTCACCGCATCGAAATTTCCCATGGAGATATGCGCGGAAATCACGGATTCGAGCAAAGCCGGGTTTTCCGTGTCGCCCGCGAGCGCTCGCGTGGCGTAATTGGCGAGTTCCGGGAATGTACGATCCATCGTGGCCTGACGCGCAGCCAGATAGGAACCGGCATCGGCCAGAACCGGAGATGGCAGGGCCACAGTTCCAAACAAAAGCCCCATGGCAGTGAGGGCGGAAATCATGCGGCCGGCGCGGTCTGTCACCTGTCGTCTCCCTTGTCGTTCTTACCAGGCGGTTCGTTCCCGTCTGGTTCGTCCCGGCGAGCCTATCGCCCAAAGCAACCCGCCGCAATGCAAACGGGGGCCGCTCTGGCCCCCGTCTCGATCTTTGAAAACACGTTGCCGTGAGAGGCTTACATGTTCGGGTAATTCGGCCCGTCGCCGCCCTGCGGCACGGTCCAGGTGATGTTCTGGCTGGCTTCCTTGATGTCGCAGGTCTTGCAGTGGACGCAGTTCTGGAAGTTGACCACGAATTTCGGCTCCTGACCTTCTTCGGTCAGATATTCGTAGACACCGGCCGGGCAGTAGCGTTGCGACGGACCGCCGTATTGCTTGTAATCCACGTCGATGGCCACCTGCGGGTCCTTAAGTTTGAGGTGGCAGGGCTGGCTTTCCTCATGGTTCGTCGCGGCAAAGGACACGTTGGTCAACCGATCAAACGAGATCACACCATCGGGTTTCGGATAGTCGATCGGCTTGAACTTGGCCGCTTTGCCGGTCGCCTGCGCGTCCGTCTTGCCATGTTTGACAGTACCGAAGAACGACACACCAAAGAGCTGGTTGGTCCACATATCGAACCCGCCCAAGGCCAGAGAGGCCGCAAGACCGAATTTCGACCAGAGCGGTTTGACGTTACGCACGCGCTTGAGATCCTTGCCCACGGCACCGGTACGCAGTTCCGTCTCGTAGTTCTCAAGCGTATCGCCTGCGCGGCCCTCTTTGATCGCCGCAACCACGTGTTCCGCCGCCGCCTTGCCCGAGAGCATCGCGTTATGGTTGCCCTTGATCCGCGGCACGTTGACGAGACCGACGGAACAACCCAGAAGCGCACCACCGGGGAAGGCCGCTTTCGGCATGGACTGATAACCGCCCTCGGAGATCGCACGCGCACCGTAAGCGACGCGCTTGCCGCCTTCGAGAAGCTCCTTCACCAGCGGGTGCTGCTTGAAGCGCTGGAATTCCATATAGGGGAAGAGATAGGGATTTTCGTAGTTCAGATGGACCACGAAGCCCAGATAAAGCTGATTGTTTTCCGCGTGGTAGACGAAACCGCCGCCGCCCGCGTTCGAGCCCAGAGGCCAGCCCATCGAGTGCCAGACCTTGCCCTCTTTGTGCTTGTCGGGGTCAATTTCCCAGATTTCCTTCATGCCGAGACCGAATTTCTGCACGTCGCGGCCGTTTTGCAGGTCGTATTTCGCGATGATCTCTTTCGCCAGAGACCCGCGCACGCCTTCGGAAATCAGTACGTATTTTCCGTGTAATTCCATACCCGGTTCATAAGCCTCGGTCGGTTCGCCGTCCGGCCCCTTGCCGAACTCACCCGCGACCACACCTTTGACTTCGCCACTGTCGCCGTAAATCAGTTCAGAGCACGCCATGCCGGGAAAAATCTCGACACCCAGCTCTTCCGCCTGCTCCGCCATCCAGCGGCAAACATTGCCCATGGAGACGATATATTTGCCGTGGTTCGACATCAGCGGCGGAAGCGGGAAATTCGGGATACGGATCGAGCCGGCCTCGCCCAGAACGTGAAAATGATCTTCCTTCACCACGGTGGTGATCGGCGCGCCCTTTTCCTTCCAGTCCGGGATCAGCGCGTCGATACCGCACGGGTCGAGCACAGCCCCCGACAGGATATGCGCGCCCACTTCGGAACCCTTTTCCAGAACGACGACATTCAAATCCTCGTCCAATTGCTTGAGCCGGATCGCGGCGGACAGGCCGGCAGGCCCGGCACCCACGATCACGACGTCATATTCCATCGCCTCACGCTCGATATTCGACATAAAATTTCTCCCTGGCTCAGGCGGCTCTCCAGCGCCTACCTAACCGGGAAGAGAGGGCAGGGTCAATTTGAGAAGCGGTTTTTCGTTGCGTCTGTTAAGCTTTACGGGCCTGAAATGACCGCAGCGCCACATGGGGACACCGCCAGACAACACATCGGGCACCCCGGCACCATCCCCACGCGTAGAATCGTGCGCAAACCTTGCCGCGAAACCTCCGCTCATCACGCCACCGCACAGCCACAAAACAGGTGACAGGCGAGAGATTTTCGCCCTGCGCGCAACAAAGCGCCCCTTGCCCCTTGCAATAGCCACCCGTTCCGGGTCAGGTAGTCCGACAAAGACAAAACCCGAAAGCACCCGGAGCCTGAACGGCTCCGCAGTGCTTTTTTCGTGCAGATGAGTGCCCTGATGGAAAAGATCCTCATGACCCGCGCGGGCTACACCGCGCTGAACGAAGAGCTGAAAACCCTGAAATCCGTCGAGCGACCGGCGATCATTCAGGCCATTGCCGAAGCGCGTGAGCTTGGCGATCTCTCGGAGAACGCCGAATACCATTCGGCGCGTGAGAAACAGAGCTTCATCGAAGGCCGGATCAAGGAGCTCGAAGGCATCCTGTCGCTGACCGATGTCATCGACCCGAAAACCCTGTCCGGTCCGGTGAAGTTCTCCGCCACCGTGACCATCGTCGACGAGGACACGGATGAGGAAAAGACCTATCAGATCGTTGGCGAGCACGAAGCCGACATCGAACGCGGTCTTCTCAACATCAAATCGCCGCTCGCCCGCGCCCTGATCGGCAAGGATGAAGGCGACAGCGTCGAAGTACGCACGCCCGGTGGCGAAAAATCCTACGAAATCCTCAAGATCGCGTATATCTGATTTGTAAACGCGATCGAGGAGATCCCTTTGGCAACCGAAGGCCCCAAAAAAGTCGAGCTGGGCGTCTACCAGCGCCCCGAGGAAGAACCGAAAATCACCGCGACGGAAATGATCGCCGCGGTGCTGTCTCTGGTATGGCTGGCGATGACCGCCGGGTATTTCATGATCGTCGGCTCCGGGTCGAGTGATTTCGATTCGATCCGTTTCGTCATGATGCTGATCGCGATTTTCATGCCGATCGCGATGATCTGGGTCGGAGCTCTGGCCGTGCGCGCCTCCCAAACCATGCGTGAGGAAAGCCGCAGGCTTCAGGCCGCGATTTCCGCCATGCGCCAGTCCTACCTCTCCGGGCAAGGCGGTGGCACCTCGAACGCCACGGTCGAGAAGAAACTCGAAGAGATCGCCGCCGCACAACGCAAGACCGAGTCGACACTCGCGATGTTCACCTCGATCCGCCCCGGCCAGACGCCGCCCGAGGACAAGCTGGCAATCCCCGCCCCCGCGCTGATCGAGGAACAGGCAAGCCTTGCGCTCGGTACTCCCTCGGAAAGCCTCGCGCCGCCCCTGTCGGTCGCGGATTTCATCAAGGCGCTGAATTTCCCGGAAACCGCCGAAGACAAGGAAGGCTTCCGAGCGCTGCGGCGGGCGCTGTCGGATCGCAAGGTCAGCCAACTCATTCATGCCGCGCAGGACGTTCTGACGCTTTTGTCGCAGGATGGGATTTACATGGACGATCTGCGCCCCGACCGTGCGAAGCCCGAGGTCTGGCGCCGCTTCGCCAAGGGTGAGCGCGGCCATTCCGTCGCCCCACTGGGCGGCGTGCGCGACCGTTCGTCGCTGGCACTGGCCTCTGCACGGATGAAACAGGATGCGATTTTCCGCGATGCCGTGCACCATTTTCTGCGCAAATTCGACAAGACTTTCGCGGAATTCGAGCAATCCGCCACGGATGAGGAAATCGCCGCCCTCACCGACACGCGCACCGCGCGCGGCTTCATGTTGCTCGGTCGTGTGGCAGGTACTTTCGACTGAGCCTGGGTTGCGGCGCTGTCCGCTTCCGCATAACCCGTTCTCACAAATCGCAATTGGTCCGCGCCCCCCGATCCCTTAGGTTGGCACGGTTCGGAATTTCAAGGCCTTCACGGATCCCATGTCACTCTCCCCCGCTGCCCAGCAATTTCTCAAAGGCGCCAAGGACGGGCTGCCGTTTCACATCGTGATCTGGCCCTTCGCCGCGATCTTTGGCGCAATTGCCACACAGGCGGGGCTGAATGTGGTGGAGGTCATGGGTTTCTCGATCCTCGTCATCGCCGGTTCCGCCCAATTGGCCGCTCTGCAACTGATGACGGAGAACGCACCGACGCTGATCGTGTTGGCGACCGCTCTGGCGGTGAACCTGCGGATGGGCATGTATTCCGCCGCGATCACCCCGCATCTGGGAAAGTCCTCGCTGCTGACCCGCGCCTTCGCTGCCTACATGCTCTACGATCAACCCTATGCGCTTTCGACGATCAAATTCGAAAAAGAGCCAAATCTGAGCCTCTCCGAGAAGCTCGGCTATTTCTTCGGTGCTGCCATCCCGATTGCCATCGCGTGGTATGCTCTGACACTTGGGGGAGCGCTTCTGGGCGAGAAAATCCCGACCGACATCGGCGTCGATTTCGCTGTGCCGGTGACCTTCCTTGCCTTGGTGGCCCCGATGCTCAAGACACCGGCGCATCTCGCTTCGGCATTGACCTCGGGGGTGTTGGTACTTGTTCTCGGCTTCATGCCTTATGGCAGCGGGCTTCTGATCGCCGCGGCCGCCGCCTTGGTGGTGGGTGCGCAGGTCGAGATTTGGATGGAAAAGAGAAAGGCCGCGACATGATCGAAGCGAGCACGACGCAAATCTGGATCATCATCGTCGGAATGGCCATCGGCACTTTCCTGATCCGCTTTTCCTTTCTCGGCCTCGTGGGCGACCGTCCTCTGCCCGCATGGCTGTTGCGCCTGTTGCGCTACACGCCGGTCGCCGTACTGCCCGCCGTGGTCGCGCCGATGCTTTTGGGGACCAAGGCTGACACGGACCCGCTACGCCTGTTCTGTGCCGCCGCGACGATTCTGGTCGGTATCTGGACGAAAAACGTGCTCTGGGCGATCATCACCGGGCTTGGCCTGTTCTTTGGACTTGGCGCTGTGATCGGATAAACGCCACGTCCCTCAGGAACTCCCGCTGGAACTCCCGCTGTGGTGCAGCAAAAGAGGCGGTGCCTGAACAAGTTGGCCGTTTTCATCGGGGCTGTCATCGTAGATGACTTTTTCCGTCACCCCGGGCAGTTCCCCGAACCATTGCATGAGCTTTTTCGGTGACATGGTTTGCGGCGCTGTTTCGAATCCCGGCAATTCCACCAGAATGTCCGACACGCTCTTTGCACACATCGCTTTCGGCACGGCACCATAGGCCTGCACCTTGGCAAGCGCCAATGTGGCGACTTCCGGGCTGACCGTGATCGTCTGTTCCACCACGCGCCAGGTGATGCGCGCGTGATAGTCGATATAGAAATCCACCGCCGGATCGGACATGCCGTAATGCACATCGTTCCGCTCCGGCAAATGCGGGTGATAGAACGTTCCCGCCGGATCGAAAATCACCCGCTCGGACGGTGCATTGACCAGCAGGGAGCTATGCCCGCCACTGCCCGAGCGGTTGTTGATCACAGTGAAAAGCGTGAGCTGATAAGGCGCGCCATGCACGTAATGGGACCGCGCCACCTCGGCGTCCGACGCCCATTTCGGTTCGGCCGCACCACAGGCGGTCAGCACAAGAAGGGACAGGAGCCCGACGGCTCGATACAGAAACGACACGTTTGAGGCTCCGGCCCTTGTTCCACGCTTACAGGTGTTAACTATTGAATACCGCGAGGATAATCAAAACAAAAACGGTCGCCCCCGCAACCCAGGTGGCCCATTTCACAAAACCTTCAAAGGTTTTCTCCTGAACGGAAATATCCATTTCGCCGTGCTTGTGTTCCGACATTGTGCGGTCCTCCCTTATGTCTTTCTGTCAGACCTAGACGATTCAGCGCTTTCTGTCACCTCTCCCCGCTCAGGTCCTGTTCCAGATCAGCCGCCAGACGGAAACCGATCCGCGCAGGCGTCGCATCCTCCGTCTGTTTCGGCATGGCCTGCAGCATCACGTTGAGTTGGGTCACATGCTGGATAAGCTGGGTCTTGGTGCCCTCTTCATCCATGCCGTAGAAGGTGACGATATCCGGATCGAAAAAGCCGATCCCCTCGATCCGAAGCACACCGGTGTCGGAGCCCGCGAAGCCCATGGCAATCTCGTGTTCGCTGTCGAGCTGTTCCTCGAAATTCTGGATATATAGGATCAGCCGCTCATAGGCCCATTCTGCGGGGCTTTTCTCCTCAAGAGGTTTGCGCGCGACCGCTTCGGGCAAGGGTTTCTGTTCGGCGGTACAGGCATCGGGGTCGGCATGGGCGACACGGGCCTGCGGCAGGGCGGCCTCTTCATGCGCCTCGGCGGTGGTGCGGATATGATCCCCCTGGGACATACTCATTCTCCTGTTTGCCACAGGATCGCACCATCCTCCCTCTCTCGTCCAGTGATAAGACCGCGCCGTTCGAGATGACGACAATGCGCCATGGCCTCGACCATGGCGAGCCCGTATTCGCCCTCCTGAATCGGCCGTTTGAACAACACATCAAAGCACTCGCAAGCGGTGCGCGGCTCATGCAGCGCTTCGCGCAGACGCTCAAGGGCGTGGCGGTGATTGTCGATGAGGTGCCGCAAACGCGCGGGCAGGCCGGTATAGGGCAGTTTATGTCCGGTCAGAACCAAATGGCTCTCAAGCGCATGGGGTACGAATTTCTCGCAGGACCGAAGCCAGTCCCCCACCGGGTCGGCCAGAGGTTCGGTCGCGGAGACGCCGAGATTAGGAGAGATCGAACCCAAGAGCTGATCGCCACCAATGAGCAATTCGCCATCCCCCGACCAGAAGGTCGCGTGTTCCGGCGCATGGCCATCGCCTGTTCGAACGGTCCAAAGCCGCCCGCCGATCCCAATCTCCTGCCCGTCGACAAGTCGCGTATAGCCAAGCGGCAAAGGGCTGACCGCATCGGCGGTGTTGAACGGGCGCTCGGTGAGACGTTTCTCGTAAATTTCCGGCGCCATCCCGCAGGAGCGCCAGAAGGCAAGCATTTCCGGCGTCGGCTCGTCCTGCAGATCGAGCTGCAACATCCGCGCCATCAGGTAAGAGGTCCGCGTGGTCACAAGCTCCGCGCCATGCTCCGTCACGAACCATCCGGCAAGGCCGATATGGTCGAGGTGGTGGTGCGTGACGATCACCCGCCGGATCGGCTTGCCGGACAAAGGCCCGTCAATCAAAGCCTGCCACAGCCCGCGGGATTTGCGTGTGTCCACGCCGGTGTCGACAATGGTCCAACCATCCCCCTCGTCAAACGCATAAACATTCACATGCGCCAGCGGCACGGGCAAAGGCATCCGGGACCAGAGCACGCCTTCGGCAATCTCGATCACACCCCCGATCTCGGGGGGGGCAAAGGGCGTGCGGATCGGAGCAGTCATAAAATACTCACCATCAGGCGGAAAGGTCCTCTGGGCTCAATGCGTAAATATCACCGGCCCCGAGACGCGCCTGCGCCAGCAAAGCCGTATGTTCGGGCAGCATACGGTTGATGTAGAAAGCTGCAAGCCGCGAACGCGGCCCCTCGCCCCCTTCGGAAATCGCCGCCTTGAGATGGTAGTAACCTCCCAACACGCGCGCAAAGGCCCGCAGAAAGGGCACAGCACCGGCGAAGCGATCGTTCATCGACAGCGCCAGCATCGCCTCCATGCCTTCGCGCAGGGTTTCGGCGGCATTCCAGACGGCTTTGGCCCGGTTCGGCAGGGTCGCGCGAGCGGCCTCGGCAAAGGTTTCGATCTCATCGAGAATGGCAAACCCGGCTTCGCCTCCGTCCATCAGCTTGCGCCCGACGAGGTCCATCGCCTGAATGCCGTTGGTGCCCTCGTAGATCGAGGTGATCCGGGCATCGCGGGCATACTGCGCCGCACCCGTCTCCTCGATATAGCCCATGCCGCCATGCACCTGCACACCGAGTTGGGCGACTTCGTGCCCGATGTCGGTCGAGAACGCCTTGGCAATCGGAATAAGAAACGCGCCGCGCGCCTGTTGCTCCGGATCCGTCCGGCCAAGATCGAGCGCCACACCGCAAGCAAGCGCAATCGCCCGCGCGGTAAAGGTATCGGCCCGCATATGCGCCAGCATCCGGCGCACATCGGCATGGTCGATGATCCCGGCCCCGTCGCGGCCCAGCGGCGATTTGCCCTGTACACGATCCTCGGCATAAGCCAGCGCCTTTTGCGTCGCCGCCTCGGCCACGCCCACGCCCTGAACACCAACGCCGAGGCGCGCGTTGTTCATCATGGTGAACATGCATTTCATACCCTCGTGCTCTTCACCGACAAGCCAGCCGGTCGCACCGTCATATTCCATGACACAGGTCGGAGAGCCATGAATGCCCAGCTTGTGCTCAAGGCTCACAACCTTGAGGCTGTTACGCTGGCCGGGATTGCCCTCTGCATCCGGGAGGAATTTCGGCACCATGAAAAGCGAAATGCCTTTCGTACCCGGCACCCCGTCGGGCAACCGGGCAAGCACGAGGTGGCACACGTTATCGGAGAAATCGTTATCGCCCCAGGTGATGAAAATCTTCTGACCGGAAATCGCATAAGTGCCATCGCCATTGCGCTCCGCCCTGGTGCGCAACGCCCCCACGTCCGAACCCGCCCCCGGCTCTGTCAGGTTCATCGTGCCGGTCCATTCGCCGGAGATGAGTTTCGGAATATAAAGCTCTTTGATCCCATCAGAAGCGTGATGTTCCAGCGCCTCGATCTGCCCCTGTGTCATCAACGGCTGCAACGACAGGGACAGGCAAGCCCCGGACATCATCTCGTTGACCGCCGTCGCCACGGTAAGCGGAAGACCCATGCCGCCATTTTCAGGCTGCGCCAGCATGCCAACCCAGCCGCCCTCGGCCACCTGCCCGAGCGCCTCGGCAAAGCCCGGAGAGGTCTTGACCACACCGTCCACCAGTTTCGCAGGCGCCAGATCGCCACCACGATCCAGCGGCGCGATCACATCGCTTGCGAGCTTGCCGGCCTCTTCGAGAATCGCCGTAACCGTATCCGCATCCACCTCGTCAAACGCGGCGCTGTCGAGCACTGCCGAAAAATCGACGATCTGATCGAGAATGAACTGATAATCCGAAACCGGGGCGCGATAGGTCATGGCTGTCTCCTCCTCAGGCGCAGACGGTCCTGCTAGTTGGCCCTCAGAGTAACGAAGCCGGATCGACGGCCCAACCCGAACGCTGCGTCACGCCCGCCCGGCATCCGCCGACAAAAGCGCGGGACTGATCCCCATGGACAAAAGCGCGGCCTGCCACTTGCGGGTGTCCGGCGTCTCGAACACGATCTCCGGTGTCGCATCGCAACTGAGCCAGCCGTTCTGCCCGATCTCGCCCTCAAGCTGCCCTGGCCCCCAACCGGCATAGCCAAGGCACAAAAGACGCTCCCTCGGTCCACCGCCTTGGGCCATATCGCGCAGAATGTCGCGCGAGGCGGTCATGGCATAACCGGACCCAACGTCCATCGAAGCGTGATCGGCGTCGTAATCCGTGCTGTGCAGCACGAATCCCCGCCCAACCTCGACGGGTCCGCCAAAATGCACCGGCAAGGGCCGCATGTCCGGCGTGGGGCGGATTTCGAGCTGGGAAAACACGTCGGAGACGGAGATGTCCTGTGACACCTTGTTGATCATCAGCCCCATCGCACCGTCATCGGAATGAGCACACATGAATACCACTGCGCCGTTGAAACGCGGATCGCCAATGCCCGGCATCGCGATGAGAAGTTTTCCGGTGAGGTCAGACGATTGAGCTTCCATATCCCCACCTCATCGCATGACGCGCCGGGGTGCAAGGCTTCGCGATGGAAAAGACATAATTTCGCGTTTCCGGGGCAACACAGGTCCGCGATCACGCGTGGATCGTCCAAATGTGAGTTTGCGGAACGCATTTGCCTACCTATATCGGGCACATGATCCGATCTCTTGCGCCCCTTGCCTCCACCCTGTTTCTTGGCCTCGCCCTGCCTGCCTTTGCGCAGGACCCTGCCGAGATGGCCAAAATCGACATCCTGCCCGGCTGGCAGATGGAGAACGGTCATCGCATGGCCGCGATCCGGGTACAGCTTGCGCCAGGCTGGCACACCTATTGGCGCACGCCCGGAGAAACCGGCATTCCGCCCACGTTCGAGTTGAGCGGGTCGGACAATCTTGCCCGGATGGATCTGCACTGGCCGGTGCCGGAACTCTTTTCGGAAAACGGCCTGTGGTATCTGGGCTACGAACATGAACTGATCCTGCCCATCGAACTGATCCCCGAGAAGGATGGTGACATTCGCCTGTCTGGCACGATGGATCTTGGCGTGTGCAAGGACATCTGCATGCCGCTCCGGGCCACGCTCAATGCGACGCTCACGCCCGATGGAGCGGGTGGCGCGCAGACGGAGATCAGGAACGCTCTCGCCGATCAACCCAAACGCATCATCAACGCCACCTGCAAGGCCGCGCCGATCTCGGACGGGATGCGGGTTTCCGTCGATATGTCCGTGCCGGAGCTTGGCCCCTATGAGGTGGCGGTGATCGAACACCCCGACCGCTCCGTCTGGATTTCCGAAGCGGCTGTCGAGCGTGCAGGCGGTAAGATCAAGGTGGAGAGCGATCTCGTGCCCTCGGATGCGCAGCCCTTCTTTATCGACCGCTCACAACTGACCATCACCGTGATCGGCAACGGCACAGCCTATGAGGCGCAGGGCTGCTCCGGCAACTGAGCTATACGGCCTTATGCGTTCGTTGCGCCATCGTCACGGCCAAAATCGCATAGATCGCAGAGAACACCAGCAAAAGCCCCAACAGAAACAGTCCAAACGCTACGGCAAAGCTCGCAGCGCCGAAAAGCGCGGGCAGGATACCCGGCAGAACCACCGGCCCGATGGTCAGCGCGAACCATAGCACGGTGAACACACTCGCCCCGATCAACGCCTTACCCACCACACCGCTGCGATTGGGGTGACGCAACCCGCGGCGCAAGGCGGCAATCTGCCGTGCAACATCAAGCTGCATCGCCAGAATGGCGGGCACCATGACCAGAACGATCACCATACCGAAGCCCAAGCCATAGGCCAACGTGATCACTGTCGGCTTGAGGAACTGCGCATCGGCGGAGGTCTCGTAGAGCAGGGGCGCAAGACCCAGAACCGTGGTCAGCGTGGTCAGCATCACGGGCCGCAGCCGGTCCACCGCCGCGTCGATCATCGCGGGAACCAATCCACGATCATGAGCATATTCATCCACCGTGGACACCAGAACGATGGAGTCGTTGATGATGATCCCGGTCATGCCGATGAGCCCGACGACGGAGAACATCGAGAGAGGCACCTCCCAGAGCGCATGGCCATGGATTGCCCCAATCAATCCGAAGGGAATGACCGACATGACCACCACGGGGCGGGTCCAGCTTGAGAAAATCCACGCAAGCGTCAGGTAGATGCCGAGCAGAACGCCCGAAAGCCCCAGAAACGCATCGGAGAGAAAGCGGTTTTCCTGTTCTGACAGACCGGAAATCCGGTGGGTCACACCATAGGTCTCGTCGATCTCCGGCAGGATCTCATTGGTGATCTCGTCCTGAATTTCACTGGCGCGCGCGGCATTGTCCTCGCTCAGATCGCCGGTGACGGAAATGATCCGCAAACCGTTTTCGCGCCGCACGGTCGAGAAACCGGTCGTGCGCGTCACCGTCACGATGTCCGCAAGCGGCACATAGGCGCCCGAAGACGTGCGCATCCGGGTCCGGCTAAGAAAATCGGCGGTCAGTTCGTCTTCGGGCAGTTCCACCTGAATCGTCGCGGTGCGAGTGCCCGCCGGATAGGTCGCCGCCTCGATCCCGCCGAGACGATGGGTCAGCACACTGCCCAGATCGTTGATGTTGAACCCGAGCGCCTCACCCTGTGGTGTCAGTTCGAGGATCAGTTCTTCCTTGTCATAGGACAGATTGTCCTCAAGCGCCGAAACCTCCGGAAATTGCCCAAGACGCGCCTTGAGCGCCTCTGCCGCGGCCTTGAGTATTTCCGAATTCGCGCCGTAAAGCTCGACGTCGATTGCATCGCCACCGGGGCCGAACTGCCCGCGCCGGAACGACACGGTCTCGGCGAGAGGATGATTGACCACCTCTTCCTGAAGATCGCTGACGAAGGCGAAGGAGGAATAGGGCCGCAGATCGGCGTCGATCAGTTCGATTGTGATACCGCCCAGTTGATAATCCTCCTTGGTGCTCGTCCCCGACAGACCGCGTCCGGCATTCGATCCGATCTGCGCCACCGCATAGGCCAAGGGATTGGTGCCGTATTCCTCTTCGTACCGGGCCGCAACCGCTTCGGTCGCCCGCTGCAATTCACGCAACATCGCCAGCGTATCGCTGCGCACGGCGCTGGGGGCCATGGCGATATTACCGCTGATCACCGGCTGTTCGGGGGAATTGAAGAAGCGCCATTGCACCTGACCCGAAATCAACAGGGAAAGCTGGATCATCAGAAGCAGGATACCTGCGGCCACGACCGGATAACGCAGCCGGATCGACCATGTGACCACGGGCCGGAACAACCGTTCTCGGAAAACCCGAAACCCCTTGTCGACCTGGCGCGAGGGCCAGTCGTACCAATGGGTTCTGGCATGTGCGGCCAGAGAATGGCTCAGGTGGTTGGGCAGGATGATAAAACATTCCATCAGCGAGGCGATCAGCACCACGATCACGGTGAAGGGAATGTCGGAGATCATATCCCCGAAACGCCCCGAAATGGCCGTCAGCCCGAGAAAGGCGATCACCGTGGTGATGGTCGAGGAAAACACCGGCGCGAACATCCGTCGCGCGGCATTCTCGGAGGCCTCGACAGCGCTCTCCCCCAGACGTCTCACACGAAAATCCGCGTGTTCGCCGACGACAATCGCGTCATCGACCACGATGCCCAGCGTGATGATCAGCGCGAAAAGAGAGATCATGTTGATCGTGATCCCGACGGCATACATCAGCGCAATCGCCGACAGCATTGCCACAGGAATACCCGCCGCCACCCAGATCGCGGTGCGCGCGTTCAGGAACAGGAACAGAAGCACCAGAACGAGCCCGAGCCCCATCGCCCCGTTCGAAAGCAGGAGATCGAGCCGCGCCTGAATCGACTCCGCCCGCGTGCGATAGAGATCGAGCGTCACACCCTCGGGGAGGGTCCCCGCCATCTCGGCGGTGACATCCTCGACAATGCCCTGAATCCCGATTGAATCGCCCTGATCGGAACGCGCCACCTGCACCGATACCGCCGGGTTGTCACCGACGAAAAACGCCTCATTGCGGTCCACACCTTCGACACGAATCTGCGCCACATCGCCAATGGTCAGTTTCGAACCGTCGTCATTGGTTCGCAGGACAATCCCCGCAATATCCGCCGCGCCGCGCTTTTCCACCCCGGCCCGCACACGCGACCCGCCCGACCCGACATTCCCCGCCGGGCTGGTGTCGGCTTCGGCGGCGATGGCGCTGGCGATCTCGGCCATGGATATATCGTGCTCGATCAGGCTCAGCGTCGGCACTTCGACGATGGTCTCTGGCGCGGCAACCCCGGAGATCGTGGTCCGCGTCACACCTCTCGCAAACAAACGGGCCACCAGTTCGTCGGCAAACCGCGCCAGTTGATCGAGCCCCACGGGTCCGGTGATCGCCACATCGGTCACCCTGTCGCTCCAGCCGCCCCATTGCACCACCGGATCGTCGGCCCCCTCGGGCAGGTTCGTCACCGTATCGAGCGCGGCGTTCACATCGTCGGCAGCGCGCTGGATGTCCCAACCGGGTTCGAATTCAAGCGTGATATTGCCACGCCCTTCGATCGAGGTGGCACTGCTCTCCAACACGCCTTCGACGGCCAGAAGCGTCGGCTCCAGCACCTGCACGATGGCATTGTCCACATCTTCCGGCCCCGCCCCTTCCCACGGAACAGAGACCCGCACGCTATCGACGACCACATCCGGAAAGAATTGCGAACGCATCTTCGGCAGGGAGGCAAGCCCCGCTGCCAGAAGCAGCACAAGCACGAGGTTCGCGGCGGTCCGGTGCCGGGTGAAATAGGACAGAAGCCCCTTGGCGTTCATCAGGCTACGTGCGCTCATGGGGTTCAACTCCCCATCCGTTGCTCAAGCCGCTCCAGAAGATCGGCGGGCACTTTTTCGGCGGCGAGCTGTTCGAGCACCCGTGTCCGCATCTCCTCCGGCATTTTCGTGTTGTTCGAAACGAATTCCAGAAGGGCCGCGCGGCGTTCCTCGCTCAGTTCAATCATCTCCACGCCGCCCCCTGCGGCAGAAGCTTCCGCGCCGTTGACCTTTACCCGGATACCCGCGCCCAGAAGTGGCGTGCGCTCGGTGACGATCTGACGCCCGACAAGCCCCTCCGCCCCGATGATCACATCGTCCCCCTGACGGCGCAGCACCGGCACGGCGACCTCTTCGAGACGGCTTTGTTCGGTCACCGCGAGCACGGTGTCATTCCCCGCCACGGCGGTTGCAGGCACAAGCGCAACCCCGGAAAGCTCAGGTTCCTCAAGCTCGACCGTAACGAAATCGCCAGGCCGAAAACCCGGCGCGGCGTCGAGACGGGCATAGAGCATGCGCCCGCTCTGCCCCTCGGCAACAGCGGCGCTTTCACGCACCACCTGCCCCTTGGCCGACAGTGCCAGCCCCGCAACATCGAGCGTCACTGTGACTTCCATCTGCGGTAGCACGCCCCGATCCTGCACCAGACGGGCATATTGTTCGGTCGAGATGCGGAATGCGACCTCAAGCTCCTGCGGCGCGATCAGCGTCGCGAATTGTTCGTTACTGCTCAAAAGCGTGCCCAACGCACCGGACACATCGCTCAACACCCCGTCGAAAGCCGCCGTGACGGTCATGTCCTCCAGCGTGCGCCGCACCTCGTCGAGGGCGATTTCCGCGCGAAGCACTGCGGTTCTCGCACTGTCCACCGCCGCTTCCTTGTCCGCAAGCGACTGGCGTTTGGACAAAACCGACTGCTCCGCCGCCGCATGAGACAGCGCGGCCTCTTCGAGCGAGGCCGCAGAACCGACACCACGGTCGAACAGCCCCTGCTGACGATCAAGAGCGGCCTTACGCAGATCGAGCTGCGCCCGTGCGGCGGCGAGATCGTCGGCGGCAATCTCTTTCGCACGCTCGGCTTCACGCAAATCGGCATCGGCCTCCAGAAGATCGGCCTCGGACACGCGCACCGCCGCCTCCGCATCCGCCGTGTCGATTTTCAGGATTACCTCACCGGCCTTGACCCCCCCGCCTTCTTCGAAAGCCTCGGACAGCACGACGATCCGCCCTGCCGCCGGCGCACGCAACTCAAGGTTTCGGCGCGCAGCAACTTCGCCATAGCTTGTGAGGACAGGAACGATGTGTTGCGGTTGGACCTCGATCACATTGACCGCGAACTGACGCTCGCGCGCCTGTGGCGGCATGTTCTCAGTGGCGCGGCGCGCCTCGAACGCGGAACGAACCTTGTAGCCAGCCCCTGCGAGCAGGGCGAGCGTGACAACTGTCAGGAAAAGTCCGGTCAGGGAACGGCGGAGAAATCGCATGCAGAGAAACCCTTGGCTGGCCTGGCTGTGGTTCGAGAAAGCGGACGAAACCGTCGCACCGATGAATGCTCATCATACGGCGGGAATTTGAAAACCCGACGCGCTTTTTTGTCACTTCACAGGATTGTTGGTCACTTGCGCCGCTTGTGCTCTTCGAGCCGCGGGAAGATTTCCACGAAATTACAGGGCCGGTGCCGGTAATCGAGCTGATATTTCAGGATCTCGTTCCAGGCATCCTTGCAGGCTCCCGTGGACCCCGGCAGCGCAAACAGGTACGTGCCACCTGCAACTCCACCCGTGGCGCGCGACTGAATGGCGGAAGTGCCGATTTTCTGCATGGATACGATGGTAAAGACCGTGCCAAAGGCGTCGATTTCCTTTTCATAGACATCGCGATGCGCCTCCACGGTCACGTCACGTCCGGTCAGGCCCGTGCCGCCAGTGGAGATCACCACATCGACATCCTTATCGTCGATCCACGCCTGAAGCGTGTCACGGATCAGCGCCCGGTCGTCGGTGACGATCTTGCGATCTGCAACTTTGTGCCCCGCCTCTTCGATCATTTTCACCAAGGTGTCCCCGGATTTATCGTCCTCGAACGTGCGTGTGTCCGAGACCGTCAGCACGGCGATGCGGACGGGAATGAAATCGAGGCTTTCGTCAATGCGGCTCATGCGCGGCGCTCCGTGGCGAGTTTCAGGGCGAGCAGTCCGAAAACGGATGCGGAGAGGTAACGTAACAGGCGCTCGGCGCGCTGACTGCGTGCCAAAACGCCACCAAAACCGACGGCGAACCAGCCTACAGCCGCGTTGATGAAAAACCCGCCCAGTGAAATCACCGCGCCAAAAATCAGGAACTGGCCGAGTACACTTCCGCGCGTCGGGTCGACGAATTGCGGGATGAAAGCGAGGATGAAGAGGATCACCTTCGGGTTCGAGACATTGACCAGAAAGCCTTCGCGAAAAGCGCGGGCGGGGGATTTCATCGTCTGACCCGTCGCCCCGACCTCATGCGGGCTGCGCAGCGTGCGGATCGCCAGCCAGACCAGATAAGCGACCCCGATCCAGCGGATCGTCGAGAAAAGATGCGGGCTGGCGGCGACCAGCGCGCCGAGACCGAGCCCGGCCAGAGTGACATTCACCATCGACCCGGCTGATATCCCCGCACTCGCCGCCACGGCGGCCCGCCGGTTGCCCCGCAACCCCTGCGCCAGACAGAACATCATATCCGCCCCCGGCGTCATGTTGAGCGCCAGAGCGGCAGGCAAAAAAGCCGCGAGCGTCAGCGGATCGACGATCATGACGCACCTTTCAGCCGGGCCTGAATATCCAGAAGATCGGCCCAGGCGTCGCGTTTCGCAATCGGATTGCGCAGGAGATAAGCCGGGTGGGTCATCGGCATGGCGGGTTTGCCCAGCACCGTCTGCCAGTTGCCCCTGAGCCGTGTGATCCCGGCCCGGCCCAGCAAAGCGGTACAGGCCCAGTTGCCCATGAGCACAATCACCTCCGGGTCCGCCAGTTCGATATGGCGAATGAGGAAGGGTTTGAGCATGGCGATCTCGGCGGGCGTCGGATCGCGGTTCTCGGGCGGACGCCACGGGATCGGGTTGGTGATATAGAGCGCATGCTCGCTGTCGGGTGAATGGCGGTCCAGCCCAATGGCCGCGAACATCTTGTCCAGCAACTGCCCGGAGCGTCCGACGAAAGGCTTGCCCTGAATGTCCTCGTCCCGCCCCGGCGCTTCGCCGACGATCATCACACGCGCCTTCGGATTGCCGTCCGAAAACACCAGATTGCGCGCGCCACGCTTGAGATCGCAATAGTCGAAGCCCGCCAGAACCTCGCGCAAGCCCTCCAGAGAGACGACACTCTTTGCAAGCTGAACGGCGACCTCGACGCCCTCCTCCGTGCGCGAGAGCTTCGACCCCTGATCGACCGGCGCGTCTTTCACGGCCTGCACCTTCGCCGGTTTCGGCGCGTGATCCGGCAGCTCATAGCGATTGACCGGCGCATCCATGATGGCCTCGGTCACGCCGAGGTCCACCTGCCACTCCAACAGAGCGTGCGCCTGCCAATAGTCGATCTGAGTCTCCATGACGACCAAGCTACAGGCCGGACCCGCGAAGGTAAATCACTCGTGAGAACGATAACGCACATTGCCCGCTCCCGCACAGCTTTCTATAAGCGGATCAAAGATACCAGAGGGGGGCACCATGGCATTCCGGCAAAAACACCTTTTGGGGATCGAGCCGCTTCACCCCGAAGAGATCACCACCGTTCTCGACGTGGCCGAACGCTATGTCGATCTGAACCGGCAGTCGGAAAAACACGCCGACGCGCTCAGGGGTCTCACCCAGATCAACATGTTCTTCGAGAACTCGACACGCACGCAGTCGTCTTTCGAGTTGGCGGGCAAACGGCTTGGGGCCGATGTGATGAACATGTCGATGCAGGCCAGCTCGATCAAGAAGGGCGAGACCCTGATCGACACGGCCCTGACACTCAACGCCATGCATCCCGATCTTCTGGTGGTGCGGCATCCGCATTCCGGGGCGGTCGATCTTTTGTCGCAAAAGGTCAACTGTGCCGTGCTGAACGCGGGCGATGGCAAGCATGAACACCCGACGCAGGCTTTGCTCGATGCTCTGACAATCCGGCGCGCCAAGGGGCGGCTCCATCGCCTCAACATCGCAATTTGCGGAGACGTGACCCACTCCCGCGTCGCGCGGTCTAATCTCATGCTTCTGGGCAAGATGGAAAACCGCGTGCGCCTTGTCGGCCCACCCACTCTGGTGCTTGGGCAGTTCCGCGAATTCGGCTGCGAGATTTACGACGACATGGCCGAAGGGCTGAAAGACGTCGATGTGGTGATGATGCTGCGGCTTCAGAAAGAGCGGATGGACGGGGGCTTCATCCCGTCTGAGCGTGAATATTTCTATCGCTACGGTTTGGACGCCGAGAAACTGGCGCACGCAAAACCCGACGCCATCGTCATGCACCCCGGCCCGATGAATCGCGGCGTCGAGATCGACGGCACCATTGCCGACGACATCAACCGCTCGGTCATTCAGGAACAGGTGGAGATGGGAGTCGCCGTACGCATGGCCGCAATGGATTTGCTGGCGCGCAACCTGCGTGCATCCCGTGAGGCTGAAAAAGGAGTCATGGTGTGAACGATCCGCAAGACATCCCCAAAACCGGCGGGCGCTTCGTCTGGATCCTGTCCTATGACGGGCCGGTGAAGGATTTGAATGCCGATCTGATTTCATCTGCGGGATTTGCCGAGGCGCTTGGTCTCTGGACCCCGCCCGACACCGATGCGGTGGAGTGGTTCGATCTTGCGGCGATGAAGGATTATGGCTTTGCCCGCTATCTCGGTGAGGCCAGCGGGTTCGACATCGGTCAGGATGCGGACAAGCTCGATGCGCTCACCGGCGTCGTGATGATGCTCTATTCGACCGGGCTTGACGAAAAGGACACACGGCTGTCCCCCGAGCTGCCCTTCTCCCTGATCGGGCGTTACGGCATGCCGGTCGAATTACCGCCCGTTGTCGGGATCGACACGGACAGCGCCAGGGGACAATTGCCGCAGGGCAAACCGCCGAAATCCGCCGCACGCATGTCCGGCATGGTCGCCACCGTCGTGCTGATCTTCCTCGCGCTCTTCGTCGCGGTGTTCGTCTGGATCGGCGGATGACCGAGGGTTGGGGCGATATCCTCTTCCCCAATGAGCGGGTGCTCTGGCAGGGCCAGCCGGATCTACGCATTCAATGGCGCGGCCCCGCCCTGCCCTTTGCTTTCTTCGGGCTGATTTTTGCGGGGTTCGCCCTGTTCTGGATGGTCATGGCCTATCGCTCCGGCGATTTCTGGCTCTTCGGCCTCATCCATTTCGTCGCGGGGCTTCTGGTCGCGCTTGGCCCCCTTCTGATCGGCCCCTTCATTGCCCGCCGCACCTGGTATTCGCTGACCACGCGCCGCGCGTTCTTTGCCAATGACCTGCCCTTTGCGGGCAAAACCCTTTTGGCGCTCGATCTGCGCCCCTCACTCGGCGTCGAGTTCGATGGCAATGAGCCCGGCACCATCCTGTTTCGCGGACGCGCCGAACCGATCGTCGGAGAGCGGTTCGACAGCACTCCCGCTTTCGCCCAAATCCATGACGCCCGCACCGTCTACGGGCTGATCCGTGACATCCAGAAAGGCTCAGTATGACCATTTTCACCAATGCCCGACTGATCGACCCCGAGGCGATGACCGATGAAACCGGCTGGCTTCGGATCGAAGGCCCGACCATCGCGGAACACGGCACCGGCATGCCGCCGATGGGCGAGAGCATCGACTGCAGTGGGCTTTGCCTTGCGCCAGGGATCGTCGATCTGGGCGTGAAGGTCTCTGAGCCGGGCGAGCGGCACAAGGAAAGCTTTGCCTCCGCAGGCCGGGCGGCCGCGGCAGGCGGGGTCACGACCATGATCACCCGCCCCGACACGCTGAACGCCATCGACAGCCCCGAAGTGCTGGAGTTCGTGCAACGCCGGGCAGCCACGGATGCCGTGGTGAAAGTGAAACACATGTCCGCACTGACCAAAGGCCGTGAAGGCCGCGAGATGGTCGAGATCGGTTTCATGCGCGACGCGGGAGCGGTTGCTTTCACCGATTGCGATCATGTGGTCGAGGACACCAAGGTTTTGCAGCGCGCGCTGACCTACGCGAAATCCACCGGCGCGCTGGTGATCGGCCACCCGCAGGAACCGGGCCTCTCGAAAGGCGCTTCTGCCACATCCGGCAAATTCGCGGCACTCAGGGGCCTGCCTTCCGTGTCGTCCATGGCCGAGCGCATGGGGCTCGACCGCGATCTGGCGCTGATCGAGATGACCGGCGTTAGCTATCACTTCGACCAGATCACCACCACCCGCGCGCTTCCGGCGCTGGAACGGGCGAAACAGAATGGCTTTGACGTCACCGCCGGGGTGTCGATCCACCATCTGACCCTGAACGAGCTGGACGTCGGCAATTACCGCACCTTCTTCAAGGTGAAGCCGCCCTTGCGCTCGGAAGACGACCGTCTTGCGATGGTGGAGGCCGTGGCCTCCGGCTTGATCGACGTGATCTCTTCGATGCACACACCGCAGGACGAAGAGAGCAAACGCCTGCCGTTTGAGGAGGCCGCCTCCGGGGCCGTGGCGCTTGAGACCCTGCTGCCTGCCGCGATGCGTCTTTACCATGCCGGGCAACTCACCCTGCCGGAACTGTTCCGCGCCATGGCGTTCAACCCGGCGAAACGCCTGGGACTCGAAAGTGGGCGACTGGTTGAAGGCGCGCCCGCCGATCTCGTGCTCTTCGACCCGGATGCGCCCTTTGTTCTGGATCGCTTCACCTTGCGGTCGAAATCAAAAAACACCCCCTTTGACGGCGCGAAAATGCAGGGCAAGGTGAAAGGCACCTGGGTCGACGGGCTTCGGGTCTATGAGGGCTGATCCTTTTGGATCGCGTCGAAAATTGAGTATTTGAACCATCAGAAAGCCAGCAGGACAGATTCATGAGCTTCATCGCCACCGCCATCCTCGCCTATCTCCTCGGCTCGATCCCCTTCGGCATCGTCATGGCACGCCTGTTCGGGCTTGGCGATCTGCGCCAGATCGGTTCGGGCAACATCGGCGCGACGAATGTCCTGCGCACCGGCAACAAGCTGGCCGCGTTTCTCACGCTCCTGGGCGACAGCGGCAAAGGCGCGCTGGCGGTGGTCATCGCGCGCATTCTTGTGGGCGAACAGGCGGCGGGGATCGCGGGGCTTTGCGCCATGCTCGGGCATCTTTACCCGGTGTTCCTGCGCTTCAAGGGTGGCAAGGGGGTCGCGACCTTCCTCGGCACGCTTCTGGCGCTGAGTTTTCCGGCGGGAGTTCTGGCCTGTGGCACATGGCTTCTGGTTGCGGTGATCACCCGGTATTCCAGCCTCTCGGCGCTGATCGCGGCGTTGATGGCACCGATCTACACGGCGTTCTTCTATCACCTGCATGGCGCACTTCTGGTGCTCATGCTGACAGCGCTGATTTTCTACAAACACCGTGAAAATATCATGCGCCTCAAGGCCGGTACGGAAACGAAGATCGGTAAAAAGGGCTGATTTTCCCGAAAACGCACCACCGGCGCCGCATTCCCGCCAGAATCCACGCCAAAATTGACCCCGTAATGATTTGTCGGGGGACATGATGGCCGGACCGTTGAAAGCCGTAGAAAACGGCTATTTCAGAGCTTTCAATTTCTCAGGACGCGCCTCGCGCTCCGAATTTTGGTGGTTTGCCATCTATTACACCATCGTGAGTGGTCTGCTGGTGATAGACCTTACCAATGGCGGCACCCTGTTCATCTGGTTCGTGTTGCTCAACATTATTCCCAACCTGTCGATGACCATCAGGCGACTGCATGACATTGGGCGCTCAGGTTTCTGGTTCTTCATTTCATTCGTCCCCATCGTCGGCCCGATCATTCTGCTGATCTTCTATCTCCTGCCCTCCGAGCCGCATCGCAACGTCTGGGGCGATCCGGAACATGGCGGTTCCATGCGCCCCAGAGATCGGTTTTCGGGCCGATCCGCCCAGTCCGGTTACGCGGCCCTGACACGTATCCCGGAAGCCGGGCAGGTACATTCGGATGAATTCGAAGAGGCCCGTCGACAGGAAATACACGATTATTACCGACGTCGGGTGCTTGGCCAGAACGGGTGATACGGCACGAAATTCCGGCAAGATTTCCCCTCAAGATTTCTCCTTGTGTCTTCGTCAGCCTGACCGAAGACTGGTGCAAACATCAAAGGGACATTTTCATGACATTCATCGACGCCATCACAACCTGTTTCCAGAAATACGTCACCTTTTCCGGTCGTGCCCGACGGGCGGAATATTGGTGGTGGTCGCTCTTCATCATCTTGGGAAGTATGATTTTTGGCGGGGTCGATACGGTGTTTTTCGGCGTGCCGGAAATTACCGGGCCGACCGCTGGCATTTTCAGTCTTGTCACCTTCCTACCGGGCCTGTCGGTCTGGATCCGTCGTCTGCACGACGTCGATCGGTCCGGCTGGTGGGTTTTGCTGATCCTGATCCCGGTGATCGGCTGGCTCGTCCTGCTCTACTGGGCCGTCACGCGTGGCACCACGGGTGCGAACCGTTTCGGTCCCGATCCGATCACCGGCGAGGGCACGCCCCTGTCCTATGAAAACAGCGCAATCCCGCCTGTCACGCGCCATTGACAAAACGAACAATAAAGGGGCCCGCGGGCCCCTTTCTCAATAGGAATATTCGCCAAACACGCGGGTCACGTCCCCGTTCCAGTCGGTGTTGAACCGTTCGATCAACTCCGCCGCAGGGGATTGACCCGTTTCGATGCTGTCCTTGAGTGCGTTGAGGAAATGGGTCTCGTCCGGGACCATGCCACCCGCCCCCTCACGACCGCGCGCCTTCAGCCCGCTTTCCGCAATGTTCACACATTCCCGTGCAAGATCGAGCATCCTGACGCCCCCCACCTCGGCATGAAGCGCATCGACAGAGGCCGCCACCCGCAACTCTTCGCGGAATTCGGGCGTCCAGCCCTTGATCAGATCGGTGGCGGCATCGAGCGCGGTCTGATCGTACATCAACCCGACCCAGAAAGCCGGAAGCGCACAAAGACGACGCCACGGGCCACCATCGGCGCCACGCATTTCCATGTATTTCTTGATCCGCGCCTCAGGGAAGAGCGTCGTGAGGTGATCGGCCCAGTCGGAAAGCGTCGGCTTTTCGCCGGGCATCGCGGGCAGCTCGCCCTTGAGAAAATCGCGGAAGGACTGACCGAGTGCGTTGATATACTTGCCATCGCGATAGACGAAATACATCGGCACATCGAGCGCGTATTCGACATAGCGCTCGAACCCCATGCCGTCCTCAAACACAAAGGGCAGCATGCCGGTGCGCGACGGATCGAGGTGACGCCAGATGTAAGACCGCCAGGATTTATGCCCGTTCAGCTTGCCCTCCTTGAAGGGCGAATTGGCGAAAAGCGCGGTGGCAACCGGTTGCAGCGCCAGGGCGGTACGGAATTTCTGCACCATATCCGCCTCGGACGCGAAATCGAGGTTCACCTGCACGGTGCAGGTCCGGCGCATCATCTGCGTGCCGGTGGTGCCCACCTTGTCCATATAGGCGTCCATGAGCTTGTAACGGCCCTTGGGCATCAAAGGCATCTCGTCATGGGTCCAGCTCGGCGCCATGCCCAACCCGATGAAGCGCGCGCCGATCTCATCGGCCACCGTGTGCACTTCCTTGAGGTGTTCGTTCACCTCGTCACAGGTCTGGTGAATATTGTCCAGAGGCGCGCCTGAAAGCTCAAGCTGCCCGCCCGGCTCAAGCGAAACATTCGCACCGTTCAACTCCAACCCGATGAGATATTCACCCTCGAAAATCGGGTTCCAGCCGTAGCGATCCTGCAAACCTTCGAGGATTGCCTTGATCGAACGCTCGCCAGCATAGGGCAAGGGCATCAGCTTGTCTTCGCAATAGCCGAACTTCTCGTGTTCGGTGCCAATCTTCCACTGATCCTTCGGCTTGCATCCCTCTTCGAAATATCCAACGAGGTCGTCATAGCTTTCGATCGGGCCGCCGCCGGATTGGGGGATGGACATATGGGGATACTCCGAAGCGTTTCTTGGTCCGGTAGAGATGTGGCAAGCGCCCAAGGAAGTCAATGCGACCGTCGTGTTCCCGGTCGCGTGCTCAGTGCAGAACCGCTGTGCGTTTGCGCCAGATCACCACAGGTTTATCGGGATTGGATTTGATTTCGCGGAGCATTTTTTCGGTTTCCAACCCTTCAAGCCCGACGAAGACATCGAACAGAGCCTCCGCCCCATGAGCATTGAGCGGGATGGTCAGAGGCGTCTGCCCGTAGGCGTCGATCTGCCAATGAGCATGGCCTTTCGGACCGGGGAGAAGCGTCACGGAGGAAATCGCACCGATCTCGATCTGACCGCCGGTGAGTGGGGAAAAGAAACTGACGACGCCCTCGTCCACCTCCACCGCACCGAAGCCTCCCCCGCCCTGAGAGAAACGGGCGCGTTGCACGGCGGCGAAGGCAAAGATCACGGCAATACCGGTCACAATGAGGGCGATCCAGCGCATGACGCCATAAGATGAAAGCGACCACCACGCGAAGAGCGCCACGAATACGAGCCCGACAATCACCTCGCGCCAGCGGAACAAGGCCGCTCTGATTTCCGGCCTCACGACCAATCCCCAAGCTGTTGTTGCCAGACGGTCATCGCCGCCACCGCTGCCGTGTCGGCGCGCAGGATACGGGGGCCCAACGAAACGGCATGAGCATAAGGCAGTGCGTGGAGGCGCTTGCGCTCAACGTCCGAGAACCCGCCCTCGGGACCGATCAGAATGGCCCATTTGCCGTCCTTCACATCGCCAAGCGCTTCGGCAGCCCCCACAAGCGTTTCGTCGCAGAACATGATCTGACGCTCTTCGTCCCAGTCCGTGAGCAGGCGGTCGAGCTTTTGCAAATCGGCCACCTCGGGCACATAGGTCCCACCGCATTGCTCAGCGGCCTCAATGGCATGGGCCTGCAACCGGTCCTGCCGGATGCGTTCGGAATTGGTGAAATCGGTCTGAACGGGAACAATACGTTTCGCACCCATCTCGGCGGCTTTCTCGACAATGAAATCGGTGCGCGCCTTCTTGATCGGCGCAAAGAGCAACCAGAGATCGGGCGGCATTTGCAGCTCGCGTGTTTTCTCGACACAGGTGAGGACACCACCGCGTTTGCCCGCCTCGGCCACTTCCGCCACGAACTCCCCGTCACGGGAGTTGAACAGCGCGACATAAGCGCCCGTTGTCAGCCGCATCACCCCGAAAAGGTAATGTGCTTGCTCCCGTTCCAGAGGAATGGATTGCCCCTCGGACAGAGGGTGATCTACATAGAGCCTGATTTTCGCTTCAACCATGGATCCTACATATGACCGATCATCGCGTGACGCCAGAGCAGACCGGACAAGTGGCCGATGCGGTCAAGGGCAACTGGGTGGACCATAAAGCCCCCGCATGGACGCGGCCCTATCTGCGCCTGTCGCGGGCGGACCGGCCCGTGGGCACATGGTTGTTGCTCATCCCCTGCTGGTGGGGGGCGCTTCTGGCCTCGGCAGAAGCGGGGTCGCTCAACCTGCGCACGGTCTGGATCATGATCGGTTGCGCGCTTGGCGCATGGCTGATGCGCGGGGCGGGCTGTACATGGAACGACATCACCGACCGGGATTTCGACGACAAGGTCGAGCGCACGAAAAGCCGCCCGATCCCCTCGGGGCAAGTCACGGTGAAACAGGCCGCCACATGGATGATCGTGCAAAGCCTCATCGCCTGTGCGATCCTTCTCACGTTCGGCAAGCTCGCGATCCTTTTGGGCGTCGCCTCCCTGATCCCTGTCGCGATCTATCCCTTTGCCAAACGATTTACATGGTGGCCGCAGGTGTTCCTTGGCATCGCCTTCAACTGGGGGGCGCTTCTGGCCTATGCCGCCGTCGCGGGCAAACTCAGTACAGCGCCGGTGTTCCTCTATCTTGCTGGCATCGCATGGACGATTTTCTACGATACGATCTATGCCCATCAGGATAAGGAAGACGATGCGCTGATCGGGGTGAAATCCACCGCGCGGCGCTTTGGCGAAGAGACTCCGCGCTGGCTCAAACGCTTTCTCGTGATCACCGTCGTCCTGATGGCCGCAGGCATCATCGAGGCGCTGAGCGAGCGCTCGGTTCTGGCGCTTGTCGTGGCACTTGGCGCACCTTGGGCAATGGGGTTACATATGACCTGGCAGATGTCGCGTCTTGACACGGACAACCCCGATGTTTGCCTGAAACTTTTCCGTGCCAACCGCGATACCGGCCTTCTGGCTGCGCTGTTTCTTGCCATTGCGATCTTCCTTTGATTGCAGCCTTGGACCGAACCCCCTAAGACAAAGGCCACATCTCACAACAGGCCACTTCGTTTGATGCGTATATCCAGCTTCCTGCCCGTCTTCGCCGCACTGATCCTTGGTTCCGTCCTCTGTCTGGCCGGTGCCGCGATCGGAGCCCGGTTCATCGAAAGCACCTCGACCAAAGCCGTCGAGAACCAGATGAACCTGCAAGGCTATGACTGGGTTGATGTCGAAGGCGACGGGTTGCAGATCGTTCTGACCGGTGTGGCCCCGGACGAACAGACGCAACTCGCCGCTCAGCGCGCCGCCGGTCATGTGGTCGATCCGGCGCGGGTGATCAACGTGATGAACGTGGTCCAACAGGAAGACATCCCCGCCCCGCGCTTTTCTATCGAGATTCTGCGCAACGACAATGGCATCTCCCTGATCGGCCTCGTGCCCTCCTCCTGGGATCGCGCCCGCTTCATCGAGCGCCTCAAGAAATCGAGCGGCACGGGCTCCATCGCCGATCTGATGGAGCAGGCAGATTACCCACAACCCGAAACCTGGGACGAAGCCATGGAATTCGGGCTCGACGCCATTGCGCTTTTGCCGCGCTCGAAAATCTCTCTTGCCGCCGATGAGATCACCGTTACGGCACTCGCCGAGAGCAAGGCACAGAAAGCCGCTTTCGAAAAGGAACTGAAAGCCGAATTGCCGGAGACGATCCGCACCCGGCTCGACATCGCCGCCCCCCGTCCGGTGATCACGCCTTTCACTGCGCGTTTCCTGATCGACGAAACCGGACCGCATTTTGACGCCTGCGTGGCGGAAACCCCGCAAGGACATCTGCGCATTCTGGCCGCCGCGAAATCGCTTGGCATCGACGATCCGCATTGCACCGTGGGGCTCGGCGCACCGTCCGCACAATGGGCCGTCGCGGTGGAAACCGGGATGCGGGCACTCGCCGAGCTTGGGCAGGGCAGCATCACCTTTACCGATGGCGATGTGAACCTGATCGCAGCGGAAGGTACCTCCCCCGCCCTGTTCGACAAGGTGGTGGGGGAGTTGGAGGCCGATCTGCCCCCGACCTTCATCCTGCACTCCACCCTGCCGCAACCTGAAGAAGCCGACGCGGAGGAAGCCCGCCCCGAGTTCGTGGTCACCCGCTCTCCGGAAGGTCAAACCCAACTGCGCGGACGGATTTCCGACGCGCGCAGCAAACAGGCAACCGAAGCACTGGCCCGGGCCGAGTTCGGATCGCATTCGGTCTATTCAGCTACGCGGATCGACGACACCCTGCCCTCCGGCTGGGCGATGCGGGCCATGGCCGTGATCGAAGCGCTTGGAGAGGTGACCCGTGGTTCCGCCATCATGACCGAAGACACTGTCGAGATCCGCGGAGAGACCGGGAACGAGAACGCCAAGGCCGCGATTGCCGGTATCCTGTCCGACAAGCTCGGCGATGGCGCAGAATTCACCATCGACGTGAACTATGTGAAGAAACTCGACCCGGTGCTCGATCTGCCGACGCCGGAGGAATGCGTCGCCAATGCCAATGCCATTATCGCCAGTTCCAAGATCGTTTTCGATCCCGGTTCGGTCGAACTCAATGCCGAGGCCAATGACACACTGGACCGCATCGCGTCAGCCCTCAAGGATTGCGAAGATGTCGAAATGGAGATCGGTGGCCATACCGACAGCCAGGGCGGCGAGACGATGAACCTCAACCTTTCGACACAACGCGCCAATTCCGTACTCGATGGACTCTTGATGCGCCGCGTGGCCGGGGTAAGCTTTACCGCGAAAGGCTATGGTGAAAGCGAACCGATTGCCGACAACGGCACGGAAGAAGGTCGTGAGGAAAACCGTCGGATCGAATTCAAACTGCTGAACGCAGACATGCCGGAAGAACCGCAGGGGGAAAATGCGGCCACCGGCACGACGACCGAAACCGGTGCGGAAACCGCGGACGGGACAGAGAACGGGGACACGGAATGAACAGAACCGAATTGATCATCGCCACGGCGATCGTGCTATTCATCGCCTTCCTGATGGGATGGTTCGCGCATTGGCTGGTGCATCGGTTCGTGCGGGTCGGTCAGGGGGAGATGAACGATCTCGATACCATGGCGCAGCAATTGCACGAAGCCGAGGAAGAGCGCGATCAGGCCATCGCCTATTACCAGCACCGCGAAGCGGAGATGACAACGCAGAGCAACCAGACCGAAGCGGAACTGCGTGCCGCGATGGACGGGCTGCGCGAAGCGCGCCAGGAAGCCGAGGAACTCCGGGCCTATATCGAACGGATGAACGCGGGCTGAGACCCGCGTTTTTTGCTGCCGAGAATGCGTCACGGCTGGAAGGGCGAACCACCGCTCACCAAGGCTGATTGGCGGGGCCGACCGTGAATTCGTTGACAGTCGTGTCCTCCGGCAGATCAAGCGCAAAACTCACCACCTTCGCGACACGGTCCGGCGAGATGCCAAAGGCGTCATACACACCCTGCATCCCATCCGCCGCCTGTTGATCCGTGATCGTGTCCAACAATTCGGTGTTGATCGCAGCCGGATAAAGCGTCGCGGTCCGGATATTGGTCCTCTCCATCGCGGCCTCCATCCGCAGAACCTCCATGAAGTCGCGCACGAACCATTTCGTGCCACCATAGATCGCGGTTCCGGGATAGGCCTTGAGCCCGGCCACAGAGGACACCGCGAGGATATGCCCGGATTTCTGCGCAAGAAAGTCCGGCATCACGGCAGCGACACCGTTCAGAACTCCATTGATATTCACATCGACCATCTGCCTCCATTCATCGGTTTTCAATGCCGAGACGTTGCTGACCGGCATGATCCCCGCGTTCAGAAAGATCGCATCGACACGCCCGAAATTTTGCTTGGCGAAGGCCACGATCGCGGCATTCTCCTCCGGCTTCGTCACATCGAGCGCTTGATAAACGGCCTCGCCGCCCGCCGCCTTTATGTCATTGGCGATTTGCCTGAGTTTGTCTTCGCGGCGCGCACCGAGCACGACCTTTGCACCTTTTGCAGCGATTTCCTTGGCTGTGGCCTCGCCGATACCGGACGAAGCGCCGGTGATGATGACAACTTTATCCTTGATCATGTTTGTATCCTCTTTGAGTATCTTGTGCGCGATCAGGCGCCATATTCTGCGTCGGAGACATGCTCCATCCACTCGACGACTCGACCATTCCCGACTTCTTGAATTGCGATGTGGGTCATCGCACTGTCCGGGGTCGCGCCATGCCAGTGCTTCTCACCGGGCGCGAACCAGACGACATCTCCGGTGCGGATGGTCTCGATCGGACCGCCGAACCGCAGAACACGACCGACACCATCCGTCACAATGAGGATTTGTCCGAGCGGGTGCGTATGCCATGCGGTGCGTGCGCCGGGCTGAAAGGTGACACTTGCGCCCTGAACCCGATCTTTGTCGAACCCATTGAACAACATCTCGACCTCGACCGATCCGGTGAACCAGTCATTTGGCCCCATCATTTTCGGCAGGTCTTTTGCGTGGATGATTTCCATGCTGCATCCTTCCAGTCTTTTCGTTGTCGATGGATATCTAAGGCTGGACTCGCTATTCGATTAGAGATCATAATCGGGATGAACTAATGAGTTTTACTCAGCAATGGCGCGCGACGAATTAGGAGACTTGCGGGCATTTCTTGCGGTTGCCGAAGCACGCAGCTTTACCAAGGCCGCGGCACGGCTCGGTGTGTCGTCTTCCGCTCTGAGCCATACGATCCGATCCCTGGAAGAACGGCTTGGCCTGCGCCTTCTGGCACGCACGACTCGCAGCGTTGCCACAACGGAGGCCGGCGAGCGCCTTTTCAATACCATTGCCCCGCATTTCGAACAGATCCACGCGGAACTCGACGCCCTGAGCGAGTTACGGGACAAACCGTCGGGCACGGTGCGGATCAGTTCCGGAGAACATGCTGCGGAGACACTCCTGCGCCCGACGCTCGCCAGTTTCCTGCCCGAATACCCGGACATCAATGTCGAAGTGTCGATCGACAACGGACTGGTCGATATCGTCGGTGAACATTTCGACGCGGGTGTGCGCCTTGGCGAGTCGATCAGCAAGGACATGATTGCCGTGCGGATCGGGCCGGATTGGCGGTTTCTCGTGGTCGGGATACCGGACTATTTTACCGGTCGACCGTCTCTGGAGCACCCAAGCGATCTGACCCGACATCAATGCATTAATCTGCGCCTGACCTCAGCAGGGGGGCTCTATGCCTGGGAATTCGAAAAGGACGGGCGTGAAACAATCGTCAGGGTCGGCGGCCAACTGACCTATGACAGCATCCTGTCGGTGTTACATGCGGCATTGGACGGGCATGGGCTGGCCTTTGTACCAGAAGACCTGGCGCAACCTTATATCGCTCAAGGCCGATTACAGGTGGCATTGAGCGACTGGTGTCCGCCGATTCAGGGCTATCACCTCTATTATCCGAACCGCAGACTGGCCTCCCCGGCCTTTACCCGGTTCGTGGAGGCGTTACGCTACCGAGGCTGAGCTTATTCACCAGCGCTTCAACGCATCCTCGTCCGCATCTTTCGCGGCGACCCAATCGGCCCCATCACGCGTCACTTCCTTTTTCCAGAAAGGCGCACGGGATTTCAGGTAATCCATGAAAAATTCGGCGGCTTCGAACGCCTCTGCACGATGGCGGGCGGCGGTGGCGACCATCATGATCTGATCGCCGGGGCGGAGCTGGCCGTAGCGGTGGATCACGAGGCAATCGGTCAGAGACCAGCGTTGAACGGCCTCCTCTGCGATTTTCGCAATCGCAGCCTCGCACATACCGGGGTAATGCTCGATCTCCATATACTCCAGCGTGCAGGTATCGTCACGCACCAGACCTGTGAAAGAGACCGTCGCGCCGGTGTTCGGGGCTTTCCCGAATTCGCGCAGAGCCTCGGCAAGATCGAAATCGTCGGACTGGACGGTGATGCGCATCTTACCCCCCCGTCATGGGAGGGAAAAACGCCACCTCGCACACGCCTGCCAGCGGCGCATCGAATTCGGACAACTCCTGATCCAAAGCCACGCGCAGGGATTTGAGATCGGAAAAGGCCAAATCATACCGCTCCTCGCGCGCTTTCAATTCTTTGACCAGTTCCAGCACGGTTGCCGCCTCCGTCTCGACGGTCTCACGCGGTTCCCCGATGCGTTCGCGCACCCAAGCAAAATAGAGCACTTCAATCTTCATGGTGATCCCTCAGATATGGCATCGCCTTGGTCAGATAATCCCAACCGGTGATCACAGTCAGGAGTCCCGCGATCCAGAAGATCAGAAGGCCGAGGGCAAACAGCGGCGTGGCAGAGGTTGCGCCATAGGCGAAGAGCACGGCGATGGACACCATCTGAAACGTGGTTTTCCACTTGGCGAGCTTGGTGACCTTCAATGTTCCGGCGGTATCGCCAAGAAATTCACGCAGACCCGACACGAAGGTTTCGCGCAGAAGGATGAAGGCGGCGGGGATCACGATCAACGGATTCACCCCGTGCAGCATGGTCAGGACGGCAATCGCTGTGACCACCATGGCCTTGTCCGCAATCGGATCGAGCATCGCGCCGAATTTCGACATCTGATCCCATTTGCGCGCCAGATAGCCGTCAATGAAATCGGTCAGCGAAGCTCCCACAAACAGGATCAACGCGACCCAGTCGGCAAAGGGACGTGGCAGGATCAGGAAAACGAGCGCCACCCCCGGCGCGCAGAGCAGCCGGAAGACGGTGAGGATATTGGGCAGGTTCCAGGTCATGATGCTCTCTCCTTACTCCCTCACCCGTGCTCATGGAAGAAGTCGTAGACGGTCTGGGCCACTTTCTCCGAAATTCCCTCCACCGCCTTGAGATCGGCAAGGTTCGCGCCCTCAACCGCCTTGGCGGAACCGAAATGCGCCAGAAGCGCGCGTTTGCGGGTGGCCCCGATGCCGGGAATATCGTCGAGTTTTGTCAGCCCCATAGCCTTCGATCGCTTGGCGCGATGGGTGCCGATGGCAAAGCGGTGCGCCTCGTCGCGTAGACGCTGGATGAAATACAAGACCGGATCGTTGCGCCGAAGCGCCATGACACGATGGCCGATGCGGTGGAATTCCTCCTTGCCCTGATCGCGGTCGATGCCCTTGGCGACACCGATCATCGGAATGTCAGTGACGCCCTGTTCTATCATGATCTCATGAACCGCAGAGACCTGTCCCGCACCGCCGTCGATCAACAGTAGATCGGGCCAGAGACCTTTGGTGCGATCCGGGTCGTCTTTCAGAAGGCGTTTGAAACGGCGGGTCAGCACCTCTTTCATCATGCCAAAATCGTCGCCCGGCGTGAGATCGTCGCCGCGAATGTCGTATTTGCGATACTGATTCTTCATGAACCCTTCCGGCCCTGCGACGATCATCGCACCGACAGCGTGGGCGCCCTGAATGTGGGAGTTGTCGTAAACCTCGATACGCTCTGGCACGCGCGGCAGGTCGAAGGCCTCCTTTAGCCCTTCGAGCAGTTTCTCCTGCGCAGCACCCTCGGACATTTTACGCCCAAGGCTCTCGCGCGCATTGCGCAGCGCAGAAGCCACAAGCTCCTGTTTCTCGCCTCGCTGCGGGACGAGGATTTCGATTTTCCTTCCCGCCTTCTCGGACAGCGCGGCTTCCATCAACTCGCGCTCTTCGATGTCATGCGACAGGATGAGTTGACGCGGCGGGTCGCGTTTCTCGTAGAATTGTCCGATGAACCCGGCAAGCACTTCCTCTGCCTCCGCCCCGTTGGTTTTCGGGTAGAAATCCTTGTTGCCCCAGTTCTGATGCGCGCGAATGAAAAAGACCTGCACACAGGCCTGCCCCCCCTCCATATGCAGCCCGATCACATCGCCCTCGCCCACAGTACGCGGGTTGATGCCCTGCGCGGTCTGAACCTGGGTCAGCGCCCGGATGCGGTCACGGAAGGCGGCGGCGCGTTCGAACTCCATCGCATCGGAGGCTTCCTGCATCTCATGAGCAAGCTTCTCCTGAAGGCCCGAGTGACGGCCTTGAAGGAAACGCTCGGCCTCACTCACAAGCTCGGCGTAATCCTCTTTCGATATCTTGCCGACACAGGGCGCGGTGCAGCGTTTGATCTGATATTGCAGACATGGGCGGGTACGACTCTCGAAATCCGCGTCGGAACAGGTGCGGAGCAGAAAGACTTTCTGCAACTGATTGAGGGTCCGGTTCACGGAGGCCGCTGAGGCGAAAGGGCCGAAATAGGAGGCCTTGCGCTTGCGTGCACCGCGATGCTTGGACAGTTGCGGGAAATCCGTGTCCTTGGTGAGCATGATGTTCGGAAAGCTCTTGTCGTCGCGCAACAGCACGTTGTAGCGCGGCTTGAGCTGTTTGATCAGGTTCTGCTCCAGCAGAAGCGCCTCGGTCTCCGTCCGGGTCGTCAGGAACATCATCTGCGAGGTCTCAGAAATCATTCGCGCAATGCGCACGGAATGACCTGAGGGTCGCGCATAATTCGACACGCGATTGCGCAGGTTCTTCGCCTTGCCGACATAGAGCACATTATGCTCGGGATCGAGCATGCGATAGACCCCCGGCGAGCCGTCGAGCTGCTTGAGATAGGCCGCAATCACGGCATGACCGCGCGGCACGTCCTTATGGGACATCTCCGGCGTCAGATCTGTGTTTTCGGTGCCTGTCACGTCGTTCATCTGCCTGCCTCTGATTCCCCCTCTGGCTGCAATCTTATCGCCCTGAGGGCAAGAGCAAACTCATCCACCATTTCTGTGGATAACCCTGCATATAAGTTTTCGTGAACTCGCATTTCTCCTTAGATTCACGCCTTTTTGCCCATTTGCACAAAAAATGATCTTATTTCTAAACTTTTGATTTCAAAGGGTATTTTCTGAACATCGCCGCAAGTCATTGAAATGATTTACATTTTAGTAACGAAAATGAAACAAATCCGAGAGCCGTGCAAAACTTTTACGGCCAAAGGTTAACGGAACCTACTCTTTGCCCTGCACATCCGGTGTCTGCCATGCCAGATGTTGACCGCCGTCCGGGCAGATCAACTGCCCCGTCACTGCAGGGGCCGTGATCAGATAGGCGAGCGCTGCGGTGACATCGGAAGGGTCACCGCCACGTTCCAGAAGGGTGGATCGCCGCTGCTCCACAAAGTCATTTTCGGACTGGCGCGCGCCCTGCAAAGTCGGGCCGGGACCGATGCCGTTGATGCGCACCCGAGGGGCCAAAGCCTGGGCCGCCGTTTGCGTCAGGGTCCAGAGCGCGGATTTCGCCAACGTGTAGGACATGAACTGCGGCGTGAGCTTGCGCACGCGCTGGTCGATCATGTTGACCACCAGAGCCTGCGCCCGCGGTCGTCCGTCATCCTCCATCACCGGATCGGGGGCCTGTGCCGCGAACTGTTGTAACAAGACGAAAGGTGCCCGCAGGTTGCTTTCGAAATGCCGGTCCCAGCTTTGCCGGGTTGCCGTTGCGAGTGTATCGTCTTCGAAAAGCGAAGCGTTGTTGACCAGAAGCGTCAAAGGACCACCCAGCGCCTCGACGGCGCGCGGAATCAAAGTCTCCACCTGCGCCTCGTCGAGCAGATCGGCTTTCAACACAGAAGCCTTGCGCCCCATGGCCCGCAGAGCCTCGACCACCTCGGCGGCCTCTGCATCCGAGCGATGACAATGCACCGCGACGTCAAATCCCATCTCCCCGAGAAACAGTGCCATGGCACGGCCAAGCCGTTGCCCTGCCCCGGTCACAAGCGCCTTGCGCAGTGTCATACGATTTTCCTCAGCCCAGAACCGCAACGATGTAGACGATATATAGGGCAGAAAGCGCCACACCCCAAAGCCGGGTGATGTCGATGCGCTTAAGCACAAAGACACCGAGCAGCACGGAAACCCCTAGCATCACCCAGATGTCGAAATCCATCAGGTCTTTGTCGACCGGAAGCTGGCCGACGAGGCTCGACACGCCGATGATGCCAAGAAGGTTGAACATGTTGGAGCCGATGACGTTGCCAAAGGCCACATCGGCCTGTTTCCTCAGCGCTGCCATCACCGTGGTCGCAAGCTCCGGCAGGGAGGTGCCGAGCGCCACGAGAGTCAGACCAATCACCTCATCGGACACATTGAAATCACGAGCGATATTGGTCGATGCATCGACCAGAATATCCGCCCCGAACGGCAAGCCAATGAGACCGACCAGCAGAAAGCCGATGATCTTGAACCAAGGCATATCGGGATCGGCGCCCTCAACCTCTTCGGCTTCGACCTCACGCTGCGCAGCCCGGTGACAGCGGGCCTCGTAGATTGCATGACCGATCATCCCGAAAAGCGCCGCCAGAAGCACCAGCCCGGCAATCCAGTCGAAAGTGCCGCGTAGAGCCAAAAGAATGAACAGCACCGTCGCGCCGATCATCTGGAGATAGGAGGCGCGGGTGGAATTGTCGATCACATGCAGGGTCGAGATAAGGGCGGGCACCCCCAGTACCAACAAGACGTTGGCGGTGTTCGAACCGATGACGTTGCCGAGCGCCAGTCCCGGAACACCGTCGAAAATCGCGGACACGGACACAAGAAGCTCCGGCGCGGAGGTGCCGAAGGCCACGACGGTGAGCGAGACAATCAGTGCGGGAATGCCGAGCCGTAGCGACAGGTTCACCGCGCCCCGCACCAACATATCGCCCGCGATAAGCAGGATGATCAGACCGGCAACCGCATAAATGAAATCCATCAGGATCTGTCCTTTTCACAGGCGCACGGGCCTTTGCCTATTCTGTAGCGCCCGCATTTCGGGCATTTCATGTCGTTCAGCTTTTTCTGCCCCGGAAAGCGCAATCGTCCGAACATGGCGAGCACCATCATGAAGACCAGGAAAACGCTGATGATCTTGAATATCATGCGATCAGAGCCCGAACCGCGCCCAGAGCGCCTGTTCCTCGACCTGCGCGGTGAGACCGGCGGCAAGTTCCGTGCCAAAGCGGCGCAGAAGCGGGCGTTTCGCGCCAAAGACCGAAAGCTTCACCTTGTCGCCGTAAATCTCTTTCATCTTCGGCACCAGATGACCGATGCCGTCCGCCAACCCAAGTCCGACCCCCTTCGCCCCGGTCCAGAAGGAACCGTCGAACAGCTCAACCTCTTTTGACAGCCGCTCGGCGCGGGAAGCGGTGACATGAGCGATAAAGGCCTGATGGATCTCTTCCTGAAGCCCCTTGAGACGGGCGACATCTTCGGGGTTTTCCGGGCGGAAGGGATCGAGCTGGCTCTTCGATTTGCCGGAGGTATAGACCCGGCGTTCGATGCCATGCTTGCCGATGAACTGATCGAACCCAAAGCTCGCGGAAATCACGCCGATGGACCCGACGACGGAACTCGGGTCGACTAAAATCTTGTCGGCGGCACAGGCGAGCCAATATCCACCAGAGGCCGCGACATCCTCGACAAAGGCATAGACCGGAAGCTCTTTCTCCTGCGCCAGACGCGTGATCCGCGCGGCGATCAGCGAGGATTGCACCGGAGAACCGCCCGGAGAATTGATCGACAGCGCCACCGCCGCAGGCTTGCCCTTGCGAAAGGCACGCTCGATCGCGGGCGCGAGGCTTTGGTCATTCAAACCGCCCTGACGGGTCATGATCGCGCCGTTCAGGCGGATGACATTGACCTTCGGCGGCGAGGCGAGGAAGGGGATGCTGAGGCTCATGCCTTGGGATGTAAAGTGCCCCCCCGGCACAAACAAGGGCGCGAGGCCTCGCCCCGCGCCCTTTTTTTATTGAACCCTGTTTTGTCGGACCATGTCCGACAAGCGGATTATTCGCTCGCGCAGGTTTTGAAAGCCTCTGCCGCCGCGTCAATCAGATCCGAATAGAACCCGGCACCCGGCGTCAGGGACACGCCCAGCGGGTCGATCACGGTCGTCTTGGCCTCGGTGCCGTCGAGCACGGTGGCCACGAGACCGGCGTTGAACTGCGGCTCGGAGAAGACGCAGGTAACACCTTCGGATTTAATCTTGTCCTGGATTTCCTTCACGCGGGCCGGGCTCGGCGCGGTGGCATCCGACAGGGAGATCGAGCCTGCGGCCTGAAGACCGAAGCGGTTTTCGAAATACTGGAACGCATCATGGAAGACGATGAAGCGCAGGTCGGAGATCGGGGCCAATTCAGCCTGCACGCGTGCAATCTGTTCGTCGAGCGCGGCCTGACCGGCAGCGGCGTTGGCGGCATAGGTCGCGGCATTCTCCGGGTCATGCTCCGACAGTTCCTCGGCGATGACGCCGAGCCAGACGCGGGCATTCATCGGGTCGAGCCAAGCATGACCGTCGGTGTGGGAGAGGTCGCCATGCTCATCACCATGGTCGTGATCATGAGCCTCTTCGTGTTCATGCTCATCGTGGTCGTGATCGTCATGCGCCTCTTCGGCATGATCATGATCGTCGTGGTCGTCGTGACCGGCCTCGTCATGATCGTGATCATGCTCATCGTCGCCATGGACGTGACGCTCGAAAGTCGCGCCTTCGCGCAGCGGCAGGATGATCGCGCCTTCGGCGAGCGACAGCGGCACGGAATGGGCTTCGGTCGCCACTTCGTCGATCATCTCGTCAAGCCAGGGTTCGACACGCGGACCGGTCCAGAAGACGATATCGGCAGCCTGCAATGCCTTGGCCTCGGACGGGCGCAGGGAATAGCCATGCGGCGAGGCACCTTGCGGCATCAGGGTTTTCGGTGTCCCGAGATCCCCCATGACCTGAACCACGAGAGAATCGATCGGCGCCATGTCGGTGACGACATTGGGCACCTCGGCAAAGGCGGTGTGTGCGTATGCGAATTGCGCTCCGGCAAGAAGCGTCACAGAGAGAAGGGAGGAACGAAGGGTCATTCTGGCCTCTGATTGATGTTATGTTATTACGTCTCAGCCTTGATATAGGAGAGGTGATAACATATCAAGGGTTCCTGTCACAAAGCCGACCTCCGGCGCGACTCGTTATTACGGAGCACTGTCATGGACCCGAACCCGATCGGATTTCAGCACCACGACCACAGCCATTGCGTCGCGGACGCCGTCGAAGCGGCCGATCGCTCCTGTCGCGAGGCGGGGCTACAACTGACGCCGGTGCGCAAGCGCACACTGGAGATTCTGCTCGAAGAACATCGCGCGCTCGGGGCCTATGATGTCCTCGCCCGCCTCTCCGAGGACGGGTTCGGAAGCCAGCCGCCGGTGGCCTATCGCGCGCTCGATTTCCTCACCAAACACGGATTCGTCCACAAGATCGAGAAACTCAACGCCTTCATCGCCTGCGCCCATCCCGGCGAGTTGCACACACCCGCCTTCCTGATCTGCACCTCCTGTCAGGCGGTGGCGGAAGCGGAAACCGATCCCTCGCACAGCCTGCTCGCGAACATTGCGGAGACCACGGGTTTTCGCATCTCCCGCGCGGTTCTGGAGGCCGAGGGCACCTGTCCCAACTGTCTGGCGAGCGAAAAATGAGCCTCATTAACATCGACAACGTGACCCTGCATCTCGGCGGGCGTCTGGTGCTCGACCAGGTTTCGATGACGGTCGAGCCCGGAGAAATCGTCACCATCGTCGGGCCGAACGGGTCCGGTAAATCGACGCTGATGAAAGTGGTGATCGGGGCCTTGCAGCCGGAGAGCGGTACGGTGACGCGGCAAAAGGGATTGCGCATCGGTTATGTGCCGCAAAAACTGCATATCGACCCGACCCTGCCGCTCACTGTGCGGCGGTTCCTGTCGCTGCCGAAGCGGGTGAGCAACGATGCCGCCCATGCCGCACTCGCTGATGCGGGGGTCGGGCATCTTTGCATGCGCCAAATGACCGATCTCTCGGGCGGACAGTTCCAGCGCGTGCTTCTGGCCCGCGCTTTGTTGTCCAATCCCGATCTTCTGATCCTCGACGAAGCCACACAGGGTCTGGATCAATCCGGCTCCGCCGATTTCTACAGCCAGATCGAAACCCTGCGTCAGGACAAGGGTGTTGCGGTGCTGATGGTCAGCCATGAGCTTCATGTGGTGATGTCCACCTCGGATCGGGTGATCTGTCTCAATGGCCATGTCTGTTGCCACGGCGCACCGGAACATGTCGCCTCCGCACCGGAATACCGGGCGCTCTTTGGCACCGGCACTCATGGGGCGCTGGCGCTCTATCGGCATGACCACAGCCATGACCATTGCGATCACGATCATACATATGATCACTCGCACAATCACGGGCATGACCATCCACAGGAAAAGGCGAAGTCCGCATGAGCCTTCTCGACGATTTCCTCGTCCGCGCCATTCTGGCCGGGATCGGCCTTGTGCTGGCAGCCGCCCCTTTGGGCTGTTTCGTGGTCTGGCGCCGGATGGCCTATTTCGGCGATGCAACTGCCCACGCCGCCCTTCTTGGTGTCGCTCTGGCACTCGCCTTCAACGCTTCGATCTTCGCGGGTGTCCTCGCCATCGCCCTCCTGATGGCGCTGACCGTTTCAACGCTGTCGGGGCGCGGCTTTGCGATGGACACGATGCTCGGCGTGATGGCGCATAGCGCGCTGGCCTTCGGCCTTGTCGCCGTAAGCTTCGTCCCGAATGTGCGCGTCGATCTCAACGCCTATCTCTTTGGGGACATTCTGGCCGTCGGGCGCAGCGATCTGGCGGTGATCTGGGGCGGGGCCGTGCTTGTCTCCGTGCTGCTCTACTGGCGCTGGTCGGCGCTTTTGACCACCACGCTCAACCCCGATCTCGCCATGGCCTCGGGTCTCTCGCCCCGACGTGAACAGTTGATCCTGTCGCTTGCACTGGCGATGGTGGTTGCCGTGGCGATCAAGGTGGTCGGCACGCTTCTGATCGCCGCGATGCTCCTGATCCCGGCGGCCAGCGCGCGCCCCTTTTCGCGCACACCGGAACGCATGGCAGTGATCGCCACGCTGATCGGTGTGATGGCCGTGCTGGGAGGCATTCAGGGCGCGTTCACCTTCGACACACCGACCGGGCCGACCATTGTGACCGTGGCCGCGCTGATCTTTGTGCTCGCGAACCTCGTCCGGCTGATCCGCTCTCAGCTCAGATAATCAGGCGAGATAAGCGCGCAACGCGGCCTCCACACCCTCGGCGTGGATCACCCCGAGCCAGCGCGTGAACGGCGTGGCAAAGCGCGCATCGTCACCGAGATCGCCATAGATGTGCCGCATCGTCAGCCAGCGTTCCGGCACTTCGCGCGCCTCGGCGGCGAGCGTCGTGAGATCGGTCCAGAACGGATCGTTCGGCGCGATGACGCTGCCGTCTTCACGCGTGCCGAGACAATAACGCGCCCAGAGCGCCTCGACCAAGGCCAGCCCCTCCACCGCCATGCCGCGATCCAGGCAAGCCCGGATCGAGGGCACGAGAAAACCGGGATGGCGCGAGGAGCCGTCAAAGGCGACGCGACGCGTGGTGTCGACGATCTTCGGGTTGGAAAAGCGCTTCTTGATCAGCGCGACATAGGTCTGCGGCGTGAATTCGGGCACAGGAGCGACATGGGGCATGATCTCCTCGCGCTCGACCTTCTCGAACAGCGCGGCGATCAGCGGGTGTTCCATACAGCCGGAAATCGTCTCGACCGACAAAAGATCGCCGGGGTTGGAAATCACCTGATGGCCGCCGTTCAGGATGCGGATTTTCATCGTCTCATAGCGATGCACATCGTCGGAAAATGTTGCACCAGCTTTGTCCCAATCCGGGCGCCCGGCACAGAAATCATCTTCGATCACCCATTGCCGGAAATTCTCATGCGTGACGGGCACGGCGTCCTCGATGCCGAACTCTTGTGCCAGCTCCAACTCCTTCGGCCCGGTGGCGGGCACGATGCAATCGACCATGGCGTTGGGGAAGGTGCAATTCGTGTCGATCCACTCGGCCAGCTCCGGGTCGGACAAACGGGCAAGCGACACGACGGTCTGACGCAGCACGGCTCCGTTGCCCTGAAGATTGTCACATGACTGTCCGGTGAAGGGCCCGACCCCGCGATCGCGCCGCAGTTTGAGCGCCGCCACCATCGCGCCGAAAGCCGTGCGAGGACGCCACGGGTTTGCGGCATCGTGGACAATATCTGGATGCGTGGCATCGAAACCCTTGGTGGCCGGGTCGATGAAATAGCCGCCCTCGGTCACGGTCAGGGCAACGATCCGAATCTCGGGCTGCGCCATGCGTTCGATCAACGCGCCATTGCCCTCCTCGACCGGCACATAGTCGATCATCGCACCAACCACCTCCGCCGACGATCCGGCAGGGTCCAACTCGATCAGCGTCGTCAGGTAATCCTGCGCCGCCATTTTCTGACGCATCTCCTCGTCATAGGGTCGCACCCCCGCGCCGACGATGGCCCAGTCGTGAGCCAGCCCCTTTTGCATCAGCCGGTGCAGATACCACGACTGATGCGCGCGGTGAAAGTTGCCGAGACCGATATGGACGATGCCGGGTGTGAGTTTGCTCCGGTCATAGTCCGGGCGCTTGATCGTTTCAGGCAGGTCCTTGAGGGTGTTGTTGGATAATTTCATGTTTGGTCTCCCCCAACTCATCCGCTTAATTCATCCATTGGCCGCCATCGACGTTATACGTCTGGGCAACGATGTAATCGGCCTCGGCCGTGGCAAGAAACACGGCCATGCCGGTCAGGTCCTCCGCCCGGCCCATCCGGCCGAAAGGCACGGCCTCGCCGACCTCTTTTTTCTTCTGCCCCAGGGGTTTGCCCTCATATTTCGCGAAAAAGGCGTCGACCCCGTCCCAATGCTCACCATCGACCACGCCGGGAGCGATGGCGTTGACGTTGATGCCGTGCTTGATGAGGTTCAGCCCTGCCGATTGCGTCAAGCTGATGACTGCCGCCTTGGTCGCACAATAGACCGCCACCAAAGGCTCGCCACGCCGCCCGGCCTGGGACGCCATGTTGATGATTTTGCCACCCTGGCCGCGCGCGATCATATGTTTCGCCACTTCTTGCATCATGAAAAGCGTCCCGGAGACGTTGATCGCGAAAGCGCGGTCGTAATCGGCGCGGGTGATCTCGGCAATCGGCGCAGCGGTGAAGATCGCGGCGTTGTTGATCAGGATGTCGATGCCACCGAGGCGTTCGACCGTCTCGTCTACCGCGCGCGCGATGCTGGCGGGATCGGCCACATCGAGTTCAACGGCGATGGCTGCGCTGTTGATCCCGGTGGCTGCCTCGCGCGCCCGTACGATATCAATGTCGGCAATCGCCACACGCGCGCCCTCTGCGGCATAGGTCTGGGCAAAAGCCAGACCTATGCCGCGCGCAGCCCCCGTGATCAGGGCATTTTTCCCCGCAAGCCGCATCATGCGATCCGCAACCCTTCGGCATTGAACCGATGCAGATTGACCTCGTTCGGCGTGAGCCAGACGATGTCGCCGTATTTCAAAGACACTTCACCGGAAGCGCGCACGGTCAGGGGCTCGCCCAGTCCTTCGACCGTTACATGGAAAAACGTGTCGGACCCGAGGTGCTCAGAGACCCCAATGACACCCTTCCACAACCCACTTTCGGTCGAAATTCCCAGATGTTCGGGGCGAATCCCGATGGTTACAGCGCCGTGTTTTTCGGCTTCTGCCCCGGAGATCAGGTTCATTTTCGGCGACCCGATGAAACCCGCGACGAAGACATTGCGGGGACGGTTGTAAAGTTCGAGCGGGGAGCCGACCTGTTCGATATGACCCGCGCGCAGCACGACGATCTTGTCGGCCATGGTCATGGCCTCCACCTGATCGTGGGTCACATAGATCATCGTTGTGGCGAGACGTTTGTGCAGCTCGGAAATTTCCAGCCGCATGCCGACGCGCAGCGCGGCATCAAGGTTCGAGAGCGGTTCATCGAACAGAAACGCCGCCGGTTCGCGCACGATGGCCCGCCCGATGGCGACACGCTGGCGCTGACCGCCCGACAGTTGTCCGGGTTTACGGTCGAGGTAATCGGTGAGATTGAGCGCCTTGGCTGCCGCCTCGATCCGCCGGTCTTGTTCGTCCTGCGGCAGACCCGCCATTTTCATCGGAAAAGCGATGTTCTTGCGCACGGACATGTGGGGATAGAGCGCGTAGCTCTGAAACACCATCGCCAAACCACGCTTGGCGGGGGGCAGATCGGTGGCGTCCTGGCGGTCGATACGGATCTGGCCGGAGGTGACATCCTCAAGCCCGGCAATCAGCCGCAGAAGCGTGGATTTCCCACAACCCGAGGGGCCGACGAAGACCACGAATTCACCGTCCTCGATGGTCAGGTCCAGCGGCGGAATGACCTCGACATCGCCGAATGTCTTGCGCACTTTATCAAGCGTAATGCGTCCCATGTCGAAGGTCCTCTTCTTATTTCACAGCGCCGAAGGTCAGGCCCCGGACGAGTTGTTTCTGGCTGAACCAGCCCATGATCAGGATCGGCGCGATGGCCATGGTGGAGGCGGCGGAGAGCTTTGCGTAAAACAGGCCTTCGGGGCTCGAATAGCTGGCGATAAAGGCCGTGAGCGGTGCGGCTTTCGCAGCGGTCAGATTGAGGGTCCAGAAGGCCTCGTTCCACGCGAGGATGATGTTCAAAAGCACCGTAGAGGCCATGCCGGGGATCGCCATGGGAGTCAGCACATGGATGATTTCCGAACGCAGGGTGGCCCCGTCCATCCGTGCGGCTTCAAGGATTTCGCCGGGGATTTCCTTGAAATAGGTGTAGAGCATCCAGACGATGATCGGCAGGTTGATCAGTGTCAGCACGATCACCAGACCGATACGGGTGTCGAGAAGCCCGAGGTCCCGGAACAACAGGTAGATCGGAACCAGAACGCCGACAGGCGGCAGCATCTTGGTCGAGAGCATCCACATCAGCACGTCTTTCGTGCGCCTAGCGGGGACAAAGGCCATGGCCCAAGCGGCGGGCACGGCGATGATCAGGCCCAGAAGCGTGGAGCCGCCGGAGATGATCACGGAATTCATGAAATGCCGGAAGTAGTTCGAACGCTCCTGCACCGTCGCGTAATTTTCCAGCGTCCAGTGGAAATTGAACCACACAGGTGGATCGGCGATGGCGGCGGCCTCGGTCTTGAACGAGGTGAGGATGGTCCAGAGGATCGGGAAGAAGATCGCGATGCCGATGGCCCATGCGAAGACGGTGGTGACGAGTTTGCGTTGGGTCGAAACGGAACGTGCCATGATCGCCTCCTTACGCGTCGAGGTTCTTGCCGATCATCCGCATCAGGAAGATCGCGACGATATTGGCGAGGATGATGGCGACCACGCCACCGGCGGAACCACCGCCCACATCGAATTGCAGAAGCGACTGCATGTAGATGAGGTAGGTGAGGTTGGTGGAGGCCGTGCCCGGACCGCCGTTGGTGGTCACGAGGATCTCGGCGAAGACCGACAGAAGGAAAATCGTCTGGATCAGGATTACAACCGTGATCGCACGCGCCAGATGCGGCAACATGATGAACCAGAAGCGTTTAATCCAGGGCGCACCATCCATTTCGGCGGCTTCCAACTGCTCCTGATCGAGGGACTGCAAGGCGGTCAGCAGGATCAGCGTCGCAAAGGGCAGCCATTGCCAACTGACGATGCCGATGATCGAGGTGAGCGGCGCGGCAGACAGAAAATCGAAAGGTTGAAGCCCAAGCGCCTTGGCCGCATGGGCAAAGAGACCGTTCACGGGGTTCATGAACATGTTCTTCCACACCAGCGCAGAAACGGTCGGCATGACAAAGAACGGCGCGATGACGAGAATACGCACGATGCCTTGGCCGAAAAACGGTTGATCCAGCAAAAGCGCGAGAAGAATGCCCCCCACAACGGTCACAAGAAGTACACCGCCAACCAGCAGGATCGTATTGGTGAGAGCCGCGAAAAAGGCAGGATCGGTAAGGAAGAACCGATAATTGGTCAACCCCGTGAACTCCTCCATCCCCGGCATCAGAAGATTGTAGCGCAGGAAGGAGAAATAGAGCGTCATCGACAGCGGCACGATCATCCAGCCCAAAAGCAAAAGCACGGCAGGCGAGATCATGAAGCGCGCGGCGACACGGGCGTGTTTCGTGGCCATGGCGGGTCTCCCGGAAACGTCGGAGTGAGGAAAGGTGCGGGCCGGAAACTGGGAACCGGCCCGCGAGGAGGAAGGCTTACTTGATGTAACCGGCCTTCATCATCTCACGCTCGGTGAGCATCTGGGCGTTCTTGAGCGCCTGTTCGGCAGTCACCTGACCGGCAAGAGCAGCAGAGAATTGCTGGCCCACGGCGGTGCCAATGCCCTGGAATTCCGGGATGGCGACGAATTGCACACCCACATAGGGCACCTCGTCCACGGTCGGATTCTGCGGATCGGCGGCGTTGATCGATTCGAGCGTCATCTGTGCAAAGGGCACTTTCTGATACTCGGGGTTCTCATAGAGCGAGGTGCGGGTGCCCGGCGGCACGTTCGCCCAACCCTCTTTCGAAGCGACCAGTGCGGTGTAGTCCTTGGACGTAGCCCATTCGACAAAGGTCTTGGCCGCCGCTTCGTTCTTGGTCCCCGCAGGGATGCCGAGGTTCCAGGCCCAGAGCCAGTTGCCGCGTTTGCCAAGCCCGTTATCGGGGGCCAGCGCGAAACCGACCTTGTCGGCGACCTGGCTGTCGTTCGGATTGGTCACGAAGGAAGCCGCTACGGTGGCGTCGATCCACATACCGCATTTGCCAGTCTGGAACAGCGCGAGGTTTTCGTTGAACCCGTTGCCGGACGCACCCGGAGGACCGTAATTGGTCATCAGGTCGAGATAGTCGTTGAGGGTCGCGGCCCAGGCCTCAGAGTCGAACTGCGGCTTCCAGTCCATGTCGAACCATTTCGCGCCATAGGAATTGGCCATGGCCGACAGGAAGGCCATGTTCTCGCCCCAACCCGCCTTGCCACGCAGACAGATGCCGTAGACCTCGTTGTCCTTGTCGGTCATCGCCGCGGCGGCTTGCTTGATGAAATCCCATGTCGGCGCATCGGGCATCTCAAGCCCCGCTGCCTCCATCAGATCGGTGCGATACATCACCATGGAGCTTTCGCCATAGAACGGCGCAGCATAGAGATGTCCGTCCACGGTCAAACCGCCACGGATCGCTGGCAGGATGTCATCGACGTCATACTCCGCCGGAAGATCGTCAAGCGAGACAAGCCAGCCGCGTTCACCCCAGATCGGAACCTCGTAAGTGCCGATTGTCATCACGTCGAACTGCCCGCCCTTGGTGGCGACATCCTGTGTCACACGCTGGCGCAGCACGTTCTCTTCGAGCGTGACCCATTCGACCTGAATGTCGGGATGTTTGGCGTAGAAATCTTCCATCAGACCCTGCATGCGGATCATATCGCCGTTGTTCACGGTGGCGACGGTGATGGTTTCGGACGTGGCCGCTGTGGCCAGCGCAGCAAAGGCGCACGCCCCCATAAGGGCGCGGAAAGTGGTATTCATGATATCCTCCCATTAGATTTGAGCAATTGCCCATATCATGAATTAATGCTCAACTATAGATGCGCATCTGTCAAGCCGCTTTCCACCAAAGCGATTTTAGCGGCGAATATTACTGAGAAATCAATTCTCTGGCAGTCCATTCATCGGTGAAAAGCCCGGCAAGCAACCCGCCGTGCAGCGCCGCACGCAACGCCGGAAGCTTACTCGCCCCCGCGCCGACACAATAGACCGGCATGTGCCCTTCGGGCACCTGCACCCCGACCATGCGGTGATTCACCGGGTGGTCAAGGTAACACCCGTCACGATCGAAGATATGTCCGCAGATCTCCCCGACGCCCCCGGCGGCGCGCAGATCGGTGAGTTCCTCGGCCGTGAGAAAGCCATCGACGTAAAGCGGCGCGTCATCGCCGAGCTGACCGATGCCGACAATGGCGAGATCGGCGGATTTCGCCAGGGCCCGCGAAGCCTTCACATGCGGTAATGACTGATAGAGCGTCAGCTCCGCTTCATCACGCGCCGAGACCGGAGCGGACATCGGATAGTGCCGTGCGCGGGTCTTTTCGGCGAACCGCATGATCACCTCGTAAAACGAGGCCGAACCATCCGGGGCAACATTTCCGATCAGAGAGACCAGCTTATGATGTGCGCCCTCCACGGTGCGCAGATGCTCGACTACGGTCTTGAGCGTGCGCCCGGTGCCCAAAGCGAAGACCTTCGGCGTTTCGCTCTCGAAAATCCGTTCCAATTCCGGGGCAACGAAGGGCGCCAGCCCGATGAGCGGGTCACTGCCCGCAGCGAGCGCCGGAGACACCCGGACTTGCTCCAGCCCAAAACGCACCTTCAGATCACGCTCAAGTTCGAGACATGCGGCAATCGGATGCTCGATGCGCACCCGGATCAGCCCCTCCGCCGAGGCGCGGGCGACGAGACGCTGCGCCCTCTGGCGTGAAATGCCGAGCTGTTGCGCGATCTGGTCCTGCGTCAGGCCGCCGACAAAGGACAACCACGCCGCCCGAGCCGCCATGTCGCGCGGGGAAACCTCGCTCTCGTCGGAAAGGCCTTGCGGCTTAAGCTGCATGCTCGGGGTCCTTGTTCAGAAGCTGCGGAGCAGAATGGAAGAATTCTCCGAAACTTGCAAACACGCGATGCGGAGTCGCTTCGGCGGGCGTGGTGAGGTCGAGCCCTTGCAAATGGCTTCCACCGGTAAAACGCCAGACGCTCATCCCGGCGGCGAGCCCCGCCTTAACCCCCGCTAGCGAATCCTCGATCACCAGACAACGCTTTGGATCGGCAGAGAATTTTTCAGCAACATGGAGGAAGAGATCGGGGGACGGTTTGCCGCGCGTCACTTCGGAAGCGGTGGTCGTCCGACCCTCGAAAAGATCGCTGAGTCCTGCGATCTCAAGCGACTCGCACAGACGCGGCGGGCTTGAGCTTGTGGCCAGCGCATAGGGCACGGCGAGCCGTTCGATGACCTCGCGCACACCGGGGATCGGTATGAGACCGGAGCGGAAGCCCGCGATGAGACGGGCGCGGTATTCGGCTTCGAATCCTTCGGGCAAAGCGACATTGAAGTCTTCGCGGATCGTCTTGAGCACGGTCGGATAGCTGCGCCCGAGAAAGTGCTGCGCGACATAGGCCGTGTCGATATCCACGCCATAGCCCGTCAGCTCTTCGATCAACATGCGGGCGGAAATGACCTCGCTGTCGATCAGAACCCCGTCGCAATCGAAAATCACCAGATCGAACATGTCCGCCTCCCCTTCGGGCGGACTATGCCAGAGTACCACGGATCATCCAAGTTCCAGCGTGGCGACGCCGAAAAGCGTTTCGGGATGCCCCGGCGCGGGCGGTTCGCCGCGATACATCCGGGCGGTCTCGAACGTGATCTGCCAACCTCCGGCGACAAGGGTGTTGCGGAACCCGGTCTGCACCTCCGGCACATCGAGGATGGCCGCGCCTTGCCCCAATGCCGCGCAGGCGGCGGAAATCAGGCGCAGCGCACTGTCCCCATCGGGAGCGACGAGCGGCCCGATCTTGCAACCCTCGCGGCAGAGACGCGCGGTGGCAAAGCCCCGCGGACCTTCGGGGCCGTCAAGCACCATGGTGCGGCGGGTTTCAGTATCGCCCAGCCACCCGGAGAGAAAGCGCGGTCGCAGAAACCCATTGGCCAAAAGATCGAGCCCGCCGAGATCGGCAAGATCGGCATTGGTGACAGGCCGGATGTCCACATGATGCTGTGGCCTCACAGCCCCTTCGAACCGCGCGGTAGAACCGGTTTTGACAAAACCCGACCGCGCATAATTCGCCTGTTGCTCCGCCACACCATCGAGACCGATCGTCCGGTCCCCCGCGTGCTCAAGCGCGTGTTGCCAGAGTTTCAGCCCGATCCCCCGCCCGCGATATTTCGGCCGACAGATGTAAAGCCCGAGGAAAGCAAAACCCGGACAATGGTTCACCACCGAAATGGCCGCAGCGAGACCGCTTTTCTTTTCGGCAACGAAAAACCCGTTCTGATCGGCATAAGCGAAGGGCTCTGCATCCTCGATCCCGGGATTCCACCCCTCCGACGCCGCCCAGTCGAGCAGGGTCACAACTTCTTCAGGGCTTGCTGTGCGCAAGATCAAATCAAAGCCTCCTTGAGCGATTTCGGCACCGAAGGTTGATCGCGCAGGTCGAGCGAGGTCAGAAGATCGAGCAGGTGATGTTTCATCAGTTCCTCCGCCGCCGCGCCATCGTGACGCGCAAGCGCCTTGAGCAACGCGTCATGGGCATGGCTTTCGCAGAGCGCCGTGCGCCGTTGCCAATAGAGCGCGATGATCAGGGAAGAGCGAGAGACGAGTTGCGCGATGAAGTCTGCGATGGTGGTCTGATCGGCGATGCGGGCGATCTCGACATGGAACATGCCGGAGAGATGCAGCGCACGGCCCGTGTCGCCGGCATCCAGCGCCGCGTGTTCCTCGTCGATATGGTTTTGCAAAATCTCGATGTCTTCAGGCGTCGCGCGTTCGGCGGCGGAGCGCGCCGTGCGGGGTTCAAGCAAAGCGCGGGCCTCGAACACCTCTCGCGCCTCCTTGATGGAGGGCTGGGCAACGAAAGCGCCACGATTGCGCTTCAATTCGACAAGATGGTCATGGGCAAGCTGTTGCAGAGCGGCGCGCACCACGGTGCGGCTGACACCGTAAATCTCGCCGACCTCGTCCTCGCTGAGTTTCATGCCCGGAGAGAGCCGGTGTTCGTGGATCGCCATGGCCAGACTTTCCGCAACCCGTGCGCTTCCGCTTTCTTTCTGCTCAACCGGCTCCAGCATGAGATCGTCCTTCGTCTTCTGATCGGTCTACTTTCCGCCCCGGTCGCTGATTCTCAAGCCCATGGGCGGAAAAATATCGTCCACAATATTGTATACAATTATAGCGCATAATTAATGCACTCTTATGTACGACGCGCCCAAACGACAGGCATTTCGCGTTCCACACCGGAAAGAGCGTGAAAATATCTTCGGCCACACAGGAAACCGGATCAGCGTCGAGCCATCGAAACGCACAGAAGGCGGACGGACATGCGCTCTGGACAAGATTTGGAACTCGTACATCTGACCAAACGCTATGGTGAAACGGTGGCCGTGAACGATGTGAATTACGTGTTTAGCAATGGCACTTACGTCTGTCTTCTCGGGCCGTCGGGCTGTGGCAAATCGACGACTTTGCGGATGATTGCCGGACATGAAAGCGTGTCCGAGGGTGCAATCGTGCTCGACGGGCTGGACATTGCCCACCTGCCCCCCGCGAAACGTGGCACGGCGATGATGTTCCAGTCCTATGCCCTGTTTCCGCATCTGTCCGTACGCGACAACGTGGCGTTCTCACTGCGCATGAAAGGCGTGGACAAGGCAAGCCGCCACAAGGCCGCCGACGAAATGCTTGAGCTGGTCCATATGACCAGCTTCGCCCAGCGCCTGCCCGCACAGCTTTCCGGCGGCCAGCAACAGCGTGTCGCTCTGGCCCGCGCGCTGGTGACGAAACCGCGAGTTCTGTTGCTGGACGAACCACTGTCGGCGCTCGATCCGTTTCTGCGGATCAAGGTGCGGGCCGAGTTGAAACGTCTGCAACGTGAGCTGGGCATCACATTTATCCACGTCACCCACGGGCAGGACGAGGCGCTGGCACTCGCTGATGAGATCGTCGTGATGAACAATGCGGTGATCGAACAGGCAGGGGCCGCACGCGACGTGTGGAACGCACCGAAGACCGAATTCGTGGCGCGTTTCATGGGCGGGCATAATGTCATTTCGCTCGACGGAACCAAGGTCGCGCTGCGTGCCGATGAGGTGGTGTTGGGCGATCACGGCCTGCCCGCCACGGTGACCTCCGTCGAATATCAGGGCGCGCATGTGGCGATGACCTCGATGACGCAGACGGGCGAAGAGGTTTTGGCGCTCGTGCCCGAAGGCACTTTCTATTCCAATCCGAAAAATCCGGGCGATGCGGTCAGCCTCGCCTGGGACGAGGGGCGGGCCCACCGCCTCCAAAACTGAACACGCAAATCACTCCAACAAGGGAAGAACTTACATGTCTAAAATGCGTTACTCGCGCCGTGCGGTGCTCAAGGGCGGTGCGGCCGCCGTCGCCGCCTCCGCCCTTCCTGCGCCCATGGTCTGGGCGCAGGAGATCAAGGACATCACGCTCCGCCAATTCGGCACCGGCGTGTCAAACCTCAACGATGTGGCCAACAAGGTGAAAGAAGACCTTGGTTTCACGCTTGAGATGACCGCACTCGATTCCGACAGCGTGACCCAGCGCGCCGCGACCCAGCCGGATAGCTTCGACATCGCCGATATCGAATACTGGATTTGTAAAAAGGTCTGGCCGACCGGCAACCTTCAGGCGATGGATGTGTCGAAGATCGCGAATTACGACAAGATCGTCGGCATTTTCAAAGACGGCAAGCTGACCCCCGAGAGCGTGATCGCACAGGGCACCGCGCCGCACACCGTGGGCTTTGTCGAGGGCGAAGGGTCGAAAACCTTCGCCACCGAGCAGACCAACTGGATGACCCTGATCCCGACGATTTACAACGCCGACACGCTGGGCATTCGCCCCGACCTGATCGGTCGTCCGATCGAAAGCTGGACCGAGCTTCTGAACCCGGAGTTCAAGGGCAAGGCCTCCATCCTCGACATTTCCTCCATCGGCATCATGGATATGGCCATGGTCTGCGAGGCGATGGGTGAGATCCAATATGGCGACAAGGGCAACATGACCCGCGAAGAGATCGACAAGACCATGGCGATCTTCACCGAGGCGAAAAAGAACGGCCAGTTCCGCGCCTTCTGGAAGACCTTCGACGAGAGCGTCAACCTGATGGCCTCGGGCGAGGTGGTGATCCAGTCGATGTGGTCGCCGGCGATCACCGCGGTGAAATCGCGCGGCATCGAATGCGTCTACCAGCCGTTGAAAGAGGGCTATCGCTCTTGGGGCGGTGGCATCGGCCTGTCGGCGAACCTGTCGGGCATGGCGCTCGATGCGGCCTATGAATACATCAACTGGTATCTCTCCGGCTGGGTCGGTGGCTATCTGATGCGTCAGGGCTATTACTCCGCCGTGCCGGAAACCTCGAAGGATTTCATGACCGAAAACGAATGGGGCTACTGGTTCGAGGGCAAGCCCGCGACCGATGTCATCACCTCGCCGACCGGCGATGTGCTGGCACAAGCGGGCGAGACGCGCGATGGCGGATCGTTCTATGACCGCATGGGCCATGTGGCCTGCTGGAACGCCGTCATGGATGAGAACCAGTACATGGTCCGCAAATGGAACGAGTTCATCGCATCGTGATGAGATGAGGGGGCGCTGCCCCCTCCACCGTGCGGACCGAGGGTCCGCACGCCTCCTCCCCCTGGATATTTATAGACAAAAGAAAGCGCGCGATGTTGAAAAACCGTCATATCCAAGGTTGGCTTCAGGCCGCGCCGTTGAGTTTGGTGCTGCTTGGATTTCTGATCCTGCCGATCATCACCATCGTCGTGGTGAGTTTCTGGCAGGCGACTGAGTTTTCGATCATCCCGGCGTTTTCCTTGGAGAATTACGAATTCCTGTTTGGGTCTCCGGTGACTTACAAGGTGTTCTTCGCGACGTTCAAATACGCCTCGATCACATGGGCAATGACGCTCGCGATCGGGTTTACGGTCGCCTATTATCTGGCCTTTCATATCAAGAACCAGACGACGCAGATCGCGCTTTTCCTGCTGTGTACCATTCCATTTTGGACCTCGAACATCATCCGGATGATTTCCTGGATCCCCTTCCTCGGGCGCAACGGCATCGCCAACTCCATGCTGCAAAGCTGGGGCGTTATTGATCAGCCGCTTGAGTGGCTTTTGTACTCCGATTTCTCGGTGATCCTCGCCTTCGTCCACCTTTACACGCTGTTCATGGTCGTGCCGATTTTCAACACCATGACGCGGATTGATCATTCCCTCATCGAAGCCGCCCGCGACAATGGCGCCAGCGGATTTCAGACTCTAACCCACGTGATTTTGCCCCTCACAAAGCCCGGGATCATGATCGGGACGATCTTTGTCCTGACGCTTGTGATGGGCGATTTCATCACCGTGCGGTTCATGTCCGGTTCGCAAAAGGCCAATGTCGGGCGGTTGATTTCGAATGACATCGCGCTCCTGCAATATCCCTCCGCTGCGGCAACCGCCGTGATCCTTTTGATCACCGTGCTGATCGTGATCGGCATTCTGTTGCGCTTTGTCGATATCCGCAAGGAGCTTTGACATGGAAAAGAAATCCAAGTCCTTCTACGTGCTGACCGCCTTCTTCGCGCTCTTCATCCTGTTCCTTTATGGCCCGACGCTGACCATCGGCATTTTGTCCTTTCAGGGACCGGGCGGCGGGCTGACATTCCCGATGCAGGGCGCCTCGCTCAACTGGTTTCACGAGCTCTTTCAGGAACAGGCCGTCGGCGACATCTGGGGCAGTTTCCGCCGCTCCTTCGCGCTTGGCCTGATGGTCATGGTGACCACCGTCGTGGTCTCCGTCATGGGCGGCTTTGCGTTTCGCAAACGCTTCTATGGCTCTGGCATCCTGTTCTATCTGATCATCGCATCGCTGGTGATCCCGTCGATCCTGATCTCGCTGGGTGTGGGCCTGATCTTCAACCAGTTCGGGTTGAAAATTCACTGGGCCACCTCGGGCTTTGGATCGCAACTGACTTGGACCCTGCCCTTTGGCCTGTTGATCATGTTCGCCGTGTTCAACCGGTTTGACAAATCCTTCGAGGAAGCCGCGCGCGATCAGGGTGCCTCCCCTTGGCAAACCGTGCGCTATGTGGTTCTTCCGATCATCGCGCCCTCGCTGATCGGGGTGGGGCTGTTCGGCTTTACGCTCTCTTACGACGAATTCGCGCGCACGCTGTTGACCGCCGGGTCGTACAACACCCTGCCGCTGGAGATTTTCGGGATGACCACCAATGTGACCACGCCGGTGATCTATGCGCTCGGTACGCTCACGACACTGTTTTCGCTGCTGATCATCGGGGCATTCCTTCTGACCGTCTGGGTGCTTGGCAAACGCCGGGCACGGTTCGGCTCGGACGCGGGACAAGGTGTGTGAGGTGAAGATCCTCTTTCTCAATCCGAATTGCACCGAGGCCATGACCGAAAGCGTGGTGCAAACTGCCCGCACGATCCTGCCGGAGGCGGAAATCCTCGGCTGGACCAATACGGACGGCCCGTCCGCTATTCAGGGACCAGAAGATGGGGATGCCGCCCTGCCCGGTTTGCTCGTGCTTTTGCCGAAAGCCCGCGAAGCCGGAGTCGATGCCATCGTCATCGCCTGTTTCGATGACACGGGACTCGAAGAACTGCGCGCCAAGGCCCATTGTCCGGTGATCGGCATCGGACAGGCGGCCTATCACATGGCGGTCTTGTCCGGACAGAGCTATGGCGTCGTCACCACCATGGCCGGATCGGTTCCGGTGATCGAAGGCAATATTGAGCGCCATGGGTTCGAAGGGGCCTGTCTCGGGGTCGTACCCTCGAACATTCCCGTGCTCGACGTCGAAGAAGGCCGTCCGGAAGTTCTGGACAAGCTTTCCGTCGAGATTACGGCCATGGGCGCGCGCGGAGCGACGAGCGTCGTGTTGGGCTGCGCCGGCATGACCACGCATCATGCCGCGCTCAGCGAAGCGACGGGGCTCAGACTGATCGACGGAGTGCGTGCGGCAAGCGTGCTGGCCGAGGCCATGGTTCGGCTGAACGCAGTCTCAGTGTGACGCGCTCCAGGTCGCGTTCGCCCGCACCAGAAGACTGTCGGCGGCGGGCTGCGGCACTTCGACCGGCAGTTCCGCAATGGCCACGGAGGCCTCATAACTCAGCCCCAGAACCCTGAGCATCGCCGCCACGAAAGCCGCAACGTCGACCTCTTCCCCTTCCATCAAACGCCGCAAAACGGAAATTGCCCCACCTTCCATCAGATCGAAGATCAGAGTTTCCGGGATGGGGCGGAACTCTCCCGCCTCAATGGCGCTTGTGACAAAACCCGGCGCGGTTTCTTTCAGGAGGCTTGAAAAACTGTAACTCTGATGACCGAGCCGGGCGGTGAATTCGAGAAAGAGCTTGTTGTGCCGCGCCACCTCAATGAAGGCGCGCAGCCCGTAGGCGACGCGCTCGGCGGGCGGGCGATCAAAATCGACCGAGCCTTTGACCAGCAACAGAAGCTCCCGCTTGAGCGCCAGACGCGCCGCCTCAAGTGCATCCTCGATGGTGTCGAAGTAATTGTAGAACGTGCCCCGTGATACTCCGGCCTGACGCACCACATGGTCGATCACCGTGCCGTTCAGCCCACGTTCGGCAAAGACCATGATCGCCGCTTCACACAGCCGCTCACGGGTCTTTTCCCGACGCGCCTGTCCGATGCGGGTACGGTGATCGAGATCGTCGGGACAGCCTTTCACCATGCTCAGACCTCCTTCTCGGGCTTCACGCCAAAGACGAGACAATACAGCGCGGGGGCGAACAACAGGGTGATAAGTGTTCCCGCGATGATGCCGCCCATCATGGCATAGGCCATCGGCCCCCAGAACACCTGGCGCGAGATCGGGATCAGAGCCAGAGAGGCGGCGGCAGCCGTCAGAAGGATCGGACGCGCGCGACTGTCGGAGGCTTCAAAAACAGCTTGCCAGCGCGATTTGCCCTCGGCCCGCAGATCCTCGATGGCCTGCACGAGAATGATCGAGTTGCGCATCAGGATGCCGATCAGGGCCAGAACACCCAGAAGCGCGACGAAGCCCATCGGCGCATGGGCCGACAGGAGAGACGCCACCACCCCGATCAGCCCGAGCGGAGCCACGGCCAGAACGACGAACATCAAACGGAAGCTCTGTACCTGCATCATCGTCAGGGTCAGCATGATCAGGATCATGATCGGCATCACCGCCATGATCGGCTCCTGGCTTTCCGCACTGCTCTCCACCGTGCCGCCGACCTCAACCGAATAGCCCCGTGGCAGGGTCTCGGCAAAAGCCGCAACGGTCGGAGCGAGATCGGTCACGATGGTTGCAGGCAGATCATCGGTGGCAATCGCCGCCTTGACCGTGATCACCGGTTCGCGGTCCTCCTGCCGGATCAGCGGCTGTTCGGTCACCCAATCCAATGTCGCGATAGAGGAAAGAGGAATGGACACGCCTTGGGTATTGGCGAATTGCAGGCTTTCGAGCGCGGAAAGCGTCTGCCGATCTTCATCGTTCCCGCGAATTTCCACGTTGATCAGATCGCGCCCCTGACGGTTCTGTGTCACCGTCTTGCCTTCGAAGAGCGAAGCCAGAACCCCCGCCACATCCGATTGCGTCAGCCCGAGTTGACGCATGCGCGCCTGATCGAGATCGACCCGCACCACACGGCTCGGCTCGTTCCAGTCGAGCGCGATGGAGATCAGCCGGTCATCCAAGGAAATCGCGGCGGCAAAGTCGCGGGCATGATCACGCAACTCGGCATAATCCGGCCCGGAAATCCGGTACTGTACCGGCTTGCCGACCGGCGGCCCCAATTCGAAGGTCTTGGGATAGAATTCCGTGCCAGGCTGAGCGTCGGAATAAGCTCGAACCTTGGCGATAAGGCGGTCACGCGCCTCGAAATCCGGCGTCATGATCAGAAGCTGTCCGATATTGGGGCCGGGCGTCAAAGACTCCAGCGTAAGGATCACACGGGGCGCGCCAGTGCCGATATAGGTGGTCCAATAGCTCGCCTCGTCCTGCTGGCCGAGCCAGCTCTCGAAATCGGCAATGGAGTTGTCGGTCGCGTAGATGCTGGCGTTCTGGCGCAGGGTGACATCGACGAGAACCTCGGGACGATCCGAGCTTGGGAAGAATTGCTGCTCCACCTTGCTCATGCCAACGACGGAAACCGCGAAGGCAAGGACAGTAATCAATACCGTGAGGAGCTTGAACCGCATCGACAGTCGCAGCAGGGTATGGAAGCGCCGCCGCAACCACCCCGCCTCACCATGTTCGTGTTTCCATTTCTTCGGCAGGAAGGTCGCGCCAAGGACGGGCGCGAACAGCACGGCGACGATCCAGCTCAACACCAGAGAAATCGCGATCACATAAAACAGCGTGCGGGTGTATTCCCCCGCGTTCGAAGAGTTGAGCCCGATCGGGATGAACCCCGCCGTGGTGATCAGCGTGCCCGTCAGCATCGGCCAGGCGATGGTGGTCCAGGCGTAAGACGCCGCCTTGTGTCGGCTTTCACCGCGTTCCAGCCGGGAGATCATCGTCTCGATGGCGATCATCGCATCGTCGACCAAAAGGCCCAGCGCAATGATCAGCGCCCCCAGCGAAATTCGCTGAAGCGTGATGCCCATGACCTCCATGAAGACAAAGGTGAGCGCCAGCACCAGCGGGATCGTCAGGCTGACGACAAAGCCCGCGCGCACGCCGAGCGACACGAAACTCACTGCCAGAACGATCACCACCGCCTCGATCAGCGCACGCACGAAATGACCGACCGACTCCTCGACCACTTTCGGCTGATCGGCGACATGATGCACGTCGATGCCGATCGGCAGGCTGGCGGTCAACTCGGTCATGAGCTCGTCCACCGCAGCCCCGAAATCGAGGATATTGCCGCCATCGCGCATGCCGATCTTGAGCCCGATGGCGGGCTGGCCGTTGTAGCGGAACAGTTCCGACGGCGGGTCCTCGTAACCTTCCGTCACCTCACCGATATCCGCGAGGGTGAAGAAGATGTCACCCGAACGCAGCGGCGCATGGGCCAGTGCCTCGGCACTGTCGAACTGGCCGGTGACGCGCAGGAAGATATTTTCACCAGCGGTCGAAATCATGCCGGAAGACACGATCTGGTTTTGCGCCGCAAGCGTGTCGAACACCGCCTGCGCATCGAGTCCGAAGGCGGCAAGCCGACGGGCGGAGAATTCGATATGGATCACCTGATCGCGGGTACCGAAAAGCTCGACCTTGCCCGCATCGTCGATCTTTTCGATCTCGTCACGAACGTCCTCGACATAGTCTTTCAGCTCTTCCGGAGCGAAACCGTCAGAGGTGAAGGCATAGACAGTCCCGAACACGTCACCGAAATCGTCATTGAATGCAAAGCCCTGAAACTCCTGTGGGAAATCGCTCTGAATATCCGACATCATCTGTCGGACGCGTATCCAGGAGGGTGTGATCTGATCAGAGGGAATATCGTCGCGCAGATCGACATAGATCATGGCGATCCCCGGATAGGTCACCGAGCGCGTACCATCGAGCGCGGGCAGTTCCTGCAACTTGCGCTCGATCCGGTCGGTCACTTGGGTCACGGTTTCCTCGGCGGTGGCACCGGGGAGGCTTGCGGTCACGACCATGGTGCGAATGGTAAAGGCCGGGTCCTCTTCGCGCCCGAGCTTCATGTAGCTGAGCGTGCCCGCAATCACCGCCACGATCATCATGAACCAGATGAAGGAACGATGCCCCAACGCCCAATCGGACAGGTTGAACCCTTTCATTGCAGTCGCTCCCCGACGCTCTGGCCTTCTTCGAGCGCATGCACGCCCCGCACCACGATTTCATCCCCCTCGGTCAACCCCGAGACAATCACCACACGCGTTCCGATGGTCCGCCCAAGCGTCACCGGCACGAAATGCACATTCCGACCGACCTCACCGTTATCCTCGACACGCCAGACCCCCGGCGCGTCGTTCGTCCCCGCAATTGCAGTTTGCGGCAGGGTCATCACAGGGGCGGCGTCGCTGTCATAGGTGGCGGTTATCAACGTACCGATGCGGTAATCCTCCGGCGGATTGTCAAGCGTCAACCGGAGCCTGCGGGTTTCAAGACTGGTTTCCGCCACCGGCTCGATCACGCTGAGCTTTGCGGCGACCGGCGCCACACCTTCGGAACGATGACGAACGATGAAACCGGCCTGATCCGGGATCACCATGGCGAAACTCTCCGGCACATCAATGATCGCCTCACGCCCCAGAGGATCGGCCATTTCAACCACGCTCACCCCCGCACTGACCAGCGTTCCGGGCTCCACATCGGTGCTCAGGATGATGCCATCACGCGGAGCCGTCAGTTGGCCGTAGCGCGCGGCCTCCTCGGCCTGAGCGAGGTCGGCGCGGGCACTGTCGGCCTTGGCCACAGCGGCATCCCGGGAGGCGCGGGCCGCTTCGATCTGCGCCTTGGTCGCGACATTGCGAGCAAGCAACGCCTCGATCCGCTCATATTGCGACTGGGCGAACTCCGCCTGCGCCTCAGCCGAAGACAAGGCTGCCTCGGCCACCGCCACATCCTGCGCCAGTGTAATCTGATCGAGCGTGGCGATCACCTGTCCCTCGGTGACCCGGTCGCCCGCCTCGACATCGAGCGTCGCAAGGCGTCCGCTGGTTTGAAACGCCAGAGCGGTGACGTCCTGCCCCCGGATCACACCGGAGAACTGCCGCTCCACCGCCGGATCAGCCGAGAGGAATTCGGTGATGACCGGACGTGGCACCTCGGGGACGATTGCATCGTCGGCAAGGCCCGCTCCGGCGATGAGGCCGAGCGAAACGGTCAGGGTCAATCTCTGCAAAATGTTGATCATTGCATGTCCTCCAGCCCCTCGACCCGACGTCCGGCATACAAAAGATGCGACCCGGCCCCAACCACGACATCTCCTTCTTCCAACCCCTCGGCGATGGAAAACATGTCATCCTCATAGCGGTCGATGCGCACCTGTTTCGGTGTCACCGTCCCGCTTACCGGATCGCGCACCCAGACAGCGGGACCTTCGGCATTGGCGCTCAGCGCGGTCCAAGGCAAAAGGATGCGCGGCGTCATGCGCAGGGCGATGCGACCGGTGATCGAAGTCCCGATGGGAATATCGACGGCGCGTTCAGTGGGAATATCGGCATGGATTTCCACCGTTCCCGTGTCGTTGAGAACCGGCAGAACCTCCGTCACCGTGGCCTCGAAAGCCGCGACCGGACCCGCCGGATCGAGTTCGAGCACATGGCCGCGGATGGTCGACAGCCCCGCCGTGTCCGGAGCAAGAAAGACCGCCTGCCGCTGACCTTCGGGAGCGAGCTGCACGACGGCGGTTCCGGCGGAGACCACCTCGCCCAGATCGGCATAACGCTCGATCACCGTCACATCGCGATCGGCCTTCAGTTCCGTATCCTCGAAGGCCTGCTCTGCGGTTTCCAGAAGGGCGCTGGCCTGATCGCGTTGCGCCTTGGCCTCAAGATAATCCTGTTGCGCCTCGTCATATTGCGCCTGCGTCCCGACCCCGCGGTCCAGCATCGAACGTGTCCGGTCGCGCGCTTGCGCCGCCTGCACGAGTGCGGCCTCCGCCGCGTCGAGATTGGCCTGCGCTGCATCAAGTTGCGCGATAATGTTGGTCGGGTCGATGCGTGCGATCACCTCTCCTGCGGAGAACCGCTGCCCCACTTCGGCATTGAGCTGGTCGATCTGACCACCGCGCCGGAAGGAGGCGGGGAAACTGTCGGTCGCTTCGACCGATCCGATCACCCGCAATTCCTGCACGACGGGCGCACTTTGTGCGGTGATCAGTTCGACGTTCAAAGGAGGCTCTGCCTGTCCAGCCAGCGGCAGCACCGCCAGAAGAAAGGCCACAAGCATGTTCCGATCCGCCGTCATTGCGCTGCTCCGAATGTCATGAAGGTCCCTTGTGACATATGAGAAATGACACATTTGTCAACTTTGATCTGCCTTTCCGTGCAGCAGGCCCAGGTTTTCCACCCTGACGCACAGCCGGCCATCCCGCCTTTGCGGCAAAATCCGCACAGTTTTGAGCGTTCTTCTGCAAGTGTGAAAATATCCTCACGAAAAAGTTGACAGAAAAACTCAGGCTTAATATCCAAGACACAGAGAACGGGACAGACCCGTGAGTCGCGCAATCGGCGCGGCCCCATGGCAAGCAGAGGCGGGAAACGCCCAGCCAGTCTTGGTGATCCTCAACCACGTGAAGCAATTCACCGCCAACCGGAAGGCAGGCGGATTGAGATGACTGACAAAGACACAAACCCGAAGGCACTTGAGATGAACGCACATGTGACCCAGATGACCACCGAGACCGGTCAACTCCCCCCGCTCGACGCCCGCAGCCTGATTGCAGAAGGCAGCACCCGCCAGATCAATCTGGACGGACAGATTTACACCCTGCGTATCACCCGCGCCGGCAAGCTGATTCTGACGAAATGAAACAATCCCGCGCAAAACGTCCGGGTACTGGCGGTTTCGGCGAGTTGCTGGCCGCCCTACGCTTTATTTCAACGATCCATACGCGTGGCTGAGACCGGCTCGGGAAGTATCACCCGAGACCGGCACGGTAATGGACCGATCCGTCGCTCTGCTTCATTCTGGTGACAAATCAGACATGAAAGCCAAGACTTTGACCCGGATCGAACAGATTGAAGCGAAAATTATCGACGTGCCCACCATCCGCGGGCACGTTCTGGCGATGACCACGATGCTGGCCCAGTCTTTCGTGCTGGTCCGTATTCGGTTCTCGGATGGCTCCGAGGGCATTGGCGAAGGTACCTCCATCGGCGGGCTGAGCTATGGCGTCGAGAGCCCGGAGAGCATCCGTTCCGCGATTCTGACCTATATCGCACCGGTGCTGACCGATCAGCCGGCGGACAATGTGAATGCCGCGATCCAGCGCATGGATATGGCGGTGAAAGGCAACAACATCGCCAAAGCCGCCGTGGAAATGGCCCTGTGGGACGGTCTTGCCCGCCGTCAAGGCGTGCCACTGGCCGATCTCTTCGGTGGCGCCGTTCGGCGATCCGTACCCTGTGCATGGACTCTCGCCAGCGGGGTCTCCGCGAAAGACATCGACGAAGCCCATGAGATGCTCGACACCAAGCGCCACAACATCTTCAAACTGAAGATCGGCAAGCGTCCGGTGCGCGAAGACATTGCCCATGTCGAAGCCATCGCCAAGGCGGTGGGGGACCGTGGCCAGATCCGGGTCGATGTCAACCAGGCCTGGTCACTGCATGACGCACGCTGGGGGCTTTCCGGTCTTGAGGACATTGGCTGCACCTTGGCCGAGCAACCCGTCGTGGGCACAGACCGGGCGGGCATGGCGGAACTGACCGCCGCGCATCGTATCGCCGTGATGGCCGACGAGGGTCTGAGCGGGCCGGTGTCGGCGATGGCCTATGCCTGTGACCGCGCGGCCGATGTGTTCGCCGTCAAGGTGGCGCAGTCGGGCGGGTTGAAACGCGCCCGCGAAGTCTGCGCCATGGGCGAAGCGGCGGGCATCGGGCTTTACGGCGGCACTATGCTGGAAAGCGGCGTGGGCACCGCTGCCGCACTTCATCTCTTCACAACCGTGGACCGGATGACATTCGGCTGCGAACTGTTCGGACCGCTGCTTTTTGCCGAAGAAATCCTCGCCACGCCGCTCAGCTACAGCGATTTCGAAGTGCATCTGCCCGAGGGCCCCGGCATCGGCGTAACGCTGGACGAGGACAAGCTCGCACGGTTCGAACGCGACGGGGTTCATGGCGGCTTGCGGGCGGTCGGGGCCTGACCTCAGAACATCTTGCGCGCGACCGTTTGCGCGATCTGGATGAAATTCTTTACATGCACACCTTGTTCATCAAGACGGTGGCTCACAGAGAGCGCCGTCTTGTCGAGCTCGGGCTCGATCGTCAGAAACCGAATACCGTTACGCTTACCGGTCGCAACCGAGGCAGGGACGATGCAGACGCCTTCGCCAATGGCCACGAGGCTCAACGCCGTCTGCAAATCCATGGTGAATACCCGTTTGAACTCCGTAAATCCCTTGTCTTCAAGATTTGAGATCACGAAATCGGCGTAGCTCGGGCGTGGAAATTCCGGGTAGAGGATGATGTTCTGCCCCCGCGCACTGCCGGGGTCGAAGCGATCCCCCGGTCCCGGCTGGAACATGTCGGGCACAGCGGCGAGCAGGGCCTCTTCAGTCAGAAAGCGGGTCTGAAACTCCGAGTCGGTGAGCGCCGGGCGGGCGAAAGCCACGTCGATCTCACGGCGCACCAGCGCACGGTGCAGCCGGGCGTTGTTCATCGGGAAAAGGCCGAGATTCACTTCCGGGTAATGTGCCCGGTAGGATTTCACGATGGTCGGCAAAAGCCCATAGGTCGAGGAGCCGACAAAGCCGATGCGCAACCGCCCCTCGGCCCCCTGCCCGATCCGGCGCGCCTCAAGGATCGCATCGTCTATCTGGGCGAGAATGGCGATCACGCGTTTGTAAAGCTGCTCGCCTGCTTGCGTCAGCGTGATCGCATTGCGACCCCGGTTGAACAGCAACACACCGATCTCCGTCTCGATCTGTTTGATCTGACGGCTGAGCGGCGGCTGTGCCATGTCGAGCCGCTCGGCGGCACGGCCGAAATGCAGTTCCTCGGCAACCGCCACGAAATATTTCATCTGCCGGATGTCCACGCCCGTTCCTCCCCTTAAAGCGTTTCTCAAAAAACTTGAGGCACTCAATTTTTGAGAAACGTAGCAATATCAAAGCAGTGTTGTAATGTTTTTCGCTGAATCTGATTCAGATTAAACGAAAAACGCTTTAGGCTCCGCATATGAAACCCGGTTTTTCAGATAAGCGAAAGCCCCCGCGCAACGACGGGGGCTTGGCATTCTGTCACAGTCTCCTTGCGGATTTACGCGAATTACTCCGCCGCCAGAGCCGCCGTTTCAGCCGCTTTCATGATGAAGTCGAAACGGACATAGAGATCGGTATCGTACTCGTCGCCCGCCGGGCGGAACTCGGCCACAAGGCTTTCCTTCACGGCGAACACGCTGTCTTTTTCGAGATAGTCGCTGGTGCTGTCGTAGACTTGGCTGACGAGGCTGCGGTAACCGTCTTTCGCGATCATGAAGTGGATGTGGCCCGGACGGTTCGGGTGGTGGCCCATGGCACGGATCAGCTCGCCTGCGGTCTCATCCGAGGGGATCGGATAGGGCACCGGACGCACGGCACGGAAGGCGAAGTGACCGTTCTCGTCGGTCATGAAACGGCCACGCAGGTTGTAATCCGGCTGATCCGGGTCGTGGTTCTCATAGAGACCGTTCGGCGCATCTTCCCAGACGTCCATCATCACGCCTTCGAGCGGGTTACCGGCGACATCGCGGATATAGCCCTCGAAATAAACGGTTTCCTCGTTGTCGAAATGCTTCTGAACGGTGGAAGACCCTTTCGGCAGAACCGGCGGGTTTTCACGGTAGAACGGCCCGAGCACCGTGGATTCGCTTTCTGTCCCGTCGATCGGGTGGGTCAGCATATCGACCAGAACCTCGACACCGAGAATGTCACCCAGAAGGATGAATTCCTGACGTTTGTCATCGGTGATCTGACCGGCGCGGGCGAGGAAATCACAGGCATAGAGGAACTCGTGGTGCTGGATTTTCGCTTCGCGGCAGAAGTCGTGCAGGTGGCGGATCAGACAGGTCATGATCTCGTGGTTGCGGGGCGTGATTTCCCCGTTCTTCCCCAGCGAGCCCAGAACGATATCAGTTACATTATCTATGGTCACATTGCGCATCTTGGTCCTCCTCAAAGCCTGGCGCGGCATTTTAAAAATGGCGGGTGAAGACACCCGTCTTCAACGCTGGGACGGATGATTCCAGAGCCGGCGCTCCGATCCAATACGCATCCCGGTATTGGTCAATACCCGCAGCTCCCGACACCCATTCCGCCTGCGCGACCGCGCCGCGCAGGTATCGGGAGATACCCCTTTCGACATTGCTGAATGCCCGCCGCAAAAGCATGTTCCCCCTGAACGATAATGACACGGGATGATGCAGGAATGCTGGACAAATGGACCGCAATGGGAGCCGCCCTGGAAGCGCGCCCCCATCTTCTCAGATTGGGACGGCTGTTTTCCGAAACGGTTCTGATTCAACTGGGCGAGGACGAATATTACCTCACCTTCGAGAAAGGCCATCTGGCCGATGTGACCCCCGGACCGAGCCGCAAGACCCCGTGGCGTTTCGCGCTGCGCACCGATGCCGACGCGCTCAAAGCTTTCTGGCAGCCGATCCCCGAAGCGGGCTTTCACGACGTGTTCGGTCTGGTGAAGATCGGTCGTGCCCGGGTCGATGGCGATATCCTCGTCCTCGTTAAAAACTTGCGGTTTTTCAAAGAATTCCTCGCCCTTGGCAGAGATATGGGGCGCGGTCTGGAGGTGTCGGCATGAGCGCTCTGATTGATCCCATCGTTGGCCGCTATGTGACTGTCACCCTGAGCGGTCGCACCCATCGCATCTATTTCGAAGAGGCCGGTCAGGGCCGCCCCGTGCTTTGCCTGCATACGGCCGGTGCGGACACCCGTCAGTGGCGTCACCTGATGAACGATGCCGAGGTGACCGCGACCAACCGTCTGATCGCCTTCGACATGCCCTGGCACGGCAAATCCCTGCCGCCCGAAGGATTCGAAACCGAAGAATACCTGCTGACGACCGAGGCCTATATCGAGACGGTTCTGGCCCTCGTCGAGGCGCTCGGCCTTGAGAAACCGGTGCTGGCAGGCTGTTCCATGGGCGGGCGGATATCGCTTCAACTTGCCGCACTTCATGCCGACAGGTTCTCGGGCTTCATCGCCATCGAAGCCTCCGATTTCCAACCGGCCTGGTACGACATCGACTGGTTCCACCGTCCCGACGCCCATGGCGGCGAGATGGGCGCGGCGCTCGTGTCGGCGAATATCTCGCCCTATGCGCCGAATGCCGAACGCTGGAACACGCTCTGGATGTTCATGCAATCGGGACCCGGCGTGTTCCGGGGCGATCTGTCCTTCTACACCAAGGACGAAAGCCTGATCCCCCGCCTGCCGCAGATCGACACGGCAAAAACCCCGGTGCATATTCTGGTCGGCTCTTACGATCTGACCTGTACGCCCGAGGATGCCCAGCGCACGGCGGATGCGATCCCCGGCGCGACCTGCACCGTGATGGAAGAGCTTGGCCATTTCCCGATGAGCGAACACCCGGAGGGCTTCCGTCCGTTCTTCATCGACGCTCTGGACAAGATGCCCGCCTGACGGTCACCATAAACCATAACAAACCACGCACAAAAGCACGCGCGTCCGGATGTTCGGGCGCGCGTTTCCGTTCTCTCGACGCACAACGCCGAGACACCTTCCCGATCCCGGCGCAGACCGATACACTGGCCGCATGAGTGTTGTGCCCGTGCCTTCCCTGCCCGACGATCTGATCGCCTGCCCGTCCTGCGACGCGCTGCTGCATGACCGGGACGTGGCGCTTGGCGAAACCTTGCGCTGTCCACGGTGTCATGAGGTAATCGAAGCGCCCCGCGCACTGGCGATGACGCGGATCATCATGCTGGCGCTCGCGGCCCTGATCCTGATGATCGCCGCGATCTTTTTCCCTTTTCTCGAACTCGGGGCCGCCGGTATGGTACGGCGCAGTTCGCTTCTGGATACGGTGATGGCCTTTTCCACCGGACTGACCGCGCCTTTGACGCTCGCCATGGCGGCGCTGATCGTGGTTTTACCGGTGACGCGCTTCATGGCGCTTTTATACGTGTTGGGCCCGATGGCCTTCGGTTGGCACCCCGCACGCTTTGCGGCCCCGGTGTTTCGCCTCGCCGAAGCGCTCAGGCCTTGGGCCATGGCGGAGGTCTTTGTCGTAGGCGTCGCGGTCGCGTTGGTAAAGGTCGCAGGACTTGCGCATATTTCCATTGGCCCGGCGTTCTGGGCCTTCGTCGCGCTGGTGATCGTGACGGTATTGAAAGACAATTTCATGAGCAGAGTGACAGTTTGGAAAACGCTGGACGCCCGACGCAGATCGTGACCGCGCGCGCAGCGGGGCTGATTGGCTGCACCCATTGTGGGCGGGTGCACCCTTCGGGTACGCAGGTCTGCACCCGGTGCGGGACGCATCTGACGCCGCGCAGCGTGGCCTCGCTGCAGCGTGTCTGGGCTTGGTGGATCGCCGGGCTGATCGTTTACATCCCGGCCAATCTCTACCCTATGCTGCGCACCGCCTCTCTGGGCAAGACGCTTGAGAGCACCATCCTCGGCGGGGTGATCGAGCTTATGCACCATGGCGATTACGGGGTCGCGCTAATCGTTTTTGTCGCCTCCATCATCATTCCGGTCGCCAAGTTCATCGCCATCGCCTATCTCGCTCTCAGCGTCTCGCATCGCGTGCGACTTTCGGCACACAGGCGACATATCCTCTTCGAGGTGGTTGAATTCATTGGCCGCTGGTCCATGATCGACGTATTCGTGGTGGCGATCCTGTCGTCTCTGGTGCGGCTCGATTTCGCGGCCACCATTACGCCCGGGATCGCGGCGGTGAGCTTTGCACTGTCAGTGGCCTTCACCATGCTCGCTGCTTTGAGTTTCGATTCACGGCTGATCTGGGACGCCGGAGAACAAGAAGCCGGAAAGAAGGAAAAGGAGCGCTCCATTGGATGAGCCACAGATCGCAGAGCCTCTGATCGAAGGGCCGAAACAGTCCTTTTGGCGTAATCTTTCCTTTGTCTGGCTCGTGCCCTTGGCCGCGCTGGCCGTCACACTGTTCATCGCCTGGCAAAGCTGGGCCGAACGCGGGCAGTTGATCGAGATCCTGTTCGAGAATGCCGCAGGCGTCACGGCAGATGAGACCATGATCCGCTACCGCGATGTCAACGTCGGGGTGGTGGAAAGCGTGTCCTTCTCGGACGATCTCACCTCGGTGCTGGTACGTGCCCGGATCGAGCGGGCGGTTGCCAAGGCGCTGCCTTCGGATGCCGAATTCTGGGTCGTGCGCCCCGAGGTCACCGCCAGCGGCATTACCGGCCTCTCCACCGTCCTGTCGGGCGTCTATATTCAGGCTGCTTTCGATCCGAGCGAAATCGAAACCGGTGCCACACGGTTCACCGGGCTCGACACGCCGCCTCTGGTTCTGCCGGGCATGAAAGGGACCAAAGTCACCCTGCGCACCGCCGATGGCGGTCAACTTACCGCAGGCGCCCCGATCTATTATCAGGGCATCGAAGTCGGCAAGATCGAAGCTCCCCGCCTGCTCGACAGTGGCACAGGGGTGGTTGTCGATGCCTTCATCACCGCCCCGCATGACAAACGACTGACCACCGCCACCCGGTTCTGGCAGACCTCGGGATTCTCGGTGAACATCGGGCCGGGCGGGCTGGATTTGTCCATCGGCTCCGTAGCCGGGCTTCTGCGTGGCGGGATTTCTTTCGATACGGTGTTTTCCGGTGGACAACCCGTCACAGAGGGGCTGGTTTTTGACCTTTACGAGAGCGAGGAAGAGGCGCGCTCCAGCGTCTTCAAGGAAGCCATCGAGAACCCCGTCGATCTGACGGTGGAGTTCGAACAATCCGTCGCCGGGCTGACCGTCGGCTCGCCCGTGGTCTATAAGGGCGTGAAAATCGGCGCTGTCTCCACCCTCGGAGCCTTCATCGAGGAGGGAGAAGACGGCCAAATCGTCGTGCTGCGCGCCACGATCTCCATCGACCCGAGCCGCCTCGGCCTGGACCCCGACACGCCAGCCGCGCAAACCATCGCTTTCTTTGCCGACGCCGTCACGAACGGATTGCGTGCCCGCCTGATCTCGCAAAGTATTTTTAGCCGCTCGCTGGCGGTGGAACTTGCAGAATTGCCCGACGCAGAGCCCGCCGCGCTCGGCATTTTCGCGGCCACCGCGCCGCTTTTGCCCTCCGTTACCTCCAACCTGCCCGACCCCGGCGCGACCGCCGAAGGTCTTATGAAACGGGTGAACGATCTGCCGGTCGAGGAACTGATGGAACAGGCCATCGCGACGCTCGCCTCAATCGAGAGCCTTGCGGGCGACGAAAACCTGCGCGCCGCGCCCGACGCCTTTGTCGGGCTGATGGACGATGCCCGCGCCATGATCGGCGGCCCGGATGCACAGGCCCTGCCCGGCGAACTGCGTCAAGCGGTTGCGGAGTTGCGCGGCGTGGCCGAGGATTTACGAACCGCCGAGGCGGTCACGAAACTGGTTACTGCCCTCGAAGATGCCTCCGAAGCCGCCACCTCCGTGACCGATGTAGCGGGCGCTTTCGACGAAAAAATTGCTGGCGTGCCGGATCTGATCGACGGGCTGAACCAGTTGACGGAAAAAGCCAATTCTCTGGAACTCGAACAATTCCTCACCATGGCAACACAGCTTCTGGACGGGGCCGACAAGCTCATTGATCAGGAGAGCACACGCAAACTGCCCGAAAGCCTGACTGGCGCTCTGGACGAGGCGCGCACGGCGCTTGCGGAACTGCGCGAAGGCGGCGCGGTAGAGAACACCAACGCCACGCTCGCCTCCGCCCGCAGCGCCGCCGAAGCGGTCGAAGCCGCCGTCGCCGATCTGCCGCAGATCGCCGAACGGATCGACGGGCTGGTCAGCGAGGCCGAGGGGGTTCTGGCGGGTTACGGTCAGAATTCCCGCTTCAACCGCGACACGCTCGATACGCTGCGCGAGTTGCGTTCGGCCGCGGAGGCACTTTCAAGCCTTGCGCGCGCACTGGAACGCAATCCCAATTCCCTCTTGTTTGGACGGTAAGTCATGAGACGTTTTCTGCCCCTTCTGCTTCTGAGCCTCGCCGCCTGTGGCGACACCGACCCGCGCTATCTGATGGCGAGCACACCCACGGCGGAGATCACACGTACCGCGCTTCGGGTGGCGACGCTGGAGATCCGTCAGGTGAGCCTGCCCGCCTATGCCAATGACGATCTGATCCTGCGAGAAGAAGCGGACGGGGCGCTAACCCCCATCAAGGGTGCGCTCTGGGCCGACACCCCCGCCCGCGCGATGACTCAGCATCTGGCCGACCGTCTCAGCGCCACCACAACCGCGCAGGTCGCCGCCGAACCCTGGCCCTTGGCCCGTCCGGCACAGGCGGAGGTCGATGTGCGCGTGTCGCAAATGGCCAGCCGCACCGATGGCAAGCTGCATTTGTCGGGGCAATTCGCTGTTTCCTCCTTCGATCAGGTGGTGCGGGAGCGGATCGTGCCCTTTGCCATCGCCGTGCCGCTGAGCACCGACACGCCCGCCGGGATCGCTGCGGCCTCGGGGCAGGCCGTGGATCGGCTCGCCGGGCAGATCAGCGTCACCCTCTCACGTTAAGAACGCATGAGGTGCGAGACGAAACAGGGTGCCTTTGCGCCTTGCCGTGTAATCACCCCTGCCCGCGTTCCGGGAATTTCATCGTATTATCAATCGCCCGCACCAGATTGGTTGCATCGGGCCAGAGGTTCGGCCCGCTTTGCACGCTGGCCAGCCCAATGGTGCCATCGGCCTTGATCCAGACCTGCGCCGGTTCGATATGCAACGACGCCGCTCCTTCCTCCGAGCTGTTGCGGGTGAGATAAAGCCCCCAATCGCGCGCAAGTGTTTCGGGGTCGAGACCATAACCGAGCGGCAGGCGAATAAGCTGCATTCGCTCCTGAAGTGCTGCGGTTTCGGCCTGCGTCTCACATCCAACGGCAAAAACCCGCAAGCCACGAATGGCGAAATCGCCGATACGGTCGTCGAGTTCCTTGAGCTGCAACCGGGACCATTTGCAGTGCGATCCGCGGTGAAAGGCCACGAGCGTGCCGCCCGCCGGAGCATCCTCGGCAATGTCGCAAATACCGTGGCGAAACGTAGTGAACCGTAGCGCGGATGCCGGCTTCCCTGGAATCAGTGTTCGGGTCGAATTCAGTGTCATATGCCGTCTCCCCAGCTTTGCGAAAGGGCTGCGTCAATTTGGCCGACCGGCTGTTTCCAGAACCGACACCGCATCAAGGAGCGAATAGAGCGATCACCCCTCTCCATATTGTATTCAAAAGAAAAATGCATGGTTTTCCTCCTCTTTCAGGCCACGCCTCTGATGCTCTCCCAAGATCAAATCGGGCCTGAGTAATGTGGTGATATCCGGAGTCTCGTTGTCAATCGAGTAAAAAATATCGTTTTTATTTGACAGTAACGATTAATTCTCGCCATGATCTGGGTCACGAGGCGTGTGGAGGACGCAGCGAGGAGGAGAGAATCAATGCCAGACGGAAGCCCGTTTTCGGTCATGCACAGCATCCGCATCAAAGGATGCGAGACCACCATCGCATGTGCCGAGGGTCAAAAAGTGCTCATGGCCATGGAACAGAAAATCCATTTTCCCAACCCGCGTCCGGTGCGGGTCGGATGCCGCAAAGGCGGCTGTGGCGCTTGCCGCGTGAAGGTCACCAAGGGAGCGTACACGGCCGAGAAATCGAGCCATAGCCACGTGACGCCCGAGGAGGCCGCCGAAGGTTACGCGCTGGCCTGCCGCATCACGCCGCTGAGCGATCTCGAAATTGAACCCGCCTTTCTCGGGCCACGCCGCCCAACAGAGAAAAACGAGTAAGCATCAAGTCTATAGGTGTCAGAGGAGGAAAACCTATGTCTCAAGAAGGACTTCTGCGTCCAGGTATCATCCAGCTCCGCGTGCTGGATATGGACGAAGCCATCACCCATTATCGCGACCGCATCGGTCTCGATTACGTGTCGACCGAAGAGGACGGTCGCGTTTATCTGAAAGCCTTTGACGAATTTCATCGTCATTCCGTCGTCCTGCGCGAAGCGGACAGCGCTGGCATCGACTTCTTCGCCTTCAAGGCCGATGGCCAAGAAGCCGTGGACGGGTTCCGCAAACGCATCGAAGATTACGGTGTCGCAGTCGAGGATGTGGCCGCAGGCGAGATGCCGGGCACCGGCAAACGCATCGGCTTTACCATCCCCTCGGGGCACCGGATCGAGATTTATGCCGATATGGAGCTCTCCGAGACAGCACCCGAAACCCACAATCCCTACATTTACAAGGACGAGCCGCGCGGCATGCGTGCTCAGCGCCTCGACCATTGCCTGCTCTACGGGCCGAACCTGCCGGAAGTCGAAAAGTTCTTCACCGAAGTGCTCGATTTCCACATCCCGGAACGTGTCGACCTGCCGGACGGCACGCTGGCGATCTGGATGACCGTCTCCAACAAGGCCCACGACATCGCTTTCGTGAACCATCCCGAGCCGGGCAAGCTGCACCACGTCGCCTTCTTCCTCGAAGACTGGAACGACATCGGTCACGCCGCCGACGTGATGACCCGCTACGACATTTCGCGCGACCTCGGCCCGACCCGTCACGGCATCACCCGCGGTCAGACGATTTATTTCTTCGACCCGTCGGGCAACCGTAACGAAGTCTTCTGTGGTGGCTACACCGCTTACAAGGATCACCCGACCCGCATCTGGGACGGCAACCATGTGGGCCGCGGGATCTTCTATTACGAGCGTCAGTTGAACGACGCCTTCCTGTCCGTGGTGACCTGAGATGGAAGTGACCCGTCCCACCCGTAAACTGACCGCCATGGCCGCGTTCGAGGCCGTTCGGATCGCCATAACCCGCGCGGAGGAGCTTGGCGTGGCAGTCAACGCCAGTGTCGTGGACGCAGGCGGGCGAGAGATCGCCTTTCTGCGGGGGGACGGGGCCTTTCTGCCCTCGGGCCAGATTGCCCGGGACAAAGCCTATACCGCTGCGGGCTTCGGCATCCCGACCGGCGATCTCTACAAGGCGCTGTCCGGGGAACCGGACGTGCTTGCGGGGATCACCGGTCAGCCGAATGTCGCGGCATTTCCGGGCGGGGTGCCGATCCGCGTAGAAAACGAGCTGATCGGCGGCATCGGGGTGTCCGGTGCCTCAGCCGAACAGGATGACATATGCGCAAAAGCCGGACTGGCCGCCATCGGCCTTTGGCAAGACTGAGGATGAGAGAGAGATGAGAGACGGGCTTATGACCTTCACGCAGGAAGCGATGCATTTTATCAACGGGGAGTTTACCCCCGGCACGTCGGGCAAGACCTTCGACAATATCTCGCCGGTGACGGGCAAGAAAATCGGCATCGTGCATGAGGGTCTCAAGCCCGAGGTGGACGCTGCGGTGAAAGCCGCACGCGCGGCGCTCCACGGCCCATGGGGTTATATGCCGATGGCCGAACGGGCCGAATTGCTCCACGCCGTCGCCGACGAGATCAATCGCCGTTTCGACGATTTCCTCGAAGCCGAAATTCTCGACACCGGCAAACCCAAAGGTCTGGCCTCTCATGTCGACATTCCGCGCGGCGCTGCGAATTTCAAGATTTTTGCAGATCTCGTGAAAAACGTGCCGACCGAAAGCTTCATGCTCGATACGCCCGACGGGTTCGGCGCGCTGAACTACGGGGTGCGCAAGCCCAAGGGCGTGATCGCGGTGATTTCTCCGTGGAACCTGCCGCTCCTTTTGATGACGTGGAAGGTCGGTCCGGCGCTCGCCTCCGGCAACACGGTTGTCGTGAAACCTTCCGAGGAGACACCTCTGACCACCACGCTTCTGGGCGAGGTGATGAACACTGTGGGCATTCCGAAAGGTGTGTTCAACGTGGTGCACGGCTTTGGCCCGGACAGCGCCGGCGCCTACCTGACCGCCCACCCACAAGTGGATGCGATCACCTTTACGGGCGAGACTCGCACCGGCGAGATCATCATGCAATCCGCGGCCAAAGGCCTGCGTCAGGTGTCGATGGAATGCGGCGGCAAGAACGCCGGGATCGTGTTTGCGGATGCGGATATGGACAAGGCGATCGAAGGCACGCTGCGCTCAGCCTTTGCGAACTGCGGTCAGGTCTGCCTCGGCACCGAGCGGGTCTATGTCGAACGTCCGATCTTTGATGAGTTCGTATCCCGCCTGAAACAAGGTGTGGAGATGATGAAACTTGGCCCCTCCGAAGACCCAGAAACCTCTATGGGGCCGCTGATCTCGCAAGAACACAAAGAAAAGGTGATGTCTTACTACAAACTCGCCGTCGAAGAGGGTGCAACGGTCGTCACCGGGGGTGGCGAGCCGGATATGCCGGACGAGTACAAAGGCGGTGCCTGGGTTCAGCCGACCATCTTCACCGGCCTCTCGGAAAATGCGCGTTGCATCAAGGAAGAGATTTTCGGTCCGGTCTGTCACATTGCCCCCTTTGATACCGAGGAAGAGGCAATCAAACTGGCCAATGATACGGAATACGGACTGGCGACCGCGATCTGGACCGAGAACCTCACCAAGGCGCACCGCGTCGCACGTCAGATCGACGTGGGGCTCGCCTGGGTCAACTCGTGGTTCCTCCGCGATCTGCGCACAGCATTCGGCGGCGCGAAACATTCCGGCATCGGTCGTGAAGGCGGCGTCCACGGGCTCGAATTCTATTCCGAGCTGACCAACGTCTGCGTGAAACTCTGAAGGACAGATAAATGACAAGTGAAACCAATATCCAGAAGGCCGCAGATCAGCTCTGGAAGGCCTGGGAAGAGGGCGTGCCCGCCGAACCGATCCGGGGGCTTCTCGACGAGGGCGACGTGGACGCGGCCTATGCCGTTCAGGAGATCAACACCAAGCGCTGGTTGGGCGGTGAGGAGCGCGTGCTCTCCGGTCGCAAAATCGGCCTGACCTCGGTCGCCGTGCAAAAACAGCTTGGTGTGGACCAGCCGGATTACGGCATGCTCTTTGCCGATATGGAATACATGGACGGCGAAGAAATCCCGATGTCGGCTGTGCAACAGCCGAAGGTCGAGGCGGAGATTGCCTATATCGTCGCAGCCCCCCTGACCGGCGGGCATATCACCATGGTCGATCTGATGGCCTCCATCGGCTACGTGGTTCCGGCGCTCGAAATCGTCGGATCACGGGTCAAGGACTGGGACATCCGCATCACCGACACCATCGCCGACAATGCCTCTTCCGGTCTCTACGTGCTTGGCCAGACGCCCAAACGTCCGGGCGATTTCGATCCGCGCCTCTGCGGCATGGTGATGACCCGCAACAACGAGCCGGTCTCCGTCGGCGCGGGCGCAGCCTGCATGGGATCCCCGCTCAACGCCTCCCTGTGGCTTGCACGGACCATGGCCAAGGCCGGTCGTCCGCTCGGACCGGGCGACGTCATTCTCTCCGGGGCGCTTGGCCCCTTTGTCGCCGCCGCGCCCAGCGATGTCTTCGAGGCCCGGATCAACGGTCTGGGCTCCGTTCGCGCTGCTTTCGCAAAGGAATAAGACAATGGAAAAGATCAAATGCGCCATCATCGGCTCGGGCAATATCGGTACCGATCTCATGATCAAGATCATGCGCAACTCGAAAGTGCTTGAGATGGCGGCGATGGTGGGAATCGACCCGAATTCCGATGGTCTCGCGCGTGCAGCACGTCTCAAGGTGGCGACGACGCATGAGGGGATCGACGGGTTGGTGAAACTGCCCGAGTATAAAGACATCCGCATCGTGTTCGACGCCACCTCGGCAGGCGCGCATAAGCGTCACAACGAGGTGCTGCAAAAAGACGGCAAACAGGTGATCGACCTGACCCCCGCCGCCATTGGTCCGTTCACCGTGCCCTCGGTCAACATCGACGCAAATCTCGATAAGATGAACGTCAACATGGTGACCTGTGGCGGGCAGGCGACGATCCCGATGGTGGCCGCCATCAGCCGCGTGGCCAAGGTGCATTACGGCGAAATCGTTGCGTCGATCTCCTCGAAATCCGCAGGCCCCGGCACCCGCGCCAATATCGACGAATTCACCGAGACCACCGCGCACGCCATCGAGGCGGTCGGCGGTGCAACCCGTGGCAAGGCGATCATCATCCTGAACCCGGCGGAGCCGCCGGTGATCATGCGCGATACCGTCTATTGCCTCTGCGAGGAGGCCGATCAGCACGCGATCCGCAAATCCATCCTCGACATGGTCGAAGAGGTGAAAACCTACGTACCGGGCTATCGTCTCAAGCAGGAGATTCAGTTCGAGCATTTCGGCGACAACAACCCGCTGACCATCCCGGAAAGCGGCGGCACCTTTACGGGTCTTAAAGTGTCGGTGTTCCTCGAAGTCGAAGGCGCGGCACATTACCTGCCGGCCTATGCGGGCAATCTCGACATCATGACGTCTGCGGCGATGAAGACCGCCGAAGCGCTCGTTCACAAACGCAATTGGGTCCGGGAGGCCGCATAAGATGACCAAGCTGTACATTCAGGACGTGACGCTTCGTGACGGGATGCATGCCATGCGTCACCAGTACGATCTGGGCCAGGTGCGCGCCATTGCGCAGGCGCTGGACGAAGCCGGTGTAGACGCGATCGAAGTGACCCATGGCGACGGGGTCGCGGGCTCGACCTTCAACTACGGCTTTGGCCGTCACACCGATGTAGAATGGATCACAGAAGCTGCGAAAGTGGTGAAAAAGGCCAAGCTCACCTGTCTTCTCGTGCCGGGGATCGGCACTTTGGAAGACCTGAAAAAGGCCCATGACGCAGGTGTCGTCTCCGTGCGCGTTGCGACCCATTGCACCGAGGCCGACGTGGCCGCGCAGCACATTGCCGCGGCGAAGGAGATGGGCATGGATGTGTCGGGCTTTTTGATGATGGCCCATATGAACACGCCCGAAAAACTCGCCGAACAGGCGAAAATGATGGAAAGCTACGGCGCGGATTGCGTCTATTGCACGGACTCCGGCGGGCGTCTGACGATGAAGGACGTCGCCGCGCGCATTGACGCCTACAAGGCTGTACTCAAACCGGAAACCCAGATCGGCGCGCATATGCACGAGAACCTGTCTTTGTCCGTGGCGAACTCCGTCGTGGCCGTCGAGCGTGGAGCCTACCGTGTGGACGCGTCTCTCGCGGGCATGGGCGCGGGCGCGGGCAACACCCCGATCGAGGCCTTCGCCGCCGTCGCCGATCTCTACGGCTGGGAGCATGGCTGTGACGTATTCAAATTGCAGGACGCCGCCGAAGATCTCGTTCGTCCACTGCAAGAGCGTCCGGTCCGCGTCGACCGCGAAACCATGACCTTGGGCTATGCAGGGGTCTACTCCAGCTTCCTGCGTCACGCCGAACGCGCCGCCGACATGTACGGCCTCGACACCCGCGCGATCCTCGTGGAACTCGGCAAACGCGGCATGGTCGGCGGTCAGGAAGACATGATTGTCGATGTGGCCCTCGATATGGTCAAAGCGAAAGAGGCAGCAGCATGATGAACCTCGCTGAACTTGCAGAATACGTGGATGAAGCGGCCCGCACCGCCACGGAAATCCCGCAAATCTCCGACAAGACCCCGCTGACCGTTGAAGATGCTTACGCGGTGCAGGCGCTCTCCATGCAACGCCGTTACGCCCGTGGCGAAAAGCGGATCGGCATCAAGATGGGTCTGACGTCGCGGGCCAAGATGGTGCAGGTCGGTGTATCCGATGTGATCTGGGGCCGCCTCACCGACGCGATGCGCGAAGATGAGGGAGGCGTGGTCTCCATGGCCAAATACGTCCACCCGCGCGTCGAGCCGGAGATCGCGTTCTTGATGAAAAAACCACTGTCGGGCAATGTCTCCGCGCTGGAGGCCATGGCGGCGGTAGAAGCAGTGGCCCCCGCACTCGAAATCATCGACAGCCGCTACAAGGCATTCAAATTCGATGTGGGCGACGTGATTGCGGATAACTCATCGTCTTCAGGCTTCGTTCTCGGCACTTGGCACAGCCCGGAAATCGACCTTTCCAACCTCGGCATGGTGCTTTCGATCAACGGTCGCCCACAGGAGATCGGCTCGTCCGCCGCGATCCTCGGCAATCCCGTGCGATCTCTGGTGGCAGCAGCCCGGATGGTGGCTTCGGCCGGAGAAGAGCTCAAAGCCGGTGACATCGTGCTTGCGGGCGGCGCCACGGCGGCCATTCCGATGGCAGCCGGTCAATCCGTGCTACTCGAAGTCGAAACGCTCGGGATGATCGGCTTCAACATCGGAGAATAAGCCATGCCGTTTATCGAAGTGACGCTGATGGAAGGCCGCACAGCGGAGATGAAAGCGAAGCTGATCGAAAAACTGACCGATGCCACGGTCGAGGCCATCGGCGCCCCGATCGAGGCCATCCGCGTCTGTATCCGTGAGGTGCCCAAAGAAAACTGGGGTGTCGCAGGGAAACAGAAATTCGTTACTAAGGATTAAAGAGGTCGTCATGACCGAAACACTCGTGGAACCGGGCCAGGAAGGCCCGGTCACCATCTCGATCTCGCGCCGTGTAAAACCCGGCTTCGAAGTGCAATATGAAGACTGGTTGCACGGTATCGTTGCCGCAGCCGCCGATTTCCCTGGCCATATGGGGGTGAATATCCTCAAGCCGTCGGGGGCGACCGACGGTCGCTATGTGCTGATCTACAAATTCGACACCTGGGCGCATTGTCAGGCTTGGGAAGACAGCCAGACCCGCAAGGACTGGGTCGGCAAGCTCGGCGATATGGTCGAGGGCGAAGGTGAGCGCAAACGCGTCACCGGGCTTGAGGCCTGGTTCGAATTGCCCGAAGTGCCCGCCGCCAAACATGCGCCGCGCTGGAAAATGTCCATCGTGCTGATCGTGGTGGTGTTCGTGCTGGTCTACCCGTTGCAACTGATCATCCTGCCGTTCGTACCAAGCTGGCCGCATTGGATCAAGACGCTGACCATTGCAGTGATTCAGGTGTTGCTGATGACCTACATTTTCATGCCGCGTGTCACGAAGGCCCTGAAAAACTGGCTTTTCGCCTGAACTCAGGAAAACGGATCAAAAAGGGGCCTTCACGGTCCCTTTTATGTCAGGTCGTGTTGTTCAATGAGGCAGGAGTAGGATTCTTCGATATGCGCCTCGACACGGGCAACACAGGCCTCAATGTCTCCCGCGATGGCCGTGTCGAAGATCGCCTTGTGCTCCACCCGGACATCGCGGAGCAGCGAACGATCCCCGATCAAGCGTCGATGATAGCGGTAGGAATGCTGATGCAGGGTCAGGCGGAACCGTTTGAGCCAGGTATTGTCACAATTTTTCACGAGGCAATTGTGGAAATTTGCATTCCACTCGTCCCAATCATGGGCGAACTCGGTTTTGCCCTCGCCGATCAGACGCTCCTCGATCCGGGACAGGCGGTGAAAGGCAGCGACAAGATCGGCCTCCCAGTCTTCGGTGCGGTTGGCCAGAGAAATACGCAGGGCCTGCGCCTCGATCAGCTTGCGCGCATCGGTGATGTCCCGGAAATCCTTGAGTGACAACGGAGCGACGCGAAAACCGCGCTGTTGTTCCGAGGTGACGAGATTGTCGATCAGAAGCCGGGAAATGGCCTCCCGCATAGTCGAGGTGGACACCCCGAACTCCTGACGCAGCTTGTCCACATGCAACCGCGCGCCCGGACTAAGCTCGCCCGAGATCACACGTTCACGGATCAACTCGTGCACGGTCTCGATGGCGGTCTTCTTGCTTGATGCGTCGGATTTATCGCCTTTCGGCAGGGTCTGAGGCTGATTCATATCGTTTTGGCGTTTCTTATGGCTCCCTCTAGCAATGTCATTGCTCTTCGCAAATGTCGAGGATCAGCTTTGTTTTAATCTTTCGGGAAAATTATCGTTTTTCTGAATGAGCATTTCATATACGTAAACGTCCTGCCTCAGTGAGGAGTCTCAAGGGCTGAAATTCGGTCTCGACGGTTAGGTCGAACATCTGTCCGGTTTCATCGCAACGCTGGAACCCGAGAAACTCTCCGCCCTGTTCCCAGTTCCGTAACAAGACCGCATTCGCATGATGGCCCCGACCGAGAAAACAGCCTGTTTCAACGATCTTTTATCTGGTTATCTATGCTGAACTGCCTACACCTGAATGATCTGGCAGTCCTGTTGATTACAGCTCCGCTGAACGCTCTCCGCCAGTTCCGCGCCCGTAACGATCACGTCGTAATCCCACAGATGGCCGTGCTGGCAAGCCAGATCCAGACCGTTTTTCCCCGCGTCTGCAACCAGAATGGTCCGCCTAGCGCAGCTTGCAATGGCTTTTCGCGCCGCGATTTCATCGGAATTATAGTCCATCACCGCGCCAGAGGACGATACTCCGCCACAACTGAAAATCGCGTAATCTACCCGATATTTCGAGAAGAATTCGAGCGAGGCGACCCCGATCATATCCAGATCCCGCATCCGAACGGCCCCTCCCGCAATCTCGACCACAGCGCCCAACGCCGATTGCAGGGCACAAACGGCGTGAATGCTGTTTGTCGCCACGAAAAGGTTTTTGCGAGAGGCCAAAAGCCGCGCGCATTGCTCCACGGTCGTACCGGTCCCGAGCGCCACCCGTGCGCCATCCGGGATCAGGTTCTTCACCGCCAGAGCGATCCTCTGTTTCTCCTGACGTGAAAGACTCTCGCGTGGCAGATAACCGATATTCTCGCTTTGTTGCCGCAACCGCGCTGCCCCGTTACGGCGCTGCACGAGAAAAGCCTCATCCAGATCACGCAGATCTGTCCGGATGGTCTGAACAGACACGGACAAACATTCCGCAAGTTCCGCTGCAGAAAGCTCTTTGTTCTCGGCCAGGAGCGCAATAATGCGGTCGCGCCGTTCCGTCAGATCCAGCCGCCTCATGACTTTCGAACGAAAGCTAAATCTTGAGCTGCTGTCGGTTTTATGGACACCGAGATAAGGTGTTATGAAACTGGAGAATCTACATGACAAGAAGGATGTTCAGCCGCGAGTTCAAACAGGAAGCGGTGGAGTTGATAACGAAGCGTGGTCTCAGCATGGCGTAGGCTTCAAGGGACCTTAGAATACACGCTACTGTGCTTCATCGATGGGTGCGTGCTGTTGACGCTGACGGCCCCTCGGCGTTCCCTGGCAATGGAAAGCTTACACCTGAGCAGGAAGAGCTCAGAGCGCTTCGGCGTGAGGTAACCAAGTTGAAGACGGAGCGCGATATTTTAAAAAAGGGCGAGGCTTGTCCGCCATTGGTCCGAGGACAATGCCGAGCTCCTACTTCGCCAAGGACCAGCTGTGATGTTTGGCTTTGTTGCGAAGCACCGAGGGTTCTGGCCTCTCTCGGCAGATTTGCATCGCAAATCACCTGCCGGGCACATGGGTCCATGGGAGATCAGATGACGTCCCAGATGGTCACGGACGCTTTGATCATGGCGATCTGGCGCAGAGGGCGACCAAAGGAGTTGCTGCACCATTCCGATCAGGGCAGCCAATACACCAGCGAGCCGTTTCAAAGGCTGTTGGCCGATCACGGCATCACCTGCTCGATGAGCCGGTCTGAAAATGTCTGGGAGTTCAAGACGGTCCGCGCCAGCGGATTGAATGATACGGGGGATCATTCAATCCGCTGGCGCGGCGATGAAGAGCTTCTTCTCATCGCTGAAACTGAAAGAGTCAGGCGCAAAACCTATCGGACCAGAAGACAGGCTCCCGCCGATGTGTTCGATTACATTGAGAGGTTCTACAATCCAACGCGTCGCCACTCCACCATCGGCTATTTAAGCCCTATGACCTTCGAGGAGCGAGCTATGAAAGCTTAAGTTGCCGTCCACGAAACCGGCAGCAGCTCACTTCTTCATCGTCGATGGATACAAATACCGCACCATCTTCCCGCAAAAAATCTCGTAGCAACCTCAAGCGCGGATACATTAAACAAAGCCACTTGTCATGGCGGGACAGGTCCTCGGCTTCCTTGCCGACCACCTTGCCTAGCCTAGCCTTGATCTCGGGCGAAGCGACATTGTCGTTATACACCCAGCCTTCATTGCCGGTGTTATAGAGCGGGTCGATGTAGATACATTTCACCTGCCCGCCATAATACGGCTGAAGAGATTTCAGGGCTTCGAGATTGTCGCCCTGAACCAGAAGGTTGCCCGCGTCTGGATCACCGGCGAAAACTCGCCATCGCAATGGACAAGCCGATACGGCACCTCGGCGTGGTGATGCTCAACCGCATCCTTCCCTATCCATTTCAGTGTCGGCATATTCAGTCCTTATCATCTCTGCCTCGGATTCGGGCAGCTCAAATCTTTGGGCTATTGTGCATGGTGGATGATTGAGGGC
>NZ_QAOH01000006.1 GCF_003050785.1 Celeribacter persicus
CTTGGCCTATGACCGTAAAAACGGTTATCGAACTCCGCAAGCGTCTGTTATATTTGAGTTTTTTGAGAATTTCACAGCAAAATGTGAAATGGTGCCCCCACACGGACTCGAACCGCGGACCTACTGATTACAAATCAGTTGCTCTACCAGCTGAGCTATAGGGGCACTTCGGGGCTCATTTAAGCGTGCGGGAAAGGGTGTGCAAGCGGTTTGTCGCTTTTCAACCCGGAACATCTTCCAAAGCCACCCGATTTTCATCCTCGAAGCAGGGGGAAACGGGTTGTGTACGGATGCCTGTAAGCCAGCCATAAAGACACATCCCCTCAACGGGTTTCCCGCACCAGCCGTGTCATGTCATATTCGGCCTCCGCGAAGTCTTCGGGCATCGCGCACCCCAACGCGGTCCAAAGCGGGGCAGGACGATCAGGTCAGATCCGATGCATTCTCGGAGCGCGCCAGAAGCAGCACGGCAACCAGTCCGACGGAGATCACCAGCAGCGCGGCGGGAGAGGCGGCTTCAAGCTGTTCGAGGGAGGCTTTCTCGAACACTCGCGTCGCCAAGGTGTTGTAATTGAACGGACGCAGCAGAAGCGTCGCGGGCAGTTCCTTCACACAGTCGACGAAAACCAGCAAAAGCGCGGTGCCGACTGAGCCACGGATCAGTGGCACATAGACCCGGCGCAACGTTCCGCCGAGCGTCTGCCCCAAAGAACGCGCGGCCATCGGCAGGGAAGGTGCGACACGACCAAGGGCGGCATCGGTCGCGCCCTGCGCAATCGCGAAGAACCGCACAACATAGGCAAAGACGATGGCAAAGGCCGTGCCGGTCATCAAAAGCCCCGGATCGCGCCCGGTCAACGCCGCGATGCCATCGGCCAGAATATGATCGAGCCCCGCCAGCGGAAACAGGATACCGATGCCCAGAACCGCCCCCGGGGCGGCATAGCCCAGCGTCGTGAAGGGCAGCACGACACGCGGCAGTTTGCGCCCGGTGAGACGCACGCCGTAAACCATGAAGAGCGCGGCCACAACGGTCAGAATAGCCGCGGCCCCCGCCACGGTCAGCGTGTTCGTAAGCGCCGTCAGAAGCCCCGGCGCAAGCCATTGCTCCGGCTCCCCCAGTGCGTGATGCAGGATCACCCCCACGGGCAGGATGAAACCCACGGCGAAGGGTACGAAACAGAGCGCCAACGCCAAGATGCCCTGCCAGCCGGTGAGACGGATCGGCGAAATCGGCCGGGCCTGACGCGCGCCTTGCGAGTAACGCGCCCGACCGCGCGAAGATTTCTCCAGCGCGACCAGAAGGAAGACGACCACCAGAACAACGGAGGCGATCTGCGCCGCGCCGCCCGCATTGCCGCCTTCGAGCCAGGTAGAGAAAATGCCGGTGGTGAGCGTCTGCACCGCGAAATAGGTGACTGTGCCGTAATCCGAGACCGTCTCCATCATCACGATCGCCGTGCCCGCTGCAATGGCCGGGCGGGCGAGCGGAAGACCCACGCGCCAAAACCGCTCGAACGGCCCCGCGCCCAGGGCACGGGCGGTTTCATAGACCGAGCCGGATTGCTCACGAAACGCCGCACGGGTCATGAGGAAAACATAAGGCGTCAGGGCGGCGGCGAGGACGATGATGGCAAAGCCGAGGGAGCGCACCTCCGGGAACCAGTAATCGCGCGCGGTCTGCCAGCCGAACACTTCACGCAAAAGCCCCTGCACCGGCCCGGCATATTCGAGAAAATCGACCAGAGCATAGGCCCCGACATAGGCCGGGATCGCCAAGGGCAGGAGCAAAAGCCATTCCAGAGCCCGCGAGAAGGGAAAGCGGTACATGGTCACGAGCCAGGCCGCGCCGGTGCCGACACAGGCGGCGAGCCCCGCGACGCCAAAGGCCAGAAGTGCCGTGGTGGTCATGTAACGCGGCAACGTGGTGGCCATGAGATGCGGCCAAATATTGTCGCTCGGGTGGAGGGCGATCCAGATCACGCTGATCAGCGGCATGAGCACGAGGGCCGCGATCACGAAGGCCCCCACCGACCACGGCGACAGGCGCGACACACGGGCAAGCCCGCCGTGACGGGCGTTTTGACGGGCATCGCAGGCCGGAAGCTGTTGCATTTGGTCGGTCATTTCACCGGCTTACTGCCTTTCGTACAGGACGTGAAGCCCAAGTTGCCCGTGAATGCGGGCAGGTTGCGACCGGTTTGCCGCATCAAAGCCCCCGCGAATTCGGTTTCCCTGACGATAAAACCGTTTATATTAACGCTAACGTGCCGCTTCCGGAGACAGGCCCGGTATAAGACCAAGAATATTAGAGACAGGACCCACCGAACCCATGATCATCTCCATGCATATCGGCGCCCATTGCACCAATGGCGCGCAGCTCATGCGCGGGCTTCTCAAGAACAAGACGGTTCTGGCCGAACACGGGGTCGCAGTGCCAGCGCCCTCGCATTACCGCGATGTGCTGCCGCAGATCATGAAGAAGGTAAAAAACAACCGCGCCAGCCCCGAGACGCAGGAGATGCTGCTCGACCAGATGCTCGAAATGGAGGATTGCACGCGGATGGTGCTGTCCTATGAGGATGTGATCTGCATGCACCCGCTGATTTTCGAGAAGGGTCAGTTCTACGGCAAGGCGGATTTCAAACTGCCCTGGCTGCGCAACACCTTCGCCGATCACGAGATGGAATTCTTCATCGGGGTACGCAACCCTGCGACCTTCATCCCCGAGGCCTTCTCCTACTGCGGTCCGAACACCAGTTTCGAGAACTTCCTGTCCGGCGTCAATCTCGACACGCTGCGCTGGTCGGCGCTTCTGACCCGCATCCGCAACGTCTGCCCGGATACGCCTGTCACCTGTTTTGCCTTCGAGGACACGCCGCTGACCTGGGCGCAGGTGATGCGCGAAATGACCGGGGTCGGGCAAATGGTGCCGATGTCGGGCGGGCTCGACATTCTCGCCACCATCATGAAGCGCGAGGGCATGAAGCGTCTGCGCACCTATCTGCACACTCACAAGCCGCAAACCGAGGAACAGCGCCGCCGCATCCTGCAAGCCTTTCTCGACAAATATGTCGACGAGGAAGCGCTTGAGGAAGAGATCGAGGTGCCCGGTTGGAACGAGGCGCTGGTGGCCCGGCTGACCGAAGCCTATGAGGAAGATCTCGACCGGATCGAAGCCATGCAGGGCGTGCGCTTCATCGCGCCCTGAAATCCCTGTAAACAAGGAGCGCAGCCGATGATCGACCTCTCCGTGCTGCGCCTCAAAAATTTCCGTCTGCTCTTCGCTTCAGCCAGCCTGAGCAATCTCGGCGACGGGGTAATCGCGGTCGCCCTGCCATGGCTCGCCACGCTTCTGACCTCTGATCCGGTTCTGATCGGTCTCGTGGCCGCCGCCCGTCAGGCCCCGTGGTTCGTCCTGTCTCTGCCTGCGGGCGTGATCACCGACCGGATTGCCCACGCCCGTGTGCTGATCCTCTGCGACACGGCACGGTTTGTCACCGCCCTTCTGACCCTCGCACTTGCGCTTCTGGCCACGCCCGGACCTGAGGCGGTTCTGCTGCTTGCGGCTCTGGCCTTTACCCTCGGTTCGGCGGAGGTGCTGCGCGACAACACCGCGCAAAGCTTCATCCCCGCGCTGGTGCCCGAACAGAGGTTGGAAAGCGCCAACGGACTGCTCTGGGCCTCCGAGCAGGCGGCAGGACAGTTGCTCGGCCCGCCGCTCGCCGGTGTCCTGATCGCCCTCACCATCGCCCTGCCCTTCGGATTTCAGGCCGCAGGCCTGCTCCTCGCCGTGCTTCTGGTGTCACGGATCGCCCGGCCCACCGCCCTTGAGCCGCGCCCGATGCCTGCCCCTTTCGTCACGGCGCTGAAAGAAGGGCTGGCGTGGCTCTGGCATCACGCCATGCTGCGCCGTCTGGCAATCGCCGTGGGCGCGTTCAACTTCACCGGTGCAATGTTCTGGGCAATCTTCGTGCTTTACGCGCAGGACGTGCTGGGCCTCGATGCGCTGGCCTACGGGCTGTTGCTCACGAGCGCGGCCTGTGGTGGTGTGGCGGGCAGTCTGCTCGGTCCCGCGATCCTGAAACGCACCGGCCCGACGCGCGGATTGTTCATTGCCATGGCAACCTTCGTATTGACCGCCGCCACGCTGGCACTCAGCGCTTCGCACATGCTGGTGGCCGTGATGCTGGCCGCCGAAGCCTTTACCACGATGATGGCGAACATCGCCGCCGTCACCTACCGGCAGCGCACCATCCCCGCGCCGCTTCTGGGGCGGGTGAATGCCGCCTATCGGTTCTTCGGCACCGGGCTTGCCGCCTTCGGCGCATTGGCAGGTGGCGTGGCGCTGGCGCTCGCAGCCCCTTTGGGGGCGGCGAACGCGCTGCATCTGAGTTACGGGCTTGTGGCCTGCGGTGCGTTTATTCTGCTGATCTACGGTGTCTTCCAGTTGCGATTGGAGTGATCCGGCTTACGGTGCCAGATGCTCTGCAACCAACCCATCGATGCCGCTCACCGGATGCGCCTTGAGCCAACGCGCCACACGGCATCCGGCCTGCGCATAAAAGCTCGCATCGCGCGCGCCCATGGAATGCCGCCAACTTTCGGCCTTCTCGGGCAGCGCCCCCTGCCCCGGATCGCAACTCTCGGGATTGAGATCGAAGCGCGGGTCACGCGACACCCAGACGGCAATGCCTTCGTCGAGCCAAGCCGGAAACCGCGCCTGTGCCCGCAAGCCGATCTGCCGGTGCAATGCCACATGGCTCAGTTCATGGGCGATGATCTCCGTGTCGTGACCGCGCGGCGTAAGGTAGAACAGATGACTGCCATAAGCCATGGCGCGCGCCTCCATCCCGCCCATGACCTGATTACAGGTTTCGGTGTAACAGATCAGCATGCGCGGGCGTTTTTGCGGCCCGAAAGCCATGGCGACCCGAGCTTCGGCCAGCACAAGACGGCGTAGCATGTCCTCGGAAGTGGTTGATCCGGTCAGTTCGGAATAGACCTCGGGAGCGATCCTCTTGAACCCGAAACAGCCGGGACAACCCCCGGCCAGAACCGGGGTGAAGCCCAGCGCCAGAAGCCCCAGACCGAAACCCAGCACGAGCGCGATCAGCGAAAGCGCAATGCGGTGGCCGAGACGCCGGGCCATGAGAGGTGCTCAGAGGAAAGCTCTGGACAGGCGCCTCAGCGCATGCCCAGAGCTTCCTTATACATATCGAGGATCGCCTCTTCCTCGGCGATCTCGTCGGCGCTTTTCTTGCGCAGGGCGATGAGTTTGCGCATCGCCTTGGTGTCGTAACCGCGCCCCTTGGCTTCGGCCATCACCTCTTTCTGCTGATCGGCGATGTCCTTTTTCTCAAGTTCGAGACGCTCGAAACGCTCGATGAACTGGCGCAGTTCATCGGCGGTCACGCGGTAGGAGGCGTCGGGGCCGGATGTGTTCTCTTCGTCCATCATGATGGAAACCTTCCTCGGGTCTTATGCTCTTGTCTGCCCGTTCCCTACCCGTCCCATGAGGGTGAGGCAAGTCTTGCCGGAGCCGATGTCCGCATCCGTGCTTGCCTGATGCGGAGCGAGACGTTAGGCGATCAGGAACAGCTTCGGCAAGTCATGGCAAACGGAATGGGGAGAACAGCATGGATGCATTGATCTGGGGGGGCGTGGTGTTGACGCTGATCGGCGTGGGCCTTTTGGTCTATTGCATCGTCGCCGCGATGAAAGCGAAGAAACAGGGCGGCTCCGACGAAGACATCCGTGCCCGGCTGCAAAAAGTTGTGGCGCTCAATCTGATCGCGCTTCTGGTCTCCGCCATGGGGCTCGGAGCTGTGACGATCGGCATCATCCTCGGCTGATTCCGGCGCTACTCCGGGCGAGTCGGCACACAGGTTCCCGAAAAGGGGCGAACAGATGCCATACCGTGTCCGGTTTCGCCACATTTCCCGGCGCGGAACGATCAAAAGCGCCCCGCAATCGCACATCGTTTCGCGACAGGTAACAGTCGCGCGAAGAACAGCGGAATTTCTTTCCCCTGCCGCCGAAAGCGCTTAACTGGATAAGCGAACGTTAACCATTTCGGCCTTCCCCTGTCCGCCACCGCCGGTTCGAACCGACACGGCGGTACAGGGAGAGGGCCTGTTTCCGACCGCATGGCGCCTGACACTGCGCCTGACATCGGATAAAGCATGAGGAGAGGTCTTATGAGCCAAGCCGATACCGAGCTTCAGAACGCCATCCGCGACGTTCAGGACATTTCCGATCTGCCCAAGGACGAATGGGCAGAGGCGCTGGAGGAATTTTCCGAAGCACATGGCCATTACGAGCCGCTGGGCGAGCACTTCGCCGCCGTTTTCCTCGACGAGAAGCCCCGGCTTCTGGTCAGTTTCGATACGTTCGAACAGGCCACGGAGCGCAATGAAAAGGGCTATCCGACGGGGATGATGCTGGCCGCGAAACACGGCTGGTCCTCGCTGACCCTACTTGCGCATGATCTCGATCCGAACGACCGCTGGTTCCGTTCCAAAAGTGTCTATCGCTATTTCGACCGGCTGGTCGATGAGGGGTTTTTCGAGGATTTCGATCAGGTCGTGTTCTACGGTGCGGGGGCCTGTGGCTATGCCGCCGCGGCCTATTCCGTCGTCGCCCCCGGCGCGACCGTGATCGCCATCGCGCCACAGGCGACGCTCGACGGGCGGCTGGCAAGCTGGGACCGGCGTTTCCCGAAAACCCGCCGGATGGATTTCAGCAGCCGCTACGGCTTCGCCCCCAACATGGTGGACGGGGCAGAAAAGGCCTTTGTCCTCTATGACCCGCGCGTAAGCGAAGACGCGATGCATGCCGCCCTGTTCAACCGACCGCATGTCACCCGTATTCCCTGCCGTCTCTTCGGCCCCGATCCGGAATATGAGATGATCGAAATGGGCGCTCTTGCCCCGATCCTCGAAGCCGCGATCGAAGGGCGCCTCGATCAGAGCGAGATCACGCGCGCGCTGCGCAAACGGCGCGATCATATGGGCTATCTGCGGCGCCTTCTGGCCGAAAGCGCATCAGGCTCGCGGCCCTATCAAACCGCGCTGCTCTGCCGCTATGTGCTGAACAATCGCAAATACGCGCCGCGCTTCCGCAAGGCCTATGATCATGCGCTGGCCGTTCTGGAGGAAAAGGGCGTCAGCTTCCCCGATCTGAATGAGCCGTTTCACGAAAAGGCCTGAGGCGGGGCTCAGCCGAGACCGCCCTCTTCCTCGACAAATCGAACGACCTCATCCACCCCCTCGCCATGGCGCAGCGCCGCCATGACATAAGCGCCTTGGCCCCGCGCCCGTTTGGTGTCCTCTTCGAGCAACGCCCGGTCGACCCCGACATAGGGCGCAAGGTCCACCTTGTTGACGACCAGAAGGTCCGAGCGCGTCACCCCCGGCCCGCGTTTGCGCGGAATGTCCTGCCCCGCCGCCGTGTCGATCACGTAGATCGTCAGATCGGCAAGTTCCGGCGAAAAGGTCGCCGCAAGGTTATCGCCACCGCTCTCGATCAGGATCACATCGAGATCGGGAAATTTCTCCGACAGATCGGCCACAGCCGCAAGGTTGATCGAGGCATCCTCGCGGATCGCCGTATGCGGACAACCACCGGTCTCGACACCGCGAATGCGCTCCATCGGCAGAATTTGCTGGCGCATCAGCGCCTCCGCATCCTCGCGCGTATAAATGTCATTGGTGATGACCGCGATGGAATATTTCTCCGCAAGCGCCTTCGCCAGCGCCCCGGTCAGCGTCGTCTTGCCCGCCCCCACGGGACCGCCGATCCCGACGCGCAAAGCTCCGTTCGGTGATGCCATGTCTGCCTCCTATGTCTTGAATATCCGCACATCCATATCTTCATGACGGGCGGCATTGAGATCGGCGGCAAAAGCCCCCGTCGACACCCCTTTGAGTGTCGCTCCCAGCGCCTCTTCCGCCACGGTGTCGATCACCTCATGGAGCCGCGCCAGTACCCTTTGCCCCGCCGCCTGTCCGAGCGGAATGAAACGTACGCCTGCGGAGACGAGGTTCGACGTAAAGCTATGGAGATAAAGTGAAATCACGGTTTTCGGCGCCAGATCGAGTTCACGAGCCGCCTCGCCCACCGCCACCGGAAGCGCCCTCGGGGGGCGTCTCGGCCCGCCCATCTCCGCCACGGTGCGTGCGAAGGCCGTGCCCTGCTCGAACGTCTCCGCCCAGCGCTCTTTCGAGCCTGCCAGAGCCTCCGCCAGCGCTGCCATTTCATCGGCATCCGCACCTTGCAGCACCATGGACAACAGCCAGGCATCCACCCGCCCGCCGCCACGCGTCAGGATCGCGCCGAGCCAGTCCTCAAGCGCCTCTGCATCGCGGACCTGCCCCTCACTGACCGCCAGTTCCAGCCCGTGCGAATAGGCAAACCCGCCGAGCGGAAACGCCGGCGAAAGCCATTGCGTCAGGGTCAGAAGCGCCCGTTCCGTCATGCCCGTTCAGTCATCATGGTGATGGTGGTGCCCATGGTGGTGACCATGTTCGTGATCATGACCGTCGTGATGATCGTGGCCGTGTGCATGGTCATGCGAATGCCCGTGGTCGTGCCCCATGGTCCGGCCATGCCCGTAAGCCCCGCCCTCCGGAGTGAACGGCGCCACGATCTCCGTAACCTCGGCCCCCAACTGTTCCAGCATGGCTTTCAGCACCGGGTCGCGCTGGATCACCAGCCGGTCTGCGGCGATCTCGCAAGGCGTATGCCGGTTACCGACATGCCAAGCATAGCGCGTCACTGTCTTGCCCGTGACGGCATAAAGCTCTTCCTCGGCGGCCCGTACCCCGATCACCGTCCCGTCTTCGCAAACGAACCCGTCTCCCTCGCCGAGCGACACGGTTTGCGGCAGGTCGACAAAGACCGTCAGGCCGCCTTCAGTCACCAGTTTCTTGCGCCGCAGCAGGCGCTGATCATAGGTCAGCGCGACACGATCCGTCGCCGTATCAGCACCGCCGAAACTGAGTTCATAGGCTTTCAACCCGCTCATTTTGCACCCTCCTGCCGGGAATTGGGACTTTCTTAACCGACTCGCCCTCAAATGTAAGGCAAGGAGACCCTGCCCATGCGTTTTTCCAAGCGTTTTTCGTCTTGCGATCATAGCACCACCGACGGCCCTTTCGAGGCCGTGGATGCACTTTTCGCGCTGCGCGCCGAAATTGTTCGTCTACGGCAGCGGGAAGCGGAATTATGTGATGAAATTCTGACCTTTGCCCACGCTCAGGAATGTGACGAAGTGCTCGGTGCAGCGCGCATGGCAGTGATCGAAACCCGCCACCCACGTCGCATCGCCCCCGAACATCTGCCCCGGGAGTTGCTTCTCGACCCAGATGTGTTTCGCAGTCGCGAGGAAACCGTCATCCTGCTCGCTCCCCGCGCCAAGGAGCACATCCCGATCGAAACCGAGACGCGGATGAAAGTGAGGTCGACCTCCGTGCCCGATCCTTTTGTACAGGCCGACGATCCCTTCGTTCTCAAAACCGCCAGCCCGCGCATGACAGGCCCAGACCTGCCCCCCGTCGAAGTCGGAGATGTGCCCGAAGGGGAAACCCCGCGTGATCTGCGCCCGACCGGGCATGCCGAATTGCAACCGCTGGCCGGGTTGCAGGAGGAAGCCGTGGCACAAATGCTGGCCGATGCCGAGGCTCCCCTCCCCATGGCCACCCTGCCGGACGCGCTCGAGCTGGTCCACACGGTCGAAGCAAAGGTCGATCTGATCTTTGAGCAGGACGCCGATGAGGACGCCAGCCCCCCCGACACCGCCTTTTCCAGCCGCCGCATCGCGACCGGAGGTGAGGGCTAACTGGGCCATTGCCCCCCCTTGTTCCAGAAGGAAAAGATCATGGATATGTCGCTCTCTCCCGTTGACGAACTTGCCCGACTGCGTGCTAAGCTCGCCGAGCTGCGCGCCCGCGAGGCCGCACTCGAAGCCGGTTTTCTCACGTTCAGCGGGACCTCCGGCACTGTCGGTCGCTATCATGGCCTGACCTGTGATGTGGTGGTCTCCCGCACCGGCTATCAGGTGTTCGACATTTCGAAACTGCCATCGGAGATCCTGCATGACGCGCGTTATTATGCGACGAAACAGGTCACCTCGATCCGCATCGAAGAACATGGTGAAGACGATCTGCCCGCCACGTACGACGGGCCGCAAGCGATTCCGCTGCTCTCACAGACATGAGCGCGTTTCATACCAAAGCGCCCCGCCTTTAACCTGAGCTATCAGAGAAAGGGGAGGCGCGTGCAACGCTCATATCTTGCGCGGCGTTCCGCCAAAAGCTGTGTCACAGGTTTTTGGCGGAACGCTTTATCCACTCGACATCAGGTGTTTCGCCTCCGTCAAACGCAAAACAAATCCCTGAAGACATAATGTGGAATGCGCTCGCGGGTGATGCCCATGGCCAGAAGCTCCTCATCGCTCAGGGCATCGAGCCGCGCGAGTTCCCCCAGACGTTTGCGTCGCACGGCATAGGCGTTCACCCCCTGCCCCAGTGTAACGAAAAACAGATCGAGCCGCGCCCGGAGGCTTGGTGTGAGAATGGCGATATTGGCAACATGCTGCATATCCGGAAACCTTTCTGGAGTCGGGTTTCCTCCCTGGACTTTCAGGTTACGGAAATTTCCTGAACAAACAACGCGGGCGACTGCGGCGGCACGCAACGCCCGCCCGCCACCAACGGGAATTGCATGATTTACGGGCAGCCTGCCGCCTCGGGCACCGCAATGGGAAACAGCGCACCAACATCCGGGGCGCATCCGTGCGACGACATGGCGGGCGATGGCGTCACGCTCAAAAAGGAAGCTTCTCCAGATCGAAAACCCGCAACGGCGTTTCCTCGCATGTCGCGAGCAGAAGCCTGCCGTGACAGGCAAGCTCCATCCCTTTCATCCCGCCCTCTGCCTCATTGACGTGCCCGGCGCGAAATTCGGCCTCCGTCACAGGACAGAAACGCTGGACCGGCTCCGCCTCGATGGACCAGTTGGCCTCGGCCGCATCGAAGACATGGATCAGCGGCGCCCCGGCGTCCGCAACATAAAGCCGGGTTCCGTCGGGAGAAAAGCGCAGCCCGTGCGGATAGCACATCCCACCGAGACGACCGACCGGAGGACGCTTTGGATCGTTGCGTCGGTCATAGGGATAGATCAGCACCTCATGCGTCCCATGCGACGACACAGCCAGAAACCGCCTGTCGGGCGAGAGCGCAATCCCGTCCGGCACGTTCATCCCCGCCGCATAGGCAATGCCATTGCGAGACGGCAAACGCCAGCGACGGGAAAAACGGTGACGCGACAACCGGTGCCGGTAATTGTTACAGGCGATGACCTCGACCGTGTCGTCCTGTACATCGCTCACGACCACCGAGCCGGGCGCGCGTAATTGCCGTCGCAGGCTGGCCCGGACAATCTTGCGCCGGGGCCTTGCGACACACCGATGCACGCCCATCCGGGCGGCGGGCAGGTCGAAAAGCGTCAGCCCGCCCCTGCGATTGCCCACGATAAGCAAGTCCTCACCAATGAAGTCGAACCCGTGTGGCTCGGCCAGATCGGGCGAGGATATTTCCGTGGCGCCCATGAGCGTCAGAACCGGTTGCGCCTCATCTCCCCAATCGCACTCGAACAACAGGCAACTGTTCGCCAGATATCCGGCCACGGCCATGCGTCGCCCGCTTGGAGACAGACGGATATCCTCCGTGCGGCCAAGTCGGGTCAGTTCTGCGGCGATGTCGTCCGACATGCGCGGCACGAGAATGGCCCCCGCCGCGTCAAGTTCCTCAAAATCCAGCGCGTTCTGCGCCAACACCTGCCAACGCGCGAAATTTTCGCCCTTCATTCTCCCCCCTTGGTCCATTTCGAGATACGCGCTCGGCGTGCCTCACTCAGAACAGGAAATAGCGCTGCGCCATCGGCAATTCTGTCGCCGGTTCGCAAGTCAGCAACTCGCCATTGGCCCGCACCTCGTAGGTCTCGGGATTCACCTCGATCTCGGGCGTCGCATTGTTCATCACCATCGAGGATTTGCCGATATTGCGCGTGTTCTCCACCGCGAGCGTTTGCTTGGCGAGGCCAAGTTGCTTGCCGATGCCATCGGCCTGTGCCGCCTGCGACACGAAAAGCACGGCGGAGTTTTCCACCGCGCGTCCCATCGCCCCGAACATCGGACGGGAATAGACGGGCTGCGGCGTCGGGATCGAGGCGTTCGGATCGCCCATCTGCGCCACGGCGATCATGCCGCCAAGCAGAACCATCTCGGGCTTCACACCAAAGAAGGCCGGCGACCAGATCACCAGATCGGCGCGTTTACCGACCTCGACCGAGCCGATATGCTGGCTCATGCCATGCGCAATCGCCGGGTTGATGGTGTATTTCGCGACATAGCGCTTGACCCGCACGTTGTCGTTGTCACCGGTTTCGGCGGACAGACGGCCGCGCTGTTTCTTCATCTTGTCGGCGGTCTGCCAAGTGCGGATAATCACCTCGCCGACACGGCCCATCGCCTGACTGTCCGAGGAAATGACGGAGAACGCCCCCATGTCGTGCAGGATATCTTCGGCGGCGATGGTCTCCTTGCGGATCCGGCTTTCGGCGAAGGCCACGTCCTCGGGGATCGACTTGTCGAGGTGGTGACAGACCATGAGCATGTCGAGATGCTCTTCGAGCGTGTTCTGGGTGAAGGGCCGCGTCGGGTTGGTGGAAGACGGCAGAATATTCTCATGCCCCACCACCTTGATGATGTCGGGTGCATGTCCGCCGCCCGCACCCTCTGTATGATAGGCGTGGATCGTCCGGCCTTTGATGGCCGCCAGCGTGTTCTCCACAAAACCGCTCTCGTTAAGCGTATCGGTGTGGATCATCACCTGCACATCCATGTCGTCGGCCACGGACAGGCAGCAATCAATCGCCCCCGGTGTGGTGCCCCAATCCTCGTGCAGCTTGAGCGCGGCCGCCCCTGCCCTGACCATCTCCACCAACGCGCCGGGTTGCGAGGCGTTGCCCTTGCCCGCCAGCGCGATGTTCATCGGCACGCCATCGAGCGCCTGCAACATCCGCCCGATGTGCCAAGGCCCCGGGGTGCAGGTGGTCGCCAAAGTGCCGTGCGCCGGCCCCGTCCCGCCGCCCAGCATGCAGGTCAGCCCGGAATGCAGCGCATCCTCGATTTGTTGCGGACAGATGAAGTGGATGTGGCTGTCGAACCCGCCTGCGGTGATGATCCGGCCCTCACCCGCAATCGCCTCGGTCCCCGGCCCGACGATGATATCGACACCCGGCTGAGTGTCCGGGTTGCCCGCCTTACCGATGCCCGCGATGCGCCCGTCCTTGAGACCGATATCGGCCTTGTAAATCCCGGTCACGTCGAGGATCAGCGCATTGGTGATCACCGTGTCCACAGCCCCCTCGGCGCGGCTCTTCTGCGACTGGCCCATGCCGTCACGGATGACCTTGCCGCCGCCGAATTTGACCTCCTCGCCATAAAGCGGAGCATTCCTGCCCTTGCCCGCAAGCTCTGAGGTCAGGTCACGCTCAACCTCGATGATCAGATCGGTATCGGCAAGCCGAACCTTGTCGCCGGTGGTCGGGCCGAACATGTCGGCATAGGTCGCGCGGGAGATTTTTGCAGGCATCTTGTCCCTCTCAGTTCAGCTCGTAAACGGCGCGGATGTCTTCGATCCGCCGCCGTGTGATGTTCTCAAGACAGCGCGCCACGATCATCGGCTCCATCGACCCGCCACGCACCAGAAATCCGGTCGCTTCACAAACCTTGTCGCGATAGGGAATCCACGCCCTCTGCGCCTCGCGCAGCGCCTCCGAGGCACAGCACAGATCCTCCGACAGACCCAGATCCCACTCTTTCGCCACCGCCATGGCACTCTGATAGACCAGATTGAGATCCTCATCCGCCGCCTTGTAATCGCGCCCGGCACAGATGTTTATCTCCGTCTGGGTCATCGCATTGGCACAATCAATCTCCGCCTCCTGCGCCAAGGCCGGAGCCGCCACAAAGGCCAGCGGTATGAGCACGAAACGGATCACAGCTTCCCCATGACTTTCTGGTTGAAGCCGTAAACCTCCCGCGCCCCAGCGAGTGGCACAAGGTTCACCTCCCGCGTCTGCCCCGGCTCGAACCGCACGGCCGTTCCGGCGGCAATATCAAGCCGTTTGCCCTTCGCCGCCTCACGGTCGAAATCGAGCGCGCCGTTGGTCTCATAGAAATGATAATGCGAACCGACCTGCACCGGGCGGTCGCCAGTGTTGGACACAGTGAGCGTCGTGACCTCCGCACCCGCGTTCAACTCGATCTCGCCCTCCTGGATAAAGTACTCACCCGGAATCATTGTGGGGATCATAGGCGCGCCTCCTGCTTTCTGATGGCCAAAATACTCATATCAACGAATGGGATGGTGCACGGTGACAAGCTTCGTCCCGTCCGGGAAGGTCGCCTCCACCTGCACCTCATGAATCATCTCCGGCACGCCGGACATACACTGATCGCGGGTGATCACATGGGCGGCGGCCTGCATCAGTTCGGAGACCATCTTGCCGTCGCGCGCGCCTTCGACCACGAAATCGGTGATCAGCGCGATGGCTTCCGGGTGGTTCAGCTTCACGCCGCGTTCAAGTCGATTACGCGCCACCATGGCCGCGACCGAGACCAGCAGCTTGTCCTTTTCCCTCGGCGTCAGGTTCATTGTCGTTCCTCGTTTGTCGTCACATTTGCCAGACGCGCGGCAGATCCGCCTGTCTGATTTTCGTCAAAACCCGCGCCACATAACGGCGCAGCGGATAGCCGTCGGGCGCCATGGCCCGGATCACAAGCTTGCCGTTCCAGCCCGAAACACCGGCGGTCACACCATCATGCTGAATGGGTTTGACCAAATCGGCAAGCGCTTCCGCACCGGGCGCGAACAGACCCACGGTCGCAATCGCCCGCGCCCCCGACAGGAGCGCCGGATTGTCCCGCTGCGCGAGAAGCCCGGCGTCGATCTCCAGCGGTTCGAGGAATTCCAGCCGCCCCGCGCGCCGAATTTCCCGCCGATCCGACAGGTGCAGCGTTTCGACCGTCTCTCCCATGGCGGCACGCCCCAGAACAACCATCTCGGAGAACAGGAACCGCGCATCGCCCGCAATCTCGGCCCGCGTCAACCGCGTCAGCCGCGCGGTTTCGAACAGGATGGTCTCCTGCGGCAACCAGTCGAGTCGCGCGCCCGCACCTGCCACCAAATCCACGGAGACCTCGGCGTCCGCCCCTTCGGCGACAGAGGCATAGGCTCGCTCGGCGGTCTGCGTCGTCCCGATCAGCGCCCCACCCGCTTCGACCTCAAGCCGGTAATCGAGCCGATCCCCGGCGGTCAGCCCTCCGGATGTATTGAGAAACACCACTTCGGGCACGGCGCTGTGCACCCTGGGCAGCATCGCCTTGGCGGAACCCTGCTGATAGAGGTCCTTAAGCCCGGATACGCCCATCACCACATGGGCACGACCGCGCACACGCTGCAAGCGGGCGGCATCAATGGCGTATGGGCTGTCGAGCATGAAGTCCTCCGGATCGGTCTCGACCCTAGCCGGGCACAGCCGAAGGCTTCAATCCCGGACCCGCGCGTGGCCCCTTGTGGACGAACGAAAAACTGACCGACAGCTTAAAAAATAAGCGCCACGGCCTGCGCGCACCATCTGGCGCTTTGTCCGCGAAAGCGCTAAGGCAAGGCCATGACCGACACACTTACGCTTCGCCGCCCCGACGACTGGCATCTGCATCTGCGCGATGGCGCGATGATGGAGGCCGTTCTGCCCGAAACCGTGCGCCATTTCGCCCGCGCCATTGTCATGCCGAACCTCGTGCCCCCAGTGGTCACGGGCGCAGATGCGGCGGCGTATCGTGAGCGCATTCTCAAGGCCAATCCGGGCCGTGGCACCTTCGAGCCGCTGATGACGCTCTATCTGACCGAGGCCACCGACCCCGAGGACGTGGCCGCCGCGCACGCAAGCGGGCTGGTGAAAGCGGTGAAACTCTACCCGGCGGGCGCGACAACCAACTCGTCCTCCGGCGTGCGCGATTTCGACAAGGTGCGCCCGGTGCTTGAGAAAATGGCCGAGATCGGCCTGCCGCTCTGCACCCATGGCGAAGTGGTCACCCCCGAGGTCGATATCTTCGACCGCGAAGCGGTGTTCATCGAAACCGTGCTCGACCCGATCCGCCAGAAAACGCCGGGGCTGCGCGTGGTGATGGAGCATATCACCACCAAGGACGGCGTCGATTACGTCGCAAGCCAGGGCGACGATATGGGCGGCACGATCACCACGCATCACTTGGTGATCAATCGTAACCACATCCTCGTGGGCGGGATCAAACCGCATTATTATTGCCTGCCGGTGGCGAAACGCGAAACGCACCGTCTGGCGCTGGTCGAGGCCGCAACCTCCGGCGACGCGCATTTCTTCCTCGGCACCGACAGCGCCCCGCATCTCGACCACGACAAGGAAAGCGCCTGCGGCTGTGCCGGATGCTTCACCGCGACCAACACCATGTCGATTCTCGCCGAAGTGTTCGAACGCGAAGGCAAGCTCGACAATCTGGAGAAATTCACCTCCGTGAATGGGCCGAATTTCTACCGCCTGCCTCTCAACGAGGCGACGATCACACTCAGGAAGGGCGCACCCGTCACCTACCCGGCCAAGATCGACAGCGCCAACGGCCCGGTGACCGTATTCGACCCGCAGATGCCGCTCCACTGGAGCGTGGAAGCCTAAGACGAAGGACCGACCATGATCCCCTCCTCCTTTCCCGATCAAACCGAAATCGCCCGCCTGACGGCACGGATGCTTCTTGAAATCGGCGCGGTCAACTTCCGCCCGGAAGAGCCCTATATCCTCGCCTCAGGCCTGCCCTCGCCGACCTATATCGACTGTCGCAAGCTGATTTCCTTCCCGCGCATCCGTTCGACACTGATGGATTTCATGGCGATCACGATCATGCGCGAGGCGGGGTTCGAGGCATTCGATAATGTTGCGGGCGGTGAAACGGCGGGCATTCCTTTCGCCGCGCTGGTCGCGGACCGGCTTGGCCTGCCGATGACCTATGTGCGCAAAAAGCCCAAGGGTTACGGCCGCAACGCCCGGATCGAAGGCGAGATGTCCGAGGATCAGCGCGTGTTGCTGGTCGAGGACCTGACGACGGATGGCGGTTCGAAACTTTCCTTTGTGGACGCGATCCGCGACACCGGCGCCACCTGCAACTGGACGGCAGTGATTTTCTACTACGGCATTTTCCCGGACACCGAAAAACGGCTCGCCGATCACGGGGTCAAGCTGATCAGCCTGTGCACCTGGTGGGACGTGCTGGAAGAGGCAAAACGGCAGAAGACCTTCAACGCCGCAGCACTTGCAGAGGTCGAACATTTCCTCGGCGCGCCGCATGCCTGGCAGGAAAAGCATAAGAAGGCCTGAGCCCGCCCCCACCCGGGCGCTTGCCAAAAATTTCAGCGCCGCCTTGACAGGCGGCGTTTTGCTTTGCCGACAGGCGGTTACACGCCATGCCGCAGGACAGCAGAGTTTTCCACAGGTTATACATTTTGAAACCCGCGCCCGAGGCGGGTAAGCAGAACGAACCCGCAAGCACCACGCGACTCGCGGGATGAGACAGCAGCCCAAATCAGACCAAGTGAGCAGGGAACTGACGGATGAGCGAAATCGCCAATCTCCAGGATATGCGCAAGGACGAGAACGAAGAACCCGCCTCGAAAAGCGGCGCGAAAGGCCTCGTGATCACGCCTTACGAGGGGGCCGTGCCGCATAATATCGAGGCAGAGCAACAACTTCTCGGCGCTCTTCTGACCAACAACGACGTGTTCGACAAGATCGCCTCGATTATCTCGCCGGAGCATTTCTTCGATCCGGTGCACAGGGATATTTTCGAGAAAGCCTCCGAACGTGTCTCAAAGAACATGCTGGCCTCGCCGGTGACGCTGAAGGCCTATATGGAGGATCACGAAGGGCTCAAGGAGCTCGGCGGCCCGGCCTATCTGGCGCGTCTGGCCGCTTCGGCGATCTCGACCTATGCCGTGCGCGACTATGCACAACTGATCTACGACCTGTTCCTGCGCCGACAGTTGATCGAACTGGGCAATGAGATCGCGGGGTCCGCCGCTTCCGGCTCCGACGCGCGCGATCCCGGCGAACAGATCGTCGCCGCCGAGCAACGGCTCTATTCGCTCGCAGAACAGGGCAAGGGCGAAACCGGGTTCACCTCCTTTCTCTCCGCAGTGACCCAGGCCGTGCTGAACGCCAACGCCGCCTATGAGCGGGGCGGCGGCATGGCCGGTATTCCCACGGCGCTGATTGATCTCGACAAGAAAATGGGCGGCCTGCACCCCTCCGACTTGATCATCCTCGCCGGACGTCCTTCCATGGGGAAAACCTCGCTTGCCACCAACATCGCCTTCAACATCGCCAAGGCCTATAAAAAGGGCACCCTGCCCGACGGGCGACAAGGCGCGGTCGAAGGCGGCGTGGTCGGCTTTTTCTCCCTCGAAATGAGCTCCGAACAGCTCGCCGCGCGGATTCTGGCCGAAGCCTCAGAGATTTCCTCTCACAAAATCCGTCAGGGTGACATGACCGAGGAGGAGTTCCGCCGCTTCGTCGATGCCGCCAAGACGCTGGAAAGCTGCCCGCTTTACATCGACGACACGCCCTCGATCCCGATCTCGCAGTTGGCCGCCCGCGCCCGGCGCCTGCAACGGACCCACGGTCTCGATCTTCTGATCATCGACTACCTGCAACTGGTGCGCGGCACGTCCCGGACCGAGGGCAACCGGGTGCAGGAGATCGGCGAGATTTCCATGGGGCTCAAGGCCATCGCCAAGGAACTCAACATCCCGGTGATTGCACTGTCGCAGCTCTCCCGGACGGTGGAATCCCGCGACGACAAACGCCCACAGCTCTCGGATTTGCGCGAATCCGGCTCCATCGAACAGGACGCCGACGTGGTGATGTTCGTCTATCGCGGCGAATATTACAAAGAGCGCGAGAAACCCGATGACGACAATCTCGAAGCCATGGAAAAATGGATGCAGGACATGGAGCGTCTGCATGGCAAGGCCGAAGTGATCCTCGGCAAACAGCGTCACGGGCCGATCGGCACGGTGGAGCTGTCCTTCGAGGCCCAGTTTACCCGCTTTGGCAACCTTGCCAAGGACCGCTACAACAATTTCGAATACGAGTGACCCTCCACGCCGGATTGCGCTTGCGACTCTCTGCGGCGGGGGCCAATAAACACACCCATGGGCACCTCTACACTTCATATTGATCTCGATGCGCTCGCCGGAAACTGGCGCGCGCTCGACAAGCTCTCCTCGGACGCGGTGGAAACCGCCGCCGTGGTCAAGGCCGACGCATATGGGCTGGGGGTCGGCAAGGCCGCCCGGGCACTCATGAAAGCCGGTGTGAAATCCTTTTTCGTCGCCGCCGCCGAGGAAGGCGTGGCGCTGCGCGAAGCGGTCGGCCCCTCGCCCTGGATCGGCGTGTTCGCCGGCCACATGGCGGGCGACACCGACATGATCGGCGATATGGGCCTCGTGCCGATGCTCAACTCGCTCGACCAGATCACCCGCCATTTCGAGGCGCTGCCCGGTCGCCCCTTCGGCATTCAGCTCGACACCGGGATGAACCGTCTCGGGCTTGAGCCGGTCGAATGGGACGCGGTGAAGGCTCTGGTGATGAAGGCCAGGCCGGACCTGATCATGAGCCATCTCGCCTGTTCGGATGAGCCCGGGCACGAGATGAACGCTTATCAGCTCAAGACCTTCCGCGAGATGACCGACGGGCTTAAAGCCCGTCGCGCGCTCTCCGCGACCGGCGGGCTTTTGATGGGGCCGGAGTATCATTTCGATCTCGTCCGTCCCGGTATCGGGCTTTACGGGGGCCTGCCCTATGAAAACGGCAAACCCGTGGTGCGCCTCGAATGCCCGGTCATCCAGACCCGCGACGTGCAACCGGGAGAGACTGTCGGCTATTCCAACAGCTGGACCGCCGAAGTGCCATCGCGCATCGCCACCGTGGCGGCGGGCTATGCCGACGGCATCACCCGGATGATTTCCAACAAGGCGGTGCTGTTCGACGGCGAAACCCCCTGCCCGCTGGTGGGGCGCGTGTCGATGGACCTGATCACCGTGGACATCACCCATCTCGATCAGGTGCCGCGCTCGCTCGATCTTCTCTGTGCGCATCAGACGGTGGACGATCTCGCCACCGTCGGCGGCACCATCGGTTATGAAATCCTGACCTCGCTCGGCGCGCGTTATCAGCGCCGCTATATCGGATGAGCGTGATCACCCGGCCTCTGGCCGCGCTTGGCGCGGGGGTCCTGTCCACGCTGGCGACGGTGGGCCGGGTGGCGCTGTTCGCGCTCGCTGCCTTTCGCCACATCCTGACACCGCCGTTTTATGGCCGCGAATTCCTGCATGCGCTGATGCACGTGGGCTATCTCTCGCTGCCCGTCGTGGGCCTCACCGCCGTCTTCACAGGCGGCGCTCTGGCGTTGCAAATCTACGCCGGTGGCGCACGCTTCTCCGCCGAACAGGTGGTGCCACAGATCGTGGCCCTTGGCGTCGTGCGCGAGTTGGGCCCGGTGATGGTGGGCCTAATGATGGCGGCGCGGGTGACATCCTCCATCGCTGCCGAGATCGCCACAATGAAGGTGACCGAGCAGATCGACGCGCTGGTCACGCTCTCCACCAATCCGATGAAATATCTGACCGCGCCGCGCGTCTTCGCGGGTCTCGTGACCGTGCCGCTTCTGGTGGCGGTGGGCGACGCCATCGGTGTGTTCGGCGGCTGGTTCGTCTCCGTGCAATCGCTGGGCTTCAACCCGGCAGTTTATCTCAAGAACACGGTCGATTTCCTCGAAACACCCGACATCGTGTCCTCTCTCGTCAAAGGCGCGGCCTTCGGCGTGATCGCGACCCTGATGGGATGCTATTTCGGGATGCATTCGGGCCGTGGTGCACAGGGCGTCGGCCAGGCGACGAAATCCTCCGTGGTGGCCGCCGCCGTGCTGATCCTCGCCGCCAACTTCCTTTTGACACAGGCCTTCTTCGCGACATGATCAGCCTTCAGGACGTGCATAAGGCCTTCGGGGCGAAAGAAATCTTGCGGGGTCTCGATCTCGATGTGGCCAAAGGCGAAAGCTGTGTGATCATCGGCGGCTCGGGGTCCGGGAAATCCGTGGCGCTGAAATGCGTACTGGGCCTGATCACTCCGGATCGCGGAACGATCATGGTCGATGGCGAAGACATCACAAAGACCGGCGACCGCGACGCTTTCCTCGCCCGCTTCGGCATGTTGTTTCAGGGCGCGGCCCTGTTCGACAGCCTCCCTGTCTGGCAGAACGTCGCCTTTCGTCTGTTGCGCGGTTCTCTGAAACGCCCGCGCGCAGAGGCGAAAGAGATCGCCATCGAGAAACTGCGCCGTGTCGGCATGGGACCCGATGTGGCCGATCTTTTCCCCGCCGAACTGTCGGGCGGGATGCAGAAACGTGTGGGCCTCGCCCGCGCCATCGCCGCCGATCCGGAGATCATCTTTTTCGACGAACCCACCAGCGGGCTCGACCCGATCATGGCGGGCGTGATCAACGAGTTGATCCGCGAAATCGTCGTCGAGATGGGCGCGACCGCCGTGACCATCACCCATGACATGACCTCGGTGCGTGCCATTGCCGACAAGGTCGCCATGCTGCACCGGGGCAAGATTCGCTGGCACGGGCCCGTGGCAGACATGGACAGGGCGGACGATCCCTATCTGCGCCAGTTCATCACCGGCTCGCCCAACGGTCCGATCGAGACGCTGCGGTGAGGGTGCCATGACCCCGCTCCGCCTTGCCAACCTTTCACTTCTGATCCTCTTCCCCGTCGCCTGGGTCGCGCCGCTGATGCGGGCGGGACTGCTGCCGCTGTTCGGTCTGTCGGAGATTTCGATGCTTTCGGGCATCGCAAGCCTTTGGGACAAGGACATTCCCCTCGCCCTCGTGGTCGTCTTCTTCGCCCTGATCGCGCCAATCACCAAGGTCATCGCGCTCGAAGCCCTGCTCTCCGGGCGTCTACCCGCACGGGTGAAACCGTGGCTCTTCCAGCTCGGGCGCTTCGCCATGGCGGATGTGTTTCTCATCGCGATCTATATCACTCTCGCCAAGGGCATCGGCGTCGGGCGCGTGGAAGTGGGCTGGGGATTGTATTTGTTTACGTTCTGCGTGCTCGCGAGCCTCGGATTGAGTATTTTTGCCATCAGAAAGCCCGAAGACAGCTTGCCGCACGGGGGCGGGACGGATTAGAACAAAAAAAGAACAATCCGGGAGCCGCAGATGGCCAAGGCACAGAAGAACTTCGTTTGCTCCAATTGCGGGGCGGTGACCAACAAATGGTCCGGGCGCTGTGATGGTTGCGGCGAATGGAACACGATCTCCGAGGAAAAACCCCTCTCCGCCGCCGGTCCCACGACGAAAACGCTGGGCGGAATGCGGGGCAAGGAAATTCCGCTCACGACACTCGCCACGAAAGAAGCCCCGCCCCCGCGCACCGCGTCCGGCATGGAGGAATTCGACCGGGTTCTGGGTGGTGGGCTTGTGCCTGCCTCGGCCATTCTGGTCGGTGGCGATCCCGGCATCGGCAAATCGACGCTTCTGTTGCAGGCAGCGGCGAAATTCGCGGGCGCGGGGCTCAAGGTGATCTACATCTCCGGCGAGGAGGCCAGCGCACAGGTGCGGATGCGGGCGCAGCGGCTGGGGCTGGAGGAAGCGGCCGTGCAGCTTGGGGCGGAAACCAACTTGCGTGACATTCTGACGACGCTTGAGACGGAGCGGCCCGATCTGGTGATTATCGACTCGATTCAGACCATGTGGGCTGACAATGTCGAAAGCGCGCCGGGTTCGGTGTCGCAGGTGCGCGCGGCGGCGCACGAACTTGTGAGCTTTGCGAAAACCCGTGGCGTGTCCGTCGTTTTGGTCGGCCATGTGACCAAGGAGGGCCAGTTGGCCGGGCCGCGCGTGGTCGAACATATGGTCGATACTGTGCTCTATTTCGAAGGCGAGCGCGGACATCAGTTCCGCCTGCTGCGTGCGGTGAAAAACCGTTTCGGCCCGGCGCATGAAATCGGCGTCTTTGAGATGACCGGCGACGGTCTGTCGGAAGTCACCAACCCCTCCGCGCTGTTCCTGTCGGAACGCGACGAACCCGCGCCGGGATCGGTGGTTTTTGCGGGGATTGAAGGCACAAGGCCGGTTCTCGTCGAGTTTCAGGCCCTCGTCGCCCCCTCTCCCCATGCGCAAGCGCGGCGCACGGTGGTCGGCTGGGACGGCTCGCGCCTTGCGATGATCCTTGCCGTTCTGGAAGCGCGTTGTGGGATTCCTTTTGCGGGGCTCGATGTCTACCTGAACGTCGCGGGCGGGATGAAAGTATCGGAACCCGCCGCCGATCTTGCAGTGGCAGCCGCACTTTTGTCGGCGCGTGAGGATGCCGCCCTGCCGAAAGATTGTGTGGTTTTCGGGGAACTTTCGCTCTCCGGCAGTCTCAGACCGGTTGGTCAAACCGAAAACAGGTTGAAAGAAGCGCGAAAACTTGGTTTTTCCTCAGCCATCGCCCCGTCGCAATCGAAAGCGGGCGAGAAAAGCGGCATGGAGATCCGTCAGATGAGCGATCTGGTGGGCTTTGTCGGAGAGGTCTTCGGCGCGGGTTAACGCGCCCAAAAACGAGTGAGGCGCCCATGGACGGCTTTACAATCATCGACGGCATCGTTGCGCTGGTCATCATCGTCTCGGCGCTTCTGGCCTATTCGCGCGGCTTCGTGCGCGAGGGCATGGCCATCGCCGGCTGGATCGTGGCCGCCATTCTCGGCTACATCTTCGCACCGAAAGCCGTGCCGCTGGTCAAGGAAGTGCCTTACCTCGGCGATTACATCGCGGGCTCCTGCGAGCTTTCGGTGATCACCGGCTTCTTTGCGGTCTTCGCGCTCGCGCTGATCATCGTCTCCGTCTTCACCCCGCTGTTCTCCTCCGCCGTGCAACGCTCGGCTCTGGGCGGGATCGACCAAGGGCTCGGCTTTCTCTTCGGCGTCATTCGCGGTATCGTTCTGGTCGCCATCGTGCTTGTGGTCGTTGATCGCGTCTCCACCGGCGATCCGATCGAAGTTCTGGAAAACTCCCGCACCGCGAAAGTCTTTGCCCGTTCGCAGGACAAGATCGACGAAAGCCTGCCGGACAGTGCGCCGGACTGGATCACCCAGCGTTACGAGGCCCTGGTCTCCACCTGCACCGAATAACAGAGAGGGCGGCCCACGGGTCGCCTTTTTCATATCTGCGCCTCGCAACCTGTTCCCGACACGCAAGATGTGACGAAATGCTATGTGATCCTTTCGTGACACTCGGGCCCTGAGGCCTTAAAGGAGGGTCGAAAACGCCCGCTACAGGATTCGGAGCCAGGCTTCATGCACACCATGCCCCCGTCTCACCCGTTCGACGATGACAAGCTCAAGGAGGAATGCGGTGTCTTCGGCGCGATCGGTGTCACCGATGCGGCCTCCTTTATTGCGCTCGGACTGCACGCCCTGCAACACCGTGGTCAGGAAGCGGGCGGCATCGTCACCTATGACCCGGAGGCCGGGTTCCATTCCGCGCGCCGCTTCGGCTATGTCCGTGACAACTTCACCTCGCAAAAGGTGATGGAAACCCTTCCCGGCTCCATCGGCATCGGCCATGTCCGCTATTCGACCGCCGGTTCCAAAGGCACCACCGCAATCCGCGACGTACAGCCTTTCTTCGGCGAGTTCGCCATGGGGGGCGCGGCGATTGCCCATAACGGCAATATCACCAATGCCGATGCGCTACGCCGTGAGCTGATCGAACGTGGCTCGATTTTCCAAAGTTCGTCGGATTCCGAATGCATCATTCACCTGATGGCGCGCTCCCTGCAACGCAACATCCCCGAGCGGATGAAAGACGCGCTGCGCCGGGTCGAAGGGGCGTTCTCCGTCGTCGCCATGACCCGCACAAAACTCATCGGCGTGCGCGACCCGCGCGGGGTGAGACCGCTTGTCCTCGGCAAGGTGGGCGACAAGGGCTATGTGCTCAGTTCCGAGACCTGCGCCCTCGACATCATCGGCGCGGAATTCGTGCGTGAGATCGAGCCCGGCGAAATGGTGGTGATCTCGGATCAGGGCAAGTTGACCAGTTCGAAACCCTTCGAGCAGCAGGCCTCCCGCTTCTGCATCTTTGAGCACGTCTATTTCTCCCGCCCCGACAGCATCCTCGAAGGCCGTTCGGTCTATGAGACCCGGCACCAAATCGGCGTGGAGCTGGCCAAGGAATCGCCCGTCGATGCCGATCTCGTCTGTCCGGTACCGGACAGCGGCACGCCTGCGGCCATCGGTTACGCCCATCAGAGCGGCATTCCCTACGGCATGGGCATCATCCGCAATCAGTACATGGGCCGGACCTTCATCGAACCTTCCGAGCAGATCCGCAACATGGGGGTGCGCCTCAAGCTCAACGTCAACCGCGCCCTCATTCGCGACAAACGCATCATCCTCGTGGACGACTCGGTGGTGCGCGGCACCACGTCGCGCAAGATCAAGGACATGCTCTTGGACGCCGGCGCCGCCGAGGTGCATTTCCGCATCGCCTCCCCGCCCACCATGTGGCCGTGTTTCTATGGGGTGGACACCCCTGATCGCGACAAGCTTCTGGCCGCACAGATGTCGGTCGAGGAAATGCGTCAGCATCTCGGTGTCGACAGTCTGGAATTCATCTCGCTCGACGGTCTTTACCGCGCCGCAGGCGTGGCCGAGGGCCGTGACCCGAAGGCCCCGCGTTATTGCGACGCCTGTTTTTCCGGCGAATACCCGGTCGTGCCCTCCGACATGATCGCCAAAGGGTTCGAGATGAAGACGGCTGCGGAATAAGTGGCCTCTCTTCTCGACCTCGACCCGCGCTGGCGGGCGCTCATGGACCCCGAGGGGGCATTCGGCGGCGTGATCGACATCGGGTTCGACCATCCGTCTGCGTGGCCGCATGAGGCACGCGGGGATCAGCCCTTTGTCAAGGCAGGCAAAGATCAACTGACCTCAGAACTTTGCCGATCAGGTGACGCACGTTTCATTCGCGCCACGCTCACCCTGCCCATTCGCGGCTCCGATGAGGCATTGATCGTGGCGCTCTGGGCCGAGGTTCCGAATCCGGCGTTCTATGCCTATCTCGACCTTCTGGACGGCGGTCCTGTACCCAACGACTGCGCCGCCCGACTGGCCAATGACCTCTCTCCGCTGGCCGATTTGGGCAGTGCCGTGACGCTGACCTTCGGCGACGGCACAGAGCGTCCGCAGATGACACACGCCAAGACAAAAGACATCTCCCTCGACGAACTTCTCGATCTCTACGAGGCCACCGGGACACTGGACCGCAGCGCGCTCAAACCCTCTTGACGCTTCCGCGCGCAAACGCCACACCGCTGTCATGACAGAGCAAACGAAAATCGCCCTCATCACCGGCGCCTCGCGCGGTCTTGGTTTTTTCCTCGCCGAAAACCTCGCACCCGAATATCACATCGTCGCCGTGGCCAAGACCACCGGCGCGCTTGAGGAACTGGACGACCGGATCAAGGCGCGCGGTGGTCAGGCCACGCTCGCGCCGATGGACATCACCAACCCGGACGCCATGGCACATCTGTGCCGGAGCATCTACGATCGCTGGGGGCATCTCGATCTCTGGGCGCATACCGCGATTTACGCGCAGCTTCTGTCGCCCGCCGATCACATGGACCCCAAGGATTTCGACCGCACGATGACCACCAATGTCATTGCGACCGGCAAGCTGATCCCGATGATTTCCCCGCTTCTGAACATGGCCGCGACGCCCGGCGACGTGCTGTTTTTCGACGATCCCCATGCAGGTGAGAAATTCTTTGGTGCCTATGGCGCGTCGAAAGCCGCGCAGATCGCCATGGCGAAAAGCTGGCAGGCTGAGACCGCCCATGTGGCGAAAGCACCGCGCATTCATGTGCTCTCCCCCGCGCCGATGCCCACCGCAACCCGCGCGCGGTTCTTTCCCGGCGAGGACAGATCCGGGCTGACACATCCGCGCGACGAGGCTCCGCGTCTCCTGAAACAGGCCGGGTTGCTCTGAACCGGGCTTGAATTCGCTTTTCTGAAGTTTACGCGGCTCTTTTGGGGACCGTGGCTTGCCGCGATTCCGCCCCTGCTTTAAGGAGATAGGCAAGACAACAGAAAGCGGGTCCATGCGTATCCTGATCACCAATGACGACGGCATCAACGCCCCCGGCCTCAAGACGCTGGAAGCCATCGCGGCAGAACTGGCCGGGCCAGAGGGAGAGGTCTGGGTCGTGGCCCCGGCGTTCGAGCAATCCGGCGTCGGGCATTGCATTTCCTACGCCAACCCGACGATGATTTCCGAGCTTGCTCCCCGTCGCTGGGCTGCCGAAGGCTCGCCTGCCGATTGTGTCCTGGCGGGTCTGCACGACATCCTGCCTGCCCGCCCCGATCTGGTGCTTTCCGGTGTTAACCGGGGCAACAATGCGGGCGAAAACGTCATGTATTCCGGCACCATCGGCGGCGCGATGGAGGGCGCGCTTCAGGGGGTGAAATCCATCGCCCTGTCGCAATTCCTCGGCCCGCGCAATGTCACGATGGACGATCCGTTCGAAAGCGCGGCCGCGCATGGCGCGCAGGTTATCCGCCGCCTGCTCGATCATGCCCCCTGGGGAGAAGGCGAGGATTACCGCCTGTTCTACAATGTGAACTTCCCGCCCATTCCTGCCGCTGAGACCAAGGATATCGTCATCGCCCGTCAGGGCCGCCGCCAGACCGCAGGGTTTGCCATGGAGGGACAGGTTTCCCCCACCGGGCGGCGTTTTCTTTGGGTGCGCGGCTCGGAACAGGCGGTGGACACCGGTCCCGGCACCGATGTCACCGCCAATCTAGAAGGCCATATCTCGATCACGCCGATGCGCGCCGATCTCACCGCCCACGATGTGCTCTCCGATCTGGAGGCCGCCCTCTGATGGCAATGGATGCCGAAAGCCAGATGCAATTCCTCTACACGCTCCGTTCCAAGGGTGTGACGGATGCGCGCACGCTTTCGGCCATGGAAAAGATCGACCGCGGCGATTTCGTCAAGGGGCTTTTCACCGCCCGTGCCTATGAGGACATGCCGCTGCCCATCGCCTGCGGCCAGACAATTTCCCAGCCCTCCGTCGTCGGCCTGATGACGCAAGCACTGAACGTACAGCCGCGCGACAAGGTGCTCGAAGTGGGCACGGGATCGGGCTATCAAGCCGCCGTCCTGAGCCAGCTCGCCCGCCGCGTCTATACGGTCGACCGCTATACCCGCCTCGTGCGCGAGGCACAGGCGATCTTCAACCGGCTCGGCATCGTCAACATCACCGCCATGGCCACAGACGGATCTTTCGGCCTGCCCGATCAGGCGCCGTTTGATCGCATCCTTGTGACCGCCGCCGCAGAAGACCCCCCCGGCCCCCTCTTGGCGCAGTTGAAAACAGGCGGTATCATGGTTTTGCCGGTGGGCCAGTCCGATGCCGTGCAGAGCCTGATCAAGGTGACGCGAACGGAGACGGGTTTCGACTACGAAGAACTGCGCGCCGTGCGTTTCGTGCCCCTCGTCGAGGGGATGGGTCAGGAGTGAGAGTGACACAAAACAAGCGTCAAAAGCGTGAGTGTCATATGAGTAAAACGGACAAAGCCTCCATCAGAGAGGCGGGCATCCGAACCGAGGACAGAGCCATGACGATTTCCCCTTCCCGCCAGCCCCTGCGTCTGATGTTTGCCGGCTGTGCCGCGCTGGCGCTTACGGCCTGTGACAAGCCGGTCGATTTCGACCTGCGCGGCCTGACCGACGCCTTCTCCACCGCACCCGCCGCGAATGAGGCGAAAACCATGGCGAAACCGACGCCGAACGCTCAGGGCATCGTCTCCTATCCGAATTATCAGGTGGCCATCGCCAAACGCGGCGACACCATCGCCTCGGTCGCCGCACGCACCGGCCTGCCCGCCGGGGACCTCGCGCGCTACAATGGCATTACCGAAGACGTCACTCTGCGCGAAGGCGAGGTCATCGCCCTGCCCCGCCGTGTCGACGGGTCTTCCACCACCACGCGCGCGGGTACCATCGCGACCGGCGAGCGCATCGACATCACCACGCTGGCCGAAGAAGGCATCAGCAACGCGCAAAACGGCAAGACCACGACCACAGTGACACAGGCGCAAGCCTCCGATCCGATCGAGGGCATGGAACCTGTGCGCCACCAGGTGCAGCGTGGCGAAACCGCCTATTCCATCGCACGCAAATACGGCATCTCCGTGCGCGCGCTCGCAGACTGGAATGGGCTCGGCTCCGATCTCGCCGTCACCGAAGGGCGCTACCTGCTGATCCCGGTGAAAGCCTCCGAAGTCAGCGCCACGACCGTGGAAAGCGAACCGGGGCAAGGCTCGCCGACGCCGACACCGCCCTCCGCCGCCGAGCCGCTGCCCGATCCGGCCGCGGCCCAACCCGCGCCGCAGGAAACCAAACCCGCGGCAGACCTCGGCGCGACCCAGACCACCACGACCTCGGAAATGGTGAAGCCCGTCTCCGGCGCGATCATCCGCGACTACGACAAGACGAAATCGAAATTCATCCTCTTCGCCGCCACCGCCGGCACACCTGTGAAGGCCGCGAAAGACGGCACGGTGAAGCTGATTTCGACCAATGCCGACGGGGTGAAAATCATGGTCATCGACCACGGCGGCGGCTTGCAGACGGCCTACAGCTTCATCGACGACATCGCGGTGAACAAGGGCGACAGCGTGAAACGTGGCCAGACCATCGCGAAGGTGACAGCCAACGAATTCAACGCTTTGCAGTTCATGGTGTTCAAAGGCACGCAGACGGTCGACCCGACGCCTTACCTGAACTGATCGGGAAAGCGAGTATTTGGACCATCAGAAAACCAGGATCGGCAAAAGCGTATCCGGGCTTTCTGATGGCTCAAATACTCAGCCCAGTATCACGCCCTTGCGCCCCGCCAGATCGGTAAAGAACTGCCAAGCCACCCGACCCGAGCGCGCGCCGCGCGTGGCCTGCCATTCGATCGCCTCGGCACGCAGCGTCTCGTCGTCGATCTCGACACCGTATTCCGTACAATACCCCCGGATCATCGCCAGATATTCGTCCTGCGAGCAGGGATGGAACCCGAGCCAGAGCCCGAAGCGATCCGACAGGGAGACCTTCTCTTCGGTCGCCTCCGAAGGGTTGATCGCGGAACTGCGCTCGTTCTCGATCATGTCGCGCGGCATCAGGTGGCGGCGGTTCGAGGTGGCATAGAACAGAACGTTCTCGGGTCGCCCTTCGATGCCGCCATCGAGCACCGCCTTGAGCGATTTGTAATGCTCGTCGTCATGGCTGAAGGACAGGTCATCGCAGAACAGCACGAAACGGTGCTCCGCCCCGCGCAACAGGTTCAGAAGGCGCGCCACGGAGGGCAGGTCCTCGCGCTGCATCTCGACGATCTTGAGCGGCGTGCCCTCGGCATTCACAGCGGCATGAACCGCCTTGACGAGAGAGCTTTTGCCCATCCCCCGCGCGCCCCACAAAAGCGCATTGTTGGCCGGAAGGCCGCGCGCGAACTGTCGGGTGTTTTCCAGAAGCGTATCGCGCGCCCGATCCACCCCGATCAGGAGCGAAATGTCCACGCGCGACACTTTGGTCACGGGCTGAAGCGCGTCCGGTTCCGTCTGCCAGACATAGGCATCGGCGGCATCGAATTCCGGCGCGGCCAGAGGCGCGGGCGCCATGCGTTCCAGCGCCTCGGCGATGCGTTTCAAAAGCTTAGTCTTCATCGTCAAACTCGGAGAATAGGTCTTCGTCCTCATCCAGCACACCGGCGGCACGCAACTCTTCGGTACGCTTCTTCTCGACACGGGCGACGAGGAAGATCGAAATTTCATAGAGCCCGTAGACCACGGTAAAAAGAATAAGCTGGGTCGTAACATCCGGCGGCGTCACCAGAGCGGCAACGGTCAGAATGCCGACAACGGCGTATTTCCGGGTCGAGCGCAGCCCGTGCGCAGAGGCAAGTCCCGCCTTGCCCATCAGGGTCAGAAGCACCGGAAGCTGGAAACACAGCCCAAAGGCCACGATCATTTTCAGAGTGATATCAAGGCTTTCGTTGACCTTCCCGTTGAACACGATGTCGATCCCCGTGTCCTTGGTCGCCGTTGCCACATCGCCGCCACTGGTCACCAACGCCCCGACAAAGGACGGCAGATCGGCAAAGCCCAGAAAAAAGGTCATCGCCAGCGGCACGACCACGAATTGCGCAAAGGCCGCGCCCATCAGGAAGAGCACCGGAGAGGCGATCAGGAAGGGCAGGAAGGCGTTCTTTTCATTGCGATAAAGCCCCGGCGCGACAAAGCGCCAGAGCTGATATGCGATCACCGGAAAAGCAAGCGCCAGACCGCCCACCATGGAAATGCGGATCAGCGTGAAGAAATATTCCTGCGGCGCGGTGTATTGCATCACCGGGTTCGGGTTTCCGAGCGACCGCATGGTTTTCTCAATCGGGATCAGGAGGAAGTCGAGGATCTGCCCGGCCACGGCAAAGCAGATCACCATCGCCACGATGAACGCCAGCGCCGCACGGATGATTCGCGTGCGCAACTCGGCAAGGTGTTCGATCAGCGGCGCGCTGCTGTCGTCGATGTCGCTGTCGCTCATGCTTCGCCGTCCTTCTTCGCTTCCGCCTCAGCGTCGAGCTCTGCCTGAAGCCGCTCCGTCGCCTTCTTCGCCGCCGCATCGGAGATTTTCTGGGCAGCCTCGGCCCGGTCCGGGCTCAGCTCATCCTTCTGAAGCGCCATCGTTTTCTCTGCGGGCGTACCGTCCGGGGCCTTCATCGGGTCCCATTTCTCGAACTTGTCGGCGGCTTCATTGAGCTTGTCGAGGCCGAATTTCTTCGGATTGGCCGCGCCTTTCAAAGCGTCCGTCGCCTCCTTGACCCCGGTTTCATCGGCCGCCGCCTCCATCGCGCGGGAAAACTCGCGCGCCATGGATTTCGCCCGCGCCGTGAACCGTCCGAGCGTGCGAAACATGCCCGGCAGGTCCTTGGGGCCGACGACAATCAACGCCACGACCCCGATGATCAGAAGTTCTGACATGCCGATGTCAAACATCCTGCACCGCCTTGTCTAAAAGCCACGCCAACGGGTTGCCCCGCCCCGAAAATGCCGAACCAGAAAGGCTCAGACCTTGTCTTTCTCTTTTTCTTCTTCGGGGGTGACGTCCTTGGCCACCTTTGCGGCTTCGTCTTCGATTTCCTTGGTGCCTTCGGCCACACCTTTCTTGAAGGAGGTGATGCCTTTGCCGACCTCGCCCATGAGGCCGGAAATCTTGCCGCGGCCAAAAAGGACCAGCACCACGACAGCGATGAGCAGGAGGCCCGGAAGGCCGATGTTGTTGAGCATGTCAGTCTCCATCTGAGAGGGGCGTTTGCCCGTCGGTCTAATCTCGCGGGTCCCAGAATTAGAAGGGTCGCGAGGGAAGGAAAAGCGCAAAATCGCGCCTGCGGCCCCGTTGCACAACATTGGCGCGGCCCGGACCGCTGGAAATCCTCAACTGACAGGTTTATGTCAGTTGAACAGGCGCATTCTCAGACCATCGTAACCGAATCGGAGAAACACGATGACTGACATTCAAATAATTGAAACCGTTACTTTTCGCCTGAAAGAGGGCGTGAGCGAAACGGATTTCATGGTGGCAGCACAGGGCATCGACGACTATCTCGACAACTGCGAGGGCCTGTGCGCCCGCACGCTCTCTCGCGACGCAACCGGGCTTTGGCGCGAAGATTACGTCTGGGCGAATGACATGGCGGCCAAGGCGGCCGATGCCGGGTTCATGGCCGCACCGGAGGCCCAAGTCTTCATGGCACTGGTCGAACGGGACAGCATCCAGATGGCACACGCGCCCGTGGTTCTCTATCGCAGCACCAAGACCGTGACGGCCTGATCATGGCAGGCGGTCGCAAACAAACCGGCATCCGGCGCAGCGACCGCCTGTTCGATCTCATCCAGATCCTGCGCGATGGCAGATTGCACACCGCGCGGGAACTCTCGGAATGCGTCGAAGTCTCTGAGCGCACGATCTGGCGCGACATGGCGACGCTCAAGGCCTCCGGCGTGCCGGTCGAGGGTGAGCGCGGCGTCGGCTACATGATCACCGCACCGATCACCCTGCCGCCCATGAACCTCAGCATGGGGGAACTTGAGGCATTGCACCTTGCCGTCGCGATCCTGAGCGAGGCCACCGACCCGGAATTGGCACAGAATGCCAAAAGCCTTGCCGCGAAAATCGACGCGGTGCTGCCGGAAAACACCGGCCCGCCCGCCGCCGGATGGGGCATGGCGGTGCATCCCTTTGCCTTTGCCGACGCGCGCACCGGGTTTCGCCACATGCCGCTCCTGCGTCAGGCGGTGCGCGAGAAAAAGGTGCTGCGCATTGCGTATCTGTCGCTCGACGGCACAAAGACCACCCGGCTGGTGCGACCTTTGCAACTCGATTACTGGGGGCGGGTCTGGACCATGTCCGCCAGGTGTGAGACGCGCGAGGACTTTCGCACCTTCCGCGTCGACCGGATCGAGAACGTCATCGACACCGGCGCGCAGTTTCGCGACGAGCCGGGCAAAACATTGGCAGAGTTCATTGCAGCTCAAAAAGCCTCAAAGGTTTTGAAATGAGTATTTTCGCCATCAGAAAAGCCTGATGTTCAGACAATGTTAACCAGGCTCGGCCAGTTTCACTTTGCGGTACAGGCGGGAGCGCCGATGACCGCCCATCGGAAAGCCGCCCCGGCTCGTGTGGCCGAAAACCCTTCCGGAGCGTCACTGCGCTATGCACCGGCGGTCGGGGCGCATCTGGTTTTCTGATGGCGAAAATACTCAAAGAGCGTCACTCACCGGGAACACGAAACACCGATCCCGGCGCATCATCAGCCACATCGGTGTGCCCGGTTTCGGCAGGAAGACCGAAGGCACCGTGGCCTTGAGCACAGAACCGTCGAAATCCATCCTGAATTCCACAAGGCTCTCACGCCCCATGAAACGGGCGCGTTGCACCACGCCCCGCGCGGGGGTGCCATCCTGCGGTGTCGGGTTCGGGCCGCGACCTGCACGGTCGAAGTCGATGCGCAGATGCTGGGGGCGGATGACGATCTCCACGTCCGTGCCATCCGGCTGGCCGGGGACAAAGAACTCCCCGAAGGCGGTGGTCACGGCCAGTTTCTGAACCGTGCCGTGGATCACGTTGATATCGCTAAAGAACGCTGCCGCTTTACGATCCGTGGGCGCATTGTAGATGTTATAGGGCGCGCCCTGTTGCACGATCCGCCCGTCGCGCATGAGCGCGATCTCATCGGCCATGCGCATCGCCTCGTGCGGCTCGTGCGTCACCAGCAATACAGCGGTGTTTTCCGCCTTGAGCACGTCGAGCGTGCTGTCGCGGATGTCGTCTTTCAGACGTTCGTCGAGGCCGGAAAACGGTTCGTCCATCAGCATGATGGAGGGGCGTGGCGCAAGCGCGCGGGCAAGCGCGATACGTTGCTGTTCGCCGCCCGACAGCTCATGCGGATATTTGTCATAGGCCGGGAGCAATCCGACCTTGTCGAGCAATTCTTCGATCCGGGGCTTTTTATCGGATTTGTGTCCTTTGAGGCCAAATCCCACGTTCTCTGAGACCGACAAATGTGGGAAAAGTGCAAAATCCTGAAACATCAAACCGATCGAACGGCTTTCTGGCGGAACCCGGTAAACCGTGTCGCAGACCAGTTGACCGTCGACGTAAATCTCGCCCGCGTCCTGCATGTCGACACCCGCAATGATGCGTAGCGTCGTGGACTTGCCACAGCCCGACGGTCCCAGAAGACAGGTCACCTGCCCCGGCATCACCTTGAGCGACACGTCGGAAACCACCTCGCGGCCCTGAAAACGGCGGCGGATGTTGCGGATTTCCAAACGTGGGTCGGTCACGGGCGCGGTCTTTGTCTGACGAAAATTCTCAAGTTCCCTATCAGGCGGCAGCGGCCTTAGCAACAGCCGCCAGAGACTGACGCGCCACTCTCGGTGAGGCGGTCGAAGGGGCTGTTACCGCCACAGCCCGCGAAAATACCGTAATGCGTGGAGAAGTCACCGATAAGGTCGAAATGCGGCGCGAACCGGGTTTCCGACAGCATTTTGAACGTGTTGCCACAGACCGGAAACACCTTGCCCGCCTCGATCCGATGCCCGGCATCGAGATCGAACACATGCGGCATCTCCGGCACCATGCCCTTGTAGATCACCGCCTGACCGTAATCCTCGCATTCGGGTTCGAGATCGAGTTTGAACAGGCGATAGGTGGCGGAGATGAAACGGATCGGCGCGACTCTGGCCTCCAAAACCGGGTTCTCGACCGTCAGGGCCCGATGCGTGACAAGACGCGGATCGGCAAAGCCCGACGCCCGCGCCATATATTCGAAATCGTTCCAATAAAGCGCACCGGAGAGGCATTCGCCGTAGAGTACCGGATCGGCCCGAAGCGCCTCCGGCACACGGCGGTCGGCGTAAACGTCGGAGAAATACATCTCCCCACCGGGTTTCAGCAGGCGATAAGCCTCGCGCAGCACGGCGGGTTTATCCATCGCGAGATTCAGCACGCAGTTAGAGACGATCACATCGAAACTACCCTCTTCCAGAGGCAGCTCGTCAAGTTTTTCAATATAGCCCTGATGGAACTCGACGTTGGATTTGGCATAACCGAAACGCTCGGCATGCCAGTCCTGATGCCGTCGAGCTACAGAAAGCTGTTCCTCGGTCATGTCGACACCGACTACGAAGCCCTCTTCTCCAACGAATTGCGACAGGGCATAGACATCGCGCCCGGAGCCGGACCCGAGATCGAGCACCCGCGCGCCCTCAAGCACCGCAGGCGCGATCAACCCGCAGCCATAGTAGCGCGAGAGCACCTCGTCATGGATGTTGGAGAGCGCGCGTTTCAGCCCGTCCGACATCTCATCCGGCGAACAACAGGCATTGGTTTTGAGATCCTGCGATCCCTGCAAGACCTTGCCATAATAGTCCTTCACATCGGCGTGGCTCATGGTGGCGCTCCCTTATACTTTGGTTTACATCGTGCTGTTGGTCGCGCCGCCATCCAGAAGGATGTTCTGGCCCACCATGAACCCCGCGAATTGCGAGCACATAAAGGCACAGGTGGCACCGAACTCCTCGGGCGTGCCGTAACGCCCGGCGGGGATGGTCTTGCACCGTTCGGCACGGATCGCATCGGGCGTGGTGCCTGCCTTTTCCGCCTGCGTCCCGTCCATCCCCACCATGCGATCGGTGGCATGAAAGCCGGGCAGAAGGTTGTTCATGATCACGCCCGCGCCCGCAATCTGGCGCGAGGTGCCCGCGACATAGCCGGTCAGCCCCGCACGCGCCGAATTCGACAGGCCAAGCACGCCGATGGGCGCCTTGACGGAAACGGAGGTGATGTTGACGACCCGGCCCCAGCCCCGCTCCATCATCCCCGGCACCAGCGCCTTGATCAGCGCGATGGGGGCGAGCATGTTGGCGTCGAGCGCCTTGATGAAATCCTCACGCTCCCAGTCGGTCCACATGCCCGGCGGCGGGCCACCGGCGTTGGTGACAAGAATGTCGACGCCCTGCGCCTTGTCCAGCACGGCCGCGCGCCCCTCTTGCGTGCTCACATCGGCGGCAACCGTATCGACCGTAACACCGAACTCTGTGCGGATATCGGCAGCCGCGACCTCAAGCGTCTCCACCCCGCGCGCATTCATCACCAGATCGACCCCGGCCTCGGCCAGCGCCCGGGCACAACCCAGCCCCAACCCCTTGGAAGAGGCGCACACCAGCGCCCGTTTGCCCCTGATCCCGAGCTCCATCTCCGTCTCCTTCCGTTCCTGTGTTCTGTCATGATATGTAGAACCCGACCCAAGGCTTGTCATCCGCCAAGTGCCCAACCCTGCTGCACCTGTCGTGATAATCGCTTTCAAGAACCATGCTGCATACCAGAGAATGAACCACTCTCGCCCAAATCCCGCCATTGTTTCCGGTCATATTGAGGCTGTTTAACCAGTATAGTCGCGTAAAGAGAGTGGCAGGTGTTCCTATGTACAATGTCACCGTGTCCCGGCATAATGAGGCCTCCGTTGCCGCAGGCAGGATCGTGCGGGTCTTCGTGCCGGGACCGTCACAAATCACGCCAGCTAAGGGTAGTTTTCTGAGGAAAGTGTCGGGGAAAGGTATGAAGGCAGGGATCGGGGATCATATGCAGGCTCAGTTTCAGGGCCAGATGGGCCTTCCGGTACAAAGTCTTGCCGTGTACCGCGCGGGGGCACTGCGGGTCACCAATGGGGTGAACCTTGGTGAGGCGTTGAGCAATGCCACCGAACTGGAACTCGCCGATGCCTACCATCTGCGCAAACACGCCAATCGCGGGCGGCTCTCCGTCAACGTGAATGGCGACAAGCTGAGCGTGTCCAAGGGGACCGAGCTCGGTGCGGAAGGACATGACCTTCACCTCGACTGCATCGCCACCTTCATGGCCGGATCCGGCAATACGATCGAGGTTCTTGTGCTTGTCGAGACCGATGCGAACGGCTTGATCGAGGACACGTTTTTCCTGCCCTTCGCCCCGTTGCAGCCGGACGTGGAATATGTGCTCGTGAAGGTCGACGAGGATACCGCGCGCACCCGGCTGGCCGATGTCGCCTGTGTCGCCTTTACCCGAGGCACGCGGATCACGCTGGCCAACGGGATACAAAAGCCCATTGAGGACCTTGCTGTCGGCGACCGCGTGCTGACCCGCGATCACGGACCTCAGGAGGTGCGCTGGATCGGCAGCCAGACCGTGCGTGCCACCGGGGCCTTCGCCCCCATCGTGATCCGCGAAGGGGCGCTGAACAATGCCCACGATCTGGTCGTTTCGCCGAACCACCGCATTTTCATCTATCAGCGCCACGACGCAGTGCGGGCCGGGCGCGCGGAAGTGCTCGTCAAAGCGAAACTGCTGGTCAACGGCCAGAACGTGATCCAGGCCGAGGGTGGTTTCGTCGATTACTTCCAGCTTTTGTTCGACACCCATGAGATCATCTATGCCGAGGGCATCGCCGCCGAAAGCATGTTCGTCGACGGACGGGTGAAACCGTTTTTGCCCGAGGACGTGCAGGCGCGCATCGCCTCCGAGCACGTCTATGCCGAAACCCCGCGCGCGTTCGAACTGCGCGACGGGATGCTGGAGCCTTCGGTGGCGGCCGAGGTACTGCGATCAGCGTCGGGGAACTGAGTATTTCCGCTGCAATGAAGACAAAGAGCGCGCCTGTCGTCGGGCGCGTTTTTGTTTTGTGGCCCATTGCCGGGGAAGACGCCCGCGCGTATATGAACGCGCATGTTGGATCGCAGCCATAACGCCCCCGAATTGCCGCCGGAGATTGCCCGTCGCCGGACCTTCGCCATCATCTCGCACCCGGACGCCGGTAAGACGACGTTGACGGAAAAATTTCTGTTGTACGGCGGCGCCATCCAGATGGCCGGTCAGGTGCGCGCGAAAGGCGAGGCGCGGCGGACACGCTCGGACTTCATGCAGATGGAAAAGGACCGCGGGATTTCCGTGTCGGCCTCTGCGATGTCGTTCGATTTCTCGGGCTACCGCTTCAACCTTGTCGATACCCCCGGCCACTCGGATTTCTCCGAAGATACCTATCGCACGCTCACCGCCGTGGACGCCGCGATCATGGTGATCGACGGGGCAAAGGGCGTGGAAAGCCAGACGCAGAAGCTTTTCGAAGTCTGTCGCCTACGCGATCTGCCGATTCTGACTTTCTGTAACAAGATGGACCGCGAGAGCCGCGACACGCTTGAGATCATTGACGAAATTCAGGAAAACCTTGCGATCGACGTGACGCCCGCCTCTTGGCCGATTGGCGTCGGACGGGATTTTCTTGGCTGTTATGACGTGTTGAATGATCGTCTTGAGCTGATGGATCGCGCCGACCGCAACAAGGTGGCCGAAAGCATCAAGATCCAAGGGCTGAATGATCCAAAACTGGCCGAACACGTGCCAGAGCACCTGTTGGAGCAGCTCAAGGAAGAGCTTGAGATGGCGCGCGAGCTGTTGCCACCTTTCGACCGCCTGGCTTTTCTCGACGGCACGTTGACGCCGATCTGGTTCGGCTCCGCGATCAACTCCTTTGGCGTCAAAGAACTTATGGACGGGATCGGCAAATACGGTCCGGTGCCACAGCCGCAATCCGCCGAGCCGCGCCCCATCGGCCCGGAAGAAACCAAGGTCATGGGCTTTGTCTTCAAGGTTCAGGCCAATATGGACCCGAAACACCGCGACCGTGTGGCCTTCGTGCGTCTGGCCTCCGGCCATTTCAAACGCGGCATGAAACTGACCCATGTGCGGTCGAAAAAGCCGATGGCGATCTCGAACCCGGTGCTATTTCTCGCCTCCGACCGCGAGCTTGCCGAAGAGGCCTGGGCGGGCGACATCATCGGCATCCCGAACCACGGGCAATTGCGCATCGGTGACACGCTGACCGAAGGCGAGGACATCCGCGTGACCGGCATCCCCTCCTTTGCACCCGAACTGTTGCAGGGCGTGCGCGCTGGCGATCCGATGAAGGCCAAGCATCTCGAAAAAGCACTGATGCAATTCGCCGAGGAAGGTGCCGCGAAAGTGTTCAAACCGGCGATTGGCTCGGGCTTCATCGTCGGTGTCGTCGGCGCGCTTCAGTTTGAAGTGCTGGCTTCGCGCATCGAGCTTGAATACGGGCTGCCTGTTCGATTTGATGCATCGCAGTTCACATCTGCCCGCTGGGTGAGCGGCCCGAAGTTGGAAATGGACAAGTTTATCAACGCGAACAAACAGCACATCTCCTATGACCACGACGGCGATCCGGTCTATCTCACGCGTCTGCAATGGGACATCGACCGCATCGAGCGCGATTATCCGGAGTTGAAACTGTCGGCGACGAAAGAGATGATGGTCTGATTTCGACCCGCCTGCGGGAACCTTTCCGGCCGGTCATGCGTCCTTCCTTCAAGGGGGAACAGAGACATGGGCAAACGCGCAGGCAATGACGATCTGACAAAGATTTTTCGCGACCTTGATGAGGTGACGAAAGACGGCTCGGAATTGTCTGTCGGAGAGCTTGTCAGGACCATGGAGTCGCGCGGCGTCGGGCCGTTTTACGTGCTCACCGGCATGCTGGTGATGTTCGTCGGCGCCATCCCGGGCCTGCCCGCCATGGCCGGTGCCCTTTTGATCCTGCTGGCGGCCCAAACGCTGCGGGGCAAGCAGGGATTGTGGATGCCGCGCTGGCTGCGTGAGCGGAAGATTTCCGGGGACAAACTCCGCAATGGCAGCGAAAAAGCCCGCGCCGTTGCCGCAAAGCTGAACCCTTTCATTCACGAACGCCTCACCGGGCTCGCAACCGGAAAACTCCCCTCGCGGATCTTCGCGATTTTCGCGGCGCTCTGCGGTCTTGGCATGATCCTCGTCGGCTTCATCCCCGGACTGCCGATTGCCCTCTCCCTGCCATTGATTGCTCTTGGAATCGGCCTCACGGGACGGGATGGCGCATGGGTCATCGCCGCCCTTGTTTCGTTGATCCCCGCCGTCATGCTTTTGATCACCGGGCTTTGAGGCATCCCGTGCCTCCCGAGGGGCGGCAAACTTCTGCCGGAGACAATTTTCACGGATGCGAAAGCTTTGAGAACCCGCTATATTGATGCAAATTCTGCACTTTCTGGAGCCCCCATGTCCGTCAGCCGCATCGCCCTCACCGCCGGTCTCTCCGCCACTGCCGTCTCCACACTCGGGTTTCCGGCCTTTGCCGAGACCTCCGGCTGGGACATGCTCAAGGGCATCACCATCGAAGAGATCGTGACCGAAACCACTTACGAGGTGAAGAAGGGTTTCCCTGAGCGGCTCAAAAATGGGATCGAGGGGATGGAACTGACCGGTTATGCGGTGCCGCTTACACCTGGTTCGGAGGTGCGCGAGTTGATCCTTGTCTCCGATATGGGCCTTTGCCCGTTCTGCGGCAGCCCGGATCACGGCGCCTCCGTACAGGTCAGCCTGAACACCCCGATCCAGGGCCTTGAGGAAGGTGCCCGGATCACGCTCAAGGGCGACATGATGCCCGTCACCGACCCGGAGACCTGGCAGGCCGCCATTCTCGAAAACGCGGTGGTCGTGGGCGGCTGATCCCCAAATCTGCCTTTCCTTGACCTTTTCGTGATTGAAGCGTAAGAGAGCGGCCAAAGACGTTCCGGCAATCTGGCCGGGCGGGCCGCGCGGGGTTTTGCGGCCATTTCTACAGCCGCACCATCGCGAAAGGCACAATTTGACCAAGTTCACCGATCTCAATCTCGCTCCGAAAGTTCTCAAGGCCATCGAAGACGTCGGCTATGAGACCCCAACGCCCATTCAGGCCGGGGCCATTCCTCCCGCGCTCGAAGGCCGCGACGTGCTGGGCATTGCCCAGACCGGGACAGGGAAAACCGCCTCTTTCGTGCTTCCGATGATCACCATGCTGGCCCGTGGTCGGGCGCGTGCCCGGATGCCGCGTTCTCTGGTCCTCTGCCCGACGCGGGAGCTGGCCGCGCAGGTGGCGGAGAACTTCGATCAGTATACGAAATACATGAAGCTCACCAAGGCGCTGCTGATCGGCGGCGTGAGCTTCAAGGAGCAGGATGCGCTCATCGACAAGGGCGTCGACGTGCTGATCGCGACGCCCGGTCGTTTGCTCGACCATTTCGAGCGCGGCAAGCTGATCCTCTCCGACGTGAAGGTCATGGTGGTGGACGAGGCCGACCGGATGCTCGACATGGGGTTCATCCCGGACATCGAGCGCATCTTCGGCCTGACGCCCTTTACCCGCCAGACCCTGTTCTTTTCGGCCACCATGGCGCCGGAGATCGAGCGGATCACCAACACTTTCCTCTCCGCCCCCGCGAAAATCGAAGTGGCGCGTCAGGCGACTTCTGGCGAGAACATCGAACAGTATGTGGTGATGTTCAAAGGCTCGCGCCGGGATCGTGCTGCGTCGGAAAAACGCAAACTTCTGCGGGCTTTGATCGACGCCGAGGGCGACAAGCTGCAAAACGGCATCATCTTCTGCAACCGCAAGACGGATGTGGATATCGTGTCCAAATCCTTGAACAAATACGGCTATCAGGCCTCACCGATCCACGGCGATCTGGACCAGAGCCAACGCAACGCCACACTGGAAAAATTCCGCAATGGCGAGATCAAAATTCTCGTGGCCTCCGACGTGGCCGCGCGCGGGCTTGACGTAGCCTCTATCACTCATGTGTTCAACTTCGACGTGCCGAGCCATGCCGAGGATTACGTACACCGCATCGGTCGTACAGGGCGAGCAGGGCGTGACGGCAAGGCAATCATGATTTGCGAGCCGCGCGACGAAAAGAATTTCGCCGATGTCGAAGCCCTGATCGCGAAGGAAATTCCGCGTCTGGAGAATCCGCTCGGAAATGCTCCGGTCGAGGAAGAAACCGAGGTCAAAAGCGACAAACCGAAACGCTCCCGGTCGCGCAAACGCAAGACCGAGGATGCGCCGCAAGTCGAGCCTCAGGCAGAAACGCAGGTCGAAGCTCTCCCCCGCGAAGAGAGCCGGAAATCCGAACCGAAGTCGGACAGTCACTCTCGCCGTGGGCGTGGCCGCAAGGAGGACGACAACAAAGTCGTGGGCCTTGGCGATCACCTGCCCTCCTTCATCGCGCTGAGCTTTGAGGAACGTCAGGCGGGCTGACCCCCCTACCCTTTCCGGACATTGAAAAACCCGCGCTGAGAGCGCGGGTTTTTGTTTTGAGTATTTTCAGCAGCAAAGGAAACAGGCAGCCTGAGCCACCCGTTGCTCAGCTCGACAAGCGCGAGATCACGATCTGGACTTCAGGCTTCTTGCCCACCTCTTCGAGTGTCGTCTTGCGGATGATCCGGCGCATTTCCTCTTCCAGCGCATCGTCATCCGACAAGGTTTTCGGCTTGGCGCGCATCAGGAACTGGTTCACATCCTCTTCGAGCACATCGACCAGAGGCGCGCGCGACAGGCCAACCTCTGGCAGGCCGCGCAGCTCGCACCAGCAATCGCCCAGCGGCTCATCGTCCTCGACGATCACCGTGGCGACCACCAGCCCATTCATCGCGATGCGGATACGGTCACGCACGATGCCATCGAGCGCGCCAATCTGCACCGAACCATCGAGATAAGTGCGACCGGTTTCGATATATTCCGACACACGCGGCGTATTGCCCGACAGGTCCACACCGACACCGTTTGGCGCGACAATGGCCTGAAAGCCGTTGCTTTCGGCCAGTTTCGCATGTTCGCGCAGGTGACGGTGTTCGCCATGCATCGGGATGACGATCTGCGGTTTGACGATCTCATGCAGAAGCGCCAAATCGGGACCGTTGGCATGGCCGGAGACGTGATATTCATCGCGACCGGAGATGGTCTCGACCCCCATTTCCGAGAAGCTGTTGAGAATACGCCCGACGGAGACCTCGTTGCCCGGAATGGTTTTCGAGGAAAAGATCATCGTATCCCCCTCGGCCATTTTCAGGCCAAGGTATTTCCCGCGCGAAAGCTGCGCGGTGGCGGCGCGATGCTCGCCCTGCGACCCCGTGGTCAACAACATAAGATTCTCACGCGGAATGTCGCCCGCGTTTTCCGGCGATACGGTTTTGGGGAAATCGGCGATGATGCCGGTTTCAATCGCCGCCGTGATCATCCGGCGCATGGCGCGCCCCAATAGCACGACGGAGCGCCCAGCCTTGGAGCCCGCTTCGGCGAGCGTTTTGACCCGAGCGATGTTGGAAGCGAATGTGGTCGCAGCGACCATACCGTCTAGCGAGGCAATGAGCCGGGTAATCGGTTCAACCACCTCGGATTCCGAGCGACCCGGCTTGGGTGAAAACACGTTCGTGGAGTCGCAGACCAGCGCCTTGACGCCGGAAGAGGCGACGCTCTCCCAAAGCGCGCGGTCGAACGGCTCGCCCACAACGGGGTTTTCGTCGAGTTTGAAATCGCCGGTGTGGATCACCCGGCCCGCAGGCGTGTCGATCACAAGAGCGGAGGATTCCGGAATCGAATGCGACACCGGCAGGAAACCCACGGTAAACGGCCCGCATTGGATGGTTTCCGGCCATTTCGAGACCGTCTTGATCTGCAATTCGTCATGGCCGTGCTCTTCGAATTTGAGCCGGGCGATGTGGGCGGTGAAGGCGCGGGCATAGACCGGCGCATCGAGACGGGGCCAGAGATGTCCGACCGCACCGACGTGATCCTCATGCGCATGGGTGATGAAAATCGCCTCGATCCGGTCCTTGCGCTCTTCGAGCCACGCGACATCGGCGAAGATCAGATCGACCCCCGGCGTGCCGTCCATCGACGGGAAGGTGACGCCGAGATCGACCACGATATAGCGCTCGTCGCCTTCCGGCCCATAGCCGTAGACGTAACAGTTCATGCCGATCTCGCCGGCACCACCCAAGGGAAGATAGAGAAGACGTTCGCTCATCAGTTGCCCATGTCCTTGTTATAGTTATGGATCACGACAAGGCCGTGGATCGTCAGAAATTCATCGAAATGGTCAAAGAGCTTGTGACCCTGATTGAACAGCGGCGCAAGCCCCCCGGTCGCAATCACACGCATCGGGCGGCCATATTCGTCCTTGATGCGGTTGCAGGTCTCGCGCACGAGACCGATATAGCCCCAGAACACGCCGGACTGCATACAGGCCACGGTGTTGGTGCCGATCACCTTTTGCGGCATGGTCACATCGACATGTGGGAGTGCCGCAGCGGCGTGGTGCAGGCTTTCGAGCGAGGCGTTCACACCGGGGGAGATCACACCGCCGACATAAGCGCCGTCTTGCGCCACCACGTCAAAGGTCGTCGCCGTGCCAAAATCCACGACGATGAGATCGCCGCCGTATTTGTCAAACGCGCCCGCAGAGTTGACAAGACGGTCAGGACCCACGGTCGTCCCCTCGTCCACCCGAGGCATATGCGGCAGGAGGCATTCGGGCTTGCCGACGACAAGAGGGCGGCAGTCGAAATAGCGGTTCGCCAGAACCCGCAGATTGAACACCACGCGCGGCACGGTGGAAGAAATGATCACCTCGGAAATATCCGCCTCGATCTTCTGGAAATTCATGAGCGTCGAGAGCCAGACGTAATACTGGTCCGCCGTGCGCTGATGCTCCGTCGAGGTGCGCCATGTGGCGATGATCTCGCTGCCGTTCCAGATGGAAAAGACGGTGTTGGTGTTGCCGGTGTCGATACAGAGAAGCATCAGAAATAGACCTCTGCGGCTGGGATGGTGAGTTTGCCCGCTCCAGTGTCGAGCACGAGATTGCCAAAGGCGTCCACGGTCTCGAAAATGCCGTGATGCGTCTCGCGCATGGTGCGGGCGCGGATTTCGGTGCCAAGACGCGCGGCACGGGACAGCCAGGCCTCGCGCACCGGGCCAAAGCCATAGGTGGTGAACTGGCTCTCCCAATAGGCGTAGGCGGGCGCTAGCTGATCAAGAAATTCTTCGGGGGCGACAAGCGCACCGGTTTCATCGGCCAGAGAGACCGGCGGCGTGGCCCCCTCTTCGACCTCTGCGGTGGAGGGCGCTTCGACCAGATTGATACCGATACCGATGGCGAGATGAGACGCGCCGCGCTCCAGAAGAATGCCCGCCACCTTCCCGCCGTTGAGCAACACGTCATTCGGCCATTTCAGCGCGAAAGGATCGGCGCGCCCGGTGATCGCAACGAAAGCGTCGTGAAGCGCCAGAGAGGCCACGAAAGACCGTAGCGCGACAAGTGCGGGCGGCTCGGTCGGGAACATCAGGAGCGTGGCCGCGAAGTTGCCTTCCGGCATGGACCAGGGACGACCACGACGGCCATGCGCGCCGGTTTGGTTCAACGCGAGAATCCATTGCGGAAACGCGGAAGAGGCCGCGACACGCGCGGCCTCCGACATGGTGCTGTCCACGGAGGGAAGGACGATGCGCCCCACCCCTTCGGGCCATGTATGGCGGTTATTTGACAAGAGCATCCGCCGCAATCGCGGCCATACCGTCGACGCCGAACATGTTCACGATCCCCACAAGCATGATCAGGGCCGAAACCATAAGCAACAGAACGGCCACCGGGCTCTTGGTGTTGTCGAGCGGCTCCACCTCGCTGCCGAAATACATGTAGTAGACGACACGGAGATAGTAGAAGGCCGCAATCACCGAAGCGATCACACCGAAGATTGCAAGCCAGGTGAGACCTGCGTTCCAGGCCGCCATGAGCACGGAAAACTTGGCGAAGAAGCCGAGCATCGGCGGCACGCCGGCGAGCGAGAAGAACAGCACCAGCACAGCGAGCGCCTTGGTCGGCGACACGCGCCAGTAGAGGTTCAGCGCGGAGAGGTCGGTCACCGGTTTGCCGTCGCGCTCCATCGTCATGATGAAAGCGAAAGCACCGATGTTCATCGCGACGTAGATCGCCATGTAGACCATCGCGGATTGCACGCCTTCGGCATTGGCCGCCGCCAGCCCCATCAGGGCAAAGCCCATGTGGGTGATGGAGGAATAGGCCATCAGACGCTTGATGTTGGTCTGACCGATCCCGGCGAAGGCGCCCCAGAACATGGAGGCCACGGCGATCACTGCAAGCACCTGCTGCCAGTCGCCCGGCACACCGCCGAAAGCGTCGAACAGCACGCGGGCGAAGAGCCCCATGGCGGCGAGCTTCGGCGCGGTGGCGAAGAAGGCGGTGGTCGGCGTCGGCGCGCCTTCATAAACGTCCGGGGTCCACATGTGGAACGGCACGGCGGAAACCTTGAACGCCAGACCGGTCATCACGAAGATCAGGCCGAACAGCACGCCCAGCGGCACGTTGCCCTGCACCACGGAGATGATACCGGCGAAAGAGGTGGTGCCGGAGAACCCGTAGATCAGCGAGGAACCGTAGAGCAACAGGCCCGAGGAGAGCGAGCCGAGCACGAAATACTTCAGGCCCGCTTCGGTCGATTTCACGTTGTCACGACGGAAGGAGGCGATGACGTAGAGCGACAGCGACATCAGTTCGAGGCCGAGATAGAGCGACATCAAATCGCCCGCCGACACCATGACCATCATGCCGATCGTCGAGAACAGCAGAAGGATCGGGTATTCGAACTTGGCGAAGCCGCGCTTTTCAAGAAAGTCATGCGACATCACAAGCACGGCTGCACCGGCGAGCAGCACGCCCACCTTGCCGAAGCGCGAGAAGGCGTCGTCAATGAACAACCCGCCGAAAGCCACGCGGCTGCCCTGCCCGCCGAGCCCGATCCACAGCGCCACGATCACGAAGACCGCCGCGGTGAGCCAGGTGACGAGGCCGGAAAGCTTGTCCTTGCCGGTGTAGACGGCGAACAAGAGCGCCGCCATGCCGTAGACGGCAAGGAGGACTTCCGGCAGGACGATGGAAAAGTCTGTAGAGGTCATATCCCGTGTCCCTTAGTGCGTTGCAGCGTCTGCGACCATCGGCAGAGCGGCATGGTAGTTGTCAATCAGCGCCGAGACCGAAGGCCCGATGAGATCCGTCACCAGCGACGGATAGACGCCGAGGATCAGGGTCATCGCCACGAGCGGAGCGAAAATCCATTTCTCGCGCGCGTTCATGTCCTTGATGGTCTTCAGGCTTTCCTTGATCAGATCGCCAAGCACGACCCGGCGGTAGAGCCAGAGCGCATAAGAGGCGGAGAAGATCACACCGGTGGCGGCCACAAGGGCGACCCAGGTGTTGGCCTGGAACATGCCGATGATGGTCAGGAATTCACCGACGAAACCCGAGGTGCCCGGAAGGCCGACGTTCGCCATGGTGAAGAACATGAAGACGAGCGCATAGGCCGGCATGTTTTTCACCAGACCGCCGAAAGCGTCGATCTGACGGGTGTGCATCCGGTCATAGATCACGCCGACACAGAGGAAGAGCGCGCCGGAAACGAACCCGTGGGAGATCATCTGAAAGATCGCGCCGTCGAGGCCTTGTTGATTGAAGGAGAAAATCCCCGCCGTGACGTAGCCCATGTGGGCGACCGAACTGTAGGCGATGAGTTTTTTCATGTCCTCTTGCACGAGCGCGACGAGCGAGGCGTAGACGATGGCGATCACCGAAAGCCAGAGCACGAAATTGGCCAGCAGATCGGAGGCGTAGGGGAACATCGGCAGCGAGAAGCGCAGGAAGCCGTAGCCGCCCATCTTCAGAAGGATCGCGGCCAGGATGACCGAACCTGCGGTCGGAGCCTGAACGTGGGCGTCCGGCAACCAGGTATGCACCGGCCACATCGGCATCTTCACTGCGAAGGAGGCGAAGAAGGCGAGGAAGGCAAGCGTCTGGAACCCGCCGACGATGTGGAAGCCCAGCACCGTGATCGTCTCATGCGAGAACTCGTGGCCGAGAAGGGTGACGATATCGGTGGTGCCCGCATCGACATACATGGCGATCATCGCGATCAGCATGAGCACGGAGCCGAGGAAGGTGTAGAGAAAGAACTTGAACGCGGCGTAGATCCGGTTCGGTCCCCCCCAGATGCCGATGATCAGGAACATCGGAATGAGGCCCGCCTCGAAGAACAGGTAGAAGAGCACCAGATCGAGCGCGGTGAACACGCCGAGCATGAGCGTTTCCAAGAGGAGGAAGGCGATCATGTACTCTTTCACACGCACCTTCACGTCCCATGCCGACCAGACAGCGAGCGGCATGAGCGCAGTGGTGAGCATGACGAACAGGACCGAAATCCCGTCCACACCCATCTTGTATTTCAGCCCCATGATCCAGTCGGCCTCTTCGACCATCTGGAAGCCGGTGTCTTCGGGATCGAAACCGAAGAGAATGAAGAGTGAGATCACGAAGGTGATCACGGTCGCGAACAAAGCCACAACCTTGGCGTTTTTCTGCGCCACCTCGTCGTCGCCACGCAGGAAAAGCGCGAGCAGGAGAGCGGCCACCGTCGGAAGGAAGGTGACGAAGGACAGCACGTTATCCATTACTGTGCCCCCCCGCCAATCGTCATCCAGGTAATCAAGAGTACAATCCCCAGAACCATGCTGAATGCATATGTGAAGATGAAGCCCGTCTGCGCCCGGCCCGCAAGCCGGGTGAAGAAGGGCACGATGCCCATGGCGAGACCGTTGATCGCGCCGTCGATGGTGCCTTCGTCGCCGCGCTTCCAGAAGAAGCGGCCAAGGGCGAGCACGGGACGCACGATGAGCGCATCGTAAATCTCGTCAAAGTACCATTTGTTGAGCAGGAAGCGGTAGGCGACCGGCTGGCTCTCGGCCAGTTTCTTCGGCAGCGACGGGCTCCAGATGTAGAACCACATCGCCATCACGAAACCGATCAGCATCGCGATGAAGGGCGAGACTTTCACCCAGGTCGGCGCATGGTGCGCATCGTCCAAGATGGTGTTGTCGGCCGCCACGAAAATCGCACCCTGCGGCGCCATACCTTCTGCATGAGCCTCGGCATGCATCTCTTCACCATGGCTGTCGGCGACGACCGTTTCGCCATGTGCGTCCGTCGCCGCTTCGCCATGACCGTCCGCCATCTCAACCTCCGCGTGATGCGGCAGGCCGAAGAACTCGGTGAACTTGTCATGATCGCCGAAGAAGCTGTTGTACCAGAGCATCCCGCCGAAAATCGCACCGAGCGACAGGACCCCGATCGGGACCAGCATCACCAGCGGGCTTTCATGGGCATGCTCATGAGCGTGATGATCGCCGCGTTCCTTGCCGAAGAAGGTCAGGAAGATCAGACGCCAGGAGTAGAAGGAGGTGAACAGCGCCGCGATCACCAGCATCCAGAAGGCGTAGCCGACACCGGAGGCAAAGGCGCTCTCGATGATCGCGTCTTTCGACAGGAAACCCGCGAAACCGAAATGGGTCAGCGGAATGCCCACACCGGTGATCGCCAGCGTGCCAATGATCATCATCCAGAAGGTAAACGGGATCTTTTTACGAAGACCACCGTAATTGCGCATATCCTGTTCGTGGTGCATCGCGGTAATGACGGAGCCAGCGGAGAGGAAAAGCATCGCCTTGAAGAAGGCGTGTGTCAGCAGGTGGAACATCGCCGGACCGTAGGCGCCGACACCGGCGGCCACGAACATGTATCCGAGCTGCGAACAGGTCGAATAGGCGATGACGCGTTTGATGTCGTTTTGCACGAGGCCCACCGTGGCCGCGAAAAAGGCCGTGGTCGCACCGATATAGACGACGAACATCTGGGCCTGCGGCGCATATTCGAAAATCGGCGACATGCGGCACACGAGAAAGACACCGGCGGTCACCATAGTCGCGGCGTGGATCAGTGCGGAGACCGGCGTCGGCCCTTCCATCGCATCCGGCAACCAGGTGTGCAGGAAGAGCTGCGCCGATTTCCCCATCGCGCCGACGAACAGCAGGAAGGCCAGAAGGTTGGCAGCGTTCCAGTCGGTCCAGAGGAAGTGCAGCGTGGTCTCGGCCAGAACCGGCCCCTGGGCGAACACGTCATCGAGGCGGATGCTGTCGGTCATGAAGAACAGGCCGGCCATGCCGAGGATAAAGCCGAAGTCACCGACACGGTTGACGATGAAGGCTTTCATCGAAGCAGCACCGGCCGAGGGTTTCTTGATATAGAAGCCAATCAAAAGGTAGGAGGCAAGGCCCACGCCTTCCCAGCCGAAGAACATCTGCAACAGGTTGTCGGCGGTCACCAGCATCAGCATAGTGAAGGTGAAAAGCGAGAGATAGGCGAAGAAGCGCGCCCGGTAAGGCTCGTCATCGCCAAAGTTCTCGTCATGCGCCATGTAGCCCAGCGAGTAGAGGTGCACCAGCGCCGAGACCGTGTTGACCACGATCAGCATGATCGTCGTCAGACGGTCGAGGCGAATGCCCCAGTCGACGGAGAGCGAACCGCTGTCGATCCAGCGCAGGATCGTGACGTGATGGGTCTGGCCGTCATGGGTGAGAAAGAGAACCCAGGACAGGATCGCAGCGAGGAAAAGAAGGCCCGTCGTCAGATACTGCGCACCCTTCTCCCCGATCACACGCCAGCCGAAACCGGCGATGATGGCACCGACCAGCGGCGCAAAGAGGACAATCGATTCCATGGTCCCTTATCCTTTCATCACGTTGACGTCTTCGACGTCGATCGTGCCGCGGTTGCGGAAGAAGCTCACGAGGATGGCTAGCCCGATGGCGGCCTCGGCGGCGGCCACGGTCAGCACAAGCATCGTGAAAATCTGTCCCGTCAGATCCCCCAACCCAACTGTCGAGGAGGAAAAGGCGACAAGGTTGATATTGACCGACAGCAGGATCATCTCGATCGACATCAGGATGATGATGATGTTCTTCCGGTTCAAAAAGAGCCCGAAGATGCCGATGACAAACAGCGCCGCGGCCACTGTCAGGTAATGTTCAAGTCCGACCATGTCGTCCCTCAGTTCTTTCTCTCTCGCCGCCGTTTGCGGCCTTTGTTTCGGGGCGGCGTGCGGTCGCCCCGGTCATTCATCTGAGGCTCAAAGCCCCTGCCCCGGTTTCACGTCCTTCATCTCAAAGGAGTCTTCCGGTTTGCGATACATCTGATGCAGCACGTTCTGGCGTTTCACGTCGGAGCGGTGGCGCAGCGTCAGGGTGATCGCACCGATCATCGAGACCAGAAGCACCAGACCCGCAAGCTGGAACAGCATCAGGTACTGGTCATACATCACCATGCCGATGGCTTGGGTGTTGTGAATCTCGGTCGCCTCCGGCGTCACCGTGCGGCGCAACGCCTCGGCGCCCGGTGCCTGCACCCAGTCTCCAAAGGCGAGGAACAGTTGCAGGATCAGCACAACACCGATCAGCAGGCCGAAGGGCAGGTATTTCGTCGCCCCCGCCCTGAGCGCCGCGAAATCGACATCGAGCATCATGACCACGAAGAGGAAGAGCACCATCACCGCACCGACATAGACGATGATCAGGAGCATCGCGACGAATTCCGCCCCCAGAAGGACGAAGAGCCCCGCCGCCGACAGAAAGGTGAGGATGAGCCAGAGCACCGAGTGCACCGGGTTTTTCGAGACCACGGTAAAGGCCCCGGCCACCAGCATCAGGATGGCGAAACAATAGAATGCGAAATCCGCGACAGTCATTCACTGTCCTCCTGCGTCTCGGAGAAGACGGCCTGCGCCAACTCCAGTGCTTTTGACATAGCGGGCACACCGCCCAGCATTGACATTTGGTAGATCACTTCCGCGATCTCTTTTTGTGTGGCCCCCGCCTCAAGCGCATGGCGGACGGTCAGTTTGAACGGCACCTCGGCCTGCGCGCCCTGCGCGGTCAGCCCCGCGAGCACCACCAGAAGCCGGGTCTTGCTGTCGAGACCGTCCTTGTTGAACGTGTTGCCCCAGAGCATTTCCATCTGCTCTTTCCCCATCGTGGGGAACAGCTTGTCGAAAGCAGGCATCTGGAAATTCTCCAAAGCCGGATTGAACGCCGTGGCCATTTTCTGGCCCTGCGCGATCATCTCTCCGAACATTTTGGCGAAATCGTTCAACGGGTGGGTTCCTTAGCGATAGGGGGCGTCCAGTTCGAGGTTGCGGGCGATCTCCGCCTCCCAGCGCGCGCCGTTCTCAAGGAGTTTTTCCTTGTCATAGAACAGTTCCTCACGCGTCTCGGTGGAGAATTCGAAGTTCGGGCCCTCGACGATGGCATCCACCGGGCAGGCTTCCTGACAGAAACCGCAGTAGATACATTTCGTCATGTCGATGTCGTAGCGCGTGGTGCGGCGCGAACCGTCTTCACGCGGTTCGGCATCAATGGTGATGGCCTGCGCCGGGCAGATCGCTTCGCAGAGCTTGCAGGCGATGCAGCGCTCTTCGCCGTTCGGATAACGGCGCAGCGCGTGCTCGCCCCGGAACCGCGGGCTGAGCGGGCCTTTTTCATGCGGGTAGTTGATCGTCGCCTTGGGCGAGAAGAAATACCGCAGGCCGATTTTGAAACCAGCCCAGATGTCCATCATCAGGAAATACTTGGCGGCGCGGGTGTAATCGAGAGCCATGGATCAGCCTCCAATCGTCCAGCGCGCCCAGAACGCGCCGAAGACTTCGTATTTGGCAAGGAACGCGACCAGAACGACCCAGCCCAGCGACAGCGGCAGGAAAACCTTCCAACCGATGCGCATCAGCTGATCGTAGCGATAGCGCGGCACGATGGCTTTCACCATCGAGAAGATGAAGAAGAAGAACAGCATCTTGCCGACGAGCCACAGGATGCCATCGGGCAGGAATTCAACCGGGGAGTTCCAGCCGCCGAAGAACAGGATGGAGATCAGCGCACACATCAGCACCACGGCCATCAGTTCGCCCATCATAAACAGAAGGAACGGCGTGGAGGAGTATTCCACCTGATAACCGGCGACCAGTTCCGATTCCGCTTCCGGCAAATCGAACGGCGGGCGGTTGGTTTCCGCCAGAGCCGAGACGAAGAACAGGAAGACCATCGGCAGGTGCGGCAGCCAGTACCAGGAGAATATCCCTGCCCCGTCTTGTGCTGCGACGATGTCGCCGAAGTTCATCGACCCGGTCGAGATGATCACGCCGATGATGATCAGGCCGATCGAGACCTCGTAAGAGATCATCTGCGCGGCGGAGCGCAGCGAGCCGAGGAACGGGTATTTCGAGTTCGACGCCCAGCCGCCCATGATCACGCCATACACTTCGAGCGAGGAAATCGCGAAGATGTAGAGGATCGCGACGTTGATGTCGGAGATCACCCAGCCGTCGTTCCACGGGATCACCACCCATGCGATACAGGCGGTGATGAAGGTGATCATCGGCGCCAGGTAGAAGACGAATTTATCCGCCCCTGCCGGCACGACCACCTCTTTCACGAGGTATTTGATGAAGTCCGCAAAGGACTGCAACAGGCCGAAGATGCCCACAATGTTGGGACCTTTGCGCATCTGGACAGCCGCCCAGATTTTCCGGTCGCCATACATCAGGAAGGCGAGCGCCACGAAGAGCGGCACGAGGACCAGCAAAATCTGCCCGAGTGTGAGCAGGAAGATCCCCAGATTTGTTGTCGTGAAATATTCGACCATTGTCGTCCTAGCCTTTCACACCGTCGGTATTCCGTTGTCCCGGCAGTTTGCGACGACGACTTCAGCGTCGAGCTGGCGCAAACCGTCGGGGAGCGCTGGCGAGATGGTGTAAACAGCATCTGCCCGCCAAATTCCACCCTCTTGTGCGACATTTGTGCGCACATGACGCGCAAATCCGTATCCCCGGATCAACGCGTATTGCGCGGCGGCACAATCTGCATAGGCCACCACGCTGTCTTTTGCCCCATCCCCTTGTGCGGAGACGAAAAAATTCACCAGATCGCCATCGAGAAGACGGGTCTGCACACCGAGGAAATCGGTGGCTTGCGCCGCGCGCGACACATCCGGCACGGGAGCCGTACAGCAGGTCTGCCCGCAAGCGGAAAGACCCGTCAGCATCAGCCCGAAACCGGCCATATGTGTGGCGCGGTGCCCCATTACTCGGCCGCCATTGGCGTCTCAGCGCGGGCTTTCGCCATAGCGGAGAGCTCCGCCATCAATACGGACGCGCGCGCAATCGGGTTGGTGAGGTAGAAATCCTTCACCGCGTTGCGGAAAGTGGCCTTGCCAAGCGATTTCGAAGGCAGGGCAACCACAGCATTTTCCGGCACTGTGTCGATCTTCGCCAGATGCGGCACCTCGGCAATCAGCGCCTTACGCAACTGCGCCAGAGAATCGTAGGGCAGCGTCGCACCGAGTTCGGCGGACAGCGCCCGCAGAATCGCCCAGTTCTCTTTCGCCTCGCCCGGCGGGAAGGCAGCACGCAGAGCCAACTGAGGCCGACCTTCGAGGTTCACAAACAGTCCGTTTTCTTCCGTGTAGGCCGCCCCCGGCAGAATCACGTCGGCGCGGTGCGCGCCAAGATCGCCATGCGAGCCCTGATAGATCACGAAGGGACCGGCGGCGATTTCGACCTCATCGGCACCGAGGTTATAGATCACCTCTGCCCCGTTGGTCGCAGCGTCCAGCCCACCTTCGGTCACGGCATTCACATCCATCGCCCCCACGCGGGAGGCGGCAGTGTGGAGCACCATGAGTTTCGACCCGGTGGCTTCCGCGAGTTTCTGCGCCGTGGCCAGAACCGCTTCGCCATCGGCCTCGTTGATCGCCCCCGCACCAACGATGACGATGGACGGCTGATCCAGAACGTCGCCGTAATTGTGGCTCAGAAGACCTTCGAGCGCCGCACGGTCGGTGCCGACATGGGCATAATCGTAAGTCAGATCGACGGGCTGGCCGACGAGACCGACCTTGGCGCCTTTCGCCCAGGCCTTGCGGATACGGGCGTTCAGCACCGGCGCTTCATCGCGCGGGTTGGTGCCGATCAACTGAATGTATTTCGCATCGTCGATGTCGGCGATAGTCGCAGTACCGGCGTAAACGCCACGGTTGCCCGCGGGCAGTTTCGCGCCATCGACACGGCATTCGATGTTACCGCCCAGCCCCTCGACAAGACCTTTCAACGCATAGATCGCCTCGACCGGAGCCAGATCGCCCACGAGAGCGGCAACTTTCTTGCCCTTCATCGCCGCAGCCGCGACGGAGAGCGCCTCGGCCCAGGTGGCCTTGGTCAGCTTGCCGTTCTTGCGGATATAGGGCGTGTCGATGCGCTGACGCTTGAGACCGTCCCAGATGAAGCGGGTCTTGTCGGAAATCCACTCCTCGTTCACGTCGTCATGGTTGCGCGGCAGGATACGCATCACTTCGCGGCCCTTGGTATCCACACGAATATTGGAGCCCATCGCGTCCATCACGTCGATGGTTTCGGTCTTGGTCAGTTCCCACGGGCGTGCGGTAAAGGCATAGGGTTTCGAGGTCAGCGCGCCGACCGGGCACAGGTCGATGATGTTGCCTTGCAGGTTCGAGGCCAGCGTTTCGTTGAGATAGCTGGTGATCTCGCTGTCTTCGCCACGACCGGTCTGGCCCATCTGGGTGATGCCCGCGACCTCGGTGGTGAAGCGTACGCAGCGGGTGCAGGAAATGCAGCGGGTCATGGTGGTCGCGACGAGCGGGCCGAGGTTCAGATCCTCGGAGGCCCGCTTCGGTTCGCGGTAGCGGGAGAAATCCACACCGTAGGCCATGGCCTGATCCTGAAGGTCGCATTCGCCGCCCTGATCGCAGATCGGGCAATCGAGCGGGTGGTTGATCAGGAGAAACTCCATCACACCCTCGCGGGCCTTCTTGACCATCGGCGAATTGGTTTTCACCACCGGCGGAGCGCCTTCCGGCCCCGGGCGCAGGTCACGCACCTGCATGGCACAGGAGGCCGCCGGTTTCGGCGGGCCGCCCACGACCTCGACCAGACACATGCGGCAATTGCCCGCAATGGAGAGCCGTTCGTGATAGCAGAACCGCGGCACTTCGATCCCGGCCACTTCACAGGCCTGGAGGATCGTCATGGCCGGATCGACTTCGACCTCGGTCCCGTCAATGATGATTTTGCGCGTATCTGCCATGGTCACATCACCTGTTCTTCATCAGCTTGCCGAGCGGCGTCCGCCCTGCAATCTGCGCTTTGCCGAAGGCGCACATCGCCTCCGTGTCTCGTTTCTCAATGCCCTGAGCGGCAAAGAAGCTTTTCGATTCATCCGCCAGAACCGCCAGAAAGGCCGGGTCCTGAAGGGTTTGAATGTCGTCCGCGCCATAGCCCTTGGCGACGATCGTCGCCATCATGGCCTGCGCCTGTTTGTTGACCTGCGCCGTGCGCGGAGCCAGTTTCGGACAGATGGTCGTCAGTTCGGTGACGATCATGTTGTCGACCAGAGGACCACGGATGTCCGGGTCCTCGGTGATCACCATCTGCGCCACTGCGGGCATGGCCCAGAGCGCGACAACAGCGGGATATGCGAAGCGACCGATCATTTCACACTCCTCAGAAAACTGCCGATGAGCGACCCTTTGGCGATTTCCCCTGCCCCGAAGGCACAGAGCCCCTCTGGCGTTTTCGGATCGAACCCCGCGCGGCGGATATAGTCCTCGCCCAGGCGGCGAATACGTGCTTCTTCGGCGTCACTGTCCACATAGGCGCGGATCTGGTCATCTGAATACCCCATGGAAGAGGCCTTGTGTTTCAGCCCCCAGAGGAAGGACAGGCCCTTGAGCTTTCTCACCTCGATGGTCGGGCATTCGTCCGCCACCTCGATGGCCAGACCGGCCCAGAGCATGTTCTGGTCGATCTCCCTGACTTCACGAAGCGGCGGCAACTCGGCAGCGGCGGCGGCACCTGCGGCGAAGGCGAAAGCGAGGGTGACATATTTGATCTGTTTCATAGGAAAACTCCCTGAGCGGGCCGACAGCTTTTCGTCGTGAAAAGCGTGGCCTGTTTCAGATACGACCAGCCAAAGGCATGATCGCTGTCCCCATGTTCCTGCTTGTAGGCGAGACGTTCCATCGCCTCTGCCAGTGTGGGCTTGTGCCCTTCCTCGACATACCACATCACGAAATGCTGGTCGGCCATCAGCTCGAACCATTCCGCGCGGCGGTCGTAAAACTGTTTGTGCACCGTATTGAAGACGAAATGCTCAAGGCTTTCGACATCTTCCCAAACGGTGAGATTGGCGACGAATTGCGGATCGTCACCGATGTTGTTCTCGGTGTTTCCGGTGCCAGGCTCTCCCGAGCCCTCCATCATCCAGACAAACCCCGGCATGCGTTTGCCCATGCCGTTGATCCGGTCCAGCGCGCCCATGAATTCGGCCACGCGCGGATCGTCCGTCGGGGCCACAAGGCGCCCGATGTTCAGTTCCGCGAGATATGTGCCGACAGGTTGCATCAGCGAGCCGGTCCTTCCACCAAGGTTGCGCCCAGGGGCGTCATTTGTTTCATCTCTGCACGGGCAGCCGCACAGAACGCCTTGCCGTCCGCCACGCCATGCTGCGCTACGAACGCGGCGCGTGCATTCTCATGCCGTGCGGCATTGACCGCCGGGTCGATGAACGGCTGGCGCTCGACCCGCGATGAGAGGAAGCTGTGCACCTGCGAGTGCGTCCCGATCCCATCACAACTCTCCGCAATGTCTTGCGACAGCAAGAGCATTCCCGCCAACTCTTCCGTCCCCATATCGCGAAATGCCGCCCGCGCGACCGTCATGCGATCCTGAGACATGCCGCGCATGGCCTCATTCGCTTCGTCCACCTGACAGGCGGCGAGCAGCATGAACGGCAATATGGCGAGGGCGGGTTTCATGAGCTTGTCTTACTCCGCCGCAAAGGCCGCCGTCACGCGGCCGGTTTTCTTGGCTTTGATACGATCCTCAATCTCGCCACGGAAGTGACGGATGAGACCCTGGATAGGCCAGGCCGCCGCATCGCCCAAGGCACAGATGGTGTGCCCTTCGACCTGTTTGGTCACATCGAGCAGCATGTCGATCTCTTCGATCTCCGCATCGCCCGTCACCAGCCGCTCCATCACGCGCATCATCCAGCCGGTGCCTTCGCGGCACGGTGTACACTGACCGCAGCTTTCGTGCTTGAAGAAGGCCGACAGGCGCCACACGGCTTTCACTACGTCCACGGAATTGTCCATCACGATCATGCAACCGGTGCCGAAGGAACTCTTGTTCTCCCGCATCCAGTCGAAGTCAAAAATCGCATCTTCCAACGCCTCTTTCGGCAGCACCGGGCACGACGCCCCGCCCGGAATGATTGCCTTGAGATTGTCCCAGCCGCCGCGAATACCACCGCCGTGTTTCTCGATGATCTCGCGCACGGACATCGACATCTCTTCCTCGAACACGCAGGGCGTGTTGACGTGGCCGGTGAGCGCCATGAGCTTGGTGCCTGCGTTGTTCGGACGCCCGAAGGAGGAGAACCAGTCCGCGCCACGCCGGATGATCGTCGGCACGACGGCGATGGATTCCACGTTGTTCACCGTGGTCGGGCACCCATAGAGACCCGCACCCGCCGGGAAGGGCGGTTTCATCCGGGGCATGCCCTTTTTGCCTTCGAGAGACTCGATGAGGGCGGTTTCCTCGCCACAGATATAGGCCCCTGCCCCATGGTGCAGGTAAACATCGAAATCGTAGCCGGATTTGCAGGCGTTCTTGCCGATCAGACCGGCGTCATAGGCCTCGTCGATCGCAGCTTGAAGCGCCTCTTTCTCGCGGATGTATTCGCCGCGAATGTAGATATAGGCGGCAACCGCGCCCATGGCGAAACCGGCGATCAGCGCGCCTTCGACCAGCGTGTGCGGATCGTGGCGCATGATCTCGCGGTCCTTGCAGGTCGCGGGCTCGGATTCGTCGGCGTTGATCACCAAATAGGACGGACGCCCATCGCTTTCCTTCGGCATGAAGGACCATTTGAGGCCGGTCGGAAAGCCCGCGCCGCCACGACCACGCAGGCCCGAAGCCTTGACCTGATCAATGATCCAGTCGCGCCCGTTGGCGAGAATGCCTGCCGTGCCGTCCCAATGGCCGCGCGCCATCGCACCTTTGAGGCTACGGTCATTCATCCCGTAGAGGTTGGTAAAGATCCGATCCTGATCCTTGAGCATCGCTCTTGTCCCTTCAGTCCTGCTGACGCGTGTCGCGCCAGATCTGATAAATCACCACGAAGGCCCACACGAAAGCGGCCAGCGCCATGAGGTCGAGCAGGAACGCGTAACGCACAGGCATTCCGAGTTTCCCGCCCAGCCACTGGGCCCCGAGCCAGACCAGCATCGTCAAAGCAATCACCAGCGCCACCATGCGCGCCTTTTTCGCCAGATGCCGGTCCTTGTCGGGAACCATTGTCTTTCACTCCTCAGTACACGTCGCCATCCTTGACGCGTTTCGAGAATTCCGTTTCTTCGCCCTCGGAGAGGGCTTTCGCCTGACCGACCCAATCGTCCCGGGTCACCCGGCCTTTGAACCCTTTCAGGTTCGCATCCATCCAGGCCACTTCGGCATTGTTCCAGGCGGCGATCTGACCGAAATGGTAGACCCCCATGGAGTGCAGCAGCGTCTCAAGCTTCGGCCCCACGCCCTTGATCTGTTTCAGATCGTCGGCCCCGCCTTCGAGCGGCATCTTGAGAAGCGTCGGCTTTTCGCCAGCTTCCGTGACGACCTCCGCCACCGTCTCCTCTGCGGCCTCTTCGACCGGCTCTGGCTCAGGTGTCGCAGCCGCGGCAGCCGAGCGCACCTCGCGCGTGTCGGCGGCATGTGGTTCCGGCGCGATCTCCTCGGCCACCGAGATCGGTTCATCTCCGACGGAGGCCGTCGCCATGAGGCCCTCGGCGCTCACCTCCGCTTCGGGATGTCCCTCCGGCGGTGTGACCTCTTCCTCGTGCCAGCCGATCCACAGCAGGATCGCCACGAGGAAAGTCACGAGAACGCCCACGATGATCGAGTCTGCGGTCGCATATCCTGCGATCCACAAAAGGGCCAGAAAGGCCAATACCCCGCAAATGGCTGAAATCAGCCAAATCTTGGGTGTTTTGGTCGTCGCCTCACTCATCGTGTTCTCCTCTACCGGTCCCTGTCAGGTCGTCGTCGGGCCTTTGGCCTCTCTTGTCATCGTCTCAGTATTTCGCACGTTTGGAGAACTCAGTCTCCCCGCCCGCCGCAAGAATTTTCGCCTGTTCGATCCAGCCGTCCCGTTCGATCCGGCCCTTGAATTTCAGGCGGCTGTCGACCCAGGCGATTTCCGCCGGCGTCCAGTTCGCGACCTGATCGTAATGGTAGAAGCCCAGCTCGTTGAGCGTCTGCTCAAGCTTCGGCCCCACACCTTTGAGTTTCTTGAGGTCATCCGCCCCGCCCTCGCGCGCCGCGCTTAGAAGTTCCGGCTGTTTCTCTTCCACCGCCGGAGTTCCGGTCGAGGTGGCGTCCGCCTCTTGCTTCGTCACACCGTTTTCGCTGACCGGCTTGTCTTTTGCCGGTTTCGGCTCGGCCTTTTTCGCATCCGCAGCCTGCTGCACGGCGGATTTCGCCGCCGCCGGGGCTTTCGGCACGGAGCCGTGGCCCGCCCCCTTGGAAATCCACGGGGTCAGAAGCGGCACTTCGGTGCCGTCGATGCGTTTGATCGTATCGCCGATGTCGACGGCGCGCTGCACGGAACCGTTATATTGCGCACCGGTGCCCTTGTACTCGGCCAGCACCACCGGACCACCGGCGGGCTCAGACGAATAACGACCGGCTTGCGAGCCGGGCAGCGGCACATTGCCCGCTTCCATCTGATCGAGCAGCTTCTCGAAATTTTCGGCGGTCAGGTCCTCGTAATAGTCCTTGCCGATCTGGGCCATCGGCGCGTTGGCGCAGGCACCCAGACATTCAACCTCTTCCCAAGAGAACTTGCCATCGGCGGAGAGCGTGTGCGGTTTCCCGGCAATGCGGCGTTTGCAGACCTCGATGATGTCCCCCGAGCCGCAGATCATGCAGGTCGTGGTGCCGCACACCTGAATATGCGCCACGGATCCAACCGGTTGCAGTTGGAACATGAAGTAAAAGGTCGCCACTTCCAGCGCCCGGATATAGGCCATGCCCAGCATATCCGCGACATATTCGATCGCGGGTTTGGTGAGCCAGCCCTCTTGTTCTTGCGCCCGCCACAGAAGCGGAATGATCGCGGATTGCGCCCGACCTTCCGGGTATTTGGCGATCTGCCCCTCGGCCCAGGCGAGGTTCGCGGGCGTGAATTCGAAAGAGGCGGGTTGTTCAGAATAAAGACGGCGGAGCATTAGCGGTCGACCTCCCCGAAAACGATGTCCATGGTGGCGATGATGGCGGAGACATCCGCGAGCTGGTGGCCCTTGGCCATGTGGTCCATCGCCTGCAAGTGAAGGTACCCCGGCGCACGGAGTTTCGCACGGTAGGGTTTGTTCGTTCCGTCGGAAACGAGGAACACGCCGAACTCGCCTTTCGGCGCTTCGACGGCGGCATAGACCTCGCCCTGCGGCAGTTTGAACCCTTCGGTGTAAAGTTTGAAGTGATGGATGAGTGCCTCCATGGAGGTTTTCATATCACTGCGTTTCGGCGGCGTGAGCTTGCCACGGGCCAGCACATCGCCCTGATTTTCCGGCATCCGCAGCATGGCGCATGCCTGTTTGATGATCTTGGTCGACTCGGCCATTTCCAACATGCGGCACATGTAGCGGTCATAGCAGTCGCCGCTGGTGCCGACCGGAATCTGGAAATCGAACTCGTTGTAGCACTCATAGGGCTGGCTGCGACGCAGGTCCCAGGCAAGGCCCGAGCCGCGCACCATCACGCCAGAGAAGCCCCAGTCGAGCACTTCTTCCTCGCTGACGATGCCGATGTCGACGGTCCGCTGTTTGAAGATGCGGTTGTCCGACAGCAGGTAGTGAATGTCGTCAAGCACTTTCGGGAAGTGATCGGCCCAGGCCTCGATATCGTCGATCAGCTCCGGCGGCAGGTCCTGATGGACGCCGCCCGGACGGAAATAGGCGGAGTGAAGACGCGCGCCACAGGCCCTCTCATAGAAGATCATGAGCTTTTCACGCTCTTCGAAGCCCCAGAGCGGCGGCGTCAGCGCACCGACGTCCATCGCACCGGTGGTGGTGTTCAGAAGGTGGTTCAGAACGCGGCCGATCTCGGAATAGAGCACGCGGATGAGAGAGGCACGGCGCGGGATTTCGACACCGGCCAGACGTTCGATGGCCAGACACCAGGCATGTTCCTGGTTCATCGGCGCCACGTAATCGAGACGGTCGAGATAGGGCAGGTTCTGGAGATACGTACGGTTCTCCATCAGCTTTTCGGTGCCGCGGTGCAAAAGACCGATATGCGGGTCGGCGCGCTCCACGATCTCACCGTCCAGCTCCAGAACCATCCGCAACACACCGTGGGCCGCAGGGTGCTGAGGCCCGAAGTTGATGTTGAAGTTCCGGATCTTCTGTTCGGTGTCGGTCGCGTCGTGCGAACCGTCATCGTAGGTGTTTTGCCGGATATCGACGTCCATTCTCAGATCCTCGCCATATTCGCCTGCCACCGCGCGGGCAGCGGGCCAAAGCTCTTTTCGACATAGGCATATTGCGGCGCCAGGAATTGCGCTGCCTCATGCCGCTGTTTGTCACTCAGTTTCAGATGCACACCTTCATGCGCATGCGGTTCTTGGTCTACGGGCTTCTCAGAAATTCCAAGGAAAGCGCAGAGACTCGTAAGCCCCTCGCCCGACAGCACGTCCTCGGTAAAGCCCACGAAAAGCTTGTCCTCGGGCACCGCCCGTTTGAGTTTTTCCACGATCCCGACATAGTCGCCGCGTTCGGGAATATGGGTTTCCATGCCCTTTTTCATCGTGCGGTTCATGATCCGCCGGGCCTTGATCGCGACCTCTTCGCCGGGCTGGCGCTGGCGCGTGGCCTGCATGCGCACATGCGACCAAAGACGGTCCACCGGATCGCGCATCAGGAAGACGAAACGCACATCGGGCGCCATATGCGCCATCTCGCGCAGGCGCTCTTCGGTCAAAAGACCGTAGCCCGGTGTGATGTCGCCCGCGACTTTCTTGTCCCCGATCCCGTCCAGAAGATAGAACAGGTAATCGGACACGCCCTCGCGCCCCAGTTCGAGAATGCGCACGATCTCGTCCACATCCATGATCTGACGCTCAAGATTGCCCACCTTCCAGAGATTGGCGTTCTTGCGCGCGATATTCTGGCGTCCGACAAGATCGGCGCGCAGACGGGCGTAGACATCAAACTGATGCTCGTAATCGTCGAAATCCACAGTGTCGAAATAGTGGATTTCCTTGATCGAACGCATGTGGCAATCCGGGTGATCGTGCAAATAGCGATAAAGCGAGCTGGTGCCCGCTTTCGTCGCGCCGACGCAGATCATGATGGCCGGATCGCCGCTCACGTCTCAGGCCCCCTTCTCGTCGCCGGGAAGGATGTATTTCGCGCCTTCCCATGGGGAAAGGTTGTCGAACTGGCGGTATTCCTGCACGAGGCTCACCGGCTCGTAGACCACGCGTTTCAGCTCTTCGTCATAGCGCACTTCGGTGTAACCCGTGGCCGGGAAATCCTTGCGCAGCGGATGGCCGCGGAAGCCGTAGTCGGTCAGCAGACGACGCAGGTCCGGGTGACCGGAGAAGATGATGCCGAACATATCGAAGGTTTCACGCTCGAACCAGCCCGCCGACGGGTGCACGGAGATGATCGAGGGGATCGTTTCCTCTTCGCGCAGGGCGGCGATCACGCGGATGCGCTGGTTCTGATACATCGACAGGAAGTGATAAACCACGTCGAAGCGCTGCTCGCGCTCCGGGTGATCGACCGCCGTGATGTCCACCAGCGAGGAGAACTTGCAGGTGCCGTCGGTTTTCAGAAAATCGACGAAATCCACAATCCCGGCGGCGGTCACGGTCACATTCAGCTCGCCAAAGGCCACCTCGGTCGAGAGCACGTCATCGGGACGTTTCATCTCGATATGGGCGGCGAGTTCCAGAAGGGCTTCTTCGCTCATCAGATCTCTCCTTAGCGGGCAATCGTGCCGGTGCGGCGGATTTTGCGCTGCAATTGCAGCAACCCGTACATCAGCGCTTCTGCGGTCGGCGGGCAGCCGGGGACATAGACGTCCACGGGCACGATGCGGTCACAGCCGCGCACCACCGAATAGCTGTAGTGATAATAGCCGCCGCCATTGGCGCAGGACCCCATGGAGATCACGTAACGCGGTTCCGGCATCTGGTCGTAGACCTTGCGCAGGGCGGGGGCCATCTTGTTGGTCAGTGTACCTGCGACGATCATCAGGTCGGACTGGCGCGGGGAGGCGCGGGGTGCCGTACCGTAGCGTTCGAGATCGTAACGCGGCATGGAGGTCTGCATCATCTCGACGGCGCAGCAGGCAAGACCGAAGGTCATCCAGTGCAGCGAGCCGGTGCGCGCCCAGTTGATGATGTCCTCGGTCGAGGTCAACAGAAAGCCTTTGTCCTGCAATTCCTTGTTCAGAGCTTGGGTGGCGACTTCTTTGTCGGCCCCGGCCGTATTGGCTCCGGTCATCACGCCCATTCCAGCGCCCCTTTCTTCCATTCATAGGCAAAGCCCACGGTCAGCACGCCGAGGAACACCATCATCGACCAGAAGCCCGTCATGCTCAGATCCTTGAACGCGACGGCCCAGGGAAAGAGGAAAGCGATTTCGAGATCGAAAATGATGAACAGGATCGACACGAGGTAGAACCGCACGTCGAACTTCATCCGCGCGTCATCGAACGCGTTGAACCCGCATTCATAGGCCGACACTTTTTCCGGGTCGGGATTGCGAACGGCGAGGATGAGGGCTGCGAAGATGAACACCAGGCCCAGCGCAATGGCGAGGCCGAGGAAAATGACGATGGGGAGATATTCCCGAAGCAAGTCTTCCACGAGCGGCTCCTTGGTTTGCGCGCTCTCGGGGAGACTCAATTGTCGAGCAACCTCGGGCGCGCTGCTTTGCTAGCTTGCTGTGGTTTAGCCCCCTGCGACAATATGGTCAACCAAACGCGCAGTGAGAAAAGCCTTAATTTCAAGGGGTCTGACACGTTTTTTTGCACTCGCGATCACGTTACATGGCGCCGCGGCGGGATTTGCCGATACGTCGCGATTCGAAGGGATTTTTCTTATTATTTTTGTCGGAATTCGCAAAATTGCATGCATATGCACACTATTTCGTCACATTCCCCAACGCATATCAAAATACGAATATTTCCTGAACCTTATCCCCTGCCCCACGGACGGGTCGCACAGCTCACCCGGCCCGCAGGATCTCCTCGCGAATAATCCGCGACAATATTGCGCAGTCCTCCAGACTGAAGGTCAGCGGCAAGCGCACATCCATGATCGCGCGCAGCACACGGTCGCTGTCGGGCAGGCTTTGCGGCTTGGCATAGCGCCAGCTTTCGTAACGCGAGGTGAAGGCCACCGGCTCAGGTGCCCCGAACCATTTGAGTTCCACACCACGCGCAAGACAGCGCGCCACCAGCGCTTCGATCTTTTCATCCAGCCAGTCCATCAAAAGAAACTGAAACGAAGAGCCGACATAATGCTCCTGCTGCGAGCGTAGGGTCAGGGTGAGCCCCGGCGTATCCCGCAGCCCCTCCTCGACCACGCGGTAGCGCGCGTTCCAGTTCTCCACCTGACTGTCGAGATTGCGAAGCTGCACCCGCAGGATCGCGGCGCGCAGATGATCCATCCGTCCCGACACATTCGGTGTCTGATATTTGATCGCCTCATACACTTCCGGCGCAGGACCGGCAGTGTGCTTGCCATAGAGCATGTACGATCCCGACAACATGATGGCCCGCGCCGCGATCTCGTCGTCATCGGTGATGAGAAAGCCGCCCTCACCCGAATTGATATGTTTGTAAGTCTGGGTCGAATAACACCCGATGACCCCGTGCCGCCCCGAAGGCACCCCGTCCCAATGCGCTCCCATCGTATGCGCACAATCCTCGATGACGGCAACACCCGCACCGTTACAGATATACATGAGCGCATCCATGTCGACGATATGCCCGCGCATATGAGACAGCATCAGCACCTTTGCCCCGCTCTCCGCAATCTTCACCGGAAGATCGTCGAGGTCGATCACCAGCCCCTCGGTCACACCGACGAACACCGGCCTTGCCCCCACGGAGGCTATCGCACCGGGTACGGGAGCGAGCGTGAAGGCGTTGGTCAGGACCGGCTCACCGGGTTTGACCTCAAGCGCACGCAGCGCACATCCCAGAGCATAACCGCCCGAGGCCACCGCAAGCGCATATTTCGCGCCCGTATAGGCGGCGAATTCCTCTTCGAGTTCCGCGACCTCCCCCTTCTCCCCCGGAAGCGTGTTGTAGCGGTGCAGCCGCCCCGAGCGCATGACCTCCACAGCCCGCGCGATAGCCTCTTCCGGGATTGGCTCCTGCTGGGTGAAGTTACCTTTAAAAACCTCGTCACTCATCCGATCAGTTCCTTCGTCAGCCGCGACAGCTCATTATAATGGGTAAGCAAAGCTTCCGGCTCCAACCGTTTCACCCCGTCCCCATCCGGCCCGAAGGTCACCAGCACACAGGGCACCCCCGCCGCCTTCGCCGTCTCCCGATCCGTCTCAGTGTCGCCCACAAGGAAAGACTGGGATAAGACACCTCCGACCTCCTCGACCGCCGCCAGATAGGGTTTTGGATCGGGTTTCGACACGCCCACCGTCTTTGCGCCGATCATCGAACCGAACAGATCGCGCACGCCAAGCCGGGTCAACAAACGATCCGCCAGATCTTCCGGCTTGTTGGTACATACCCCCACGGCATACCCACCGCTGCGCAGTTCCTCGACCGCATCCGCCGCCCCGTCATAAAGCCGGGTGTGTGTGTCGATGTGCTCCGCGTAGACATCGAGCAGGATCGGATATTGCTCCATCACCTCCGCTTCATCGAACCCCGGTTTCACGCGGGAAAATCCGAGCGTCAGCATCGCCCGCCCACCGCGAAACGCCGTATGCGCATCCCTCTCCGGGTCCAGCACATCGCCATATCCCAGCCCCCGGAAACAGGCATTCGCCGCCGCGATCAGATCGGCGGAGGTGTCCGCCAGCGTGCCGTCGAGATCGAAAATCACAGTGCGCATGTCCGGTCCTTGTTGCGGCAGCGGCGGCTCGCTTTGGGCAAACTCCCGCTGAATGCTGTAATCTGGCGTCAGAATAAGTGAAGCCCCATGCCCGCTCGGGCCCTTGCGGCGCTCCGTGTCATGGGTAAAACGGCAGACAGACAAAGAAAAGAGCAGATCGGGACGAAAACCATGGCAACAGCCCTCATTCTTTTGGCCGCCGGACAGGGAACACGGATGAATTCCGACCTGCCCAAGGTGCTGCACCCGATCGGCAACGCCCCCATGTTTGCCCATGCGCTGGCCTCCGGCACCGCTTTGGACCCGGAGCGCACGGTTCTGGTCGTCGGTCATGGCGGCGATCTGGTCGCGACAGAGGCCGCGAAGATCGACGAGGAGATCGTGATCGCCCGTCAGGAAGAACAACTCGGCACGGCGCACGCGGTTTTGCAGGCGAAAGAGGCGCTGTCGGGGTTCGAAGGCGACGCCATCGTGCTCTATGGCGACACGCCCTTCATTTCCGAGGACACGATCCTGCGCATGGCCGAGGCGCGCAAATCGGCCGATGTGGTCGTTCTGGGCTTCGAGGCCGCCGATCCGGCACGTTACGGACGTCTGGTGATGGAGGGTGACAGGCTCACCCGCATCGTCGAATACAAGGACGCGACAGAGGCCCAGCGCGCAATCACCTTCTGCAATTCCGGTCTGGTCGCCGCCGATGCGAACGTGCTGTTTGAGCTTCTCGAACAGGTCGGGAATGACAATGCCGCCGGGGAATATTATCTACCGGACATCGTTGAAATCGCATGGAAAGCCGGACGCACCGCGACCGCCGTTGCCTGTGACGAATCCGAGACGCTGGGCGTCAACACCCGCGCCGAGCTTGCCCGCGCCGAAGCGATTTTCCAGGCCGCCAAACGTGCGGAAGCGTTGGAGAACGGCGTGACCCTCATGGCGCCCGAAACCGTGTTCTTCTCGCTCGACACCTATATCGGGCGCGATACGGTGGTGGAGCCGAACGTGATCTTCGGCCCCGGCGTCACCGTGGAATCCGGTACACGTCTGCGGGCGTTCAGCCATTTCGAGGGCTGTCATGTGTCGATGGGATCGACCGTCGGCCCCTTCGCCCGTCTGCGCCCCGGCGCAGAACTGTCGAACAACGCGCACATCGGCAATTTCGTCGAGGTGAAAAATGCCCTGATCGGCGAGGGCGCCAAAGTGAACCATCTCACCTATATCGGCGATGCGGAGATCGGCGACGGCACCAACGTGGGCGCGGGCACGATCACCTGCAACTACGACGGCGTGTTCAAACATCGCACCGTCGTGGGACGCAATGCCTTCATCGGCTCGAACACCATGCTGGTCGCGCCGGTGACCGTGGGGGATGAGGCGATGACCGCGAGCGGTTCCGTCATCACCACGAACGTCGAGCCGGGCGCTCTCGCGATCGGACGCGCGAAGCAGGTGAACAAACCGATGCTCGCCGTACGAATGTTCGCAAAGTTAAAGTCTCTCAAAGATAGAAAGCAAAAAGGTCAGTAAAATGTGCGGTATTGTAGGGATTTTGGGAAATCATGAAGCGGCTCCGATCCTCGTCGAGTCACTGAAAAAGCTCGAATATCGCGGCTATGACAGCGCTGGCATCGCCACGGTGTCGAACGGCAGGCTCGACCGTCGCCGCGCGGTCGGCAAGCTGGTGAACCTCTCCGATCTTTTGGTGCATGAACCTTTGGCTGGCAAGACGGGGATCGGTCATATCCGCTGGGCGACCCATGGCGCGGCGACCACCGGCAATGCGCACCCGCATCGCTCCGGTCCGGTCACGGTCGTGCATAACGGCATCATCGAGAATTACCGCGAATTGCGCGCGGAACTGGCCGAGGCGGGTCTTCTCCCGGAGACGGAAACCGATTCCGAGACCGTAGCACTTATGACGCGAATGTATATGGATCGGGGACTTGACCCGCACGAAGCCGCGGTTGCCACCCTCAAGAAACTCGACGGGGCCTTCGCGCTCCTGTGGCTTTTCGAGGGCGAGGACGACCTGATGATCGCCGCGCGCAAAGGCGCGCCGCTGGCCATCGGGCACGGTGAGGGTGAGATGTTCGCGGGCTCGGATGCCATCGCACTGGCTCCGATGACCGACCGCATCACCTATCTGGAACAGGGCGATTATGCCTTCATCACCCGCGCAGGTGTCGAAATCTTCGATGAGGCAGGACGACTGGCCAACCGCGACGAGCAGCGCATCGACCTTGGTGCCACGCAGGTCGAGAAAGGCGGCTACAAGCATTTCATGGCCAAGGAAATCGCCGAACAACCTGCCGTTCTGGGTGACGCTTTGCAACATTATCTCACCGATGATGGGCTGAATCTGCCGTCCGATTTGGACTTTTCGAACATTTCGCGTCTGACGCTGGTGGCCTGTGGCACCGCCTTCTACGCCTGTTCGGTGGCGAAATACTGGTTCGAAAGCCTCGCCCGCCTGCCGGTGGAAATCGACGTTGCCTCGGAATTCCGCTACCGTGAACCACCGCTTCCGACCGACAGCTACGCGATCTTTGTCAGCCAGTCCGGCGAGACCGCCGACACACTGGCCGCGCTTCGGTATTGCCATGAAAAGGTTGCGAAAACCGTTGCCGTGGTGAACGTACCCAGTTCCTCCATCGCGCGCGAAAGCGACATCGCCCTGCCGATCCTCGCAGGCGTCGAGGTCGGCGTGGCGTCGACCAAGGCCTTCACCTGCCAACTCCTCGTCCTCGCGAGCCTCGCGCTCAAGGCGGCGCGCGATCGCGGCCATATGACCGAGGCGGAGCTCAAACAACATATGGAAGAACTGCGCATCCTGCCCGGTCTCCTGACCCGCGCGCTCGATCTCGACGAAACGCTGAATATCGTCTCAAATGACCTTTCCGAGGCGCGCGACGTATTGTTCCTCGGGCGCGGGGCGATGTATCCCCTGGCGCTCGAAGGTGCTTTGAAACTCAAGGAAATCAGCTACATCCATGCCGAAGGCTATGCCTCCGGCGAGCTGAAACACGGCCCCATCGCCCTGATCGACAGCCACACACCGGTGATCGTCTTCGCCCCACACGACCCTTTGTTCGACAAGACCGTCTCGAACATGCAGGAAGTCATGGCGCGCGGTGGCAAGGTGCTTCTGGTTTCCGACAGGAAAGGGTTGGAAATTGCCTCCGAAGGGGTCTGGCAGACGGTGCAAATGCCCGAAGTGCCGGATCTTTTCGCTCCGATCCTCTATGCCGTCCCGGCCCAGCTCATCGCCTATCACACGGCGGTCGCCAAAGGCACCGATGTGGACCAACCGCGCAATCTGGCGAAATCCGTGACGGTGGAATGAGATGTTGAACATGAACGCAACCGAAGTGATGAACCGGCTCAAAGCCGCGGGCGCTGCAGAACGCGCAGCCGATCTGGAGACCCGCTTCGGCACGGGCAATTATTTGGGCGTGCCCCCGCAGACTCTGGAAGACATGGCGCGCGAGCTGCGTCAGGAGATTGCCTTCCCCGCGCGCTTGATGGTGGCCCAAGAACTTTGGAACAGCGGCGTGCTCGAAGCCCGGCTCATGGCTGCGAAACTGCTGACTCAGGCTCGTATCGCGGACGATGCTGCCGTTTGGGACCAGATTTGCGCATGGATTTCTGAGGCCGGGAACTGGGCCGAACTGGATGCGCTCGCCAATGCCGGTGCGCGTCGGATCGTCACCGATTTGTCACGGATGGAGACCGTGCATAGGCTCGCGAAATCCGAACGCACCCTCGACCGGCGCGCAGCGCTTGGCCTGTCTTTACCTCTGGCCAAGCTTGCCCATCCCGATGAAGACGAGAAAAACGCCATCGACGATGTCTTGTTCTGGCTCACCCATGCGTTGCAAGATGCGGATAAGGATGTCTCGCGCATGGCCGACACATGGCTCAGGAGCCTTGGCAAACATGATCGCAAGCACGCAAGTATGGTGCGGCGCGTCGTTCAATCCCGCACAAATGCCGATTGAATCGCTTGGCAGCTTCGCCCACACGCCCTAGATTGTCCGCCATGTCCAACGCGCCCCGTCTCATCGACCCGTTTGCCCGTGCGATCACCTACCTTAGGGTGTCGGTGACGGATCGCTGCGATTTCCGTTGTGTTTATTGCATGGCGGAACACATGACCTTCCTGCCGAAAAAGGAATTGCTCACGCTCGAAGAGCTTGACCGGATGTGTTCCACCTTCATCGGTCTGGGCGTCGAGAAACTGCGGATCACCGGGGGCGAGCCTCTGATGCGGCGCGGGATCATGACCTTTTTCAACAACATGAGCCGGCACCTCGACAGCGGTGCGTTGAAAGAGCTGACGCTGACCACGAACGGCTCGCAGCTCGACCGATTTGCGACCGATCTCTATGCCGCAGGCGTGCGACGGGTGAACGTTTCGCTCGACACGCTGGACACGGATAAATTCGCCCGTGTGACGCGCTGGGGCCGTCTCGATCAGGTGCTCCGCGGGATCGACGCCGCGCGAGAGGCCGGTCTCAGGATCAAGATCAACACCGTGGCGCTCAAGGGCTTCAATGAGGACGAACTTTTCGACCTGACGGAATGGTGCGCGCGTGAAGCAATGGATCTGACCTTCATCGAGGTCATGCCGATGGGCGATCTGGGTAATGAGGACAGGATCGGACAATATTGGTCGCTCAAGGATCTGCGCGGCGATCTTGCCATGCGCTACACACTGACCGATCTCACCGAGCGCACAGGAGGGCCCGCGCGTTATGTGCGGCTTGAAGAGACCAGGCAGAAGATCGGCTTCATCACGCCGCTCACGCATAATTTCTGCGAAAGCTGTAACCGGGTGCGGATGACCTGCACCGGCGATCTCTTCATGTGTCTCGGACAGGAAGACAACGCCTCGCTACGCGACGTCATGCGCGCGCATCCCGAGGATGACGGGCCGCTGATCGCCGCCATCGAAGAGGCGATTTCGCACAAGCCGAAAGGCCACGATTTCGACTATTCCCGCCAGCGGGCCGATGGTCAGGTCTCACGGCATATGAGCCATACCGGAGGGTGATCAGGGCAGCCCGGTCAAATAGTCCGGATGCCACCGAAGCGCGATGATCAGGCACAGAAGTGTCACGATCCATCTGCCGCCGGAGTTGCGCCGGAGCCAACCGACATGCGTGGCCGCGATGAACAGCACCGTCAGGCAAAACGCCTGTAGACTTAGCCACCGGCCCCAATCAATCGCCACGAAATACAGCGGCAGAATCGGCACAACGCCACAGAGGATCAAAAACAATCCACGTCTGACGGGCCGCACATCCGCCACAAAGAACGCATAGGGCAGACTCCAAAGCACGGCCCCCAGGCCGAAATACAGCATGTTCCGCTCGCTCCGGGCCGTGTGCAAGAGCGCCAGATGATCTTTCATCTCCGCCGCAGCCCAGGAGATTGCCCCCGCGCAGAAGGTTTCCGGAACATCCCGCTGCAACAGAGGCTCACAAAGCTGCGCGACGTTGTCGACATTTCGGAACACAAGGGCGAAACAGAAACCTGCGCCCCCGAGCAGCAACACGATCCCGGTCGTAATAAGGACGGGGCGCGTCGGTCGTCCGATATCTTCACGTGATCGCAACACGGCCCAAGAGATCGCCATGAAAACCGGCAAGAGAAATGCCATGGCTTCATGCGCCCAGACCGACAGAACCATGAGCGCACCGGAAAGGTGATAGAGCCAGAGCTTCTGCTTTTGCAGTGCTCCCAGAGCACAAAACAGTGCAAGCGCGCCCAGAATTTCCTTGCGAAAGGTTGCCTCATGTTCAGCGCACCAGAACACCAGAGAAAAGGCCGGGGAGAGGAAAAGCAACGCGGACATGGCATCCTGTGGCAGACGCCATAACACGCGCGCCATCACCACAAGCAGAGCCAGTCCCAGAACGGCCTGCGTCGCGATCACGACAGCCACCGGAGACACAGCGGTCACATCAGACAGCCAAAGGAAAACCTCCCCCACGACACCACGCCGCACGGGACCTCCATGCATGTGAATGAGCCAGTCGCCCTGACGAAAATCCGAACCGCCGTTTTTCCAGTCCCCGGTGAGACTGGAGATGAATGACGCGAGGCAGAAGAGCAACACAAGGAAGAGAAGCGCACGATAGGCCATGCGCCCAGCTCTGTCCGCGTCCCAAGGGAACCCGCTCTTCATATGAGGCCCGTTCGTCACATGATGAGCCTCATCGGGATCACGCCGCCGGCAAGCGGCTTTCCACCATCTCGGCATACCACGAACACCCCGCAGGCAGGGCCTCGTCATTGAACATATATTTCGGGTGATGCACCGGCGCGCCCGGACCGTTGCCGACGATGATATAGGCGCCGGGGCGTTCCTCCAGCATATAGGCGAAATCCTCGCCCCCCATCACCAGCGGATATTCCTCGCAGCCGCCCGACACTTTGGTCGCCGCTTCGATCGCGTATTCGGTTTCGCGGTCGTGATTCACCATGACCGGATAACCCAGATGATAATCGACCACGATATCAGCGCCAAAAGTCGCCCCGATCCCGGCACAAATCTCTTTCAGACGATCCTCCGCCTGTTTGCGCACGTCCGCATCCAGCGTGCGCACAGTGCCTTTCAGCATGACCTGCGCGGGCAGGACGTTGTGCGCCTTGGATGAACTTTCGACCGTACAGACGGAAACGACCACCTGTTTCGTCGGGTCCACATTGCGCGAGGCAATGGTCTGAAGCGCAATCACCAGATGCGCCGCCGTCACCGTGCTGTCCACCGTCTCATGCGGTTTCGCGGCATGACCGCCCCTGCCCTTCACATAGATCTCGAACTCGTCGGCGGCGGCAAAGAACGGGCCGGGACGGATCGCGAATGTCCCCGTCGGAAGGTTCGGCCAGTTGTGCATGCCGTAGACCTCGTCGATGCCGAAACGCTCCATCAACCCCTCTTCGCACATCACCCGGCCACCGCCGCCGCCCTCTTCGGCAGGTTGGAAAATCACCACGGCGGTGCCGTCGAAATTCCGGGTTTCGCACAGATATTTCGCCGCGCCCAGAAGCATCGCCGTGTGACCGTCATGGCCGCAGGCATGCATCACGCCGGGATTTTTAGAGGCGTATTCGGAGCCGGTTTCCTCAAAGATCGGCAGCGCATCCATATCGGCGCGCAGCCCCACGGTGCGGCCCTTGCTGTCCGTTTTGCCCTTGATCACCCCGACGACGCCGGTCTTGGCCATTCCCTCGACCACCTCGTCACAGCCGAACTCGCGCAAAAGGTCCGCCACTTTCTTCGAGGTGCGCGGCAGGTCGAATTGCAATTCGGGGTGAGCATGGATGTCTCGTCGCCAAGCGGTGATTTCGGGAAGCAATTCGGCGAGGCGGTTCTTGATCGGCATATCGGTCTCCGGCGGAGTAGGATGAGGGTGTTCGTAGTAAGGGCCAACATTCTGGCTCCCTGTAACCCGACGCCTTGGGCACAACCGAGGCAAGATGCGTTTTGGCACACCCCCCTGATCGCGCCCCATGTCGCGGGGTTTGTTCCGAGCGTGATCGCGCTTTGCACAGAGGTCAAGCAGATGTGCCTCACAATTTATCCATTGGTAAAAAAAGTTGCACTTTCGGGCACCTTGCCCCTTGCGCCCTCAAAAAGAGGTGATACCGTTTTGTCATACCGACTTCGGACCAACCGGAGCGGAAACATAATAACAAAGAAAACCAACAGTTTGGGGGTCACCGTATGGCCGATGGGGCCGCACCCGTACTCAATGTCCGGGACCTGAAGACCGTTTTCAAAACGCGGTCGGGGTCCGTTCATGCCGTCAATTCCGTGTCTTTCTCGCTCAAGCCTGGTGAATTATTGGGCGTTGTTGGCGAATCCGGCTCCGGCAAGTCGGTGACCATGATGTCGCTGATCGGTCTGATCCCCTCGCCTCCCGCGCAGGTCTCGGGAGCGGGTGTCGATTTCGGCGGCACCGACCTGCTCAAGGCTTCCGACGATGAGTTACGCAAAATCCGTGGTGCCCGCATCGGCTTCGTGTTTCAGGACCCGATGACCTCGCTGAACCCGGTGTTCACGGTCGGCTATCAGATCATGGAACCGCTGCGCAAACATATGAAGATGTCTAGGGCGCAGGCGCGCGGGCGGGCGAAGGAACTGCTCGAACTCGTCGGCATCCCCGATGCGGAGCGCCGCCTGTCGGATTTCCCGCATCAGTTTTCCGGCGGCATGCGACAACGGGTGATGATCGCCATCGCGCTGGCCTGCGATCCCGAGGTGCTGATCGCCGACGAGCCGACCACCGCGCTTGACGTCACCATTCAGGCGCAGATTCTCGAACTGATGCATGAGTTGCGCGCAAAACTCGGCATGGCGGTGATCTGGATTACCCACGATCTGGGCGTGATCGCCGGGATCGCCGACCGGGTTCTGGTGATGTATGGCGGACAGATCGTCGAACATGCGCCGGTGCGCGAGTTGTTCAAACATCCGCGCCATCCCTACACCCGCGCTCTGCTCAAAACCGTGCCCTCCGTGCGTGGCGAACGGGCCGAGCGGCTTGAGGTGATCGAAGGCCAGCCACCGATCCTGCGCGCAGAACCGTCGAGCTGTTCCTTCGCCGCACGCTGCCCCTTTGCCTTCGCACGTTGCCTGTCCGAGAACCCGGCACGGTTCGACGTCGGACCGGGCCATGATGCCGCCTGTTTTTACGATTTCGAAGCCGGAGCGCCCAGAGCCACGGTCAGCGCCGCCGCCGTCGGCAGGCCCGAATTCGAGGGAGGTGCCCATGCTGGATGACACCAAATCGAACAAGGTTCTGGTTGAGGTCCGGGACCTGAAAATGCATTTCCCGATCCATGCGGGCGTGCTCAGGAAACGCGTGGGCGAGGTGAAAGCCGTCGACGGGATTTCCTTTGACATTTACGAAGGTGAAACGCTTGGCCTCGTGGGTGAAAGCGGCTGCGGCAAATCCACCGCCGGACGCGCGATCCTGCGGCTTTACGACATCACCGAGGGCACGATCAGGATCGACGGGGTGGAGATCGGCCACACGCCGCAGCCCGACCTGCGCAAGATGCGCCCGACCATGCAGATGGTATTTCAGGACCCGCAGGCCTCACTCAACCCGCGCATGTCCGTGGCGGCGATCATCGGCGAGCCTCTGGACGAACATGCCAGACTCTCGAAAGCGGAGAAGCGCGAAAAGGTGCTCTCTCTGATGGACGCAGTGGGGCTAAACCGCGACTTCGCCAACCGTTATCCGCATGAGTTTTCCGGCGGTCAGCGCCAGCGGATCGGCATCGCCCGCGCGCTGGCGCTCAATCCGAAATTCATCGTCTGCGACGAACCGATCGCCGCGCTCGATGTGTCGATTCAGGCGCAGGTGGTGAACCTTCTGGAAGATTTGCAGGAAGAGTTCGGCCTGACCTACCTCTTCATTTCTCACGACCTGTCGATGGTGCGCCATATCGCGGACCGGGTGGCGGTGATGTATCTCGGGCGCGTCGTGGAGCTTGCCTCCCGCGAGACGCTGTTTGCCGATCCGAAACACCCCTACACGCAGGCGCTTTTGTCCGCCGTCCCCGAGCCCGATCCGTGGCTTGAGGAAAAGGTCGAGCGCATTCTTTTGCAGGGTGACGTGCCCTCGCCGTCCAACCCGCCGAAAGGCTGCAATTTCTGCACCCGCTGCCCGCAGGTCATGGACATCTGCCGCGAGATCGACCCGCTGGGTCAGGAGATCGCACCGGGGCATCAGGTGACCTGTCACCTGTACCAAACGACCTGAGAGAGCGCCACCAAGGCGCCGGTTTCGAGGACAAGAGCATCCAACAAGGAGAGGTTAAAATGAATATCAAGACTGCCCTGATGGGCACCGTTTTGGGAACCGTCGCAGGGTTCGCCATGGCCCCGGCCGCGTTTGCGGAACGTGGCTCCGACGGCCATGTGAACATCATCTACTGGCAAGCGCCCTCGACGATGAACCCCTATCTGTCGGGCGGCACCAAAGAGCTTGAAGTCGGCTCGCTCGTGCTGGAACCGCTGGCACGTTATGATGCGGAAGGCAACATGGTGCCCTTCCTCGCCGAATCCGTACCGACCGTGGAGAACGGTGGCGTCTCCGAAGATCTGATGAACGTCACATGGAAGCTCAAGGAAGGCCTGCTGTGGTCCGATGGCAAGCCGCTGACCTCCGAGGATGTGCGTTTCACCTGGGAATACTGCACCTCCGAGGGTGGCGGCTGTTCCCAATCCGAGAAATACAATGACGTCACAGATGTGGAAATCGTCGACGACCTGACCGTGATCGTGCATTTCGGCGTACCGAAACCCTTCCCCTACGGGCCGTTCGTGGGCAATCAGGCCCCGATCATCCAGAAGGCGCAGTTCGCCGATTGCACCGGCGAAGCCATGGCCTCCTGCACCGATCAGAACTTTGCTCCCATCGGCACCGGCCCCTTCGTCGTGGACGAATTCAAGACCAATGACGTGGTGTCCATGTCCGCCAACCCGAACTACCGCGATCCGGCGAAACCGGCGTTTGCGACCGCGACCGTCAAGGGCGGTGGCGATGCGGCGGCTGCGGGTCGTTCGGTGCTTGAGACCGGCGAGTTCGATTACGCATGGAACCTGCAACTCGCCCCTGATGTGCTTGCCGACATGGAGAGCAAGGGCAAGGGCAAGCTGGTCTCCGCCTTCGGCACCCTCGTCGAACGCATCATGGTGAACTACACCGATCCCGATCCGGCGCTTGGCGACAAACGAGCCACCGCCGCGCATCCGCACCCGATCCTGTCGGACAAATCCGTGCGTCAGGCGCTCTCGATGGCGATCGACCGCGAGCTTCTTGTGGAAATCGGCTATGGGGCCGCGGGTAAAGTGACCTGTAACGTTCTGCCGGCGCCTGCGATCTACGCCTCCACCGCCAATGACGCCTGCATGGTGCAGGACATCGAAGGCGCGAAAGCCCTGCTCGAAGCAGATGGCTGGGTCATGGGTTCCGACGGCATCCGCGAAAAGGATGGCAAGAAACTCTCACTACTGTTCCAGACCTCCACCAACGCCGTGCGTCAGGATTTCCAGGCGATCATCAAACAGTGGTGGAACGAGATCGGCGTCGAGGTCGAGTTGCGCAACATCGACAGCTCTGTGTTCTTCGGTGGCGACGCGGGTTCCCCGGACACGTTCCAGAAGTTCTTCGCGGATGTGGAAATGTACGCCAACAACTTCGACGGCACCGACCCGGAAGCCTACATGGCCAACTGGGAGTGCAAACAGGCACCGCGTCCGGAAACGCAATGGCAGGGCAACAACATGCCGCGCTACTGCACCGAAGAATATGACGCTCTGGTCGCGGAAATGGCCAAGACCGGCGATCTTGAAAAGCGCGCCGAGCTGGCAAAAACCATGAACGATATGCTGATGCAGGACTACGCGATCATCCCGCTGGTCTATCGCGGCCGTGTCTCCGCCGCGTCTAACACGCTGGGCGGGGTCGAGATCAATGCGTGGGATTCCGAGCTCTGGAATGCCGCCGACTGGTATCGCATCAAAGAGTAATCTCTTTTCGGGCGTCCCCTCCCCGCGAGGACGGGGCGCCCTCTCCCAAGACAAAAGACCTGAACCGAGGCGCCGCCTATGCTCCATTACACGATCCGTCGTCTACTCCTCGCCATTCCGACGCTTCTGTTCATCTCTTTGGTGATCTTCCTTTTGCTGGATCTTGCCCCCGGCGATCCGATGGCCTCCATCCCGCTCACGGTGCCCCCGGAGGTGAAGGAGCGGATGCGCGAAGCTCTGGGCCTCGGCGAGCCGGTGCATATCCGCTTCCTGAACTGGCTTTACCAGTTCTTCATCGTGGAGCCGCAGGTGGCTTTCGATCATCTCTTCGGCACGGATTTTTCCGAGGGCAAACAACGGATCATTTCCTTCCAGTCCCGCTCACCCGTCATGTCCGTCGTCGCCGAACGTATGCCGCAAACGCTCTGGGTCGTGGGTCTTTCCTATGTTTTCGCCACGCTCATCGCCGTACCGATCGGCATCATTTCCGCCTACCGGCAATATAGCTGGTTCGATCAGCTCGGCACCTTCGTGTCGATGATCGGGTTCTCCATCCCGACCTTCTTTTCCGGCGTGCTGCTGATCGTGATCTTCTCCGTCACCTTGGGCTGGTTCCCCTCGATCTACGACACAACGCACGAAGTCACCGACTGGTCTTCCTTCGTCTTCCAGATGAAACAAATGGCCATGCCGGTTTTCGTTCTCACGCTGTACAACGCAGCCCAGGTCAGCCGCTTCATGCGCGCCTCCATGCTCGACAACCTCAATCAGGATTACGTCCGCACCGCCCGCGCCAAAGGCATGTCGGAGAAAGTCGTCGTCCTGCTGCACGTGCTGCGCAACTCGATGATCCCGGTCGTCACCGTGATCGCGCTCGGCGTGCCCTCGATCTTCGGCGGGGCGATCATCACCGAGCAGGTGTTTCAGGTGAACGGCCTCGGCCAGATGCTGATCACCGCGATCTACGCCTCGGACGCGCCGATGGTGCAAACACTGACCTTCATCTTCGCTGTGCTCATCGTGCTCTTCAATCTCATCGCGGACATCCTCTACGGCATTCTCGATCCGCGCATCCGCTACGACTAAGGGAGGTTGATCATGTCAGACGCAACCGTGACCACCACCGTCAAACCGAAAGCTCCCCGCAACCAGTGGTGGGATGTCTGGGACCAGTTCAAGACCCACAAGGGCGCCATGGCGGGGCTGATCTTCTTCGTCTTCATCGTGCTGGCAGTCTACCTCGGCCCCTTCCTCTGGAAGATCGACCCGACCTATATCGACTTCCGCGCCCGCAATCAGGGACCGTCTCTGGCGCATCCCTTCGGAGCCGATCAGTTGGGCCGTGACATCCTCGCCCGGATGCTTGCGGGCGGGCAGGTGTCGATTTCCGTCGGTCTCACCGCCATGATCCTGTCGCTCGTTCTGGGCACTTTCGTCGGCGTCCTCGCAGGCTATTGGAAAAGGCTCGACGGCATGCTGATGCGGCTCACCGACCTGTTTCTGGCCCTGCCGCTCCTGCCGCTTCTGATGGTGATCATCATGCTGTTCCGCGATCCCCTGCGGAAGATGTTCGGGCTTGAGGCCGGGATTTTCATCCTGATCGTTTTCGTCATCGGCATTACAAGCTGGATGCAGACCGCGCGGATCGTGCGGGGCGACGTGTTGGCGCTCAAGGAACGCGAATACGTGCTCGCCGCCCGCTCCATCGGCACACCCTCCCGCCGGGTTGTGTTGCGGCACATCCTGCCCAACATCATGTCACCGATCATGGTGTCGGCCACTCTGGGCATTGCCAATGCGATCATCACGGAAAGCGCGCTCTCCTTCCTCGGCCTCGGCTTCCCGCCGGATTACCCGACATGGGGACGGCTCTTGTTCGACGCCAAGGACATGATCCAGCAATACCCCGAACGCGTGATCTGGCCGGGTCTGGCGATCTCGCTCACCGTGCTGGCGGTGAATTACATCGGCGACGGGCTGCGCGACGCGCTCGACCCGCGTATTCGTGGCCGGTAACACTTGGGGCAAAATAAAAACAACAGACGCGCCGCACGCCCGGCGCGTTTTTCTTTGTTTGCCGCCTCGCTCACGAGGCATGACTGCGTTTTCCCAAGACCGGAAACCAGAGAACAATGTTCTCCGCAGTCCTGCCAAACCCATCCAACGAAAGATTGCCACAGCGTATTTCCTCCGCATATGCAGACGGAAATTCCTCACACATTCCCCTCTCCCGGAGATCTGCGACATGTATGAAACATTCGGACTGGACATGACCCCGCGTCAGGCCTCGGTGATCCTTGGGCTCGGGATCGGCGTGCTGTTCGGCGCGCTGGCCGAAGTGTCGCGTTTCTGTTTCCGCCGTGCCGTCGCCGGTCCGCGTAACGAGCGCGGCGCCGCTGCGGGCGTCTGGCTCGCAGCACTCGCCAGTGCCGTGATCGGCACCCAGATCGCGGTTGCCGAAGGGCTGATTTCCTTCGCTGATCACCGTTTTCTCGCCCTCGACCTGCCCTGGCTCGCCATCGTGACCGGAGGGCTGATGTTCGGCTCCGGGATGGTTCTGACACGCGGCTGCGTCTCCCGTCTTACCGTGCTCAGCGGCTCCGGCAATCTCCGCGCCGCCCTTGTGCTCGTGGTCTTTGCCGTGGTCGCACACGCGACGCTCAAGGGCGTACTCGCTCCCGTCCGCACCACGCTCGGCAACATCACCGTCCCGCTCGACAGTGCCGCCCTGCCCGGCCCCGCCCTGCTCTGGACCGCGCTGATATCGGGGACGTCCGCGCTTGTCGCGTGGAAATACGCGAACAGCGGGCGCGATCTGATCCTCGGCGGGCTGATCGGCCTTCTCGTGCCTGCCGCATGGATCGGCACCGGCTTCGTCCTGTTTGACGAATTCGATCCGATCGCAATGGAAAGCCTGTCCTTCACCTCACCTTCGGCGGAGACCCTGTTCTGGTCCGTCGCCGCCTCCTCCATCCCTGCGGGGTTCGGCACCGGCCTGATCGGCGGTGTCCTTCTGGGGGCTCTCGCCTCGTCGCTGTTGTCTGACCGCTTCCGCTGGCAGAGCTTCGAGAGCCCCCGTCAAACCGGGCGTTACATGGCGGGCGCGGCACTGATGGGCGTGGGTGGTGTGCTTGCGGGCGGCTGCACCGTCGGCGCGGGGCTTGCGGGTGTGCCGAGCCTATCGCTCGCCGCCATCCTCGCGCTGATCTCCATCGCTTTGGGTGGCGTACTGACCGCGCGGGTTATCCGAGATGATGTTTCTTTATCCGCCGCAGCCCAAGCCAGACCGCAAGGACAACCAGCGGAGTGAGCAGCGCAAGCGCCACGCCTTTCGACAGGCCCAGCGGTTCCAGTACCGGATAGATCAGGTAGCCCGCAAGACTTACGGCATAATAGCTGATCGCCACCACCGACAGCCCCTCCACCGTCTCCTGAAGACGCAGTTGCAGATCGGCGCGCTTGTCCATGCTTTCCAGAAGCTTCTGGTTCTGCGCCTGACGGCTCACATCGACCTTGGTGCGCAACAGGTTCGCCGCTCGCGCCGTCCGTTCGGCGAGATTCTCAAGCTGCGTCTTTGCGGCATGCACCGTGCGCATCGCGGGATCAAAGCGCCGCATCATGAACTCGCTGAACAGCTGCCGCCCCTGAAACCGGCTTTCGCGCAGCACGTCGACCCGCTGCGTCACGATCGCCTCATAGGCCCCGGTCGCACCAAAGCGGAAATTCGTCCGTGTCACGATACCCTCAATCCGGGTCGACAGCCCGAGAATATCCTCAAGCATCTCCTCGGCGGGCACGTCCTGTTTAGCGGTGAGCGTCGCCATCAACTCCGCCAGCTCCTTCTCGATATCGGCCAGCTCACGCACCACCTTGCGCGCCTGCACAAGGCCCAGCATCGACATCGCCTTGTAGGTCTCGATTTCGCAAAGCCGCTGCAAAACCCGCCCGATCCGGCGTTGCCCGCAATCCGTGCAGGGGAAGATCGCGAAACGCATATGCCCCGCTTCGTCGATGCGAAAATCGCCCGCCACAACCATCGCCCCGTCGAGCACACGGGCCACGGCAAGGCTTTCGCGCTCGAACCAACTGTCGATCCGCTCGATGATCTGCGCGTCCTGTTCCACGGTCTCGACCCTGATCAGCGCGGAGGTGATCCGTAGCCCTGGTGCCGCGTCGAGCCAGTCTTCGGGAAAGAGATCGAAGGTGTTCTTGTCGAAGGCCCGCTCCGCCACCCCTTCGGCGAAGATTGTGTAGGTCACGAACTCCGTATGGCTTTCCCACTTGAGACGGTATTTGCCCAGAGGCCCTATGTAATGCGTCGCCCCCGGTGCCGGATGCGGCGCACCGTAGCGGTCCAGAAGCGCCAGAAGATGCGCCCGGTCGAGATCGCGGTCGCGCCGCGCCGCATCGCCCGCCGCCCGGATCGCCAGATAGGCCGCCCGCGCGTTGGTCGTCACTTCGGGAAAAGGACGGGCGTGCAACTCATTGGCCAGTTCATAGCGGCGCGGGTGATCGGTCAAAGGAGCCATGGGAGTCTCTGTGAAATATTATGTCTTTCGCCTATAGCCCAGGCATGCCTCCCGAGGCAAATTAAAAATTCATTCTTTATCAGTGGCTTATATGGATGCGATGGTATACCGCAACCCGCTTCACCCAAGTTCCTCGGCCACGACATTCATCCAGTAGGCCACACCGATGGGAATGAGCGCGTCGTTGAAATCGAATTTCGGCGTATGAACGAAGGCCGCATTTGGTCCATCGCCATTCCCGATCGACACGTAAGCCCCGGGAATCTTTTCGAGATAATAAGCAAAGTCCTCACTGGCCCCGATCGCAGGCGCTTTGGTATCGGTCAACCCCGCCCCGGCTCCTGCCGCATGGGCACGGCCAGCAACTGCGACTTCATCCGCCGTATTCACCAACGGCGGATAGCCGCGATCATAGTGCACCTGGGCTTCGACCCCGGCCGCCAGCGCGCAACCTTCGGCCAGACGGGCAATCTCACGCTCCAGCGTATCGCGCACCTCGGGGCGATAGCTCCGCGCCGTACCCGCCACCAGCACGCTTGCCGGAATGATGTTCGGGCTTTGCCGTTCGCCCCCCGCGACATGGCCAATGGAAACCACCGCCCAATCGGTCAGCGCCACCTTGCGCGACACGACATTGCCGAGCGCGACCATGAACTGCCCCGCGGCCACGGTGGGATCGGTCGCCTTCTCCGGCGAGGCGCCATGCCCGCCGGTGCCCTCGAACACCACCTCCCAATCGTCAGAAGCGGAGGTATAGGGACCGACCCGCGTGGTCATCTGCCCCAGCGGATCCATCGGACCGTTGTGCACACCATAGATCGCATCGGTCGGGAAGAGATCGAACAAACCATCCCTGATCATCTCATGCGCACCGCCTCCGCCCTCCTCCGCCGGTTGAAACACAAAGCGCACCGTGCCCGCAAAATCCGGATCGGTGGCGAGTTTCTCGGCGGCAGCGAGCAGCATCGTCGTATGCCCGTCATGACCACAGGCATGCATCTTGCCCGGCACTTGCGAAGCGTAGGGCAGCCCGGTGGCCTCGGTGATATGCAGCGCATCCATATCGGCGCGGAGCGCGATCACCTTTTGCCCCGGTCGCTTGCCCTTGAGCGTTCCCACCACGCCGGTCTTGCCAAGCCCGCGATGCACCTCGATTCCCAGTTTCTCCAAAAATTCCGCCACCAAAGCAGAGGTCCGCACCTCTTCGAAAGCGGTCTCGGGATGGGCGTGAATGTCGCGGCGGATCGCCGTCATCTTCTCGATGAAACGTGTATCTGCGGCAATCTCTTCGGGGGTCACATGATTCATGCTGAGGCTCCTTTGTCCCGAGCATGACCGCTTGCGGCAAAGATGAAAAGCCATCGCACCGCAAGCCGGCTGTGCGTCAGGCGGCCCCAAACACCTCTGTCGCGGCATTCAACCCGTTGATCGCGGCAGGCATCCCGGCATAAAGCGCCATTTGCCAGATCACTTCGGCGATTTCCGTCTCACTGGCACCCGCCGCCAGAGCATGTTCGATGTTGATCTTAAGCTGCGGCGCGGTGCCCCCACCCAAGGCCGTCAGCGCCGCAACCGTGCAAAGCTGGCGGGTTTTCAGATCCACGCCCGCACGCGCATATTGCCGCCCATAAGCCCATTCGATCAGGGTCTCTGCCATGTCCGGGACGATCCCGTCATAGCGTTCCGACAAGATGGTCTCCAAATCGGGGTTCAGCACCTTGATGACCTCGCGGCCCTTTTGCAATGCGTCAGACATGGCTCTCTTCCTCTGATTCAAGCTTTTGATAAATCGCGACCTTGCGATCCATGAGGGCGAGTGTTTCCTGCATCAGCACCAGCTTACCCCGGATCACCTCCCGGTGCGCCTCAAGCATTTCGCGACGCGCCGTGTAAGTGGCCGCACCCTGACGCCGCAACTCAGCATAGCGCACCCGCTCCGCCTGCGGCATGCCCGTGGCATTGAGCTGACCGAGGAATGCGATCCAGCCGATCACATCGTCCGGGTAATCGCGCCGCCCCGCCCCATCGCGCGGTGGCGGGTCGATCAGGCCGATCTTCTCGTAAAACCGGAGCGTGTCGATGCTCAGACCAGTGGCGGTCGAGACCTCTGAAATCTTCATCTTGCCCTCATGTCTTCAAGGTCGAAACAGAGCCTAGGTGCTGGAGCATACTCCAGCTCAAGCACTTTCTCCCGACCATTCCTGCAACCACCCTGTGCGTTTCCTTTGTGCCCCAAATACTCAAACAAAAAGGGCGACCCAAAGGCCGCCCTTTCTTTGTTCTGTCTGCCCCGATCAGTCGATCTTCGGAAGCAGATCGCCGATGGACTGTTTGGCATCGCCGTAATACATGCGCGTGTTGTCCTTGTAGAACAGCGGGTTCTCGATGCCCGAATAGCCCGTGCCCTGACCGCGTTTGCAGACGAAGACCTGTTTGGCTTTCCACACTTCCAGAACCGGCATCCCCGCGATGGGAGAGTTCGGATCTTCCTGTGCCGCCGGGTTCACGATGTCGTTCGAGCCGATCACGATCACCACATCGGTGTCCGGGAAATCCTCGTTGATCTCGTCCATTTCCAACACGATGTCGTAAGGCACTTTCGCCTCGGCCAACAGCACGTTCATATGCCCCGGAAGACGGCCCGCCACCGGGTGGATGGCAAAACGGACGTTCTTGCCCTGCGCGCGCAGCTTGCGGGTCAGTTCGGCCACGTTCTGCTGTGCCTGCGCCACCGCCATGCCATAGCCCGGCACGATGATGATGCTGTCAGCCTCGTTCAGAGCCGCCGCCACGCCGTCGACGTCGATCGCGACCTGTTCGCCCTCGACCTCCATCGCCGGACCCGTGGTGCCGCCGAAACCGCCGAGGATCACGGAGACGAAGCTGCGGTTCATCGCCTTGCACATGATGTAAGACAGGATCGCACCCGAAGAACCGACCAGCGCGCCGACCACGATCAAAAGATCGTTGCCAAGCGAGAAGCCGATCGCCGCCGCGGCCCAGCCCGAGTAGGAGTTGAGCATGGAGACCACGACCGGCATATCCGCGCCGCCGATACCCATGATCAGGTGGTACCCGATGAAAAACGCCAGAAGCGTCATCAGGACCAGCGTCCAGCCGCCCGCACCGTTCATGTAGAGGATCAGCAGAACGACGGAGAGGATCGCAGCGCCAGCGTTCAGCGCATGACCGCCCGGCAATTTGGTGGCTTTCGAAGTCACCTTGCCCGCGAGCTTGCCAAAGGCAACCACGGAGCCGGTGAAAGTCACCGCCCCGATGAACACGCCAAGGAATAGTTCGACCTTGAGGATGTTCAGTTCCACGGGCGTCTTATGCGCCACAACCGCGGCGAAGCCTTCGAGCAGGTGTTTCTGATCTGCGGTCATCGCGGCGATGCGCGCGGCTTCGATATGGGTGTTGAACCCCACGAAAACGGCAGCGAGACCAACAAGGGAGTGCATCGCGGCGACAAGCTGCGGCATCTCGGTCATCTCGACCTTTTTCGCCACATACCAGCCGATGACACCGCCCGCCGCGATCAGGATCGCAGAGAGCACCCAAAGGCCAGAACCCGGCCCGATCAGCGTCGCGAACACGGCCAAAGCCATGCCGACAATGCCATACCAGACGGCGCGTTTCGCACTTTCCTGCCCCGAGAGACCGCCGAGTGCGAGAATGAAGAGAACGGCAGCGACCACATAGGCCGCAGTGGTAAATCCGTAGTCCATAATCTCTCTCCCTTACGATTTCTGGAACATGGCGAGCATGCGCCGCGTGACAAGGAAGCCGCCGAAGATATTGATCCCGGCCATGAAGACCGAAAGCGCGGCGAGAAGGATCACCAGCCAGGAGCCGGAGCCGATCTGCATCAGCGCCCCCAGAATGATGATCGAGGAGATCGCGTTGGTCACCGCCATCAGCGGCGTGTGCAGCGAATGCGACACGTTCCAGATCACCTGGAAACCGATGAAGACGGAGAGCACGAAGACGATGAAGTGCTGCATGAATGAGGCAGGTGCCACAAGGCCCACGCCCAGAAGCAGGATCGCACCCACAGCGATCAGCGTCACCTGATTGCGGGTTTGCTTCTTGAACGCGGCCACTTCGGCGGCGCGTTTTTCCTCGGGCGTCAGTTCTTTCGGCTTTTCCTTCGGCTTCGCAGCAATCGCGGCCACTTTCGGCGGCGGCGGCGGGAAGGTGATCTCGTGATCGTAGGTCACGGTCGCACCGCGGATCACATCGTCTTCCATGTTGTGCACGACCTTGCCGTCTTTCTCCGGCGTCAGGTCGGTCATCATGTGACGGATGTTCGTCGCATAAAGCGTCGAGGCCTGGGTCGCCATGCGGGACGGGAAATCGGTGTAACCGATGATCACCACACCATTGTCGGTGACGACGCGCTCGTCCTTCACCGTGCCCTCGACGTTGCCGCCACGCTCGGCGGCGAGATCGACGATCACGGAGCCGGGCTTCATCGCCTCAACCATATCCTTGGTCCAGAGCACCGGCGCCGGACGGTTCGGGATCAGCGCGGTGGTGATCACGATGTCCATCTCGGGGGCCAGTTCACGGAACTTGGCGAGCTGGGCGTTGCGGAATTCCTCGGACTGCACGGAGGCGTAACCACCGGTGGCGGAGCCATCCTGCTGCTCTTCCTCGAAATCGAGATAGACGAACTCGGCGCCCATGGATTCGACCTGTTCGGCAACTTCGGGCCGCACATCGAACGCGTAGGTGATCGCACCCAGCGAGGTCGAGGTCCCGATGGCGGCCAGACCGGCCACACCGGCGCCGACGATCAGCACCTTGGCGGGCGGCACCTTACCGGCGGCGGTCACCTGACCGGTGAAGAACCGGCCAAAGTTGTTGCCCGCCTCGATCACGGCACGATAGCCCGCGATGTTCGCCATCGACGACAGAGCGTCCATCTTCTGCGCGCGCGAAATACGCGGCACCATTTCCATGGCGATGACGTTCGCACCCGTCTCTTTCGCCTTTTCCATGCCCTCGGCATTGCCGCCCGGGTTGAAGAACGAAATAAGCGTCTGGCCTTTGCGCAGATAGCCCATTTCGGTCTCGTCCGGCTGGCGGACTTTCGCGACGATATCGCAAGCATCCCAAAGCGCCTTCGCGCCCTCGATCACCTCGACACCGGCCTCTGCATAGGCCGCATCGGAAAACCCGGCGGCAGCACCCGCCCCGGATTGAATCGCGCAGTCATAGCCAAGCTTCTGTAGCTGCCTGGCACTCTCAGGCGTCAGCGCAACCCGCGCCTCCCCCTCGAACACTTCCTTAGGAACACCGAATTTCACGTGTCGATCCTCTTTTTCCCCAGTCTTCTCTCGTTGGCACCTTCCTTACCCAATCGCGGCAATGCAGCGCAACATTATTGCGCAAACATTGCCGAAACTGTGACGGGAGGTCACAGCCAGCGCCGTGTCTTTTGCGCCCAGGTTTGAAACTCCTCCGAAAATTTCGTCCTGAGCCATGTTTCTTCCTCAGCAATGAACCGCCTTTGTATCACCGTCATAAAGACGGGGATCAAAAACACGCCTGCCGGGCTGCCGAACAGTAAAGCAAAGCCAGCAAGTGTAAAGGCATCGCCGAGGTAAATCGGGTTTCGTGTCAGCCGGTAAACCCCGTCGGTCACAATGTCGGACGGAATCCGATGCGGCACGACGGTGGTGTGATGTCGGCGCATGGCGAACACAGCCAGTCCCATGAGCATCACCCCGAGAGCAATCAACACACCACCAAGAAACCTGAGCCAGAACGACAACAAAATCACCAGACCCAACTCCGCCAGCCCCCATGTCAGCACCATGAAAGCCAGCAACCAGATCGGAGGATAATCAAGATATTTCATATCTAAAATATATAACCTCTTTTGCCTCGTGCTGAAAAGCCCTACTGAACCAGAACCCGTCAGGCGAGGAAAATGTCGTGAAACTGCGCAGAGTGCAAAGAGAAGATGCCGATGCCTGTTATGCGCTCTTTCATCGCACCATCCATGGCGGCACAGGCGCGTTTTACGATGCCGAACAACGCGCCGCATGGGCCCCCGCCCGAGAACACGCACCCCAAAGCTGGCCTGACCGGCTCACCAGCGGCTATGCAATCTGCGCCACACGCTGGGGGCGGATCAAAGGCTTTTTCACCATGGGATACGACGGGCATATCGACTTCGCCTACGTCGCCCTCGAAGAGATGGGCAAAGGCACCGCACTCAAACTCTACGCGGCCTGCGAGGCGGAAGCGCAGCGCCTGGGCCTGAGCCACATGGACACAGAAGCCTCCCACCTCGCCCGCCGTTTCTTCGAGAAACGCGGCTGGGCGGTGGTGGCGCGCCAAACCGTCATCCGGGATTCGGTCGGGATCGAGAACTTTCGTATGGAAAAGCGGTTGTGAGCGCCCCCGCTCACGCCTCCTCGGACACCCTCTCCCGTCGCGCCTCGGCAAAAGCGTACACCGCCTTGCCAAAGGCCTCGAACAGGGGCCGCGACACCGGGTCTTCGCCCGCGCGGTATTCCGGGTGCCATTGCACCGCGAGCGAGAACCCCGGCGCGTCCTTCACATAGATCGCCTCGGGCGTACCGTCGGGGGCATAGCCGTCGATCACGATGCGCGCGCCGGGTTTCTTGATCCCCTGCCCGTGCAGCGTGTTGGTCATCACCTCGTCCGCACCTAACAACGCCTCGAACACGCCGCCCTTGGTCAGCTTGACTGGGTGGCGCAGCGCGAATTTCTCCTCAAGCGTCCCCTCCGGCGGCATGCGATGATTCATTCGCCCGGGCAAGTCACGAATCTCTGGATAAAGCGTGCCGCCCATCGCGACATTGATCTCTTGAAATCCGCGACAGATGCCGAAAATCGGCTGGCCCGCCGCGACACAGGCCCGGATCAGCGGCAATGTCACCGCATCGCGGCAGCGGTCAAAGCACCCGTGCGCAGCGGTTTCCTCTTCGCCATATTCTTCCGGATGCACATTCGGGCGTCCGCCGGTGAAGACAAACCCATCACAGGCCGCCATCAGTTCTTCGACGGAAACAAAGTTCGGATGCGGCGGGATCAAGAGCGGCATGCAGCCCGCCACGTCGGACACGGCTTCGGCATTCATATGCCCGCCGGTAAAGGCCGGGTAACTGCCGTGCAGCAGATCCGTATTGCCAATAATACCGACGACTGGTCGTGTCATGATTTGACTCTCCTTTTCCTCAAAGATACCGGCTTTTACCGAAGAGAAAAGGCCAAGCCACGCGCAGCCCCTCTGCATCTGCGCGCGTTTTTACGGCTTGGGCGTGAAATTGTGCACAGAAGGGTTGAGTTGCTCAATCCGCAGCCTTCAACTCCAGCCGCCGCGCGTGCAGCACCGGTTCGGTGTAGCCCGACGGTTGGACCCGGCCCTTGAACACGAGATCGCAAGCCGCCTTGAAGGCGATGGTTTGATACGACGGGGCCATCGGCACATAAAGCGGGTCACTTGCATTCTGGCGATCCACGACGGTGGCCATTTTCTTCATCGCCTCCATCACCCGTTCCTCCGAAACCACGCCATGATGCAGCCAGTTGGCCAGCCCTTGCGAAGAAATCCGGCAGGTGGCGCGGTCTTCCATCAGACCAACGTCGTGAATATCCGGCACCTTTGAACAGCCCACGCCCTGATCGACCCAGCGCACCACATAACCAAGGATGCCCTGCGCGTTGTTCTCGATCTCGGCGGTGATTTCCTCGTCCGACCAGTTGACGCCTTTGGCCACTGGGATGGTCAGCAAATCCTCAAGCGTGCCACGAGCACCGCCTTTCGCGATCTCGTCCTGCACGGCAAAGACATCGACCTTGTGATAGTGCGTGGCATGCAGCGTCGCGGCCGTGGGCGATGGCACCCAGGCACAGGTCGCGCCCGCTTTCGGATGGCCGATTTTCGCCTCCAACATGGCGTGCATCAGATCTGGCATAGCCCACATGCCTTTGCCGATCTGCGCGCGGCCCTTGAGACCACAGGCGAGGCCAATATCGACATTGCGCTCTTCATAGGACTTGATCCACGGCTGATCCTTCATCTCGCCCTTGCGGATCATCGGCCCAGCTTCCATCGAGGTATGAATCTCGTCGCCGGTGCGATCCAAAAAGCCGGTGTTGATGAAGGCCACGCGATGTTTCGCGGCGCGGATGCATTCCTTGAGGTTCACGCTCGTGCGGCGTTCCTCATCCATGATCCCGAGTTTCACGGTATAGGGCTCCAGCCCGAGAATGGCCTCGACACGGCTGAAAATCTCATCCGCAAAGGCGACCTCTTCCGGCCCGTGCATTTTCGGCTTCACAACATAGACCGATCCTTTGACGGAGTTGCGCGGGCCTTCGGTCTTTTGCAGATCGTGCAGCGCAATCATCACGGTCACCAGCGCATCCATGATCCCCTCGCCGATCTCGCACCCCTCCGGGTCCAAAATCGCCGGGTTCGTCATCAGATGCCCGACGTTGCGCACAAGCATCATCGCGCGGCCCTGAAGCGTGATCTCCGTCCCGTCCGGCGCGGTGAAGACCCGATCACCATGGAGCGCACGGGTAAAGGTCTTGCCCCCCTTCTCGACCTCCTCAGTCAGATCGCCCTTCATCAGGCCAAGCCAGTTGCGATAGGCGCCAACCTTTTCCTCTGCATCGACGGCAGCGACCGAATCCTCGCAATCCATGATGGCGGAGACCGCCGCTTCCAGCAGAATGTCGGAAATCCCAGCCCTGTCCTGTTGTCCAACAGGGGTCGTGGGATCGATCACGATGTCGATGTACAGCCCGTTCTTTTGCAGAAGGATGTGGCCATCCGATGAACCGGCGAATTGCGAGGGATCGGCCAGCCCTGTCTCCCCCATAGCCCCTTCGACCAATAGAAGCTCGCCCTTCACGGTCAGTCCCGTCACATCCGCCCAAGAACCACCAGCCAGCGGCGCCACCGCATCCAGATGCGCCTTGGCCCAGGCGATCACCCGCGCCCCACGCGCCACGTCATAGCCCTTCCCCTCGGGCAAATCGCCCAGCGCATCAGTCCCATACAAAGCATCGTAGAGAGACCCCCAACGCGCATTCGCCGCGTTCAGCGCATAGCGCGCATTGGTGATGGGCACGACAAGCTGCGGCCCCGGTTTGGTCGCGAATTCCGGGTCGATCTTTGTCGTCTCGATCTGGAAATCCGGTCCCTCCGGCACGAGATAGCCGATGTCTTCAAGGAAAGCCCGATAAGCCGCCGCGTCGAACTCCTGCCCTTTGCGCGCCAGATGCCACGCGTCGATCCTGGCCTGAATCTCTTCGCGTTTTTCCAGCAATGCGCGATTCCTCGGCCCGAAATCGCGGACCATCTCCGCAAGCCCCTCCCAGAACGCCGCAACCGTCACCCCCGTGCCCGGCAGGGCCTCGGTTTCGATGAATTGGGCAAGCTCTTGGGCGACCATCAGGCCGGATTTATCGACGCGCGTCATGGAGGAATCACCTGTGTCTGAGAAGTGTCGGAGGTGCAGACTAAAGAGTTTCCTATCGGAAACAACCCGCAGCCCTGCGAAGCATCGCACACCCCCTTTCGCACCTCGCGAACCCCGTTGCAGCCCCCACGCCCGAGGCCTACCCTCCCCTGACCCGAGTCTCCTGCAAGAAAGTGCCACCGATGAAAGACGCAGCCCCCCAGACCATCTACCTCAAGGATTACACCCCGTTCGGGTATCGGATCGAAAGCGTCGATCTCACGTTCAGGCTGCACCCGACCGCGACACGCGTGATCTCGAAAATCGTCTTCGCGCCGAATCCGGAGGCCACCGACAAGCGGTTCTTCCTGCATGGCGAAGAACTCGAACTGATCTCCGCCACGGTCAATGGCGATCCGATCACCCCGCGTCTTGTCGAGGGCGGGCTTGAGGCCGATGTGCCCGAAGGGCCGTTCATCTGGGAGGCGGAGGTGGAGATTTCCCCGCAAACCAACACGGCGCTCGAAGGGCTCTATATGTCCAACGGGATGTATTCGACGCAATGCGAGGCCGAAGGATTTCGCAAGATCACCTATTACCCCGATCGGCCCGATGTGATGGCGGTTTTCACGGTCCGGGTGGAGGGCGATCTTCCGGTGCTGTTGTCCAACGGTAACCCGGTGGAGCGCGGCGCAGGGTTCGCCGTCTGGCACGATCCCTGGCCGAAACCTTCCTATCTCTTCGCTCTGGTCGCGGGCGAACTGATCAACCACCCCGACACATTTACCACGAAATCGGGGCGTGAAGTCGAGCTGAACATCTGGGTTCGTCCCGGCGACGAGGACAAATGCGCTTTCGGGATGGAGGCACTCAAGAAGTCGATGAAATGGGACGAAGACACCTATGGCCGCGAATACGACCTGGACATTTTCAACATCGTGGCCGTGGACGATTTCAACATGGGCGCGATGGAGAACAAGGGGCTGAACATCTTCAACTCGTCCTGTGTTCTGACCTCGAAAGAGACCTCGACCGATGCGAATTTCGAGCGCATCGAAGGCATCATCGCGCATGAGTATTTTCACAACTGGACGGGAAATCGCATCACCTGCCGCGACTGGTTTCAGCTCTGCCTCAAGGAAGGTCTGACGGTTTACCGCGACCAGATGTTCTCCGGCGACATGCGCTCGCATGCAGTGAAACGCATTGAAGAAGTTATGATTTTGCGCGCCCGCCAGTTCCGGGAGGACAACGGTCCGCTGGCCCATCCGGTGCGTCCGGAAAGCTTTGTCGAGATCAACAATTTCTACACCGCGACCGTTTACGAGAAGGGCGCGGAAATCATCGGCATGCTGCGACGTCTCATCGGCGATGAGGCTTATCGCAAAGGCTGCGATCTCTATTTCGACCGCCATGACGGTCAGGCTGTGACCATCGAGGATTGGCTCAAGGCTTTTGAGGATGCGACGGGGCGTGATCTTGCACAATTCAAACAATGGTACAGCCAGGCAGGCACGCCACGCCTGAAAATGGAGGAAAGCTGGGACGACGGCACGCTGACGCTCACCTTCACCCAGTCGACGCCCCCCACACCCGGCCAGAGCGGGAAGAAACCACAGGTGATCCCGATCGCCGTCGGTCTTATCAGCCCCAATGGCGACGAGGTGGTGCCGACCACTGTTCTTGAGATGACCGAAGCGCAGCAGAGCTTTACCTTCGAAGGTCTCGGCGCGCGCCCTGTGGCCTCCGTGCTGCGCGATTTCTCCGCACCGGTGATCCTTGAGCGCGAGATTGACAATGACACCCGAGCCTTCCTGCTGGCCCATGACACCGACCCGTTCCAGAAATGGGAAATGGGCCGTGCGCTCGCCAAGGACACGCTGATGTCGATGATCGTCAAAGGCACGAAGCCGAGTTTCGCCTATCTCGACGCGATCAAATCCGTGCTGGTGGACGACGGTCTCGACCCGGCCTTCCGCGCCCTGTCGCTCGGCCTGCCCGCGCAGGACGATCTGGCGCAATCTCTGTTCGACGCGGGCGTCACGCCCGATCCGCAACGCATCTTCGAGGCGCGCGAAGAGCTTCGGCATCTGCTCTCCGCTCACCTGCGCGAGGTGCTTCCGGCACTCTACAAGGAGAATGAGACCGGGGCTTTCGTACCCGATGCCGAAGGTTCCGGCAAACGCAGCCTGCGCCTTGCGGTGCTGTCGCTTCTCAGCCTGCGCGATGAGGGCGTCACCGCCCGCGCGCTTTACAAACGCGCCGACAACATGACCGAACAGGCCGGTGCCTTACAGGCGCTCCTGTCTGCCGGACTAGGAACGGAAGAACTACAAGCCTTTGAAGCGCAATGGAAAGGCGACCGCCTCGTGATGGACAAATGGTTCACCATGCAGGTCGCTTCCGCCGTCCCCGAGACGGCCGCTCAGGTCGCCGAGACATTGAGCCGCCACCCGGCGTTCACCAACAAGAACCCGAACCGCTTCCGCGCGGTCTTTGGCGCACTGTCTGCGAACCATGCCGGGTTCCACCACGAGAGCGGTGCAGCCTATCGTCTTCTGGCGGATCAGCTCATCACGCTCGACGCAATAAACCCGCAGATCACCGCGCGGATGAGCGGCGCGTTCGAGACCTGGAAACGCTACGACGCGGACCGGCAGGACATGATCCGCGCCGAACTGGAGCGCATTCTGGCCACACCGGGCCTGTCGCGGGACACGACGGAAATGGTCAGCCGGATTCTCGCAGCCTGACCTGGCTGCACAGATCGCCCGAGAATTGTTTGCGTGAACTTTTTGCGTTTGCGCAAACAGTTCCACATCATAACGAAAAGTTGAACCGCTTCGGACGCTTGCCAGCGACGGAACGGATAGAATGTCACATTTAAATTAAGCGACGCTGTGACATGATCTAACCCATCGTGCGGACAGCCCGCTTTATATTTGTAACCAGACAGGGATTCCCATCCAATGCGTAAACTTCTTATCTCCACCGTAATCGCGGCCACCGCGGCCACCGGCGCCATCGCGCAGGCCCCCTCCGACGTGGCAAAAGCCCGTCGCGCTTTCTACACGCTTGTCGGCTACGAAATGGCCACACTGGGCGGCATGGCCCAAGGCAAGGTCGACTATGACGCCGAGGTTGCCAGCCAGTCCGCCAAGGACCTCCTGACGCTCACCGGCTACCACACCGCCGATCTCTTCGTGCCGGGCACCTCGAACGAGGACCTGCCGGGCGAGACCCGTGCGAAAGCGGACATCTGGTCCGACATGGAAGGCGTTCAGGAAAAAGGCATGGCCTTCTATCAGGCCGTGGTCGAGCTCAACGACGTGGCTGGCAATGGCCTCGACGCGCTGCGTCCGGCGGTCGGCAAACTCGGTGGCACCTGCAAGGCCTGCCACGACGACTATCGCGCTGCTGATTTCTGATCGGGGCGGCGAGACATGACGGACCGGCTTGAAAAGACCTACCTCTGGGACCCGGTGGTGCGTGTGCTGCACTGGGCGCTCGTGATCGCGTTTTTCACCGCCTTCGGGCTTGGGAAATTCGGCCCCGACCAGATGACGCTGCATTTTTACGCGGGCTATACCGTGGCCGTGATCGTGGTTCTGCGCGTGCTTTGGGGTTTTTTCGGCTTTTATACCGCGCGTTTCGCCAATTTCGTCAAAGGTCCGGGCAAGGTGATCGCCTATGCCCGGACGCTTCCCTCTACGACGCCCTCGCGCTCCTACGGGCACAACCCGGTCGGCGCGATCTTCGTCGTCGGCGTGCTGATCGTTCTGGCGATGCAGGTTCTGACGGGAATGCTGTCCGACCCGGAGGATTACATCAACGTCGGCCCGCTGGCGCAATACGTGTCGATCGAGACCGCGCGCAAGGCGCTGTCCTATCACGAGCCGCTGTCCTTCCTGCTTCTGATCATGGTGATCGCCCATATCGGTGCAATCTTCTGGTACAAGACGCGCAAGGGCGAAAACCTCGTGACGCCGATGATCACCGGTTACGCGGAGCTTCCGCCGGAGAAAATCCCGCATCGGCAATAAGAAAAGGGCGCTCTCGGGCGCCCTCTTTTGTCTTTGCAGAGATCACAAATCCTGCGTCGGCATCGGCGGCATGTCACCGTTCATCTCGCCCGGCATGGACGGCGGGGTATCTACAACACGCTCTGCGGTGAAATCAATCGGGATCACAACGGAGCCATAATAGCCCTCCGACACACTCCCCTTCATCTCCAGTGTTTGCTGGGCGATCTCATCCTCAGAATTGTCGCCAAACACGTTATCGCCGGAGAGCGAGTTGTTGTTCAGGTTCTCGGTGCTGTCGTTGTAATTGTCGGCCTCATAGACCAGACGCGCCTGATCCTCCGGGATTGCGATCTGCGCGGTCAGCACAGAATTCTCACCGGCCACGGCGGCCTCGGCGCTTTCAAAAAACCTCGAAATGAATATGCGGCCAGCGCGACGGGTAACAGCCCGGCACGATGGTGGTGAACTTGACCTTGCCTTCCGCATCGGCAATCGCCAACCCACGCAACCAGTTGGCCTCAGTATGGTCATAGAGCGAATACTTGCCTTCACCATCGCAATGCCAGATGTAAATCGCATAGCCTTCGAGCGGCGTGCATCCGTCATGATCCTGAAGCGTCAGTTCAAGCTCAAGCGGCACACCTTCGACCTCGCCCTCATAATCGCCAAAGGAGGTCGTGATGTCCGTGCGCAGGATACCTTCCTGTTCAAGCACGTTCACCACCTGACCGTTCTTGCTGTTGGACCCATCCGCAGGGTACGGGCCCTGCGTCTCCCAAGGCAGCGCAATGCATTCGAGCGCCGCGGCAGGCAGACCGGAAGCAGAAGCGAGGCCCAAACCGCCCATCACGCCCAGAAAACGGCGGCGGCCCAGAAGTTTCGGAAGGTCATGTTTGAATCCATGGTCATGGCTATGATCGTGGCTGTGCGTCATCGGATGTCTCCTGATCGTTTGCTTTGACAGACAAACGCGGCAGCGCGGCATTTCAGTCGCCCGAAGACGTCAAATGAACGTGATGGAACCAAACGCGCCGATCCGCGTACTTAGAGCGGTCCGGGACGACGTTCTTCGGAGAGCACGACGTTCGCCTCCACGTTCCCCACGCCCGGAAGCGTCATGATCCGCCGCCGCAACACACGCTCGAAATCCGGCAAGTCCTGCGCCACGACGCGCAGTCGATAATCGAACAGGCCAAGGACATGCTGCACCGTCTGCACCTCCGGGATCGCCCGCACCGCGCGTTCGAAATCCTCAAGGCTGACCCGGCCTTTGGTGGCAAGCTTCACCCCCAAGAAGACGGTCACCCCGAACCCCAGCGCTTCAAGATCGAGATCGACCCGGCGCGGCCCGAACACCCCCGCCTCTCGCAACCTCTTGATCCTGCGCCATGTGGCCGGTTGACTGAGGCCGAGATCCCGCCCCAAGGCCCCCGCCGATTGCGTGGCATCCTCGCACAGCGCGCGGATGATCTTGCGGTCGATGTCGTCAAGCTCGATCATAGTGGCACCGACTGGCTGTCCTTGATCGTCGCCACCTGCATCAGCGCCTCGATATCGGTCATGTGTGGCAGGGTCAGAATTTTGTCGCGGTAAATCCGTTGGTAATCCGCCATATTCCGCGCAATCACCAGAAGCCGTGCATCCACCCGACCGAGAAACGTCCCGATGCTGATCACCTCGGGCACCTCGCGGGCGCTCGCAATGAATTCGTCAAAGGCACGCGGTTCGGTCTTGTCGAGTGTGATCCGCAGACTGACTTCCACCGCATAACCGAGCGCGCGCCAGTCGACCTCTTCGCGGATCGTTTTCACGATCCCGGTTTTGCGCAAACGCTCAAGACGCCGAATATATGTCGACTGTGTCATGCCCGCACGCTCCGCCAGTAATGAAACAGACGCATCTGGAGCGGCCTGCAATTGCCTTAACAGGCGTCGATCCGCATCATCTACCATAAAGCCCCCGAAAATTCCGTTATTTCTGCATAATAAATAAGCCAAGAAGAGATTTATACAAAAAATCATACTCCTGAACAGCCGCCCCCCCGAAAGAGCACCACGCCGGCCATGGCATAAAGAAGCCAAAGCGTTTCTCATATCGGGAATTCATTTCGCGAAAAGCAAAAAGACATGGTATGGTTAACCAAAAAACTTGAGGCAGAAACAAAGAAGCGCATACCGACATGAGCGAAACAACCCTCTATGTTTACGAGGTCAGTGCGATCTCCGTAACCACGACAAACGGTGTAGCCGTCCCCAGTGTTCTTGAAAAAGCCCTGTGGGGCGATGCATTCAGTTGGGAAAAGCCGAACGATCTCGTTCTGACATTGCCGGAAACGACAACTGCAATCGTTTACAATGACGCCGATGGCTTGTTACAGGACGACCCGTATTCCGGCAGCTCCGTCACGGACCAGACCCTGCTTGAAGAAACGACACTGAACGGCACGACATATTCGCCGAGCGAGGGGACTGTGAGATGGGGCTACCCATCCCCTGTTACGGTTGAAAGCGAATACAGCGTGGAACTGCTCGGGTCAGACGGCGAAACATATACGCTGGTCGGCATTTCGATCACGACCGGTTACAATACCGAAATCGTCGGCGTTGCATTCGACGGGGCCCAACCGCCAGCCGGGGTTACGCTGACATATGTGCAGGGCAATTCCACCTATCAGTCTACGGGCCCCAACCTTGACCCCACCCCGACCGTTCCCTGTTTTGCCGCCGGAACGAAGATAGAAACCCCCAATGGTGAGGTTCCGATCCAATATCTGAAAGTTGGCGATCTTGTCTCCACACTGGATCACGGTCCCCGTCCCATTTTATGGATCGGGCATAGTACCGTAGACGGTCGCAGCAAACTCGCCCCCATTCAGATCGAGGCAGAAGCCCTCGGAAACCGTAACGCTCTGAAAGTCTCGCCAAATCACCGCTTCCTCCTGCATGGCGCTGATATCGAGCTTTTGTTTGGCGAAGAGAGTGTGTTCGCTCCGGCGAAAGCGCTGGTAAATGACATATCCATCCGCCGCAGCCCCTGTCATCGCGTCACATATTTCCACATCCTGCTCAGCGGGCATGAAATCATTTTCTCCGAAGGCATCGCGACGGAAAGCCTTTTTACGGGTCCAATGGCCATGAGCGCACTCGACGACGCTGCACGGAATGAACTCTATGAGATTTTTGGCGACGCGTTACCCGATGCAGCGACCTTGAGCCGCCCGGAAATCACGGTTTCCGAAGCGACCGCGCTCAAGCTTGCCCCGAGCCCGGCTTCACGGCACCAAATTTATTTCACGGGTCGAATCTAAATCGGCGCACCCAACCAAAACGAAAGAATGATTTATTCACAAAATAGAAAAATAAAGCATGATTGCGCACATATAAATCCATAATAGCGACATTATGCACCCCACATCCTGGAATGACGCGTATTTTCCTCTCAATACAAACGAGAAGGAATGCCAAATGCGCGTTTATTACGATCGCGATTGCGATGTGAACATCATCAAGGACAAAAAAGTCGCCATTCTGGGCTATGGTTCGCAAGGCCACGCCCACGCGCTGAACCTGCGCGATTCCGGTGCGAAAAACCTTGTCGTCGCGCTGCGCGAAGGCTCGCCCTCGGCCAAGAAAGCCGAAGCCGAAGGCCTCACCGTGATGGGCATCGCCGAAGCCGCCGCCTGGTGTGACGTGATCATGTTCACCATGCCCGACGAACTTCAGGCCGAAACCTACAAGAAATACGTCCACGACAACCTGAAAGAAGGCGCCGCGATTGCCTTCGCCCACGGCCTGAACGTGCATTTCGGTCTCATCGAGCCGAAGCCGGGCGTCGACGTAATCATGATGGCGCCGAAAGGTCCGGGCCACACCGTGCGCGGCGAATACACCAAAGGCGGCGGCGTGCCCTGCCTCGTGGCCGTGAACAACGACGCCACCGGCAAGGCGCTCGAAATCGGCCTGTCTTATTGCTCCGCCATCGGTGGCGGCCGCTCCGGCATCATCGAGACCAACTTCCGCGAAGAGTGTGAAACCGACCTCTTCGGCGAACAGGCCGTGCTTTGCGGCGGTCTCGTCGAACTGATCCGTTGCGGGTTTGAGACCCTCGTCGAAGCCGGTTATGCCCCGGAAATGGCCTATTTCGAATGTCTGCACGAGGTGAAACTGATCGTGGACCTGATCTACGAAGGCGGCATCGCAAACATGGATTACTCCATCTCCAACACCGCCGAGTACGGCCAGTACGTCACCGGCCCGCGCATTCTGCCCTACGATCAGACCAAGAAGGCGATGAAAGAGGTTCTCTCCGACATTCAGGCCGGCAAATTCGTACGTGACTTCATGCTGGAGAACGCCGTCGGCCAGCCGACGATCAAAGCGTCCCGTCGCGCCAATGACGAGCACCTCATCGAGGAAACCGGGGCAAAACTGCGCGGCATGATGCCGTGGATCACCGCTGGCAAGATGGTGGACAAAGAGCGCAACTAAGCGCTACCTCATCCGAGACGAAAGGCCCCGGCGCATGCGTCGGGGCCTTTTCATGTCAAAGAGGTGGTCATGCCGAAATTTACCCCACAAACCGTCCGCACCGACAGCGGTCACTCCGCCGCCTGCGGTCCCTATGAGGCCCTGCTGTTCAGCGACAGCGGAGAGTTGACGCAATTCGGTGCCTTTCTCGAAATTCTGCCACCGGGCTCCGCCTCCGCACTCAAACACTGGCATGAAGGAGAGGACGAGATGGTCTATATGATCGCGGGCGAGGTCATCGTCACGGAGGGAGATGAAACCTATCCGCTCAGCGCGGGAGAAGCCGCAACCTTCAAGGCTGGCGTGGCCCGTGGTCATTGTCTGCGTAATAACGGTCCCGATGAAGCCCGTTATCTAAAGCCTTTCGCAATAAACTTGAGATACGAGTTGATTGCGAAAGGCCCGCCACATCAAAACGTTACGCCACGTTTCCCGAAAATCTGTGATTCAGGTCTTTCGCGAAACGCTTTGGTGATCGGCACGCGTTCTGCGGGAGATACAGTCACCTATCCCGATCACGACCGCATCCTGAGATTCACCCGCAGCGGCGCCAATATCACGACCCGCACACACACTACCACAAATGGCATCCCCTCCGGCTCTCCCTATGAAGACTGACATCTCCCCGCTTCCCAATATCACCCCCGCCTCCTGGATCATGGTCGGCATCCTCGGCTTTGTCTGGGGCTCCACCTTTATGGTGATCGAGATTGCCCTCACCGGCATCTCGCCCTTCTGGCTCGCCACCTTCCGGCTAACCATCGCGGCGCTTGTCATGGCCGCCTTCTGGGGCGTAGACGGGTTCAGAATGGGCACAGAGCCGGACAACAAACCGCATCCCATGGCGCTGATCTGGGCCGGGGCGATTTCCTCCGGCGTACCGTTCCTATTCCTGAACTGGGGCCAGCAATACGTGACCTCCGGTTTCGCCGGGACCTCCATGGCCGCCGTGCCTCTGGTCGTGTTGCCAATGGCGCATTTCATGGTGGCAGGTGAGCGTTTGACAATCCGCTCCGTCATCGGTGTGGCACTTGGTTTTCTGGGCGTTTTCCTTCTGGTCGGGCAGGATGCACTCCATAGTTCAGGCGCGGATCTCGAATTCTGGGGGCGGATGGCCTGCCTCACCGTCGCGTTTTGCTACGCGCTCAATTCGATCACCATCCGCCGCCTGCCACCCATCAACCCGACCGCGCTCACCACGATCATGATGGCCAGCGGGGCGCTGATCACCCTGCCCTTCTCCCTTGCCGCCGAAGGTCTCCCCGGGCTGCCGCCGCTCAAGGCCTTTGTCGCGCTGATCTTCCTCGGCGTCGTCTCCACTGCCGCGATGAATCAACTGCGCGTACTGGTGATCCGCTCCGCCGGACCGACCTTCATGACGCTGGTGAATTATCAGGTGCCGCTCTGGTCCGTGATTTTGGGCGCGTGGATACTCAGCGAGCCGCTGCCGCCCACACTGATCCTTGCGCTGGCCTTGATTCTGGGCGGCGTGATGATTTCGCAATGGCCCTCCCTACGCCCCATTGTGCGTCGGATTTTCGCGCAGCTCTGACTTGCAGCCAAGCAGCAATCGTGAGCAGATGGCGTACAAAGGAGTCCGTGATGACCAAGCCCGAACATGACGACCACATCCCCGCCGACCTCACGCCCGCGAACGAGAGTGAGATTGAGGCCGAACGCGCCCGTATGTTCACCCTCGACTTCTGGAAAAGCCTTCTGGCCGGGCGCGAAGGTCTGGGCGATACGTTCTGGGCGGGCAATTACCTTGCCGCGCTGTTTTTCGTGCCGGTCTATGTGCTCCTGATCGCGATCCCGCCGCTTTACGGGCTGATCCCCGTCGTGTTCATCCTCTTCGGCATCTATTTGTTGTTCGTCGCCCGCGCAGTCTGGCTCGCCAAGCCCAAGGGCAATGCAGGCAAGGGCTGGAAGATCGCCGGCGTGATCTGGACCCTGATGAACGCCGCCATGTCCTTGGCCTATACGCCATTCACCGGCGGGTCCTGATCTCGCAAAAGCCTTAACACAGCCTTAATTCGGCTCCGATCCTAGTGTAAAACACCGGAAACAGGCCCAAATTTCACGAGACCGATGCAAATCAAACCTTTCCTCGCCGCCCTTCTCCTCTCCGCCGCCCCGGCCTTCGCCGACGGGCTGGCCCCCGATTACGCCGTTATCCCGCTGGCCTCGCATCATTACGGCGACTGGGGCGACGAGGAAGGGGACGATTTCAACGAATTCAATCCGGGTCTGATGTTCACATGGGCGGAGCGCGCCTATGGGCTGAACTACACGGTCGGCGCCTACCGCGACAGCCGCTCGGACACCTCGCTGCACCTCTCCGCCGCCAAAATGTGGGATATCGGTGCGCATGCACAGGCCGGGATCGTCGGTGCCTATATCCATTCCTTTGGCGATGGCTACACCGGTTTTGCCCCCTCCCTGCAAGTGAGCTACAAATCCCTCTTCCTGAATGTCGCGACCGGGTATGACGATGGGGTTTATGGCGTGATCTCGACCGGTTTCATCATTCCGCTCGGGCGCTGAACGCGCACAAATCCTGTCGTAAAAAGCAAAAGGCGGCCATCTCAGCCGCCTTTCTTGTCCTTTTCGAACAATCGCCGTTATTGCGTCGCCGCCTGAACGGCCTCGACCACATTGTCCACCGCCGCGTTAAGGATCGCCTCGTCCACGCTTTCCGCCATCACGCGAATAAGCGGTTCGGTCCCGGATTTGCGGATCAGAAGTCGACCGTTGCCGGAGAGCTTCGCCTCCGCATCGGCGATGGCGGCCTGCACCTGCGCCTCCTCCAGCGGATTTTGCCCGGTGCCGTAACGCACATTCTTCAAAAGCTGCGGCACCGGCTCGAACACCTGCGCCAGATCGGATGCTTTCCTGCCGGTCTCGACCATGGCCGCGAGGAATTGAAGCCCTGCCAACAACCCATCTCCGGTGGTCGCATAGTCGGTCATCACGATATGGCCGGATTGCTCGCCACCGAGATTGAACCCGCCCTGACGCATCCGCTCGACCACATAGCGATCACCCACGGCGGTGCGCTCAAGTCGCAGCCCTTCGGCCTCCAGAAACCGCTCAAGCCCAAGGTTCGACATCACGGTGGCGACCAGGGCCCCGCCCGCAAGCCGTCCCTGATCGGCCCAGCTTTTCGCCATCAACCCCATGAGCTGATCGCCATCGGCGACCTGCCCCCGTTCGTCGAGGATCATCACCCGATCCGCATCGCCATCGAGGCAGATGCCGACATCCGCGCCATGAGCCACCACGGCCTCGGCGGCGGTCTGGACATAGGTCGACCCGCAATGATCGTTGATATTCTTGCCGTTCGGCGCGGTACCGACCGCGATCACCTCCGCGCCCAGTTCCCAAAGCACCTCAGGCGCCGTGCGATAAGCTGCGCCATTGGCGCAGTCGATCACCACCTTCAGCCCCTGAAGGCTCATCCCGCGCGGCAGGGTCGATTTCACCCGCTCATTGTACCGGAACCGCCCGTCGTCGATGCGTTTGGCGCGCCCGATATTGCTGGCCTGCGCGGGCTCGACACCCTCCTCCATCAGCCGCTCGATCTCGCTTTCCGCCTCATCGGAGAGCTTGAACCCGTCGGGGCCGAAGAACTTGATACCGTTATCCTCGGCGGGGTTGTGCGAGGCGGAAATCATCACGCCGACATCTGCACGCATCGACGTGGTCAGCATCCCGACCGCAGGCGTCGGAACCGGCCCAAGGAGAAAGACGTTCATGCCGGTCGAGGTAAACCCCGCCGTCATCGCGGTTTCGAACATGTAACCCGACAGCCGCGTGTCCTTGCCGATCACCACCCGGTGCTCGCGCGAGCCGTCGCGGCGGAAATAGCGCCCGGCGGCAGCTCCGAGTTTCAACGCCATTTCGGCAGTCATCGGATGGCTGTTTGCGCGCCCGCGCACCCCGTCCGTACCAAAAAACTTACGAGACATACCCATCTCCCACACCTGTCGCCGCCTGCCAAAGGGCAAGCGCCTGTTTCGTCTCTTTGAAATCATGCACACGGTGAATCTGAATGCCCTGCCCGAGCGCCGCCAGCGTCACCGCCATCGTGCCCGGCGCGCGATCCTGCGCCACGGGGGCCCTGCCGATCTTGCCGATGAAGCCCTTGCGCGATACGCCCAGAAGGATGCCACAACCAAGACCATGGAACAGAGAAATCCGCTCCAGAAGCGCCAGATTATGCGCCACAGTCTTGCCAAAGCCGATACCGGGATCGACGAGGATTTGCGCTCGCGGAATGCCCGCCACCTCGGCCACTTCGATCCGATCTTCAAGAAAATCGTACACATCGAGCAGTACGTTGTCGTAGTGCGGATCGTCCTGCATCACCTCGGGATCGCCCTGCGCATGCATGAGACAGACCGGCGCGCTGGCCTCGGCACTCACCCGCGCCAGATCCGGGTCGTGGGTGAAGGCGTAGACGTCATTGACGAGGCTCGCCCCGGCTTTCAGCGCCGCCTGCGCCACCTGGCCTTTGCGCGTGTCGATGGAAATCGGCACAGTGCTTTGTGCCCGGATCGCTTCAATCACTGGCGTAGTGCGGACAATCTCCTCCTCAACGGGAACGTAATCCGCGCCCGGACGCGTGCTTTCGCCGCCGATGTCGATAATATCGACACCCGCCGCAAGCATCTCCTGCACCTGCGCCAGTGCCACTTCGGGACGGTTGAACTTGCCGCCATCGGAGAAACTGTCAGGCGTGACGTTGAGAATGCTCATCACCGAAGGCTGACCCAGATCGAGCCCTGCAAGGGGCGCACGCCGCGCAGTCAGACGCGTGCGCGCCTCCTCCGACAGATTGGAAACCGGCAGAATCTCGGGCGGCTCATCCCGGCGCAACCGTTCCACATGGGTGAACCAGCACCAGCCCCCCGCAAGTGTCAGCGCTCCCTCCGGACGGGCCGGATCGCAGCTTGGGATCGGCCTGTCATAAAACGCCTGCGCCATGTCAGGACAGCTCCACCGCACCGTCGGGATCGCAGGTCTCTGCGCCCTCGATCAACACCGAGCCAAGGCTCAGAACCTTGGTCGCGGACAACTCCTGCGCCAGCCACGCAACCATTTCCGCGATGCCGCCCTTCGGCCCATGCACCGCATCGAGCACGAGTTTCGACGGCGCCCAGACTGAAATCTGCCCCTGTTTCATCGCCCAATCGAGCTCGGTCCGGCTCGCCCGCACGACACAGCGCGCGTCCCGCCCGGCCAGAACCCAAGCGTTCTGTTCCATCGCCAATAGGTCGATCCGCCGCTGCGCCGCCTTATGCGCCGCCTTCGGCCAGTCGCCCGAAGGCAGTCCGACCGTGAGGATCACCGGACGCGGATCGGCCGCCAGCGTGTCGATCCATTTGGGGAGCTGCGCACTCGCCAAGGCCTCCGCCCCGAGATGCACGATCAGCGGATGCGGCACCGGGGCTTCCATCGCCACGGCGCGCCCGACCTGATCGGCGCTGCGCACGATCTCGACGCCCAGAGCGCCGGGCCCCCGGTCGAGCTTTTCGATCCGCACGAACACCCGGAAGGCACGCGGCTCGGTCAGGATACGCTCGGCGATCCGTTCGGCGAGGGTTTCGAGCAGATTGAGACGTTCAGCAGCAAGCTCCGTATGGATCGCCTCTGTGAGTCGGTCATAGGACAGGATGCGGTCCACATCGTCGTCAATCGGCCCGGAGACCGGCGTCAATTCCACCACGATGTTGAAGGACACCCGCTGACGCACACCACGTTCGGCCTGAAACGCACCGATTTCCACATCTACCACATGATCGCGCAGCGAAATGCGGTCGAGCGGCACCGCGTCGGATGTCGCCAGTGCGCGGGCCTCGGGGTGCTCGAAAGCCTGTCGAATTTCGGACATTGACGGTCCCTTTTGCAAGTTTGGCCCTTGCTACCGCTTTGCCGCAACCGGGCCAAGGCCCAATCGCCCGCCGCAGGGCCTTGCCCATGAAACGGCAAAACCCCGCCGTTTTACGGGCGGGGCCTGAAACAATTCCGTGAGTTCGTGCGTTAAGCCTGCGGCATCCGGTAGAACATGTGAACGCCGATCTGCGCCGTCTTGGCGAATGTACGCGCCCAACGAGGGCTCACAGCGCGGGTATGATAATGGGTCGCGCCCTGGGTCAGGCTGCGCGGCGCCCCATCGAGCATGAGACGGGCAACCTTGGCGACCTGCTCGTAGGCAGCCTTTTCACGCACCACGTCGGAATAGCCGTCGCAGGTGTAGGTGAACTGGCACTGGTATTTCTTCCCGGTGCCCTGATGCACCACGCCGCACACCGTGTTCGGGAAGGCGGGGGAGGACACGCGGTTGAGGATCACCTCGGCCACGGCGAACTGGCCTTTGACACTTTCACCGCGTGCTTCGAAATAAAGCGCCTCGGAGAGGCATTGCCATTCTGTGCCCCCGTTGGCGGTTGGGCGGCTGTCAAGGAAGGCCTTGGTGTATTCGAGCGCTTTCGGAGCGGACGATTTCGGCTTGAAGCTTTGCAGAAGGCGCTCGATCGCATCCGTGCCCGCATTTTCGAGACCGTCACGTTCCTGATCCAAAAGCGCGTTGAGTTCCATGCCGAGCACCGGGTTCGGATCGTTCGAATGGCTCACCGTCACATCGGCCTGAGCCGCGCCGGTCAGCGTACAAAAGCCGAGCGAGGCCAGAAGCGCGAACGCCTTGAGCCGAGCTGAGAGTGTCATAAGGGTTATCCCTCCATTGCGCCCCGAAAGCGGGGCCTCACGGGTGGTTTCGACGGGCGGACATAGGGGGAAAACGCCAAAAGGTCCACCCCGAGGTGGTCCGGGCGATTTTCGAAGCGTCAAGAGAAAGGCGAAAACCAGCCTTCAAACCGCCCGAAATCGGCGGTGCTTCGCCTTTATTTTCAGCCCTTTGTCAAAAGACTGTGATTATTTTGCATCTATGGCAGCAAGCTGCGCCGCGGCAAGGCGGGCCACAGGCACCCGGAAGGGCGAACAGGACACGTAATCAAAGCCCGCCGCACGGCAAAAGGCGATTGATTCGGGGTTGCCGCCATGCTCGCCACAGACTGCCACGGTCAGCTCCGGGCGCACCTTGCGACCGCGTTCGGCGCCGATCTTGAGCAGTTCGCCGACGCCCTCGAAATCGAGCGTATGGAACGGATCTTCGGGGAACACGCCCTGTTGCACATAGGCATTCATGAAACGTCCGGCATCGTCCCTCGACAGACCGTAAGCCATCTGCGTCAGGTCGTTCGTCCCGAAGGACAGGAAGGCGGCGTTCTGGGCGATGTCTCCTGCACGCAGAGCCGCGCGCGGGGTTTCGACCATGACGCCGAGCCGATAGGTGAACTCCGCCCCGGTCTCGTTGCGCACCGCTGCCGCGACCCCGTCGATCTGGGTCTTGACCAGTTCGACCTCGCGTTTCGCAGACACCAGCGGGATCATGATCTCCGGCACCACCGGCGCACCGTGTTTGCTGGCCTCGATGGTAGCCTCGAAAATCGCGCGGGCCTGCATCTCGTAAATCTCGGGGAAGGTGATACCGAGACGCACCCCCCGCATGCCGAGCATCGGGTTGAATTCCGACAGCCAGTCGATCCGACGCGTCACATCCGAGAGCGGCAGATCGAGCGCCTCGGCGAGTTCCTTGGCCCCTTCGCGATCCGAAGGCAGGAATTCGTGCAACGGCGGATCGAACAGGCGAATGCAAACCGGCAGGCCTTCCATGATGCGGAAAAGCTCAATAAAGTCAGATCTTTGCATGGGAAGCAATCGCGCAATAGCCTCTGCTCTATCCTCGTGCTTTGCGGCAAAGATCATCTCCCGCATCACGGTCAGACGGTCCCCTTCGAAGAACATATGCTCAGTGCGGCACAGCCCGATGCCCTGCGCCTTGAAATTGCGCGCGACGGCGGCATCCGACGGCGTGTCGGCATTGGCGCGCACCCCGATGTCGCGGATTGCATCCGCCCAGTCCATCAGTTGAAGATACCACTGATCCTTGACCGGCGGCAGCAGTCGTACCGCCCCCAGCAACGCCTCGCCCGCAGAGCCGTCGAGCGTAATCACATCGCCTTCCTCAAGCTTGCGACCGTCTCCGAGCGTCAGCGTGCGCTCGCGAGTATTGATCCGGATCGAGGCCCCCACGACACAGGGCATACCGATGCCCCGTGCGATCACCGCCGCGTGCGAGGTCACGCCACCACGCTCTGTCAGAATGCCGACAGAGGAATGCATGCCGCGAATGTCCTCTGGCGTGGTTTCGCGCCGCACGAGAATGCAGGGCTCGCCGCGCGCCTCATAGGTCTGGGCCACGCTGGAGTTGAACACGATCCGCCCGACCGCCCCGCCGGGCGAGGCCGCAATCCCCTTGGCCAGCACATCGCGCTTGTCCTTGGGATCGACCTGCTGGTGCAGCAATTCGGTAAGCGAGCGGGCGGGAATGCGCAAGATCGCCTCCTCACGCGGAATGATCCCATCCTCGGCCAGTTGCACGGCGATGCGCAGAGCGGCGCGGGACGAGCGCGGCACCCGCACAGCGTCGAGCACGTAGAGCTTGCCTTCGGAAATGGTGAATTCCACCTGCATCTCTTCGCGCAAACGCACCCGGCAGAGCCGCGTCATCTCCACGAGTTTGGCGAACAGCTCCGGCTGCGCCTCTTCCAGAGAACCGCCTCGCTCATCCTTGGAAAGGTAAAGCACATCCTTGCCCGCGCCCGCAGTGACCGCCGCACGCCCCTGTGCCTGCCGCATGTAACGTCCTTTGACCAGAGGTGCGCCGGTCTGCTCATCGACGAGTTGCACCACCCCGGCCCCGCTCTCGCCCGGTCCGAGCCCCAGTGCCATGCTCTGCACGATCAGCCCGAGGCCGGCATCTGCGGGCGCCCCTTTGGCCTGACGCAGGAGACGCGCCGTGGTGCCCTCCCAGGCGCGCGCCATGGAACGCAGCACCTGTCCGAGCTGATGTGCCGGGTCTTGCGGGAACGGATCGCCGGTCTCATCCTCATTTGCGGCCAGCGCCGATTTCAGCGCCTCCTGCACCGGGACAGACGTATCGAATTCGAACAATTCGGGATCGAGTCGCTCCACATGCACCGCGAAAGCTTGCACAAATCGAAGATAAAGCGCGTCCGCCGCCTCTGCCCCGTGACTGTCAGTCAGTTCCGCATGACGGGCGTCATTCATGCCGATATTGAGGATCGCGCCGGGCCCGCCCCAGTCCGGGTCCTCGGACGAGGGCCGCACGGACAGCAGGGGCGCATCGCCGAAGACGCGCAAAAGGGCCTTCATGTCGAAAGCCTGCCCTTCCGCCAGACGATGCACGGCGTCAAAAGACAGGGCAACGGTTTCGGGCACAGGCAGGTCGAGACGGATCAGTCGTTGCAAGCATTTTGCCCGACCGCCATGGGTATTGACCGCGATCGGAGCGACGCGGCGGATGCGGGTGAACCCGAGGATGTCGCTCTCTTGCTGCACTGCGGCACCTCCCCTTTGGCGGCACGCTACGCCTCATGGGGACGTGAGCGCAACCGTTAACCGTAACGGCACAGAGAATTGGTGAGAAACCGTTGCCGGAAAACGATCCCGGCAACGGGGACGGATCAGCTCTCCACCCGCGTCAGATCGGCCACCGACAGGCAAATCTCGCGAATCCGGCCCAGAAGATTGAGCCGGTTGCGCCGCACGATGTCGTTGTCGGTGTTGATTTGCACTGCCTCGAAGAAAGCATCGACCGCGGGGCGCATATCGGCCATGGCGGACATGGCAGCGGTAAAATCCTCATCCTTCATCGCCGGTTTGATCGCATCAGACGCGGCATCGAGCGCGGCAAACAGTGCTTTCTCCTCGTCGGTCTCTGCGAATTTGACGTCCGGGCCAAAGCTGTATTCGACACCGTCCTTCTCTTCGGCCTGCGTCAGGATGTTATTGGCGCGTTTGAAGCCTTGGATCAGGTTGGTGCCGTCTTCCGTGTCGAGCATCGCCTGCAACGCGCGAGCGCGTTTCACCAGAAGCGTGATATCGTCATTGCCCGGCATCGCGAGACAGGCGTCGATCACGTCGTGACGAATGCCCTCGTCACGCAGGAAGACTTTCAAGCGATCATGGAAGAAGGACAAGAGATCGTCGGAGGTGTCCGGCACCGCCCCCGCCACGGATTTCACCGCGTCTTTCTCGTCATCCGAGAGTTTGTCGGAAATCGCGTCGAACGCCGCACCGAAGACACCGTGTTCGGCGATCTCATCGAGGATTTCTTTCAGCGTGTCGATAACACCGTCATTTTCATCCGCCGCAGCGATCTTGTGCAACAGAAGCTGGGCGTCGATGAAGCGATCAAGGCTCATGCGCACGTCGTTGGTGATCAGAAGACGGATCACACCCAGAGCTGCGCGGCGCAGCGCAAACGGGTCTTTCGAACCGGTGGGTTTCTCGTCGATGGCCCAGAAGCCGGTCAGCGTGTCGAGCTTGTCGGCCAGTGCGACGGCCACAGACACCGGATCGGTCGGCACATCGTCGGAGGGCCCGAGCGGCGAATAGTGGTCACGGCAGGCATCGGCCACAGCATCGGACAACCCGGCGATCTTGGCATAATAACGGCCCATGATGCCTTGCAGTTCGGGGAATTCGTAGACCATCTCCGAGGACAGGTCGGCCTTGGCAACTTTCGCAGCCAGTTCCGCCTCGTGCCTTTTCGCACCGACGATGGGCGCAATGTCATGGGCCAGTTGAGCGATCCGGGCGATGCGCGCGCCCTGCGACCCGAGCTTGTTGTGGAAGGTCACGTTGGCGAGCGGGGCGGCCATGGCTTCGAGCCCTTCCCGCTCCACCGTGCGCACATCGTTTTCCCAGAAGAATTTCGCATCGGACAACCGCGCGGAAAGCACTTTCTGGTTTCCCGCCAGAATGGTTGTGCCATTGTCGGCGGTTTCACGGTTGGCGACGGTTACGAATTTCTCGATCCGCCCTGTCTTCGGATTGCGGACAGAAAAGAATTTCTGATGCTCTTTCATCGAGGTCTGGAGCACCTCGGGCGGCAGGTCGAGGAAATCCGCCCCGATCTCCCCCATCAACACCACCGGCCATTCCACGAGGCCGGCGACTTCGGCCAAAAGCCCTTTGTCCTCAACGACTTCCAATCCCTGCGCAAAGGCCTGATTGGTCGCATCGTGCCAGATGTGATCGGCGCGCTCTTGCGGGTCGAGAATGACGAAATTCTGTTTCAGTTTCGCGACGTAATCGTCGAAAGAGGTTACCTTGAAACTGCCCGAGGACATGAAACGGTGGCCCCAGACAGTGTTCCTGGAGGTGATGCCGTCGATCTCAAGCGGCACCACTTCGGCCCCGTCTTCGCGGCTCATCAGACAGACAATCGAATGCAACGGACGCACCCATTTGAGGCTTCCCGCGCCCCAGCGCATCGACTTTGGCCAAGGGAAATTGCGCACGGTCGCTTCCAGTACCTCGGCCACGATCTCCGACGCCGGACGACCGGGTTTAGTGATCTTGGCAAAATAGACCTGACCTTTTTTCTCGTCACGAATCTCAAGCTCGTCTTTCGTTACCCCTGCCCCACGCAGGAAACCCTCCAGCGCTTTTTCGGGCGCATCGACGCGCGGGCCCTTGCGTTCCTCGACCGTGGTCGGGGACGCGTCCAATAGCCCCTCAATCGACAAAGCCAGACGGCGGGGCGTGGCAAAAGCGCCCGCAGAGGCATAGGTCAGACCGGCCTCGACGAGACCGTTCGTCACCAGAGATTTCAGGTCCTCGGAGGCACGTTTCTGCATCCGGGCCGGGATTTCTTCGGAGAAAAGCTCGATCAGCAAGTCAGCCATGGGTCAGTTTCCTTCAGGGGCGGGCGGACAGCCCGCAGGCGCGGGATCGCCGTCGAATACGGCCGCCCCGCAACGGTTGATCTGGTTCCAGGCATAGCCGCGCCCGTCCGGATAGACGGCAATCACACGGTCGATGCCATAGGTGATATTCTCTTCGCCCATAAAGGCGATGGCCAGCCCCGCCTCAAGATCGGCACCGATGCGTTTGGCATCAAAACACGAAAACCACGAGGGCGCGATCAGCGGCGCGGGGCGGTCGTAGGGCTGGAAGGTTTCGGTCATCATCGCCACGGAAAGCGGCGTGGTAAAACAGGCGCGGAACTTGATCGGTGAGGTGTCGGCGTCGATACCTTCGAAATTCTCGGCGATGATGTCCTCAGGCAGTCCCGCAAAGCTGGTCGCATGGATCGTGGCGGCGGGCGCAGAGGCGTCCAGCCGGTCGTAATAGGCATAGACCTGCGTGTAATAGAGGCCAGCGCCGAAAACGAGTGCGAGCACCACGATAAACCCTGCGATCAGCTTGCCGTTCATGCGCTCTGCGCCTCGGGCATCCAACCACCCGCCGTGGTCTGCACGAAGGCGTCGGCACAGGCCTTGGCCAACGTGCGCACCCGTCCGATATAGGCCTGACGCTCGGTCACCGAGATCACGCCGCGCGCGTCCAAAAGGTTGAACAGGTGCGAAGCTTTGATGCATTGGTCATAGGCCGGGTGGACCATGATGATACGCTTGCCGGTTTTCGGATCTTCCGCCGGATTGTCCAGAAGCGCGTGGCATTCCGCCTCCGCCTCTTCGAAATGCTTCAGGAGCATTTCGGTGTTGGCGGCGTCGAAATTGTGCCGGGAATATTCTTCCTCGGTCTGTTTGAAGACATCGCCATAAGTCAGCGGGATCGGCGATTGCGGATCGTTAAACGGCATGTCCATAACGTGGTCGATCCCCAACACATACATCGCCAGACGCTCAAGCCCGTAGGTCAGCTCACCCGAGACCGGTTTGCAATCATGGCCCCCGACCTGCTGGAAATAGGTGAACTGGCTGACTTCCATCCCGTCGCACCAGACCTCCCAGCCAAGCCCCCAGGCCCCCAGAGTGGGGCTTTCCCAGTCGTCTTCAACGAAACGGATGTCATGCAGATCGGTGTCGATGCCGATGGCTTTCAGGGAGCCGAGGTACAGGTCCTGCAAATCCGGCGGCGACGGTTTGATCAGCACCTGATACTGATAGTAATGCTGTAACCGGTTCGGGTTCTCGCCATAGCGCCCGTCGGTGGGACGGCGCGAAGGCTGAACATAGGCGGCGGCCCAGGCGGTCGAACCCAGCGAACGCAGCGTCGTGGCCGGGTGGAATGTTCCCGCGCCCACTTCCATGTCATAGGGCTGTAAAATAGCGCAACCTCGCGAGGCCCAATAGCTCTGGAGCCTCAGGATGATCTCCTGAAAAGACCGCGGTTTCTCGACACTCTCGGAGGGGGACAGGGACATGGGTTCTTTCGCCAATTCTGCTGATCAAACGCGGGCACATCCCTAGCGGGGCCCGGCGGGGGCGTCAATGACAAGGCAACCCGCACCGGTCCGCCAAGGCCGATTTCCCGGCAGTTTTACATCACAAGCCCGCCATTTGCGCCCATGCCTCTCCACAGCATGTTGACCTTCACGTCAAACCTGTTTTCTTAAACCACAATATAAGGGCCAAAGGGTCCGCAGGAACGTAAAGGGTTTTCATGAAAAGGTCTCTCGCCGCTGCCCCGCTGGGGCTCGCCGCCACACTGTTGCTCACCACGGCCTTGTACGCCGAACAATGGATTCAGATCGAAGCGCAACCCTCCCTGACAGAGGCAACCGAGGCCGCCCGCGGCTATGCCGGGCGTCTGCCGAATGTGGTGGGTTTCGAACTTCCGGGACGGTGGAATGCCATCGCACTCGGCCCCTACGCGACCGAGGCGGAAGCCGAGGCCGCCCGTCTGACGCTCCGCGCGCAGGGAATGATCCCCAGCGATAGCTACCTGACCGACGGCACCCAGTATCGCCAGCCGTTCTGGCCGGTGGGGGCGACGCTTTCGACCCTGCCCACGGCGACAACGCCGGATGTTGCAACCGAGGTCACGGTTCCCGAAGTGACCGAGACCGCGATGCCCGCCGAGGATCTGCCAGTCGAAAACATGCCCATCACGCTTCCCGATGAGACCCCCGCCGAGGCCCGTGCCTCCGAGCGTGCGCTCAACCGCGAAGACCGCGAGGCGCTTCAGACCGCGCTCAAATTCGCCGGCGTTTATGACTCCGGCATCGACGGTGCATTCGGTCCCGGCACGCGGCGCGCCATGTCCGACTGGCAAGCGCTCAAGGGCTATGACGTCACAGGCGTCCTGACCACGCAGCAACGCGAAGAGGTGCTCGGAGCTTATCGCACCGTGATCGACAGCCTCGGGTTGACTCCCGTAGCCGATGAGGTGGCTGGCGTCACGCTGTCCCTGCCCTTGGGGCTGGTCGGGTTCGACGCCTACGCGCCGCCATTTGCGAAATACAAATCGAAGGACAGCTCCGGCGTGCAGGTCCTGCTGATCTCGCAGACCGGTGATGAAGCCACACTGGGCGGCCTTTACGAGATCATGCAGACGCTTGAAATCGTACCCATGGAGGGCCCACGTTCGCGCGACAGCAAATCCTTCACCCTCACCGGCACCAATACGGAGATCACCTCGCACACCGAGGCGCGTCTGGTGAACGGGACCGTGAAGGGCTGGACCCTGATCTGGCCGACGCCGAAGACGACGGATGACGAGACCCGGCATCAGATGGCACTCGACGCGATGAAAACCAGCTTCGCAACGCTCGATGGCGTACTGCCTGATGCCTACGGCGAGGGCGCCGCGCAAGACATCGACCTTCTGGCCGGGCTCGACATTCGCCGCCCGGACAAGGCCGGCTCCGGCTTTTACGTCGATGACAAGGGCGCGGTTCTAACCTCCGCCGATCTCGTCGCCTCCTGCGCCAGAATCACCATCGACGATGGCTACGAGGCCACGGTGACCGCGACCGAGGACGGCATGGCGCTTTTGACCCCGGTCGAGACCCTTGCCCCTCTGGCGGTGGCGAAGTTCGACAGCCAGCTGCCGCGTCTTCAGTCCGAGGTCTCCGTGTCGGGCTATGCCTATGCCGGTCGTCTCGATGCGCCGACGCTGAACTACGGGCTGATGGCCGAGCACAAGGGGCTGTCGGGCGAAGAGGACCTTTTGCGTCTGGCGATGACCACGCTTCCGGGCGAGGCGGGCGGCCCGCTTTTGAACAACTCCGGCGCGGTGATCGGCATGCTCGCCGCGAAAGACGCTATCCCCGAGGCGCAGGCCCGCAGCCTGCCGGAGGATGTGGCCTTTGCCTATGACATGGAAAAGATCGCGGGCTTCCTGTCCGGCCACGGCGTGACCGTTTCCGCGTCCGAGAGCACCACGTCCGATGCCGATCTGGTCCGCATCGGGCGCGATCTCACGGTTTTGGTGAATTGCTGGAACTGAGCCTTTTCAGTACGCCCCTTGAAAACCCCGCTCCCAAGCGGGGTTTTATTTTTCCGGGGACACAGCACGGCGCAAAAGCGCAAGCGCCGCCTGATCCGCCTTGCCCTTTGTCAGCCAGGCTAGCGCAAAAATCCAGATACCCGCAGCCTCGCCCCAGAAGATCAGGTTATGCACATTGACGAACGTCTCCGCTCCGCCCCAGCGCGCCATGGCAAAAGCCCCGGCAATCCCCGCCAGAGCGACAAGGATGCCGTAGCCACAGGCTTTGTAGATATAGGGGCGCACGCGGCTTTCGGTCTTGGGAAACTGCACGAGGCAGAAGATGACGAGGCACAGGAAAAAGACCACCGCCGAAAGATTATGCACCCAGGAAGACGCGCTTACACCGATCAGCTTTTGCGTCACGGTTTCCGCGGGGGGCACGCAATGCGCCATACCCTCCGGCGGAATACAATCGGCCAGCGACGGGAAAAACGCCACGAGCAGGGCGGAGATTCCGGCAACAGAGGCCAGCACCTGATCCGAGAAGGTCTCGTCGGAGCGGCGCGGATAGCCCTTGTAGGAAATCAGGAACACACCGATGGCGGCGAGCGATCCAGTGAACATCTCGCGCAGCGGCGAGAAGAAGAAATTCGAAACGCTGTCGCGCAGCGAACCCTCAAGCCCCATACCGCCGACAATCAGCGCCGGGGGCAGGATCAGCGCCACCACGCCCAGTGCCTGCCGCACCCGGTAGAAACTCATCACATGCGGATCGCTCTTGTCGCTCTCGCTGGTGTCACTCATGCCCGTCCTCCTGTCGAACGGATTATGCCCGCCAGAACCGGATCGTGAAAAGGGCGAAAACCGACATCACCTCAAGCCGCCCGATCAGCATGGCTATGGCCAGTATCCATTTCGCCGGCGTGTTCACCGTCTCGAAATTCCCCGCAGGCCCGATGATCTCCCCAAGGCCCGGCCCGACACAGGCCAGCGCCGTCGCAGCCCCCGAGACAGCAGTGATGAAATCGAGCCCGGTGGCCGCCAGAAGCACCGCCGTGAGGCCCAGCGTCACGATGAAGAACGAAAAGAAAGCCATGACGGAAGACAACACGTCCTCGGTCACCGGATGGCCCTGATAGCGCGGGGTGAAGACCCCGTTAGGACTGTGGATCTTGCGGATTTGCGCCCGCATCGACGCCCAGAGAAGCTGATAGCGGAAGACCTTGACCGAACAGGCGGTCGAGCCCGCGCAGCCACCGATCAACCCGATGAAGAAAAACGCCACCGCCGGGAACGCGCCCCAAAGCTGATAATCGGTGGAGGCATAGCCGGTGCCGGAAATGATTGAGGTGACGTTGAACAGGCCTTCACGGAAGGAATGTTCGAAGTGGTCCTGATTGACGATCAGGCGATAGATCGCAAAGCCGATCGTCAGGGCGAAAATGATCGCGAGATAGGCGTGGATTTGCGTGTCACGCCACAGCGGCTTGGCGGTGCCTGCCAGCAGTTGCACATAGCGTACGAAGGGCAGGCTGGCCAAGATCATGAAGAAGGAGGAGACATATTCCGCCGGCCCCTGGAAGGCCCCGAACGACGCATCTCGGGTGGAGAACCCGCCGGTGGAAAGTGTCGTCAAAGCATGGTTCAGCGCATCGAAAACATTCATGCCCACAAGAATATAGCCGAGAAAACAGGCAATCGTCAGGGCGATGTAGATCACCGAGATGCGTGCGGCAATCTCCCCCGCGCGTGGCAACACCTTGCCATCCGTATCAAAGGCCTCGGAACGGAACACCTGCATGCCGCCGACCTTGAGTTCCGGCAGGAACACCATGGCGACAACAATGATCCCCACGCCGCCGAACCATTGCAACATCGAGCGCCACAACAAAATGCCCGCGGGCAGATCGTCGAGACCGGAGAAGACGGTGGAGCCGGTGGTGGTCATGCCCGACATGGATTCGAAAAACGCATCCGTCAGGCTCGCCTCCGTCGCACCGAGCATGAAGGGAATGCCCCCGAACAGCGGCAGGATGAGCCAGATCAGCGAGGTCAACAGGAACATCTGCCGGATCGACAGCCCCTGTTGCTGACCGTTCTGCGTGGCAAGGGCAAGCGTCACACCGGCAACGAAGGTGATCACCCCGGCCCGAAAGAACACGTGCCACTCGCCCGACCCCGTGGCGAGATCCATCGCCATAGGAATCGCCATCGTCAGGCCGAGGAGGCCGACGAGCGTTCCGATCACATATCCGACTGGGCGTAAATCCGTCATGGCGCCAAGGCTTGGCCGGGCTTCGCGGACAAGTCAAGCGCGCCTTCGGGGCAGCGGCGTCGCAGGCGGCTCAACCGACGTGAAACAAGGTCGAAAACAGTTTCGGATCGAGGCTCTGCGCGGCGAAGGTTTCGCCTTCGGTCAACACCGATACCGCATCGTGAGAATGCAGGCTTTCCTGATGCGAGGCGATGACACGGAAATCGCCGATGCGGCGGTCGTTTTCCAGCACTTCGGAGAAAAGCCGCGCCGCATCCTCGACGAAAATCGGATTGGCGGCATTGAGTTCCGCAAAGGCCTGTTCGTCCTCGCGCTTCACCATCACCTGCGTTTCGGTCGGGATGGCGGTCCGGCAGAGATCAATCAGGTCCTCGAACCAGAGCGTGTCCGGCTGGTTCTTCACCTCGACCGAAACCCGCGCCACGGAGCGTTGCGAATGTGGCGTGGCAAGCTGATGCCGGGTGCGGCGGGCATGTTCGGAAAGTTCAAGAGAACAGGGGCAAGTAGAGCTGTAAACATAGTCCAGATGCATGATTTCCGTCATTTTACCGCCCTGCTCCACAAGCTCCAGCGCGATGTCGTAATACTGGTACCCCTCAAGCCCGGAACGCAGGGAGCGGCGTTTGACCGGAAAGGAAAACCGCATCTGGATACGGGCATCGAAACTTTCGAGGTCGCTTTGATAATCCCGAAGCGCCGCCTCGATCACCTCGAAGGAAAAGCTCCGCTCCGCGTGTTTGTAGAAAGAGCGCATGATGCGGGACATGTTGATGCCCTTTTTCTCCGCCTCCAAAGACACGGTGCCGGTGACGGAGGTTTCAAGCGTCAGATCACCCGCACCGTTCAAACTGTCACGGGTCTTGAACCGGATCGGCAGACGGAAATTCGAGATGCCAACATGCTGAATCTGCCGTTTCGCCCCCTTGATCAGACTCTCCGGACCGTTTTGCAGATCCGGCAGACCTTGTTTATAGGCCTCCGAGACCTCGAAATCCTCCGGGTACGCCCGACGCAGTGCCGGGTAATTGGCGAAATCGTCCGCTTCGGGCAAGAGCCGCGCGATGGCCGGATCAAGCTCGGCCACTTCCGTGGGCGTCGCACTCTTGGCCCAGTCGCGTAGGGTGGCGAGAGCGGCCTCGGCGGCCGCTCTGTCATTTTTCTCAAGATCGCTCGTCTGGATGTTCATCGCAAATCCCCTTTGGCCCTCATATAGGAGGTTCTGAACTATTTACCAATACGAAGGAGATTTGCCTCTGGATCAAACGGCGTCGAGCGCGTGCAGAATGTCCGCGATGATGTCATCCGTATCCTCAAGCCCCATCGACAACCGCACCAGACCGTCCGTGAGACCAAGCTCCGGGCGTTTCTCCACCGGCACGTTCTTGTGCGTCGTGGTGCAAGGATGAGTCGCGATGGATTTGGCATCGGCGAAATTGTTCGAGAGCGTAAACACCTCAAGCGCGTTGAGAAATTTGAATGCCGCCTCCTTACCACCCTTGAGATCGACGGTGATCACGGTGCCCGAGGCCTCGGATTGGGACTTCGCGAGATCGTATTGCGGGTGTGATTTGTAGGACGGGTAGCGCACAGAAGCGAGCGCCGGGTGCCCGTCGAGCACCTCGCAAAGCCTCATCGCCGTCGCTGCCTGTTGCCGCACACGCAGGTCGAGCGTGTCGAGGGATTTGAGTTGAATCCAGGCGTTGAACGGTGAAATCGCGCCGCCGGTGTGCTTGATATACATTTCCACGGGCCCCCGGATCAGGTCCTTGTCGCCCGCGATGATGCCGCCGAGACAGCGCCCCTGCCCGTCCACATGCTTCGTTGTGGAATAGATGATCAGGTCCGCACCACATTCCTTGGCGTAGGAGAAGATCGGCGTGCACATGGCGTTGTCCACCACCACGAGCGCGCCGACCGCATGAGCCAGCTCAGAGACCGCCCTGAGGTCGATCACCTCCAGCGTCGGGTTGGAAATGCTCTCGCAGAACACCGCCTTGGTGTCGGGCCGGATCGCGGCTTTCCATTCATCAAGGTTCGTGCCATCGACCAGCGTCGTCTCCACCCCGAATTTCGGCAGCACTTCGGTGACGATATAGAGGCAGGAGCCGAACAAGGCCTTCGAGGACACCAAATGATCGCCCGCCTTCAAGATCGACATCAGCGCACCTGCAACGGCAGCCATGCCGGAAGCGGTCGCAAAGGCGTCCTCGCAACCCTCGATCGCGGCCATCCGGTCCTCGAACATACGCGTCGTAGGATTGCCGTAACGGGCATAGATGAACTCATCCTCACCCTGATCGACAAAGCGCGCTTCCGCCGCCTCGGCCGTGTCGTAGACAAAGCCCTGCGTCAGAAACAACGCCTCGGACACCTCGCCATATTGCGAGCGGCGTACACCGTCATGGATGAGTTTCGTACGGGTTTTCCAGTCTTTTCTGGTCATGTGATCCCTTTCGCCATTCCTAATCCCCATTCGATCAAGGGCTGGGGCACGGCAGGTTCTGACCAACCTGGTGTCTCGTCCTGACCTCTTTAGCGGTATGTTTATCGTGGCCCGCAATCCGGAGAACAAATCGCCACATGGCCCGTGGCGTACAAATCCTGCGACATTCTGTCAACAGCCCCCGCCCCCGTTAACAAAGATTCACCGCGCTGTCGCAGCATCGTGACAATCCCCACGCATCTTCGCGCGCGAGCAGTACCATCAGAGGCGGGTGCCATGCCCCTTTTGAAGATCAACGCCGACGGCCCCTTTCTGCCGCCCGAGACCCGTGTGCGCCTGCGTCACGCGCTCGACGCCACGCCCAAGGGCGCGCCCGTGGTGATCTGTCTCCATGGCTACAAGTTTTCACCCCGTGCCCCGGCGCATGATCCGCACGATCATATCCTCGCCCTCGATCCCGGTCTCAGTTCGCGCAAGGTGCTGAGCTGGCCGCGCGCCCTCGGCTTCGGCACCGGAACGGCGCAGGAGGGCCTTTGCATCGCGCTCGGCTGGGAAGCGCGCGGCACGATCTGGCAGGCCTTCGACATGGCCCGCCAGACCGGGGAGGCGCTGGCCCGGTTGATCTGGAAAATGGACCGGCCCGTGCAACTGATCGGCCATTCCCTCGGCGCGCGGGTGATCCTTTCGGCCCTGCCCCGCCTGCCTGCCGGTGCGGTGCGGCGCGCGATCCTTCTGGCCGGGGCGGAATTCCGCTCCGCCGCGCTCCATGCCCTCGACAGCGAGGCCGGACGCGCGACGGAAATTCTCAACGTCACCTCGCGGGAAAACCGGTTCTACGACCTGATGTTCGAGATGGCCCTGCCCGCCGAACACGGGGCCTCGCGTGCGCTTGGAGCGGGGCTTGGCGAAGTGCGGCGCAACTGGTGCGATCTCGCAATTGACGATTCGATGGCGCGGGCGGCGCTCGCCGGGCTCGGCTACCCGATCCCCGCCCCCGACCGACGTGTCTGCCACTGGTCTCCTTACCTGCGCGAAGGGCTCTTCGATCTCTACCGCGTCGTCCTGCGCACGCCCGAGCGCCTGCCACTGGCCCTGTTGCAGGACAGCGTGCAGCCGATCCCGCCCAGATCACGGTGGCGTGCGCAAGAATCTGTCGGTTCTCCCTTGTCCTTTTCGCGCAAAGCGTCATCCTGACGCGCATCCAACATCCGGATGACTGCACGGGCCTTAGACAAATGATCGACACCCCCATCACGCTTTACTACTGGCCAACACCGAACGGCTGGAAAATCTCCATCGCGCTCGAAGAGATGGATCTGCCCTATGAGGTGAAACTCGTGAACATCGGCAAGGGCGAACAATTCGACCCCGAGTTTCTCAAGATTTCCCCGAACAACCGCATGCCCGCCATTGTCGACCCGGAAGGCCCCGGCGGGCGACCGATCTCGATTTTCGAAAGCGGGGCGATCCTGCAATATCTCGCGCGCAAATCCGACAAGTTCTACGGCGGCGGCGAACGCGACCGGACCACGGTGGATCAATGGCTGATGTGGCAGATGGGCGGTCTTGGCCCGATGGCCGGTCAGGCGCATCACTTCCTGAGCTATGCGCCCAACATGGAGCCGCCGAACGATCTGCCCTATGCCAAGAACCGCTATCGCAATGAGGTCGCGCGGCTCTACGGCGTCCTCGACCGGCGGCTGGCCGAGGAGGAATTCGTTGCGGGCGATTTCTATTCCATTGCCGACATGGCGATCTGGCCCTGGGCCTCTCTGTGGGAGAAACAGGAACAGACGCTGGACGACAAGCCACATCTCAAACGCTGGATCGCACGAATCGCCTCGCGCCCGGGCGTTCAGCGTGGCCGCGCTCTCGCCGCCGAGAAGCGCAGCAATGTGGCCGATGACAAGGATGCACAAAAAGTGCTCTTCGGTCAGGGGGCAAAACAAGGGCCAAAAGCGTGATCCTGACCCGGCGGGACATGGTTCTGGGCGTGGGGGCACTGGCGCTGAGCGGCTGCTCGGTGCCGCAAATGACCATCCCGCCGGATATATCGGATATCCCCGTCGCCCGGCGCCGGGACCTTCTGGTCGTGACCAACCGGCGGGTGTCCGCCGCACAAGGCCTCGAATTCGACAGCCTGCGCTCCGACCGGATGTTTTATTGCGACTACGGGATTTCCGTGCCGCCGGATCGCAAACCGGGCGAGTTTTCCTTTCCACGCAGCACGCTCGATCCCGACCGCCAGTTCTTCGTCACCCAAAGCACGCATTTCCCGGACGAACGCGGGTTCCTCAACCGGCTGAACGCACGCCTGCGCACCCTGCCGAAAGGCGAACGCAACGTCGTGCTCTTCGTGCATGGCTATAACGTTTCCTACCCCGGCGCGGTGTTTCGGGCGGCGCAGATCGCCACGGATTTCGACCTCGGGCAACCGATGGTGCTATTCTCATGGCCCTCTGCCGGGCGGCTGTCGCGCTATGCTTATGACCGCGATTCCGTCCTCTACGCCCGAACGGCACTGGCCGAGACCCTGCGGATGCTGTGCAAAAGCCACGCCGAGAACATCATGGTGCTGGCACATTCCATGGGCGGACTTCTGGCGATGGAGGCGCTCAAGCGGCTGGCCTTGCAAGGCGACCGCAGGACGCTGTCCAGGCTGATCGGCGTGGCTCTGGTTCAGCCCGACATTGACGTCGATCTGTTCCGGCGACAGGTGGTGGATTTGCGGCCTTACGATGTGGATCTGGCGGTCTTCGCCTCCCGTCGCGACCGGGCGCTCAAGATTTCCGCCGTGCTCACCGGCGGGCATCCACGTGTGGGCGAGGCGGAAAATATCGAGGATCTGCGTCGTCTCGGCGTGGTGGTCATCGACACCTCCGGCGCACCTATGGGCGATCCTCTGGGGCATGCCGCCCTGATGCGCTCCCCTGCGCTCCTGTCCATGATTGCCTCGGAAGAGCTGGTGGACCGCATCGTGTCCGGCGCGCCGGGACAGGACATCCTGATCGAAGGGCTGAGCCTGACCGGCAAGGCAGCGCTGGCCATCGCCTACCTGCCCTATACGATCACCGGAAGCTGACCCCGAAAGCGGAGGCTTACTCCGCCGCGTCCTTATCGGCCTCTTCGGTCGAATGCCGCGCCATCAGCCCGGACTGGCTCATGAAGAAGGCGAGCATGGCAATGGGCAGGCCGAACGTCTTGAACTTGACCCATGTGTCGGTGGTCATCGTCCTCCAAATCGCCTCATTGGCGAGCGCGAGTCCGAAGAAGAACAGCATCATGCGAAATTCGAGCTTGCGCCAGCCGTCGGCATCGAGCGGCATCACCTCGCCCAGAACCAGTGAGAGATAGCTTTTCGAGCGCAAGAGACCGAGACCCAAGATGGCCCCGAACATCAGATAGATCATCGTCGGCTTCATCTTGAAGAAGCGTTCGTCATTGAGCCAGATCGTCAACCCGCCAAAGACGACAACCAGCACCAGCGTCATGATCTGCATCGCCGACAGCTTGCCGGTGAGCCGCCAGAGCACAAGCGTCGAGAGCGCCAGAAGCGGGATGAACACCGCCGTCATGACGATGAAACCGGAATATTCCGAGCCCGCGATCAGGAAGGTATGATCGCGCAGCGCGATATAGCCCGCGAAAAACGCGAGGATCGGACCCATTTCCAGCGTCGGTTTGATCCAGGGTTTCATCTGTTTCTCAGGTTGCTCTGACATGCGTTTCCTCTTAGCCACCCATCTCAACTATGACCGCGCCGACGGCAATCAAGGCCATGAGGGACAATCTTCTAGGCCCCACCTTTTCGCCCAGCACGATCCAGCCGATGAGCGCGGCAAATACGGTCGAGGTTTCCCGTAGCACAGCGGCCTCGCCGACATTGTCCAGCCGGGTGGCGAGCATGATACAGCCGAAAGAGAAATAGGCCACGATGCCGCCGAAGAAGCCTTTGACGGCAAGCGGGGCAAGCGCGGGTTTATATTCCATCTGGCGATAGCGCAGAAAGGCCACCACCGGCATCACCAGCCCGTCGAGGAAGAAGAACCACGCGAGGAAGGTAAACGGATCGGCGGTGGCGCGAATACCGTAGGCGTCATAGGTGGTGTAAAGCGCCACGAAAGCCCCGGTCAGAACCGCAAGCATCAGGGCGGGCACCATGGTCTCCCGCCCGACCGTGATGGTACGCAGGTTGTAGATCGCCAGCCCGAAGATGCCGGAGAGCAGCACCAGAACGCCCAGCCATTGGATCAGCGTGAAATGCTCGCCAAAGACGAACCCCGCACCGATGACGGCAAAGAGCGGCCCGGAACCGCGCACCACCGGATAGACCACGGTGTAGGCCCCTTTGGTGTAGGTGTACCCCTGCGCGATCTTGTAGCCCAGATGGATCAGGAACATGCCGAGAAAGATGATCCACATATGCGGCTCGGGCCATGGCACGACGAAGAGCGCGAAAGGCGCGGCCATCAGCCCGTAAAAGAAATCCATCGCACCGCGCGAGAGCCAGGGATCGTGCCGCCCCTTTTGCAGCGCACCGAACAGGGCATGCAGGAAAGCCGCCATCAGCGCCAGAATCAGCGCCGCGTGGTGACCCGTTTCGGTACCTTCAAGGGACAGGATGAAATCGCTCATGCCCCCTGCTATCCCTCGTCCTGCAAAAGGTCCAGAGCGTGAATATGCACAGGATGCTGCGCATCGCTCAGGAGGAGCGCTCGCGCAGATGTCGCTCCAGCCGCCTGAGCGCCAGAGAGAGCGAGATGGTCATCAGCAAGTAGAGCAGAGCGACCACGTTATAGGTCTCGAAATAGCGAAAATTGCCCGCGGAGGTGACCTTGCCCAATTGCGTGATATCGGTGACGCCCAAAACGGAGACAAGCGAACTGTCCTTGATCATCGCGATGAAATCGTTGCCCAGAGGCGGCAGTACCGTGCGCAGGGCCTGCGGAAAGACGATCAGCCGAAACCGCAGCCAGCCGTTGAGACCAAGCGCCTCGGCGGCCTCGATCTGCCCCTTGTCGACAGAGAGAAGTCCCGCACGAAACACCTCCGAGATGAAGGCAGAATAACCGATGGTCAGCGCAATAATGGCCCGCCACATCAGGGAAAAATCCCGCGTCCGGAGCGGATCGAACCCCAAGGGCACGGTCATGGAATTCACCGCCGTGACCAGCATGGGCGCGATCACGAAGGCCACGTAGAGCAGAAGCACGAGGATCGGCACGCCGCGCACCACTTCCGTGTAGAATCGCGCGATCTGACGCAACGCGGTGAAACGCGAAAGCGAGGCGGTGGCGATCAGAAGGCCCAGAAGGGTGGCGAGCACAAAGGCCACGAGGGTGACGAAAACCGTCACCCAGATGCCTTTTGAGAGCGTGCTCAGCACCTTGGCATAAAGATCGTCGGCAATCACCCGGTAGAACAGGTAGCCGCCCAAAGCAATCAGCGCGACAAGCCACCAGGGAAAATCTTTTGACCCGTCAGAGGGGGCCTTGGCAGGTCGCAAGCCTTATTCGCCTATCTTGTAATCGAGGAACCATTTGGTGTTGAGCGCCTCGATCGTACCATCCTCTTTCATGGAAGCAATCGCCGCATTGATCGGCGCCACGAGGTCGGATCCTTTCGGGAAGATGAACCCGAAATCCTCGGTCCCGAGTTTTTCGCCCACGATCTTGAGCGCGCCCTCAGAGGCCGCGACATAGCCGTTGCCCGCCGTCCCGTCGGTCAGCACAAGATCGACATCGCCCGCGCGCAAGGCCTGCACACAGGCCCCGAAGGTCTCGAAGAGTTTCACGCGCGGATTGGCCTCATCCCCGTCGAGCACGTCATAGACCCCGACATAGAAAGGCGTGGTGCCGGGCTGGGCCGCCAGAAGCAAATCCGCATCGGCGGCAAAAGAGGCGGCATCGGTGAAACGGCTTTCATCGCCACGCACCAGCATGACCATTTCAGACCGCATGTAAGCGTCGGAGAAATCGACTATTTCGACGCGATCTTCGCGAATGGTGATGCCGGTCATACCCATGTCGTACTGACCTTCAGAGACCGCCGGGATCATTGCGTCCCAGGAGATGTTCTCATAGTCGAGCGTGGCGTTCAGACGTTTGGCGATCTCCGCCATGGCATCGTATTCCCAACCCACGGCCTCGCCCGACCCGTCGATGAACTGCAAGGGCGGATAGGCGTTTTCCGTCACCACGACGATCTCGCGCCCGCCCAGATCGGGCAGATCGGTCGCAAAAGCGGCGGTGAGCGGGGCAATCAGTGTGGCGGAGGCCAGCGCCAGAGTGGAAAGGATTTTCATGAACGACTCCCTGAGATGTTTTCCCAGAGCTTACCCGCTCAGACCGCTTTGGCAACGCACGCGCCAGCCCGGTTCGATCTCACCCGACAAGCTGCCCGAAATTCAGGCGGCACGCGGGCTGTCGCTGCGCATCAGCCCCGGCATGTCGGAATAGGGATTGGGCACCAGCATCCCGTCGGTCGCCTCGATAAAAGCATAGGCCGGATCGAGACAGCCCGCGTTGATCAGCGCTTCCTCAAGGGTGCGTACCACGAAATCCGTGCGGTAGTCGGGCAAGACACCCATGCCCCAGATCCGCGCCGGGCGGTCTTCGCGCTCCGGGTCCACCACGAGCATCGCCGTGCCGACAAGGCGCGGGCCATCGACCACGACCATCTCGGCATAAAGCTCGCGATCCTCCGGCCAGTCCTCCCCGGTCTCTTCCGGGCAGACCGGATGATCGAAGAACAGCTCCTGCATGGCCTCGCGCCGCGCCACGGGATCGCCCCCCGACACCCAGCTGTTCGGGCCGATTGCGTGCAGAATTTCGAGCATCAAACCTCCAGACCCATCAGGGCCGCGGCAAATTCCTCGGGATCGAAAGGCGCAAGATCGTCGATCTGTTCGCCCACCCCGATCGCGTGGATCGGCAGGCCGAACTTGTCGGCCAAGCTCACCAGAACGCCACCGCGCGCGGTCCCGTCGAGTTTCGTCATCACAAGGCCGGAGACATCCGCGAGTTTCTGGAAAGTCTCGACCTGCGAAAGCGCGTTCTGCCCTGTCGTGGCGTCGAGTACAAGCAGAGTATTGTGCGGCGCGCTCTCGTCCTTCTTGCGGATCACCCGGACGATTTTCGCCAGTTCCTCCATGAGGTCCTGCCGGTTCTGCAACCGCCCCGCCGTGTCGATCATCAGAAGATCGGCACCGCTTTCCTGCGCCTTGGTCATCGCGTCAAACGCAAGGCTCGCGGGATCGGAACCTTCGGGCGCGGTCAGCACCGGCACACCGGCGCGCTCGCCCCAGACCTGCAATTGTTCGACAGCCGCCGCGCGGAACGTATCCCCCGCCGCAATCACAACCGACTTGCCCGCCGCCTTGAACTGCGAAGCAAGCTTACCGATGGTCGTCGTCTTGCCGGAGCCGTTGACGCCCACAACCAGAACCACCTGCGGGGTCTTGGCGTAGAGCGGCATCGGTTTCGCCACCGGCTCCATGATGCGTGCCACTTCGCGCGCCATCAGCCGTTTGATCTCTTCGACCGAAAGCTTCTTGCCATAGCGCCCCTCGGCCATGGCGGCGGTCACGCGCATGGAGGTCTCGACCCCCATATCGGCGGTGATCAGCAACTCTTCGAGTTGCTCCAGCATGTCGTCATCGAGCACCCGGCGCGTGACGGTCTTTTGGTCCTTGCGACCCAGAAGCCGCCCGAGAAAGCCGGGTTTTACCGCCTCTGCCGGGGCAGCAACCACGTCCTCGACAGGAATTTCGGTCGGGATTTCAACAGGCAACTCCGCCGGCATCTCCGTGGGAATCTCAACCGGAGCAGGCGTCACATCCGGCTCGGAGACAACCGGCACCTCCTGCGGCACATCGGCAGGCAGTTCTTCCGGGACCGGCTGCGGCGTGATCTCAGGGATGATTTCCGGCTCGGGTTCGGGAACGATCTCCGGCACGACCTCCGGCTCAGATTGTGGTTCGGGCACAATTTCCGGTTCGGGCTCGGGAATCGGCGCAGGCTCCGGCTGGGGTGCAGGCTCAGGTTCCGGAATGACCTCCGGCTCAGCGGCCTCAACCACGTCCTCGGCAAAGGCCTCCTCGGCACCGCTTTCCTCGCCGCCGTCCTCGACAATGGCTTCCAACCCCTCGTCGATCTTCGACGAGGATTTCATCAGACGGGATTTGAGTTTCGAAAAAAGCGACATGGGGCCTCCGTTCTTTCGTCACTTAATGAGTCTCACCCAAAGAAGAAAGCCCCCAGCACGCGCTCAGAGGACAAAGGCAGCAAGGATCAGCGCTTGCGCCACGACATAAAGCACCCAGAGCGCGTATCCGGCGCCGCGACTGAGCGCACCCGCCTTGTCCAGTCGAAACATCTGAATCGCGAGGATCAGGTCGGAGAGTACAAAGGCTACGGCCCCGACACTGGCCAGCCGAAGCGTGTGCGGCAGGTTCACCGCCGCCACGGCCATGGCACAGATCAACAGAACATAAATCCGCACCGGGATCTTCAGCCCGCCGGTATGGGGCGCAAGCCACAACTCAGTGGACAGTGCCAACACCACAAAGGGCAGCACAGTCCAGAACGCCAGATGCTCCAGCCCGGCGAAAAGCACGAAGTAACACAGATGCCCCAGCGCGAACCCGATCAGCCCGATGAGAAAGGCACGCTCGCCAGGGCGCGACAGCGCCCAGTCCCCGAAAGCCGAGAGCGCCAGTCCCGCAATCAACAACAAAGGTGCGCCGGAAAGCCCCCCGATCAAGGCGAAAACGGCCACCGGCAGGGTCTTGATCCCGCTGCGCCAACGCGCGGGCGGTCGCGCGGTCAGCGGCAGGTAGGCAACAGCCGCCACACCCGCGATTCCCCAAAGCATTATCTCCATCGCACCCCGCCCTTTTGCCACAGTTTTCGCTTTTGCAGAGCGTATATCCCCGCTCTATAGTCACTTTAACCCGACAGGAGCGCCCATGATCCGAAAAACCACGCATATCGTCCGTTTTTTCGCCGTCACGACTATCGCCCCTGTCGCCCTTCTGGCGCTTGGCGCACTCTTCGGCGGGCTCTGGGCCGTGGCGGGGTTTCTCTATATGACGGCGCTTGCCTATTCGCTCGATCAGCTTGTGGCACTGGCCTGCGATCCGGAAAACCCGGAGGCCGAATTCCCCGACGCAAATGCGCTTTCGACCGTTCTGGCATTGTCGCATTTTGCCCTTTTGCCGCTCGCCGTCTGGGCGCTTTCCAACGGACAACTGGCCTTTTGGGAAAGGCTTTTCGTATTTTTCGGCATGGGATTGTTTTTCGGTCAGGTGTCGAATTCCAACGCCCATGAGATGGTGCATCGTTCTGATCGCACCCTGCGCCGGCTCGGCACATGGGTCTATATCACGCTCCTGTTCGGCCATCACGCCACCGCCCATGTCCGCGTCCATCACCGCTATGCCGCCTCACCCCGTGATCCCAACTCCGCCCCTCTGGGCATGAGCTATTACCGCTTTCTACCGCGCGCCTGGATCGGCTCTTTCCGGGCAGGTCTGCGCGAGGAAAACGCGATGCGGGCGCGCGCGAAGCCCTCTGATCTGCATCCCTATGTGCTTTATGTCGGCGGGGCGGTGGCCTGCCTCGTCCTCGCTTTTGTCATCGGCGGGTTCGCGGGCGTTTTCAAATATATCCTGCTGGCGGGCTATGCCTCAGCCCAGCTCTTGCTGTCGGACTATGTGCAGCATTACGGGCTGCGTCGCCGCGAAGTCGCCCCCGGTAAATATGAACCCGTCGGCCCCGGCCATAGCTGGAACAGCCCGCAATGGTTCACCTCTCTGCTGATGCTGAACGCGCCGCGCCACTCAGATCACCACGCGCATCCGATGAAACCCTATCCGGCGCTGGAACTGACCGACGAGATGCCGCAACTGCCGCGCTCCCTGCCCGCCATGGCGACGCTGGCGCTGATCCCGCCTCTGTGGCGTAAGGTGATGGACCCGCGTGTGGCGCGTCTGGAGCAAGTCCCAGAGCCTTAAACGCGTCCTGCCTTTAACCACTTGTTAAGAACGTGAATGGTGCAAAAGGCGCCGGTATGGCATGGTTACGACATGATGAATCGCCTACTTCTCCCGCTGTGTTTTCTTGCAGCACCTCTGGCCGCCGATCCGTTGACCGGCGCAGAATTCGACGCCTATGCCACCGGCAAAACCCTGACCTTCGCCGAAAACGGTCAGCCTTACGGCGCCGAGCAATACCTGCCCGGCAAACGCGTCCGCTGGGCTTTTGATCAGGACACCTGCAAGGAAGGCATCTGGTACGAACAGGGGCAAAACATCTGCTTCGTCTACGAAGACGGGTTTGCGCCGCAATGCTGGCAGTTCTTTATTGAAAGCGACAAGCTAAAGGCAGTGTTTCAGGGAGAAAGCGGCACCGAACTGTACGAAGCCTGGACCTCCGACGGGCCGCTCTCCTGCATGGGACCGCATGTCGGGGTGTGACGGGTTCCGCTCTCCGATCTGTCCATGCTGCAAATTTCCTCAATTCTCTCCACGTGGCCTGTCCGGCATCATCCTGACGCTGTGCTAACCTTAATTTGCGTTAAGGCTTATGCCTGAGAGAAGAGCGGTTCCGTAAGGAGACACCGTGATCAGAACAGACTGCCCTGCTCCGGCCCCTTATCCTTCGGGGCGCGCGTCTTCGCGGACTTGGCGGGGGTCGCCACACCGCCTCCGATCCGCACACGCCCATCAGAGAACTGCACCTCATGCATCCGGGCTGCGTCTTTCGAGGAAGTCACGACACCGCCCTCCGCATCGCGCACCACCGCATAACCACGCTTGAGCGTCTCCTCATAAGACAGCGCCGAGAGCATTCCCGCCCGCTGATCGAACGCGGCGCGCCAACGTTGGGTTTGGCCTTGGGCTGCGCGGGCAAAACGATCCGAAAGCTGCGTCAGGTCACGCCGTGCCTGTGTGGTGTTTCGCGCCACCGTAGCAGGCGAGAGCCGCGCCGACAGACGGTCGAGATCGCGCCGGTGCTGCATCGTGCCACGGGACAAAGCCGGGGCAAGACGTGTGGTCAATGTGGACAGGCGATCCCTCTGCGCGTTCATCCGTCCCTGCAACAGAGAGGGGCGCAGAATCGTCGCCGCCTCAGACAGTGCCAGGCGTCGGTTGCGCACGCCGTTGATCAGGGCCTGTGTCAGACGCAGGTCTATCTGGTCCACCCTTTGACGCGGCCCATCCAAAAGGCGCTCCTTCGGCGGCAAGGCCCGGCTCAAATCACGCAAACGCTGCTTACGCAGCTCAATGCCCCCGCTCAACGCCCGCTCCATCCGGGCGCGCAACTCCTGCACCGTCACCCACAATTCGCGCCGCACCGGCACGGCGAGTTCTGCGGCGGCGGTGGGCGTGGGCGCGCGTTTATCGGAGGCGAAATCAATCAGCGTCGTGTCGGTCTCGTGCCCCACAGCGGAGATCAACGGAATCGCGGACTCCGCCGCCGCCCGCACCACGATCTCCTCGTTGAAGCCCCAAAGGTCCTCGACCGATCCACCGCCCCGCGCCACGATGATCAGGTCCGGACGTGGAATGTCCCCGCCCACCGGCAAAGCATTGAATCCGCGAATGCCATTCGCAACCTCTTCGGCGCATTTCTGGCCCTGCACCGCCACCGGCCAGATCAACACATGGCGCGGGAAGCGATCACTCAGCCGGTGGAGAATATCGCGAATGACGGCCCCCGAAGGCGAGGTCACCACCCCGATCACCTCCGGCAACCACGGCAGGGGTTTCTTGCGCGCGGCATCGAACAGCCCCTCGGCGGCCAGCGCCTTTTTGCGCTTCTCCAGCATCGCCATGAGCGCGCCCGCGCCTGCCGGCTCGACATTGTCGACGATGATCTGATAGCGCGATCCGCCGGGGAAAGTCGTCATCCGCCCCGTCGCGATGACCTCCATCCCCTCCTCAGGCTGGACCTCCATCCGCGCGACCTGGCCTTTCCAGCTCACCGCGTTGATCACCGATTTCTCGTCTTTCAGATCGAAATACAAATGCCCCGAACGCGGGCGCGACACACGCCCCACCTCGGCACGCACTCGCACATAGCCGAACTCGCCCTCGATCAGCGCTTTCACCGCACCCGACAGTTCGGACACGGTAAACTCCGGGGCGTTGGAAGTGCCTTTCGGACTTTTATCCTCGAAAAGATCGGACATCTTGTGTCTCCGGGGGCTGCTCGTGCTTGTGTCAAACTCGCACTGACCTTAGAACGCGCGCAACCAAAGGTGAAGCGGAGAGGCGCGATGAACATTCTGATCCTTGGCAGCGGCGGGCGTGAACATGCTTTGGCATGGGCGGTGATGCAGAACCCGAAATGCGACAAGCTGATCGTGGCCCCGGGCAATGCCGGGATCGCGGCGATTGCCGAATGCGCCACGTTCAACATCAACGATGGCGCGTCGGTTGTGAGTTTCGTCGAGGAAAACGCCATTGATTTCGTGATCATCGGCCCGGAAGCGCCGCTTGCCGCCGGGGTTGCCGACGATCTGCGTGCGGCGGGCATTCTGACCTTCGGGCCCTCCAAAGCGGCGGCCCAGCTTGAAGCCTCGAAAGGCTTCACCAAGGAGATTTGCGACGCCTCGGGTGCTCCGACCGCCGGTTACGCGCGCTTTGACGATGCCAAGGCCGCCAAGACCTATATCCGCGCGCAAGGCGCCCCCATCGTGGTTAAGGCCGACGGCTTGGCCGCGGGCAAAGGCGTCATCGTCGCCATGGACGAGGCGACCGCTTTGGAGGCGATCGACGACATGTTCGGCGGCGCTTTTGGCGGCGCGGGCGCGGAGGTCGTGATCGAGGAATTCATGGAGGGCGAAGAGGCCTCCTGGTTTATCCTCTGCGACGGCGAAAACGTCCTGCCCATCGGCACGGCGCAGGATCACAAACGCGTCGGCGATGGCGACACGGGGCTGAACACCGGCGGTATGGGGGCCTATTCACCTGCGCCGGTGATGACCGAAAGCGTGATCGCGAAGGCCATGGACGAGATCGTCAAACCGACCGTGGCGGAAATGGCGAAGCGCGGGATGCCCTATCAGGGCGTGCTTTATGCCGGGTTCATGATTAAAGACGGTCAGCCGCGCCTTGTCGAATACAACTGCCGCTTCGGCGACCCGGAATGTCAGGTTTTGATGATGCGCCTTGGTGCGCAGGCGCTGGACCTGATGCTGGCAACCGCCGAAGGGACGCTCGATCAGGCCAAGGTCAACTGGGCCGAGGATCACGCGATGACGGTGGTGATGGCGGCAAAGGGCTATCCGGGGGCTTATGAAAAGGGCTCCGTGATCAAGGGTTTTGATGCCCTGCCCGAGGATTCGAAAAACATGGTGTTCCATGCCGGAACCGCTGAGAAAGACGGGCAAATCATCGCCACCGGTGGACGGGTTCTCAACGTCACTGCGCGCGGCGATAGTTTGCAAGAGGCCCGTGACCGCGCCTATGCCATGATCGAAAAGATCGACTGGCCCGAAGGCTTCAACCGTTCGGACATCGGCTGGCGTGCGCTGAAATAAGTCCTTCGCAGTTAAACCGGTGTTAACCTTACCCATGGCATAACCATGTTGCGAAATGCACCAAAGGCTCGAATGGCCCTCCGGTTTGGAACTTCGGCGTAAAAGCCCGGTCAAGGCTGTTGCGACGGAATAGAGGCGCGCTCGAACGGCGCGCCTTTTCTTTTACTGCGTTTCAATCCTGATCTGGCCTGATCTGGCGCAGGCGGGGGCCAGCCCCCGCACCCCCGGGATATTTTCAGACAAAAGAAATCCCGTTAAGCTGGCATTAACCTTAACGCGCCATGCTTGAGCCACGGTACAGGCGGGGACGCCGATGACCGTGACGGAAGAAGCCCTCTGTTCCGGTTGATGGGACAGAGGGATACGCCGAGGCCTCTGCGCGGATGAGGACGCGTGCTTCTTTTGTCTCGAAATATCCCGGGGTGAGTTTGGCGCGGGGAACCCGTGCCAAGTGAGGGGCAGCGCCCCTTTCAACAGCAACGCTTAAGCGCCTCTTACCCGGCGCCCGCAAGTGTGCGGACGCGTTCGAGCCTTTGAAAGGTCCACTGGACCTTTCAATCCGGCAAACCCGGACCGGCTCTCACCCCATCCGCTCCGAAGCATAGCTGCCCGGAGACGCCGGAAAGACCACCGTCTTGTTGCCGTTGATGAACACCCGGTGGTGGATATGCGCATGGATCGCCCGCGACAACACCTGCGCCTCCACATCACGACCCAAAGATACGTAGTCCTCGGGCGATTGCGCATGGGTCACGCGGATCGTGTCCTGTTCGATGATCGGACCCTCGTCGAGATCGGCCGTCACATAATGCGCCGTTGCCCCGATCAGTTTCACACCCCGTTCGAACGCCTGTTTGTACGGGTTCGCGCCTTTGAAGGACGGCAGAAAGGAATGGTGGATGTTGATGATCCGACCCGACATTTTCCGGCAAAGCTGATCGGATAGGATCTGCATGTAGCGCGCCAGAACGACGAGTTCCGCGCCGCTCTCCTCGACAATCTCGATGAGACGCGCCTCGGCCTCCGGCTTGTTCTCCTTGGTCACACGCACCTGATAGAAGGGGATGTCGTGGTTTACCACAAGCTTTTGATAATCCATGTGATTGGATACCACGGCCACGATGTCGATCGGCAGAGCACCGATGCGCCAGCGGTAGAGAAGATCGTTCAGGCAATGCCCGAAGCGCGACACCATGATCACGACCTTCATCTTCTTCTCTTCGTCATGCACCGCCCATCGCATCGCGAACGCATCCGCAACGGGGGTGAATTCGGCGACCAGATCGGCACGGGACAGGCCCTTTTCCGAGACAAAGCTCACCCGCATGAAAAACTGGTCCGTGCCGGGATCGTCGAACTGCGCGGAATCGGTGATATTGCAGCCCAGCTCGGCAAGCTTGCCGGAAATGGCGGCGACGATGCCCCGTTTCGAGGGGCAGGTGACGGTCAGGACATGGGAGGTCATAGCGGGCCTTCGGTTGGTTTTGACGCAGAGTCTTGCAACGCCGGGCCGCGCGAGACCAGAGGCAAAACGACAGAAATCCCGCCGATTGGCGGCCCGATCAGGGACGGAAGTTTCCGAAAGGCGTCAGTTGCACGCCATATGGGGCGCAAAGCTCGCCGCACCTTCATAGCGTGCCACAAGCACCGCCACCAAACCGCCGTTGTCCCAGCGGGTTTCCATGATCCGCGCCCAGTCGGCATCGGCGGTGAGGATCACCGGAGCCTCGCCGGGACAGATACGCACACCACCCTCGATCATATCGGAACCGAGGTGATGATTGGTGATGCCGGGAAGCCGCGCGGAGGGCACGAGCATTCCCTCCCGCGACAGATCGACGGGCATAAGCACCAGTTCTTTCACCAGATGCGGACGGTCGACATAGGCGATCTCCTCCACCCCATCGCCATCGACATCGGCGATACCCGCAATCGCGAGCCACCGGTGCCGCTGGCCGATAGGCGCGCTGGCTTTGGCGGGGATGAGACGGTCCTCTGTGTCGAGCGCCCAGACCTGCACCCAGGCCCCGGTGGCAAAACCGCTGACGACGGTGACCACCTCCGGCGCGCCGTCACCATCGAAATCATGAAGACGCGGCGCAGTATCCTCGAACACGCTTTTCTTGAAAGAGGCCTCGCGTGTGGTGCCATCATCCAGCGTGACCACCATGCGAGCATATTCACCGTTTTTCACCGCTCCGTGGCCATAGACCTCCGTCGGTTCTACATAAGCCGCCCCGGTGATCCGGGCGGCAGCAAGCGGACTGGCCGCCAGTATAAGAAAAGCGGCCAGTTTCAGCATCAGATCTGCTTTTCAGGCAGGTTCACCACGAGACCGTCGATCTCCGGCGTCACCTTGATCTGGCAGGTCAGGCGCGAGCGCACCGGATCGGGCTCATAGGCGAAATCGAGCATATCCTCTTCCATGTCATCCTTCTCAGGGAGCTTCTCGACCCATTCGGGGGCAACATAGACATGGCAGGTGGAACAGGCACAGGCACCACCGCAATCGGCGTCAATGCCCGGAATGCCATTGTCGCGCGCACCTTCCATGACGGTACGTCCCTCGGGCACGTCCACGACATGTTCGGTGCCGCCGAATTCGACATAGGTGATCTTGACCATTGGCTCGTCCTTCTTTCGCAGCTTTGGCTTTTCGCATCTATCGCTTCGCAACAGGCTTATCGCGCAGCCTGCCCGGAGAAAAGGGGCATTCCGTCGCGACTCTCCGTCCGGTTGCGCCCGAAACTGGAAAAGCACTGGGAAAATCCCGCATCGACGCATTTTTAAGCCCCGGATGTAACATGCGTCAGACCCGACAGCATTCCCCCTTTGGAATTCGTCAAAGCCGCGTTAACATTGCGCAAAGCCCCCAAGAGGCGCCAGATGAGCAGAGCCATGATCCATAAAAGCCCCCCGCTGCGCCTGCCGCTCGTGCTGATGGCCGTGCTGCTCACCGCTTGTCAGATGAGCAATCCCGACAACGAGATTTTGCGTGCCGCCGAGACGCCCGGCGCGCCGCCGGGGGCCGACCCGAATGCCTGTTATGCCCGCCACGTCACCCCCGCGATCATCGAGACGGTCACCGAACAGGTGATGGTGCAACCGCCGCAAATCGACAGTTCCGGCAAGGTCATCTATCCGGCGGTCTATCGCACCGAGACCCGTCAGGAGATCGTGCGCGAACGCAAGGAACTGTGGTTCGAGACGCTGTGCCGGGAGGACTGGACACCCGAGTTCATCTCCTCGGTGCAGCGTGCGCTTCAGGTGCGCGATTATTTCCACGGCACGGTCAACGGCAGGATGGATCACGCCACACGGCGGGCGATCCGCACCTATCAGTTCGAACAGGGTGTAGACAGCGAAGTTCTGTCCATTGCCGCAGCGCGTCAACTGGGTCTCAAGGAAGTGCCGCGCGAAGATTGAAGCCCGCGTCGTTGGTCACCCAGAGCCTCAAATATTCTTCGGGCCTCCCCTTGTAGCGCCCGGCCCCGCACGCCACCTCTGCGCTCAAGCGCCTTCAAAGATGCGCAATGGAGACAGGGATGACTGAAATATGGGTGCCACTGGTCGGTGGATTGCTGCTACTGGTGGCCGGAGGCGATCTGCTTGTGCGCAGCGCGGTACAAACCGCCGAAAGATTGGGAATGTCGCCTTTGGTGATCGGGCTGACACTGGTCGGTTTCGGCACCTCAATGCCCGAACTTGTGACCTCCGTCCAAGCCGGATTGCGCGGCGCACCGGGGGTTGCCTATGGCAATATCGTCGGCTCCAACATTGCCAATATCCTGCTCATCACCGGCTTATCTGCCCTTCTTTGTCCGGTTATCGTGACCCGCTCTGCATTATGGCGCGATGCGGGCGTCATGTTCGTCGTCGCAGTGTTTTTTGCCGGTCTCGCCATGGTTTTCCCCATGGGGCGCCTCCTCGGCGGCATGATGATTTTCGGACTCATCGGCTATCTCTGGGTTGTGATCCGTCAGGAGCGCACGTCAGCACAAACCAGCACGCCGCATGACACGTCACACGCCGTTTCGAAAACCGGTCCGATGCAACCCCCATTTCCCGCCGAAAGATCGCTCGGGCTTTCCATCTTCATAGCACTGAGCGGCCTCGCAATGGTAATTGCGGGCGGCTGGCTTCTTGTCAGCGGAGCCGTGGCACTTGCACGCGGTGCCGGTCTGTCCGAAACCCTGATCGGCCTGACCATCGTCGCCGTCGGCACTTCCCTCCCCGAACTCATCACATCTGTCATCGCCGCACTGAAACGACAGGGAGATGTCGCCTTCGGCAACGTCGTCGGTTCCAACATCTACAACATTCTTGGCATCGGAGGCACAACGGCTCTGATCGCCCCGTCCCACGTTCCCGAGAAAATCGTGCGGTTCGACGCCCCGGTGATGGTCGGCACCTCGCTGCTCCTGATGATTTTCGCAGCGACAGGTATGCGCATCGAACGTCGCGAAGGGGCGGTGCTTTTCGCAGGATATCTGGCCTATCTCGCGATGCTGTGGCCGTAAAACCTGAACAGAAAAAAGGCGGCCGTCGTGGCCGCCTTTGATCTGTCAGGGAAAAGCTCTGCCTTACTCGCCAACTCCCAGCGCCACGAAGCGCGGTTCACCGGCCCGACGGACCAGAAGCAGCACGGTCTTGCGCCCAGCCTCCTTGGCCTCGTCCACGCGGGCTTGCAGATCGCTGAGGTTCGTCACCTTCTGCTGACCGGCCTCGGTGATCACATCACCGGCGCGCAGGCCTTTGGTATAGGCCTCCGAAGTCTCGTCCACCTCAACGACCGCGAGACCGTCAGTGCCTGCGGAAACACCAAGCTGTTCACGCAGCGTATCGTCCAGCGGTTGCAGGGTCATACCCATCATCTGCATGGTTTCCGGAACCTCGGCAGAGGGTTGATCCTCGGGGAAAGCCGTGTTTTCCGCATCCTCACGACGTCCGAGCGTCACCATCAGGGTCTGGGTCTTGCCATCGCGGAACACCACGACGCGCACAGCCTTGCCCACCTCGGTCTCACCCACGGTACGCACCAGTTCGCGGGTGTCCGTCACATCCTTGCCGTCGAAGGACAGGATGACGTCACCGCTTTCAATCCCCGCCTCTTTCGAGGGACCTTCCGGCACGTCGGTGACCAGAGCGCCCTTGGCGACGTCGAGCCCCATGGCCTCGGCCACGTCATCGGTCACGTCCTGAATGCGGACACCGAGCCAACCGCGACGGGTCTCACCGAATTCCTTGAGCTGATCGACCACTTTGGACACGACGTTGGAGGCCATCGAGAAGCCGATGCCGATGGAACCGCCGTTGGGCGACAGGATCGCGGTGTTCACGCCGATCACCTGACCGTCCATGTTGAACAGCGGCCCGCCGGAGTTGCCCCGGTTGATCGCCGCGTCAGTCTGGATGTAATCGTCATAAGCGCCGGAAAGCGCACGACCGCGTTGCGACACGATCCCCGCGGAGACGGAGAATCCCTGCCCCAGCGGGTTGCCCATGGCCATGACCCAATCCCCGACGCGGGCGGCGTCGCTATCGCCGAAAGGCACGAATTTCAACGGCTTGTCGCTTTCGACCTTGAGCACGGCGATGTCGGTTTTCGGATCGGTGCCGATGAGTTTCGCCGGAAGGGTGAAGCCCTCGAAAAACTCGATCTCGATCTCGTCGGCGCCTTCGATCACATGGTTGTTGGTGACGATATAACCGTCTTCGGAGATGACGAACCCGGAGCCCAGCGCCTGGGAACGGCGCGGACCGCGCGGTCCCTGACCGTTGCGATCCATAAAATCACGGAAGAAATCTTCGAAGGGCGAGCCTTCGGGCACGATCGGTTGCTGATCGGTGGAGGCCTCGACCACGGTGGTCGTGGTGATGTTCACCACGGCGGGACTGACCTTTTCGGCGAGATCGGCGAAGGTTTCCGGCGCCCCGCGCGCCTCTGCGGCAACGGATTGGAACATCAGCGCAACCGTGGCGATCAAAGCGAGGAAAAGCGTTCGCAGATCGGTGCGGGGAGAGCGCAGGGGAAGGGAAACGGCGCGAGCCTGTGTCATCGGTATTCGGTCCTCCGTATGGATGCGCCGGGGAGCGGCCCCCTGCGCGACAACTGCCTTTTCGGGGTACAGATAGGGGCCATCAGGCACAACTCAAACCCTGTCGCGCTCAGTCAACAGCATGTGAGCGGGATGTGACAAGGAGAAAGGCGGCACGTTGGCGGGGAATTCCTGCCGATGCACGACCATCGACAGATCGCTGTCCTGATCGCTGTCCAATGAGCCGCACCGCCCTGAACGACCGTTAAGGTTAATTCATGATGAACGGAGGCAAGAGGGGCGAGACACGCCCGCACTCTTGTCTGGCACCTCAGAGGCCAAGCCAGCGACGCGCCAAAGCAACCAGAACCACACCGATTGCCAGAGCCGTTAACCCGATCCCACGGCGTGTCGCGGGGGACAGTTCCGCAAAGGCCCGCACGACCTCTTCCAAACGCGAAGGGGCCAGCGCAAGCACCAGCCCCTCCACACAAAGCACCAATCCCACGGCGAGGATCAGGAAACCCATTTACCGGCCCTCACCGACCGCTGTCCGATTTCAGGTAATCAAAGAACTCGCTGTCCGGGGACATCACCATGGTGGTGTTCGAACCTTTCAGCCCCTGACGATAAGCGTCCAGAGAGCGATAGAACTCGAAGAAATCCGGGTCAGCCCCATAGGCTTCGGCATAAATGCGGTTTTTCTCCGCATCGGCCTCACCGCGGGTGATCTCGGCCTGACGACGGGCGTCGGATTCGAGCTCGACCACGGTCCGGTCGGCCTGCGCCCGCACGCGCTGTGCGGCTTCTTCCCCACGCGCACGCTCGTCGGCAGCTTCGCGTTCGCGCTCAGCACGCATCCGGGCAAAAGTCGCATCGAGGTTCTGATCCGGCAGGAATGTCTGTTTCAACCGCACATCCACGATATCGACACCGAGAGACGCAGCCTCAGACCGGGCCTGATCCCGGATACGCAACGCGAGAGCACCACGATCCGCGGAAATAATCGTGTTCGAAGTCACGGTATCGGCACCCAGAACCTCACGCACCTGTGCGTTCAGAATGCCTTTGAGACGATCTTCGGCCAGACGCACACCGCCCGTGGAAACGGCCTGACGGAAACGAACCACATCGGCGATGCGATAGCGCGCGAAAGCGTCGACCAGAAGACGGCGGTCATCCGAAGGCGTGACCTCGATCTCCGGCGTTTCCAGCGACAGGATGCGGTCATCATAATAGACCACTTCCTGAATGAACGGGATCTTGAAGGCAAGTCCCGGCTCTTCCTTCACGGATTTGATCTGACCGAACTGCAGCACCAGCGCCTTCTGGCGTTCGTCCACGATGAAAAGCGAGGACATCACCAAAACCACAGCAACGAAAAGGATGCCGAAAAGGATGGGAAGTTTCTTCATCAGTTCGCTCCCTCGGTGGTGGTGGATTTCTTCAGCTCATTGAGCGGCAGATAGGGTACGACACCCTGACCGGAAGCGCCTTCGTCGAGGATGATCTTGTCCATCCCGCCGTAAACCTCTTCGATCGCCTCAAGATAGAGACGCTTGCGGGTCACTTCCGGGGCATTCTTGTATTCCTCAAGCACGGCGCTAAAGCGGCTCGCCTCACCTTCGGCAGCGTTAACCACCTGTGCCCGGTAGCCTTCGGCCTCTTCGACAATCTGCGCCGCCGTACCACGCGCGCCAGCGAGAACCCGGTTTGCATAGGCATCCGCCTGACGTTCAAGACGGTCGCGTTCCTGCTCAGCAGCCTGCACATCCCGGAAGGCGTCGATCACCTCGGAAGGCGGGTCCGCCTTGTCGAGGTTCACACGGATCACGGTGATACCGCTGTCATAGCTGTCGAGCGTCGACTGGATCAGGGTCATCGCACTGTCCGCGATCAGACCACGATCCCGGTTGAGGATCGGGGCCAGAGTGGAGGCGGCGATGATCTCACGCATGGAAGCCTCGGACACTGCCTGCACCGTCTGGCGCGGATCGCTGAGGTTGAAAAGATATTTTGCCGGATCGTTGATGTTCCAGACCACCTGAAAGTCGATATCGACGATATTTGCATCGGTCGTGAGCATCATGCCGGTATTGTCCTGCCCGACACCGCCGACGGTTTCGGTCCGCTCGCCGGTCACGACGACTTTCTCATAGGAGACCAGCGGCCAGGGGGCAAAGTTCAGACCGGGCTGGCCGATTTTGTAGAACTCGCCGAGAAACAGCTCGACAGACTGCTCTTCCGGTTTCACGGTATAGAAAGAGGACCAGGCCCAGAGCGCCACAGCACCGAGCACAACAAGGCCGATCGTACCCTTGTTGAAACCGGGTCCGCCCGTACCGGAGCCGCCGGGACGACCAGTGCCGCCGCCTTTGCCGCCCATGAGCACTTTCAGGTACTCGTTGCCCTTGTTGAGCATCTCGTCGATCTCGGGGATTTGCGGCTGGTCGCCCGGACGGCGCCCGTTGTTTCGGTTGTCACCGCCGCGGTTGTCTCCTCCGCTGGGTCCCGTCGGTCGGTTGCCACCGCCGCCGCCCCAGGGACCGCCATTGTTGCTGGCCATTAAGGTCATTTCCTCTTTATACGTATGGGTCCGACCCGGCAGGGAATTCCCGTCGGGTCGAGGCTCGGTCTCAACCTGTTCCTTCCGGGGCGAATTTTCAAGGGTGCGAGAGGGTCGCACCCCGCCTTTCTCGCCTGTTTCGGTCAGTTATGGATGCGCGTCGGCGTTTTCATCAGGACGATTTCCTCCGCCATGGTCGGGTGGACCGCCACGGTGGCATCGAAATCTTCCTTGGTCGCACCCATCTTCACCGCCACGCCGGCAAGCTGAATCATCTCACCCGCATGCGGCGCGATGATGTGACAGCCAAGCACACGGCGCGTGTCGGCACAGACGATGAGTTTAAACATCACGCGCTCGTTTTTCTCGATGAAGCTGTTCTGCATCGGGCGGAAAGCAGCGGTGTAGACCTCCACCGGGCCTTCTTCGCGCGCCTGCTCCTCGGTCAGTCCCACGGCGCCATATTCCGGCTGGGTGAAGATCGCCGACGGCACATTGGTGTGGTCCGGCTTCATCGGGTTACCCTTGAACACCGTCTCATGGAAGGCCACCGCTTCGCGGATCGCCACAGGGGTCAGTTGGATGCGGTCGGTGACATCGCCCACGGCAAAGATCGAGGGGATATTCGTTTGGGAATAGTCATCCACCTTGATTTCGCCATGACGGCCCAGTTCGACACCGGCGTTCTCAAGGCCAAGACCCGCCGTGTTCGGTTTGCGCCCAGTGGCGTAGAGCACCACGTCAAACACCGCCTCACGCCCGTCGGTGGTCTTGGTCCAGATGCCGTCCTTGCGCTTTTCCAGCCGTTCGATGTCGGTGCCGACATGCAGGTTGATCCCCTGCCCTTCGATCAGCTCGGCGATATGGCCGCGTGCCTCGTCGTCGAACCCGCGCAAAATCTGCGCGCCGCGATACACCTGCGTCACTTCGGAGCCCAGCCCGTTGAAGATGCAGGCGAATTCACAGGCAATATAGCCACCGCCGACGATCAGGATTTTCTTTGGCAGGTCCGGAATGTCGAAAATCTCGTTCGAGGTGATCGCATGTTCGATCCCCGGCGTCTGCTCCGGCACAAAGGGCGTACCGCCCACGGCGATCAGGATGTGCTTTGCGGTTTTCTCCGTGCCATCGGCCAGAACGACCGTGTGCGCATCCTTGACGGTGGCGCGTTGGTGCAGAATCTCGACACCCGCATTGCCGGCGTTTTTGGTGTAAATGCCTTCGAGGCGCGCCAGTTCGTCTTTCAGCTTTGCCTGAAAGCTCTTCCAGTCGAATTTGCCAAGCTTCACGTCCCATCCATACTTGCCAGCCTCATCGGCGGCAGCCGCATATTGCGAGGCGAAGACCATGAGCTTTTTCGGCACACAGCCGCGAATGACACAGGTGCCGCCCATGCGGAATTCCTCCGCCATAGCGACCTTTTGCCCGCCCGCCGCCGTCAGCCGCGCCGCACGCACCCCGCCCGAGCCACCACCGATCACGAAGAGATCATAGTCGAAATCCATCTGTCCCGCCTTTGAAAGAATTCTGAAGTCGCGGGTAGATGTAGGCGCTTTGGCCTCAAAGGAAAACCCCGCGCCTGTCGCACGGGGTCCTTGCATTTTCGGAGGTAGAACCGCCGTTCACTCCAGATCGGCGAAGATATTCTCGCTGTCCTCGAACTCGACCCGATCCTCGCTTTCCTCGCCGGAGATGATGTCACGCACCGTCACCCGCCCGTCGCCGTGACCGATGATCACCTTGTCGCAAATGTCGATGAAAAGACCGTTCTCCACCACGCCGGGGATCTGGTTGAGCACCAACGCGAGTTGCCGCGCGTTGCCGATGCGCTGGAGATGCAGGTCGATGATGTGATTGCCCTCGTCGGTGACATAGGCCGCATCGCCGCTCATCCGAAGCGTCGATTGCTGGCCCAGAACGTCCATCGACACCAGCACCTCCTCGACCAGTGCCTTGGTCGTCTGCCAGCCAAAAGGGATCACCTCGACCGGAAGCGGGAAATGCCCGAGCGTCTCCACCTGCTTCGACACGTCCGAGATGACGATCATCTGATCCGAGGCCGTGGCAACGATCTTTTCCTGCAAAAGCGCCCCGCCGCCGCCCTTGATCAGGTTCAGCTCCGGATCGACCTCGTCGGCCCCGTCGATGGTCAGATCGAGCCATTTCACCTCGTCGAGCGAGGCCACCCTGATCCCCTGTTGCCGGGCCAGTTCCGCCGTGCGCGACGAGGTCGGCACACCCAGAATGTTGAGTCCGCCTTCGCGCACCATCTCACCCAGAATCCGCACCATCCAGGCCGCCGTCGACCCGGTGCCGAGCCCGAGTTTCATCCCGTCCTCGACATAATCCACGGCCTTCTTTGCGGCCACGTATTTGGCGGTATCAATCGGCGACAGCGTATCGGACATGGCGATTTCCCCGGAGCGCAACATTTTCGAAAATGGCAAGGTCTGCGGCGCTTATAGGCCGCGTGCGACCATTTGGATAGGAAAAATCCGGGTCTTGCCGCTGGACAGCGCCCGTGTCCGACGTAAATGATCGGATAAGGGGGAGCGACAACTGATGAAAGACATGACGGACCGGATGTCAAAATACATGCATCTCACTCTCGGCTGGCTTTGCGTCCTGCTCGGCGCCATCGGAGCCGTGCTGCCCGTCATGCCGACCACCGGCTTTCTCATCCTCGCCGCCTTCTTTTTCACCAAGGGTTCGCCGCGCCTGCGGCAATGGCTGCTCGATCATGCACAGTTCGGCCCAACCATCCGCGCCTGGGAAGAGACCGGTGCGATCCCGCGACGGATCAAGGTGATCTCGATCTCCATGATGATGCTGAGCTTCGTGCCCACGACCCTGATGGGCGTGCCTTGGCCCTGGATCGCCATTCAGGCGGTGCTGATCGCGACGGGTGCGCTTTATATCCTCACCCGACCGGACGCCTGACAGCCCCCGGGAGGGCTTGCGCCCGGTGAGAAACCCGTCGACAAGGGCGCATGACACAAGACAGAACTCAGGACAGACCGGTTTTCGGCATGGCGATGATGCTCGTCTATTGCGCTGTCGCGCCGATCATCGACGTCTTTGCCAAGCTGGCCTCGGATCACCACGCCGTCGGACAGATCACCGCCGGGCGTTTTCTCGTGCAAGGCGGGCTTTTGCTCCCCGTCGCTCTGGTGCTGGGCCTGCCGCTTCTGCACTCCACGCGCGATGCCGCGCTGATCTTTCTGCGTGGGCTGTTCACACTTGCCGCCACTTTCGCTTTCGTCTGGGCGGTCTCGGTCATGCCTCTGGCCGATGCGCTGGCGATCACTTTTGTCGAACCTTTCCTCCTTTTGCTCTTCGGATGGGCGCTCTTTGGCGAAGAGGTCGGTCCGCGCCGCATCCTTGCCTCGCTCACCGGATTCCTCGGTGTGCTGATCGTGGTGCGCCCGGGGCTTCTGGCTTTTGGTTCCGCCGCGCTCTTGCCGCTCGCCGCAGGGTTCTTTTTCGCCTGTTACATGCTGGTGACCCGTGCCCTGCGCCATTATCATCCCGTCGCGCTTCAGGCCTCCACCGCCATCGCGGCCCTGATCGTCGCGCTGCCGCTTCTGGTGATCTTCGATGGCACCGGCGGATCGCTCGACCCGAACTGGCCCAAAGGCTGGGACTGGCTTTGGCTGGCAGGCGTCGGTATCGCTGCGACAATCTCGCATCAGGGGCTGACGCTCGCGCTGCGTCATGCGCCCTCGGCGACCGTAGCACCGCTTGCGTATCTGGAACTCGTATTCTCGACGTTCGCGGGCTTTCTCGTCTTTGGCGACTTCCCGGTTCCCGTCGTCTGGCTCGGCATTTCGATCATCGTCGCCTCCGGCCTCTACATCATTCACCGCGAACGGCAGACCCAAGGCAAACCGGCCATCCCCGGAGATCCGACCGCGCTTTAACCCCAGTCGGGGGCCGCCAGCAGCCGTGCAATCAGGTCCGTCCCCAGCATCGCGCGCGACAGGATCACCATCATCCCCGGTGTGTCGAAGCAAAGCGTCACCTGTTCACCGGAGGCGATGTTCGACGTGCCGACCCGCCCGTCGGGTGCAAAGGAAATCCCCTCAATCGGCCAGCGCAGCCCCTCGGAGCGGCCCGTCACCGCTCCCATCGGAAAGAGCGACACCCGGTCTCCGGGACGCGTCGGCAGGTTGAACACGGGCGGGGCTATGAAACAGAGATCCTCCTCGCCAAGGATCACACAGCGCCGGTCCGGAAACCGCGCGAGCGTCGCATAGACCGCAAGCTCATGGTCGATCCGTGCTCCCGTGAACCCCACGCCGAGAATCACCGGCGCCGCAATGCACATCAGCGCCTTCTCGAAATCCGTGCTGTCCTGTTCGGGAATGTGAAACAGTCGCTCGGGCGCGATCTGGGCGCGGGCTTTCTCGTCGAGACTGTCGAAATCTCCCACCACACACTCGGGCATATGCCCCAGCGCCAGCGCCTTTGCCGCCCCGCCATCGGCCGCAACGAGCTTTGGTGCAAAAGATAGCGCCTCATTGAGGATTTCGGCACGCACCGCGCCTCCGCCCAGCAAAGTAACGTTTTCTTCTGTGCTCAAAGCGGGTTCAATGGGTGTCATGATCGACTCGTTAACCTCTTTGCCACATTTTGGACAGGAAAAGATCACGACCATTTCCCGGTTTTGTTCCGATTTGTGAACCAATTCATGGTAAACAAGAGACTGCTGAGCAAGTGTAGAAAGCGAGTATTGGCATGGTGAGTGACAGCAAAATCCTGACCGTATCCTACGGGACATTCTCCTGTACGCTGGAGGGATTCGACGATCCGTTCTCCACGATGCGGTCCATCGCGGAATATTTTCGCGACCTCGCCGCGGACGACCGCTACTTCGGCGCGGAGCCGCCAACCCCCGATCCGCAGATGCTGAGTTCCATCGCGGAAAAGGAAATCCAGCGCCGGGTGGAGGCCCGTGTGCAGGAGGGCGGGCTTGTACTGCGCCAGATGGAGCAGGAGCAAGACGCCAAACCCGCCGAGGCACCGGCACAACCGGTTGCACGGTCTGCACCGGCGATTTCCGCACCGGAAGCCGCAGCTCCGATTGCACCCGTCACGCCTCCGACTGCGGAACCGACCAACGCTCCGATTGCCGAACCCGCTTCCCCCCACGGCGAAACAGCCGGGCCACAAACGCCCCCCGCCGGAAGTTCCATTGCCGACAAGCTCGAACGCATCCGCGCCGCAGTGGCACAACGCAATCAGGCGGAGTTTGCCGAAGATCAGAACGAGGCAATGAATTTCGGTTCGAACGTCGCGCCGGAAAGTTTTGAGGACGACGGCGTCGAAGAGGCACTGGTTGTCGAACCCGTGCAAGACGAGGTTCCGGTTTCCGCAGAGCTTTCGACGGAAAACGAAGCGGACATCGGGGAAGAGGTCGAAGATGAGGTTGAAGCCGCGGAAATTGAAACCGGGGCGGAAAAACCGTCTCGCATCGCCGCGCCCTTTCAGGAAGCCGCTGCGATCATCGCGGAGATGAACGACGAGAGCGACGACACCGCCTCCGAAGACCTGCCTGAAGACGAGGACGATCAGGACGCCACACTCGGAAACGTGCTCTCCTCGCTGCAATCCGATGAGGCTGTGATCACGGAGGCGGAAGCCGAAATCGCCGATGAAATCGCTGACGAAATCACGGACACCGATACCGCGCTGCACGAGATGGACCCCAATCTCGCCGCCGACATCGCCGAAGCAACCCGCCCGGTCGAGACTGCCGAGGACGAAGCCGCCAACGATCCGCTGCAACGTGTCCGTGCCCGTGTGGTGAAAATGCGCCGCTCCGATTTCGAAGCGGAAACGCAAGTGGAAGACGCAGCGGCAAACGCGAACGAGGAAAAGGCAGAGGAAGCTGACGCGGAAGAGAGCCCCGAAGCGTTGACTGAGACGCTGCGCCGCGAACTTGGCACTTCCACGCTCGATGCGGAGGACGAGGACGAGTTGATGCGCGAGCTTGCCGAGGTCGCCATCGCTGCCGAGGTCGGGGAAGAAGGTGAGATCGGGGAAGATATCGAAGAGGAGGCCCCCGCCGCATTCTTCGACGACGAAGATGAGGTCGAAGACGACAGCGACGCGCGCAATGTCTTCGACACCTCCGACGCCTCGATGTCGCGCCTGATGGATGAAACCGACCGCGAAATGGCCAAGGGGGAAAACACCCGTCGCCGCAATGCGATCCAGCACCTGAAAGCCGCCGTGACAGCCATCCGTGCCGAGAAAAGCGAGAAAGGCGATGTGTCCGAAGAGGACGAAGCCGAGGTCTACAAGGAAGACCTCGCCCGCGTGGTACGCCCGCGCCGCCCCGAAGGTGCCAGCCAAACGCGGCGGCAATTGCCGCCGCTGATGCTGGTGTCCGAGCAACGCATCGACACGCCGAAAGACGTGCCGGGCGGGGCCAACATCACCCCGGTGCGCCCGCGCCGCGTCTCCCGTGCCGCTCTGGCGGTGCAGGAGAACGAAGCTCTTGAAACTGCGGAAGAAATCCATACAACGCCCCCGAAAACCGGCATCACCTTTGCCGATTTCGCCGAAGCGCAGGGGGCCGAAAGCCTCGCTGACGTTCTGGAAGCCGCCGCCGCGTTTTCGAACTTCGTGCAGGGGCGCGAAACGGTGAGCCGCCCGCAGATCATGCATCTGGCGAAAGAGGCGATGCCGCAGGATGTGCCGGTTGAGGAACGCCTGCGCTCCTTCGGTCAGCTTCTGCGTCAGGGCAAGATCCGCAAACAGAGCCGCGGCCAGTTCACGGTTGCCGACACGACGCGGTTCAAGCCGCAATAAGAGCGCTTGAGAGACCATGAAAAAGGCCGCCCCGAGAGGCGGCCTTTTGTTATGTGTCACTGTCCTCGGAGGCATCCGGGTCGGGCTGGCCAATGCCTTTGAACACCACCTTAAGCGGAAAAGCCCAAAGCACGCCGAGCCCCACATAAACCGCCAGTTCCACCCAAAGCCCAGGCCGGTCGATCCAGTTCATGATCGTCACGGCCATCACGATGTAAACCGGAAGGCCGAGCACCAGAACGAGAAGCGCCAGACGCCGACGTGCTTTGTAGGACAGCGCCATGGATCAATCCGCGAACGGGTCGGTGACGAGGATGGTGTCGTCGCGCTCCGGCGAGGTGGACAAAAGCGCCACCGGGCAGTCGATCAGCTCTTCAACGCGTTTGACGTATTTCACAGCATTGGCCGGAAGGTCGTTCCAGCTCCGCGCGCCTTCGGTCGACTCGGACCAACCGGGCATTTCCTCATAGACCGGGGTGCAACGCGCCTGATCTTCGGCGGCAAACGGCAGGTAATCGAGCACTTCGCCATCGAGCTCGTAGCCCACGCAAATTTTCAGCGTATCGAATCCGTCGAGCACGTCGAGCTTGGTAAACGCGATGCCGGTCACGCCGGAGGTGGCACAGGTCTGACGCACAAGCGCGGCGTCGAACCAGCCGCAGCGACGCTTGCGCCCCGTCACGGTGCCGAATTCATGGCCACGGGTGCCAAGACGGTTGCCGTCCTCATCGAGCAATTCGGTCGGGAACGGCCCCTCGCCCACACGGGTGGTGTAGGCTTTGACGATGCCCAGTACATAGTCGATGGAGGTCGGGCCGATGCCGACGCCGGTGGCCGCCTGACCCGCGATCACGTTCGAGGAGGTCACGAAGGGATAGGTGCCGAAGTCGATGTCGAGAAGCGCGCCTTGCGCCCCTTCGAACAGGATGCGCTTACCGGCTTTGCGCTGCTCGTTGAGCACCTTCCAGACCGGACCGGCATAGGGCAGGATGTCTTTGGCGATCGCCTTGAGATCATTGAGCAAACGCTCGCGATCGACGGGTTCGATGCCAAGCCCTTTACGGAGCGGATCGTGGTGCTGAAGGGCGCGATCGACGCGGGCTTCGAGCGTGGCTTCATCGGCGAGATCGGCGACACGGATGGAGCGACGCCCCACCTTGTCCTCATAAGCCGGGCCGATGCCGCGACCGGTGGTGCCGATCTTGGTGCCCTTGGAAGCGGCCTCTTCGCGGGCGCGGTCCAGTTCGCCGTGGATCGGCAGGATCAGCGGCGTGTTCTCCGCGATCATCAGCGTTTCCGGTGAAATATCGACGCCCTGCTCGCGGATTTTGGCGATCTCGTTGACGAGGTGCCACGGGTCGAGCACGACCCCGTTGCCGATCACCGACAGCTTACCGCCCCGCACCACGCCCGAAGGCAGCGCGTTCAGCTTGTAAACCTGGTTGTTGATGACGAGCGTGTGGCCCGCGTTATGACCGCCCTGAAACCGCGCGATGATATCCGCACGCTCCGAAAGCCAGTCCACGATCTTGCCTTTTCCCTCGTCACCCCATTGGGCGCCGACAACGACGACGTTAGCCATAGTGAGTCCTTATGATCGGATGAAACCCGTGGCTGTATAGCGATCTGCACCCGACGATGAAACCGAAATCTCGCCCCGTGCTCAGGCACGCGATTTTCGGCGCAAATCTTTTCGCAACGCATCTGATGGACCGGCCCCAAAATCAATGCCGCTTTCCCGGCGGACAAGCTTGGACATTCCCGCTATTGTCTCCCCCATGACACTCTTTGATCTTCCCGATGCCGACACGCTTTATGCCGCGCTCCTCGCCCGTGATCCGTCTTACGAGGGCCGCGCTTGGGTCGGTGTGAGTTCCACCGGCGTATTCTGCCGCTTCACCTGCCCGGCCCGCAAACCGAAACAAGAGAACTGTCTTTGGTTCGACAATCTCGGAGCCTGTCTTGAGGCGGGGTTCCGGCCCTGCAAACGCTGTCAGCCTTTGAAGGCCGCGACGGATGCGGAACCGGTGATCGAGGAATTGCTCGCCGCGCTGAACGAAAGACCGGACCATCGCTGGTGCGAAGCCGATGTCACCGCCATGGGGTACGACCGGGGCACGGTACGCCGTGCCTTCAAGCGGCATTTCGGGATGAGTTTTCTCGAACTGGCGCGTCTGGAGCGGCTGAGGCGCGGATTCGAGGTGTTGAGCGAGGGCGGCACGGTGTTGGAGGCGGGGCTTGAGGCCGGGTTCTCGTCGCCCTCGGCGTTTCGGGCACGAGTGGGCGCGCTTTTGGGCATGGCCCCCAGCACGCTGAGCCTCGATCCGCTTCTGAGCATCGACTGGATCGACACGCCTTTGGGACCGATGATCGCGGTCGCCGATACGCATCGCCTGCACCTCTTGGAATTCATGGATCGCAAGGCGCTCCCGACCGAGTTGAAGAAACTCGCGGCGGGGGCGAAAGGACGGTTGGGCTTTGGACGCACACAGGTCCACGATCAGACGGCACAGGAACTGACCGAGTATTTCGACGGCAAGCGTGCCCGGTTCACCGTACCGCTTGCCTATCACGGCAGCGGTTTTTACGGACAGGTCTGGGACGCGCTCTGTGCCATCCCGGCGGGTGAGACCCGAAGTTATGGCACACTGGCCCGCGAAATCGGACGCCCCAGCGCCACGCGGGCGGTGGCACAAGCCAACGGAGCCAATCAAATCGGCATCCTCATTCCCTGCCACCGGGTGATCGGCGCGGACGGGGCCTTGACCGGCTATGGCGGCGGGCTTTGGCGCAAGCAAAGGCTTCTGGAGATCGAGGCGGGTTATGCCCGCGCCGCCAAAGCCGAAAGCGCGCTCCAGCCATAGGCCACCTCACTCAGCCCGCCCTCGGGACGAGTGTCGATCCGCTCGGCAACCTGTGTACCGCCCAAAGCCTCGTAAAAGGCCCGCGCGGGCGCATTCTCCGTCAGCACCCAAAGGGCTGCGGCCTCATGTCCCATGGATAGAAGCCCCTGCGCACTGGCGGCCATGAGGGCAGAACCGATGCCTTGACGCGAAGCGCTGACATAAAGCGCTGAAAACTCGCCGGGGAAGGCTTTGGCGAGATCGGCGTCGCGCTGATCGCCACAAGAGAGAAATCCCACGACCGCACCGCTCTGTTCGGCCACGAACACGGCTCCGCGCCCGGAAGCGGCATAAGTGTCGAGGATTTTCCCCCAGCCCTTTTCGCGATCCGACACGGTCATACGGTCGATCAGGGCGTCGGGGACGATGCCGCGATAGGTGGCACGCCAAAGCGAGACCTGCACCTTGGCAATCGGCAGGGCATCGTCACGGGTGGCAGGACGGATGAAAAATGTTTCGCTCATGCTGACAAAATGCCGGGGAACGGGCGAAACGCAAGCCCCGGCGCGCTTTGGCCCCGCCGTTCCGGTAAGATCGGGCCATATCGCGCCAGATCGGGGTTGCGCGACGGCATGAGACCCCTTAAGTAGCCCCATCGTACGATCCCAAAGGCCTGATCCATGGAAAATGTCATTCTCGTCATCCACCTGATCCTCGCGCTCTGCCTCATCGGCATTGTGCTCTTGCAGCGTTCCGAGGGTGGCGGTCTTGGCATGGGCGGTGGCGGCGACGTCATGACGGGCCGGGCGGCGGCGACCGCTCTGAGCAAGCTGACGTGGCTTTTCGCCATCGGGTTCATCATCACCTCGGTCACGCTGACGGTTCTGGCGCGCAAGGATGCGGCCTCCACCTCCGTGATGGACGGGGTCACAACCGAAGAGACCGTGCCCGCCGAGGAAACGGCCCCGGCCCTGCCCTCGGGCAGCGATCTTCTTCCGCCGTCGTCAACGGACGCGCCCGTGGCCCCGCCGCGCGCCGACTGATCTTTCCAAAGGTTAACAAGACTTTGAGAGTTGAGGGGGAAATCCCCTCAACATGTTGAGGTTTGGTTGCGCGGGATGGCCGAATCTGTTATTTCTTAAATCCCGTGAACCACGTTGTTTTGAGCAGGGGCCAACCGGTCGATAAGATCGGATAAATCGGTCATTGGAACGACGTAAGAACAAGAATTCGGACTATCACGGGAGCTTCTCCAGCCCATGGCACGCTATGTTTTCATCACCGGCGGTGTTGTTTCTTCGCTTGGGAAAGGTCTCGCATCGGCCGCCCTCGGCGCTTTGTTGCAGGCGCGCGGCTATTCGGTGCGTTTGCGCAAACTCGACCCCTACCTGAACGTGGACCCCGGGACGATGAGCCCGTTTGAGCATGGCGAGGTTTTCGTGACCGATGACGGGGCGGAAACCGATCTGGACCTCGGCCACTACGAACGCTTCACCGGTGTCGCGGCGCGTCAGACCGATTCCGTGTCCTCGGGTCGGATTTACACCAATGTGCTCGAAAAAGAACGGCGTGGCGATTACCTCGGCAAGACCATTCAGGTCATTCCGCACGTCACCAACGAGATCAAGGATTTCATCGAGATCGGCGACGATGAGGTCGATTTCATGCTCTGCGAGATCGGCGGCACGGTGGGCGACATTGAGGGTCTGCCCTTCTTCGAAGCCATTCGCCAGTTCGCGCAGGACCGCCCGCGTGGCCAGTGTATTTTCATGCACCTGACGCTTTTACCCTATATCGCGGCCTCCGGAGAGTTGAAGACCAAGCCGACCCAGCACTCAGTGAAAGAGTTGCGCACCATCGGATTGCAGCCGAACGTGCTGGTCTGCCGTTCCGAACATCCGATCCCGCAGAAGGAACGCGAGAAGATCGCGCTGTTCTGTAACGTTCGCAAAGAGGATGTGATTGCAGCACCCGATCTCAAGTCGATCTACGAGGCGCCGCTTGCGTACCACCGCGAAGGTCTCGATCAGGCCGTGTTGGACGCGTTCAACATCGCCCCTGCCCCAAAGCCCGATCTGTCCGTCTGGCATGACGTGGCGGACCGGATTTTCAATCCGGAAGGCGAGGTCAAGGTCGCGATCGTCGGCAAATACGTTCAGCTCGAAGACGCTTATAAATCCGTGAGCGAAGCCCTCACCCATGGCGGCATGGCCAACCGGGTGAAGGTCAAGGTGGAATGGGTCGATGCGGAGATTTTCGAGCATGAAGACCCCGCGCCCTATCTCGAAGGGTTCGACGCCATTCTCGTGCCCGGCGGCTTTGGTGAGCGCGGCACGGAAGGCAAGATCAAGGCGGCGCAATTCGCGCGTGAGCGCAAAGTGCCTTACCTCGGGATTTGTCTCGGTATGCAGATGGCGGTCATCGAAGCCGCGCGCCATCTGGCCGGAATCGAAAGCGCAGGATCGGAGGAATTCGACCACGAAGCCGGGAAAAAGCGTTTCGAGCCGGTGGTGTATCACCTCAAGGAATGGGTGCAGGGCAACCATACCGTGCAGCGCAAAGCCGATGACGACAAGGGCGGCACCATGCGCCTTGGCGCTTATACTGCGGTGCTCAAAGAGGGCTCGAAAGTGGCGAAAATCTATAGCGCGACCGAGATCGAGGAACGCCACCGCCACCGTTATGAAGTGGACATCAAGTACCGTGAACAGCTTGAAAACTGCGGTCTGGTGTTCTCCGGCATGTCGCCGGACGGGCGTCTGCCGGAGATCGTCGAGGCTAAGGATCACCCGTGGTACATCGGCGTGCAATACCACCCGGAGCTGAAATCGAAACCCTTCGCCCCCGCGCCCCTGTTCCGCGATTTCATCCGGGCCGCAAAAGAAAACTCCCGTCTGGTGTAAGGACCGATCCTCATGAGTGACAACAAACGCATCGCGCTCTCCTCTGATCACGCCGCCATCGAGCTGCGTCAGGCGATTGCCGCCCATGTTGCAAGCCTCGGCTGGGAACCGGTCGACATCGGCCCGACCACGGCTGAGAGCACGCATTACCCGAAACACGGTGAGGCGGCGGCACAACTGGTGGCTTCCGGGGATTGCCGCTTCGGCATCGTTCTCTGCGGCACGGGTCAGGGCATCATGATGGCTGCGAACAAGGTCAAAGGCATCCGCTGCGGCGTTTGCTCCGAGGCTTATTCCGCGAAGATGATCCGCCAGCACAACGACGCCAACATGCTCTCCATGGGCGCACGCGCCGTCGGCGAAGGGCTTGCGTTCGACATCGTCGAGGCGTTCCTGTCGGCCGAGTTCGAAGGCGGCCGCCACGGCACGCGGGTCGATATGATCATGGAGATCGAGGGGTAAAAGCCTCGCTCGGCATGGATTGAAAAGGCGTCCTTCGGGGCGTCTTTTTTAGTCCTCAGGGAAACTCGCCAAGGCCTGCGCCAGATCGACGCCCTGCTCGCCCGAGGTCATCAGCCCCGCATAGGTGCCCTGCCGGTCTTCCAAACTCTTGTGCTGGTTCACCTTCCATTTGCCTTCCAGACGCTCCACCGTGAACCGCAGCCCGACGATGCCGCGTTTCAACGCGGCGATATAGGGCACAGGCGCGTCGGAGACAGACCACGGTTCGGCGCGGCTCACCTCATGCCGGTCGGTCAACGCGTCGAGATGCGCACCCAGCCCTTCCGCGTCGTTGAATGCCTCGAACGTCCCATGGGCATGGACCACGATATAGGCCCAGGTCGGCACGACTTTGCCGTGCTCCTGTTTCGACGGGTAAAACGACGGCGAAACATAGGCCTGCGGTCCCTGAAAAATCAAAACGGAGCGCGCGCCCGCCAGTTTCCAATGCGGATTGGCGCGCGCCAGATGGGTCTCGATCACGGTCTGGCCGCCCTCTTCATGCACCACGACCGGCACATGGGTGATCTCGATCCCCACCTCATGCGGTGTCACGAGGGCGGCAAAGCCGATCTCCGCCACGACATGGCGCAGCGTGGCGGGATCGTCGATGGCGGAGTTGTTCGGTCGGTACATGGGCTGCCTGCTCTGTTGATGCCCCGGCCTAACATGGCCCTGATCGCACCGCACCTGTTTTCCCGCCTCTCCCTTTCATTGCAGCCATAAATACTCAGGCTCAGCCCCGCAAATCCTTGGGGCTTTCCATCACGATATAGGAGGTGATCGAGGCGACGTTCGGAACTGTGCCAAGCACCTCCGTGTGAAAACGCTTGTAGGCGTTCATATCCGCCGCCTCGACGCGCAGGAGATATTCGAACGCGCCCGCGATGTTGTGACATTCCTTGACCTCGAAGGCCGCTTCCATCGCCTGCTCAAAGCCCTTCTGCGAAACCTTGTTATGTTCCGAAAGACCGACAGCGATATAGGCCAGAAACCCCTGCCCGACCTGATCGCGGTCGATGACGGCTCGGTAGCCGCGAATGACCCCCGAACGCTCCAACTCGCTCACTCGACGCGAGGTGGCGGAGGGCGAGAGGCCTATGCGGTCGGCCAAATCGAGATTGCTCAACCGCCCGTCGCGCGACAGTTCACGCAATATGTTTTCGTCGATCTGATCCATGATCGTGATTTCGTGCAAAAATAACCATTCCAACGCGATATTTGCACAGCGATTGCAAGGAAAAAAGCCTAACCTCACCGTCATGGACATGACACTCTTTCTCGCCCTTCTGGCCTTTGCCTTCGTCACCTCGGTCACGCCGGGGCCGAACAACCTGATGCTTCTGGCCTCGGGGGCGAATTTCGGCATCCGCCGCAGCCTGCCGCATATGTTCGGCATCGCGCTTGGCTTCACGCTCATGGTGTTCATCGTCGGTTTGGGGCTGGCAGAGGCATTCGATACGTTCCCGGTGCTGCGTCAGGGGATGATGGTCGTCGCGGTGCTCTACATGCTGTGGCTGGCGTGGAAGATCGCGCATGCGAGCGCCCCCGAAGCGGGACAGACCGGGGGCAAACCTCTCACCTTTCTACAAGCAGCGGCCTTTCAATGGGTCAATCCGAAGGCCTGGATCATGGCGATCGGAGCGCAGACCAATTACGCGCAGGACGCCACCTGGGCAGCAGCGGCGCTTGTGGCACTTGGCTTTGTGCTGATGAACCTGCCGGCGATTTCGCTCTGGACCTGGCTCGGTCAGGAAATCCGCCGTTTTCTGACCAATCCACGCCGTTTGATGGCGTTTAACTGGACAATGGCGGCACTTTTGGTCGCGTCCTTGCTGCCGATCCTTTTCCATTAAGAAACCGTCATATATGAGTGATTAAAGGCGGCGAAGATTTTGCGCCGCCGATGGTGGATTTTAAGAGACGGGAGACGGAGCGTATCATGAGCTTTGACAAGGATGCCCAAGACTGGCTGGAAGCGGAACTCGCAGACACGCTAGACGAGGAATGGGAGATTGAGCTCGAGGATTCGATCCTGTCGCGGGAGATCAAGAAGATCTACCAGAAGGAGCATCCCGACATGCTCCCCCGTTCGGTCTATTTCCGCGAGTTGTTGCGGCTTCAGGCGGAGCTGATCAAGTTTCACGACTGGGTGCAGGCAACCGGTCAGAAGGTCGTGGTGCTGTTCGAGGGGCGCGACTCGGCGGGCAAGGGCGGCGTGATCAAGCGGATCACCCAGCGGCTCAATCCGCGGGTGGTGCGCGTCGTGGCGCTTCCGGCCCCCTCGGACCGGGAAAAGAGCCAATGGTATTTCCAACGCTACGTGCCGCATCTGCCAGCAGCGGGCGAGGTCGTGTTGTTCGACCGCTCATGGTACAATCGTTCCGGCGTCGAGCGGGTCATGGGCTTTGCTGATGAGGATCAGGTCGAGCAATTCTTTCAGGACGTTCCCGAATTCGAACGCATGCTTGTGCGCTCGGGCATCAAGGTGGTGAAATACTGGTTCTCGATCACCGACGAGGAACAACAGATGCGCTTTCTGATGCGCATTCACGACCCGATGAAACAATGGAAACTCTCGCCGATGGACCTGCAATCGCGCATCCGCTGGGAGGATTACACCAAGGCAAAGGAAGACACGTTCTTCCGCACCAATATCCCCGAGGCGCCTTGGTATATCGTCGAGGGCAACGACAAGAAACGCGCGCGGCTCAACTGCATCGACCATTTGCTGTCGATGTTCGATTATTACGAAATCCCGCATGACGAGATCCACCTGCCGGAGCGCGTCTACAACAAGGATTACGAACGCGCCGTGCTGCCGCCGGAATTGTATGTGCCGAAGAAATATTGAGGGATGGGGGCCGTAAAATCCCCCCACAAACCTCTCCCCCTGTGTTAATCTTAGGCGATTAACCTTAAAGTGGGGAAAGCGAACAATATACTAAGCGCACGCATAAACGTGATGCACAGGGAGGCTTTCCCAAGGCCGCGCCCTGCCCTATATCCATTTCATGTTCGGTGATTTTCTCAAAACCCTGCTGCAACCGCAGCCTGTCCGGCTTCCCGATGCGGATGCCCGTCTTGCCCTCGCCGCGCTGCTGGTGCGGGTCGCGCGTGCCGATGGGCGCTATGACCCGGAAGAGGCGGACCGGATCGTGAAACTGCTGATGCAGCGCTATCAGCTCTCCCCTTTCGAGGCCACGAAACTGCGTGGTGAGGCCGAACAGCTTGAGGCTGAGGCGCCGGACACCGTGCGGTTCACCCGCGCCATCAAGGAGGCCGTGCCTTTCGAAGAACGCATCGGCGTGATCGAGGGGTTGTGGTCCGTGGTTCTGGCCGACGGGATGCGCGACGAGGGCGAGGATGCGCTTTTGCGGCTGGTGTCGAACCTTCTGGGTATCAACGACCGCGACAGCGCACTGGCCCGTCAGCGAGTCGAAGCGCAACGGTAGCGCCGAACCCTCCGTCTGGGAATCGCCGCCCTGCCGGAACATTCCGATGATCTCACCCATTGCCCGTTTTATATGCCACACTGCCCTTTAACGGGACAAAGAACGGTATTTTCGCCCAAGGGCTGTGCGCGACCGGAGAATTTGATCAAAACGCGGGCAGAACCTCACGGCACAACGCCGTTCATTGTTGCATCTGCTGAAAGTTTAGCCCTAACTCTTGGCAATGTTGACCAATGACTCAAATCCCGCGACGCCCGTCATCGAGATCCATGACCTGCACAAGGCCTATGGCGATCTTGAGGTTCTGAAAGGCGTGTCCATGACCGCACCGCGCGGCCATGTGACCTCGCTCATTGGGTCTTCCGGCTCCGGTAAATCCACGCTGTTGCGCTGCGCCAACCTTCTGGAAGACAGCCAGCGGGGCGAGATTCTGTTCGAGGGCGAGCCGATCACCTGGAAGGGTGAAGGGCTGCACCGGCGTCCGTCTGACCCGAAACAAGTGATGCGCATTCGCACCAACCTGTCGATGGTGTTTCAGCAGTTCAATCTCTGGGCGCATATGACGGTGCTCGAAAACGTCATGGAAGCGCCGATTACGGTGCTGGGACGTGCCCGTGCCGAAGTCGAAGAGAAAGCCCGAATGTATCTCGACAAGGTGGGGATCGGCGACAAATGCGATGTCTACCCGGCACAGATGTCGGGCGGCCAGCAACAAAGGGCGGCGATTGCCCGTGCGCTCTGCATGGAACCGCGCGCGCTTTTGTTCGATGAGCCGACCTCCGCGCTCGACCCGGAACTTGAACAAGAGGTGATCAAGGTGATCAAGGCACTCGCCGAAGAGGGCCGAACGATGATCATCGTGACCCATGACATGCGCATGGCCTCCGACATTTCGGACCATGTCATTTTCCTGCACCAGGGGCTGATCGAGGAGGAGGGGACGCCCTCCGACCTGTTCGGCACCCCGAAATCCGAACGCCTGAAACAGTTCCTGAGCGCGACTGTTCCGGCCTAACCACATAGAGCGCTGACTTTTGGGGAGTACCACATGAAGAAGATCCTTCTTTCCGCCGCCGCCCTGGCCCTTCTGGCCGGTGCCGCCTCGGCCGACACCGTGCGTCTCGGCACGGAGGGCGCCTACCCTCCGTACAACTACATCGACGACAACGGCGAAGTGGCCGGTTTCGAGCGGGTGCTGGGCGACGAGCTTTGCAAACGCGCCGAACTGACCTGCGAATGGGTGACGAACGACTGGGACAGCATCATCCCGAACCTGCTCTCCGGCAACTACGATGCGATCATCGCCGGTATGTCGATCACCGACGAGCGCATGGAGAAGGTGGACTTCTCGCAGAACTACACCCCGCCGTCAGCCTCCGCTTATGCCGCCCTTTCCGAGGAAGCCGATCTCGAAGGTGGCGTGGTTGCCGCACAGGCCGGCACCATTCAGGCCGCCCATGTGGTCGAAACCGGTGCGACCCTGCTTGAGTTCCCGAATTTCGAGGACAGCGTGGCTGCCGTGACCTCCGGTGAGGCCGACGCGGTCATGGCCGACAAGGACACGCTGGTGCCGGTCGTTGGCGAAGGCACGCTTATGTTCGTCGGCGACGACGTGCCGCTCGGTGGCGGCATCGGCATGGCCTTCCGCAAATCCGATCCGGAACTGCGTGGCAAATTCGATGCGGCGATCCAGTCGATGAAAGACGACGGATCGCTCAACGCGCTGATCAAGGAATGGCTCGAAGACAGCCCGATCTTCGAGTAATCCGCATTCCACTGCATCCCGGTGGGGCGTTCGCGCCCCGCCTCTACCGAACAGGTGTCCCATCTTTTCCTATTGCGCCGATCCTGACACGCTCGACCGCCTGCATTGGCTGAGCTGTTATCTGACGACCGGAAAGCATATGGCTTTCTACACCTCCTTCGGGACGGTGCTCTTGCTTCTGGCCGTAACGGCACCGCTGGCGCTTGCCTTCGGTTTTGCCGCCGCCAGCGGATCGCGGTCGCATTTCTTCCCGCTGAAATGGCTGTCGAACATCTACATGGCCATCGTGCGCGGCGTACCGGACATCGCGTTCTTCCTGTTTTTCGTCATTGCGCTCGATCAGGGCTTTGAATGGATGCGCCATCAGGTGCTCTGCCCGAATTGGGATCAGCCGATCCGTCAGGGCAATGACTTCATCGTCTGTCAGGCGGCCAAGCTGCCACATAACTCCGCACCTGAGATCGTGCACCAGATTTACGGTTTCGCATTGGCGGTGCTGACCTTTGCCATCGTCTTCGGGGCCTTTGCGGGCAATGTGCTCGCCGGGGCCTTCAAGGCCGTGCCACACGGCCAGATCGAAACCGCCGAAGCCTATGGCATGACCAGGCGCCAGACCTTCTGGCGCATCATGGTGCCGCAGATGTGGACCTATGCCATTCCCGGCCTGTCGAACCTCTGGATGGTGCTGATCAAGGCCACGCCCTTGCTCTTTCTTCTGGGGGTCGAAGATGTGGTCTACTGGGCACGCGAGCTCGGCAACACCAAGACCGCGCGCTTCACCGATTATCCGCATGGGGACTGGCGTATCTATTATTTCTTCGGGCTTCTGGTCTTTTACCTCGCCTTCACGAAGCTTTCCGAAATCGTGCTGAACCGGATCACCCGCAAGCTTTCCCAAGGGCAGGCCACCGCCGCCGGCGAAGCGATGCGCAAAGCGGGGGCACAAGGATGACCTGTTCGGAGACCCTCGCAAACTACGCCTTTCGCTCTCTGGGTTTTGGCGAACGCCGCCTGCCGGTTAGCGACATCACGATCTGCGATCAGGTGACTCTGATCGGGTCGGGTATGCTCTGGAACATCTATTTCGGGCTTCTGGCCATCGCGCTCGGTTTCTTTACCTCACAGGCGCTGGCCGTGGCGAAAACCTCGTCCAACCGCGCGATCCGCAAACCGGCCGAGTGGTTCATCTTCGTCTTCCGCGGCTCGCCGCTGTTCATCCAGTTCTTCTTCGCTTATTTCCTCTTCCTGACGATCAAGCAATCCGTGCCGATACTGAGCGATCTCACCAACGCCTGGCTGGGTGCGGCGATCGTGCTGTGGTTCAACACCACGGCCTATTCCGCCGAAATCTTTTACGGCGCGCTCATGGCGATCCCGAAAGGCGATCTGGAGGCTGCCGACGCCTATGGCTTCACGGGTTTCAAACGCTTTCGCCGGATCGTCTGGCCGACCATGCTGCGGCTGGCGTGGCCCGCCTATACGAACGAGGCGATCTTTATCTTTCACTCCACCACTCTGGTGTTCCTCTCCGGTTTCCCGGCCTTGCAGCAAAAGGGCGACGCGCTTTATTACGCCTCCTATTTTGCCGACAAGACCTTCAACCCGTTCATCCCCTACCCGATCCTCGCGGGCTATTTCGTTCTGGTGACGCTCTGCATCATCACCGTCTTCGGCCTGATCGGAAAGCGGTTGAACCGTCACCTTCCGCAACCCCGTCAGAGACGGCCCCGGATGATGGCGCAAATCTTTCGTTAATGGTGTCTCATGACTTCCCCCCACAGCTGGCTTGCCCAGAACCCCGACGTCAAAACCATCCGCATCGCAGCCGCTGACCTGAACGGTCAGGCACGCGGCAAGCGCATGTCCGCGCGCTATGCCGACAAGGTGGAGACCGAGGGCACACGTTTTCCCCTGTCTGTCCTAAACCTCGACATCTGGGGCGAAGACATCGAGAACAGCCCGCTCGTTTTCGACAGCGGCGACAAGGACGGGGTGCTTTTGCCCACCGAGCGCGGATTTATTCCGATGCCCTGGCTCGAAGGGCCGACGGCGCTTTTGCAAATGTGGATGTTCCACGAGGACGGGCGGCCTTTCGACGGCGACCCGCGTCAGGTTCTGGCGCGTGTGCTGGAGCGCTACAAGGCCAAGGGGCTGACCCCCGTGGTGGCGACCGAACTGGAATTCTACCTCGTCGATGACAGTTCGCGGCAGCTCCGCGTGCCGCGTTCGCCGCGTTCCGGCAAACGCCGTCCGGGGGCAGAGACACTGGCCCTGCGTGCGCTCGACTCCTTCGACCGCTTCTTTACCGATCTCTACGAAGCCTGCGAGGCGATGGATATCCCGGCGGATACCGCGATTTCCGAGGCGGGTCTTGGGCAGTTCGAAATCAATCTGGTCTACTCGCCCGATGCCCTGAAAGCCGCCGATGACGCGTGGCTTTTCAAGCTCATGGTCAAGGGACTGGCGCGCAAACACGGGTTCGCAGCCTCTTTCATGGCGAAACCCTATGACGAATATGCCGGCAACGGCATGCATACGCATTTCTCGATGCTCAACGAGGATGGCGACAACATCTTTGACGATGGCTCTAGTGCGGGCACCGACATGATGCGCCATGCGATTGCCGGATGCCTCGCCGCGATCCCGGATTCGACCATCCTTTTTGCGCCGCATGGCAATTCCTACGACCGTCTGGTGCCGGGGGCACATGCGCCGACGCGGATCTGTTGGGGCTATGACAACCGCACGGCTGCGGTGCGCGTCCCCGGCGGTTCGCACAAGGCGCGGCGGATCGAACACCGTGTGTCCGGGGGCGATGTGAACCCGCACCTGATGATCGCGGCCATACTCGGCGCAGCGCTCATCGGCATGGAGGACAAGATGAAAGCCCCGCCCCCGATCACCGGCAATGCCTATGCGCAGGCGCTGCCGGAAATGCCGGGCGACTGGGGCACGGCGATTGCCACTTTCGAGACCTCGGAGATGATGCGGCGCATCTTCCCTGCCGAACTGATCCAGAACCTGACGCTCACCAAGCGGCAGGAGCTTCGCGACTGGATGGAACTGACGCCCGAAGAGCAAGTGGAGCTTTATCTGGACACGGTTTGAGCGTGTTTGGATATTTTTGATCAAATTTCTGCGCTTTGCCGCCTGCCCTCTTGTCGGGCTAGCGGCGAAGCGCTAGCGTCGGATCATTCCAAAGCACTTGGTGACTTATGAAACTCGGCATTCTGCAATGCGGACACGCGCCCGACCCCGTCGCGCAAATACACGGGGATTTTCCACTGATGTTCAAACGGCTCTTCGACCGTCCGGAGTTCTCCTATGAAGCCTGGGATGTAGAGCATATGGATTTCCCGAAAGGCCCGGAGGATGCCGACGCGTGGCTCCTGACCGGCTCGAAACACGGCGCCTATGAGAATCACCCGTTCATCGAACCGCTCGAAGGACTGATCCGTGATGTCCATGCCTCCGGGCGTCGGATGCTGGGCATCTGTTTCGGACATCAGATCATCGCCACCGCTCTGGGCGGCACAGTCGAGAAATTCAAGGGCGGCTGGGCCGTCGGGCGTCATGCCTATGACATCGCACCTCTGGGGCCGATCCATCTCAACGCCTGGCATCAGGATCAGATCGTGGAGTTGCCCGAAGGGGCCGAAGTCTTGGGTGGCAACGATTTCTGCGAGAACGCGGCGCTGGTCTACGGCGACAGCATCCTGACCATTCAGCCGCATCCCGAACTCAGCAATCCGATCATCGCCGATTACATTTCCTCGCGCATGGGCAACCCCGCCTATCCGATGGAACTGATGATGCGGGCGCAGGAAGAGAATAGCAAACCCACCGACGACAAGCGTTTTGCCGATCTCATGGTGGATTTTTTGCAACGCGGCCGGGAGGCGCTTTGACCATGGAATTTCTCGACAAACTGCCGCAGGCCGCACTCGACTTCATGGAAGGGCGCAAGCTCGACGAGGTGGAATGCATCGTCGCGGACCTTTCCGGCATTGCGCGAGGCAAGGCCATGCCCGCCGCAAAATTCGAAAAGCAAAAGCATTTCTACCTGCCGAATTCGATCTTCTTGCAGTCGATCAACGGCGATTGGGTGGACGATGCGGACGCGCCCTTCACCGAACCGGACATGGTGCTTGTGCCGGATTTCGAAACCGCGACCGCCGCGCCCTGGACCGCGGACTGCACGCTTCAGGTGATCCACGATGTGCTGGACCAGAAGGGCGAAATGGTCCCGGTCGCGCCGCGCAACGTGCTTAAACGCGTGGTGCAACTCTATCACGCACAGGGATGGGACCCGATTGTCGCCCCCGAGATGGAATTCTTTCTCGTGGCGCGCAACACCGATCCGAACCAACCGGTCGAACCGCCGATTGGCCGCACCGGGCGGCGCGCGGCGCAGCGGCAGGCCTATTCGATGTCCGCCGTGGACGAATACGGGCCGATCATTGACGACATTTACGACTTTGCCGAAGCGCAGGGCCTGGAGATCGACGGCATCCTGCAAGAGGGCGGTGCCGGTCAGATCGAGATGAACCTGCGGCACGGCGATCCAGTGAAGCTCGCCGATGAGATGTTCTATTTCAAACGGCTGATCCGGGAGGCGGCGCTGCGCCACGATTGTTTCGCGACCTTCATGGCGAAACCCATTCAGGACGAGCCGGGTTCGGCGATGCACATTCACCATTCGGTTGTGGACATCAACACGGGCGAGAACATCTTTTCCAATCCGGACGGCTCGGAATCCGAAGCCTTCCTGCATTTCATCGCTGGGCTGCAAAACCACCTCGCCTCCACGATTGCGATCCATGCGCCCTATGTGAACAGCTACCGCCGTTACGTTCGTGACTTTGCCGCGCCCATCAACCTCGAATGGGGCCGCGACAACCGCACCACGGGTCTGCGCGTGCCAATCTCCGGGCCGGAAGCGCGGCGGATCGAAAACCGTCTGCCGGGGATGGATGTAAACCCCTACCTGTCGATTGCTGCCTCGCTGGCCTGTGGCTATCTGGGTCTCATCGAACGGCGCGAGCCGCGGGCGGAATATGTCGGCGACGCCTACGATTCCGCCGATGGCATCCCGGAAACGCTCGGTTCCGCGCTCGACCTTCTCGAAGGCGCCACGCAGATGCAGGATGTACTGGGCAAGGATTTCGTGCGTGTCTACACCACGGTGAAACGCGCCGAGAACGAGGCCTATCTTCAGGTCATCTCCCCTTGGGAGCGCGAGCACCTGCTGCTCAACGTGTGAACCAGAACACAGAACCGTATTCAAGGGGGCCGGGTGCCCCCTTTTTCGCACGCGTTTTTGTGACGTTTTTGCGAAATTTCGCCGGTCTCCCGGCGTGGGAGTAGATTTTTAAGCGCGCAATACTTACAGTTATTCTGAAAGAAGAATTCCAAAAAGGTGAAATCATGAGTCTCGGGCCCAATGTCTATGACGCCGAACCGATCCCCGAAGAAGCGCGCGCAATTGTCGAGCAGCTTCTGAGCTCGGGCGATCTGTTCCGCTATACCGCGCCGGGCAATGCGCCCGTGACGCTTTTGGAGCGTGAGTTCGCCGAGATGCTGGGCGCGAAATACGCGCTGGCCGTGGCCTCCTGCTCCGCCGCCCTGTTCCTGTCGCTCAAGGCGCTGAACCTGCCGCGCGACGCCAAGGTGCTGATCCCGGCCTTCACCTTTGCCGCCGTGCCCTCCTCCATCGTGCATGCCGATTGCAAACCGGTGCTCGTGGAGTGCAACGACAACTACCGGATCGACCTCAACGATTTCCACGCCAAGATTGAAGATGCCGATGCGGTGATGATTTCCCACATGCGCGGCCATACCTCCGACATGGATGCGATCAAGGCGGCCTGCGATGCCAAGGGTATTCCGCTCATCGAAGACGCGGCGCATTCGCTCGGCACCGTCTGGGACGGCCAGAACATCGGCACCATCGGCAAGATCGGCTGTTTCTCCTTCCAGTCCTACAAGCTTTTGAACGCAGGCGAAGGCGGTATCATGATCACCGACGATCCGGAGATCATGGCCCGCGCCGTGATCATGTCCGGCGCTTACGAACACAACTGGGCCAAGCACAATCCGCAGCGCGACAATGCCCTCTCCGCCGAATTTGCCAGGTGGCAGAACCAGCTACCGCTCTACAACACGCGGTTGTCGAACATGTCCGCCGTGCTGGTGCGTCCACAGTTGAAAGAGGTGCCGCGCCGGGTCGCCGACGGGCGTCGCAACCACGATTACACCGCCGCACGCCTTGAGACCTCGCCGCATCTGACCGTTCCCGCCAAGCTCGACAAGGAAGTGCGCGCGCCCGACAGCCTGCAATTCAACCTCGTGGATTTCTCGCGAGAAGAGGCTCTGGCCTTCCAATCCGCAGCGAAAGTACGCGGTGTCTCGGTGCAGGTCTTCGGCCTCTCAACCGACAACGCGCGGGCCTTCTGGAACTGGCAATTCCTCGGCGAGACGCCGGAGCTGCCGAAAACCCGTGAGATGCTGTCGAAAGCCTGCGACACCCGCCTCCCGGCGCGTCTGACCGAAGAGGACTGCGACTTCATCGCGGACGCGCTTCTGGGCGCAGCCGAAGAGGTCAAGGGCGTGCGGGTCGCGGCTGAATAAGCCCCCCTGCCCTCGTCAAATTCAGCGCCTCCCCAGCGGGAGGCGTTTTGCGTTACAGACGTTTGAGATAACCACCGAGCCACGGGTAGGTGGCGACCATCGGGTTGACAACCTGCGCCTGCAATAGCGGACCGAGCTGATCGGCCACTTCCCGCGCCATTTCCGACATGCCGTCGCGGCGCACCGTCAGGGAAATATGTCGCGAGAGCGGCGCAACCGGCAGAGGAATGGCCTCGATCCCATCGGCATAGCGACCGGCGTTGAGCACACCCAGCGAGGACAGGATGGTCCAGCCCGTCCCGCCCGCCACCATGGCGATCATCGCCCGGTAACTGTCAAGCTCGAACCGATGCGTCAGTGTCATGCCCTGCACCGCCAGATGTTCGGCCAGCGTGCGTCCCATGACATGACGGCGGGTGTATTGAATGAGCGGCAGCTCCTTCACCGCGTCATGCCGGCCCTTCGGCACCACGGCCACGAAAGGGTCCTGCAACAGCGGATGGCTTTCCGACCATTCCGCCCCGTCGCCCAGTTCCGCCGCCACGATCACATCGAGCGCACGGTTTTCCAGCCGGTCGAGCAGACGATGCGACGGGCCGGTTTCAAGCTCGAACCGGGTTTCGGTCAGCCGGTCCGCCATCCGGGTGATCAGCAGGGGTGTCACGGAGGCTTCGAAATCCTCCACCATGCCGAGGCGCAATTGTGCAAGGTGGCTGAGGTCGAGCCCGGCGATCTCGGAGCGGGCGCGGGCGGCCTCCAGCAGGATGCTCTGCGCCCGGCGCCGCAGCACCCTCCCCGCAGGCGTCAGGCTCATCGGCCGCTCCCGCCGATTGATCAGCTCCGTTCCCAGCGCGGTCTCCAAATTGGAAATCTGTTGCGATACGGCAGAGGGCGACGCGCCAAGACGCTTGGCCGCGGCAGAGACCGAACCTTCCTCGGAGACGGCCAGGAACACCTCCACCCCCCAAAGCGTCAGACGCCCGACCTTGTCGCTCATGCGATCCCCCGTTTCCTTTGCTGTTGTAAATACTCAATCAAATACGCGGACAACCTGACAGAAAAAAGAAAACCCCGCGCGGGCGGGGTTTATCCGAACGCAAAAGACAGCGCTCACGACAGTTTGGAGAGCTTTTCCTGAAGCTCGGCCAACTGTTTCTTGATCTCGCCGAGATCTTCCTGCGGCTCGGACGGTTCCGCCTTGGGTGCGGACCAGTTTTGCCCCATGCCGCCGGTCATCGCTTTCATGAAGGCTTCCTGCTGAGCCTGAAGCGCCTCGAAACCAGGGATTTGCGTGCCGAAATTCTGCATCATCTTTTCCTGACCCTGCCGCAGCATGTCGAAGCTCTGGGCAAGGAATTGCGGCACGATGGACTGAATATCGGTGGTATAGCTGCGCACCAGATCGGTCAGCACGCCCAGCGGCAACACGCTTTCACCGCGGCTTTCGTGCTCGGCAATGATCTGCAACAGGTATTGGCGGGTCAGATCGTCACCCGATTTCAGGTCCACGATCTGCACGTCGCGACCCTCGCGGATGAAGCCCGCGATGTCTTCGAGCGTGACGTAATCGGAGGTCTCCGTGTTGTAGAGACGACGCGAGGCATAGCGTTTGATCAGCAAAGGATCTTTCTTGTCGGCCATTTGGGCTCCCCTCCCTTATGGGCAATAAAACATTTCGCAAAAAGAGAGGGACTCACTTTTTGAGAAATGTTGCAACATCAAAACATTGCGGCAACGTTTTTCGCCAAACCTGATTCAGGTTCAACGAAGAACGCTTCACAGCAAGCCTATGCGAGCGATTTTTCAAAAGCAAAAGAAATCAGGCCCGATCTGTTACCGCAATCAAAGTGCATCGTGCGCAGATAAGAAAACGGGCCCCACAGGGGGCCCGTTCGCGATCCACGTTTCCAGGGAGGAGGAGAAACGCGGAGAGGTAAAAGGTAAATTACTTCGCCGTCGCTTTTTTCGCGGCTTTGGTCATTTCGTCCGTCGCCTTCTTGGCGGCGGCGGTCATGTCTTCGCCCATGTCCTTGCCGGCAGCCAGAACCAGCTCGATGGTTTCCATCTGGACCTTCTTGGCAACCTCAGCGAAGGCGGCCATGTTTTCGGCGGCCATTTCAGCCTGCACTGAGGCGAACTCGGTCAGCGCCTTGGTATAATCGGCGGGCTCTTCCTTCACGGCAGTCATGTCGGAGACTTTCGCCAGCATGTCCTTGGTCCATTTGGAGGACAGCTCGGTGGATTTCTCGGCGGCTTCGATGGCCACTTTGGAGAGTTTCTCGGTGAAGGACGCCTGAGTTTTGAAGCTTTCCTGCATCGCGGACATATCGAGCGGGAAGTTGCCCATCATGTCTTTCATCATCTTGGTGAAATCGTCGGTCTTGGCCATGTCACATATCCTTCTGGCTTTGCGGTGCGAAAGCGGCCCGTTCCGGGTTTTCGCTGGTGATGCGTGCTCCGGCCTCATTGCCTTTGCTGCGCTTGCAAAAAGAATATGCATGCTGCACCGCAGAAAATCAAGTGATTTATGCTGCAGTGCAGAAAGTCATTAAAACTGCGTCGTCTCAGGGGGTTGCCGTCATTTTCACATAGGTGCCCGGCGCAGGCGCGAGAATTTCACGCCCCGAATCGCCCGGAACCCGCGCAACAACCATCTTGCCCGACTTCGGTTTGAGCCAGGCCTCCCAGGTGGGCCACCACGACCCCTTGTGAAACTCCGCCCCGGCCTTCCACTCCTCTGCCGACAGGGTCATGTCGGGATTGGTGTAATGGCCGTATTTCTGTTTCGATGGCGGGTTGACGATCCCGGCGATATGGCCGCTTTCGGACAGGATGAAACTCTTGTTCTTCGACCCCATCTGGCGGATGCCGTTGTAGGAACTTTTCCAGGCCGCGATATGATCGGTCTCACAACCGATGGCGCAGAGCGGCACGGTGACCCCGGAAAGATGCACGGTGGTGCCGCAAATCGGGAAGCCAACGGTGGCGAATTCGTCGCGCTGGGTCAGACCGCGCAGATATTCCACCGCCATTTTGCCCGGGAGATTGGTCGCATCGCCATTCCAATAGAGAAGATCGAACGCAGGCGGCGCTTCACCCATCATGTAGCTGCGGATCGCCGGCTGATAGATCAGGTCGTTCGAGCGCAGATAGGAGAACGTGCGGTTCATGTAGAGCGACTTCATGAGACCGGTGCGCTTCGCCTCCGCTTCGATCCCGTCGACGAAATCGTCGTCGAGGAATACGCCAAATTCCCCCTGATCGGAGAAATCGGTGAGCGTGGTAAAAAAGGTGGCGGATTTGACCGACGTATCCTTGCGTTGCTTCATCAGCGCAAGCGTAAGGGAGAGCGTCGTGCCCGCGATGCAATAGCCAATGACATTGATCTTCGGTTCGGACGTGATCTCCTTGACCTGTTCAATAGCGGTCAGGAAGCCCTCCTCGACATACTCGTCCATGCCGACATCGGCATAGCCTTCGTTCGGATTGACCCAGGAAACGACGAACACCGTGTAACCCTGATCGACGATCCATTTGATCAGAGAATTCTGCTCCCGCAGATCGAGAATGTAGAATTTGTTGATCCAAGGCGGGAAGAGCAACAGCGGGATCTTGTGCACCTGCTCGGTCGTGGGCGCATATTGGATGAGCTCGAACATCCGGTTGCGGAACACCACCGCCCCCTTGGTCGTGGCGATGTTCTCGCCCAGTTTGAAAGCGTCCTTGTTGGCGAGATTGACGATCATCTCGCCATGATGATCCTCAAGATCGCGCACGAGGTTTTCCAGCCCCTTCACAAGGCTTTCCCCATCCGTCTCAACCGCATGTTGCAGCACCTCCGGATTGGTGGCGAGGAAATTCGTCGGCGCCATCATGTTGATCAACTGCTTGGTGAAATAATCCACCCGTTTGCGATCCTGACCGTCGAGCAATTCCAGATCGCTCACCACCGTCTGCAACGCCTCCGAGTTCATCAGATATTGCTGCTTGAGGAAATTGAAGAACGGGTTGCTCTCCCAGAGCGGATTGGCAAAGCGGCGGTCCTTCGGCGTCTCGTCCGGCGGCGGGGTGAGATCGCCCTGCGCCAGCCGCCTCTGCGCCTCGACATAATGTTTCAGCGTCTTGCCCCAGTAGCCAACCTGATGCTCGATGATCCGGGCCGGGTTGTTCATCATTTCCGCCATATAGGCGGCAGCGGCTTTGAGAAAAAGTTCCTTGCCCGGTCCCTGCAGCGATTGGGGAATCGGTTTCTTCTGTGCGAGCGCAGCAACCAGACGGGCCGACAGCGCCTCTATCTTCGCGATATTGGCGTTGAGCTTGTCCAGATCCGGTGTATTTTCGGACGTTGCCTCGGGCGTTTTGACATCTCCATCCCTTGCCATCACGCATCCTCCCAATATTTTGCACTTGCAGCATTGCTGTTTGCTGTAAGAATATATTCATCACGATAACGACAGAGTGAGCCCGTGGGAAGGCCGATCGCAGCCCGGGCGTCCCCACGAGACCTGACAGGACCGGACCAAAGACCGGTCGGATCAGACGCCCAAAGGAGATGCACATGCGCTACATGGCCACCTACGACATGATGGAAACGATCCGGAACACGAACCAGTGGCTCGGAGCCTCGGCGCTGGCGCTCGGTTCCTACCCGGCTGTGGCCATGATGCCCAACCCCGCTTTCCAGTGGCTGCGCGCCTGGGGCGAGGTGACCGAACGGGCGTTCTCACGCATGGTCGCAAAACCCGACTGGGGCATCGGATCGGTCGTGGGCGAAGACGGGCGCGATCACCTTGTGGAGGTGAAGGTCGAAGTGGCGAAAGCCTTCGGCGATCTGATCCATTTCAAGGTGCAGGGACGCGCCGAGATGAAGCGCCGGGTGCTGCTCGTCGCCCCGATGTCGGGCCATTACGCCACGCTTCTGCGTTCCACCGTCATTTCGCTTTTGCCCGATTGCGAAGTCTATATCACCGACTGGCACAACGCCCGCGACATTCCCGTGTCCGAAGGCAAGTTCGACATCGAGGATTACACGCTCTACCTCGTCGAGTTCATGAAATACCTCGGCCCCAACACCCATGTGATCGCCGTGTGCCAGCCCGCGCCGCTGACGCTCGCAGCCACCGCCTATCTCGCCGAGGAAGACCCGAAGGCCCAGCCGCGCTCGCTGACCCTGATCGGCGGGCCGATCGACCCGGATGCGACACCGACGGAGGTCACCGATTTCGGCAACCGCGTCACCATGGGGCAACTCGAACATTCGATGATCCAGCGTGTCGGCTACAAATACAAAGGCGTCGGGCGCAAGGTCTATCCGGGGCTGTTGCAGCTTTCATCCTTCATCGCGATGAACCTCGACAACCATTCCAAGGCCTTCACCGATCAGATTCAGCGCGTCGCCAAAGGCGAGGCGGGCGAACATGACCGCCACAACAAGTTCTACGACGAATATCTCGCCGTGATGGACATGACCGCCGAATTCTACCTCTCGACCGTCGAGCGGATTTTCAAGGGGCTGGAGATCGCGAAAAACGAGTTCACCGTCGCGGGCAAAAAGGTCGACATCGGCAAGATCACCGATGTCGCCGTGAAAACCGTCGAAGGGGAAGAGGACGACATCTCCGCCCCCGGTCAATGCGTCGCCGCCCTCGATCTTTGCACCGGCCTGCCGGACAGCAAGAAAGCCAATCACCTCGAACCCGGTGCCGGGCATTACGGAATTTTCGCAGGCAAGAGCTGGCGCAACAACATCCGGCCTCTGGTGCTCGATTTCATCGACGCCAACTCCGGACCGCGTGTTGTCGCCGGCAAGGATACCGAAGCGAAAGCGGGATAAACGCGAACGGCGCCAGAGGGCGCCGTTTCTTTTGAGCATTTCTCCAGCAAAGGAGATCAGCGCAGCACGAAGGGCGCTTCCGCCTCAAGCCATGTCTTGAGCGCGCGCGACACGGTGTGCGGTGCTTCCAGCATCGGCAAGTGACCGGCTTTTTCGATCAGCACGAATTCGGCGCGCGGCATGAGCTGGGCGATGAAATCCTGTCGCCGCGGCGGGCAGATCGTGTCGGCGGCCCCGCCGATCACCAGCGCCGGAATGCGCGCACGGCGCAGCACGTTCTGATGATCCGGGCGACGTTGCAGGATGCGCGACTGGGTGAGATAGGTTTCAAGCCCCGCCTCCATCACCATATCGAGCCAGTGGTCACGGATGGCATTGCGATACGGCCCCTCATAAAGCGCGGTGGAGGGCAATTCTTCAAGCAGAACCTCGCCGAAACGCCCGGTGCGCGCCTTGACCATGCGCGGTTCGCGCGCGGCGGCAGCATTGGGCGGTTCCGCCTGCGCAGACCCCGAAATCAGCGCGATGCGAGTGACCCGACCGGGGGCACGGCGCAGAATCTCGGTTGCCACAGAGGCCCCCAGGTCATGCCCGGCGACGGCGAATTTCGGCGGTGCGACAGCCAGAACCGCATCCGCCATCTCGGTCAGGTTTTCCCCTTTCAAAGGTGCGACCATCAATGCGTGATCCCGGCTCAGATCGACGATCTGATCGGTGAAAACGCGTCCATCGGCAAGGAAACCGGGCAGAAGCACGAGGCTTTCGGTCATGAAGGCGGGTCCTGAGAAATCTGGTTTCTTTTCAAATGGCCCGGCGGACAGGCAAGGTCAAGCGATCCGCCTCAGATCCGCCCTGTCACTTCGGTGATCGCCGCCTCGATGGTCGCGAGGCAATCCGGGGTGGAAAACGAGTGATCGGCGCCTTTCACGAGGGTGAGCCGCATATCCTCACCGGCTGCATGATCCAGAAGCCGGATCGCGGTTTCCATCGAGACCGATGTATCCACCGTGCCCTGCAGAAAGCGCACCGGGAAGGGCAAAGGCAGCGGCTCACGCAGCACAAGATGATCGCGCCCGTCCTCGATCAGCCTCCTGGTGATCGGGTAATCGCTGTCATAGCCCGAGGGCATCATAACCACGCCGTCGCGCTCCAAGGTGGCACGCTGATCGGCGTCGAAGCCTGCCCAGAACCCGTCCTCGGTGAAATCCGGAGCAGCGGCGATGGTCACAAGACCGGCGACACGCTCAGGGATGCGTTTGCACATCAGAAGCGAGATCCAGCCGCCCATGGAGGAGCCCACGAGGATTTGCGGGCCTTCGGTCAGGGTCTCGATCACGGTTTGCGCATCCTCGGCCCAGTCGCCGATGCAACCGTCCTCGAATTTTTCCGAGCTTTGGCCATGGCCCGAATAGTCGAAACGCAGGAAGGGACGGCCTTCGATCCGGGCCCAGGCTTCCAAAGCGATGGCCTTGGTGCCCTCCATATCCGACATGAAACCGCCGAGAAAAACGATCCCCGGCCCGACGCCGGGCAAACGGTGATAGGCGATCCTGCGCCCGGATGGCGTGTCGAGAAAATCGGTCATGGCTCACTCCCCTCATGGTCCGCGCCAGCATAGAGCCGGGCGCGGCAATGCCAAGTCGGCTCACGGTCGCATGTCAGGCGTCGATGCTCTGCGCCAACACCCGCGAAATCGTGTTGAGCGTCTGACCCGATTGCGCACGCCATGTGTTGAACGCGTCCTGAACGGCTTTTTTCGCGGCTTTCGTGGTCGGCGCCTTGTCGATCACGCCTTCCGCAATCAGCCGCGCCACCACGCTGTCAGACAAAACGAACCCGTCCCGCCCGCACCAGCGCATCGCCATGGCACCGGTGTTGCCACCCAAACGCGCGCCCTCCTTTTTCAGCCAGTCGAGCAGGTCGAAATACTCCTCGGCGGGCCAATAGGCGATCTTGTTGCCAAAGCCGCCATGCTCGGCACTGACCTTGGCGATGAATTTCGCGTTATCGACGATGGCCTTGATCTTCGCGGCGGATTTGATCATCCGCGCGTCCTTGGTCAGGGCCGTGATCTCATCTTCGGAAAGACCCGCGACATAGGCCACGTCGAAACCGTGAAACGCCTCTTCGATGCCGGGCCATTTGCCCTCAACGACTTTCCATGACATGCCCGCCTGAAAAATATGTTTGGCCATTTCCGCAAGCCAGACCGCATCGGGGGTTTCGGCCATTTCATGCGGGAGTTTGGGAATATAAACGTCGCGAAGAACCGCCTCCACGCCACCTTTGCGCTCGGCGGCAATGGCAAGAATTTCGTCATAAGTGCGCATGTGAATCTCCTATCTCGGACGTTTGCAGAGTGCTTCGCCGCACCGCCGCAATCAAGGAAACTTGTGTGACATTTGGATGTTAAATGGCTGTTTGCAATTGACATAGGCAAAACGGCGCGCGACAAGGCGCGTCACATACATACCCGCAACCGGGCGCTTGGTAGGCGCCAAACCGACGAGGAGAGCCAATATGGCACCGATTTCTCTCACATTCCCCGATGGCAATTCGCGCAGCTTCGACGCTGGCGTGACCCCTGCCGATGTGGCCGCAAGCATTTCCAACAGCCTTGCCAAGAAAGCGATCTCCGCGTCCGTCAACGGTCAGCACTGGGACCTCCAGTGGCCGATCAATGAGGATGCAAGCATCGCCATCAACACCATGCAGGACGACGCCCCCGCGCTCGAACTGATCCGCCACGACCTCGCGCATATCATGGCGCGGGCGGTGCAGGAGCTTTGGCCCGATGTCAAAGTGACCATCGGCCCCGTGCGCGACAACGGGTGGTTCTACGATTTCGACCGCGAAGAGCCGTTCACGCCCGAGGACCTCGGTGCGATCGAAGCGAAGATGAAGGAGATCATCAACGCCCGTGAGCCGGTGAAGACGGAGATCTGGGGCCGCGACGAGGCGATTGATTATTACAACGCTCGCAACGAGCCGTTCAAAGTCGAACTGGTGAACCGCATTCCCGAGGGCGAACCGCTGCGGATGTACTGGCATGGCGACTGGCAGGATCTCTGCCGCGGACCGCACCTCCAGCACACGGGGCAGGTTCCCGCAGATGCCTTCAAACTGACCCATGTGGCGGGGGCCTATTGGCTGGGCGACAACACCCGTCCGATGTTGCAGCGCATCTACGGCGTGGCCTTCAAAAATCGCAAGGACCTCAAGGCATGGGAAACCATGATGGAAGAGGCCGCCAAGCGCGATCACCGCAAGCTGGGTCGTGAAATGGACCTCTTCCACATGCAGGAAGAGGCTCCAGGTCAGGTGTTCTGGCACGCGAATGGCTGGAAAATCTATACCACGTTGCAGGACTACATGCGCCGCCAGCAGGAGCGCGACGGTTATGTCGAGGTGAACACACCGCAGGTCATCGACCGCAAGCTCTGGGAAGCTTCCGGCCACTGGGACAAGTATCAGGAGAACATGTTCATCGTCGAAGTGGACGAGGAACATGCCCGTGAGAAAACCGTCAACGCGTTGAAACCGATGAACTGCCCCGGCCATGTGCAGGTGTTCAATCAGGGCCTCAAATCCTACCGCGACCTGCCACTGCGCATCGCAGAATTCGGTTCGTGCAACCGCTACGAACCCTCCGGCGCGCTGCACGGGATCATGCGGGTGCGCGGGTTTACGCAGGACGATGGGCATATCTTCTGCACCGAAGAACAGATCGGTTCGGAAACCAAGAAATTCATCGCCTTCCTCGCGAAGATTTATGACGATCTGGGTTTCAAGGACTGGACCATCAAACTCTCGACACGACCGGAAAAGAGGATCGGCTCGGATGAGACATGGGACAAGCTGGAGAAGTCTCTGGGCGATGCCTGTCATGCGGCGGGCTATGACTTCGAAGTGCTCGAAGGCGAAGGGGCATTCTACGGTCCGAAGCTTGAATTCACGTTGACGGATGCCATCGGCCGCACCTGGCAATGCGGCACGCTTCAGGTGGACAGCAACCTGCCCGAACGTCTGGGCGCGAGCTACATCGGTCCGGATGGGGCCAAACACCGTCCAGTCATGCTGCACCGCGCGACGCTGGGCTCTTTCGAGCGTTTCATCGGCATCCTGATCGAGAACTCGGCAGGGCATCTGCCCTTCTGGCTCGCCCCGCGTCAAGTGGTCGTCGCCTCCATCGTCTCCGAGGCCGACGAGTACGTGAACGAGGTGGTCGCCGCGCTGAAAGCCGCCGGTGTGCGGGCCGAGGCCGACATTCGCAATGAGAAGATCAACTACAAGGTGCGCGAGCACAGCCTCGGCAAAGTGCCGGTGATCCTCGCGGTGGGCGCCCGTGAGGTCGAGGAAAAGACCGTCACCCTGCGCCGTCTCGGTCAGAAACAGACCGCCGTCAAAGCATTGAACGAGGTTGTGGCCGAACTGTCGAAAGACGCGACACCGCCGGATCTGGCCTAAGCCTTATCGCAAAACAAATCGCCGCGCGTTTCTCCGGAAGCGCGCGGTTCTTTTTGTCACATCCCCTCCCCCGGCCCTGCCACAAAGCATATATAATGGGGGTATCGGGAGGAGCAGATGACCAGCCATCTCAAGAAACCGGAACTGAGGGCACAGACCGAGCCCTCTCACCTGCCGCAATCCGCCACGACCACCCGAATTTCCACGACCCGTCTCGTGGCTCTGATCGCCGGGCCTCTGGCCATGGCGCTCCTGTTGCTGTTGCCCCCACCCGAAGCGATGACGCCCGAGGCCTGGCGGCTCATCGCGGTGACGGTCTGGATGGTGATCTGGTGGCTGTTCGAGGCCCTGCCCCTGTCGGCCACGGCACTTCTCCCGGTCGTCATCTTCCCACTGATGAACATTATGCCCGTGAGCGATGTCACCGCACGCTATGGCTCCCATCTGATCTTTCTCTTCCTCGGCGGCTTCATCCTCGCCGCCGCCATGCAGAAATGGGGACTGCACCGGCGCATCGCCCTTGGAATCGTCGCGGCCATCGGCACCACGCCCTCGCGCATCGTCATGGGGTTCATGCTGGCCACCGCTTTCCTGTCGATGTGGATTTCCAACACGGCCACGGCGGTGATGATGTATGCGGTGGGCGTCTCCGTCATCGACTTTGTCGGCTCGCAGACACGGGATCATAAGGAAGCCGACCGTTTCGGCATTTCGCTCATGCTCGCCATCGCCTATGCCGCCTCCATCGGCGGGGTCGGCACGCTGATCGGCACGCCGCCTAACGCGCTTCTGGCAAGCCTTCTCTCGGAGAATTACGGCATCGAAATCGGCTTTTTCGACTGGATGAAGATCGGCATTCCCGTCGTCCTGATCATGCTGCCCCTGACATATGTTTTGCTCACACGGGTGATTTTTCCTTCCCGCACCCTCGAAATGACCTCAGTTCAGGGCGTCATCGACAATGAGCGCGAAGCTCTCGGTCCGATGAGCCGGGCAGAAAAACTGGTGGCTCTGGTCTTTGGTACGGCGGCACTCCTCTGGATCAGCCGCGGTTTTCTCGGCCTGCCCATTGGAGATGCGGGCATCGCCATCGCCGCCGCCCTCGCGCTTTTCGCCATCCCGATCAGCCGCGAACGGGGATTTCTGGTCGATTGGAGCGTCGCGCGCACCCTGCCTTGGGGCGTGCTCCTGCTCTTTGGCGGCGGGCTGGCGCTTGCAGGCGCGTTCGAGGCCACGGGGCTTGCGGCATGGATCGGCGATCGGGTCGGAGCATTGGAAAACGTCCCGCTTTGGCTTCTGATCCTCGTCGTGGCCTTTGCGATCATCTATCTGACAGAGATCACGTCCAACACCGCTTCGACCGCAACCTTCCTGCCGATCCTCGCTGCCGTCGCCGTGGGGCTCCAGATCGACGTGCTCTGGCTTACCGTGCCAGTGGCTCTGGGGGCGTCTATGGCCTTCATGATGCCGGTCGCGACCCCGCCCAATGCGATCATCTTTTCCTATGAAAAGCTGACGCTGAAACACATGGCTCAGGCGGGATTCTGGCTCAATATCCTTGCGGGGCTGGTGATTTTCGCCGCAATGGAACTGCTCGCGCCACTGGTGTTCGGGATTTAGAAATGCGCCTTCGGCTCATCGGGCTTGCCCGCCGCGAGCGCCAGCAGACCGCCCAGAATGCAGAAGCCCAGCGGAAACATGGTAAAGACATTGAAGCCGAAGCCGTTATATATCAACCCGGCGGCCACCAGCATCAGCACCCCGCCCCAGAGCGCACGGGCGCGCGCCATGGCGCCGCCCGCGATGGCGAGGAGCGGGGCGAAGAAACTCGTCACCCGGATCAGGTCGACGTTCGACACCTGTTCGAACAGCCCTTCGACCTCGCCCCAATGATCAATCGCCTCGGTATAGCCGTAGCTGAAAAAGCCCACGAGCATGGCGAGTACGCCGCCCAGAATGCCCAAAACCAATGCCGCGTTGCGCATCTGTTTCTCCTTGCCTGTGTTCTGCTCAGATAGGGAGTACGACGGCGCAATTAAAGAAGCACGGCCTGCACATCCTTGCCCCAGCCAAGATAGAGCACCCCGTCATGCTCAATCACCGGGCGCTTCATCAGCGTCGGATGATCCATCAGCAAATCGAGCGAATCGCGGGCACGTTCTTCTTCCGACAGCCCTCGCCAAGTGGTCGAACGTGTGTTCACCAAAACCTCCCCGAAAGCAGCATGGAATCGCTCCAGTTGCGCGCGCGTCAGTGGCGTTTCACGGATATCCGTCAGTTCCACACCCAGCGCTTTTACCGCTTTTCGGCAGGTATCGCAGGTCTTGATCCCGTAAATCAGCGTCATTTCGCTCTCCTCTGTGGCCCATTTTGTGGCGCTTTGACGGCTTTTCAGGCAAATTTGCCGACAGGCCACCACTGTTACGATTTTGTCGCTTGCCTTTATACGCACTTTCTTCACACTCGAAAGCGTGACTGCTGACTTTCGAACGACCGCTCCTTTTCCACGGGGCAGCAGGAAGACTTGGAAGACCTGGCTGCACCGGCCCGTCGCACGTTGCGGCGGATGAAACGACAAGGAGAGACGGGATATGCCCACCGGCACCGTAAAATGGTTCAACACCACCAAAGGCTACGGCTTCATTGCCCCCGATGATGGCGGCAAGGACGTTTTTGTCCATATTTCCGCGGTCGAGCGCGCCGGCATGACCGGCCTCGCGGACAACATGAAAATCGGCTACGAGCTGCGCGAAGGCCGTGACGGCCGCGCCTCCGCCACCGAGCTTCAGGCGCTCTGATCCGTTAAGATCGGAAATCTGATTGAAATTTAGCGGTTCCGAGCCGATGCTCGGGGCCGCTTTTCTGTTTGGAGACCCGCATGCCCACCATCCTCACCTTCGGCGACAGCAACACCTATGGCACGCAACCGATGCGGACCCGCCCTTCCGACCTTCCCCGTCTCACCCGGCGCTGGCCGGTGGTGATGGCGGAGGCTTTAGGTTGGGAGTTGATCGAAGAGGGCCTGCCGGGACGCACCTTCGCCTTCCCGGACCCGGAAATGGGTCCGCATATGGACGGGCGGCTGGGGCTGTTCATCGCTTTGGAAAGCCACGGGCCGATTGATGCGATGACCATCATGCTCGGCACCAACGATCTCAAGGCGCATTTCGACGCCACCTCCGAAGACATCGCACAGGCCTGTGGCTTTCACCTCGATGTCGCATTGTCGGAAGAGATGCAGGCGCGTCACGGCGGTTTCGAACCGATCCTGATCCTGCCGCCGCGCCCTCATGCGGCGGGCTGTCTGGCCGAAACCTACACCGGGGTCGCAGAAAAGGTCGACGCGGTGCAGGCCGCCATGCGTGCCGAGGCGGAGGCACGCGATGTCGCGGTGTTCGATGCGAATTCCGTGATTGCGGTGTCCGACCTCGACGGGGTGCATTTCGACGCCGGCGCCCATGAAGCCCTCGGCCGTGCGATCGCGGAGTTCATCCTTTCGGAGATTGAGGATTAAAGCGTCCCGCCTTTATCTGATGTCTCGGGTTAAAGGCCGGACGCTTTAGGATCGAGCGCCATCATTTCCCAGGCCTCTCCCATGGCCAGGATACAGACCCGCCCCTCGGCATAGCTTTGCACCAGGGTCCAATCCCCGGTCGTCGGGTTGGTCCAGATTTCCATGACCGCCTCCGGCCCGCGCAGGCCAGCGCCGGACTTCACCGCGCCGAATTGGCGCGCGAGTTTCGCATGAATCTCGTCCTGTGCCCCGCACAGAACCTCTCCGATCAGATTTTGCGCCTCGGCTCCGGCACCCAGACCGATCACGGCGGCGGCGAGAAGCCCTGTCATCCGATTGCTCATGCACAAAACGTAACATGAAAATGACAGTCACGGTGCGAAAATCTGCATTTGCGCGCAAAGCTCCCGAGCCAGACAAAGAAAACCCCGCTCAAAGCGGGGTTGTCGCTCAGTTGCCGCCCATCATGATCGTGTCGGGCGCATAGACCACCGTCGGGGGCGGGGATGTGACGGCGGAGGTCATGACCGGGGCCACAGGCTTCGCAGGCGGCATCGGGCGCGCCGCGGCGCCGGGACCCGCCATGGTCGGACGACCGCAACTGATGCCATGGAGCCCCGTCACAGGTTGCAACCCGGCGGGACAGTAATTCGCATTGGTTTCGGTGTAGGCCACAGTCGGCACCGTATAGCTATAGGGCTGTGTGCCCTGGGCAAGTGCCGGAGCGGCGGCAAGGGCGGTAATGACAGCGAAAACGGACTTTTTCATCACTCATACTCCATGATGGACTTGGCAAAAGCCTAGCCCCCATCGAGATATGCAGCAAGTTTTGGTTAACCCGCCCGACCGATTGTCCACCCCGGCAAAACAATCAGGGACGAAAAGGCGAATTTACTTCACCCACTCCACAACCTCGCAGCGCGGTGTCACTTCGCGTAGTACCATGCGCGAGACCTCGCGCCACTCTTCCGCATCGAACTCCGGGAACCATGTGTCCGCCCCCTCGACCTCCGTGTCAACTTCGGTGATCACCAGACGGTCGGCGAGCGGCAGCATGGCCTTATAAATCCCGAAGCCGCCCATGGCATAAATCCGCGCGCGGCCCTCGGACTGCGCAAAGGCAATCGCCTCTTCCACGGAGGCAAAGACATGCTCGTGGTCGACGCCTTGCCCAGACACCACGAGATTGAGGCGATTTTTCAAAGGCTTGAATGGCAGGCTGTCCCAGGTATTGCGCCCCATGATGACGGCCCCGCCCATGGTCTCGCGCATGAAGAACTTCAAATCCTCCGGCGCCTCCCAAGGGATCGTGTTGTCCTTCCCAATGGCCCCATTGCGGTCGCGCGCGGCGATGAGTGTGATCATGCGCGCGCCCTCAAACCGCCACCGGCGCCTTGATTGCCGGATCGGGATCGTAATCCAAAATTTCGATGTCCTCGAATTTGAAATCGAACAGGTTTTTCACATCGGGGTTGAGCCGCAGCTTTGGCAGGGCTTTGGGCGTGCGCGACAGTTGCAGCTCCACCTGTTCCATGTGGTTCGAGTAGATATGCGCATCACCGATGGAATGCACGAATGTGCCCGGCTCATAGCCCGTCACCTGTGCCAGCATGGCGAGCAGAAGCGCGTAAGAGGCGATGTTGAACGGCACCCCGAGGAACATGTCGGCGGAGCGTTGATAAAGTTGCAGATGCATCTTGCCGCCCAGGATTTTCACCTGCCAGAGCGTATGACAGGGCGGCAAGGCCATATTGTCGACTTCCGCCGGGTTCCAGGCGGAAACGATCAGGCGGCGGGAATCGGGACTGTTGCGGATCGCACTCAGCAGGTTCTCGATCTGGTCTATGGGGCCACGTTCATGCCCCGGCCATTTACGCCATTGCGCGCCATAAACCGGCCCGAGATCGCCGTTTTCATCTGCCCATTCGTCCCAGATCGAAACACCGTTGTCTTTGAGATAGCGAATGTTGGTGTCGCCCGACAGAAACCACAGAAGTTCATGGATAATCGAGCGCAGGTGCAGTTTTTTTGTGGTGACCATCGGGAAACCGTCAGCCAGATCGTAGCGCGCCTGAAGCCCGAAATAGGACTTTGTGCCGGTCCCGGTGCGGTCGGTGGTGTCGACCCCATGGGCCAGAATGGTTTTGAGCTGGTCGTGGTATTGCTGCACGTCGCATCCCCCAAGATGTTGTGGGTTCCGGGAGTCCAGTCATACAAATGCAAAGGGGGTTCGCCAAGCCGGAAGAACGCAAAAACGTGGAATTCGCCGCGCGGAAGGCTAGAGTTCAGGCAAACACAAACAGGAGGAAGCCAAATGCGCTATTTGCACACGATGGTCCGGGTGAAGGATCTGGAAAAATCCATGGCGTTTTACGAATTGCTGGGGCTAAAGGAAATCCGGCGGATGGACAGCGAAGCCGGGCGATTTTCGCTGATCTTCATGGCGCCTGAAGGCCAGCCCGAATGCCCCATCGAGTTGACCTACAACTGGGACGGCGACAAGGGGCTGCCGTCGGACAGTCGCCATTTCGGCCATCTGGCCTATGAGGTTGAGGACATCTACGCGCTTTGCCAGAAGCTGATGGACGCAGGCGTCGTGATCAACCGACCGCCGCAGGACGGGCATATGGCCTTTGTGCGCTCGCCGGACAATGTGTCGATTGAATTGCTGCAAAAAGGCGAACGGCTTGCACCTGCCGAACCATGGGCCTCGATGGAAAACACCGGACATTGGTGATCCGCTGGTCTTTGAGGGATGAAATGACGTCCGCACGCGGGGAGGCGCATTCCATCGCAAGGTCGGATTGAAATTAATAAATATACCGAATCTGATCGGCCCAGTAGCGCTCGACCCGGCGCAAGGAGCTGTTGATGTCTTCGATCCCTTCGGAAGAGATCACACCCTTGCCCTGCAACCCCTCCGCATGGCGGGTGAAAAGATCGGCGACGGTGACACGCACATGGTTGCCCTTGTCGGTCAGCTTGACGCGCACGGAGCGGCGGTCGATCTCGCAGCGCTGGTGATGCATATAGCCCATGTCCACCAGTTTCTTGAGATTATAGGACACGTTCGAGCCCTGATAATACCCCCGCGATTTCAACTCGCCCGCGGTCACCTCATTTTCGCCGACATTGAACAGCAAAAGCGCCTGTACAGCATTGATTTCGAGGATTCCGACCCGCTCGAATTCGTCCTTGATCACATCGAGCAACAGCCGGTGCAACCGTTCAACAAGCGACAGCGCCTCCAGATATTGCGACATGAAAGGAGATTTGATCGGTTTTTCAAAGGTTGAATGCATGCTCATCTGTCACTCCGCCGAAGGCTCATCGGAGACAGATTGCCGCGAATTTCCCAAAATATAGTTAAAGCGTCCCGCCTTTAACCTGAAGCATCAGATAAAGGCGAGGCGCGTGCAACATTCATATCCTGCTCTGCGTTCCGCCAAAGCTGTGTCTCAGGTTTTTGGCGGAACGCTTTAAACCGCGCAAATTTCTCGAATCGTCGCAAATTGGTGAAAAAATTGCGTGGCTTTAGCGGAAGCACAGATCACGAATTCTTAACGAAAACTCGCCTTTACCCTTTCGCCCCCCAAGAGGCCTGATCGGCGGAGGCAATGAGTTTGTCGAGCATCGGCTTGATTGCTTGCGGCACGGGTTTGAGCCCGGTGGCATAGGAGAGAAGATCCTGATCGTGCTCATCCATCAGACGTTCGAAGTCATCGAGCTCGGCCTCGCTCATGGTCGCGAGATGCACATCGGCATAACCGCCGATCAAAAGGTCCATCTCCTTGATCCCACGCCGCCAGGCCTGGATTTTCAGACGTTTGCGGCGAATGTCGATGGTCTCAGTCATGGCTCTCTCCCGGAATCGCAGACTTTTTGCACGCATTGGCATTTTGTCGCAAGAGGACGTCTTGGCGGCAGGCCGGTTTTGACGCTATCACTACGGTGATTTTACGCAAATGGACTCATGACCATGCCCTTCCTTTCCGAAACGCTGTCCCGTGTGAAACCTTCGCCGACCATCGCCGTGACCAACAAGGCGCGTGAATTGAAAGCGGCGGGCAAGGATGTGATCGGACTTGGTGCCGGTGAGCCGGATTTCGACACGCCGGAGAATATCAAGGCGGCGGGCATTCGCGCCATTGAGGACGGCAAGACGAAATACACCGCCGTAGACGGGTTGCCGGAACTGAAAGAGGCGATCTGCGCCAAGTTCAAACGCGACAACAATCTCGATTATACCCCCGCACAGGTCTCCGTGTCGGGCGGTGGCAAACAGGTGCTTTATAACGCCCTGGTCGCGACGCTGAACGAAGGTGACGAGGTGATCATCCCCGCGCCTTATTGGGTGTCCTACCCGGATATGGTGTTGCTCGCAGGTGGCACACCGGTCGCGATCGAAGGCACGCTTGAGAACGCGTTCAAGATCACGGCGGACCAGCTTGAGGCTGCGATCACGCCAAAGACCAAATGGTTCATCTTCAACTCACCGTCGAATCCGACCGGCGCGGGCTATTCGAAAGCGGAACTCAAGGCGCTCACCGATGTGCTGATGAAACATCCGCATGTCTGGGTGATGTCGGACGATATGTATGAACATCTCGCTTTCGACGGGTTCGAGTTCTGCACCCCTGCCGAGATCGAGCCGGGTCTTTATGAGCGCACGCTGACGGTGAACGGTGTGTCGAAAGCCTATGCGATGACCGGCTGGCGGATCGGCTATGCGGCAGGGCCCGTAGCACTGATCAACGCGATGTGCAAAGTGCAGTCGCAATCGACCTCGAACCCCTGCTCGATCTCGCAATATGCCGCGATCGAGGCCCTCAACGGCCCGCAGGATTTCATCGCGGAAAACAATAAGGCCTTCGTGCGCCGCCGCAACATGGTGGTGGAGATGCTGAACGTCGCCGAGGGCATCACCTGCCCGACGCCCGAAGGTGCGTTTTACGTCTACCCGGATATTTCCGGTTGCCTGGGCAAGACTTCGGCGGGCGGCACGAAGATCGACAATGACGAGGATTTCGCCTCTGCACTTCTCGAAGAAAACGGCGTTGCGGTGGTGTTCGGCGCGGCCTTTGGCCTATCGCCCAACTTCCGCGTGTCCTATGCCACTTCGGATGAAGCTCTGAAAGAAGCCTGCACCCGTATTCAAGCCTTTTGCAAAGGGCTGAAATGAGCGTCGATCTTCCCGAATATTACTTTCGTGTCCGTGAAAACGGCGCCTTTGTGTTCCGGGTGGACACGGAAAATCGTCAGCGCCGGATCGAGATGGAACAGATCGCGGCGGTGAACGTCAAGAACGGGGAGATCAAACCGCATGGCGGGCGAGAACTCTCGCCCGAGGACCTGCGTGTTATCGAAGAGTGGATGGCCGAGCGTGTGGCGTTGCTGGCGCAGCGCGACATCGACGACATCCACCGCGCCATCGACTATCTCAACCTGACCGCCCATTGGGTGCAAACGCGCGCTACCGACGAGCAGTTGGAAAACGTCACCGACGCGCTTTTGCTGGCGATGCATGACCTGCGCACCGTTCTGGTCCGCAAGAAAGCCGACCGGATCCTGAAAAAGGCCGAATCCTGAAAAAGGTTGAGAGGCCTTAGCCCGCCCGCAAGATGTGGGATTTCTGGACCCAGAAACGATAGCTCATCGTCAGCCATGCGGTGGTGAGACCCAGGACAAAGCCCATCCAGACCCCTTCGCCCCCCCAGTTCAGCACGAAACCGAAAAGGTAACTCGCGGGCATTCCGATGATCCAGTAGCTTATCGTGGCCAGCCACATCGGCACAGCCGTATCATGCACACCGCGCAACAGGGAGAGTGCCACCACCTGACCACCGTCGGAAAACTGCATCATCGCCGCGAAAACCATGAGCATGGAACCGATGGCGATCACCTGATCGCGGGCCGGTTCATCCGGTGCGATAAAGAGACCCATGAGCGTTTCCGGGAACAGCAGGAACAGCAAGGAAGCCACAACCGCCATGATCGCCGACATGCCCACGGCCACCAAAGCCCCTTTGCGCAAATCTGCTTCATCTCCGCGACCAAGCGCATTGCCCGCCCGGATCGTCCCCGCCTGCGACAGACCGATCTGGGCCATGAAGGCAATTGCGGACAGTTGCAGCGCAATCCCGTGGGCGGCAAGCGTTTCCGTCCCGATCCAGCCCATCATCAGGGCGGCGGCATTGAACAAGCCGACCTCGGCGAGAGAGGTCAGGCCAATCGGCACGCCCATCCTGAACACGGTGGCGAACATCGCCCAGTCGGGCTTGAACGGGTTGCGGAAAAGATCGTTCTCCGGCGTCGCCCTGGCGGCATAGAGCGCGAGCACGATCAGCATACAGATATTGACGATCAGCGAGGCGATGGCGGACCCCAGAACGCCCAGTTCCGGCGCACCGAAATTGCCGAAGATCAGGATATAGTTCAACCCGGCATTGAGCAGCACCGCCCCGATCACCGCGAACAGCACCACGCGGGTGCGTTCGAGCGCGGAGAAATAGCTGCGGAAGACGGCAACGATCAACGCCGGGAACATCTCGATCCCGGCCACCGCCAGATAGGGCCGGGCCTGGGCGGCGATATGGGGCTGTTGACCGAGCGCCACAAGGATGTCGTCGGAAAAGCCGAAGATCGGGTAGATCACAACGCCCGAGATGACCGACAGCCAGATCGCCATGCGGGTCGCACGCCGCACGGTCGTCGCGTCCCCCTGCCCTGCGGCGGTGGCGACCAGCGGCATGACCGCAAAGGCAAACCCCGCCAGAAGGATAAACAGGATGAACCAGAAGCCCGAGGCCAGAACGAGCGCCGCCAGTTCATCGAGCCCGTACCAGCCCATCATGATCACATCGGTCATGTGTACGGCAAACTGCGCAAGTTGAGACCCCGCCAAAGGCAGGCCCAGCGCGAGGATGTTTTTCGCGTGCTCAAGATATGTGCGTTCCACGGTCATGGCACGGCCTATAGGCGGGTTTGCCCTTACCGCCTAGTCAAAAATTCTGCATCCCCCCATCAGCATCGGTGAAGAGAGGTTTTTCGCTCACATTCCCGACGCTTACCGGCGACGCGCCGGGCGCAACCGGCTGATGTCATAGCCGTTCCAGTCGAGGATGCCCTCGACCGCCGGTTTGCGATCCGGCGGAAGCACCATATCGCGTGACAGGACATGCGCCTGCCCGGATGGGTATCCGATCACCGCCGTGTGGTATTCGGCATCGACCCAGAGCACCCAGAACTCATCTCCCGCGAATGCATACCGCCCCGGCCCAACCTGCCGCGCAAGGCCCTGACGCGGATAACCGTCGGCACAAGGGCCTTCGGTCACCATCAGATCGCCGTTTTTCTGGCGGGTATAGGTCACGGCCCCGATGACACAGGAAGCGCCTTCCGGCACGAAAGCCGCCACCTCATACCAGCGCCCGGAAAATTTCAGCGCGTCAAAGGCCGCGATGGAGGACATGTTTGCACCCGGATCGCGGAACCCCGTCGCCTTGGGTGCGGGCGCGAAACAGCCGGAAAGCAATGCCAGAGACAGGGCAGCGATCAGTCCACGCACAGGCTCACCTGTCGCCCTTCGGCGTCCAGAAGATCGTTGCAGCCAAAGAGCGGCGTGATCGGTGCGCAGGTACGCGAGCGGGCAAGGCACATATTGCTCGAACAATCCGTGGATTTCGAACAGGATTTGCCCGCATCCTTCGGCGTCGTAAAACAGGTCATGAACCCACCGAGACCCGCAGCGCGGAAATCGCCGCCCCGCGCATCACACGCCGCCTTCCCGGTCTCCGCCGCCTTCGGATCATAGCCCGCAAGCCCGTAGCCGGGGGCATCTTCCGGCGTATCGGACTGACAGGCCGCAAGCGTCAGAGCGGCAAGCGTCGCCAAAAAGGCTTTGCGCATGATCGGGGTCCTCAATAGGGCAGCGGATGCGCTTTATGGAGGGTTTCGATCTCCTTGAGCAGCGCCGCATCGAGCGTAATATCGCGCGCATCCAACGATTTCTCAAGCTGTTCCACAGAGGTCGCCCCGATGATCGGCATCGTGTCGAAAGGCCGCGTCAGGGTCCATGCCACAGCCATGGTCGCCGGGTCGATCCCATGTTTCTTTGCCAGTTCGACATAGGCACGCTCAGCGGGCCATGTGCGTTCGGCGACACGCCCCCCGAGATTGTCGTTCAAATCCATGCGCGAGCCTTTCGGCACCACGGTGCCGCCCTCGTATTTGCCGGTCAGGATGCCGGCGGCCAGTGGCGAATAAGCCAGAAGCGTGATGTCCTCATGCACCGCAAGCTCCGCCAGATCGGTGTCATACAACCGGCACATCAGCGAGTACTCGTTCTGGATCGACTGCATCCGCGGCGCGCCCATCTGCCCCGCCAAACGCAGCCATTCCGACATGCCCCAGGCGCTCTCGTTCGAGGTACCAAACTCGCGCACCTTGCCCTTTTTCTGCAAGGCCGTCATGACCTCCAGAACGCCCCGCATATTGTCCTCGATCTCCGCCTTGGACGGTTGTTTGCTCGGGTCGAATTTCCAGTTCTGGCGGAAGGCATAAGACCCCCGGTTCGGCCAGTGGAACTGATAGAGATCGACATAATCCGTCTTCAGCCGCTTAAGACTTGCGTCCAGCCGCGCTTCGAGGTTCGACGCCTGAATGCCCTCCTCGTTGATATTGCCCGGTCCCGCGATCTTGGTCGCGATCACCCAGTCCTCGCGCCCGCCACGCGCCGCAAAATACTGGCCGATGATCTCTTCGGTATCGCCCGCCGTCTCCTTGCGCACCGGGTTCACCGGATACATTTCGGCAGTGTCGATGAAATTGATCCCGACCTCTTTCGCGCGGTCGATCTGGGCATGCCCCTCGGCCTCGGTATTCTGGCTGCCCCAGGTCATGGACCCGAGACAGATCTCGGACACCAAAAGATCGCTACGGCCGATTTTACGCATTTTCATAAGGGAGATATCCTGTGTCAGTCCGTGTTGCGGCTCACACTAGCCTTGCTGCGCCACAGGGCAAGCCACATGGCGGCGGTTTTTCCGCACAAGTCGCATTCACGCATATCTTCGGTGCACATTTGCACGTCGTCAAATCGCTTTGCGGGATTATCTGATATCTTGAAAAGACACGAGAATACCTTTGGAGGATTGATCATGGACATTCGCTTCGACGGGAAAACCGCCATTGTCACAGGCGCGGCTTCGGGCATCGGCGCCGCCATTGCCGAAGAACTGGCGAGCGGAGGCGCAAGTGTCATCGTCGCTGACCTGAACGCGGAAGCGGCTGCTGCGGAAGTGACCAGGATCGAAGCTGCGGGCGGTAAGGCGCTTGCCACGACCGTCGACGTATCCGACCCCGAAGCCGTCAAAGCCATGGTCGATTTCGCAGTCGAGAAAACCGGCAAGCTCGATCTTCTGGTGAACAACGCAGGCATCGGCGGGCCCTTGTCGCCGATCACCGATGTGGACCCGATCAAATGGAAACAGGTCATCGACATCAACCTGATGGGCGTGTTCTACGGCATGCATTACGGCGCGCAGGCGATGAAGGCCACGGGCGGAGGGGCAATCGTCAACATGGCCTCGATTCTGGGCTCTGTGGGCGATCTCAACATTTCGGCCTATGTCTCCGCGAAACACGGGGTCGTGGGGATGACGAAAGCGGCCGCGCTCGAAATGGCCGCCGACAACATCCGCGTCAATTCAGTGGGGCCGGGCTATATCGAAACCCCGCTCGTGGTCGGCGCTTTGCCCGACGAGGTGCTCGAAAATCTCCGCTCGCGTCACGCCAGCAAACGGCTCGGCAAACCCGAAGAGGTGGCGGCCCTCGTCGCCTTCCTCCTCTCGGATCGGGCGAGCTTCATCACCGGCTCCTATCACCTTGTGGATTCCGGCTACACGGCACTCTAATTCCTCTCCCTGTTGGAGACTGGCGCGCGGCACTCCTGCGCGCCTTTTTTTGTGGATGATCCCTGCCCTCTGGCTCTTTGCCCGCAAGCGCGATAGAGAAACGGGAAGATATCTTTAACGGACGACCGGACGACCCACATGGCACGCACGCTCATCACCTCCGCCCTGCCCTATATCAACGGCATCAAGCACCTCGGCAATCTCGTGGGCTCGCAACTCCCCGCCGATCTCTATGCCCGCTATCGCCGGGCACGCGGTGATGAGGTTCTGTTCCTCTGCGCCACCGATGAGCATGGCACACCGGCCGAGATTGCGGCACAAAAAGCGGGCAAGCCAGTTGCCGAATATTGCGCGGAACTGCATGACGTTCAGGCCGAAATCGCGGCGGGCTTTCGCCTGTCCTTCGATCATTTCGGACGTTCGTCCTCGGCACAGAATCACAAGCTGACCCAGCATCTCGCCAAGCAGCTCTATGATGCCGGATTGATCGAAGTGGTGGAAGAGACCCAGATTTACTCCATCACCGATGGCCGTTTCCTGCCCGACCGTTACATCGAAGGCACCTGCCCGAACTGTGGCTATGACTCCGCACGCGGCGATCAATGCGACAACTGCACGAAACAGCTCGATCCGACCGACCTGATCAACCCGCATTCGACCATTTCTGGCGCGACCGATCTGGAACAACGCAGCACGAAACACCTCTACCTGAAACAATCCAAGATGCGCGATGCGCTCAATGAGTGGATCGACAGCAAAACCGACTGGCCGGTTCTGACCACTTCGATTGCAAAGAAATGGCTCAACGATGGCGACGGTTTGCAGGACCGTGGCATCACCCGTGATCTGAGCTGGGGCGTGCCGGTGCAATTCGAGGACGCGCCATGGGAGGGCATGGATGGCAAGGTATTCTACGTCTGGTTCGACGCCCCCATCGAATATATCGCCTGTGGCGCGGAATGGGCCGAAAAACAGGGGCTCGGCGAAGAGGCTTGGCAGCGTTGGTGGCGGACCGATAAGGGCGCGGGCGATGTTCGATATGTGGAATTCATGGGCAAGGACAACGTGCCCTTCCACACCCTGTCCTTCCCGGTCACCATGCTGGGCTCCGGTGAGCCTTGGAAGATGGTCGATTACATCAAATCGTTCAATTACCTGAACTATGACGGCGGGCAATTCTCCACCTCGCGCGGGCGCGGTGTGTTCATGGATCAGGCGCTGTCGATCCTTCCGGCGGATTACTGGCGCTGGTGGCTCCTGTCTCACGCGCCGGAAAGCTCGGACAGCGAGTTCACATGGGAAAACTTCCAGGTCTCCGTCAACAAAGACCTCGCCGACGTGCTGGGAAATTTCGTCTCCCGGATCACCAAATTCTGTCGGTCCAAGTTTGGTGAAACCGTTCCGGAAGGTGGCGCCTATGGCGAACAGGAACAGGCGTTGATTGCCGATCTGAGCGCGAAAGTCGCGGAATATCAGACGCATATGGACGCGATCGAAGTGCGCAAAGGAGCGAACGCGCTGCGCGCCATCTGGGTTGCGGGCAACGAATACCTGCAATCTGCCGCGCCTTGGGCAACCTTCAAGGAAGACCCGGAGAAGGCGGCGGCACAGGTGCGCCTCGGCCTCAACCTGATCGGGCTTTACGCGCGTCTCTCCGCACCCTTCATTCCGGATACGGCGGGCAAATTGCAGACCGCTCTGGCGCTCCCGGATCTCGACTGGCCGGAAGATGTGGCGGGGGCGCTCGACGCGCTCAAACCGGGTCACACCTTCGTCGTGCCGGACAATCTTTTCGCCAAGATTGCAGACGAGCAACGCGAGGAATGGCAGGCGAAATTCGCCGGAACGCGCGGCTAAGGCGCATTCGCAAAAATGTTCGAATCAGCCAAGGAAAGTCCTCCACTCGGAGGACTTTTTCTTTGGCCGGTCTCAGATTTCGGCCAATTGAGCAATACCATTGCGCGCCTGCGTCTCCCCCGATTTGCGCAGGGTGAGAATGTAATCGCGGTTGGCTTGCTTGACCTGCTGATCGGCATAGGATCGGCCGTGATCGAGATGATAAGCCGGGGCGGTGTAGCGCACATGACGCCCGCGAATACCCGCGTTGCGCAGCCGCACACCGATCTCCTTGTCGAGCCCGCCATAGGACATGTTGCCCTCGAACCCGTTGACCCGCAGAACATCCTCACGCCAGACCGAGGCGCAGGCCCCCTGAAAATTCGGCGAGACCGGCGAGAGGCGGTCGAGAAGCGCCATGACGGCGGGCGGAAACGGCATGGATTTCAGCCATTGTGATCGCCCCTTCGGGGTCCAGCCCGCCAAATGCCCTTCTGACCAGTCATAGCTCTGCGCCTGCAAAAGCCGCTGGGTCAGTTCGGCGTCGAGACGGATCAGCGACCCGGTGAGATAGCGCCCGCGCATGGCACAGGAGAAATGCCGCCGCAGGGCCTTCGGATGCAGGATCACATCGTCATCGAGAAAGACCAGATAATCGCATTCGGAGCCGGCAATCGCCCGGTTCAGCGCAACGGATTTACGAAAACCACGATCCTCATGCCACGAGCGCCGCAGCGGCAGGTCGGGATACGTCGCCCGAAACGCCTCAATCACCGGCTCTATCCGCGCATCAGACCCGTCATCGGCGAGACAAATGGATGTGGGGCGCAGGCTCTGCTCCGCGATACTCTTGAGACAGAGGCGCAGATACTCCGGCTTGTTATAGGTCGCGACAATGACTTCGGATGTGAAATTCACGGTTCACCCTTTTTGCTCAGATGGCCCATCGGCCCTGGTACCCGCGGCCGGACTCGAACCGGCACGGCCTATACGGCCTAAGGATTTTAAGTCCTCTGTGTCTACCATTCCACCACGCGGGCCTGCCTCATCCGGGCAAAAGGCCGGGCCGGTTGCCCCGGACCAACCTGTGCCGAACCTCCTAACATCTTGCCGGAGCCTTGCCCAGAGGCGCGCGCAAACAAACATGTCGCGGCGGAGAGTTACAGGATGGAGGGCCGGAGGCAAGCCGATTTCAAATCAGGGGGATGTGGCATGTCATTCGTCGTTCGATGCCACACGCCGGGCGCTGATGCGGCTGAGCGTGCGGTCGAAGGCCACACCCACCGGGGTCGGCTGCAACGTATTGGACACAAGGTTGATCTGCGGCTGCGCCCCGCCATAATGATAAGGGTTGGCGGCAAACCAGGCGTGACGCTCGACAAACGGCAGGCGCTCCATCATCAGGATCGCAGCCTCGGCGAAAGCTGCGTTTTGCGCATAGCTGACGCCACGAACGTTCTGCCAGTCGACATAGGCGAATTCCGTGACCCAGATCGGGCGCTTGTATTCGGCATGAACGGCGCGGAGCCAGTTTTCAAAGGCTTTCACATCGCCATTCGAGGAATAGTAATGCACCGCCATGAAATCGACATGCAAACCTCTGGTCTCTACCTCCGCCATAAAGCGGCCCTGCCATGAATTCTTGCCGAGTGTTTGCCCCTGCGTCACCGCAGGACTGCCAAGGCGCAGACCGCGCGCTTCGAGCTTTGGCCAAAGCGCGATGGCCTGTTCTACCGACAAGTTGCTCCCTTCGCTCTTACGCGAATCCGGTTCGTTGAAACCCAGAAGCGTGCGCACCGGCAGGTCGGAAACGATTCTCTTGTTCACATCCGCAGCGTCACGGATCATCGGTACGAATTCGACGGAGCGGCGGCGTTTGTCCTCTGACCACATTTGTGTCGGACGCCAAGTGTAATACCAGTCGAGCGCGGGCGCATCCTCGATCCAGCGTAACATCGTGTTGCTGGAATTCTCCCATGCGCCGATCCCGGCCTTGTCCGCGAAAAGCGCCGTGGGCATGAGCATGAGAACCGCCAAGAGAAGTTGTCTGACCATAAATGCCTCGTGATTTTCAGTGAAGTTATAGAGGCGAGATGCCTGGAATCGGGCCGGATTGTGACAAAACCCGGACAGAAAGCGTGATTTCGCCGGGGAACGCAGCGGCAACGCGGGAAATCGCCGAGCGTGACGATGGCGCAGTGCGGGTCACCTTGCCATAGCCTGCCGAACCCGGCAGGTTGTTTCTCTTGACCTTGCGGCTCGGGGGCCCACATTGGCGACATGTTTCCGATCCGCGACCATAATCCTTCCCGCCGTCCCGCTCTGGTCACCTATGCGCTGATCGCGGTGAATATCGCGGTATTTCTGGCGATGCTGCCGAGCTATGGCGACGAGCGCGCGCTTTTGACGATTTACTCGAACTGGGCGTTGTTGCCCGCGCGGATCAGCTATGGCGAGGGCTATGACACCTTTCTCACCTCCATGTTCATGCATGGCGGGGTGATGCACATCGCGGGCAATATGTTGTTCCTGTGGATTTTCGGCGACAACCTCGAAGACGAGATGGGGCATGGGCGCTATCTCGCCTTTTATTTGCTCTGTGGGCTGGCAGCCGGTATGGCGCAGTATCTCGCGGACCCGTCTTCGCGCGTACCCATGGTCGGGGCCTCCGGGGCGATCGCCGGTGTCATGGGCGGCTACCTTCTGCTTTTCCCCAGGGCGCGCGTCGATGTGCTCTTCATTTTCATCATCTTTTTCAGGGTCTTTCCCCTCCCCGCCTGGGTCATGCTCGGCCTGTGGTTCGCACTTCAGGTGGTGGCGGAGCTGGGCTCCAGCGCAGGCACCGGCGGGGTGGCGCATCTCGCGCATGTCGGCGGTTTCGTCGCGGGGGTTGTGATGGCCACGCCACTCTGGCTCAGGCTCGGCGGTACGACCTATTGGCACCGCACACATGGGCGCCCGATGCATGCGGAAGCCCGCTATGTATCGTCCCGAAGCTCCGTGCCCATCGTCCGCCGCCGCCGTTAAAGCGTCGGAAACTTTCCAATTCAGGCCGAAGGATCAGCCCTGTTCCGGTGCGGTGTAATTCGCGACGTCAATGCTTTCGACGTCCGCATTCAGTCTCAGGGTAAAGCCAAAGGCCCCTTGCCATATAATCCCCAGCACAACAATGCTCAGTCCGATGACAGCCGCGACCAGCACAACCCAATCGACCGTCACCGCCCCTTGCTCGTCCGCCCGGAACCGTGCCCATATATGTTTGAATTCGCCAATCACGTGTGTCCCTCCGATGATCACACTCATAGTTGCATGAGAAAGCGACCAAATCACGGCAGGAAACGCGCATTTGAAGGGAACCGAAGAGTGCCCGACAGCGTCATATGACAGGCTTTACAGGCGCGCCCTCAGGCGGAGCGGATCACCGCCGCGAAACGCTCGAACAGCGCCTCGTTGCCGCAGATCACTTCGCCGCTCTCGACCGGATTGTCCTCGGGATGAATGCCTTCGACAAAACCGCCCGCCTCTTTCACCAAAAGCACGCCTGCGGCCATGTCCCAGGCGTTCAGACGGCGCTCCCAGAACCCGTCGTAACGACCGGCGGCCACGTAAGCCAGATCGAGGGCTGCGGCACCCCAGCGACGCACACCGGCGGTGGCGGGCAGGAGCCGCGCCAGATCGCGCAGCGTCTCCGGCAAATCGCCACGACCGCCGAAGGGAAGCCCGGTGGCAAAGATCGATTCGATCATCTTGGTGCGGCCCGACACCCGGATGCGGGTATCGTTCATCCAGGCCCCCGCGCCTTTTTCGGCCCAGAACAGCTCGCCCTTGGCCGGATCGAACACCACGGCGGAGACGATCTCGCCCTTGTGCTCAAGCGCGATGGAAATCGCCCAATGCGGCAGACCGTGCAGGAAGTTCGTCGTGCCGTCGAGCGGATCGACAATCCAGCGGCGCGTCGGGTCCTTGCCCTCGACGGGTTTGCTTTCCTCGCCGGTCCAGCCGTAATTCGGGCGCGCCTCCATCAGGGTCTCGCGGATAATCTCTTCGGCGCGGATATCGGCCTTGGACACGAAATCGCCCGCGCCCTTGGAAGAGACCTGAAGGTTCTCGACCTCACGGAAATCCTTGACCAGCGAACGACCTGCCGCGCGGGCGGCTTTGATCATGACATTGAGATTGGCGCTGCCTTGCATGGTCCGGGCTCCGAAAGGGTGTTGAGATGTTCAAACCGGGCGTATACGCCGCCCGGCCCGCCCTGCCAAGAGTTTCAAGGCAAAGAAATGCGCAGAAAGTCGACGTTTTTGCCGGGTTTCAGCCGCGCTGAAGCTTCACGGCCTCGGTTTTCGCAATGCGCAGCACATGCGCCATGTAGGGTTTGCTCACATCGCCCTCGCGCACGGCGGCATACATCCGGCGGGTGATGCCGGTCGCGGTCAGCGGACGGATGGCGTAATCCGGGTGGCTGCGAATATTGCGCATCACCCAGTCGGGCAACACGGTGATGCCTCGCCCGGCAGCCACCAGCATCAGGATCACATCGGTCAGTTCGACCTGCCGCACCGTGGCTGGCTGCACCCCGGCGGGGGTCAGCAAGTCCTTGAATACATCGAGCCGGGCACGATCCATCGGATAAGTGATCAGCGTTTGATCCGCGAAATCCTCGGCCACAAGAAAAGGTTTCGTCGCCAGTGGCGATTTCGAGGACAGGGCACACATCGGCGCATAATCGAACAGCGGCACGAAGGTGATGCCGGGAATATCCTCGGGGTCGGAAGAGATCACGAAATCCACTTCCTCGCGTTCCAGCGCCGGAAGAGCACCGAAAGCGAGGCGCTGGCGAATGTCGACGTCGATCTCCGGCCAGGCCTTGCGAAACTGGTTGAGCACCGGGAAGAGCCAGTCGAAACAGGCGTGGCATTCCATGGCGATGTGCAACCGGCCCGAGGTGCCCTCCTCAATACCACGAAACTCGTCTTCGAGCGCCTGCACCTTGGGCAGAACATCCTCGGCCAGCGCCAGAAGCTTCATCCCCGCAGGAGAGAGTTTCAGAGGTTTCGAACGCCGCACGAAAAGTTCCACCCCGGCCTGATCCTCAAGCCCCTTGACCTGATGGGAGAGCGCGGATTGGGTGATGTTGAGCCGGTCGGCGGCGCGCGCCAGACCGCCCTCCTCATGGATGGCCTTGATCGTGCGCAGGTGACGGAATTCGAGGTGCATCTTGAATGGCGCTCATGTTGATCTTGAGAATTATGAATTTGTCTCACATGGCTTGTCATGACACAAGACCCGTCAGTTCAATGAGGACCAGACGATGACCAAAGCGCCAAAAATCTCTTTCGAATTCTTTCCGCCGAAGGATATCGAGGCCTGTTTTTCTCTGTTCGAGACCTTGCAGGTGCTGGGCGACATGGTGCCGGAATTCGTCTCCGTGACCTATGGCGCGGGCGGCACGACGCGGGAGTTGACCCATGACGCGGTGGCCTTACTGCATCGCAAATACGGCTGGAACGTCGCCGCGCACCTGACCTGCGTGAACGCGACACGCGAGGAAACCCTTGCGATTGCAAAGGGCTACAAGGATGCCGGTGTGAACGAAATCGTGGCGCTCCGGGGCGATCCGCCGAAAGGTCAGGGCAAATTCACCCCGGCGGAAGGCGGCTTTGCCAATTCTGCGGAGTTGATCGCGGCCCTCAAAGCCACCGGCGATTTCAAGATTCGGGTGGGCGCCTATCCGGACCCGCACCCGGATGCGGTAGACGCCAATTCCGACATCACCTGGCTCAAGCAAAAATTCGAAGCCGGAGCCGATTCGGCGATCACGCAGTTCTTTTTCGACCCAAACACGTTTTTCCGCTTCCGCGACCGCTGCGCGAAAGAAGGTATCACGGGAACGATCATTCCCGGCATCCTGCCGATCACAAGTTGGAAAGGCGTCCAGAAATTCGCGGCCGCCTGCGGCACACCGGTGCCCGCCCGTTATGCCGAGGAATTCGAAGCCTCCGAGGATCATCAGGCATTGGCCATCGAGCTTTGCACCGGGTTGTGCGAGGCGCTGATCGCGGAAGGCGTCGAAGACTTGCATTTCTATACGCTGAACCGACCGACATTGACCAAGGCAGTCTGTGCGAATTTGGAAGTTATTTGAGGGGGTGAATAAAAATGGGTGCGGAACAAGGCGAAGCCGCCGCGCCTGCGCCTGCCCATCCCGGCGGGCTGGCGCATTTCACCGGCGCACAGACCTCTGAAAATCGCAATATCTTTCACTAAAGCGCCCCGCCTCTAACCTGAGCTATCAGATAAAGGCGGGGCGCGTGCAACGCTCATATCTCGCTCTGCGTTCCGCCAAAAGCTGTGTCTCAGTTTTTTGGCGGAACGCTTTATAAAGCGCATCGCTCAATCGTTTGAGCGCCATCCCACGGGCAGACTTGTCACGGCTACCGCTCAAATGTCCGCGATGGACATGTCACCGTTTCAACGCCGGGTGCAACACCTCTGACGGGTCCGCCCCCACCACCCGGGTCTCGCGCAGCAGAAAGAATTTGCCCCAGCCCCGGTTCATGCCGATGGACGGCCCGTGCGGGTCGGCGAGATAACGGGCGCGCCAGTCTTTCGGCAGATGCAGCCCCGCCGCTTCCGCCTTGTCGAGCATCCACACAAGTGTGGCGTTCGACAGTCGACGCTCCGGATTATAGCCCGACAGCTGCCCGCCGACATCACCATGCGTGCCGGGAAACCACATCTGTTGAAGCACCTGTCTTTGTCCCCCGAACAGAGGGGGCTCGGGGTTGCTTTCGAACAGGAAGGGCGCATAGGCGCTGCGGCGTTCATCATGGGCCAGCGCATGATAAGCGCGTTTGACACAGCGCGCGGGCATGCGATCGTGGAACTCATGAAACACGGTCGAATAGCGCCAGACGATCGGCATATGCAGCCCCAGCGCCGAAACCGTGTCCCAGACGCCCAGAAAGTCGATCTCCACCCTTGGGTGGCAATGCGCCTCGGTGAACTCCGCCGCAGCGCGGCTGTGTGGGGCCATCTGGTAATGACGATAGGCAACACGGATATTGCGTTCTGTCGCTTCCTCCGCCCGCAACAGCCCGATCATGTCGATCAGCCCGGAAAGCGAACGCACCGCATAGGCGCCGCGCGAATAGCCGAAGAGGAAAATCCGGTCGCCGGGGCGGTAGCGCGAGGCGAGCGCACCATAGACCCGCTGAATCTGTTTGTGAATGCCACGCCCCTCGATCACATCCATCGTATCGCGCCAGCCACGCCACTGAATGCCCGCCTCGTAGCGCACCAGCATGTTCGCCCCCTGCGCCGCCTCCGTGCAGAGTTTGTAGGCGAGACCCGCGTTGGTCTCATACCCCGGCGAGAGCGAAGAAAGCGTGCCGTCCATGATGATCACATGGGACAACGGACCACGGGAATGATGCCCCCCGGAGGTGCGCACCCGCTGGCGAAATTTGAACAGGTGAGACAGGCGGCCGAAGAGGCCTTTTCGTTGTTCCATACCCATGATTTAGCATGGAAAAATGAAAAATCCCCTCCCTTTGCGAGGGAGGGGACGTTGCGTCACAGGCTTGTCGGTCCGCGCGGAACCATTCGGGCCGGGACATTCGGCCCGGACGGCCCTTGTGGCGACAAGCGCGACGATCAGATATGGCGCTGCACCGTTTCCACGGTGATCTGGCCAAAGCCGTTGAATTTGGTCGCAGTCGCCACGGAATAGGCGCCCAGACCGTAGAAGATCACGTGATCTTCCTCTTCCATGTCCGCCGGGAAACCGAGTTCGGACGGCAGTTTGTCGAGGCTGTCGCAGGTCGGGCCGAAGACGGTGCGGAACACCGGTTCGCCTTCACGTTTCACGCCTTGCGGACCGAAGACGCCTATGCGGTCGATCACACCGACGAGGTGCAGCTCGGAGAGGCCACCATAAACGCCGTCATTCAGGAACACATGCGCGTCGTCACGGATCGCCTTGACGCGGGTCACGAGCGAGTAGCTTTCGGCCACAAGACCACGGCCCGGCTCACAAACGAGCGCTGGCATGTCGTCGCCGAAAGCCTCAGCCGCCACACGACCGATGAGGTCGAAGGTCGGCTCAAGCTGCGGCACCACCTCGTTGAGACGGTGGGACGGGAAGCCGCCACCGACGTTGAGGCGCGCGATTTTGACATCGGCCATGCGGGCAATCTCGGCGGCGGCACGGATGTATTTGTCCCATGCGTGCGGATCGGTGCATTGCGTGCCCGGGTGGAAGGTCAGCGACGGGGTGAAACCCAGTTGCGAGGCGAGCAGAAGCAGTTCAGCGGCGGCCTCGACGGTCGCACCGAATTTCGCACCGAAGTTATAGGCCGCGCCTTCGACCGGCAGTTTGAAGCGCACGGAAATCTCTACACCGTCGGCAGGCACCAGTTCGCCGAGCTTCACCAGTTCGGAATGGCTGTCGACGGAATAGGATTTCACACCCATTTTGACGGCGTGCAGGATCTCGGTGCGCGAGCGAACCGGGTTGTTGTAATGCATGGCGGCACCGGGGGCGATACGGGCAATGGTGTCCATCTCGACAGGGGAGGCCACGTCGAACCCTTTGACGCCAGCGGCGACGAGGTTGGCCAGCACTTCTTCATCCGGGTTGGATTTCACCGCATAGGTGACAAGCCCCGGGAACCCTTTGATAAAACGACGGGCAGTCGCTTGCAGGATGGCCGGGGAAAAGAACAGCACCGGGTGTTCCGGGGCATGAGTGCGCAGGTATTCTCTGGGCGTTGCCCAGATGGTTTTAGAGAGCCCCATTGGTCATGTCCTTTACCAACAGAGCGCAGCCACATCTTGCCCGGGAAAACTCCGGTTGGGATTGCGCTTACGCGATTAATCCTAACCAGGCCAGGTGCGGGACCGCCTCGTTTCGTGCGTGGGCGACCGTCCTTCGATCCTGTTTTTCGTAAGCGCTATATGCGTGTTGATTTGGTCGATAGAAATAGTAAAATCGTGCGGAATGCCGGTCAATTTCACAAAACTGCCGGTCAAATTTACTATGCTTTATCAAGCGGTCCAAAACACCGGGCCGTGCAGGATTTCGGAGCGCCAAAATGGACGAACTTGATCAAAAAATCCTGATGGCTCTGGCCGCCGATTCATCCACTTCGGTGTCGCGCCTGTCGCGACGTTTCAAGGTGGCGCGTTCGACCGTGCAGGCGCGTCTCGAACGGATGGAAACCAATGGGACGATTGCGGGCTATACGATCAAGCTCGGCGATGTGGCGCTGGCACGACGCATCAAGGCCACCGTGCTCATTCAGGTGGAGCCACGCACATCGGCCTCGGTGGTGACGAAACTCAAGACGATCCCGGAGGTGGAAATGGTCGCAACCTCGACCGGGCGGGTCGACCTGATCGCACAGATCGCCTGCGACACCACCGAAGAGATCGACCAAACGCTAGATCAGATCAATGGCATTACGGGCGTGCAGGACATCGAGAGCCTGATTCATCTGTCGATCAAGTTCGACCGATCCATCTGATCCGTATGAGACTATTCCGCCGGGTGCGGGCGCGCCCGATGCTCCTCCCGAAGCGGCGCCATCCGGGCCTGCCGGATGCCCCTGGCCATCTCCTCCGCACCCCTCACGGCAAAGACGATGCCCCGCGCCAGGTCAGAGAGCTGATTGACCGTCCCGGCGACGTAAACGCCGAGATCGGGGGCATAAAAGCAGATGCTTTCACCGAAGCCGAAATGACCGATACAACGTGGGGGGGCGTAGCAACCGCTGCGGCTGGAAGGTCATGCGGTAGGGAAAATACCACCACCAAGGGGCCTGAACCTTCATGATACCGGTGCCGAATTCGGTCGGGAAGAACATCAGACGCCAGCGTGGCAACACGCGCTTGTCGCACAGATAGCCCTCGAAAAAGCCGCGTGCGAAGATCTGCGACTCGCGCGAGGTGGTCACAATCCCGTTGTCGGCCTGAAACGAGGTCAGGGCGCGGGGCACATGCACCGCCCTGCGGCCCGACAGGGGCGACACCGGATGGCGGTCGGTCGGATCGCAATAGATATAGGTAGAGCGCAGCCCAAGACGTTCGGCGACGCGGGTCTGCACAATCTGGGCATAACTTTTCCCCTAAATCTGTTCGATCACCCGGCCCAGAAGGCGATAATTCGTATCGGTATAAATCGCGCGTTTGGATGCCCCCGGCGCGATCACGGCACCATGAGAACGGATGCGCTGGATGATGTCTTCAAAGTTCCATGCGCTGTCGATGCCGTCGGCAATCGTGTGACGCAGGCGACGGGCATGCATTTTGTAGAAGAAATAATCACCGAAACCCGATCTGTGCGACATCAGGTGACGGATCGTCACTTCCCCGGTCCGGTCAACCCCATCCTTGACATGCAACTCGGGAAAAGACGCGCCGGTCCCAAGATAGTGCACAAAGGGCCGGTCGGAGTCGACTTTCCCCTCCTCCAGCAATTACAAAAGGATCGCGGTCACGAAGAGTTTCGTGACACCGGTGGCGAAACAGGGCGTGCGGCTGTCGAGATTGCCCACGCCGATATGCATCTCCCGCCCCGTCTCCCGGTCGAACATCGACAGCGTCACACCGCAATGCATCCCGCTTCGGACCATGCGGTCGGCCAGTCTTTGCAATCGCGCGGAGGCAGCGCTCATATCTTTCTCCTCTCGGACCCGGAAGATGTGATGCCACAGCAACGCTTAACACCCCGTCAATTTGGTCGCGTTTCACGGGGTTTTCTCTCGGAAATGTGGGGAGTTTCTCCCTTTCCCTCTCATCTCCTGCGGGGTAAAAGCGCTGGACCCTTGAGCGCGGGGCCTTTCCCCGTGCCCGGACCGGAATGAAGCGAGAGACCACGATGGCCATGGAAAAGACGTTCGACGCGCAGAAATCTGAAGCGCGCATCTATGCGGAATGGGAAAAAGCCGGGGCGTTTAAAGCCGGCGCCCACAAGAAACGCGACGAGACCTTCACCATCATGATCCCGCCGCCGAACGTCACAGGCGCTTTGCATGTGGGGCACGCATTCAACAACACCATTCAGGATATTCTGATCCGCTGGCACCGGATGCGCGGGTTCGACACGCTGTGGCAACCGGGTCAGGACCATGCGGGCATCGCGACCCAGCTCATGGTCGAAAAGGAACTGGCGAAGACGCAGCAGCCGTCGCGCGCCGAGCTTGGCCGCGAGGCATTCCTTGAAAAGGTCTGGGAATGGAAGGGCAAATACGGGTCCACGATTATCAACCAGCTCAAGCGGCTTGGCTCCTCCTGCGACTGGTCCCGCAACGCCTTCACCATGTCCGGCGCGCCGGGTGCGCCCGCCGGTGAAGAAGGCAATTTCCATGACGCGGTGATCAAGGTCTTCGTCGATATGTATGAGAAAGGCCTCATCTATCGCGGCAAACGCCTTGTGAACTGGGACCCGCATTTCGAAACGGCGATCTCGGACCTCGAAGTCGAGAATATCGAAGTTGCGGGCCATATGTGGCACTTCAAATACCCGCTCGCGGGTGGCGCCACCTACGAATATGTCGAGAAAGACGAAGACGGGAATGTGACCCTGCGCGAAACCCGCGATTACATCTCCATCGCGACGACGCGCCCCGAAACCATGCTGGGCGATGGGGCGGTTGCCGTTCACCCGGATGACGAACGTTACGCACCGATTGTGGGCAAGCTCTGTGAAATTCCGGTGGGCCCGAAGGAGCATCGTCGTCTGATCCCGATCATCACCGACGAATACCCGGATATGACTTTCGGTTCCGGTGCGGTGAAGATCACCGGCGCGCATGATTTCAACGACTATCAGGTCGCGAAACGCGGCAACCTGCCGATGTATCGGCTTATGGACACCAAGGGCGCGATGCGCACCGACGGTCTGTCTTATGAAGACAGCGCAATCCTTGCCGCCGAAATTCTTGCGGGCAAACCGTTTACAGAGGCCGAAGTCGACACGATCAACCTCGTGCCCGAGCATCTGCGCGGCCTCGACCGGTTCGAGGCACGCAAGGCTGTGATCGCAGAGATCAATGAGGAAGGTCTGGCGGTCATGACCACCAGAACCACGAAAGACGATGAGGGCAATGAGACCACGATCTCGCTCCCCTATGTCGAAGATAAGCCGATCATGCAGCCCTTCGGCGACCGCTCCAAGGTCGTGATCGAGCCGATGCTGACCGATCAGTGGTATGTGGACGCCGAGAAGATCGTCGGCAAGGCGCTCGATGCGGTGCGCACCGGCAAGACCAAAATCATGCCGGAGAGCGGTGAGAAGACCTATTTCCACTGGCTGGAAAACATCGAACCGTGGTGCATTTCGCGTCAGCTCTGGTGGGGACACCAGATCCCGGTGTGGTACGGGCTCGATCTGTCGGCACCGGATTTCACCGATGACGAGGGCGACGGGGCGCTCGACGAGGTGGAACTCATTCGCCTCCTGACCGAAGGCGGCATGCTTCATCGCGGCACGGTGCATCACTGCGCCGCCGATTTCGAAACTGTCCATGGCAAGTTCTTTGCCGATATGGACAACCTGCCGACCCCGCTCAATCACTGCCGCGTGGTCGAAGTGGCGAGCCGTCAGGAAGCGAACGAGATCTTCGCAAACGCGCTGGCACAGTACAACGTCACGCAAGACCCGACCAAGCTGGTCTACCCGGTCTGGCGCGATCCGGATGTGCTCGACACATGGTTCTCCTCGGGCCTATGGCCGATCGGCACGCTCGGCTGGCCGAACTGGGATGAGAGCACCTCGAAATACTTCCCGACCGATGTTCTGGTCACCGGCTTCGACATCCTGTTCTTCTGGGTCGCCCGGATGATGATGATGCAGCTTGCGGTGACGGGCGAAGTTCCCTTCCACACTGTCTATCTGCACCAGCTCGTTCGTGACGAGAAGGGCAAGAAGATGTCGAAAACCACCGGCAATGTCATCGACCCGCTGCAGATCATCGACGAATACGGCGCCGATGCGCTGCGTTTCACCAATGCCTCGATGGCCTCCATCGGCGGTGTGCTGAAGCTCTCCGTGGATCGCATCAAGGGCTATCGCAACTTCGGCACGAAGATCTGGAACGCCGCACGCTTTGCCGAGATGAACGGTGTGTTCGAGAATTACACCCCCGGCGTCGTCCCGACGCCCTCCGCCACGGTGAACAAATGGATCATCGGCGAGACGGTGAAGGTGCTGCGCGAGGTCGATACGGCCTTCGAGGAATACCGCTTCAACGACGCCGCGAACGCGCTCTATGTCTTTGTCTGGGGCAAGTTCTGCGACTGGTATGTCGAATTCTCGAAACCGCTCTTCTACGACGGGGACGAGGCGACGCTGGCGGAAACGCGTCAGACGATGGGTTGGGTCTTGGATCAGGCGCTCGCCATGCTGCACCCGATCATGCCGTTCATCACGGAAGAGCTTTGGGGCACGGTGAATGGCGCGCGTCCGCTTCTGGCGCTGTCCGACTGGCCTGAGCTGTCGGACGATCTGATCGACGCCGAGGCCGGCGCGGAGATGAACTGGGTCATTGATCTGGTGGAACAAATCCGTTCGTCGCGTGCCGAGGTGCATGTACCGGCAGGTCTCAAAATCCCGATGGTGCAGGTCGAATTGGACGAGGCGGGCAAGACCGCGTTTGCTAATAACGAAGCGCTAATCATGAAGCTTGCGCGTCTTGACAGCATATCGGTCGGCCCGATGCCGAAGGGTGCGATCACGATTTCGGTGACGGGCGGGACATTCGCCCTGCCACTCGAAGGGGTGATTGACATCGCAGAAGAGAAAGCGCGGCTTGAGAAGAGCCTCGGCAAGCTCGCGAAAGAGCTTGGTGGCCTGCGCGGCCGGTTGAACAACCCGAACTTCGTGGCCTCCGCGCCCGAAGAAGTGGTTGAGGAAGCCCGTGAAAACCTCGCCGCGCGCGAAGAGGAAGAAGCCAAGATCAAATCGGCTCTCGCCCGTCTCTCCGAAATCGGTTGATCCGGTTCGATGGATTGACAAAGGCCCGCCGATTTGGCGGGCCTTTTGTTTTGAGTATTTATCCCATCAGAAAACCATCAGTCATAGACCGGCGCGCGCTTCTGCATCTGTGCCATGACGGTTTCTATTTGGTGCGGCGTGCCGATCAGCGCGCGTTGTTCGCGGCTCTCCTCCATCAGGATATGCGCGCGGTCCTGCGAGGTTTCGGCCGTGGCGATCAACCGTTTCGCGGCGCGCATGGCGGAGGGGCTTTTGCTTGCAATCGTGGTGGCAATCTCAAGCGCGCGGGCATGGGCATCCTCGACCAGCTCAGTCACGAGGCCAAGTTCGGCGGCACGCCCGGCCGGGACGATCTCGTTCGTGTAGGTCAGCATCCGCAGAACATCGGAGCGCAGCACGCGCGGGAAAAGCACCATACCGCCCATATCCGGCACGAGGCCCCATTTCATTTCCATGATCGAAAGCTGCGCCTCGGGGGAGGCAATGCGAATATCGGCGGCGATGGCGAGTTGCATCCCGGCGCCGAAACAGGGTCCGTGGATCGCCGCAACGACCGGGATCGGCAGGTCATGAAGCGAAAGCGAGAAGGCCTGAAACGCGTTACCATCGCCATGGGTGCGCTCCATCACGAGAGCATCGAGGTCCTCACTCATGAAGCGTTGGAAATTCGAGGTGTCGAGCCCCGCGCAAAACGCCTTGCCCGCCCCGGAAAGCAAAACGACACGGGCGTCGGAAGCACCGATCTCCGCCACGCGGGCCAGCAGATCGGCGATCAGCTCTTCGGTCACCGCGTTCATCTTGTCGGGACGGTTCAGGGTCAGGTGGGCGATGTGGTCTTTGATCTCAAGCGTGACAGTCATGGCGGCTCCTCCTCATTGCGACAGGCTAGCAGGGCACAAACGCATGGTCAGGTCTGACGTTACGGCGCTTGCGCAACCCTGAAGTTTGAGGCAGGACAACCGCATGACAGACACACGCCTCACGCCCCTCACCCAGACGCTCCCCTCCACCGTGCCCTTCGTCGCGCCCGAGCGCATGGAGGAACTGCGCGGGACGCGTTTCGATGCCCGTCTCGGGGCCAATGAACTGTCCTTCGGCCCCTCGCCGAAAGCCCTGTCTGCCATGGTGGACAGCCTTGACGGCATCTGGAAATACGGCGAGCCGGAGAACCGCGATTTGCGTTTTGCACTTGCCGCGCATCTCGGAATTGCACCCGAAGAGGTGACTGTCGGCGAAGGCATTGATGGGCTGCTGGGCAATCTGGTGCGGCTTTACGTGGCTCCCGGCGATGCGGTGGTAACCTCGGCGGGCTCTTATCCGACGTTCAATTATCATGTGGCAGGCTTCGGCGGCGTGCTGCACACCGTGCCCTACAAGAGCAATCACGAAGACCCGGAGGCGCTGATTGCGAAGGCTAAGGAGGTCGGGGCAAAGCTGGTGTACTTGTCCAATCCGAACAATCCCATGGGATCGGTGCATCCGGCGGAAACCGTGCAGGCGATGATCGAGGCGGTGCCCGAGGGATGCCTGATGATCCTCGACGAGGCCTATACGGAATTCGCGCCGGAGAGCACGCGTCCGGCGCTCGACACCGCAGACAAACGCGTCATCCGGTTCCGTACTTTTTCAAAGGCTTATGGCATGGCAGGCGCCCGGATCGGCTACGGGATCGCACATCGCGACATCGCCACCGCCTTTGACAAGATCCGCAACCATTTCGGCGTAAACCGGGTGGCGCAAGCGGGGGCTTTGGCGGCGCTGGCCGATCAGGGCTATCTGGTGCAGACGCTGGAACGTGTCGCAGAGGGACGCACAGAACTTGCACGGATCGCACAATCTAACGGTTTGACGCCCCTGCCCTCCGCAACCAATTTCGTTACCATGGATTGCGGGCGCAATGGCGATTATGCACGGGCGCTTGTGAAAGCCCTCGACGCGCACGGGGTGTTTGTCCGAATGCCGGGGATGGCGCCTCTGGATCGCTGTATCCGCGTGTCCGTCGGCCTGCCGAAGGAGATCGCGGTGTTCGCCGAACGTCTGCCTCTGGCACTGGCCGATCTGGGCTGACGCTTCTCTCTGACGTTAACGTTAATCGGATTAAGGTTAACGCCGGAGAGAGAGGGCACCGCATTCACACCCGGAAAACGCCATGCAAAAAGGCGCCCGAAGGCGCCTTACTTTTACTCCAATGGGGACGGATCAGACCCGCTCGGCCAGAACCGTCGCCGCCGCGCGCGAGGCACCCGTGCCATGCGGGATTTGCAGCGCGGTGAAAGCGGTTTCCATCGCCCCGATGATGCCCAGCACCATATGCGCGTTGATGTGGCCCATGTGACCAATGCGGAAATAGCCGGCGGCCTCTTCCGAACCGATCTCGCCGAAGCCCAGAGAAATCCCCAGAGTGATGCCAAGATGTTCGGTCATCCATTCGCGCAGACGCGTACCATCCGGCCCGCCAAGGCTCAGTGTGGTCACCGCATGTGAGCGGTATTCCGGCTCTTTGATGTTGAAGCGCAGGTTGCCGCCCTGCCCCCAGATATCGACCGCCGCCCAATAGGCACGCGCGAGGGTTTCGTGACGCTGCCAGACATTCTCCAGACCTTCGTCGAGGATCATATCGACCGCCTGACGCAGCCCGTATAGGTGATGCGTCGGGGGCGTGCCATCGAAATATTCATAGAGATGCACCGGCTTCGCACGGGTTTCCCAGTCCCAATAGGGCGCGCGCAGATCGTTGCCCTGCCCGGCAAGGCGAGCCTTTTCGGAGAACCAGACAAAACCCATGCCCGGAGGCGTCATCAGGCCCTTTTGCGAGGCGGCGATCATCACGTCGACGCCCCAATTGTCCATTTCGAACCGGTCGCAGCCCAGAGACGCGATGCAATCAACGGCGAAAACGGCGGGGTGCCCGGCGGTGTCGATCGCCTTGCGCATGGCGGCAACGTCGTTGCGCACTGAGGTGGCGGTGTCGACATGGACGGTCATCACCGCCTTGATCTTGTGATCCGTGTCGGCACGCAGCACCTCTTCGAGACGGGCAGGATCGACCGGGGCCTGTTTGCCGAATTCGATGGTCTCCACATCGGCCCCGAGACGGCGGGCGACATCGGCCCAGCCATGGCCGAAATTGCCGGTCAGACAGACCAGAACCTTGTCGCCACGGGAAATCATGTTGGTCAGAGAAGCCTCCCAAAGCCCGTGGCCGTTGGAGATATACATCGCCACATGCTCTTTGGTGCCTGCAATGGTCTTGAGATCGGGAACGAGGCCATGGGTCAATTCGACCAGCTCGCCGGTGTAGATGTTCGGTGCCGGACGATGCATCGCCTGCAACACCGGATCGGGGATCACGGAGGGACCCGGAATGGCAAGATAATGGCGGCCGTTGGCAAGTGTCATGGGAAACCTCGAAGCAAAAGAGGCTCAAGCGGTAACGCCCTCGCACGCGTCCGTCAATTGCGCGCGCCGTCACATCGGGGTGCGCGGCTTTGCAACGCGGGGTCACGCTCCACGCGCACCGCCCCATCCCCGTCGCTTGCCCCATGAGACAAAGAAAGCTAAAGAGGCGCGATCCATGATGAAACGGTCCGCATGTTCAAGACGCTGAAAAAAGGGTTCAAGAAACTCGAACGGGCCGAGGTCGGCGCCTTTGGCAATGACATCTCGACGCCCCGGACCCGTCGGTTGGCGATGTGGCATTTCCACCTGTTCGACCATGCGTTTCTGCGCGGAATATGGACCAATCTCCATGAGTTCGCTCCCGGAGCCTGGCGCTCGAACCAGCCATCGCCCAAACGCATCGCCCGCTATGCCAGAATGGGCATCAAAACGATCCTGTCACTCAGGGGCGACAAGGACGTGTCCTATACTCTGCTGGAACGGCAGGCCTGCGAGGAGCACGGCATCCGACTTGTCATCACGCAAAAGGCAGGGGCCCGCAACGCGCTCAGGGCAGAGGATTACGTCGAACAACTCGACATTCTGGCCTCACTCGAAAAGCCCTTTCTCATCCATTGCAAATCCGGGGCCGACCGGGCAGGCTTGGCGGCGGCGCTTTATCTGCTGCATTGTGAAGGTGCTTCGATTGCTGAGGCGAAAAAGATGCTTTCACCGCGTTTCATGCACCTGAAGAGCACCAAGACCGGCATTCTCGATTACATCCTCGGGATGTATGAAAAGGACGTCGAAGCCCACGGCCCGATCCCGATCCGCGAATGGTTCCTGACCCGTTACGATCACAAGGCCGCCAGAGAGTTCAAAACCTTCCGGTCCTTTCCATGACACACGATCCGCAACATTTCATCCCTGAAATCCCCTCACTGAAGCTGATTTCCTGGCTGTGGCGGGGCTATCTGCGGCCCTATCTGGGGTATGTCTTCATCGCAATCCTGCTGATGTCGACCGAAGGCGCGATGCTCGGCGCGCTGTCCTATCTGATCAAGCCGATGTTCGACAAGGTTCTGGTCGCAGGGCAATCGAGCGCCGTACTCTGGGTGGCGCTCGCCGTCTTCGGCGTGTTCAGCCTGCGCGCCATTGCCTCTTTCGGCCAGCGCGTGATCATGACCCGCGTCGGGCAAAAGGTGGCGGCGACCCTTCAGGGCGATCTCGTCGCCCATATGCTGACGCTCGACGGAAAGTTCTTTCAGGACAACTCCCCCGGCACGCTGATCGAGCGCACACGGGGCGATTCCTCGGCGGCGGCGACCGTCTGGGGCACGATACTGGCCGTGGTCGCACGAGACATCATCTCGCTTCTGTCTCTGCTCGCCGTGGCAATCTCCGTCGACTGGCGCTGGACACTCATCGCAGTGGCGGGCACGCCGCTTCTGGCCGTGCCCGTCACGATATTGCAAAAGCTCGTCCGCCGCACCACGCGGATCGCCCGGATCGCCTCGGCGCGAGTCTCCACGAGGCTCGACGAGATTTTCCATGGTGCAACTACGATCAAACTTTCCGGCACGGAGAAACGCGAAGCACAACGGTTTCACGATGAAATCACCCACATGGTCCGCGCCCAGATCAAATCCGAGGCCGGTCAGGCAGGCATTCCCGCGCTGATGGACATTGTCGCGGGGCTCGGGTTCTTTGGCGTGCTGCTTTACGGTGGTCATCAGATCATCGAGGGCACCAAGACCGTCGGTGAATTCATGTCGTTCTTCACGGCCATGGCACTGGTGTTCGAACCGCTGCGGCGTCTGGGCAATGTCTCCGGCGTCTGGCAGGCGGCGCGCGCCTCTCTCGAACGCATCTATGCGATTTTCGAGGAACGCCCGGAAATCACATCGCCCGCCAAACCCGTCGCTCTGCCGGTGCCGCCATCGCGCGCCGACATCCGGTTCGAGAATGTCGGCTTCGCCTATGCCGACAGCCCGGTGTTGCGCGGCACCACGTTTACGGCCGAAGCCGGCAAGACCACGGCGCTCGTGGGGGCTTCCGGGGCGGGCAAATCCACCGTGTTTCACCTGATGACCCGGCTGGCCGATCCGGTGACGGGGCGGATCACCATCGGCGGGGTGCCGACGACCGCACTCGATCTCAAAGCGCTGCGCGGGCTGTTTTCCGTGGTGTCCCAAGATGCGCTTTTGTTCGACGAAAGTTTGCGCGACAACGTGTTGATGGGATCGGAGACGGATGAGGCGAAACTCAAGGCCGCGCTGAAAACCGCCCATGTCGCCGATTTTGCCGCCCAACTCGATCACGGGCTCGACACCCCCGTGGGGCCGCGCGGTTCCGGGCTTTCAGGCGGGCAACGTCAACGCGTCGCCATTGCCCGCGCCGTGTTGCGTGACCGACCGATCCTTCTTCTCGACGAGGCGACCTCCGCACTTGATGCGCAATCTGAAAAGATCGTGCAGGAGGCGCTTGAAAAGCTCTCGGAAGGACGCACCACACTGGTGATCGCCCACCGGCTCTCGACCATCAAGAATGCCGACAAGATCGTGGTGATGGACAAGGGTCGCGTGGTGGACGAAGGCACCCATGACGAACTTCTGGCGCGCGGCGGGCTTTATGCCGATCTCTACCGGCTGCAATACTCCGACGGGCGCACAGTTATCGACGGTAGCCCTGTACAAGCCGCGCGGGGTCGGCCCCGAGGCGAAAACGGAGAAGACGGAAAAGGTTCCGGGCTCCTTGCCGCCACCAGCCGGATGTTCGGTAACGTGATGGGTCTGTTCGGACGCGCAAAGGACTGAGCGCGATGCGCCCTCTGAGACGACGGGCGAGGTCCACATCCTCCATCAACGGCATGTCGGCATAGCCGCCGATCTCATCGTAAAGCTCGCGCGAAATGAGCAAAGCCTGATCGCCATAGGGCAGATCGAAGAGCTTCGTGCGCAGATTGGCCCAGCCGGAGGTGAGGCTCGGCCCCATGCCTTTGGCGTCCCGAAACGACAGGGAAAACACCAGCGCCTTGTCATAGTGTCTGGCCAGATGTTGCACCACCGCCTCGGCCCAGCCCTCCGGCATCCATGTGTCGGCATGGAGCACCAGAAGCCAGTCGCCTTCGGCCTTCTCCGCCCCGCGCCTGAGCTGCCCGCCCCGCCCCGCCGGTCCGATGACGAGTTCGGCCCCGACGAAATCCGCCATTTTCTCCACCCCGTCGGTCGATCCGCCATCGGTCAGGATCAGCTCGCGCACCAGTCCGGCGTCCAGCCCTTCCATCAACGACAGCATGGTCTCGCGCAGCAAAGGCGTCACGTTCAGGGTCGGGATGATGACGGAGATCGGCGCGCGCATAGGGGGGTCCGGCAAGGTTGCAGCTTTTCGTTTGGTTCCCCCTTCCTATATGAAGAGGCACAATGCGAGAAAGTGCAGGGGCGACACAGTGGCGATGGAAAACGACAGAAAAGTCATTGAAATCACCGGCGAAGACCGGATGCATTTCCTTCAGGGGCTGATCACCAACGATGTGAACCGGCTTGAAGAGGGTGCAGTCTATGCCGCCCTCCTGACGCCGCAAGGCAAATTCATCGTGGATTTCTTTCTGGTGCCCGAGGGGGAGACAATCCTGATGGATGTGCCTGCCTCCGAGGTCGATAGCCTCATGAAACGTCTGACCATGTACAAGCTCCGTTCCAAGGTGACGCTCACCCTCACCGACCGCCCGGTGTCGCGCGGCCCAGGTCCGGCCTCTGATGGCGCGGTTCAGGACACGCGCGCACCTGAAATGGGCTGGCGTGCTTATGACGGGCGACCTTCGGTGAAGGCCGATTGGGACGCCATTCGCGTCACCCATTGCATCCCCGAATTTGGCGCGGAACTGACGCCGGACACGTTCATCCTTGAGGCTGGCTTCGAGCGGCTGCACGGCGTCGATTTCCGCAAAGGCTGCTATGTCGGTCAGGAAGTCACCGCCCGGATGAAGCACAAGACCGAGCTGCGCAAGGGGTTGACCACCGTCGGGATCGAGGGTTCTGCCCCTGTGGGGACAGAGATCGTGACCGAGGATGGCAAAACCGCCGGAACGCTTTTCACGCAATCGGGCGGTCGGGCCATCGCCTATCTGCGGTTCGATCGGGCGAAAGGCATGCTCAAAGCCGGTGACGCCACGCTTACCGTTTAAAGCGTTTCGCGAAAGGCTTTAACAGAAACGAAAACTCTTTTCTGTTCAATCCGTTCTGGCGGCGGCATGATGGCATCATCCGCCGATGGGAGGCGATTTGCGCGCCGTAAAGGCAATCATATTGAAAGGAAGAGGCGACCATGAGCGATGTCGCGGGCAAACCCTGTATCATATGTGTGGCGATCACCGGCTCTCTGCCGACCAAGGCGGACAACCCCGCCGTACCGATCACCATCGAGGAACAGATCGAGAGCACCCATGAGGCCTATGAGGCCGGGGCCGCCATCGCCCATTGCCATGTGCGCGACGACGAGGGCAAACCGACTTCCGACCCCGAACGGTTTGCCCGGCTTATGGAGGGAATTCAGCTTCATTGCCCCGGCATGATCGTCCAACTTTCCACCGGCGGTCGCTCCGGCGCGGGTCAGGCGCGCGGTGGCATGTTGCCTCTGCGCCCGCCGATGGCCTCGCTTTCCGTCGGTTCGAACAACTTTCCGACCCGTGTTTATGAGAACCCGCCGGATCTCGTTGACTGGCTCGCCGCCGAGATGAAAACCTACGGCGTCAAGCCGGAGATCGAGGCTTTCGATCTGTCGCATATCTACAAGGCGCATGAGATGATGGAGCGTGGCCAGATCGGTGCACGTCCCTATGTGCAATTCGTCATGGGCGTAAAAAACGCCATGCCCGCCGAGAAGCGCGTGTTCGATTTCTATGTCGAGACGGTGAAATACCTGTTCGGCGATGACATTGCGTGGTGCGCCGCTGGGATCGGGCGGCATCAGCGCGAGTTGAACGACTGGGCCGCTGCGGCGGGCGGGCATCTGCGCACGGGGCTTGAAGACAACATCCGCCTCGACAAGACGACGCTCGCGCCTTCGAACGCAGCCCTCGTGGAACTGGCCGTCAACGCCGCGCAACGGTATGACCGCCCCATCGCCACGCCCGCGCAGGCACGTAACATCCTCGGACTGCGCGCGGGCTGACATGGACCTGCGCGCCCGCCTCAGCCGGTTCGGGATCGAGGCGCGCGGGATCACGCGACTCCATGGCGGCGATCTGTCCGAGGTGTTTAGGGTGGAGACATCGGACGGCACTCTGGTCGCTAAATCCGGGCCAAGGGTTGGCATCGAGGCCGGTATGCTGCGCACCATGGCGGAACTTGGTGCCCCAGTGCCGGAGGTCCTGCACATCAGCGCCACGCTCATGGTGATTGAGGATTTGCCCGAAGCAGCCCCCACGGTCGCAGGCTGGCAGACGCTCGGCGCGGCCCTGCGCCAGATGCATGATCGGAATGCGGGTCAAAACGGCTGGCCGGAGGATTACGCCTTCGGTCCCGTCCCGCTCGACAACCGCCCGACCGCCAATTGGCCGGAGTTCTGGGCCGAGCGTCGGATTTTGCCCTTCGCCGAAGACTTCCCCAATCTTGCGCCCCGGCTTGAGCGCCTCGCAAGACGATTGGCAAACCTTCTCCCTCACCACGCCACCGGGCTTTTGCATGGCGATCTCTGGTCCGGGAACGTGCATTTCTCGACCAAGGGTGCATTCTTCATCGACCCCGCCTGTTACCACGGCCATGGCGAGGTCGATCTGGCGATGTTGCACCTGTTCGGCACCCCGCCCGAGGCCTTTTGGCAAGGTTACGGCACACCCGCCCCGGACTGGAAAATCCGCCGGGCGATTTATCAACTCTTCCCCGCGCTCGTACATTTAAAACTCTTCGGCACGGGCTATCATGGCCTCGTGGAACGCTGCCTGTCAGAGATCAGATAATGATCGTTGCGCACTCCAAAGCACACCCGGCCACGCAAAGCACATCGCCATTGCAGCCCCTTGCGCATTCCTTGAGACATTTTCCCGCGTCTTCCGGCGTCCGCAAATCCGGGTCGAGAATGGTCAGTTCCGGCACACCGTCGGGACCGATCGTCACCCGTCCGACCTCCTCGTCATCCTCGGCCAGCAGGATGGTGATCTCCCTCTCGCCATCAATCCGTGCGCGTAGACCATGCCCCGTGTCCATGTCCACGGCTGTCAGCGTGTAAAGCAGCTTATGTGTCTTCGTCGTCTCCGTCATGAGTGCCTCCTCAGTCTGATAAGCCGATCCTGACTATTTTACTTCAAATTCACCTTGATCTGATCCCATGCCACAGGCGCACAGAAGCCCCCGCAGCAAAAAGGCAGCCTCACGGACCGCCTTGTCACAATAGCTGCGTCTTGTCGTGCAGAGCCTCAGGCGCGTTCCGCATATTCCGCCACGCCAAAGGGGCACATCGGAGCGTTATGCGCGCTCCGAATACTCCATCGTCTCGGTATTCACCACGATGTCCTCGTCCGTGCCCACGAAGGGCGGAACCATGACGCGCACACCATTGTCGAGGATCGCCGGTTTGAAGGAGTTCGCAGCGGTCTGACCTTTGACGACCGGCTCGGTGTCTACGATCTTGCAGATGACTTTCTGCGGCAGGGTCGCGTTGAGCGCCTCGGCTTCGTAGAATTCCACCACGATGGTCATACCGTCCTGCAGAAACGGGCGACGTTCGCCCAGAATGTCGGCCGGGATCGTGACCTGATCGTAGGTCTCGGTATCCATGATGTGCAGAAGACCGTCGCTCTCATAGAGGAATTGCATGTCCTTCTGCTCAAGACGCACCCGCTCGACCTTGTCGGCGGAGCGGAAACGCTCGTTGAGCTTGCGACCATCGCGCAGGTTCTTCAGCTCGACCTGAGCGAAGGCACCGCCCTTACCGGGCTTGACGTGATCGACTTTTACAGCGGCCCAGAGGCCCCCGTCATGCTCCAGCACGTTGCCGGGGCGGATTTCGTTACCGTTGATTTTGGGCATTTGATTATACGCGATTGGTTGAAGATGGATCAGCGCACCCTATATCTGGCCAGTCGCTGGCTGACAAGCGTGCTGAAAAGCGGCGAACAGGATGCGGGCGATTTCGGTATGGGTGACGTGCCCGCGCTCACCATGCCGTGAATGCATAGGAGATATGCAAATCAGGCGTACCCGAATCGACACAAACCTGTCATAAGGCCCTGCACGCCAGAAAGACAAGAGCAATAAAACAAGGAAAAACCATGGCTGAGTTCGTGGATGGCACCGCATTCAATTACGAGCAAGGACAACGCGCCCGCAAGCTGTTCGCTGCGGTCGTCTTGGCTGCGCTCGATGATGCGATTGCCGATGACAAGAAATATGGCAACGGCCCGGAACAGATCGCCCGCTGGGCGCGGTCTCGCGACGGCCGCGAGGTTCTGTCCTGTGCCGGTATCGACCCGTGCGAGCGTGTCGTCTCCGGTCTGATGGAATTCGTCTCCAAAGGTATCCGCACCTCCGTGGCGCTGTCGCGCGAGGAAAGCGAACGCCGTCACGCACAGGAGGCTGCGGAAGCCGCATAAGCGACCGCCTCTGCCATTTCGAACAAGACGCGCCATGCTGCTCGCTGGCGCGTCTTTTCTTTTGCGGGCATGATCTTCGTAAAGGAGATCCGTCATGAGCAAGAAAATCGACATATCCGCGATCACGCCCAAGATCGGCACACTTTACCCGACGCCACATCACAAAGGCACGCGCGACCGGGTCAAACGTGCCCTCGGGGATCAGGCCGGGCTGACGCAATTCGGCGTCAACCTCACGACCCTGCCTCCCGGATGCGCCTCCGCCCTGCCCCATTGGCACGAAAAGGAAGACGAGTTCGTCTATATCGTCGCGGGTCACCCAACACTGGTCCATGGCAAGACCGAAGAACGCCTCTCACCCGGCGATTGCGCTGGCTTCAAGGCGGGTGAAGAAATCGGCCATTGCCTGCGCAACGACACGAACACCGATGTCGTTGTACTCGAAATCGGATCCCGCAAGGAAGGTGAACGCGCGTTTTATCCCGGGCTCGACCTGATGGCCGACACGGCACAGGCGAATTTCTATTTCCACCTCGATGGCACGCCCTACCCGGACATTCGTCGCCGTGGCCCGGGAGAAGACTGAATCGGGGAGAAAATTGAGTATTTTTGCCATCAGAAAGCCCCTTCCATCTTCCAGCTCGCTTAAATACTCATGACGCGCGGTTGAGAGGGAAAAGCGGCATGGCCAAGGCGATCATGATACAGGGCGCGGGCTCGAACGTGGGCAAGTCCATGCTGGTCGCTGGCATCGCCCGCGCCTTCACCCGACGCGGTTTTTCCGTCGCGCCGTTCAAACCTCAGAACATGTCGAACAATGCCGCCGTCACCGAGGATGGCGGCGAGATCGGTCGGGCGCAGGCGCTACAGGCCCGTGCCTGCGGATTGCGGCCGCACACCGATATGAACCCTGTGCTTCTGAAACCCGAAACCGATCAGGGCGCGCAGGTGATCGTACAGGGCAAACGTGTCGGCACGCTCAAGGCGCGCGATTACGGGCAGGAAAAACCGACCCTTTTGCCGAAAGTACTCGAAAGCTTTCAGCGGCTGGTCGCAGATGTCGATCTCATGGTGATCGAGGGTGCGGGCAGCCCGGCGGAGATCAACCTGCGCCGTGGCGACATTGCCAATATGGGCTTTGCCGAGGCCGCAAAGGTTCCCGTCGTTCTGATCGGCGACATCGACCGCGGCGGCGTGATCGCACAGCTTGTGGGCACCCATACCGTGTTGCCGCCCGAGGATCGCGACCGGATCAAGGGGTTTGCCGTCAACAAATTCCGCGGCGACGTAAGCCTCTTTGCCGAAGGGGCCAAAGAAATCGCTACCCGCACCGGCTGGCGTGATCTTGGCACTTTGCCGTGGTTTGCCGACGCCCATCGCCTGCCTGCCGAAGACGTGATGGACATTGCCTCGCGCGGAAACGGGCGAGTGAAAATCGCCGTGCCCAAACTCTCCCGAATTGCCAATTTCGACGATCTCGACCCGCTCGCTGCCGAACCCGATGTAACCGTGGAAATCGTGGAGCCGGGACGCGCGCTTCCCGGAGATGCCGATCTGGTGTTGATACCGGGGACGAAATCCACGATCGGCGATCTCCATTTCTTTCGTGAACAGGGCTGGGACATCGACCTGCGCGCACATCTGCGGCGTGGCGGCCATGTGCTTGGCATTTGCGGCGGGTATCAGATGCTCGGACGCTGGATCGACGATCCCGATGGAATCGAGGGCCATCCCGGTCGGCATGAGGCACTGGGGCTTCTGGATGTCGGCACCCGGATGCAGGGGGACAAGCGGCTGGCGGAGGTCATCGCCACCGATCTCTCCTCCGGTGCGGAGGTGCGGGCCTATGAGATACACATCGGGCGCACCGAAGGCAGCGATATGGAGCGCGCATGGTTGACACTGGAAGGCCGGCCCGAAGGCGCGGAAAGCCCGGACGGGCGGGTGCGCGGCTGTTACCTGCACGGGCTGTTCAACTCGGATGCCTTCCGTGCCGCTTATCTCGAACGGTTCGGCCTCACGGGCGGGCTTGCGAATTTCGATGCAGGCGTCGAAGAAACGCTCGACCGGCTTGCGGACCATATCGAAGCCCATCTGGACCTCGATGCGCTTTACGATCTGGCCGAAGAAATTTGAGGGTCAGGGAACTTATTCGAACTCGCGCAGGGTCAGCGCGCGTTGCACCTCGCGGCGCACAAGACGGCGGACGTTACGGGTGATGCGCTGGCCCAGCTCACCCTGAAGCTCTTCGCGGATGACCTGCGCCACGAGATCGCGCAGCGCCTGTTCATCCATGATGTCCTCGTCGGCATAGCCCGCAAGCGCCAACTCTTCCTCAAGGCTCGGGTCGGGATCATGCGCCACTTCCGCTGCCGCCCCGAGGTCCTCGACTTCCTCCTCGATCTCCGGCTCATGCTGCTCCGCAACAACCTCCACCGGCGACGCGGGCATCTCCTCGATCACCTCTGCATCGTGAATGGCATCGTCGATCGCATCGGACACCGGCTTTGCCTCTTCGCTCTGGCTCATCGCAACCTCATCCTTGTCACCGGCCTGATCGGCGCGGGCGTCATCGTCGTGAACGTCATTGTCACGGGGGGCTGCCTCACGGGCCCGAAAATGCAACACGCGCGCGCCGGGGGCGCTAAAGGCACGCGGCATTTCCCGCGGAATCTCCGCTTCGAGATCTTCCGATCCGTCGGGTTCCCAGTCCAACCCCTGAGCGCCCACCGCAGCCTCAAGCTCGGCGATGCGTTGTTCCAGCGTCAGACGCGCAGCATGCCGCGCCGCATCTTCGTTCGGCGTATCGTCCAGTGCATCGGCCCAGTCGGATTTCATTGCGTTCGCCACCACCGCATCGGCATGGGCTTCCGTCTCCGTCCGAACCTCTTCCGCAACCAGGGTCTCCAGCGTCAGCTCTTCCGCCTGCCCCGCCTCGTTCGGCTCCGGCAGATGCACGGCCAGCTCGGGCGACAGGATCAATGGTTCCGAAGGGGTCTCCAGCACGAGCGGCTTGGCGGACATCTCCGGCGTCACTTCGGAAACGGGCACGTGGGCTACGTCCTCTTGCGCCGGAGAAGTCTGCGTCGCCTCACTCTGACGCACACGAAAATTCGGCGTCAAAACGAGCGCATCCGTCTCTGCCTTGACGGGCGTCTCATCTTGCCCATCGAAAAACGGTACAGGCGCGGATACCGGTTCGGGCCGATGACCATGGGTCTCCGCCACCAACCGTCGGATCGAGGCAAGCACCTCGTCCGCTTCGCTATTTGTCATCATATCGGACATGCCGACTCTCTCACCCGGTCGTACCTACCCCAGATGGTAGCCAGCTTCGCTCTCACACACAATAGATCGTTAAAACTCCACGCTTTCAAACTGCAACATCGCGGACAGGCCGCCTGTGCCCTGCATCCCTTCACGAATAGAAAAACCCCGCACAGGATGATCTGCACGGGGTCAAAGCGCATCTGGTGCGTTTACTGGTTCTGTTTCATCAGCCCTTGCAGCACGCGGTCGAGTTTTTCACCCTGCGGGCTGACATAGCGGGTCGGCGCGTTTTTCACCGCGTTGTAATAAGCCGCCGGATCATAAACCGGCACGTTCAGCTTCAGCTGTTCGACGGTGAGCAGACCGAGCGACTGCAGCACCGAGTAGGCCTGGGTCTCACGGGCGATCCGGGCCTGAATGGCCGCCACCTGTGCGTCGAGCAAATCCTGCTCCGCGCTCAACACGTCGAGCGTGGTGGAGGCACCGAGATCGGCCTCTTCCTTCACCCCGTCATACGCAACCCGCTGGGCCTGCACATAGGCATTGGAGGCCTCTTCGGAAGCGGCATAGACCGACAGCATCGCCCAGTTGGTGCGCACGCCCTGCTCCACTTCGCGGGTGGTCTGCAAAAGCTCGGCACGGGCCGCATCGCGATCCGCGATAGCGCCCCGCACGGCGGAGGCGATGGCCCCGCCTTGGTAGATCACACCGGAGACGCCGACGCCGATGGAGGTCGTGTCATTGTCGAGATCATCGGCGTAGCTTTGCGTCACGGATCCCGTGACACTCGGCAACATGTTGCGTTCTGCGATGGTCACCGCGAGATCCTGCGCCGCCGCCTGATGCTGAAGCGCGATGATCCCCGGATGTCTTTGTTTCGCCGTCGTCACCGCCGCCTCCAAAGAGGAGACCGGCAATTTGATGGTCGGCGGGGTCGAAAGCGACTGCGGGTAATGGCCGACAGCGACCTTGTAGGTCTCGCGGGCCGCCGAAAGCGTCCCCTGGGCCGAGGCCAGATCGGCACGCACAGAGGCGAGCTGGGCCTCGTATTGCGCCACCTCGGTGCGGGTGATTTCCCCCACATCGAACCGATCTTGCGCCGCCTTGAGGTTTTGCTGGTTCAGACGCACTGCACTTTGTTGCAGGTTCAGAAGCGCCTGAGCCTCGCGCACGCTCATATATGCGTCGACCGCATCGGCCAGAACTTCCTGCTCAACATTTCTGAGAGAGGCGCGGGTCGCGAGGACCACCTCTTTCTGCACATCCATCGACAGCTTGTTACGGCCGAAGGTGTAGATGTCCATGGAAGCAACAAACTTGAGCGTGTCGCTCCAGTCGCTCCAAGCATCATTGGTCTGATAACCTCTCGATTTGCCGATCTCGTAGCTGTAGGACAGCGTCGGAAGCATATCCGAAAGCGCCGTGGCCACACCTTCGTCGGCGGCCCGCAGCGTGGCACGGTTCTGTTCGAGAAGTCCGGAGGTCTTATAGGCGGAAGCCAGCGCATCCCCGAGCGTTTCCGCCCAAGACGCCACCGGCCCTGCCACGACACCCAGCGCCGCGACACCGGCAAGAAGGGTCTTTTTCAACTGTCTGCTCATGCTCATTGGCCTCTGCCCCTTTGTTATCTTCGAACGCCGGGGCCGTCCCGGCCTATCGCACGTTCTGCATCAGAGCGCGAATTCCGCGCGTTTTTCAAATCCCGGAAGGATCGGCGCCGTGGCGTTGAACACCATACGCCAAGTGATTTCGCCGTCTATTTTGTACCCTATACGCACGATGCCAAGAGCTCCGTCGAGAAAAATCGCACAGATGCGACCATTTTCCTTCACCTGCGACAGAATGGCCTCAGGCATTTCCTCAACCCCGCCTTGCAGGATCACCGCATCGTAGGGTCCGTGCTGCGGCGCCCCGGCAGCGATCGGGCCGGTTTCGAGGATCACATTGTCGGAACCGTTCTCGGACAGCGCCGCTGCAGCGTCGCGCGCCATATCCGCATCTTCCTCGACCGCGACAACAGCCTGAGCCATGCGCGCGATGACCGCAGAGGAGTAGCCCATCCCGCATCCAAGATCGAGCACCAGCTCATCGTTGCCGATGTTCAGCACATCGAGCATTTTCGCCAGAACCCGGGGATCGAGCACCACACGCCCGCCGCCGAGATCCACATGCTCGCCCACATAGGCCACCTCCCGCTTGCTGGCGGGCACGAAATTCTCACGCGGCACGGTGAGCATCGCCTCGATGATGGGAAACTTGGTCACATCGGACGGGCGAACCTGGGTGTCGACCATTGTGGTGCGGAGCTGGGTGAAATCTGCCATGGGCTGAACTCTTTCGTTCAAGGACGTGTCCGCGCCGTTTTGCCACAAGCCTGCGGTCGGGGCAACATCCCAATGCGTTCACGAAAACGCGCAAATGACGGTTGCACAGGTCCTGACCATGGTATAGACACCGCCTCACCCATTTCGGCGAGTTGGCGGAGTGGTGACGCAGCGGATTGCAAATCCGTGTACACCGGTTCGATTCCGGTACTCGCCTCCAATACTTTCAATGACTTGCGTCATGTCCATTCTCCATTTACTCGATTTTTGAAACAAGTGTTGAAACATTCACGTTTCCTTCCTGTTCTGTTCAAAGCGGTTTCTGGCGTCCTGCGCCCGTGTTGCGAGTTCCCTTTGCCTGATCTGACCTCCATATTTTTTGAGCATCTCGACGCCGGAATGACCGGTGACGGCTTTCACCATCTCGTCGTCGCATCCGGCTAGGTAGAGTTCGATTGTCGCGTTCTTGCGTAGCCCGTGGGTCACGTATGTGGCCGCGTCCGGGTGCTCCATGTCGCCTTTGACCTTGCGCATTTCCTCGGCCACGGTCCTGTAGCGAACCGGACGGCCCTGCTTGTCGGTGATGACCGTTAGCCCCTTCTTTTCGACCGTCGCCAGATGCGCCTTGAGGCGATCCGTCAGCGGTATCCATAGCGGCTTGTCGGTCTTGCCCTGAGTGAAGTCATAGGCACCATCTTTAATGTGCCCCCAGCGGATTTTGAGCACGTCCCCGATCCGCTGGCCGGTACCCAGACACAACTCATAGACCAGCCGGGCGCGCGGCGTGGCCACGGCCTCAAACTCCGCCCGAACGTCATCCGGCCACGGTTGCCAACCGTCGCTCTCCTGCTTGAACAGCGGAATGCCCTTAGCCGGGTTTCCGTGCTCTTTCTTGAGGAATCCGATCAGACGCGCGTGGTTCATCAGGACCACCATCACCTGAACCAGGTAATTCGCCTGACGCCAGTGCTCGGCGTTGGCGCGGTGCAGTTCATAGACGTGGTGCGGCTCGATCTTGGCCGGGTCTTTGGTGCCCCAGATCGCCCGGACGTGGCCGATGTATTTCCGATAATCAGACTTGGTGCGCGGCTTCAATTTCTTGAATGCCTCGCTTTCATAGTAGCTGAGAATCAACGTCTCGAAATTGCGCTTGGCAAGGACAGGCTCTCGCCCTTTCAGAAGGCGGTTGTAGTGCTCCCAAAACTCGGGCGTTCCGGGTTCCTCTTTCATCATCACGGATTGGCCGCGCGAACGCCGGATGAACCGGAGATACCCCCGGTCATTGTAGACGTATTTGGGCAAGTCCTTCTTGGTCATTTGCCCATCCTCAGATCACCGGACAGGAAGTCGTCGCCGCCGTCAGGATCCGTCATGGATGCGTCAATGACCGTGGTGCCATCGGGCTTGAGTTCAAACCGCGCGCGCGCCCACCCAGCCTCACGCGCGGCTTGAAGCAGAGCCACCGCGTTCTGTTTGGCTTGCGTCTGGGGGCGAGGGCTTTTGGCCATTAGTCGCAACCCTCCAAATCAAATCCCATGCTTTTGACTGAATCCGCCCAAACGATCACAGAGCGCCGGATTGGCAAATCATCCAAATCCAGTGGGACGCCGTGCGGCTTGAACCGAACCACCATTTCTGGCGCAATCAGTTCCAAAACCTTCGGGCTTGGCATTGTGACTTCCACTAGGGGAAAATTTACAACGAAGTGGATAGACGCTTGAGTTAATTCTCCGGGTGAACGAGTAAGCGCGGCACAAAAAACTTTAACGAGCATGTCTTCACAAGTCATATCGCGATTAATGCGTTCGCCAGTTTTGTGCGATGTCGCCGCCATTGGCAGATTTAGGTATTCTGCCACTCGCTCGCCCGTGTCTTTGATCTTGGGTTGAAGCGCCATTGCAGTAAGCAATCGAACAAAATGAACGATTTCGACTTGAGCCACCGCCCTACCACTGCTCTTTGGCAAAAGGTCAGCGTCAATCAGCGCACGCGCATATTTGTTTGCCTTGTCCCTCGGTTCACCAAGAGCCTTGGAAAGCCCATCTACAAGTTCTGAAACGCTGGCCATTGTTGCGGCTCCATTTGGTTTTGTATTTTTGTAACCAAAATCCAAATGGATATCAACCCCTCATATGGTCAGCCTCAACTTCTGACCTGCCGACCTGCACCGCACACGCCATCCGGTACGCAATGCCAAGATCAGCCAGTGTCAGTTCTTCGCCCGCCCTGTAGCGTTCCAAAAGCGCAGTGTACTTTTCCTGAAACTGATCCGCGTTGATTTCATCTCGGGCCATTGCCCTCATGCCGTGAAGGATGATCAGTTGCTCGATCTCGTCTAATTTCGTGACGGCTTCCATGAAGCGGGCTTCATCCGCATTTCGGGCGAGATCATGGCTCATGACAAATTCTCCCGTGCTTCATTGTGAGCGCAGATCACAAGGCCACGCTCATCGCCCATCCAGAACCAATCGAGGCTCATGCCGTTCTCAACGGCATAGGAGAGAAGATCGTTCGAAAATGTCGGTCCGTCGCCATGGTCTTCCAGAATGTTCTCCGGCGGTGTGGTTCCGGTCCATTCACCAAAGAGCGAGAGGCGATCAAGCGCTCCTTGAGGCAAGATGCCCTGTTCGATTTCCAACTGGTCCAGCATGTTAAGAATCATTCTCTGACGCTTGGGCGAAAGGCTCATGACCCGCTCACCGAACGAGATCATATGCGTGTCGTCAGGCAAACCGGTATTGGTCGCGCGGGCGCGTTCATTCATCATCTGTCTGTCTCCTAAACTTAGACTGTTTTCTGTTCTTCGATCTTCGCCATGCGGTCACGCACGGCGCGGATCACTTCGCTGTTCTGGCTCGAACCGTTCTTATCGGCTTGAGCTTCGATCCATGCTTTCACGTCGAGAGGAAAGCGGATCGGAAGTTGAATCGTCGGTGATTTCATCGCTCACCCTCCATAGTAGCACGGCAATATATAGCACCGTCATAGCATTGACTGTCAATAGTCAATCGCACAGTGCTATCGGAACAGTATGGAGCGAAAAATGTCAGCAAAAGCCGGTCGCGGATCAGATCAATTTGTTGTTCGCCTGCCAGATGGTATGCGCGACCGGATCAAAGCCGCCGCAGAAACCAACAATCGTTCGATGAACGCCGAAATCGTCGCAACGCTTGAAAAGGAGTATCCGGCGACGCCTCCCGACATTCATCAGGTTACAGTCGAAGTCCTTCAGTTGCTTGGATTGCTGACGGTTATGACGGAGCAAGACCGAATTAAAACAGTAAGCGAGAAAGAAAATGAGCTTCGGAAACGTGGCGTAAACTGCGAAATATCAATGCACAAAAACACGCTGAAATTATTAATGGCTTCAGGAAATATTAAGTACGAATTTGAGCTCCAGGAAGCGCCCCCAGACGATCTATAAGGAGGAATTGCCATCACCCCGGAAAGAATAAACTGATAGTAAGTTTGGGCAATGAATAGGTGACACGGATGCTAAGCGATAAAGAGATAAAGGTTCTTGAATGCTTCATTGGCGATGAATGCGAACACATCGGCAAAGTTAGCCGGATAGGGCCGAAAACGTGGCATGCCTTAGAAGACAAAGGGCTGATTGAGCGTTGCGAAAACGATGAAGGTTATCGCATTACTGAAGCCGGAAAAGCCGCAATCAAATAGAATAGGGCCGGTGCATAGTTCCCCTATGCCTCCCGGCCCCATGATCGCCCCCGGTGTCTGCCGTGCCGATCTGCGCCGCGTCCTAAAGGAGGCTCCCTAAGGAACAAAAAAGGACCGCGCCTTGACGGGGTTTTCGGCCATGAGGACCGGGCACTCTCCGTCTAATCCCAGATGTTTTGCGGGTGAAATCAAATAAAGGCCCGCCAGCACATCCCAGCCTTATTCCTTCCAATCCACCAGCCGCAGTGCCTCAGACGGGTCAACGCCCGCCTCCTTGGCCTGTGCTATCGCCTGAATGATCGTTGCCGCAGCCCGCGCCCTGCCGCCCGCATCAAAGGCTTGAAGAGGTCGCATCACGTCGATTTTCACGGTCTGGCCAAATTTCCCGGACGCTTCATCTGCGATCATGTTGCCGATCGGTTGCAGCACCCATTGAGCAAGGTGGCGTTGCGCCTCGCGCACCATTGGGCCTGTTGTCGCGGTTGAGGTCAGACCCGGCAAGACGCCGAACACCATGTTGATCGCGTCACGCGCCGCCGCCAGTGACTCGCGCGTCATGGCTTTGGACAAGTCCGGGGAAAGATCGTGCGGCTTCCAGTCCTGCGCCGGAGCCGGGCCACCCGCCGCCGCCACATTGACTGATTCTCGGATCAGCACCTTGCCGCGATTGCCGCGGAAACCGCGCGCCATTTTTTCCAGATCGGTTTGCGGAGCCTCGGGAAATGGCACAATCTGAGACGCCAGAGGCGCGGTCTCATAGACCTCGGAAAGCGCCGTTTCAATAATGTTCAACAGGCTTGCCGTGATGGGCGCGCGCTTGAGCGGTGATGTACCGAAGTAAGGCGCGCCCACATCGCTTCCGATGCGGAAATGCAGAACCTCCCCGGCCAATGCCGTGAAGCTCTCTCCACCGCCGACCTCGGAGACAGAGACCCGGTAAGCCGTGGGGTTGCCGTTGCGGGTTTTCAGGTCCCAATCGTTGCATGGGACAAGCCCATCCTCGCGGATCAGGAACACCGCTTCACCGCGAAGGGCCAAAGCGCGCGCCGTAAGGGCCAGAGAGCGCCCGTCCAGCATGTCGGCACCATCCACATCAGCGATGGACAAGCCACCCTCCCAGAGCGTGACAGCGGCTTGCACGGTCGCGGTCAGATCGGCCACACCCTGCCGACCGGAGATATATGCCTCACGTGCGGCCATAAGCTCGGCGGTGAAGCCACTCGCGGCGGAGCGGGTTTCGACGGGTGCAATTTTACGTCGGAACAGATCAATAAACCCCATATCAGAATCTCCTTTTCCATGGGCGCAGAAGGTCCGCTGCCCCGCTCAGTTCCATTGCCCGCGCCACCCATGCCGGGTTGCGCTGATAGCTTTCCTCGATTGCGCCGCCCATATTCACGGAATAGCTCGACACGCCCGCCCGGTCCGGTTCATCTGCCAGGTATTCCGCAAGCCGCCGGAACGCCTCGGAGACAGCAGCAGGCACATCAACCCCGCCCGCTGTGCCGGTGAACCGATGCGGTCCCTCAGTGGTCAGGCGATAACCCCCATAAGGGGAGGCATAGAGATCTGTCGCGGTTTCCCATCCTTCCCCGTTCCACACCTCCTCTGAGGTGATTGTCAGAGGGGAGAGAGGCGGACACCAATCACCATTATCTTCCACGATCCAGACCACCTCTCTTGTGGTCCAGCGCCTCGAACAATAGGCCTCGATCCGCTGCCAGATCGCATCTGTATCGAGTGCTGCCGCCGCAGCCGACAGATTGGCCGGCGCATCGGGATAGCTGGCTGGGATTTCCTCGACCTCTTTCAACGTCACTGCCATGTCAAATCCTCCATTTATTGAGGGCATAGATCGCGCCTTGAGCGGGTTGCCGATCTTGATGCGTTTCCCATGACCGCGCCTCAATCTGCGCCGCCGGATAGGCCGGTTTTGTCACGGCGCTGATCTCGATCAGATCGGCGCGTGTGATCGTGCGCAGAAGGTCAGAACCACGCCGCTCGATCCGTTCACCCCCATTGGCAACACGAAAGCCCGGAGACAAGCCGCGCACCAACCCAGCCGCGTTTGCCGCCAGAAAGTCGCGCGCCCAGCTTGTGCCGCCGTCAATACGCGCCTCGATCTCAAGCGCCGTGTCCGTATCACGCAGGGTGAGCGTTCCCGCCGCACGGCTCGCCAACGGTTTGTTAAAGTCATGACCGGAAAGGAAATGAACGTCCTCACCTGCCTCGATCCGATTCGCGAAAGCACGGGGCGCAACCACCTCATGCCGGTTGTTCGCAAGTTCGGTTTGCACACCATATGGGAACGTGGCGCGAAGGCAGGTTTCCCCGCCCTCGGCCCGTACCTCAAAGGTGCCGCTATGCGCCCCCCAGAGCATTACGCAGCCGCCAACCCGGTCAGGATGCGGGTTTGCAGGCCGCGCGGGACAGTGAAGTCCGCTGTGACCAGCCCGGTCAGAACCAGCGCGCCGGACCCCGCCTTGGTGTATGGATCGCGGATCAAATCCACCCCGCCATAAAGGCCCAGGTATCCCGGCGCGATCCCCTGCACATTGGCCGACATGATCGCCGATGCGGCCGGAATGACGTTGGAAATGGCCGGGTTGGCAATGTGCCGGGTCAGGCGATCCCATTCGGAGACAGCGGTGCCGCTGATAAGCGCCTCATCGAGATCGGACCAGATCGCCGGGGTGAAGGCCAGGTTGACCGCCGATGCGGAGGCAATGGCGTTGGCTTCCATGAAGGCCACCACCTCGGCCCGGAACGCCGCCCAATCCGCGACCGCGCCAATCGCCGTGCTGGTGATGCCATAGGTCGCTGCGCCGGGAACGATGCCCAGAGGCTCGCCCGATGCGCCGGAACCGTTGACCACCACGCGGTCAATCTCGGTTCCGATCACGGCATTCAGATCGCGGCGGATCGCCTGTTCCAGACCGGCACCCGATTGCTTGAGGGCTTTGCGGGTGATGACCATTTGCGCACCGCCGGTCTGATCGGGCGACAGGCTCGTTTCGCTGGTGGTGTAGGCCGACGCCGCCCCCACGTCCGAAAGTTCGTCAGTCTGCCAGCCGAACACCGCGCCAGCCGTCGCCACCGGGAACCCGACCTCACCCTGTGCGATCTGGATGGACTGAACGCCCAGCCGCGCGGCAACGGAGTTCGGAAAGAGGCGGTCCACCACGGGGCGGATCACCTTGGGGTTCGGCAGATCGGTCCCGGAAACGGTCTCCCCGGCCCGGGTCTCAAGCGCGCCGTAGGGCACCGGGATGCCCTGATAGCCGCCCGCGCTGCGCAGTTCCTCGACCACCTCTTTCGTGGCCCCGTCCAGCGCCTTGCCTTCGTCCAGGGCGAAAGCGATCTGGCGCAGTTCGAATTGGTCGACCAGATCAGACCATTCCGACTCGGAGCGGGTTTCCAGTTCGGCCCCGGCTTCCCGGCGTTCCTCGTCTTCCGCGATCAGCGCGGCGCGATACCGGGTTTCATTGGACCGATATTCGCGGTCGAGTTCATCCATCTGGCGGGTTTCGTCCTCAGACGGATTTTCTTTGCCGACAATGCCGGAAAGGGTCTGGCGGATTTCGCTTTGCCGCCGTGCGATCTTCACAGAATCCAACATGCTCTTAACCTCGCTTTTGTTGGGGTTTGTGCTGCATATCCCGCAGCAAGTCGCGCCATTCCTGACGCTCAGGAGGAAGGGGTTTCCACCCAACCTCTTGTCTCGTTTTGCTGGCGTGACAGCGCCCGCAAAGGGTCTGTAAATTTGCCAGCGAATAGGCCAAGTCCGGGCGATCCCGCACCGGCTCGATATGATCGATCTCAAGCCTGCGCCGCTCGCCGCATTGCACACATTTCCAGTCGTCGCGCTCAAGCGCCTGCATCCGCAGTGCCTTCCAACGTGGACCACGTGTGATCCGCTTGGAATGTCGCGCGTATTCTTTTCGCTTAAACGAGATCACGTGATTGCACCTCCCAGAAAAAGAGGGTGCCGCCGGGGGCGTGAGGAACCACCCGAACAATGTCCATGATGGTCGTGCCGATCTGCATTTTGTCAGTGGTTTCCGGCGTGATCGTCAGACCATCAGCCGAAACCAAGACACGTTGATCCCCCACATCCATCAGGCCTGCCGCGATAAATTCCTCATTCACCGTGAATGTCGCCACAAAGGCCGTGCAGGGGTGCGCGGTGTCGTCACCAGGTGTGATGTTGCCATATCCATCATCAACCCCCTCACCGGGGCGCAATATCACCGCCGCCTGCCCATATTTCGCGATCAGTCTCGATGCGTTTTTCGTCAACTCCATGCGAAGCGTCCTCCTTTGTTTTTCGGTGCGCTTGTCATTCGAACCCCTTGGGCAACGGCAATGACCGTTGCCGCCGCCGCGTCGATGCGCCCGGTCGATCTCGATTTCGCCAGCTTGTGATTGCCCGCCGGATCAACCAGCGTGATTGCGTCCGCGAAGGCAGAGCGCAGGAGCAGAGACGGCAAGAGATTCACCTTTTGCTCAAAGAGCGCTCGCCGGAATCGTTCAACGTCCTCAGAGCCGTCTTTCCATCCGAAGCCGCGATAAATCATTGGGATGCGATCAAGACCGGCCCCGCGAAGTGCTTCGACGAACTCAGCGTGACGGAACCTGTCACCCACGATTGCCGCCGGAGCTTGGCCTTCAAGACGCGCTACTACCTCGGAAAGAAAGCGGTCCACAGGCACCGTGGTTTCTCCCATGGTCATCAACTCGCCGCGCTCGTGCATTTGCTCGTAGCGATCTGACACACCATCAGACGCCCCACGATCCGCAAGGCCGGGTTTCGTCGGAAATGCCCCGAAGGCTTCCAGACGCCCAGTTTCAGGCCAATAGAGTGCCGCCGCCGACATAGACCGCGATCCGCCAAGATCAACGCCAAGTATCACCGGGCCGTCACGCTCGGGCAGATCGTCGGGCGCGACCTCAGCCGCAAGCCATTCATCCACCGTGACCAAAACCGAACGATCATCAGCGGCCACGCGCTCATTCCGGTTCAAGTTGCGGAAGCTGGAAAGCGCCGAACCACCCCTCGCAATCGCTCGCCGTGCCTGTGCGACCAGCCATTCCGGCGTTGAACCGATGCCCTCGACCGCGCCGGGATTGGCAATCAGGAGGCTTTCCAGATCGTCAGGCGGCAAGCCCGGTTCCGGACGGTGTTCCTGCACATAGACGTTGGGCGGCGGTTCATCCAACCAGCGCGAAAAGGTGTTCGCGTCATCAGGCGCAGAGGTGGAGATAATCAGCGCCCGCCCGTCACGCTTGCCAAGGCCTGAGAGAATGGCGTTTTCCAGATTGTCGCCCTTTTCGCGTTCCCATGCGGCCCTCTCATCGAGAATCGCCAGCGTCGGAGCGCCGCCCAAAATGCTTTTGCCATCCGCAGCAATCACCCTTGCCAGCCCGCCGCCGTTCTCAGCCGTTTCAACTTCCAGCTTTGAGCCGCGCCGGATCGTGAATTGTTCCTGTTCTTCCTCAGGCAATCCTTCGATGAAACCGACCAGAAAGCCGAACGCGATTTTCGCCTGATCCCGGTTCCGGGCTGCAAAGATGATTTCCCGCTTGGGCTGGGGTGCGATTTCGCCCATGAGGTGCCCCAAAGCAATGCCCGCAGACAGAGCGGTCTTGGCATTGCCGCGTCCAATGCTGAGACAGCCCGCCGCAATGTCCTTGCCAAACGCACCACGAACAAAGTCCTTCTGATATGAGGCCAGCTTGAGCCGCTTTCCTGCCGTCCGACCCTCGGGAACGATCAGCTTGGGAAGGAAGCGCAGAGCCGCCATTGCCTCTTTCGATGCCCTAGCCATCAGCATTTCCCCCGGATTTTTTTTGGGAGAGAGAAAAGAACAGTTGAGGCGGCGGTCCCCCACCCATTTGCAAACGGGGGCATTGGGACCATTCTCAGGCGATCCAAGAGACGCAAACACGCAGGCAGCCCATCCGTCCGATATTTGGTGTCTACCGGACGGCCTGCCTGCTTAGCTCTGTTGGTGGATAGTTTCCTGTTGGAAGCGTCCGCCTCGCCCCCGACCACCACCCCATGGTTTACTAGGATGTCGCAATTATTGAGACAGGGTCTCACCACATTTGGCGCATTTCGTCGCAATAATGGTGACAGGGCGTCTTCATTTTTGAGACAGGCTATCATCGTTTCGTCTCCAAAATGACGACAGTACTGTCTTCAAATTTGCGACGGGGTTTTGTTTTCGCACGGGCAGGCGTGGCCGCAACCTTGACCGGGAAGTCATGCCCCTCGGACCAGTTCAGGAACCACTGTTTGCCTGGGCCTTGCTGACCCGCAGGCATGATCTCTGTCAGTTCATAGGCCGGGGACTTGCCCATGCCCTCAGTGCCAAGACACGCGCCCTCTGTCTGGATGATGAACCCCTTGGCTTGCAGGTCGTGGAAACCACGCATGGCCGTGTTGATTGCACACCCCATGCGCTCAGCAGCTTGACGGGTGGACAGACGCAGCTTGCCGTTGTTGTTGAATTTGGCCCCGCGCCATTCCAGCTTGAGCCACGGATAGAGCGCCTGTGCAGTAGGTGAGAGAGCGCGCCACGCAGGGGTTCGCATGACGCTCAGGCGCAGAGCCGTGACGGCCTCTTGCTTGTTCTCGTTGCGCTTATCGCGTCCCATCGGCCACCACCTCTTGAATGGCTTTAGCCAGATCGTCGGCAAGCTCTACGCGAAGGGTCAGGCCCTTCTTGCTGGGGCGCATTTCGCCCGTTTCATCTGCAAACCAGACGCGGGCATTGATGCAGTCAACGCCATTGAAAGTGGCCCGCTCGACGCGAACCACCTCCCGTTTGTTTTTGCGAAGTTCGATCATGCCGCCGACTCCTTCGCATGAAGGGCCTTGTGGCACTTGCGGCAGAGCCACTGCACATCATATGGCCGATCATAATCCGGGTGATGCGCCTCAGTTTTTGGATCCCCGCAGCACTCGCACGGCTTGCGTTCGATCACGCCGTGACGCAGCGCAGCGCCGACCGCCAGATGCGCGAGATAGGATTTAGGATTGCGCTTCCGCCACCGCTGTTGCCGGGAGAGAGGCTTGGGTGTGTCGGTCATGCCGCCACCCCGCAGAAGTGGCGCAGAATAATCGCTGGCGCTCCGGCCCAAGCTGGGCTATTTTCACCGGGAAACTGGTCGGTTTCACAAGAAGTTTCAGCGCCGTTGACCTTTGCCGAGGTCGCGGCGTTTTCTTTTGCGCCGTTCAGTTCGGCGTTTGAAACTTTCTCGGAAAGTTCCCGTTTTGTCGGGGCATGTTTTGAAACGATACCCCCTTGTTTTGCTTGGTTTTCAGGCCGGATTGCAAATCCGTGTACACCGGTTCGATTCCGGTACTCGCCTCCAATATTTTCAATGGGTTAGAAGATTTTCTGCTCATTGAGTATCACCCTTGGTATCAGTTTCAATTTTCGTTCTCGTTTCATCCAAAAGCCGCTCCCACAGCTGTCGTTTCTCAGCAGCAGTTGTTGCGCGCATGACCTGACGCGCAAACCCAGCGTACTTGATGACCATCTTCTTGGTTTTGTGGCCGCTAAAGCTCATGATTTCATCATCGTCACAGCCCGCCCACGCCAACTCCATGACGCCGCGATAGCGCATAGCATGTAGGTCGTGCTCCAGCACACCAAGTCGTTCGCGCTCGGCCCTCATAATACGGGCAATCTTGAAGTAGCTCATCGGCGAGCCATCATCATTCGCCAGTATTGGACGATCGGGGGTTAGCCTTTCCCCTAGCTCTGCCTTCAGGCGATCAAGCTGCGCTCGTAGGTTTAACGTGCAGGGAAGCAGAAGCTCCACGCCCGTCTTGCTCTGCGTTATCTTCAGGTTCTGCCCATCTTCGTATTGACGCCACGTGAAAGCGTTCAGGTCCCCCGGCCTTTGAACACTGCCTACCCCGAGTTCAAAGATGAGCATCGGCAAATCGAATGCTTCGCGTCTCCAAGTTTCCACCGCTGCGTCCGTCCAGGGAATGTGCGGCTTTTTTCTGTCTTCTGGGACTTTCAGAAGCTCGATGTCAGTAGCCGGGTTATCCTTCAGCCAACCTTTTCTTTGCCCAAGCTTGGCGAGCAAGGAAATCGCAACGGGGATATAGTTGGCGAACCTCACTCGGTGTGTGTTCTTGTCCATGGCGTTGTAAATATCAGCCTTGGTCAGGTGCCTTACGTCCCGTTTCCCAATTCGCTCCTCAAGGTATGTGAAGGTGCCTTCCAAATCCTCACGATAGCGTGGCTCGTAACCCGCCCATTTGTCGGTTTTGCGAAGTTCGGCGATCAGAACCGACCAGGAGCGTTTTGCTGCATGACGCTTGCCGCGAACGATTGACCAGTACTCATCATCGAATTCAGGCGTGCCGTCAGAAGCATAGATGCGGTAGTAGCGACCGCCCTTTCGCACATACCAGCGCCCGCTTGGGTGCTGCCAAAGGTATTTTTTCCGCTTCACCAGATAATCTCCTCATTCCCGTCAATGAGGTCTCCAGCGACAAGCTGCTCAAGCAGCCGCGTATCCCATCGTTTTTCACCCGCAATATTTTTTCCATCTGGCAGCTGACCAGAGGCGACGCCTGCCCTGAACTCGCTGACCGTCATGTCAAGTAGTTGAGCTGCCGTGCTTTCCTTGGCGGCGATTGGAACATATCGGGCCATGGCTTCACCTCATGTGCCAACTGCTGACGTTTGGATCTCCAAACCAGCGCAATCCTCTTCGTTGAAAGCACTTCGAAATAGCGTCACTCCTCTGCCCCCCCTTGATCTGGAACGACCATGTTGCGCCGCACGAAATCGGTTATGGCGTCCTCGGGAAGGTAGAATGCACTGCCAATCTTGAGATGTTTGATCTGCTTGCTTGCGATCAAAGAACGAATTCGCCTCTCCGGCCAACCGCTCTTCTCGGCTATTTCTCTCGGGGTCATAAGGGCACAATCGGACATCTTTCTTCCCTTTTCCACGCAATCAGGTAACACTGGCGCAATGATTGCGAACAAGTGCATGTTCGTTACCACATTAGGGCACGATTGGTATCATGACAAGTCAGATCGCTTATGTCGGGCAACGAATGCGTGAAACCCGTGAGAAGACTGGGTACTCGCAAGGCAAGTTTGCCGCGATGCTTGAGCTCTCTGACCGCGCCTACAAGAACTACGAACTCGGCAAACGAGAGCCTCCCTTGGCGGTCGCCGCCCTGTTCTCATCCAAGTTCAACGTCGATCTGCGCTGGCTGGTGTTCGGTGAAGAGCCTCAACCGCAAGACATCGAACTTATCGAGCTTGCGGCGCAGACCAGCGATGCGACCTACGCGATTTCAGCCAATTCCGGTCAGCCTCCCCTCGGAGAGAAGACCTATGGCAAGTTCTTCCGCTACGTCCTCAAGCAATGCTTCAGCAAAGGATCATCGCCGAGTGAGGAGGCGAAAGCGGTCTATGAACTGATGAGAGGTGAAGATGAATAGCCAACTCGACTCGAAGTTCTCGATACTAGAAGAACGCCGCCGAGCGGACCGACATCTGGGTAAGCTGGTAAACCGCCTCAGACTGGCCGGGATAGTGACGGCAATGCTGGCTCTGGTGATTTTTCTCTCACTTCGACAATCAGATCACCCTCAGACTGATCTTGCGACCACGTTCATGATTGCTATCGGTGCCCTGGGATTTGGTATCGCCTTGGCAGGAGAAGCCTTCTGGAGGGCCTTAAGACTCGTCACCTCAGTCGACGAGAGGGAATTCTGATGCGCATCCCCAACAAAAATGGCCGCAAAGCCTCCGCCGAGGCGAGCAGCGACAGAAACGCCCGATCACCACATCCGGCGCGGCAGAAACTCACGGACCCCAAATGACGATTGAAAAGACCCTCTTCGCCGCGGCTGACAAGATGCGCGGCTCCATGGACCCTGGCGAGTACAAGCACGTTGCGCTTGGGCTACTCTTCCTGCGCTACATTTCTACGGCTTTTGAACGGAAATACGACGAACTGTTGCCAGAAGGTGAAGAGGTCGCCGAGGACATCGACGAGTATCTGGCGGAAGGCATCTTCTGGGTTCCCGAAGCGGCCCGGTGGCGGCACCTGTCCGCGAATTCGAAAGACCCAGAGATTGGCGTGATGGTCGATAAGGCCATGCGCGCGATCGAAGAGGATAATAAGCAACTGAAAGGCGCTCTCCCCAAAGTCTTTGGCCGCGCTGGCCTTGATCCGGCAGTGGTCGGCGGGTTGATCGAGCTCTTCGCGAATATCAAGTTCGAAGGCACCCAGAAGGACTTCGATCTGGTCGGGCGCATCTACGAGTACTTCATCTCGGAATTCGCCTCTAACGAGGGCAAGCGCGGCGGTGATTTCCACACGCCGAAGCCAGTCGTAGAACTGATCGTCGATATCCTCGAACCGTGGAAAGGGCGTTTGTACGAGCCCTGTCACGGGTCGGGCTCCTTCATGGTCCACTCCGAACGCTTCATCAAAAACCACGCTGGCCGCCGCCTCGATCTGGCGATCTATGGTCAGGAGCGGAACCACACCACCTATGGCCTCGCGCGGATGAACCTCGCGATCCGGGGTATCAACGCTCGTCTGGAGTGGAACCCGGAGGGCACGCTGCTGCGCGATGCCTTCGCAGATGAAAAATTCGAATACGTGATGGCGAATCCGCCCTTCAACATCTCGGACTGGTCGGGAGACATCTTGGCCGAGGATCGGCGTTGGAAGTTCGGCACACCACCGGTCGGGAACGCCAACTTCGCTTGGATGCAGCACATCTATGACAAGCTTAGCGCTACTGGCGTTGCCGGTGTTGTCATGGCGAATGGGTCGATGTCTTCAATGTCTAGCGGCGAAGGCGACATCCGCCGCGCCATGGTTGAACCCAAGACCATCAAGCACAAAGACGGCAGAACCGAGATCGTCGGTGATATTGTCGACGCCATGATCGCGCTGCCCGGTCAGCTATTTTACGGCACACAGATTCCGGCCTGTATCTGGATATTGGCCAAAGACCGGTCAAACGGGATCGCCAAGGACGCCAAGCTCCGTGACCGTCGCGGCGAGGTGCTATTTATCGATGCTCGCAAAATGGGTGCGCTGGTATCAGGGAGCCGTAAGCAGAAGGAGCTGTCCCGTGAAGAAATCGAGCGGATTGCTGGCACCTATCACGCTTGGCGCGGGGAACCGAGCGCGGGCAACTATCTTGATGAGCCGGGCTTCTGCAAGGCGGTCTCCATGGAGGAAATCGCGAAGCATAACTACGTCCTGACCCCAGGCCGCTACGTAGGCGCAGGTGCGTCCGAGGAGGACGGTGAACCCTTCGATGAGAAATTCGAACGGCTGGCGGCAGAACTGCGCGCGCAATTTGTTGAGGGGCGCCGTCTCGAACAGGAGATCAACGCACGGCTCGGAGAGCTGATCTGATGGCTCGGCAGACAGGAGGAAGGGAAGCAACAACGGGTGTCATTGAAGGGCAATATGTCCTCGGCGTCGGGGACCCAGGCACTCCCACGCCAGAAGGATGGCGGTGGACTGCTCTTTCTGATGTTGCACGGTTGGAGTCAGGCCACACTCCGAGTCGTAGGAAGCCGGAATACTGGGGCGGCGAAATTCCCTGGATCGGCATCAAAGATGCGACCGGAAACCATGGCAGAACAATCTACGAAACTGCACAGTACACTAACGACCTTGGGATCGCGAACTCGGCGGCAAGAGTTTTACCCGCGAATACAGTCTGCCTCTCCAGAACGGCTTCTGTCGGCTATGTCGTGGTCATGGGCAGGCCGATGTCAACGAGCCAGGATTTCGCGAATTGGGTCTGCACCGAGAATCTGGACTACAGGTTTCTGAAATTTGCGCTTCTTGCAGAGCGGGATTCGTTTGCACGCTTCTCCTACGGCTCGACGCATCAGACCATTTATTACCCGGAATTGAAGGCATTTCACATTTGCTTGCCACCAATAGCCGAGCAAAAGCGCATCGCCGATATTCTTCAGATGCTCGACGACAAGATCGAGTTGAACCGCCGGATGAGCGCGACGCTGGAGGAGATGGCGCGGGCGCTTTATCGGTCCTGGTTCGTGGATTTCGATCCCGTCCATGCCCGCGCCCTCGGCCAATCCCCCGCCCATATGGACGATACCACCGCCGCCCTCTTCCCCGACAGCTTCGGGCCCGATGGCTTGCCAAAGGACTGGGCTATGCAGTCCCTCGACGATATCGCTGATTTTTTGAACGGTGCAGCACTACAGAAATTTCCAGCCGAGGAAGGTGAGGATAGCCTTCCAGTAATCAAGATCGCGGAGCTCCGTGCGGGCATTACCCCTAAATCTAATCGCGCCGGACTTCAGGTTCCGGAGAAGTATAAGATCAACGACGGCGATGTGTTGTTCTCTTGGTCAGGCTCGCTTCTACAAAAAGTGTGGACAGAGGGGCCAGGAGCCCTGAATCAACACCTTTTCAAGGTTACGTCGAAGGTTGTGCCGAAGTGGCTCCACTTCTTCGCCGTTGATCAACATATGGCAGAATTTCGGCAAATTGCTGCTTCCAAGGCCACAACTATGGGCCATATTCAGAGGCATCATTTGAAAGACGCCATGATCGCAATCCCCGACAATAGGGCCGTCATAAGCGCCGCCGGAAAATATATTGAACCGGCATTCAATCGAGCCTTTGCTGCCGATTTGGAAAGCAAGACGCTCGCTGACCTTCGCGACACTCTGCTTCCCCGCCTCATGTCCGGGGAACTGCGCGTCCGCGAGGTAGAAAAACAAGTCGAGGAGGTTCTATGACCGTTCTGTATCATACCAACGGCTTCCCTCCCGGCGAGTTGCGCTGGCCTGAGCTGATTCCGCTGATCGGCCCCGCCAATGCGGCGGTTGCGCGTTATGAGGGTGTGCTGCACGGCATCCCCAACCCCAATGTGCTGCTATCTCCGCTGACATCGCAGGAAGCCGTTCTGTCCAGCCGTATCGAGGGCACCCAAGCCACCCTTGGCGAGGTTCTGGAATACGAGGCCGAGGGCGACCAGACCGATGAAAGCACACCGCAAAAGGCCGACATCCGCGAGGTTCTGAACTATCGGGCCGCGTTGAACGAGGCTTTGCACCTGCTGGATGAGCTCCCCTTGTCGCAGCGGCTGGTCCGGCAAACTCACGCTGTCCTGATGCAAGGGGTGCGTGGGCGCAACAAGTCGCCGGGTGAATACAGGCGTGTCCCCAACTGGATCGGTGCCGAAGGCTGCACCATCGAAGATGCGCGCTTCGTCCCTTGCTCCGCCGACGCACTGCCTGCGGCGATGCAGGCGTGGGAGGCCTATATCCACGCCGATGCCCCGGACCTGTTGGTGCAGCTGGCCATCCTGCACGCCGAGTTCGAGGCGATCCATCCCTTCTTGGACGGCAATGGCCGGTTGGGACGCCTCATCATTCCGCTGTTCCTGAAGTTCAAAGGGTTGCTGTCCTCCCCCAACTTCTACCTGTCGGAATTTCTCGAACGAAATCGTGGCGAATACTACGACCGGCTTCTGGCTGTGTCCCGTGACGGAGATTGGACCGGTTGGTGCGCGTTCTTCCTTCGCGCCATTATCCACCAAGCGGAAGCAAACGAAACCAAGGCCCAAGCGATTCACGCGCTCTACAATGCGCGCAAGGACTGGATGATCGAAGTCACCCGGTCGCAGTACAGCGGGCGGGCGCTAGACTGGTTTTTCACGCGACCGATTTTCGCGGCCTCAGATTTCGTGGCGCATGTCGACATACCGAAGCCGACCGCGAACCGCATCCTGCGGGAAGTGCGTGACTGCGAGAATCCGCTGCTCACCGTGCTTCGCCCCGCGAGCGGAAGACGCGCGGCCGTGCTGGCCTTCCCCGAGCTTCTGAACATCTGCGAGGGGAGGCCAGCATTTTGAGGCTCATCCGTTCACGACAAACTTCATTGTGGCTCACGGAATCCGGAACGCGATCCACAAGAACCCTTGCGATCAATCCATGATCCACAAACAGAACGCCCGCGAAGAAAAGAAACAGATCGAGGAGGTTGTCTGATGAAATTCATCTACATCGACGAGAGCGGTTCACCCGGTGATGGTGATGTGTTCGTGATGTGCGGTCTCATGGTCGATGCTTACAAGCTCCGCAAAAAGACCTCGGATTTCGATTGGAAGTTGGACGAACTCCTGAAGAAACACCCCGGAAGTGGGACGGAACTCAAGACGTCTCGTTTTATCAACGGCAAGGGTGGATGGAGCAAAATTCCTCCGCAAGAACGCAAGGACTTCCTCACCGACATCTGCCGTCTCGCGGTGGCAAACGGCGGGAAATTGTTCGGGATCGCATTTTCGTTTCAGGCCCTCAACGCGGCGAAAGCGGCCGGTTATGGCCATCCTTTCGGCGACAGCTACTGGCTCGCGGGGGGCATGTTCACGGCTGGGCTGGTCCAGAAGAAGATGCAGGGCATCAAGAACAGCAAAGGGCTGACAGTTGTGATCATGGATGACAACAAGGCCGAGATGCCACAACTGTCGGATGGCCTCTACAAGGCTGATCCTTGGTACGACTGCCTCTACCAGGAACGGAAAAAGAAGCGGGGAAAATCGATCTGGGTTCCTCGATCAGACAAGGACCGCTTCGACCACATCATCAACACGGCGTTTGCAATCAAATCCGACCATTCTTCACTCGTCCAGATCGCAGATGCAATCTGCTATGTCTATCGTCGGCATCTGGAATTGTACGCCGAAGCTGAGGCGTATGCTGGCGAGAAAGATTATTATCAGGGTCTTGTGGATATTCTTGAACCTCAGCGCGAGAAGCTGGGTCACGCGCCGGGCGACCCGGGCGTAACTTTCTTTAAAGAAGCTGTTCATCAAGGGTGGGCGATCTAATCACTCATCCCGCACATCACAGGTAATTTCATGTTCCAGATCGACCGTTCCGCCAACCGCCTACGCAAGCTTGAACGCACCAGCTTCTCCGAAGTCGGGTTCCGCGAGCGTGAACACCTTCAGGAGTGGTTGGCCTCGATGCCCGAAGCCCTGGGCGAAACGCTCGGCGACGATCTGTTGATCATCCAGAAGGAGTTCGACGGGTTCGACGGCACACGCGAGCGCCTCGATCTGCTAGCGCTCGACCGGAACGGCCAATTGGTCGTCATCGAGAACAAGCTGGACGATTCCGGTCGTGATGTCGTCTGGCAGGCGCTGAAATACGCTGCCTATTGTTCGAGCCTTAAGAAGGCCGAGATCGTCGATATCTTCCAGAAATATCTGGGTGCAAGCGGAGATGCCGTCACCATGATCTGCGAATTCCTTGAGGAGGACAGTTTCGACGAGATCGTCCTGAACGAGGGTAATGATCAGCGCGTCGTCTTCATCGCAGCCAATTTCCGGCGGGAGGTTACGGCCACAGTGCTCTGGTTGCGCGAACACCAGATCGACGCGCGCTGCATCAAGGCGATTCCGTATCGGTTCGGGGAAGAACTGTTCCTCGATCTTCAACAGGTGATCCCGACACCGGAAGCGGCCGATTACATGATCCGTATGGCGCAGAAGGAAACCGAGGAAAAGTCGGCCATCGGCGTGCAACGCCGCAGCCACCAGCTCCGCCTGGCATTCTGGGAAAAGGCACTGGAGGCGATGCGCGAGCGTGGCCTGTCGCTCTTTGCCAATATCAGCCCCTCCAAGGATCATTGGCTGAGCGCCGGCACCGGGATCTCGGGCTGCGTCTATAACCTCATCTTCTCGAAGGATGAGGCCCGCGTCGAAATTAGCCTTCAGCGCGCAAACAAGACGGAGAACAAGTGGCTGTTCGATCAACTATACTCGGAGCGCGATGGCTTGGAGCGAGACTTCGGGGCGGCCTTAGACTGGAAGCGCATGGAGGACCGGAAATCCAGTCGCATCCAGTTTTCGCGAATCTTCGACGGGTTTAGCGAAGAAGCCTGGCCGGAAATGATCGACTGGCTCGGCGAGCACATGCAGCGGCTCGAAGCAACTTTTCACCCCCGGCTGGTCGAACTCAACCAGCGCCTGAAATCCGGGGAGGCAATGATCTGATGGCGTGGAATTCCGAGTCCGATCTCGAAGACTGGATGATGGCGAAGCTCGCGAGCCAGGGCTTCGTCTGCGATTCCGGTGCCGAGATTTCGCCGGAGAAACGGGAACCGGAGCGCCGGAGTTTTCACGATGCCATTCTGCGAAAGACCTTCATCAAGGCAGTGAAGCGGCTAAACCCCGACCTGCCCGATGGCGCGGTCAACGAGGTGGTTTCGACTGTTACCGATGAGGTGCTGATCGGCGATCCAATCTCCGAAAACTGGCGCCTGCATAGCCTGATGGTCCGGGGCGTCCCGGTGACGTATTTTCATCAGGGCGAGGAGCGAAACGGCCGGGCGCGGCTGGTTGATTGGACCGATGAAGACAACGCCTGGCACGCCTTCAATCAGGTGGACATGGTGGGGCGCACACCGCGTATTCCTGATGTCGTGATCTATCTCAATGGCTTGCCGCTGGTCGTCGTGGAACTCAAGGGAACCGAAGGCGCAGATATCGAGGCCGCGTTCAATCAGATAGAAACCTATAAGCGCGACATCCCGAACCTGTTTCGCACTACCGCCTTCTCGGTCATCTCGGATGGGATCAATGCGCGCTACGGCACGATGTCTGCCGGACTTGATCGCTTCATGCGGTGGCGTACCGTCGACGGCGAACGTGTCGTCCCAGAAACAGAGGGGTTGGCCTTGGGAACGCTGACCGAAGGCTTGCTAAACCGGCGTACTCTACTCGATATGCTACGATGGTTCATCGTTTTCGAAGATGAAGGCAAAGGTGCGTTAAAGAAAGCCGCCGGCTATCATCAGTTTCACGCAGTGCACAAAGCCATAGATTCGATCCTTAGCGCACGAAACGATGACGGCAAAGGTGGCGTTATCTGGCATACGCAGGGATCGGGCAAGTCTCTCCTCATGGCGTTCCTGGCCGGTCGCGTCATGCACCTGCCTGACCTTGAAAATCCAACCCTTCTCTGAGCTGCTGCCGGTTTCGTGGACACCGAGATAAGGTGTTAATGAAACTGGAGAATCTACATGACAAGAAGGATGTTCAGCCGCGAGTTCAAACA